>OZ246020.1:442500-1835000 GCA_965230795.1 Oleiphilaceae bacterium | reverse complement strand
CTTCCCCAGCTTTACTTCAGGCGTACCGATACAAGTAAGCGTCAGTGAGTCAGGTGTTGACGAAAAACCGGTAATCGCACTGACGGAAACCTCCCCGGGCATTACAGATGTAACCTTAATAGTTGGCGATACATACTCTGAACCCGGCTACGCGGCCACCGATACAGAAGATGGCGATATCACCGCCAGCGTTATTGCAACACCGGATGTTATCAACGTCCCCGCGTTGATCGATACATCTGTACCCAGCCCCCCTGAAGGTTACAGCGTCGACTATGACGTCGTTGACTCAGCAGGCAATGCGGCTGATACAGTCACGCGAACGGTATACGTACTCGCGGTAGACATCACAGCACCGGTCATCACTCTTAATGGCGACAACCCTCTCTACGTCGAGCAAGCATCTGTATTTACCGACCCAGGCGCGACAGCAACAGATGATCGCGACGGCGACATCAGCGGAGACATCGTCGTAACCGGCAGCGTTAATGCCAATATCGCAGGCAACTATACCCTTACCTATGATGTCAGCGACTCAACAGGAAATGCCGCCACAGCGGTAACGCGAGATGTGATCGTTCAAGATACCACCGCTCCTGTGATCACTCTGACCGGAGCCAATCCGCTTACCCTGGAAAAAGGCGATGCTTTCGTCGATCCGGGAGCGACAGCCCTCGACAACATCGACGGCAATATTACCGCCAGCATTACGGCTTCAGGCTCAGTAACCAGTAATACCGTTGGTAGCTATGTCATCAGTTACAACGTCTCGGACGCTGCAGGCAACGCCGCGGCCACTGTCACCCGCACGGTAGATGTGGTCGATACAACTATTCCGGTTATCACTCTTCTTGGTTCGAATCCCTACAATCAGGAATTAAACACGGCCTTTACCGACCCTGGCGTAACAGCAAGTGATGTCCCAGGTGAAGATCTGACTGCCTCTGTCGTTGTGAGTGGTAGCGTCGACACATCAATCGCCGGAACTTACACCCTGACTTATGACGTCACTGATACAGCGGGTAACGCAGCGGTAAGTGTTTCTCGAGACGTAATCGTTGCGGATACAGGCGCACCGAGCATCACCCTTTTGGGCGACAACCCCCTTGCTCAGGAACTGGGCTCACCCTACACGGACCCAGGAGCTACCGCTTCAGATGCCATTGATGGCGACTTAACCGCTTCGATAGTCGTGGGAGGAGATGTAGTCGACCCGAATACAACCGGAACCTATAACGTAACCTATGATGTGGTTGACTCTGCAAGCAACCCTGCCCCAACACAAACCCGAGTAGTCAATGTTTCGGATACCACACCACCGGTCATCACACTCACCGGTGCAGCAAACATCCTGCACGATTTGGGATCAACCTATACGGATGCGGGAGCCACCGCTAGCGATAACACTGATGGAGATATCACAGCCGGAATAGTAGTAGGTGGAGATACAGTTGATATCAATACCGCCGGCATATACACGATCACGTACAATGTTAATGATGCCGCCGGGAATGCCGCAGCCCCGGTAACAAGAGTTGTTGACGTAGCAGACCGAACCGCTCCTGTTATCACACTAATTGGCGCTAACCCACTGAATCACGAAGTGGGAACGATATTTAACGATCCAGGCGCCACAGCGGCCGACGATATTAATGGTGATATTACGGCCAACATCGGTGTAACGGGGGCAGTCAACGCAAACACTATTGGCACCTATACGCTCAACTACAATGTCAGCGACGCCTCGGGTAACGCAGCAACAACAGTCACTCGTACAGTCAACGTCGTTGACACAGGCGCACCTGCAATCACGCTAAATGGCGACAATCCAATCCTGCATGAACTGCAAACAGCATTCACGGATCCCGGTGCCACAGCCAATGATGCGGCTGACGGTGACCTGACTGCATCCATTGTGGTAACAGGTAGCGTAGATGCCAATACGGCGGGTACGTACACCCTGACCTATGACGTTACGGACTCACAGAGCAACCCAGCCCCTACCGTAACGCGTGACGTCATTGTGGCTGACCGCACAGCCCCCACCATCACGTTGATCGGTGCCGACCCGATCAATCACGAACAAGGCACGGCATATACAGATCCTGGTGCAAGCGCCAACGATATAATCGACGGAGATCTGAGTGGCAGTATTGTGGTTACAGGCACCGTTGACTCAAACACGACCGGTACCTACACCTTGAGCTATAACGTTTCTGATGCTGCCGGTAATGCAGCCACAACAGTTACCAGAGATGTCATTGTGTCAGACACCACCGCTCCTGTTATTACGCTGAGTGGAGCCAATCCGCTCTCTCACGAGGTCGACACTGTCTTCGTCGATCCAGGAGCGACGGCCAGCGACAATATTGATGGCGACATTTCCGGTAGCATTGGTGTTACTGGCTCGGTCAATGCATCAACGATTGGGAGCTATACCCTCACTTATAATGTCCAGGACTCATCTGGCAACGCTGCCACGACAGTGACTCGTACTGTGAACGTCGTCGATACGGGAGCACCTTCGATTACCCTGCTGGGGACTGATCCGATCCTGCACGAGCTCCAAACTCCATTTACAGATCCCGGCGCAACAGCAAGTGATGCTGCCGATGGTGATTTGACCGCCAGCATCGTCGTGACCGGTTCGGTGGACCCCAACATTGCGGGCACCTACACCTTGAGCTACGACGTAACAGATTCACAGAGCAATCCGGCACCGACGGTAACACGTGATGTCATCGTTGCCGACCGAACAGCTCCCGCCATCACTTTAACTGGAAGCGACCCGTTTAATGTCGAACTGGGTGGAACGTTTACAGATCCTGGCGCCACTGCCAGCGATGTGATTGACGGCGACCTTAGTGCCAGTATCGTGGTGACGGGTTCCGTCAACACCAGCGTCTCGGGCTCTTATGTTTTGAACTACAACGTATCTGATGCGGCCGGGAACGCGGCAACAACCGTGACTCGAACAGTCATTGTCGCAGATACGACCCCACCGGTAATTACCCTCACCGGCTCAAACCCAGTAAATCATGAGGTAAATACGATCTACACAGACGCAGGTGCGACAGCCAGCGATAATACAGATGGTGACATTAGTGGAAATATTAATGTGACCGGCTCGGTCAATGCCTCTGTCATCGGCACCTACATACTGACTTACAATGTATCTGATTCATCCGGAAATGCGGCCACATCTGTTACACGAACAGTTAACGTTGCAGATACAGGAGCACCAACAATCACCATTACCGGTAGCAATCCGGTTAATCATGAAATCAATACCGCATACGTGGATGCCGGCGCAACAGCTGAAGACGCGGTTGATGGCAATATTACTGGGTCGATCGTAACGGTTAACAATGTCAATGATGCCGTAGCTGGCTCATATACCGTGACTTATGATGTCACTGACTCTCAGGGAAATCCTGCGGCACAAAAGGTAAGAACGGTCAATGTAAACGACTTTACAGCGCCAGTGATTACTCTTAATGGAAGCGCCACCGTTAATATTCAACAAGGCAGCAGCTATACCGATGCAGGCGCAACAGCGTCTGATAATGTCGACGGAGATCTAACCGCCAGCATAATCACCAACGGCACCGTAGACCCTAATACTGCTGGCACGTACATCATTAGTTATGATGTGACAGATGCTGCTGGTAATGCTGCCACACAGGCAACTCGCACTGTGATCGTCGCGGACACCACGGCTCCCGTTATCACGTTGATTGGCTCCAACCCAGTCAACCATGAACAGGGAACGGTATACAGTGATCCGGGTGCCAGCGCCGTCGATAATATCGACGGTGACCTCAGCGCAAGTATCACTGTATCCGGATTCGTTGATGCAAATGTGGCGGGAACATACACACTCAGCTACAACGTATCAGATGCAGCCGGAAACAACGCAACGACGGTTACGCGTGATGTCATTGTTGCGGATACGATTGTACCGGTTATCACATTGATTGGCAGTGACCCTATCAATCATGAACAAGGCTCCGTCTTCACAGACCCCGGAGCAAGCGCATCCGATACTTTCGATGGCGATATTTCAGCCAGCATCGTCGTGACCGGAACTGTTGATTCGAATACCGCCGGAACCTACACCTTAAGCTTTAACGTGTCCGACGCTGCGGGGAACGCTGCGACCACCGTCACGAGAGATGTAATCGTTGCCGACACCATTGCTCCAGTCATTACCTTGACCGGCAGTGACCCCATTAATCATGAGCAAGGCACCGCGTTTACCGACCCAGGCGCCACCGCAAACGATTCGCTCGACGGTGATCTGACCGCCAGCATCATCGTGACAGGTTCGGTCAATATCAATGTATCTGGCACCTACACACTTTCCTACAATGTCTCTGACGCAGCCGGAAACAATGCGACGACCGTTACTCGCGACGTCATTGTTGCGGATACAACAGCTCCCGTGATTACTCGCACCGGCAGTGCAACCATCAATCATGAACAAGGAACGAGTTACACAGATGCGGGCGCCACAGCTTCCGACAACATAGATGGTGATTTGACCGCAAGCATCGTTCAGGGCGGTTCGGTCAATGTGAACACGGCAGGAAGTTACGTGATCACCTATGATGTTTCCGACGCTGCTGGTAACGCAGCTACACAGGTCACCCGAACCGTCAATGTCTCGGATACCACGATTCCAGTTATTACACTTTCCGGAGCCAACCCAATAAACCACCAACAGGGAACAGCCTTTACCGATCCTGGCGCAGGCGCAGCAGATAATATTGATGGAGATATTTCAGGCAGTATTGTGGTATCTGGCTCGGTGAATGTTAATGTAGCTGGCACGTATACACTTAGCTATAACGTATCTGACGCGGCTGGCAATAATGCCGTAACTGTTACGCGTGATGTAATTGTTGCGGACACCCAGGCTCCGGTTATTACTTTGATTGGAACCAATCCAATCAACCATGACCAAGGCACAACGTTCACGGATCCAGGAGCGACCGCTTCCGATGTCGCAGATGGCGACCTCTCGGGCAGTATTGTGGTGACTGGTTCAGTCGACACCAATACTGCCGGCACCTACACACTTAGCTATAACGTGTCTGATGCCGCTGGCAATAATGCAACCACTGTTACACGAGATGTGATTGTTGCCGATATTTCAGCCCCCGTAATAACATTGACCGGATCCGATCCAATCAACCAGGAACAAGGCACCACTTTCACCGACCCAGGCGCGACGGCCACAGACACCCTTGACGGCGATCTATCTGCCAGCATTGTTGTGACTGGTTCAGTGGATATCAATACGTCCGGCACCTACACACTAAGCTATGACGTATCGGATGCTGCCGGGAACAACGCCACAACCGTCACTCGCGATGTCATCGTTGCCGATACCATCGCCCCCACCATCACCTTACTCGGGGATGCATCAGTTGATCACCCGATAGGCGAATTATTCAGTGATCCAGGTGTTACTGCGACTGACAGCTTTGATGGGGATATTACGGGCAGTGTCGTTACCTCTGGTAGCCTGGACGTGAATACTGAAGGAACGTATGTACTGAGTTATGACGTATCCGATGCTGCCGGTAACAACGCGACGACAGTCACTCGTACCATAAACGTCGTAACACCGGTAACAGTTAATATTGAAGCAGAGACAGCTACCATTGGTGGTGCTCATACAGTTTCGGCGGTTAACGCGGGTTTCTCCGGTTCCGGCTATATTGAGCATTCTGGCGAAGGCTACATTGAGTATACCTTCAGCGCTTTCGCGGTGACTTACGACCTGACAGTCCGATACGCCTGGGATATTGGTGATCGCCCACTTGAAGTCATCCTGAACGGCGTCTCGCAGGGCACCATTTCATTCCCTGCAACCGGAAGCCCCACTACCTGGCTTGATACCGCTACATTTGCAATTATTCCTCAGTCTGGAACCAATACCTTGAGGCTACAGACAACAGGCTCCAGTGGTGCAAACGTCGATCTACTGACAGTAACGCCTCAATAGATATGGGTCAGGACAGGATACCAAACATGCCTATCAAACTATGTTTATTGCTAGCTTTCTCAGTTTTGCTGTCAGCATGCGGTGGCGGAGGTGACGGAGGCTCTAGTGGCTCTTCAAACAACACACCTTCTGCGGAAACAGGTGTTTTTACCGACAGCCCGGTAAAAGGCTTGTATTACAGCACGCCTACCCAGTCGGGACTCACCAACGCAGATGGGGAGTTCAAATATCTCCCCGGAGAAACCGTCACCTTTAAGCTAGGCGGCACGGTATTGGGGTCAACGCAAGCAGGCACAATCATTACGCCCTTTGATCTCGCAGGCATTCTTCCTGTTCGAACTCAAAGAGAAATCACCAGTAAACTTTCTTCCGACGACTTTAATAGCTTTGATCGTGTCGTCAATATCGCCACCTTGTTACAAACCTTCGATGTTGACGGGGATCCCTCCAACAACATTGATCTAGGCAATGCGCACAAACTACTCAAGAATACATCAATCAACTTGTATGTTAAGGCCCGTTCTTTTGAACTCAGATCAGATCTTGCCGATGCTAAAAATATTGCGGGTATTATTAATGTCAGAGGATTTGAACCCTCCGTCCAACATTTGTATGAGTCTCTTGAGATTGATGTTGAATCTCAACAGATCAGTCGCTTTTCTTCTGCTATTGGGAATGAAGCGCTGTCCACAGTTGATTACGAATATGACGAAGAAGGCAGGCTCGCTGAAGAGCGCACCGATAATGACGGCGACGGAACACCTGACCGGGTCAAAACATTCAGTTACGATGAGCGTGGTAATCTGATCCGACGAACGAACTCAGTCAATGACACAGTCGAGACATTTTCCTACGATGAGAGCGATAATCTGATCTCACGGTTGACGGAAACGGACTCTGCAACCAATCTGGAATCTTATGTCTACAATAACGGTCTGCTGGATCGCTTCGAGAGTGACCTGGGGGCTGATGGGAGCATTGATCAAACTACCGAGTACAGCTACGACAGCGACGGCCGGGTAACGGCTTACACCTTAGATACCGACGGTGATGGTTCAGTCGATTCAGCCTCGAGCTACCTGTATGACAACGGCTTGGTCAGCATCTTCAGTGAAGACAAAGACAACGACGGCACACCAAATTTTATCGTAGCCTACAGTTATGACGTACGAGGCAACCGGACCTCCCACAATATCGACATTTCTCTGGACGGCTTCCCAAGCTCTCTCAGCACATTCACCTATGACTCAAACGACAACATCTCTCGCTATGAACAGGATCGTGACCTAGATGGCAACGCAGACTACATAGAAGCCTACCGATACAACAATGAAGGCCAACGCACGCGATATTACCGAGACCTAGATGCTGATGGTAACTGGGATTTTGTGGCGCAATATAGTTATGACATAAACGGTAACCGTGTCGCCATGATCGAAGACAGTGATGGTAATGGAATCGTCGATAAATCCTGGACGGGGAATTACCAGGCAAACTTAGTAGAAGACAACCTGGCCGAATTGCTCAGCAAACTGTAAGAAAGCGTCGATAACACGAACGAAAAATAAAAAGCCTCCAAAAGGAGGCTTTTTATTTTCTGTGTGTCCCGTCCTAAATAGCGTTGACACTTTTTCAGGACGAAACACTACGCTACAAGCTAAAAGTTCTCAGCTGAAAGCTCCATCAAAGATTCGCTTCCTGCCTTTATCGTTTCGGCTAGCGCTACCGTACGAGGCAACAAACGACTGAAGTAAAACTTCGCCGTTTTCAGTTTAGAAGCATAAAACTCATCTTGAGTAACCTTCGGCGCTGCAACCTTAACCATTCGCGCCCAAACATAGGCATAGGCAGTCAGACCAAACAGATCAAGGTAATCGACCGCTGCCGATCCAATTGCGTTTGGATCATCTTTCGCCGCATTTAGGACGTGCTCGGTCGCATCACTCAATCGCTCCAGCGTCGCTGATAACGGCTGAAGATACGCAGCTAAGGCTTGGTTGTCTGCTTCAGATTCGATAAACGACGATACTTCAGAGGCAAACAATTCAAACAACTTACCTCCATTGGCCACAACCTTTCGTCCCATCAGATCCATCGCCTGAACACCATTCGTGCCCTCATAAATCTGAGTAATACGAGTATCGCGGACCAACTGCTCTTGTCCCCATTCGCGAATGAATCCGTGACCACCAAAAATCTGCTGCCCAGCAATACAAGACTCTAGCGCACGATCAGTCATAAACGCCTTGGCAATAGGTGTCATCAACGCAACCATTGCTTCTGCGTGCTTCTTCTCTTCTGGATCATCCGAAAACTTGGAGATATCAAGAAAGCGCGCCACATAAGTTGAAAACGCTCGACTACCTTCAGTGAAAGCTTTCATTGTAAGTAGCATACGACGCACGTCAGGATGAACAATGATAGGATCTGCTGGTTTTTCGGGTTGTGCAGGACCTGTCGCTGCACGTCCTTGCACCCTGTCCAAAGCATAATCTACGGCGTTTTGATAAGAACGCTCTGATGCAGCAAAACCCTGAATACCTACGCTCAAGCGCTCGTAGTTCATCATCGTAAACATGGCAGCGAGGCCCTTGTTAACCTCACCAACAAGCCAACCCTTTGCACCATCAAAGTTCATCACACAGGTACCGGACGCTTTGATTCCCATCTTGTGCTCGATAGAGCCGCAAGTCACATTATTGTTGTCACCCACCACGCCGCTATCATCAACATGATTTCGCGGTACAAGGAACAACGAAATACCTTTTGAACCGGCTGGAGCATCAGGGAGCTTGGCTAATACCAGATGAATAATATTGTCTGTCAGATCGTTGTCGCCGCCGGTGATAAATATTTTGGTACCGGTGATGTTGTAACTGCCATCAGCGTTTGGCTCTGCCCTAGTACGAATCATACCCAGGTCTGTACCTGAATGCGGTTCAGTCAAATCCATCGCACCAGTCCACTCCCCAGAGTACATCTTTGGCAGGTACTTCTGTTTCAATTCTTCGCTCGCGTGTGCATCAATGGCTAAAGCTGCCCCGGAAGTCAGACACACATACAAACCAAAGGAAATGTCCGCCGAGTACAGCATTTCTTCATACTGTGCACCCAACATCTTGGGCATCCCCATACCTTCATAGTCAGGGTTACCTGTCAGACCAGACCATCCACCTTCAGCAAAGGTTTTATAGGCATCGCGATAGCCAGCTGGCACTGTGACTTTTCCATCATCAAAATGACAACCTTCCTCATCACCTTCCCTGCTCAGTGGAGCAATCAGAGAAGCGGTAATCTTGCCCGCTTCTTCCAGAATCGCATCAGCGGTTTCCATGTCTACTGTATCGCGTGTCCCCGCCAGGGAACCCCAAAGCTTTTCCGCCTCAAATACTTCATTCAAAACAAAACGAATATCTTTCAACGGAGCTTTATAATCTGCCATTTACTCTACCCTCGACTGTGTCCAAAAAGACCCAAATAACGTCCGCATGACGCAATTTAAGCCCAAATCTGCCTCGCCCGGCCTATATTTCAAGCGAGGATTTAAAATTTCGGCGCGCATTTTAACGCAAAAAGCCCGCAAAAGCGGGCTTTTTTTCCAATCGAAACAAATTAGAACGCAAAATGTTCCGCATCAAGTTCCATCATGGAGGATCCACCTGCGGCGATCATTTGAGCGTGGCCAGCCGTACGCGGCAACACACGATCAAAATAGAACTTCGCAGTCTTGACCTTGGCATTGTAGAAGTCTTGCTCTGTTGTGCCTTCAGCAAGCTTGCTCTGCGCGACAGCAACCATGCGAGCCCAGAAGTAAGCAAGCGCGACGTAACCAGAGAACATCAGGTAGTCAACAGACGCTGCGCCGACTTCATCCCGATTCTGCATAGCAACCGCACCGATCTTCATGGTCAAGTCGCCCCACTCTTTGTTCAAGGTAACCAGACGATCAACGAACGGCTTCATATCAGCATTGTCTTCATGCTCTTTACAGAACACGTGAACCATTTTAGTAAAGTTTCTCAGCGATGCCCCTTGGGTCATCAATACCTTACGACCCAACAGGTCAAGTGCCTGAATGCCAGTTGTACCTTCGTACATCAGAGCGATTCGGGTATCACGAACAATCTGCTCCATTCCCCACTCTGAAATAAAGCCATGGCCGCCGAAAACCTGCATACCATGGTTCGCGGCTTCATAACCCGCCTCAGTGCAAAACGCTTTCAGAATAGGGGTCAGGAAACCCAGCATTTCATCAGCCTGCTTCTGCTCTTCACCTTCACCATGCTGAACAATGTCTGCCTGCTGAGCGGCATAATAGATCATTGCGCGAGCCCCTTCGGCAATAGCTTTTTGGGTCAGCAACATACGACGAACGTCTGGGTGAACGATGATAGGATCCGCTTTACCCTCAGGATTTTTTGGGCCAGACAGAGAACGCATAGCCAAGCGCTCTTTGGCGTACTCAAGCGCACCTTGGAAAGAACCTTCTGCAGCGGCCAAGCCCTGGATAGAGGTGCCGATACGCGCAACATTCATGAAAGTGAACATGCAGTTCAAGCCTTTGTTCTCAGGACCAATCAACCACCCCTTGGCACCATCAAAATTCATAACGCAGGTTGCGTTACCATGAATACCCATCTTGTGCTCGATCGAACCACAGCTTACTGCGTTACGCTCACCCGCATTGCCATCTGCATCCGGCAGACACTTTGGAACGATGAAAAGGGAAATACCTTTGGTTCCCTCAGGTGCGCCAGGTAAACGCGCCAGGACAATGTGAACGATATTGTCCACCATGTCGTGTTCGCCTGCTGAGATAAAAATTTTGGTACCGGTAATGCTGTAGCTACCGTCAGCGTTTGGTTCAGCCTTAGTGGTCAGAATACCCAGATCAGATCCACATTGCGGCTCAGTCAGACACATCGTGCCTGTCCATTCACCTGTAACCAGTTTGGTCAGATAGGTTTCCTGTTGTTCCGGCGTACCGTGCTCTTCAAGTGTTGCCCGCGCCCCGTGACTCAGACCTGGATACATACCCCAAGACCAGTTGGCAGTACCGATCATTTCACTCATTACTATATTGAGGGATTCGGGAAGACCTTGACCGCCGTGCTCAACCGGTGCATTCATTGCGGGCCAACCGCCCTCAACAAACTGCTGGTAAGCTTCCTTAAAGCCGGCAGGCGTTTTTACGCCATCTTCAGACCACGTACAACCTTCCTCATCACCGATCTTGTTCAATGGAGCAAGAACCTCTTCGCAGAACTTGGCGCCTTCTCCAATGATGGCATCGATCATATCAGGCGTTGCATCTTCTGCACCCAAGTCGCTGTAGTGCTTCTCACTATTCAAAAGCTCGTTCATTACGAACTTAATATCACGAAGGGGAGCCTTATAATCTGGCATAGCTGTAACCTCAATTAAATTAAAAACGCGCTTACGCGGCTCGATATACTTTGAGTTTGACCATCGTTCCGCCCAGAAACAGCATTGTTCGAGGAAATATGGAACGAGTTGAGTAAATACTCAGGAAATATCAAACAAGTGTTTGAAACATACGTTTGCTTCAACAAATTGTCAAGATTTGAGACGGCAAAATAACAATTGACAACATTGGTGCTGGAGTTTGCCGCGAATAATGCTACCGACAACATTTCCCGGAATTCCGAGTAAAGATGAGAAGCTTAGCAGAGATTTTGATGCTTGCAGATTAGACTGCGATTGCCCCGCTTGTTCGGCCAGGCGAGCCAGGATCTGCAATGTAAGCGTCATGAGCGATCAGGGTTAGACTCAATACTTACACCCTTTCATCTACTTGCTCTGTAAACGTTCGACTACTTTCATTGTCCAAACCAATAATTTCCTCGTAGCTCTTGGAAACGAGTTGAGAAAAATCAAAACTTGGCCCCGAAGCAGTGCTTGAGTCCCTTCTCTCAGCCGCCAATTCAATCTGCGCTTCGAGTAACAAGCGCGTAGCCGTAGCCGCGACATTTCGATCCTGAGGTGAGGGATCCGCGGGAGCCAATGCAGCCGATTTCACCACCCTCATTTTGTCTATTGTCGCCTGAGGATTACCGGGAATCGGACTAACATCAATTGGTACTTCTCCCCCTACCGCATAGCGCTTGCCATCGGGTCCTGTTTGAAAACTAAAGGCAACATCCCCGGTATACTGCCCACCAACTGCCTGATGAGCACGTTCGTGGGCCCGAACCTCCTGATCACGCAACTTCAACTCTTCGACAACCTGAATCTCGCGATCATTTAATCCTGACCGTGGATCTGAGCCTCTTTCGACCTCTCTGTTCGAATCCTCGCGGGCATTAATAAAGGAGTCGTCCTCATCTTGATTGGGCGGTACCAGAGCCTCAGGTTCCTGATTCGAAACAGATATTTGATTATCCTGGTTTCTAGGGGAGGATGACTGCGCAACGCGGGGTTCAGGGGCAGCGACCGCCGTCGACTCACTAACAACGCTGGAGAAACCTACGCCAGGAATGCTTGTTGCACTACCCGTTCGCAAAGAGGGTTGGAGCGAAGCATCGGTCGACTGAGAAAAAGATGATGTTACAACTGACTTAGAATTGCTGTTGGGGAAAGTGCCGGCAGGTAGCGATATATTATAGGAGGAAATCATTTGCATCCGTCGCCACCCTTGTTCATTGATAAATCACTGAGGAAGCAAAGGGATACGCCTTTTTCAGCTGGTTACTTTCACTATGCGTTTACTATGAGAGTAACCAAAATTCTCTAGGCGAGTGTATCCAAAAGAGTACCAAGCACTTCATCTGCAGTTTTTACCACTTGCGCAGACGCTTCAATAGACCTTTCATAAAGCTTGAGATCAACAATAGGCTCTACCACGTCACTGTTGGAACCAGCAGGGCCATCGACTGTTCCAGCGCGAACAATTTCACTGGCGGCCTTTTCGATTCCTTGTGTGCCCTGCTGTATGCCTTGGACACCGGTCTGTAATACGGAGTTGACGTTCATTAGGATAGCCTTGCAAATTCTCTGTGCATTAGCGCACTTTTACATGTTCAATTTAAGCAAATTTCTGGTTATTTTTCAACCAAACCAACAAGTGTTTACAAGAATAAACAGTCCAGATTCAAATGGCTTTGAGCGGACTGAGGGTCACCAGTTTCATTATAAGGCAGAATACCCAAACAGGGGGCAGGAATAGCCGCCTGGAGTGAATCGATGTACTCTGCCTCGTAATCCATTTTTACGCTCTGAACTTGATTACCGATCCATCCCGCAAGCTTCAATCCACTTTGCTGAATCGCTTTCGCACTCAATATTGCATGATTCAAACAACCTAAACGCAAAGCTACAACGAGAATCACCGGCGAATCTAACTCGCGAGCAACATCTGCAAGCGTTTCTCGGGAATTGATGGGAACATACCAACCACCTGCCCCTTCAATAACGGCAAAGTCAGGCTTTTGCATCAGAGCCCCCCGACAAAACCCAACAATACGCGATGATGAAACATTTCTTCCTTCTAGTGCCGCCGCAATATGAGGCGAAGTGGCTGCTTTCAATGCGATGGGATTAACCTGCTCATATTGCAGCGCAATGCTCATATATTTTAGCAACTGACGCGCATCAGAGTTCTGCACTTTTCCATCGATCAACTCGCAACCTGCTGCGACCGGCTTTAATCCCATTGTGGAGAGACCCCGGCTCTCAGCTGCTTGCAATAAGGCACAACTGGCATATGTTTTCCCAACACCCGTGTCTGTGCCACTTATAAAAAAAGAATTTGCCACACTAGTTCTCCGGTCTTTTAATCACGATATAGGCCACCCGATAGGTGGCGGGCAACAAGCCTTCGCTATTGCGAAAACGCTCATAAGCATCAATCAATTTAAGCAAACGACTCTTTCCAGTTAGATTGCGCGGGCGTTTGTCAGTTAAATTATGCGCTCCGATGCCTTTGAGTTCTCGCGTCAGAAACTTCAACTCCTTGTATTGCTGCACATCACTTTCGTCAATAAAGCTTTCTATTAATAAGCCGTTGCGCTCGATAGCGCTGCGATAATCCAATGCCGTAAAGAACTCATTAACATGCTGTTTTTTATCAACTTTCTGCCACGATTTCTTCAACTCGAACAAGGTGCCATCCAACAGAGTCGAAAAGACGCAACAACCTCCTGGTGCCAGAACCCGATTCAATTCCCTGAACAAAGAGTCTAGGTGGAAACACCACTGCAATGCCAGGCTGCTGAAAATCACATTGATGCTATTTGAGGCCAAGGGCAGTTGATCCGCATCACCCACACACCAAAAATCGGCATCTTTGCCATGGTGCTGCTGTCCATATCGGATCATTTCTTCGGAAAGGTCCGCTGCGATCAAGGTGGCGTGTGGATTCCTGTACCTGATCTGAGGCAGAAAGAAACCAGTGCCACAGCCAAGATCGACAATATTTCCCCGCGTAACCGGCAGATAGTCAAGCAGACGGGCGCCAACCCTTTGCTGGAAGTGCGCAGAGGAATCATAACTTTCTGCGGCATGCCCGAAAGATCTTGCGATGGCCGTTTTGCTAATGGAATCCTGCACTGACCCTCCCAATAAAGTTGACCAGCGAACACTTAACCTGCTCCCAATGTGATAAAAATGGAACATGCGCCATGCCGTCGATAACATCCACGACCACGCCATCACTCACTTCACATACAGCTTTCGCCGCCTCAACCGGGACCAACTGGTCACAGGACCCAAAAACAAGATGAATAGGTACCTCAATCTGATCCAGCATTCGCGTCACATCCATGTCGGCAAGCAATTGTAAGGACTGCACCAAGACCGCTTGTTCAAACCAAAGATCGCTGTCTTCCTTTGTAGACAAGGCTCGAAGATCCTGACGCTTGTGCCGATCACCCTGCAACATCATATGCGCAAAGCGGCGGTATACTTGGCCCGGCTCTGAGGACGCAACATAGGAAAAAAACTGATCAAAAACATCAGCATCCATTGCGCATGGCCACTGCACGTCCCTTACAAATCGCAGATTGGATTGCATGACGCCCACCCCTAGAACGTTCGCATTCTTTCGACTCGCCAGCTCCAAGGCCAGCATACCGCCCAAGGACCAACCGAGAAGCACAGTTGGTACTCGAATCTTACGCTCTATCTCGTTAAGCCATTCTTTACGGCTCAACTGACTGTTCAGATTGACGATTTCACAGCAATCAATCACCTCACATCCGTCCGCCAAGCCCGTCCAGTAGCTAGCAGGTGCTGACCAGCCGTTGATCAGAAGCACGTTCATTGTCGCTCCAGCAATCCATGCCGTACCGAATCCTCCAAGGCCTCAAGTAGATAATTAACCTGATCCGGGGTATGCGAAGCTGAAAGCGTAATACGCAGGCGATCCGTGTTTTTGGGAATGGTTGGAGGCCGGATAGCACCAACCAGTATACCTTTGGCTTTCAACGCTGCCGCGATGCGTATCAGCCTGGAAGTATCACCCACCAGCACAGGTTGAATAGCAGTGCGAGAAGGAAGCAGCGAGAGGCCTATGTTTTCAGCACCCTGCCTGAATTGTTCAATGCGGGAAAACAGCCTTTCCCTTAGATCATCAGCTTCGCCAACAATCTTGAGACTGGCGCGTGTTGCAGCGGCAATTGCCGGCGGTTGCGCGGTCGTGTAGATATAGGGCCTGGCGGTCTGAATAAGCAGTTCAATCAGGGCCTCAGATCCGGCTACAAACGCACCAGCAGTTCCGAAGGCCTTGCCAAATGTACCAATCAACACGGGCACTTCATCTTCGTTCAGATTCAAGGCATCCAGTGTTCCGGCACCGCGATTACCCAACACACCCAAACCATGGGCGTCATCAACAATGAGTATCGCTTCATACCGATCACACACTCGTGCAATCTCTGTCAGTGGTGCAACATCTCCATCCATGCTGAATACACCATCAGTAATCACCAGTTTTTCACTGCGATCAGCAAATCGCTGCAAATACTGATTCAGACTTTGTGGATCGTTGTGCAGATACCGCTGGAAACGAGCGCCGCTCAGAAGCCCCCCATCGATCAATGAGGCATGGTTTAATCGGTCCTGTAAAACTATCGACTGTTTCGAGGCCAGAGCGGTGATAACGGCCATGTTCGCCATATAACCGGAGCTAAAAACCAGCGCCCGCTGACGCTTGGTAAACGCAGCGAGTTCTCGCTCAAGTTCCTCATGCTCCTGATGATGTCCAATTACCAGATGTGAAGCACCACTGCCCACACCATAGCGTTTGATCGCCTCTTTCGCTGCAAGCGCTATGGCTGGATGATCGGCCAATCCCAAATAGTCATTGCTGCAAAAAGACAGGAATTCCTTCCCCTCGACACCCACTAAAACACCCTGAGATGAACTCAGCGTCGGGCGCTGACGAATCAAACCCTGCTGCTGACGGGATTCAAGTACCTGCCGCCATCGGGATTCATAGGGTTTCATGGAACGCATTCAACAATCAGTTTAGTGAGCGCCCTGCTTCGGCCTGCTTGTCAGTTGCATCATAGAAAAACTGCTTGTTCTGCTCTTTTTCCAAAGCCGCGTTGATCTTTTGTTCCTGATCCGCATCAGAAGATTCAATACGCTGTTCTGGTTGTAAGCCAAGCCTGCGAAATAACTGCATATCCTTGTGAGCTTCCGGATTTGGCGTCGTCAGCAAACACTCACCATAGAAAATTGAATTCGCACCGGCCATGAACGCCAAGGCCTGCATTTCATCACTCATGTTTTCCCGACCGGCAGACAGACGGACATGGCTTTTAGGCATCATGATGCGAGCTACCGCGATACAGCGAATGAATTCGATTGGGTCCAGGTCCTCCACATCCTCAAGCGGCGTCCCTTTCACCTTCACCAGCATATTGATAGGAACGCTTTCAGGTTGGACCGGCAGATTGGCCAGCTGAACTAGCAAGCCAATCCGGTCAGAAGCTTTTTCTCCCATGCCCAAGATACCGCCACTGCATATTTTCATGCCCGCATCACGCACGTGCTGAAGTGTTTCGAGGCGATCCTGATAGCTCCTGGTGGTGATAATCTTGTCGTAAAATTCAGGCGAGGTATCGAGGTTATGGTTATAGTAATCCAGGCCAGCCTCCGCCAATTGGTCAGCCTGGTTTTCAGTCAACATTCCCAGGGTCATACAGGTTTCCAATCCCAGGGCCTTAACGCCCTTAACCATTTCCAGGACGTAGGGCAAATCTTTCTCGCTGGGATGCTTCCAGGCTGCGCCCATGCAAAAACGGCTGCTGCCCTGAGCCTTTGCCTGCTTGGCTTTTTCCAGCACCTTTTCTACCTGCAACAGTTTTTCTTTCTCCAGGCCGGTATTGTAGTGACCACTTTGGGGGCAATATTTGCAGTCTTCAGGACAAGCGCCAGTTTTTATCGATAAAAGCGTGCTGACCTGAACCTGATTGGGATCGAAGTTCTGACGGTGAACACTTTGTGCCTGAAACAGCAAATCGTTGAAGGGTAAAGCAAACAGGCTCTCAACTTCCTGCTTGGTCCAATCGTGACGAAGGGCACCGGTTTGACTCATCTTGGAACTCCTATTTGGGCAAATGCGACCATGTTCGCGGTGATACTGTCAGCTCCGTGGGAGCATGTATCTATGGCTTGAAGCGCGAATCCATGGAGCGGATATGATAATTCAGCGGAAATACCTGTCAACCTGTTTTCGATTTTTGGTTGACAGACCAAGACACCTTACACATGAGATCCGACAAACGCTGACACGGAGACAATGCTATTTCTGCGGGCTTCCCACCTGGGAAACCGCAGGTGTTTGCTCACCCTGTTCACGGGATCTTCCCTACATTGAAACATGCTGCTACGCCTGCGCCCTGCCCATAAGCAATTCAAACGATTCACTTTTTTGTCTCTCATGCAAATGCCGCCATCCAAGTTTCGATACTGCCATTGCCTGCTTTCGTTATACCTTTCCAGTACGAAATGCCATTCAAGAGCTCAAATACAAACAACGCTGGGCAACTGCGAACACTCTGGTTAATTTGAGCCTCGAAGCCATTGAAAACCATTATCAAAATGACGATTGGCCAGTACTTTTGATTCCGGTTCCGATGGATAAACGCAAATATCGCCTGCGCAGGGCCAATCATGCAGAGGTGATCACGCGCAGACTCAGTGCCGAATTTGGCATCAGCTATAACCGAAAAACGCTCGTTAAAACACAGAGCACGTGCTCTCAAGTAGGATTAAAACGTGAAGAGCGATTGCGAAACCTGAAGGGCGCGTTTTCCATAAGCAAACCACTCGAAGCCGACCACGTAGCGCTTGTCGACGATGTCATGACGACCGGAGCGACGGTGGAGCACTTGGCAAAGTTGCTAAAATCAAACGGAGTGAGACGAGTTGACGTTTGGACTATAGCCCGTACGCCCAAAGCTGACTAGCCTTTTAGCTGTCCTGCAACCTCCTCGGCCAAGGCAAGGCTGGCGGTCAGGCCAGGTGATTCGATCCCGAAAAGATTGATCAGACCATCAATGCTATGAGAGTCCACGCCTTGAATAACAAAGTCAGCGGCCGCTTGCCCCCGACCGCTAAGTTTGGGACGCACCCCTGAATAGTCCGGAATCAACCGATCCGGTTCAACTTCAGGCCAGTAGCTGCTAATCGCCTGAGCGAACTTATCCTTTAATTCTGGCTCCACTGTATAGTCTATGTCCTCACCTGGATCCAGCCATTGCACATCAGGTCCAAAACGAGCCCCGCCTCCCATATCTAGAGTCAGGTGAATTCCCAGCCCACCAACTTCGGGAACGGGATAAATCAAGTGGCTAAACGGTGCCCTACCGCTGTAAGCAAAATAATTCCCCTTGGCTCTATGGAATTGAGGAACTGAATGATCCGGAAAAACCGGACTGTGCTGCATCAATTCAACGGCTTGCAAACCGGCCGCATTGACGCATTGACGGCAGCGAATAATCATTTCTTCATTCGTCAGCCTAAACACCATCTGCTCCGCCACCTTATCGACCAACTCAACCGGCGAATGATAGACAATCGTGCCGCCAGCACTTTCAAAATCTCCAAGCAACTGCAGCATGAACGCATGACTGTCGACGATCCCGGTGGAGGGAGAAAACAAAGCGCCCACCGCATTGAGCGCGGGTTCCGTATTCATGGTTGTCTTCTTATCCAGAAATTCTAGATCGACAACGCCATTCTGCCCCGCGCGACCTGCAATAGCTTCCAGTTCAGAAAGCTGATTGCCATTTGTTGCGACGATGAGTTTTCCACAACGACGATGTGGAACATGACGAGTTTGGCAATATTGATAAAGAAGCTGTTTACCCCGGACGCAAAGCCGAGCCTTGAGACTGTCCCTGGGATAGTAAATACCCGCATGAATTACTTCGCTGTTTCGGGATGAGGTTTGCGTACCAAACGCGGATTCGCGCTCCACCAACAGCACATCTTTCCCTAGCATCGCCAGTTGCCTCGCTACCGCCAGGCCAACGACACCCGCACCGATTACCAGGCACTCGGTTTCGTATACTTCCATATCAAATAGGTCTCAACGTTTCAGAAAATTTTGCTTTAAAACAAAGGTAACGAGTCGGTCGTAACTCGACGGCAGGAGACGCTGTACGGCGTCAAAGAGTCTGGCATCGCCACCAATTAACAGACGACGGTTGCGCTTTTGAATCGCTTCGATAATCAAAGCCGAGGCCTCATCCGGCGAGGTTTTCGCCATACGACTGAATTCGTCCGCAGCCGCTTCATGATCGGTACTGCCGTCTTCACCATGACGAAAACGAGCATTACGTACGATATTGGTATCGATCCCGCCCGGGTGCACACAGATCGGTGTAACCGAGCTATCAGCCAACTCATAGCGCAAGGCTTCGGTAAACCCTCTGACGGCGAACTTGCTAGCGTTATAAGCCCCCTGTGTTGGAAAGGCCATAATCCCGAAAAGACTGGAGATGTTGACGATATACGCCTCTTTGGACTGCTTGAGCAATGGCAGGAATGCCTTGGTGCCGTAAACAACACCCCAAAAATTAATATTCATCACCCATTCAAAATCATCATAATCCAGATCCTCGATACGCTCGCTGACGGTTACTCCCGCATTATTGATGACCACGTCGACCTGCTGATACTCGGCGTGCACGCTATTGGCATACTGATACACCGCTGCCCTGTCTGCCACATCCAACACCGAAGCAAACGCCCGACCACCGGCACGCTGCACCATTTCCTCGGTTTCTCGTAAGGCATCCGAATCGATATCCGAGATCGCAACAAAGGCCCCTTTGCCTGCAAACTGCAGCGCTAATGAACGCCCGATACCGGAACCGGCGCCTGTGATCACAACTGTTTTGGCAACGAAGTCTCGCATAATGGCGTCTCTTATTGTGGGTTAGTCATTGGATAGCAGCACAAAAACGTCAGCATAGAGACTTTTTCTTGTCTCTGCAGAAGTGCCAACCGGATTACTCTTTTTTATTTTCACTATTTAAGCATAGCCAGAATCAGGTAAAGTTTGGACTGCATTTTACGAGAGAAGTCATCGGCCCCGTGGTCCAACGAAAAATCATTCATATTGACGCCGACTCCTTTTATGCATCGGTCGAAATGCGTGAGAATCCCGACTTGGCCCGCCGACCTATCGCTGTCGGTGGCCGGCCCGATGGACGCGGTGTCGTCGCGACCTGCAACTACCTCGCACGCCAATATGGCGTCCATTCTGCCATGCCATCTTCCCATGCAAAACGCTTATGCCCGGATCTCGTTTTCGTGCGACCAAATTTCCCCCTGTATCGCAAGGTATCAGAGCAGATTCGACACATCATGTCGAAATACACTGAACAGATAGAACCCTTGTCTCTGGATGAAGCCTATCTCGATGTGAGCGAGTCAAAGCACTGCCGGGGCAGTGCCACGCTGATTGCAGAAGCGATCCGGAAAGAGGTTGCCAGCACCATAGGTATCACCGTTTCGGCAGGGGTCGCACCCAACAAATTCCTGGCCAAGATCGCCAGCGACTGGAATAAACCCGATGGCATCTTCGTCATCACCGAAGGGGACGTGGCGGCATTTGTGAGAAAGCTGGATGTCAGCAAAATCAATGGTGTCGGCAAAGTCACAACCAAGAAGTTGAATAGTTTAGGAATCCATACCTGCGGCGAGCTTCAACATCTTGAACTGACAGAGCTCACCCAACGTTTCGGCAAACAGGGAGCGCGACTGTATGAGTTGGCCAGAGGCAGGGACCAGCGCAGTGTTCAAAGCACACGAATACGGAAATCCCTGTCAGTTGAACATACTTACGATGAGGACATCCGTGATCCGGCAGTGTTCCGTGACAAAGCATTACTTCTGCATCAGGAGTTGCTGGATCGGGCCCGAAAAATCGGGGACGAATTATCCATTCACAAACGCGTCGTCAAGATCAAATTCTCGGACTTTCGACAAACCACACTGGAAGAAATCGTCGCGGAACATCCCTTGCCATGGCAGGATCTGAGCCGTTACCTGAATATGCTTGCCCGAGCCCGGCAACGATCGGAACGGGATATTCGTCTGATGGGAATGGGTATAAAATTATCAGCAGTAAACTCTCTGGCGAACGGCAAACAACTGGATTTGTTCTCAGAAAACGCTTCTGACTCTGAGCTTTAAAACTTTATTCCCAAACCCGCTTCATAATAGGTGAAATCCCAGTCGGCATAGTCTCTGAGGCGCGCAATGGCGTATATATTCTCAGAGAACGAATACTCCAGCTCAGCGCGCAATGTCCAGTCATCAATCAGCAAATCAAGCGTGCCAACGTTCAGTCTTACCGATAGTGGATCAAATACCTTGAAGCCCGCCCCCAGCTCTATCGCGTGTCCGCTCTCCTTATCCTTGCCCCCTGATAACTCCCGCTCGTTCTCCTGAAAACTCACTCGCCCTTCCAACAACCAGTGTTCGTCTAAATCATGGCGATAGCCCAATGCCACAGACTGCCATGTCGATACCTCACCACCCGACACCGGCCCACTGGGCTGAAACTCAGCATCGGTGTGGCGGAGCGCCCCGAACACCCCCGCCTCATGCAACACTTCCGCATAAATCGAATACCCCTCTCCATTCGAAAAGGCGGAAAAATCCGGATTTGCTTCTGTGTAGGTAACATCTGCACGCCAACTCAATTCGGCGGCCGACGGGAAAGACACCAGAACCAATAAAAAAAGCAGATTCGTCTTGATCATTGGCAGCCCGTAATGATGGCCGTAATGAGGTAAGTGCATAATGACTCCATGTTCGTTGTTGTTTGACTATAGTCTCTGGAATACGCAGCAGAACCCCTACACCATGCCGCATTCAAACATGATAGACTAGCCGGCCTTTTTTGACGACGCGAATCGGTGACCCAATTGGAACATCCCTACGACGCATTGACACCCGACTTTGTGCTGGATGCTATCGAATCTATCGGCCTGATAAGCGATCAACGAATTCTGGCTCTGAATAGCTACGAAAACAGGGTCTATCAGGTGGGCATTGAAGATGACCTGCCGCTGATCGCCAAATTTTATCGCCCCGAACGCTGGAGCGACGAGGCTATTCTGGAAGAGCACCACTTCACTCAGCTACTGTGTGAGCAGGATATTGCTGTCGTTCCACCGCTCAGTTTTGAAGGCCGTAGTCTGCACACATTCAAAGGCTTTCGTTTTGCATTGTTTCGACGACAAGGTGGCTATGCGCCCGAAATCGATCAGCCAGACACCCTGTTCAGACTAGGCAGAAATATCGGTCGCTTACATCAAGTGGGGAGCATTGAACCATTTCAGCATCGTCCGAGTTTCAGTGTTGAGCAATGGGGCTTGAACAGCCGTGAGTTTTTGCTGAATCATGACTTTATCCCGAGCTCACTACTGGAAGCCTATGGCACTCTGAGCCAGGACCTTCTAAGCAAAATGCAGCAGATATTCACTTCCTGTCACTATCCGGAAATTCGGCTTCATGGAGACTGCCACTTAGGTAATATTCTTTGGCGCGATGATCTCGCCTACTTCGTCGATTTTGATGATTGCATCAACGGTCCGGCTATTCAGGATATCTGGCTGCTGTTGTCAGGAGACGCCCATCAACAAAGTGCGCAACTCATGGAATTTATAGAAGGCTACGAAGAATTCTACGAGTTCGATGCAAGCCAACTCAGATTGATTGAGAGCCTCAGAACCCTGCGCATGATGAATTATGCGGCCTGGCTGGCAAAACGCTGGAGCGACCCGGCTTTTCCGATGCATTTTCCGTGGTTCAATACAGAACGCTATTGGTCTCAACATATTCTGGAATTGCGTGAGCAACTGGCAATGCTGGATGAGCCACCTTTAAAAATCACACCCTATTAACGCTGACCGACACGACTGTTATCAAACCATGACTGCAAGCAACGACTCAATTTCCAAACGCACGCTCGTCATTGCCATATTTGCCAGTGTGCTGTTCACCATCGTTATTCTGGAGTGGCAAGGTCTGATCAGGCATTCCGAAAACAAGGACGATTATGCCCTGAGCGCCTACAAGGCAGTATTGATCGAGCAACAGGAAAACGCTCAGTATTTGCTCTCTCGCAAACCCTCAGGCCAAAGTGCTCGCTGTATCGATGGCTATCTGTTTATCCAGGCAGACGGCAATCCTGCCATGCAGGGCTTGTTGGTCGACTACAAAAACCGGGGTGTGAAATGTTACCTCGAGAATCAACCCTGAGTATGCCGAAAACCAGTTGAGCGCAGCCATGAAGCACAAACCTGATAACATTTACGCCTCTCCTCTTGGCAAAGTCAGTGACTTCGCATTCGATGAAGCCGTCGCGCGCGTGTTTCCGGACATGATCCAAAGATCAGTTCCCGGCTACACCACGATCATCCCGATGATCGGGCTGATCACAGAACAGTACGCCCAGAATAATACGCATTGTTATGATCTGGGATGCTCTCTCGGCGCCTCGACGCTTGCCATGCGTCATGGACTCAAAGGAAAAACCTGCAAGCTCATCGGCATCGACAATTCAACAGCGATGATCGAGCGCTGCGAACATTACATTGAGCTGGACAACGAGCATACTCCCGTGGAACTTCGTTGTCAGGATATAGCCACCGTAGACTTTGCTCCCTGCTCTGTCGTTACCTTGAACTTTACCTTGCAGTTCATTGAACGTGAGCAACGCTTGGAGCTCCTGACACGAATATGCGATGCCATGGTTCCGGGAGGCGCGTTGATTCTTTCGGAAAAAGTCTGCTTTGAGGACACAAATCAGCAGCAACAGATGGACAAGCTTCACTGGCTTTTCAAAAAAGCAAATGGCTACAGCGATCTGGAGATCGCGCAAAAGCGCAGCGCCATCGAAAACGTACTGCTGCCAGAAACATTGGAAACTCACCATGCACGTCTTGAACAGGCCGGCTTCGGCGATAGCTTTGTCTGGTACCAGAATTTCAATTTCGTATCGATGATTGCCCTCAAATCATGAGTACTACTCTCGATTATCACAAGGTCTACGATGACTTGTTCGAGTTTATGGAAGCAGGCCGCCTCAAACCCTGGCTGAAGACACTGCTGCCACTCCTCAAGCATAAACTGGAGGAGCGTCCTCACGGCGACATGGGGCGCTGGCTTGATGCCTTTCATCAGCTGCCAGAGATGACTCCTGATTCCATTCAACTCAACAGCGCGAGAGTCGGCGCAAGCAGAGATCAAGCACTGCCGCCGGAGTTGTCTAAACAACTGGATGAGGCACTGAGAGGGCTGATTCCCTGGCGAAAAGGCCCCTATGATCTGTTTGGCATCCACATCGATACAGAATGGCGATCCGACTGGAAATGGGAACGAATCGCTCCCCATATAGAACCATTGAATAATCGTCTGGTGCTGGATGTGGGCTGTGGCTCCGGTTATCACTGCTGGCGAATGCTGGGGGAAGGTGCTCATCGGGTCATCGGCATTGACCCCAGCTACCTGTTCCTGATCCAGTTCGAAGCCATTAAAAAGTATTGCGGTGCCAACCAACCAATACACTTATTGCCCGTGAGAATAGAGGATGTCAGCCCGAATCTGGAAGCATTCGATACCACCTTTTCCATGGGTGTTTTATATCACAGGCGTGCTCCGATAGATCACCTGCTGGAACTTAAAGCTACGCTAAGAAAAGGCGGTCAACTGGTACTCGAAACACTGGTTTGTGAGGGAGAACTGGGCTACAGCCTGGTACCGGAAGATCGTTATGCGATGATGCGCAATGTCTGGTTTATTCCCAGTATACCGACCATGGAATTATGGCTCAGGCGCGCAGGTTTCTCAGGAGTCCATTGTGTCGAGAGCAATATGACAACACTCGAAGAACAGCGCCAGACCGAATGGATGCGCTTTCAGTCACTCAGTCATTTCCTCGATCCAGAGGATCCCAGCAAAACCCTTGAGGGCTACCCTGCTCCAATGCGCGCGACCTTTGTCGCCACAAAATAATCTTCCGAACGAAAAAAGCCCGACTCGAATTGAGCCGGGCTTTTGATCAGAACAGAAGATTCCGTTTTAAATCAGGCAAAAGGATGCCTCAAGACGATTGTCTCGTTGCGCTCAGGGCCTGTTGAAATAATATCAATGGGCGCCTCGATTTTTTCTTCCAGATAACGGATATAGCTACGTGCATTCTCCGGCAACGCATCCAGGGTCTTCGCACCCAGCGTACTTTCTTTCCAGCCCGGCAAGGTTTCAAAAACCGGTTCGAGATCTTCATAACCTCTTCCGTCAAGCGGCGGGCGGGATATTTCATGACCATTTTTGGTTCGGTAACCCACGCATACCTGAATGGTTTCCAGGCCATCCAAAACATCCAGTTTTGTCAGGCAAATGCCCGATACACTGTTGATCTGAATCGCATGACGCAGACCAACCGCGTCAAACCAGCCACAGCGACGCGGACGACCTGTCGTCGCACCAAACTCATGTCCACGGTCAGCAAGATGACGACCCTGGGCATCAAAGAGTTCTGTTGGGAACGGGCCGGAACCAACACGGGTGGTATAGGCTTTGGTAATACCCAACACATAATCCAGATACAGAGGACCAAAGCCGCTGCCAGTCGCCGTGCCACCGGCAGTGGTATTGGAGGACGTCACGAAGGGATACGTACCGTGGTCAATATCGAGCAAGGATCCTTGAGCGCCTTCGAAGAGAATATTCTCTCCCGCCTTGCGATAGACGTGCAGAGCATCCGTCACATCAATGGCCATAGGCAAAAGTACTTCAGCCATAGCCAGCGTTTCATCCAGGGTTTTCTGATAATCGATGGGGTCGACTTTGTAATAGTTCTGCAACACAAAATTGTGATAATCCATCACTTCCTTGAGCTTGACCGCAAAACTTTCCGGGCAAGCCAGGTCGCCCAACCGCAGCCCACGGCGCGACACCTTGTCTTCATAAGCCGGACCAATTCCCCGCCCTGTCGTACCAATTTTCTGGTCACCCTTGGCCAGTTCCCGGGCCTGATCCAGCGCGACGTGATATGGCAGAATCAATGGGCACGCCAAACTCAATTTCAATCGTTCGCGAACCGGAACACCCTTGTCTTCCAGTTCCTTCATCTCTTTCAACAGAGCGTCAGGCGCCAGCACCACACCGTTGCCGATCAGGCACTCAACTTTGTCACGCAAGATGCCCGAAGGAATCAGGTGTAGTACGGTCTTCTCACCATCGATGACCAGCGTATGTCCTGCATTGTGACCGCCCTGAAAGCGAGCCACCGCCGCTACCTGATCCGTCAGCAGGTCAACAATTTTACCTTTGCCTTCGTCCCCCCACTGGGTTCCCAAAATGACAACGTTTTTGCCCATAATGTTTCTTCTCTTAATTCAAGTCCGTGAGGACCCTAAAACTCCAGACAGCTGATCACTGTCCTCAATTACCGTGGATCGACCACCCATTTACCTGCTTTCAAGACAAGCTGGCGATCACAATTCGAATAGCTTTGACCATCATCGTCATTCAGTTTCTGAATCACCCGTTCGTTTTTGCGCAGCTCCGATATCGCTTGCATCAGTTCAGGTGAATCATCTGCAGGAGCCAGTATCCCACCTCGCTGGCTTTGCTGAGGATTGCAAACCAGACGCACCAGGGTTTTCAGATCAGCACTGAATCCGGTAGCCGGTCTGGGTTCACCGAAGTCTTTACCAATATCATCATAGCGTCCACCCTTGGCCAGAGCATAACCATACCCGGGTGTATACGCGGCGAACATGATACCGGTGTGGTAGTTGTAGCCGCGCAGTTCGCAGAAATCGAAACCAATCTCCACATCGGGGAAACGCTGCTGGATACTGTTTGAAATGGCCTTCAACTCGTCGACCGCCTGAATGGCACTGCCCGGCGTACTATCCAGCTTGGCCAGACTGTTTCGTATATGATCCAGCGCGTCCACGCCTCCACTCAGGTTGGCGATATCTCGAATGACCGCGATCACATTGGCCTTGGTGCCAGCACTTTCAACCATCTGGTCCAGCTCTGGAATAGACTTGCGACTCAACGCGTCCAGTAAGCGCGATTCGTAGTCAGATTTGCAGCCCGCGGCTTCAACCAGCCCCCGGTAAATGCCTACATGAGCCAAATCAATATGCAAAGCACCAACCCCGGCAAGGCGCATGCTCTCGACCATCAAAGAAATGATTTCCATATCCGCTGCGGCACCGGCTTCTCCGAATAACTCACAACCTATTTGTATCGGGCTTCGATTCGTCAGCATATGTGCAGGTCGGGTATGTAAAACCGTATCTACGTAGCACAGACGGTTAACACCTTTGGCTTTCAGCAGATGTGAATCAATCCTAGCCACTTGAGGGGTGATATCGGCTCGAACCCCCATCATGCGGCCAGTCAGCTGGTCAGTGAGTTTAAAGGTCTGCAGATCGAGATTATTTCCGGTACCTGTTAACAGGGATTCGAGGTATTCAATGAGGGGGGGAGTAACAAGCTGGTAGCCATAGCTGTCATACAAATCCAGCATTGCACGACGCATGAGTTCGACCGACCATGCCTCCGGCGGCAGTAGCTCATCGACACCATCAGGCAGCAACCAGCGATTCGATATACTCATAAAAACCTACATCTTGGATAAGGTGTCAGAATATTCCAGGTCCGAATCATCGACCTGAAATCACTTAATCAAATAGAGGGCAATCAGGCCCAGTATCATACTGGCCAATCCCAGCATGCGAATCTGACCACCACTGTACTCACTGATACTTTGCATGACCTTTTGCCAACCTTTGGGATTCAGAAAAGGAAAAATCCCCTCCAGTATCAGCATCAGGCAAAACGCCGTTAACAGATCATGCCACATCAATTCCGTCGCTCATCGCATTCAAACCGCATGGTGATCAATCAGCCGAACCCCGGCCCTGTCTGCCAATCATACATTCAGCATTGAAGAGCGCTCTTCGTATAGAGCCCGGCCAAAGGTTCGCGATTTTAACGCTTTATAGAGGACAAAAAAACCGGTTTTTACGGAAAGATCGCCAAGCGTTGCGATCACAAGAGGAAGTTGCCGATAGCCCGGCAATATCGACCCAGCTATCAGCCAGAGACAGGCGATCGAAAGACCGCCCTAACGAGGCTGTGTAAAACCTACTGCGATTGCTTATACCGCGCTAAAAATTCACTCAAAATGCTCATGTATCACCTATACACTACGCTTTTTCATGAAGTTTTGCCTTGTCTAAGCTGCTCTCGCAACGTTTTTACAGGGCCTCCTAACAGTCAGTTTTGTGTTGCCTGCTTCATGTATTTGAAGAAGTCACTATCCGGCTTCAACAGCAGCACGTCATCCTTGCCTGAGAACGTCTCGGTGTAAGCTTTCAAGCTTCGCGTAAAGGCATAAAACTCAGGATCCTTGTTGAAAGCACTGGCATAGATGCTCGCAGCCAGGGCATCCCCTTCACCACGAATTTTTTCAGCATCGCGGTAGGCCTCTGCTTCGATCACTGTTTGCTGACGATCGGCGTCTGCGCGAATACCTTCTGCGAGCTCTTTACCCTGCGAGCGAGTTTCACGGGCTTCCCGCTCACGCTCGGTAGACATTCGGCGATAGACGTTTTTACTCAGATCTTCGGGAAGATCGATACCTTTCACCCGAACATCCAGCACGCGAATACCGAACTCTGTCAGCGTCTGCTTGTTAAGGGTTTCGGTGATATCGCTCATTAGCTCATCCCGCTCTCCCGACACCACCTCTGTCAGACTGCGGGCGGCAAATTCGTCACGCAGGCCCTTGTTGGTTGAGTTGGAAAGCAAAGTGGTTGCCTGCCAGCGATTACCAGCAGTGGCCTTGTAGTACGCTCGCACGTCTTCGATTCGCCATTTGATGAACGAGTCAACAATAACGAATTTCTTGCCGACGGTCAGAAAACGTTCTGGCCTGGAGTCCAGAGTCAGTATGCGCTGATCAAACTTTCTTACGTTCTGAAAGAACGGCACTTTGAAATGCAGCCCGGGACCGATATCCGATTCAACGATCTCACCGAACTGGAGTTTGATTGCCACTTCACGCTCGTCTACCACGTAGATAGAAGAGGAAATGACAGCGATACCAACCAATAAAATAATGATGGTTGCAAGTGATGCTTTAGACATTTAACGACCCTCCCGCACGTTTCGATTATTGCGAGACCGCAATTCTTCTATGACCTGATCAGCGATATCAGAAACCGATTGTTCCCGATCACCGCTCCGGGCTGGGGCCGAGCTGGCGCCGCTCACCAATTTATCCAAAGGCAAATACATCATGTTATTGCCACCTTCCACGTCAACCAGCACTTTGCTGCTGTTGCTGTAAACGGAGGACAAGGCGTCCAGATATAAGCGCTCGCGCGTGACTTTTGGCGCCTTTTGATACTCCACCAAAAGCTTTTCGAAACGTTCCGCTTCACCTTGGGCCTGGGCGATGACCTGATCTTTGTAGGCGTTGGCCTCTTCAAGCATCCGTTGGGCACGGCCCCTTGCCTCGGGAACAATCGTGTTGGCGTAGGCTTCTGCTTCGTTGACGAAACGCTCCTTGTCCAGGTTCGCTTTCTGTACATCATCAAAGGCAGCCTGTACCGCTGACGGTGCTCGTGCCTCCTTAATGTTGACGATATTGACGTTAATACCTGTGTTGTAGAGATTCATGTAGTCCTGAAGTCGTGTCCTGACATTCAAAGCCAGCACGGCACGACCATCTGTCATGATCGGGTTTAGATTGGTACTACCGACTTCGTGTCGCAGAGCAGATTCCGCCGCATGACGCAGGCTACGCTCGGGATCTTCAACCCTCAGAGCAAAATTGACCGGATCAGAAACGGTGTATTGAACGTTCAGCTCGACTTCAACCACGTTTTCGTCCTGAGTCAGCATTTCCTGTTGCAGTTCGGCGTTTCGAACGTTGGTGACATTAACGGGAATGACTTTTTCAACCAAAGGAATGACAAAGCGCAAACCAGGATCCAGGGTACGACTGTATTTGCCCAATTGCAGGACAACACCCCGTTGCTGTTCGTCTATGGTGTAAACAGATTTCCACACCAGAAAGATGACAGCCAACACCAGTACCAGTGATATGACCCCGCCGCTGCCCTGGCTACCGGAACCACCTGAACCGCCTTTTCCGCCACCGGAACCAAACAGTCCATTGATCTTGTTCATCATTTGTTTAATGGCTTCATCCAGATCTGGTGGTCCCTGATTCTTGCCATTATTACCCCAAGGATCATTATCGTTTCGGTTACCACCCGGCTCGTTCCAGGCCATAGACTACCCCGTTTAATGTAATTGGATTCTTTTGAGAATGTCGCAAAGTGACTCATCCGGCCAAGACATTGTTGGCGCCTGACGATATTCATACGCATCGGATATCGGGACGGTTCATCGCTCGAAGATTTACCACAACCGACCAAAGCCATTCCGCGCTATCAGTCACTCATGCTTAGATGGAGACGATCGCCCTCTTTGCAAGGGCCACATATTATTGTTGTTACCATGCGACAGCAAGGGAATTCTGGAAATATAGAATGTCTGCAGGATGGGGCATGTAAATCTGCTTGATGCCAGGAATACAATGAACCCTGATCAGTCATGACTGCCTCCTAAGCCATTTCGGCGAATCCATTGGATTCAATCGTGCAGATACTCCCGCACTTCGGCAATACCTGACTCATAGGAAGTCACAGGTTCATAGCCCAGCTCACGCCGGGTTTTCATCATATCGATATGATGCTCTGAGCCGACCAGATTAAATGCCTCTCGCGTGATCGGCGGACGCGTATCACTGCGCAGCAAACGAAAGGTCCGTTCACCGGCGACTGCCAGATAACGCGCTGCCAATCGCGGGATTGATCTCGGCTTGGGCGCACCGCAGATCTTGGCCAAATCTCCCATATACTTTTTCCAGGTAATCCCATTCTCATCCGCGGCGTTATAAATCTGCCCTCGCGCCTGGGAATTAACTGCGGCGAGAAGCATGACTTCAACAACATTGTTCACATGTACCAGGCCGGCATCAAAGTCACCTCCACCTATTAACACGGGAACACCGCGCTTAAGTTCGATACATAGCTCTTCGACCCAGGGCTTCGATCCGGCGCCATACACATTGGCAGGTCTGACAATACGAATATCCAGGCCTCGCTGCAGATACTGCTGCGCCATACGCTCCTGTGCCTGCTTGCTTTCAGAGTAGGGACCGAAGGTTTTCCCATGGGGAACCCCTTCGTGACAGACCTTTTGATTAATCTGATCACCATACACCACGATGCTGGAGGCCAACACAATCCGTGGTCGCCGCTTTTGCTTGAGCGCCGCATCAAAGACATGGCGGGTTCCCTCAACCGTAACCAGCCGATGCGAACTTTCACTGCCCCAATCCCCAACCACGGCCGCCAGATGAAATATCAAACCGCAATCCTGCGCCGCCTGCTCAACCTGCTCAGGCGAAGTAATATCTCCCTTGATCCAGCAAACCTTGTCTTCATCAACGAGCGATTCAGGACAGGGAATCACATCAAAGGCAATAATACGTTTGCCCGTATCCAGCAATCTTTTCATCAGGTGGCGACCAATAAAACCCGCCGCACCGGTAATCAGGACAGGCTCCGGGAGAGTGTCGAGGGAGTGATGGATATCATGTTGTGGCGTGTCAGCATTCGGCATGGCAATTCGCTTGGATGTAACTCTGCTTAGTGAATATCGATATGAAATTTATAGTAGCTATCTTCATAGATTAGCCTGATCTGGCAACTTTGCCTTGCCGACGTCTACGTTGGCGCTCTGCCCCCACCTTGCCGAGATAATCGCTGAGCATGAAGGACACGCCCGGGACGGTATTCCCCAGTTTTGCAAGCCAGCCTCTGTAAGAGGGGATCAGAACCTCAACGGGACGTTTCGTAAGCACGCGATTGAACACAGCGTCACCAATATCTTTGACCGTCAAGGTGTGCGCGCCAGAAAAAGTAAGCGAAGCCTCTTCATAGTCCTCCTGCAGATCGAGCATCGGTGTCTCGATGGCATCGGGGCAAATCACCGAAACATCCACATGAAAGGGTTGCAACTCCTGCGCCAGCGCGAGGGAAAAGCCACGCACCGCAAACTTGGTGGTACTGTAAAGCGAAATTCCCGGAATCGGCGCAACACCTGCCAGCGAAGCAATATTGATAATCAGTCCCTCAGCCTGTTTCACCATGGCTTCAGCAGCGAACTTGCTGCCATATATCAATCCCTTGATATTGATATCCAGATGACGGTCCACTTCCTCTGTTTCCGTTTGATGAATCCGCCCGGGCTTTAGATATGCTGCGACATTACACATCACATCCAGTCGCCCCCACTTTTCCAACAACTCAGCAAACAGCTTCCGCCATTGGGACTTCTGAGTGATATCGAGTTTGCGCAACCACACACTGTCCTGCAGCCACCCATCCTCTTTGGCTACGGCCTTCAGGCCGGAAATATTGATATCCGTAGCCAGAACATGATAGCCCTGCTGTACAAAACGCCCGGTTAAATGCCGACCCACGCCACTTGCGCTGCCGGTGATAAACACGACCTTGGACATAACTTTCTCCCTCTACTGTATGCTGATTACTGAGACGCCTGGACCTGAACCTGGCCAAACTCCAACTCTCCAAAGCTGAAAGTCGGTTTCAGCCCAGGAAAGCCCCAGTAAGCTGTCAGTTCAGAGGATGGCACAAAGTTGAAGAAATCCGGATTGTCAGTGCAAGGGCCGGCAATGGTCTTTTCCATCACCATGGAAATGTACTGATCCAGAGAGTTTTCCAAGGTATTTCCATTCAGGATCACTTCCATGCCCGTGGCGCGCGCATAGTCGCGTACACCGGGAATGGCGGAATTCAATGGTGAATAACTGTCTGCGGATACACCATTCTCACTTGTCACCAACAATCCCTTTGACGTTTTGGCGACCAGAGAATGATTACCTTCGGTATGCCCCGGTGTCCGCACCAGGGCTACACCCTCACCCAGGCGAATACTTGAATCCAGCAAAATCACCCGATCATCCGGCACACCCTGAATGCCATCCGGGCAATACCAGTCCCGCTGTTGCGGCAGCAACGCGGTGGTCGAATCCCATTCTTGTTTCATCACCAGAAGCTTGGCATTGGGAAAGTAACCGGGTTCAGAATCGTCACCCATCCATTTGCGAATATCCTGGGTATGAAGATGATCGTAGGAAATAAAGTCGACCTGCTCCGGTTCAATCCCGCACAGAGCCAAGGCTTGTTCAACGGTATTTTCAACAGGTGCAAGAAACGCACTGACCAGAGGAGACAAACGTCCATACTTCTGCGTCATCCGCTTAAAAAAGGGCGTTTCCAGGTTCGCCTCAAAATCCGACGGTGAAAACAGCAAGGTTTTGATTGCATCTCCACTCTTGTACTGGATAACAAAGAGCCGGTTGAGAATATGCATAAAGGGAGATTTCACCGTATTGGCATTCAGCAAACCATACTTGGTGGGATACGGCGCGCGAATCAGGTTGATGCTGCGGTAGAACACAACGTCAGCATCGTCAGACAGCATGGTATCGCGAAATTCCTGCGCGGCCCTGCGGGCGCGTTCCAGACGCTGTGTTGGCAAGGGATGCTGACGCGCAATGTCCATCTCGGCCAAGCTGCGTATTCCCAGCTTTTCCAACTCTTCGTCACCGGTAACCTGAAACGGAATATGAACCGGACTGTTCATGGGGCAGCACCTCCTCGTTAGCGTTAATCAAGCAATGGTAAATGGATCATTCAGTCATCCACATTTAATTGAACCACCATTCATTTAAAATAACAACGCCCTGTGATGCACTATTCCCGGCATATTGTTTTCAGCAACAGATCCAGCTGCTCACCTACAATCTCTGCCAGATCTTTTTCATTCCTGCCAAGATCCGACTCATTTTCAACCTGAACACTGATATAGGGCCAGGCAGCAGAACGACTCATCATGATCAAGCCATGCACAGCGTTCACCAGCATCAGGAAACGTCGCTGCAAACTTTCCGCATCCAAAAATACTCCCGCACTTGCAAGGGTGCGTTTGAAGGTATGACGAACAAAGCTGATCACTTTTAACGCTGAGGAGAGCTCTTCCCTGGCGAGATTCTCCGAACCCGTACCAATGTAATGGGTATAGACTTTGGGTGGACTGGTGACTAACTGGTAGAGATCAAAATGACTGGTGGCATAGTCATAGTAGCCCTGCAGAAAATGACGAAATTGACTAACCGTCCAGTCATCTTCGCTCGGAAAACGATCTTCAAGCGCCATCCGAAACCCGTCAAAATATTCGATCTCGAGTTGCAGAAACAAATCATCCTTGCTGGGAAAAAAATGGTAGAGCTTTCCAACCGACATGCCGCACTCCACGGCCAGAGCCTTCATGGTCAGGTTATCAAAGCCCCGCTCCTGAATCAGTTTGACTGCCTGTTCAATAATAAGAGGACAAATATCATCAGGGTTGGGCTTTGGTCTGGCCATTTACATCTTCCCGCTACGCAAAGAATTGTTCTAAACACATTAATCTAGCAAAATGCCGCTAATGCGACACCTGCAGGACGTAAAGTTTGTTCTGTACAAGAATGTCTGAACACACCTCACTAAACTCCGTGAAAGGGAATCCGTCTGAATGGACGCCAGCAGCCTGATCGATGCAGCCAAACTCATTAGCATTCCCTTGATCGCAGGACTGGTTGGCTGGATAACCAACTGGCTGGCGATCAAACTGACCTTTTATCCGCTCAAGTTTGTTGGTCTGCCGCCCTTTTTTGGCTGGCAAGGCATCATTCCTTCCAAAGCGCGCAAAATGGCCGAGATCAGCGTCGACTCGACCTTGTCGAAGCTAGGCACCGTGAGCGAGATTGTTGAGCAGATGGACCCTGAGGTCATCGGCGAGCACATTATGAATGAAATCCAGCCGCGTGTACCCGAGCTGGTTGATGAAATCATGCTGAAGCGGCATCGCACACTTTGGCAAAATCTGCCGGCAAGCATCAAACAACTCGCGTATCAACGTGTAGAAGCGCAGTTGCCAAAAGTCATGGATGACCTAGTGGCCGATATCGGACCCAAAATTGACTCACTGTTTGACCTGAAAAAAATGGTGACCGATAAGCTGGAAGAGAATAAAACCCTTCTCAATCGTATTTTTCTGGAATGTGGTGCCGAAGAGTTTCGCTTTATCGTCAAGAGCGGCTTGTGGTTCGGCGCCCTGTTCGGTATTCCCCAGCTGATACTGTGGACACTGTTGCCACAGCCTCTGATTCTGCCAATTTGCGGTTTTCTAGTGGGATGGGCGACAAACTGGGTGGCCCTGAATATGATTTTCCGTCCGGTGACACCTCACAAAGTAGGCCCTTTCACTTTGCATGGTTTGTTCCTCAAGCGTCAACAGGCTGTATCCGAGTCTTTCTGCCGCATTATCACCACGGACATTCTCACAGTAGACGCCATCGTTCAGGCCATGCTAACCGGCCCGCAAGCCGCGCGCACGCGCGCTATCGTTCAATCTCACTTCGAAGGCCTGGTCGACGAAGTGGCGGGTGTCGTCAGGCCGCTGACACAAATCGCCATGGGCCCAAAAGCCTTTGCAGACCTTAAGCAGGATACGGGCATGAAAGCCCTGGATCTCTCCCGAGAGACCCTGAAAGACCCCTTGTTCAACAGGGAGCGAGCGGAGAAAGTCCAGGAGATCATGGCGAGTCGCATGCGCGCCTTGCCTTCGGAAGAGTTTCAGGATTTGTTGCGCCCCTGCTTTCAGGAGGACGAAATCAAATTGATTGTGATCGGCGGGATTCTCGGTGCTCTGGCCGGCGCGGCGCAGGTTGTCTATATCTTCGGCCTGACCCTTTGAAGAGAGCAAATGGGACTCGTATCCCTGCGAATAGAACCTTTTACTAACCTTCAAAAACCAGCTCTGATTCCTTAACACCCGCCTGGCGCAACAGCTTTTCGAAATCCGCTCTCTGCATGCGCAGCTCCAGACAAGCACTACCGTCCTCAGCGCTTGACTCGTTCAGCACCGCAGAAGAGCCATAGAACAGAGCTCGCAATTTTCCCTGATCAGGTTGAATCAACAGTCGATGGTGAACAACCTCCTCTCCCAGCAACTCGGAAATGGCGTCAAAGAGAAGCTCGAGCCCCTCTCCTGTTTGCGCCGACACCCATACGCGTTCTGGTTTACCATTTTCATCCCGATCGATGCGTGGTGATTTCTCCGGCTGCAGATCAAGCTTGTTATAGACTTTCAATACCGGAATTTCGTGGGCGCCAATTTCTTCCAGAACCGACTCGACCTGCTCAATATTGTCCATACGGTTTTCGTCGTGACAATCAATCACATGCAACAACAGGGTGGCATTGCAGGTCTCTTCGAGCGTAGCCCGAAAAGCGTCCACAAGCTTGTGCGGCAAATGACGAATAAAGCCCACCGTATCGACGAGAATTGTCCGACCGATATCCGGTAAATCCAGACGCCTCAGGGTTGGGTCAAGCGTCGCAAAGAGCTGGTCAGCGGCATACACACCCGACTCGGTGACACGATTGAACAGAGTGGATTTTCCGGCATTGGTATAACCCACCAGAGAGATAGTGGGAATTTCTGCACGCGTTCGCGCGCGCCTGCCCTGATCACGCTGTTTTCGAACCTTTTCCAAACGCGCTTTGATGGATTTGATGCGCGCGCGCAGCAGTCGACGGTCGGTTTCCAGCTGGGTTTCACCGGGCCCTCGCAAGCCAATACCACCCTTCTGTCGTTCCAGATGAGTCCAGCCGCGAATCAGTCGTGTCGACATGTACTCAAGCTGGGCCAATTCAACCTGCAGCTTACCCTCGTGGGTACGCGCTCGCTGGGCAAAAATATCGAGAATCACACCTGTACGATCAATCACCCGGCATTTCAGCTTTGCCTCGATATTGCGCTGTTGGCTGGGCGACAAGGCATGATTAAACAGAATTACATCGGCTTCATTGGCAACTTTGGCGTCCTCGATTTCTTCGAGTTTACCACTGCCAACAAAATACTTTGGACTGGGTTGATGGCGGGATCCGCTAATCAACGCGACGGATTCAACCCCGGCGGAACGTACCAGCTCCTTGAATTCTTCCGAATCTTCGCGCTCTGCTTCAGCGCTGAAATCAATATGGACCAGGACCGCCCGCTCCCCGGTATCGGGACGTTCAAACACTTCGAATACTCAGGGAGACTGGATGGCCAAAAACTGCGGAAACAAAATAATTACACACGCCTTGTCTAGCTATTGCCGTCCTGTTCATCGCTTGGCGATGTTATTCTGACATTGCGAGCAGGTACAACGGTCGAAATGGCGTGCTTGTATACCATCTGGCTAACAGTGTTTTTCAGCAAAATGACGAATTGGTCAAAGGATTCGATCTGGCCCTGTAGTTTAATTCCATTCACGAGAAAGATGGATACGGGGACTCGCTCTTTTCGCAGTGCGTTCAAATAGGGGTCTTGAAGTGAATGGCCCTTGGACATCTTGTTATCTCCTGGTACTTAAATAGTATCGTAATTATGTATTGTTAAAATCTGCTGAAGTGTTATGCGCCATTAGATATGGCTTTTTTAACATATTTCAATGCGTTATCTAAATTATTTGCGTCGCCTGTTTGTAGCCAGTGCACGTTAGGCCATGATCTGAGCCAGGTTAACTGACGTTTCGCCAGCTGCCTCGTGGCAATAATACCGCGCTCAATCATTTCTTCATAATTCAATCGCCCTTCCAGGTAATCCCAAACCTGTCGATATCCGACACAGCGCATGGACGGAAGTTCCAGACTGAGATCTCCGCGCTGATATAAAGCTTCAACCTCCGCAACAAAATCCGCGTCCAGCATTTGGCGAAAGCGCAAAGCGATGCGTTCATGCAAGTCGGATCGGGTTGCCGGAGCTATAGCCAGACTCAACAAACGGAATGGAACAGGCGGAAGACCCACATCCAGATTAGTGTAATCAGCTTTGGCTGCTTTTCCAGTTTCCATTTTTTTAGAAACGTCCACTTTACCCTTCGCCTGCTCCGCCCATAGTTCGGTTAAGGTCCGGCCGCTGACACGATACACTTCGAGCGCGCGCTGCAGGCGCTGTGGATCGCTGGGTTTTATTCTCCTGGCAGCGTCAGGATCCACCTCTGCCAACTGCTTGTGAACATACGACCAGCCGTGTGCCAGAGCATCGTTATTAATGGCCTCGCGCACCGCCTCGTCGGCGGACGGCATGGCCGCAATACCGTCCCGTAGAATGCGAAAGTACATCATGGTGCCGCCGACAAGTAACGGTATTCGACCCGCCTCATTGATCGCCTGCATTTCCCGCAAAGCATCCTGATAAAAACGGGCGACAGAGTAGCTCTCCGAGGGATCGAGAAAGTCAATCAGTCTGTGGGGGGCCTGCTCCAGTGTTTTACGATCGGGTTTGGCGGTTCCAATATCCATGTCCTTGTATATCAGGGCCGAATCCACACTGATAATGTCACAGGGAAGGTGTCGAACCAGATCGACGGCAAGATCAGTCTTACCCGATGCAGTAGGCCCCATCAGACAAATCGCCAGAGGTTGTTCTCCATGGGGGGGGTTGGGAACCATCAGCGTCCCCGCAAAAACAATTTATCCAGTTCCGACATAGATAGAGCAGTCCAGGTCGGGCGGCCATGATTGCACTGGCCACTGCGTTCGGTTGCCTCCATGTCACGCAGCAAGGCATTCATTTCCGGAATCGTCAGCTGACGGTTCGCACGCACGGAACCATGGCAGGCAATTGACGACATCAATTCGTTCGCCCGCGCTTCCAGTTGATCGGAATAGCCGTGCTCAATCATATCGCTGAGTAGATCACGAATCAGCAAAGCGACGTCCACATGCTGTAGCAACACTGGCACCTGTCGGACCACCACACTTTCCGGCCCCGAGCGCTCCAAACGCAAACCGAAGCGCATCAATTCTTCACCACACTCCTCTGCAACATTGGCTTCTTTCTGACTGACCGCAAGACTCATGGGGACCAATAAAGGCTGAGACTGAATACCCGAAGCATAGAACGCTGTCTTCATGCGTTCATAGGTGATGCGCTCATGGGCTGCATGCATATCGACGACCACCAGCCCCGATGCGTTTTGCGCAAGAATATAGATGCCATGCAGCTGCGCGATGGCGTATCCCAATGGATGGCTATCACTGTCGGTTCCAGTATCATTCTGATTCGCCATCGCCGCCATCACATTTGCAACGACCTGCGACTGAGCCGGTTCCCGTCCCATTGACTCCACAGCGCCTGTGGCACCAGGGGATTGGGGATGCAAAGCCTGATAGTGCTGCATCTGTTCACGCACCTCACCGGAAGCGGGCCGAAGAGGCATCGCTGACTGGGTCCCGAACGTGGCCTGCACCGAAGTACGCATACCACTCCCCGGCTCGTTTTCCAGCGCTGTTTCCATAGCCGACTCCATGGCCGGCATCGCAATGGCCCCACTGGAATCACTGGGGCGCACATCGGCCAATGCCTTGTGGAGACTTCTGAAGATAAAATCGTGTACTAACCTGCCGTCTCGGAAGCGGACTTCGTGTTTGGTGGGGTGTACATTCACATCTACAAGCGCCGGATCCAACTCCAGATACAGCACAAAGGCAGGATGACGTCCGTGATACAGCACGTCACGATAGGCCTGCTTCACCGCATGGCTCACCAGTCGATCCCTAATGACTCGTCCGTTCACATAGAAATATTGCAAATCCGCCTGACTTCGGGAAAAAGTAGGCAAGGCCACCCAGCCCCATAATTTCAGACCAGAGGCTTCCACATCAATCTGCACCGCGTTCTCCATGAAGGGACGCCCACAGAGACTGGCCACCCGCTGCTCCTTGTCTCTAAGGGCCGGGGCAGCGCGCAAGCTGTGTACCGTTTTGCCGTTGTGGCCCAGCTCAAAACTGACATCGAAACGGCTCAATGCCTGCCGTTTTACCACTTCTTCCAGGTGATTAAATTCGGTTTTCTCGGTGCGCAGAAATTTTCGCCGTGCCGGCGTATTGAAGAACAGATCACGGACTTCAACCGTGGTCCCCCTGTTGTGGGCAACGGGGCTGAGTTTCGCTTCCATATCCCGGCCTTCAGCCTGCACCTGCCAGCCCTGATCCGCAGCCTCGGTGCGCGAACTCAACAGCAGACGGGAGACAGAGCTGATACTCGCCAGCGCCTCACCCCGAAAACCCAGAGTTGCGACGGCTTCCAGATCATCCAGGGTGTCGATCTTACTGGTCGCATGACGGCTCAGAGATAGCGGCAGATCTTCTTTATCCATACCATGCCCGTCATCCCGAACCTGGATGCGTTTCACTCCACCGGCATCCGCCTGCACAGCGATGCGGTGAGCCCCCGCATCCAATGCATTTTCGAGCAATTCTTTTACAACTGAAGCAGGACGTTCAACCACCTCGCCTGCGGCAATCTGGTTGGCAAGACGGGGTGAAAGCTTGTGAATTCGAGACATAACTTGAGAGGCTGCGAGAGTTTTGTAATCAGAATATATACCGACCATGTCATGACAATCGTCGCTGCATGGCCAGTGGAAAGAACACGACTATTCTGGTGGAGCCCAAGCCTTATCGCAAGCCCGACAGCTGGAAAAGTCAGTTTAGAGGAAGGTACGTTCAGCTCGCCCTGAAAGCCTCAGGATGCCGGCACGCGCAGGCGCTGCCCAACCTTGAGGCGATCAGAGCGCAAGCCATTGATGTCACGAAGGTCCTTGATGCTAACGGAATTTTTCATGGCTATGTGAGACAGGGTATCGCCCCTTTGCACCGTGTAGTCCCGGTGACCTGTGCCATGACCCTGCTGACGCCCGGCAATATAGCTGCCAGGCGGCGGCGCTTTCTCAAAGAAGTCACCCACGCCCCGCGCTATGGACTTGGCAATTTTCTGTTGATATTTACGGGTACTCAAACGACGGGATTCCGCCGGGTTGGAGATGAACCCCGTTTCGACCAAAATCGAAGGAATATCAGGCGACTTCAAGACCACAAAACCCGCTTGCTGCACATTTCGTTTATGTAAGCGGGATACTCGGCCCAGCGACCGCAGCACATGATCACCGACACCCAGACTGGCCTTCAGACTTGCTGTGGATGAGAGATCCAATAACACACCGGCCAGAACGTCATCCTTGTCTTCAAGACTAACGCCACCCACACCACCAATCAGGTCGGCAGCATTTTCCTTTTGTGCCAACCAGCGGGCTGTTTCACTGGTGGAGCCGCGGTTCGACAAGGCATAAACGGATGCACCATTGGCCTGTGCTTTGATAAAGGCATCGGCATGGACTGATATCAGCAAGTCAGCATTGCGTTCACGTGCAATCGCGGTTCGTTTGCGCAGACCAATGTAGTAGTCACTGCTTCGCGTCAAATGAGCCCGAAAACCTTTTTGACTATCGATCAGCTTCTCCAGCTCTTTGGAGATGGCAAGAACCACATCTTTTTCGAGATTCCGACCCGGCCCAATCGCACCGGGATCCTCACCACCATGCCCGGGATCAATCACCACAACGATGTCTCGCATACCGCCGGAAAGATCCAACTGCCTGGCGGGCTTTGCTGCCTTGGTTCCGGAAGACTCGGTATAGATATCGACAACCAGTCGGTCGCCATACTGCTCATTCGGCTTGAGGACAAAACTCTTGGGGCGTGCTTTTTCTTTCAGATCCAGGACAATGCGCAGATCATTATCATTGCGGCGGGCACTGCGAATACGTTTGATGGGCGATTTTTCGAGAGCCAGATTATCAAAACGCGTATCCTGCTTCGCATTCTCAATATCCAGCACCAGTCGATCGGGATTCCCCAGCATCATAATTTTGTGTTCAACGGCATCACTAAGTTCGAGCACCAGGCGTGAGTGATCCGGCGCATCCCACAATCGGGCGTTCGTGACTTCGGCCCCTTTACCCAATGCGATGGTAGATAGAATAGACAGCAAAACGCCAAGGCTTTTTACCCAATACGACTTCATACTCTCATACCATTAGTCAAACACAGTTCATTCAACACAGATCGATACATCCGTATCGACTTCTTAAGCTTCACCAATCCGCTTCCAGTTTGGGATTGATTACCTCGATTCGGGCCAGACGCCCGCTACCCTGAACACTCAAGACCAGATCAACATCAGGCTTTGGTAAAATTGCGCCACCACGTTCAGGCCACTCCACCACACAAACGATCTTCTTACCCTCTGAGCCTTCCAACGAAAAGAAATCTCGAATCCCCATAAACTCGAGTTCTTCCGGGTCGCCAAGGCGATAGAGATCAAAGTGATACACAGTACAGACGTCCAGCTTGTAATCCTCAACCAGCGTGTAAGTCGGACTCTTCACTTTGCCGTGGTATCCCATGCCCGCCAGAATGCCACGCGTCATCGTAGTTTTTCCGGCACCCAGGTCCCCTGACAGATACACAACAGCCAGCTTCTCTCCGCTCGCTTCCAGGGCATGGGCCAGTTGACGCCCGCATTTCAAGGTATCGTTTTCGTCATTCAGTTCGATACAATAGGTTGTGGTCAAACCCTTACCCTTAAACATTGGAGACTCATGCACCTCAAACTTTGCAGCATCAATACAAGTCTCGTTACACGTCATCGCTGACTGTCGCTGCCTGTCGTTGCTTATAGGAGGTGGATAAACCTTATCCTTCAGCGGATAGCTCCCGCTGAAATCAACACATGTCGGAAAAAATAGTCTACAGCTAGAAAATTCGTCAAGAAAAACCTGTAGTCCACTGTAAAGCATAGCAAAACAATCCAGAGTATTCACGAAAAGCATGAGCCTGCAAAGCCCCCTAAATGAGCAACAAGCCAAAGCCCTGAAGGCCCGTATCGTTGATCAGGCTGCACAACTCGGATTTCAGCAAGTCGGCATCACCGATACCGACCTCGGCGAGCACATAGAACGCTATCGCAGCTGGCTGGATGCTGGGTTTCATGGCGAACTTGATTATATGGAGCGCCACGGTGACAAGCGCTGGCGTCCGGATCACCTGGTAGACGGCACCTTGCGCGTGCTCTCACTGCGCATGGACTATCTGGATCCAAAGGACGAGCCAGAGCAGATACTGAATAATCCCGAGAAAGCCTACATTTCCCGTTACACGCTAGGACGGGACTACCACAAGACCTTGCGAAACCGCCTCAAAAAACTGATTCAATACATTCGTGAAAGCGCACTGGACTATGATTTTCGTGCCTTCGTCGACAGTGCTCCGGTATTGGAACGCGCCCTCGCACAAAAAGCGGGGCTAGGCTGGTTTGGCAAAAACACCATGATCCTGAACCGCAAGGCGGGATCATTTTTCTTCCTCGGTGAAATCTACACCAATCTCCCCTTACCCGTTGATGCACCCTATACCGAAGAACATTGTGGCCGTTGTACGGCTTGTCTGGATGTCTGCCCCACCCAGGCTTTTGCGGGGCCCTATCTTCTTGATGGCCGCCGTTGCATTTCCTATCTCACTATTGAGTTGAAGGGCGCGATTCCGCTTGAGCTGCGGCCCAAAATGGGGAATCGGATCTTCGGCTGCGACGACTGCCAGCTGGTGTGCCCCTGGAATCGTTTTAGCAACCCGACCCGAGAAGACGACTTTTCGCCCAGGAACCAACTCAATGATGCGGACCTGGTTGAGCTTTTTATGTGGGATGAGAACACCTTCCTGGATAAAACAGCGGGTTCAGCCATTCGTCGAACCGGCTATGAGGGCTGGCTCAGAAATATAGCTGTGGCGCTGGGCAACGCTCCAAGCAGTCAATCGATCATTGATGCGCTGCAAGCCCGGGCCGAATACCCCTCCGATATTGTTCACGAGCATGTCGCCTGGGCGCTTGCCCAACACAAACGGGATTGATGCGGGTCAATCTACCCACAAAGCCTAACTTGTAATGATTCGCATTTAATATTTTAATCGGCACCACGATTCACTGATCCCTGTCATACGGTAAGCAATGATGTTTCTTTCACGCCAACACTTCTCTGCTGTCACCCGTTTATTAATTCCTTTTTTTGGATTGAGTCTGATTCTACTTGAGCATCAGAACGCAAAAGCCGATGCCCTTGAAAACGCCAGGATTGCCCTCGGACAGAAGCTCTACTTCGATACCCGCCTGTCATTCAACAACAGCCAATCCTGCGCCTCCTGTCATGACCCCAATGCCGGCTTTGTTGATCCACGAAAGACCATTAACGGCGCTGTTTCGCTGGGTGCGGATGGCAAGTCACTGGGAGATCGCAGCGCCCCCACCGCCAGTTATGCCAATCAGATTCCACCATTTACCCTGAATCAAGACGGCATCTATCAGGGCGGACAGTTTTGGGATGGCCGTGTGATGGATCTCAAAGCCCAGGCGGCAGGCCCGATACTCAATCCCATTGAAATGGCCATGCCTTCCAAGCAGGCCGCTGTCGAGCGCATACACAAAGATCCGAGCTATCAACAGGCTTTCGCGCATATTTATGGCGAAGAAATCTTTGACAACACCGAGGCCGCCTACGCGGCCATCGCAGAAAGTATCGCCGCCTTTGAGGAAACCCCCTTCTTCTCCCCCTTCGATTCCAAATATGATCGCTATCTTGAAGGGACATACCAACCCACACAAACGGAAGAGCTGGGAATGACCCTGTTTTTTTCCGAACAGTTCAGCAATTGCAACCAATGCCATCAGTTGAAGCCGCGCCCTTCTGCACCGGGAGAAACCTTCAGCAATTATGAGTATCACAATATCGGGGTTCCGATAAATGAAAAGGCTCGAACCCGCAACGGTTCCGATCCGGATTATCGGGACGAGGGCCTGTTGGCAAATCCACAGGTAAATGACCCTTCCCAGGCTGGCAAATTCAAAGTCCCCACACTGCGGAATGTCGCCGTCACCGCTCCCTATATGCACAACGGGGTGTTTCAGGATCTGCGCACGGTTGTCGCGTTCTACAACAAGTTCAATAGCAAATCGGAAAAACGCCAGATTAATCCGGAAACCGGTAATCGCTGGCGAGAGCCTGAAATCGATCAGAATCTCTCCATGGAACTGCTTACCCACGGACCGGCACTGGATGACAAACGCATCGATGCTTTGGTCGCCTTCATGCGTATGCTGACGGACAAGCGCTTCGAACGCTTACTTGATTAACCCTCTTCTTTTTCTTATGCGACATACACGTCGATCGCATAAGAAAAAGAACACAGCCAGTTATTGTTAATCATTATCATTTCCACTATTATCCGCAAACTCAACAACACCAAATATCTTAGGGGTACCTTCATGAAATCAAAATCCATAGGCCGTGTTGCCCTTGGCGTAGCTGCTGGAGCGCTGCTTGGCGGATGTAATTTGCTGGGTGGTGACGAGCATGCGACACAGGCTGATGCGACGTCTGTCCTGGACACATACATCACCATCGCACAGGCGAACTACCAGGACTCGCTTAGCACAGCAAAACAGCTCCAATCCGCAATCGACGCCTTGCTGATCAATCCCAATGACAACACACTGTCACAAGCCAAGCAGGCTTGGGTCGCCGCGCGTGTCCCCTATCAGCAAACAGAAGTCTATCGATTTGGCAACGCTACGGTGGACGACTGGGAAGGCAAAGTGAATGCCTGGCCACTGGACGAAGGCATGATCGATTATGTTGCCAGCTCCTATGGCAACGAGTCCGATGAAAACCCATTCTACGCAGCCAATATCATCGCTAATCCCACACTCAATATTGGTGGCCAGATGATTGATGCGACATCCATTACACCCAGCCTGCTGGCTGACACACTGCATGAAATCGATGAAGTGGAAGCCAATGTTGCAAGCGGTTATCACGTGATTGAGTTCCTGCTTTGGGGTCAGGATCTGAATGGCACCAATCAGGGTTCAGGCGAACGTCCGGCCACAGACTTTTCACTGGAAAACTGTAGCCATGGCAACTGTGATCGTCGTCGCGATTACCTCAAAGCTGCCACCGACCTTCTGGTTCAGGATCTTGAAGACATGGTTGCCAGCTGGCAAAAAGACGGTGCCGCGTCCAAAGAACTGGGCAGTAAAGGTGAGCTGGGCGGTCTCGCAACCATGCTGACCGGAATGGGCAGCCTGGCATACGGTGAGCTGGCAGGCGAGCGCATCAAGCTGGGACTGATGCTGCATGATCCGGAAGAAGAGCATGACTGCTTCTCGGACAACACACACTGGTCCCATTACTACGACGCCAAAGGCATCAAGAATATTTATCTCGGTGAATATCGCCGTGTCGATGGCTCAGTAGTCAAAGGCGACAGCCTGTCTGACCTGGTTCGTCAGTTTAGTCCGGAGCTGGACAATGAGATGCGCGCAAAATTGGAAGCGACAGAAGCGGCAATGCAAGCCATGGTCGACGAGGCGGCGAAAGGCAATACCTTTGATGTATTGATCGGCGCGGGCAATGATGCCGGCAATGCCATCGTACAGAATGTCGTAGATGCCCTGGTTGCGCAAACCAAGACAACCGAGGCGATTATTGTCGCGCTGAAGCTTGAAGACATCTCCATCGAGGGATCAGATAGTCTGGATAATCCTTCGGCGGTTATGTAACAGTACATCAGTAGAACAAACCTCTGCTTGCCAGTAAATCCGTCAGGCCATACACCTGACGGATTTCTATTTTTTTAACCCAAGCTGTTTTTGCCAATGCCCTTCCTGCTTGCGAAATATTTCCTGGTTTTGATGGTCGCAATCACGACCCCATCGCAGCATGTCCATGCCAATGATTTGGAGTCGCGGAGCCAGCCGAGCGCCGGACCACACACTTATCCGGGCCCCCGCGACCGTTTCAGCCTGTCACACCCCTCTCCGGTTCTGGACATCAACTCACGACTGGATTTCAAGGTCGGCAAGGCCATATTCGAAAAGCTATGGGTATTCGCCCCATCGAGCACCACGGCCAGCGATGGACTTGGCCCGCTATACAATGCTCGCAGCTGTGCCCGCTGCCACGAGGGCAATGGCAAAGCCAGGCTACGGGACAGCGGCGTTTTCTTGGCCCCTCCCGGATTGATCATCAAGCTTTTGCCGGCAGACGACTCCCTCGTTGATGCGGGCGACTGGCAAGGCGATCCGCTTTACGGTGGACAACTGCAAACCTTCGCTTACCCAGGAGGCAAGGCCGAAGCTGCGATAAAGGTTCGCTACACTGAACGTGTACTCACGCTTGACGACGATTCACAGGTCACGCTTTTTCGGCCCGAGTATCAGCTCGATGAGCTGAGCCATGGATCTCTTGCCCCAACAACGCGTATCTCACCGCGACTTGCTCCTGCTCTAATAGGAATGGGCTTACTGGATGCCATTGAGGAAACCGACATCCTCTCCTGGGAAGACCCGACCGACCAGGATCAAAATGGTATCTCCGGACGCGCCAATCGCATTAGCATCGCAAATGATCCTCAGCGATCCATCGGGCGCTTTGGCTGGAAGGCAGGCTCTCCCTCACTGGACGATCAAAACACCAAAGCACTCAACACAGATATCGGCATCGGTTCATGGCGCTACCCAAACCCCTATGGCGACTGCAGCAGTCAACAAACGGACTGCCTCGCGCAGGCCCATGGCAATACCGATTTGCAGGACAACCTCGAAGCCTCCCGAACCATGACGGATCTGCTGCTGCACTATGTTCAACACCTGGCTGTCCCTGCCCGTTCAGATACCGAGTCCGAAGACGTCAAAGCAGGACAAGCGTTGTTTGACCAGATCGGTTGCGCCCAGTGCCATCGCCCCAGCTACACCATCGGGCACGAATCGACAGTCTCGGTCGCCCCTTACCACATCTGGCCCTACAGTGACCTGCTACTGCATGACATGGGTGAGGCACTGGCCGATGGAGCCAAAGAGCATCAGGCCAGCGGAAGAGAATGGCGCACCGCGCCGCTCTGGGGGCTCGGCGCTATACAAGCTGTCAGCAAGCAGCTTCGTTTGATGCATGACGGTCGCGCCCGTTCAATTCCCGAAGCCATACTCTGGCACGGGGGCGAAGCCCGGTCTTCCCGAGACGCTTTTATGAACCTGTCAGAACCACAGAGAAACACCCTGCTTAAATTTTTGGAGACACTGTAAATGCCAATGAATCAATCTTCGTACCGGAAAGCGGCTTTTTCAGCCTTGTTTCTGACCTGCGTGCTGTCTGCAATGCCGGGCCATACGGCAGCCGAACATGTCACAGAAGCTCAATGGCAGCAGTTCAACATTGAAACCGTGGACAGCTACATTTCGCCGCGCTACCAGGGCTTTGCAGAGCAGTCCACACAGCTGGAGAAATCAGCAGGCATACTCTGCAAGCAACACACTGCTAACAACCTGGCCTCTACCCGTCAGGCCTACAAAAACAGCCTGCTTGCGTGGCAGTCCATACAGAACGTGCGCTTTGGGCCGGTGGAAACGTTCATGCGTATCTTCGCTATTCAATTCTGGCCGGATAAAAAAAACCACACTGGCAAGCAGCTGAGACAGCTGGTTGCGTCCAGGGACCCGGAAAGACTGACAATCGATGCCTTTCACAGCAGTAGTGTTGCCGTCCGGGGTTTGCCGGCCATCGAGCGTCTGTTATTCGACGAGCGTGCACTCGAAGAAATCGAGAAAGAGCCGTTTCGATGTCAGGTACTCAAGGGAATCAGCGCATACCTGGCGGAGAATGCCCGCAACATCCACAGGGAATGGCAACAGGAAATGCGACCCCAGTTTGCTGACGCTGACCAGCTCGATGGCTTCTTTGAAGATGATATCGATGCCGCCACTGCGCTATTGAAAACCCTTGTGGAACCCATTGAGGTCATTAAGGATCTGAAGCTGAAGCGCGTATTGGGCAACAGGCTGGATGAGGTCAAACCGAAACGTCTGGAATCCTGGCGCAGCGCTATGTCATTGCCAAACCTGCACGCCAATATAGACAGTCTCGAGTCCATGTACCGGGGAGCCGACGCAAACAAGGGGCTGTCTGGCTTGCTGGCTAAGGCGACTTGTCAGAAAATCGACCAGCAATTTGCTGCCATCCAATCCACATTGATTGCCTTGTCGCGACTCCCGGATGCTGAAGGCCAAGCCCTCGCATTGCATGAGTCCATCGACACCGCCGAAGGCTATCGTCTCGCTACACAACTAACGCAGCAGCTGGGTACTCTGCATGATAGGCTCGAAAGCGCCGTATCCGAACTGGGTATTCATCTTGGTTTTAATTCCCGGGATGGGGATTGATTCACCGTGAAAACTCGGGATTCGCGTAACACCCAACGCCGCGCCTTTCTGAAGGGATTAGCGACACTCGGATTGAGCGCATGTGCGCCGGGATTGCTCGCACACAGCCTGAATCCGCACCCTCGGATGTTTGCCAGCGCCTGTACTAACTCTAAGGGACAGCACTTGATGGTGCTGGCCCGGCAAGGGCTCCCCAATACCGTGGATCAGATCAAGCGGGTGGCGCTGCCAGCCAGAGCCCACGAAGTCGTGCTGCATCCAACAAAACCCCTGGCATGTGCAGTCGCAAGACGGCCCGGCTTCTTTCTCGTTATCGTCGACACCGTGAGTGGCTCAAAGCTGGCGCATATAGAACCTCAACCCGGCTTTCATTTTTATGGGCACGGTGTCTTCAGTGCCGACGACCGTTTCTTTCTGAGCAGCGAAAACCATATTGAAAGTGGTCAGGGCTATATTTTCGTCAGGGACTGCGAGCGACAATTTTCCGTTGTAAAACACTTTCCCAGCTATGGTATTGGACCTCACCAACTAAAATGGCTACCCGATCAACAGACTCTCGTTGTTGCCAATGGCGGTATACGCACGCATCCTGAGCGAGCACGCGAAAAACTCAATCTGGATACCATGAAAGCCTCTTTGGCCTATATCGACGCCAAATCCGGCGCGCTGCTGGAACTCGCTTGTCTACCCAAGGAGCAGCATCAGTTGAGCATCCGCCATATCGATGTCAACGAGTCGGGCACCGTGTTTGCGGGGATGCAGTTTCAGGGTGAAGCGTGGCAAGCCATGCCCCTTGTTGCCAGTCACCGTCGGGGCGGCAGAATTGACACCCACTGGGCGCCGGAACCGGTCAATCAGGCCATGAAGCAATACTGTGGCAGCGTCTGTTTCAGTCGTTCCGGACGCTTTGCCGCTGCCTCGGCACCGCGAGGCAATCTTGTCACCTTCTGGGATCTGGAAAACAAAAGCTTTATTGCAGGTGTCCGCGGACGCGACGCCTGCGGGCTCGCCAAACTGGAAGAAGACGACTTTCTGGTCTCAAGCGGAAACGGAGCCCTCTATCGCTATCAGTCGACCAGCAAACAATTGCTCCCCATTAACAGCAGTAAGACCGAGGGGCTGGTCTGGGATAACCATCTGTTCACGCTCTAGCAGAGAACAAAAGCCCACGCCCAACTTCGTTATTTTAACGCTCATGGACTACATTTAGGGTGTAGTCACGACATGGGTGATAGGTGATGTACGGTAAATATGCCAGCCTGAAATCCGCCTTCTCCGGTATAATCAGGATCCTCATACTGACGCTGGTCTGTCACTCACTGTGGGCAAGCACTACCGACATTCATGTCTGCCAGACCCACAAGGCGCGCTACCAATACCGTATCGCTCTCGCCAACCTGCTGCTTGATAAAACCGCAGAGCGATATGGTGCGGCCAAAATAGTGCCCTATGACGCATCCGGTAGCGACCCGACTCAGTCCCGTTGCGAACTACTTCTGGAAATGGACGAGGTGGAGCTCCTCTATCTGCCACCTACCGAGTCGCGCATGCAGCGTTTCACGATTATCCCGACAGACATCCACAATGGCATGCTGGGATTTCGTGTACTGGTTATCCGTCGGCAGGATCAGGAAAAATTTCGTCAGGTGAAATCGATCAACGATCTCCGAACCTTCATCGGTGGCTTTGGCAAACAATAGGGCGATTTCAAGCTGTTTGCACTCAATCGTCTTCCTGTCGTCGGCGTCAGCGAGACCGGCAGCCTCTATCAGATGCTGGCTCTTGGTCGCTTTGACTACTTTCACCGGGGCCTGCACGAGGCCTGGGCAGAAGTCGAAAACCTGCAGGACACACTGCCACAGTTACATGTGGAAGAGTCCATTGCTATCACCTATGACTTTCCGGTTTATTTCATGTTGAACCGCAACAATAAAACCTTGAAAGAACGCCTGTTGGCGGGATTTGATCGTATTCGCCTGGACGGCTCCTACAAAGCGCTCTTTCTGGAGTATTTCGGACATTTGGCCGAGCGCGCCCAACTTGATTCGCGACATATTATACGCATTGACTACCCCTTGCCGGATAACCTCCCGCCGGTCGACACGAGCTTGTGGCTAACACCTTGAGCCAGGTGAAGACTGCTCGGGTACTGCATTCCGCTTATGCCGGCTATCAATAAACTATGGTTTCTGTTGCTTGACTGCCGGGCTATGATGAGCCATTCCGACCACTTAAACTCTCCGGAACCTCACCATCCATGAATCGAAAAACAATAATTTCAAGCCTCGGCACTGCCCTGCTTTTAATTCTCGTAAGCCTGTATGTCCTCAGCGATTTCGAAACCACGGAACTCGACGCATCACAACGGCAGCAGCTTGGTGTGGAGTATGTGAACCTGAAACATGGTGCAACCCACTATCAATTGACTGGTCCGCAGGGTGCAGAAACGGTGGTTCTGGTTCACGGCTTTTCTATTCCCAGCTATCTATGGGATGACAACGTCGACAGTCTCGTGAACGCCGGCTATCGGGTTCTGCGCTTCGATCTGTATGGTCGCGGTTTTACTGAGCGTCCTGATTTGGACTACACCCTCGACGTATTCGTTGAACAGCTGGAAGACCTCCTCGAAGCTCTGAATATTCAACAGCCTTTTCATCTGGTGGGACTCTCCATGGGGGCCGCTATTTCAGCGCGCTATTCGGTGCGCCACCCGCAAGCGATCAAAACACTTAGCTTGCTGGCGCCACTCGTCGCGACACCCAGTCGACTGGACGTGAACCTGCTTGCGATACCGGGCTTGGGGGAATACCTGGCCTGTGTCGTGATGATGCCCAAACTGAAAAACAATCTGGCGAATACAGTCTATGAAGCCGATAGCTATCCGGAATGGGAACAGCGCCTAGAACAGCACATTCACTTTAAGGGCTATCGTCGCGCTCTGCTGAGCACCCTGAGAAACCTGGCCGGTCAAAGTGAAATGAATAGCTATCGTGCGTTGGGTAAATCGGAAATTCCCGTACAGCTGATCTGGGGGCGCCAGGATCCCATTGCCGACTACAGTCAGGCAGCTCAGTTGCAATCGGTGATGCCCAATCTAATCCTTCACACCCTTGAACAAACCGGTCACCTGCCTCAGATAGAACAGGCAGAGGTGGTTAACCGACTATTGCTAGGACACTTTTCCCTGCACGCTTCGCCCGACTTACCCCGCCCGTGACTAAATGATCCCATTGGACTTCAATAGCAGCCTCTACTAGCTTTATTCTTGCGTGCCGCCGTTGAGTAGCGAGTCGGCCAAGCCTTAGGGAAACTCCCTGTCCGGAACACGGAAAAAAGCAATAAAAGAGAAAGTAGCTATGCACTGCCCCACTGATTTTCAGGAGCTGGCCTGCGCGGAATGTGCCAATGGCCAACCGCTCGGTTTTGACTTTACCATGGCGTTTCAGCCAATTATTGATTTAAACAAAGAAAAGGTTTTCGCCTATGAAGCGCTGGTTCGCGGTATCAACGGCGAACCCGCTGGCGAAATCTTTAAACAGGTTAACGAAGACAACCTGTATCGCTTTGACCAAACCTGTCGCGTCAAAGCCGTTAAGCTAGCGGCTGACCTGCAGATAGACTGCCCCGTCAGTATCAACTTTATGCCACGCTCGGTGTATAAACCGGAGCTTTGCTTGCGCACAACCATCGCCGCAGCGAAAACCTATGGACTACCGCTGAACCAGATCATTTTCGAATCAACAGAAGGCGAAAAAGTCGACGACCCCGAGCACCTGAAAAACATTTTTGATTATTACAAGCAGCAAGGATTTAAGGTTGCTATAGATGATTTTGGTGCCGGCTACTCAGGCCTAAACCAGCTGGTCGACTTTCAGCCCGACATTATTAAGCTGGACATGCATCTTACTCGTGACATTCATTTGGATAGCAAACGCCAGATCATTGTGAAGTATGTGGTGCAAATCTGTCGAGATCTGGGCATTGAAGTGATCGCTGAGGGGGTCGAAAGCTTTGAGGAGTTCAATACCATTCGCGACCTGGGCATCGCCATCATGCAGGGTTACTATTTTGCCAGGCCGAAACTGGAACAGGCCGAATCCGTCGATCTCCAAAAGCTACTAGCTTAGCGCCAAGCAAACGACCTGGCACCCTATCCACGCTGATTGCGAAACGCCTGGGGGCTCATTGACGTCCATCGCTTGAACGCTCGGCTGAAGGCACTGAGTTCGGAAAATCCCAGATAGAATGCAATTTCAGTCAACGGGAGCTCGGTCTCAAGCAGGTAACGTTTGGCTTCTTCCTGGCGCACCGACTCAACTAGCGCCTTGAATGACAGACCTTCTTTTTTCAATTTCCGGTATAGCGAGTTCCGGCTCATATTGAGCTGTCGGGCCGTCGTTTCCAGGTCGATATCTCCCTGGGCCAGGTGCTGGCGAATAAAGTCCCTGGCCTTGCGGGTAACTGAAGGGGCACTGCGATGACGCGGCAGGCGCCGCAGCAGATATTCGGCGTGCCGGGTGACCGCCTGATAGAGAAAGGGGTTGCGTCCACTGATTTTCCATGACAACAAAGAGGCGTCGAAGACAATGGCGGTGCGAGGCTGATCGAACAGAACCGGTGCCTTGAAAAAACCTTCGTATCGCTCTGCATAGTCCGGCCGTTTATGCTGAAACTCGACCCTGACCGGATTCACATCCCGGTTGAGAAAGTAGCGGCCCCTGGCCACCGCAGCAGCGAGCATTCGTTCGATCTCGGGCACATAGTAAAATTCCGGTGCATCCGCCTGGAATTCGAGAATGGCTTCGGTGTCATCCCTGTGCAGACTCAGAGAACCACTATCATTGGCGATACCGAAAAAGCGGATGTAATGTTCAATGCCCTTGAGCAGATTGTCGGTACTGAAAAATGCCTGCGAGACGATACTCAAACGTTTTGGATCTACCTTGCCACCAATATGAATTCCCAGAGCCGGGTCATTGCTGAAGGCAATGGCCCAGTGCCAAAGCGCAACCAGTCGTTCGAATGGTAAGCGGACATCGGCATCTTCCACGTCTTCACGACTGACACCGGTAATGTTAGCCAGTTCCTGAGAATCAGCACCATGCTCCAGGAGCCAGTGATACAGATCGGTAACTGTACCCGTACCCACCGTTTTACTGAGACCACTCATTTCCGGTTTAGCTGTTGACATCAGTAGGGATTGCCCGTCGGGTTTTGGTATCAAGGGTCAAATGATTAATCTCCAGAGTCAAGAATCCTGATGGCAGCATCATTACCATTCCGTCTCGATCAATAAAAATGGCCGCTACACGTGCCGCACCTAAACAGATGCCGGGATCGAGTCTACACTAGTAGCATCCGACTCACGCGCTTCCGTATTCTATCTCAAACCGGAACCAATTCAGGAATCATTCAGGCTCCTGTTTGATCTGAAGATAGCCAGCTTGCGTAGCAGACTGATATGCAACCAGCTAATCCGGTGAATGATAACAAGTATGCTCCCGTGCCTGACGGCAGCAACACACACGAAATGGAGAATAATAAGCAATGGGACAGACAGACTATTCACTTCCCTATGACATGCTCGCCAAGTGGTCAAAGACCATTCCCGATCAGATCTATTTGCGCCAACCCGTCAACCGGGTCTACAAGGAATATACCTGGGCCGAAGTTCACGACAAAGTACTGCGACTGGCAGCGGCCTACCGTGATCTGGGACTCAATCCCGGTGACAAGATAGCCATCCTCAGTAAAAACTGCGCAGAGTGGTTTATTGCCGATTTCGCTGCCACTGCCGCGGGCCTGATTACCGCTCCCATTTATTTTACTGCGGGCGCCAAAACCATTCGCTATATTATTGAACACAGCGAAGCCAAGGCGATTGTGGTCGGCAAACTGGATGATACGGGTCCGGCCAGTGAAGCCATCCCCGAAGACATCATCACCATCTCCATGCCCTATGAAACGATCCCCTGTCAGTACCAGATGGACGAACTGATCACCAGTCATGAACCACTGGATGAGGTGCATAGCCCGGAACTGGAAGATCCCTTTTCGCTGTCCTACACCTCGGGTTCAACGGGAAATCCAAAAGGGGCTGTTCTGACATTCAGAAATATAGCTTACGGCGCCACGGCTCCGGCGCAACAGTTACGAATGGCGCCCAATGATCGTCTGCTGTCCTATCTGCCGCTCGCGCATATCACAGAACGCGCGCTGATCGAACACCTGAGTTTGTACAACGGCACCACCGTCACCTTCGTAGAATCTCTCGACACCTTTGCCGATGACCTGCGCAGCGCCGAACCCTCACTGTTCATCTCTGTCCCCCGTTTATGGATGAAGTTTCAGGGCGGCATTCTCAAAAAAATGCCTCCGAAAAAACTGAACCGTCTGTTGAAGATTCCGGTACTCAACAATGTGGTCCGCAACAAGATCAAGAAACAGCTGGGTCTGCACAACGCACGCCTGTGTGGTTCGGGCACGGCTCCTATCTCTCCAGCCATACTGGAGTGGTATCGGCAGATCGGCATCAATATCTCCGAAGGCTGGGGCATGACCGAAACCACCGGTTTGGCAGTAACCCATTATCCCTTCGTACAGGAAAAAATGGGCAGTATCGGCCAGCCCATTAACGGTACCCAGATCAAGCTTTCCGATCAGGGTGAAATCCTCGTCAGTGGCGATGGGGTGTTCAAGGAATATTTCAAAGATCCGGACAAAACTGCTGAAACCATTGTCGACGGCTGGCTACACACGGGTGACAAGGGAGAAGTGGATGGTCAGGGCTATATTCGAATTACCGGCCGAGTCAAAGACATCTTCAAGTCCGGTAAGGGCAAGTATGTAGTACCTGTTCCCATTGAAAGCCTGCTGCTGGAAAACAGCTACATTGAGCAGATCTGTGTGATGGGCTCCGGTCTTCCCCAGCCGGTCGCTGTTGTGGTGCTGTCTGAGGAAACCACTGAGGGCGTCTCCAAAGAAGAGATCGAAACCAGTCTCAAGGAGACCCTGGCCAGCGTAAATCAACGTCTGGAAGCTCACGAAAAGCTGGATAGAATCGTGATCGCCAGGGATGCATGGAGCATCGAAAACGGTCTGCTGACACCTACCCTCAAAATCAAGCGTACCGAATTGGAAGAAAAGTATTCTGATCTGATATCCAATGAAATGAAGAACAAGGTGGTCTGGGAATAATCCTTCATCCCTTGCGCCTGTTAGACAAAAGCCGGACCTGAAACAGGTCTGGCTTTTTTTTGCGAGATACCTTTGGTTAGTCGACTAAGGCCTGACGATGGCAAAGTTCCCGACAGGTTTATCGAACAAGGAAAAAAAGCCGATCAAGTCCAGTTTGCTTCCCGCAAACTCAATGTCGTCGGAAAGCAGAATATCCTTGATACCGGCATCCCCGAGCATCAATCGGACGAAGAGATCCTGAGTGATATGCATGGAAGCACTCGCGTTATCAGAAGGACTGGACTGCCGATAATGCAAAACAGCATTCTCTATCCAGAGAACATAGTTCAAGTCCCTGTCCGGGAATGTGATATTAATTGTGTAATGTTCTTCTTCGGCTTCCACGCCATTGAGGCCTACAGCCATGGCCGTGAACAGTGATTCCAGAGGTGTAAGGCGCATAATTTCTATCATGTTTTTTATCTCGACGCCCTGTTCCGGCTCGCCATGACGAAGTTCGAACGCAGCACTGAGATAGTTATCGCGCCATGGGGCCGACTCCGCCTGATACCCGAGCTGATCATAGGTATTGGCCAACAACGCTGCCGCTTCACTGTGTCCGGGATCGGTAAACATGAGTTTGTTCAGCAATTCTGCCGTCCAGCGATAGTCACCCTCATCAAAGGCATCGGTTGCCGCTTCCATGACCGCCTCTTCTCCTCCCATCAAAGCGACATAGCGCTCGGCGCTCGCGGACGCAGGCAGCGGATCAAGATAGGCAGGATTGCCGTTGTACCAGCCCATATACCACTGATAGACCGCCTTGATATTGTGTTTTAGCGAACCATAATACCCGCGGCTGGAAAGGGTTTCTCTCAGGCTTTGCGGCAACTGAATCATCTCCGCGATTTCATCGGCCACATATCCGGCGTTCATCAGGCGGACCGTCTGATCATGAATATAGCGATAGGTATCGCGCTGGGATATCAAAAAACTGCGAACCTCTTCTCTACCCCAGACCGGCCAGTGATGACTGCCGAAATAGCTGTCGGCTTCGGCAAACAGATCCATGCTTTCCTGGATAAACCGACTCCAGAGCAGACCATCTCGTACCTTTGCCCCTCTCAAGGTATAAAGATTATGCAGAGTTTGAGAAACCAGCTCGGCACCGCAGAACGCGCGTTTCTCAGGCAGATAAAAGGTAAGTTCTGCCGGCGCTTCCGAGCCACTGACTATCTGAAAAAAGAAGTCCACACCATCAATACCGAGTGTTTCTCCCGTCTCTTTAATCAGACGATCAGGTTTCACCATGCTGAACTTGCCAATGGCAGGCTCCTTACCCAAACCTGATCCGATATGACCGCGTTCATGCCTGGGCAAATTCAGACCATACATATACATGGAGCGCCGACTCATGGCCCTGCCGGCAACAATATTTTCACTGGTTGCCTCTTCAACAAAGCCTTCGGGTGCGATGACCGGAATCTGCATTGCACGCGAGGTATCACCAGAGCCGTGACTCAGCTCCATGATTCCGCTGACACCACCAAAATGGTCAATGTGGCTATGGGTAATGATAATGGCGATCACATCCTTGTTACCGAGATGATAGCGGGCAAACTCCAACGCGGCCTTTGCGGTTTCCGGTGTGGTTAAGGGATCGACGACAATCCAGCCAGACTGACTTTCTATCAATGTCATATTCGCGAGATCAAAGCCGCGCAGCTGGTAAATACCCGGCACTACCTTGAATAGTCCCGCCAGACCATTGCGTGTGGCCTGCTGCCACAAACCGGGATTCACGGTGTCCGGTGCTGTTCCGGCGACAAAATCGTAGGCATCCAGGTTCCAGATTATCCGCCCCGTGTCATCACGAATAATCAAAGACTCCGGACTGGCGATCAGCCCGCGCTTTGGCCCCTGACCAGGTTCTGGCTCTTGTATTAACGCCGCGTCCTGCCCGGCCTGATTGATCGCCGCCGTCTGTTCTGTGGCGGGCGAAGACATACCGAAATCTTTCGCGGCTTCATCCTCGGCACATCCGTACAAAAAAAGAAACGACAGCATAAGAGTACTCAGGTAGCGCAGCATGACGATATCTCCGCTCTAAAGTGTCTGTGTTGAGTTTATTTGCTCTCGGTCATATTCCGGCCAAGGAGTACTTTCAGCGTCGGCACGCTTGTCGGATTGTCTATGCATGCCTACTCTAAAAGTAATTCCGATGCTTGGATATTGAAACCTGAAATGATGTTGCGCGCCCTATCGATCCTGTTATTGCTTGTCTCATTGAACCTTGAGGCTGAGACCCCGATTGTCACGATCGCAGCTGACCGCTGGTGTCCCATCAACTGCGAACCGGATTCTGACAAACCTGGCATTCTGATAGAAATCGCACGAGACGCCCTGGCAAAGCATGGCCATCAACTGAAGTACATAAACCAGCCCTGGGCCCGCGCCATCATTCAGGCCAGGGAAGGCAAGATTGATGGCATAGTGGGAGCCTTTGTCGGCGACGCGCCCGACTTTGTGTTTCCTGAAGAGGCCATGATCGAGATTTCCGGCAGCGCCCTGTTCGTGCAGTCCAAAGATCCCTGGGAATATACAGGAATCGACTCGCTCAAATATCGTCAACTGGGCGCCATTCTTGACTATGACTACGGCGAGGAGCTTAACAACTACATTATGGGGCATGCCGATTCCGGTGCCGTTGAACTCATAGGAGGCAATCAACCCCTTGAAAGAAATATCAAGCGACTGATGCTGGGCCGCTTGAATGTCATTGTCGAAGCAGAACCCGTTTTCTGGTACACCGCACAGCAGATGGGCTTAAGCCATCGATTGCGCAAGGCCGGACGGGTCAGCCCTCCCGAACCCTGCTACGTCGCTTTCTCTCCCGCACATCCCAAAGCCAGGATCTACGCCCAATGGATTACTGAGCACCTTGTGGATATGCGAGCGACTGGCAAACTCGCCAGTCTCTATGCGTCTTATGGTTTGGCTGAGGAAAAGATTGCCCAACACACCACGCTGGCAGAATAATCAGGCTCACCATACCTCTAAGGTTTTTATCTCAGCGCTTCTGATTCGGCAGGCCGCAGTTTTAAAACCGCAATTGCGGATCCGCTTCAATGCCATAGGATTCCCGTATTGCATCGACGCTTCCATCACGCCACATAGCCTCAAAGGCTGACTGCAGGCGCCTGACCAGCCAGTCTGGTGTCTGCATACTCAGGGCAAAAGACACACCATCTGTATTTGCCACGCCGATGGCCTCAAAGGTATTCGGGTCAAGGGATTGGGCTTCGACCACGGACTGGAAGTTGGCCCAGTTATCGATGATCAGATCTACCCGTCCAAAGTTAAGCATCAGCACCAGGGATTCGGAGTGATTGGTCTGGGCAATCTGTTCTTTTTCAAAGCCCAGTTCGATCAGATAGTTTTCACTGACATCGCCATTAATTGCACCGGGTTTGAGCTGTCCGAAACTCTCCGGCGAATCAATATTAATACCGGAACCACGCTTGGCGATGACATAAGAAATGTTATGGAATAATGGCCCCACCCACTGGTATTTTGGTGCGCGTTCCCGGGTTCGGGTCATTAAAAACAACAGCGTATTGGGCTCAGAATCCAGCATTGATACACCGCGCGCCCAGGGCACCATGCGAAAGTCTTTTCTGGTCTGGCTGGATCCCGCTTTTTCCAGAACCGCCTCAAGCACCTCGACGGAGTAACCTTTCAATTCTCCCTCTTCAAGATACTGATAGGGCGGCCAGTCTTCGGTGAGGATGGTTAACTCGGGCAGTTCTTCTCCTGCTATAGCGAAGGAAGAAAGGTTTGTCAGACTTAATATCAGTGACGCCACTATGGCACTCAGCAAGCGCATCGTTTTCTCCCTTTCAGAGCCCAGGCGAGGACTATTCACTGTCATCCACAAATCATTCATATAATATGTAGTACAGGAAAGACCAATTGGAAAGGCGGCTTATCCAAAATGGCCGCCTTGTTTTTAGAAACCTGATGTTTTGCTTGCTTAGGGAGTTTGCCTGAACCATGAATTCAGCCGTCGCTGGGGCCTGCGAAGGCTCTGGTGATACATACCAATGCCCATCACTTCATTTGTGTTTGCAGGTAATTTTCCAGCCCGATCTTGTCGATCAAACCCAATTGTTTTTCGAGCCAGTAGGCATGATCTTCTTCTGAATCCTCCAGCTGTTTCACCAGCATGGCACGGGTTTCGTAATCCTGTTCCTGTTCGCAGACAGCAATGGCTGCTTTCAGATTCTTAATTACCGAGTACTCCAGCGCCAGATCATTCTTGAGCATTTGCTTAACATTTTTGCCCACTTTAATGTTCTCACGGGTCACCATATCCGGGTGTCCCTCAAGAAAGAGAATGCGTTTGATCATCTGATCCGCGTGGCCGGTTTCCTCTTCGCGCTCATGATCCAATCGCTCATAGAGTTTGTTCAGACCCCAGTCTTCGTACATGCGGCTATGAATGAAGTACTGATCAATGGCTGTAAGCTCTCCTGCTAACAGACTGTTCAAGGTATCGACGACTTTTTTCTTGCCTTTCATAATGGTGTCCCCCTCTCTAGTTCTTTAATTTTCTGTCTTTTTGCCTGCCTCAATCATCGGCGTCCAGCATGGACTGCAAATAATTCTCAATGGAGATTTTGTCGATCAGGTCCAGCTGGGTTTCCAGCCAATCCAGGTATTCTTCCTCATCGGACAATATCTCCCGCAACAGGTCACGACTAACGTAGTCGGATGCTGCTTCACAGAGTGCGATGGCGTCACGCAAAGCTTTTACAGAAGAGGTTTCCAGTTTTAGATCGCAGCTCAACATTTCCCTGGGATCTTCTCCGATCAGGAGTTTGCCGAGCTTCTGCAGGTTGGGAATGCCTTCAAGGAAGAGAATCCGTTCGATCAGGTCATCGGCCTGTTTCATATCCTTGATGGATTTTTTGTATTCGTGCTCATTAAGTTCGCCAAATCCCCAGTTTTTGAACATGCGGGCGTGCAAAAAATACTGGTTAATGGCGATAAGTTCATTACCCAACACGATATTGAGCTGCTCAATGATTTTTGGATCACCTTTCATCCCCGACCTCCCTTGATTGCTGAATATGACACAACGACAGTCTAGTTCTCAGGGGCAAGAAATGACAGGTCAATTATCGAAAAAACACCGGAACCCCGCTTGGAACGGGGTGTTGAGAATCAGTTTAATTAACAGTCAGATAATCGATTGCAGTCAGGAGGGAAATTTAAATGCGAATCTCTTTGGCGAGGTGGAAAGCACTAGCGGTTTGCATTTCGGTCATTTTCTCGTTGACCATCTCTTTGGCAAAGGATGCACATTGACCACAACAACTGCCTACACCCAGAGTCGTTCTCACATCACGAAAACTGGCAGCACCATCCTGCAGTGCTTCATCGATGTGTCGATCACTAATGCCTTTGCAAACACAAACCAACATGTACTTACCTCTCCAAATTGATAGAGCGAGTATACATGAATGATAATACTTATCAATTAGAAATGTTTTGTATTTCGATTTTTATCCCGATCTTTTAGGAAAGCTTGATGCCATCATCAATTTTGTGCGGATCCTAAAACTGGCTCACCAACACTCTCGGGGAGCCAGCTTTGGGATGGTTCAAATAAGAACAGGAAAAAACCTACGGATAAATTCGGTAGATCGATCCTAAAAGGCTGAACTTAGGCTTTTTTCTGACGCGACAGGCCAAAGACGCTGGCCAGACCACCCAGGAACAACCAGGCTGCTGCAGGTAATGGGACCGGAGCAACTTCACCGTAGATGCTGATGCCATCATTGCCACCAGGATAGGTGATCGTTTCCAGATCAAAAGTGCCGCCCGTGCTTTCGGAATTGAACGCTGCCAGTGTAAATACCAGAGAATCTCCCGCATTTAAGGCAATGCCACTGAGATCCAGACCAAGGAAGTTCACACCTGAAGTGCTATCCTGATAGTCATAGCCAAATACAGTCGTCCCTGTTCCTCCATTTACGGAGGCACGGATTTCGACATCGTCAGGACCGGTACCGGAACGATCGAGACGAATGTCGAAGCTGGTCAACTGAATAGACTGAGTGGCGTCAAAACCAAAGGTCCAGAAGTCGCCCGCTGCAACAGCTGCGTCAAAATCGGTGCTCTCGGTATCCCAACCAGCCATATTGAAAGTGCTGTAGTTCTGCACATCCAGACCCGGACCTGCTACCAGGTTATCAGCACTGACAGCAGCATTGGCATAGTAAGGCGCGAGGGAAGCTGTTCCGCCCTGCGTACCATATTGCAGTAGCAGTTCAGGTGCTGCCTGGGCGCCCGCCGACATAGCGGTAATGGCGGAAGCCAATACCAGTTTCTTTCCTAGTTTCATCGTTGTATCCCCAGTTAAGTTGGTTTTATATCAATGACTCGTCAGATCAGCGTGCATCCTGCCCCCGACCGGATCGGTACATTGTTATGAGAAGCTTTGCAGCTTCGTGTTTTTCCAGTCCCACACTTTTGATTCGCTGTTTGAACAGCGTGATCGTTGTGGATCTTGTCCTAATTGCCCAGTTCATCAAGCTCGCTGCTTGCCTTTACGAACACCGATGGCACTCAAAAGCCCTGCCAAAACAAAATAGGCCCATAGCGGCAAAGGAATATCCTCGTCGTAGCTCATCATCTGGGCATTTTCATCCACCGTGGGGTTGGTGCCGTTCAGGAATTCGTCACGATTGGATGTGCCGTCACCATCGAGATCAGTGAGGGCATCCAAAGGCGAAAACGGATTCAGACCATACAGGATTTCCCAGTCGTCATTCATCTGGTCACCATCGTCATCAGGGTCGCAGACATCCCCTGCCCCATCCCGATCAAGATCCTGCTGCGAAACATCTGCCTGGGCGACGCAGTTGTCTGCATCATCGGGAATCTCGTCTCCATCCGTGTCCGCAACAATCGACAGGTCCAGCCACACCATTCTGTGGTCAGACGAACCACAGTTGGTGCCGTTGTAATTGTCGCAGGCGCCCGCCACCAGGTAAGACAGTGGGTCATCGCTGCGTGGCCAGAAAATGCCACAACTCAAGCCCGGATCATTCAGATCACAGCTATTCATCTGCACGTCCAGACCGGAGCGTGAAGAGACCGCATAATCCGCTCGAATACCAAAATCTGCCGTCGCAAAGACGCCGGAATCTGCTGCGCTACCTCCCACAGAAGCCTGCGAGAAACCGTTCTCTACCGCCGGATTGTTCAGAACCTGAAGTATCGCGCCTTCGAAAGTGTCACCATTCACAGGGTCCGCGTTCTGATCACCCATCAGAACAAAGCGGCGACCGTAACCAAGACATCCGGTCTGGCCCACATCGTCATAGATGTAGCAATCGCTGCCCTGGAGACCGACATAGTCTTCCCAGAAGCGAATCTCATCGTGGTTACGTCGGCCATTGCGATCCTCGGCGCCATCAAATACCGGAGGTGTCGGATGGCTTGCCAGTACGTGCACCGTTTCGCCGTTGACATCGATTGGAACATCCCAATGCCCCTTGGACGATAGCCGGAGGATTGCCTGCTCATCCGGAGCATAAAAACTGGTAGGCATCAGATTCGCCGGCATATCCTTCCACAGGAACTTGCGGAACGTGCGCACATCCGAACTGAGGATGGGATATTTGGAAAGCACCACCATTCCAAACGCCCCCGGGTATTCACCAAAGCCATAAGCATCTTCGGGATCATCGTAGCCATTACCGGACTGGTCGGTCAGTTCACAACCTCGCGCACTGTCATTAAAATCACAGTCCGGATCACCTTCGCTTTCCGGTTGTACGCCAGTGTTGACAGGCGCATAGAACACGTAGGGATAGGTGATGGCAGGTGCACCGTTTTGCGAAACGGCCAGGTATTCATTCCTGAATGAGGTGATGGCCGTACCCGCCGCATCATAATCAAACTCATTCAGCAACAGGATGTCAGGGGCAACGCGCTGAATCACCTCGGCCACGCCCTGGGCCTGCAAATCACCGCCGCCGCTAAGGTCGGAAATCAACTTGTCGTCGGGATTGCCGCCTTCACCACGATTCGCCAACAGGGTATTAAAACTGGCCACGCGAATGTCGGCATTGGCATCTCTTGCCGGCAACACGTCTGAAACCGGAATCACCAGTTCACCCAACGCCAGATCATCTACCGCCCAAAGCCGAGTACTGGATTTAGGTTCGCGGAAGCGAAACGCAAAACACACGTCCTGCCCCGCATAGCTCGCCATGGCAACCGGTGCCTGCTGTGTCCAGGTGGCATCCGCTGCGCTCATATCATCAGCATCCTGCAGGATCGCCCAGCTCTGGGCATTGATGCTGGTCGTTGTATAAGTCCCGCTCAGGGAACAGGATGGCGCAATCAGCAACTGCAAACTGTCGCTTGCCGGGGACTGGCCACTCACACCACTGCGATAATATTTGAAATTAAAATCTTCATCGGTGATGACGGCAGGAATCGACATCACCGGCGACACCAGCCAGACATCCGCATTGGCAAAGGCGCTACTGGCATTGCTCATGGAAGCTGCATTGCGCCCAGCCACGGCATTCGCTGACCAGTCCGGTATTCCCGTGAATTTCACGTTCTGCCAGGTTCCCAGATTACCGCTTTCGAAGGTCTCGGATACCGCTTCGACGGGCTCATCACTGACGACACCATCAATCACTGCCAGGTCATCGATTTCCCAGATACGCCCATCACCCGGACCACGGCCGTTAGTGGTGTATTGAAAGGCAAAATACACCTCGTCACGTTGACCTACCGGAAGATCGCTTGCCATGACTACGACAGGACCACCAGACTCATGCACGTAGCCACCCACAGAGGGTAAGTTAAAGCTCAGCTGAGTCCAACTCGCACTGGCCGGATCTGCATTCACTGCAGGATCATAGTCCGTGGAGTAAAACAGTTTCAGCTCCGGACCAGAGTAGTTATAGGCCGTCGTAAAGGTCAGGCTGACAGCCGTACGACTGGACAAATCCTGAGGCGGCAGAATCAACCAGTCGTCACACAGTTCGCTGGCATTGTTGGGATCGTAGCCATTGATATTGGCATCCTGATTCAGGCGGATATACCAGTTGTCCGTAGCCGTCGTATTGCACGCCTTGTCATAGGTGGTGATATCGCCCCAGGTCGCACTGCTGAAACTCTGGGAAAAATCATTGAAGAATAAGGCATTCTCCGGAACCGTTCCGGTTTCTGTTGCGGGAACATCATCGGCCTCATCCTTGATCGTGGGCGTCGTACTCAAAGGCAAGGTCAATGGGCCGTCGCCCACAAAAGGCTGCCAGAGATCGAGGCCCGCCGGTAAGGCAAAGGGTGTCGAGTCCTGCTGGGCCTGAGTGAGTTCCGTGACATCCGCATCAACGCCGCCGGGGTAAGAGTTGTTTTCGAATCGCACGGTGCGAACATGCAGGTTCGTACTATCCAACTGAATATGTTTGAACTGCCAGAATGAGTTGCTGATCATCGTCCAGCTCTTATCGTCATCAATCGGCCTTTTAGGCGCACCCCAACTACCCTCACCCACAAAGACGGTGCCGTGCTCGCTGTTGAGAAAATCTGCCTGGGCAAAACCCTCTTCCGAGCCGGCACCCGCCGACATATTTACCGGATAGGTGTACTTGACCATGTGGGAATCCGACTCGATGGCCAGATCAACGTCATAGGTATCAAACAGCGGTGCCCACTCCGAATATCTCAGATTCCCCTCATCTTTGCCGCTGGTATGTGGACGCAAAGGCCGGTGATAATTCGCCAGTTTCCAGTTGACACTCGCATGCGCCGCCAGATCAGAACTCAACCAGGCACTCTGCTCGTTCCAGGCTGTTGAACTTTGGCCGGAAAATGCGCTGTAACCTACCCCGGGCTCAAGCTCGGTATTCAATGTCCAGATTCGCAGCAAACTGCCACCGAAACTCAAGGCGTTGTAAGTTCCGTTCGCCGTATTGCCTACCGGGCCCTCGACATTGAAAATATCCCGCATCATGTCCAGTTCATCGTTCTCGTGATTCCCATGCGTCGGCACCAGCGGGTACATACGACCGTCCGAACTCTGCGTGAGCTGCCATCCGTCCAGCCAGATCAACCACTCTTCGAAGGTACCATCGTTCATAAAATCGCCACTGAACAGAACGAAAAGCGGGCGCAGCTTGGATACCAGTTTGAAACCCTCCAGGCGGGCCTGATCGTTGGCGCCGAAATCAGCGCTGGATTCGCGTCGGGAGTCACCGCCAGCGATGAAGGAAATAGGCTGTGGCGCATCGGGAGCAGTGCGAAACCACATATACTGGTTGGAACATCCCTGATCATCGCAGACCTGGAATTCGTAATCGGAATCAGGCAAGAGTCCACTTAATTTGACGAAGGTATTATTCAGGGTGTCACTGACCCCATTCACCGTGTTCTGAAAATTTCGACTGACGGTCGTGGTTTCTGATTGCCAGGTGCTCAGGCTTCCCTTGATACGATATTTCACTTCTAGAGCCGTGCCGGACATCTGACGCCAACCAATCGTCATAGTAGTTGCCGGATCATCGGTCCAGACCAGTCGATATTTGTCTGTTGCCGCACCCGCCACTGAACTCAATGCCAGAGTCACCAAACTGAACACGAGGCCCAAGAGTCTGCCATTTACCTTTCGATGATTATTTGCTTCCCGTTCTATCGTTTTCATTTTCCGTGTCGCCAATCTGTAAAAATCAATGCGTAGACTCCCTGCCCCATATTTGAGGACTGTTCCTAACGCGTAATTGACGAAGCAAGATCGCATGGAAATGTGAAAGTTTTAAAAACGAATTATGAAAGAAATAAAACTGATTTATGACACTCGAGTACCGCGTGCGGATGTCTGATCATCAACTCAAAAACAGCATTCAACGCATCCGGATCTATCGCAAAGACCTGGTAACGACATTACTGCATCTCGCCTGGATCGTCGGCGTAGTAATCAGCACGATGACCGGTCTGCAGATCTGGCGCATTCAGCAGGATGACGCCCTGGCAGTCATTGGTTTTCTTGACTGGTTGGCCTGGCAAGGCGAGGCACTTTATTGGCATATGCTGTCCGCGGTTTTGATTACCTTGTCCGTTTTTGGCTATTTTTGCTTCCTGGCTGTCTTGCGCCAAATGGGCAGACTATCTCCCTGGCAGCAAATCGACACCCAGACACACGGCAAGCGTGCGCGAAAACAGCTCCAGCCCAGGCGGCTTTTTAACCTGCTGGCGATTCTGCTGCTGCTCGTTATGGTGATCAGCGGTTGGACCCTGCAAAGGGAATCCGTCCACCTGCCCAATGCGGTTATACAGACGATACATGGCATCAGCGCACTGTGTTTGTTTGTCTTTGTGATCATTCATCTGCTGCTGCATCTTAAAGCCCTGGGCATCAAATCGGCCTGTTTACTCTGGTGGCCTCAAGTGCGGTTTGTCCGGCGGGGTATATTTGCCTTGAGCCTGACTTTGAGCTTCGTTTTTATCATGTCATGGCTGGCCGAGATCCTGCCATTTTCCCAGCCTTTACATGCCAGCCATACCCAACAGCCACCGCGAATCGATGGCTTTGCCAGTGACAGTATCTGGTCCACAATTCAACCGGTTCACGTCATCGCGAAGAACGGTAGCGGCGACCACGCACAGACCATAGAGATCGCTATCAAAGCAGTGCATGATGGCGAACGCATTTATCTTTTGCTTGCCTGGGACGACAGCAGCCACAGCCTGCAACACCTGCCTCTTGAAAAAAACTCGAACGGCTGGCATGTGCTGAACAACGGATTTGAACAGGATGATGAAATCGAGTTTTACGAGGATAAATTCGCAGTCATGCTCAGCAAAGATCTGCTTACCGCGGCGCTGGAGTCCATTCATTTGGGTTCGCGAGTGCTGAAGGGCGCTCCGGCGCCCCGTCATGGGCGCGGCTACCACTTCTTCGAGCGCGCACAAAGTATCGACATCTGGCACTGGAAAGCGGTTCGAACCGACCCTTTATTCCAGGCAGACGACAGTCACTTTGGTCGCCTCTATCCAGTTAGGGAATGCGATGCTCGCTATACTGCTGGCTATCAAGCAGACAGTAAAAAAGGTGGTGGATACAGCCATAACTGGATTGCAGACAGCGCATACTCGCCCCAGACGATTCAAGCAGTGACGCCCAAAAGACTGCCACGATCCTCCCGTTTTGTCCGGGTTGGCCAACGGTCGGAAAACAGCTCCCCATCTGCTCCCATGCGCTACTCCGACAGCACCCCCTATTCCGAAGGCCTGGACAGATTTTCCGATGGCAGTCGCATTCCATCACTCCTCAAATACGACGCCATAACAGGTGATCGGGGCGGGGTTGCAGCAAAAGGCAGCTGGTCCCAAGGACAATGGCACCTTGAACTGTCGAGATCTCTTGACAGCGACTCCGCACAGGATGTGGCTATTGATACCGGAACGTACCTGTGGTTCGCACCTTTTGATCACGCACAGACTCGGCACGCCTATCATTTGCGACCACTGCGGCTACAACTTGGTGACAAACCATGAATCGTACCTTCAAAAGTTTGCGGAAACGACGTGACGCCAATGGCAGTTGTTTTGCAATGGCAGTCCTCATCAGCACGCTATGTATGACAGCCTGCAGTACGGGCATTGACGCGCCACAAAGCCAGTACAATGGCCGCTTCGAAAAACTTGACGCGTCAGGTTCGCTCTTATCCATCAAAGCCATGAGCTGGGCCTGTATTCGAGACAACAAAACCGGCCTGGTATGGGAGCACAAAACTGATGACGAAGGCCTGCGCGATGCAAATTGGACCTACGCCTGGCGGAGTCAGTCACTGGCCGCCTTGTCGCCCAGTTCGCGCGACAGGGAAGGCAGCTGCAACAAACGCCACCTGCAACGCTGCACAACAGAAAGCTACCAGCGTGCCGTCAATGCGCAACAACTATGCGGATACTCAAACTGGCGACTGCCCTTGCCTGACGAACTTCAATCAATTCTCCTGGAGCCAGAGAGGCCCGCTCTTCGGCAAAGCTGCGACTGCGTATTCAAGCATGGCAAGGCGGCGGGTTATTGGAGTTCCCAACTGAACACAAAGACCTTACAGGTCGACGTGCTTGATTTCAAAACAGGCAAAAACAGGACGTTTTCGCCCAACAACTTTTTCTATCTTATGCTGGTGAGTGATAGTAAAAGTGCGCGCGACGATGGAGACCCAAACCGGACAGACTGACCGTCACGAAACTGCAACCATCTTGCAGTAACATGGCGCTTCATTTTTGCAATTGCCTGTCATGAATCGCGATTCCTCTTTAACCACACCACCATTCGTCAACATGTTGGCGATCTTTGCCGCGGTATTCTTTAGCTTGCATCTCGCCTATCAGGCCAGCCAGGATAGCGTGATCGAGACCCTTATTATCGATGTTGCCACCGTAAAACCGAGCGCCCTGCTTATCAACCAGATTGATCCCGATTACGCTGTGCAGGCGCACGAGCACCAGCTGATTTCTGCCAAGGCTCGCCTTTCGGTGTTGAACGGCTGTGAAGGGACGGAGATGCTCTTCCTGGTGATCGCTGCGATTGTGGCGTTTCGCAGTTCCTGGCGCCGCAAAGTGATTGGACTCGCTCTCGGCATCAGTTTTGTTTACTGCCTGAATCAATTGCGTATCGCGGCGCTTTATTTTTCGCTGGTTCACGACCCAAAACTGTTCGCCGCAATGCACAGCTATATTGGGCCCATGATCATCGTTCTGCTGACGGCAGGTTTTTATCTTTGGTGGGTTCGGTGGGCAGATACCAGACCTTTGCCCGCAACCGTTGGCAAAGACAAACGGGAAACAGGCCATTGAACGCAAGTGAACCAGATCCGACAGGGCTGGATTTCAGCCACTATCCATTCGGAAAACGCATCGCAGTCGCCGCTGTCGCGGGTGTGTTGCTGAGCATTGCCGTGCTGACCAACGACGACCTGATTGCAAGTTATCTGTCTGAGATATTCACCCTGGTATGCCAGGCTATAGGCTATGGCTATACCAATATCGAACTCAGCATCAAACAACCGGGCCTGGAACAGGTTTTCGCTCTGCAGGCACAAACAGCTGAGATCCGTTATTTCGACAGTCGCATTTTACCGGCCGCCATTGATATAAACAGCTCCACTCTGATCGGCCACAGCCTTCAAAGTCTGGTACTGTTTTATACCCTGTTTACCCTGCTCCCTCTCAAGAGCATTCAAGCATGGCTGATCTATTCTGCCATCAGCATACCTGTGATTCTTTTGGTGCTTGCGCTGGACGTACCCTTTGTCCTGATTGGCGCTCTTGAGGATTTAGTGCTCAGCCATTTCGATCCTGAAAGTCTGAGCTATTCGCCTAGCGTACAGTGGATGCATCTGATGAATTCCGGCGGCCGATTGGTATTGCCAATCGTAGCGATTGCTGGAATTTTTATCATGCAACACAAACAAGACAAGAACCTTTCACAGAACCGTCATCTAACCGCCGCATAACTGTCTCGCCGGTGTCATGAAGCTTGCCTAGCCTAGGCACTTTTGCATGTTTGCGGAAGTTATCGATGAGACCTCTTGTATATGTTTTAAAATGCGCTTTGGTGTTGAGCCTGACGTATTGCCTGCCAGCAGCAGCCTGCATCCCCACAATCCAGCCCATCTACGATCCCGTCAGTTACTATGCCATGGCACAGGGACTTGCAGGTGATAATCTCAAGGCAGCCCTGAACACGATCGTGCGCGGACACCAGAGTTATTCCTACACGCCCTGTACCTGGGAGATGCTGAAACAGGCGGACGAAGATCCGAACAACCCCAACAATGTCATTGCCTTGTACAGTCAGCGATCAATCCCCAAAGCAGATCAGGATCAGGGAGGCAACACACCGGACTACTGGAACCGGGAGCATGTGTGGCCCAAAAGCCATGGATTTCCTTCAAAGAGCCAGCATGCCTACACAGATGGGCACATGTTGCGCCCGGCAGACAAATCCATTAATTCTGACCGATCTGACAAAGACTTTGCCGAAGGCGGCAGTGCCAACAGCGAGTGCAGTCTGTGTAGTGAAACCAGTTATACCTGGGAACCACCGGACTTAGTCAAAGGCGATATCGCTCGCATTATGTTTTACATGGTGGTTCGCTACGAGGGCAGTGATAGTAGCGGAGTACCAGATCTTGAACTGGTCGATGCCCTGACGTCTTCGGGCGAAGCTCGCATGGGCAAACTATGTGAATTGCTGCAGTGGCATTTGGATGATCCGGTTACCAGTCGCGAAATCAGCCGCAACGATATCATTTTTTCCTGGCAGGGTAATCGCAACCCCTTCATTGATCATCCCGAGTATGCCCTCCCTATCTGGGGACCTGCATGCGGTATTGAGCTGGTCGAAGAAACCCTGCCAATAGATGAACACATTCCACTGCCTCCCTGGGCTTACGCGACACTCGCCATGTCACTGATGTGGCTCGGAAGAAATCAGTTATTTAAACGATGAACAGTCGATGAGGTAAACCATGTATCTGAGTTTTCTCGGCTACGGCAGCGCCAGCAATATGGCATGTGGCAACAGTGCAGCGGTTCTGGAATGGCAGGACGCGTCACAGCAACTTTGTATTGACTACGGCTTTACATGCCATCATCACTATCTGCAACGCTTTCAGTCACTTCCCCGAGCGATCTTTATCACTCACCTGCACCTTGATCATATCGGGGGGCTGGAAGCGCTGTTCTACGAAGCCTATTTCAAAAAACAACTCGTCAAGCTATTCGTCCCTGCGGCGATCATACCAACCATGCACCGTCGCCTCGGCAGCCTCGAATGCATCATTGCCGAAGGCAACGCCAACTTTTGGGACGCATTCCAACTGATTCCGGTGGAAGATCAGTTCTGGTACGGCGGATTCAAGTTTCATGTCTTCAATGCCCGTCATCACAGCCCTGATTTCAGTTTTGGGCTCTCTCTGCCGGGACACTTCGTTTTCAGTTCCGATACCAAGCCCATCCCTGAAGTTCTCAACCGTTATGCCAGCAGCAATGAACTGATTTTTCACGACGTGTCAGATCGACCGCAGCCTTCCCATACGACAATCGATGAGCTTTCCGCCTATGAACCACGCTTGCTGGAAAGGATGTGGTTTTACCACCTGCCTGACGCAAACTGTGAAGCAATTCTTCGTAAAAAAGGATTCAATATCGTTGACGCGCGAATGATGTTCGAATTTACCCAGGTAGTGAACGAAGTGCATGGACGGTCTGGCCAATCTTTCGCTACCGACAAATTGAACTCAGTTGACTGCGCTAAAGCGCAAAACATCGTTCAGGTTCTACGTTGAGATTCTGGGAAAGGAAGCTGAAATGACCGCGAGAGGGCGCACCCACGCATTTCACTGCAGGTGGACAGTTTGTCTATCATTGTTGCTTGGGCTGAGTCTCGAGGCTGCAGCAGGATCATCCATACTCGCGGAACTTCGAACGGAAGATCGTCTGAAGCTATCAAGCAAACTGATATCCGAGCTGGCAGAGGAGAAAGGTTCGCAACCAGCACGCGAATTGCTGGTCACGCTTAAACACCAACTACCACCGTTCCAATCAACTTCAAGGATGCGTTATGAACAAAACCAGAGCGCGCGCGCTGCGATCCAAAAGTCGCGGACCGAATTTCTGAAACATTGGGCGTCAGACGAGCTTAAGCTAATCAGAAGTTACCAAACGCTTCCCCTGATTAAAATCCGCCTCGATAGCGATCGTCAGTTGATACGGCTGGCAGCACTGGAAGCGGTCATGGCAATATCTCTTGACGAACCGATATTTGCCAACCTGAACCAGAGCCTGCCATTAACTCACCAGCAAGATACGATCATTGCCGGTTTGACGGCGAGCGGGCAAACGATCGCCATTGTCGATACCGGTCTTGATTATACCCGAGAAGCCTTTGGTTACTGCAGTAGCCCTGGCGTACCCCAAAGCTGCCGGGTCAGAGCGGCAGTGGAAATTGCAAGCGAGGACTATCAACTCGACACGCAGGGACATGGTACGTTTGTTTCGGCTATTGTCGCCGACAGTGCGCCCGGGAGCCAGTTGATCGGCCTGGATATTTTTGATGGTAGTCAGGCCGCCACTTCCGACCTGCTGCTCGCTATCGAGTGGATTGTCGCCAATCGAGATACTTACAACATCACGGTCGCCAATTTTAGCCTCGGCGGCGCAACGCCCTACTACAGTCCTTGTGACAGCTTCCTCAATCCCCATCGCACCGCTTTCGCCACCCTCGTCGCGAACGATATCGTTCCCGTTGTGGCGTCCGGAAACAATGGATTCAGCAATGCCCTGGTCAGCCCTGCCTGTCTCAGCGACAGTATAGCTGTCGGTGCTGTCTACGACGCGAATGTAGGCAGTCGCAGTTGGAGCGCCTGCAGCGACACTACAACGGCCACAGATCAGATCGCTTGCTTTTCCAACGGTGCCTCGTTTCTGGATCTCCTCGCGCCCGGAGCCATGATCCTGGCTGGCGGATATCAGGGGGGAGGCACATCAATGGCGGCTCCCCATGTTGCAGCCGCGGCGTCCATGCTGCGCGCACGTGATCCGTCAAAGAGCGTCGTCGAGATTCGCGCCGCATTAAATACCAGCCCAACCCAGATTACCGACAACCGCAATGGATTCAGCCATCCCAGACTAGATATGCGCGGACCATTAACGCCCTTCCATGATGACTTTGCGCAGGCGCAATTACTGTCGTCTGACTCAGGTCAAATCAGCGGAACCACCCTGTTTACGGTTGTCGAAACAGATGAACCAGGCTCTCAGGAGCAAAGCCAGTGGTTTCGCTTTGCGCCGGCGATGAGCGCGACCTACTCCTTCAGTTTGATCGCCGATTCAGAGCTCGTCAGCGTCAATATCTATCGAATAGATGATGAGGGGTTTGAGGGTCTGAACTTTGTTACGCTTGTGGAAGCAGGAAGCACCACTCAGATTTCACTGGATGCACAATCTCAATACGCAATACAACTTGGCAGTTCTGCATCCGCTTCCCACAGCGATTTCACCTTGAGTTATGAACCGATCCCAGCGGACACCACACCGCCTCAGTTTGAGGAAATCCCCTTTCTTCCCGTCTGGCTCTATCCCGTTTTTGCCGGCTTTCTCCTGTTCGTAAACAAGGTCCGGCACCGAAATCTATCCTGATGAACCAATGCCCGTGAGAGACTGTCATCCAAGTGTCATCTTGCTTTCATAAATTAACCGGGAATAACTCGTGTACTGATTGTCTCGACTCACCTTCACGGATTCCAAACTGCAGGAATGGCAAAAAAACGTCAAAGTCCCTCCACTTCGCTGTCGGTCAGGCTGGCAGAAAAAAAACGCAAAAAGAACAAGTCCGAACATTCGGGGCTTTCACCTTTAGTGCAGCAACTACTGACAACAGCCAACCAGGAAATTCAGCAAAACCAGTTCGCTCAAGCTCAACGGACCCTTGATCACATCCTGTCCCGGGACGCAAAAAATGCCTATGCGCTACAACTGAAGGGCGTACTGGCTTACCGTCAGTCCAAGCTCAACGATGCCATTCACTATTTTCGGATGAGTCTGAAGATCGATCCAGGACAAAGTCAGATATGGTTCCAACTTGGTATTCTTTATGATCAGGCCGGCTCAGACGAACTGTGCTGGCACGCCTATGAAAAGTGCCTGAAGCTGGCGCCTGAGCATTTCCAGGCCTTGAACAATCTTGGGACATTAGCCATGCAGCGCGGCCATTTGTGTCTGGCCAGCAAGCTACTCCAAAAAGCCCACGCAATAGAGCCGGCTGAAACGCAGGTGCTGGTCAATCTGGCCAATACGCTGTCGGAACTGGGCGATCATGCTGCAGCGATGGAAAACTATAGAAAAGCGATCGCCGATGCCGAAGATTTTTTTGCGGCCCACTCCAATTATTTACTGTCATTGCACTATGACTATTTACTGGATGCGGAAGCAATCGCAGTCGAGCACAGAACATATGGGCGGACACTCGAAGAAAGGGTTCCAAAACTGTTCTCCCCTGACTCCCGTCGAAATGAAAAAATCACCATAGCGTATCTATCTCCGGATTTTCGCGCTCACGCGGTGAATAATTTCTTTGAACCGCTATTAGCCCATCATGATCGTTCATGCTTTCAAGTCATTTGTTATAGCAACACGCGTCAACCTGATGACGTCACCCGAAGGCTGGTAGAACTTGCCGATCATTGGAGGGACGTCAATGAATTGAGTGACCGGGAAATCGCACAGATGATTTATTCAGATCAGGTGGATATTTTGGTGGACATGGCGGGCCATACAGCCGGTGATCGTTTGCAGGTGTTCGCCATGAAGCCCGCGCCTGTTCAAGTGACGTGGCTTGGATATCCGGATACGACGGGGCTGTCACGCATCGACTATCGATTCTGCGATAAATTCACAGATCCTGAGCCATCGGCAGACAGGCGATACAGTGAGAAGCTGGTACGTTTACCCGGCGGATTTCTTTGCTATCAGGGAAACCCGACGCTACCGGAAATCGATACACTTCCCGCCAGTCGCAATGGTCATATCATCTTCGGCAGTTTTAACAATCTGCTAAAAACCAACGATTCAGTCATTGCTACCTGGAGTCACATTCTGCAAGCAACTCCTGACTCTCGCTTGTTGCTGAAAGCCAAACATTTTGCCGACCCCGACTTTTGTCGCACTATGCGGGCGCGATTCAAGAATCACGGTATCTCCCCTGAACGCCTGATATTGAAACCTGCTGTACGCACTCATTCTGAGCACATGTTGTGCTATCAGGAAGTGGACATCGCTCTCGACACCTTTCCGTACAATGGCACCACGACTGTTTTCGAGGCCTTATGGATGGGCGTTCCAACCCTCACTCTGGTTGGCACAACACATGTGGAACGAGTGGCTGGCAGTATCCTGAACAGGCTAGGCCTTCAAGACTGGTTAACCTTTACCATGGACGACTATATTGAACGCGCTTCGACCCTGGCATCTGAATTGGATACCCTGCAATCTCTCCGAACCTCCTTGCGGCAACGGCTTCGCAATTCGGAGCTGACGGATGCCAAACGCTTCGCTAGGAATGTTGAGCAAGCGTACTCGAACATGATTAGCTAACCCAAGTTGAGCCAAATGCCCTCGATTAGTCCCCCCTCTTTTAAATAGTTTTAGCAAATACCGCATCTGATCTGAAAATCCTGCCGGCTCCGCTTTACCCGGTAATACAACAAAAATTGACTGCCTCGCTGACGGCTTTCAGCACACCAGATTATGCCCAAGTTTGTCTCTTCCCCTGCTTTTATGTTTATAAGACGCCTTCTATAAAGTGGGGGGACACTGCCTGAAGAACGCCTCTGTTTCCTTGTCCGCCGGGAAAAAGGACTCTACCTTGAGTTCCTCGGCGGTCACATCGATCGCCGACCCAAAGCCGGCGATCATGCTCACCAGGCTCAGGCGCACGTCCCCTACCCGGATGGTCATGGGAATGACCGGTGCCAGGGTGCTGACATCCAGCGCCGCGAGACCCGCATAGCTGGTACCGGCCTGGGCCATCAGATCCTCCAACAGTCGGCTCAGGGTGCCATTGAAAGGATCGGCCTCCACTTCTCTTTGCAGTCGGATCAGCATGACCTTGAGCAAGGTTTCCCAGTTTTCAATAAACGGTCTGAGCCCGTTTTCGTCAAAGGTCATGCGATAGATATTCCTGTCGCCGCTGGGATCGATGCGCTGCCAGCGTTCATCCATATCCCCAAGTAAAGCCATCATTCGTGTCGCCGCCTGATTTCGCAGCACCAGGTTCCAGTTACGATCCACAACGACAGCGGGAAAGGGTTCATGAAATGCCAACTGCATTTTGACGGCATTCATCAGGGCATCCATGTCTTCACTATTCAGCATGCGCTGCTGAAACGCCGGCGCAAACCCAGCCGAAGCCAACAGGACGTTACGTTCTCTGAGAGGCAGATCCAGTGCATCGGCCAATCTCAAAACCATATCGCGACTGGGTTTGGATCGACCAGACTCCATAAAGCTGAGGTGCCGCTGGGAGATTTCCGCATCCACCGATAAATCCAGTTGCGAGCACTTTCGCAGCCGCCGCCAGCGCCGCATCAGCTCAGGAAAGCTTTCTTTGAGATGGGATTCTGTCGCAACGGAGTTCCCGCTCACTGTATCAGAAGATCCAGGATCAGAATGGCCAGAATTGGAGTGGCCGGCATTAGAAGGTGTGCGTATCTCGTTCATGATGCTTTCTTCAGACCAGGTCGGTGAGAACAAGGGGATCATAGCAAGACTAGCATGCCAGGCCCTGCTGCAAACAATTACCTCTGAGGTAATTGTTTTGAGAAAGAGATCGGCGAATGATGATCCTGCTCATCACACACAAGGAGACATGCTATGACACTTCGCAAAACCTTACTTTGGATCATCCTCACCAGCTTTGCCAGTTACAGCACCTGGGTCATGTGGCAGGTAGGTTATTTCGGTATCTGGCAGGCCGGTTTTACCGATATTGCGGCTCTGCAGATTCTGCTGGATCTCGCCATTGGCTGCTTCCTGATTTGCTGCTGGATCAAGGGCGATGCGGAAAGCCGGGGCATGAACCCCTACCCCTGGATGATCGCAACACTTGCCACCGGCACTCTGGCACCGCTGCTCTATTTGCTGATTCGGGAGTATCGCCGTGATGCACTGATGGATTCTGCTCAACGAGCGTAAGGCGCAAGGTATGACTGAGGGTGCTCTCCAATGAGCTACCCTCCTTGCATTGCATTGAGTTTTTCCACTCTGGCTAGCCGGGAAGAATACTATCCCGGAAACAGGCTCTTGTTAATCAAAGGAGAACGCCATGAACAAGCTTGTCTCGGCCATGTTGATTGTCGCGGCTATCATTCACCTGATGCCGCTGATTGGCAGCGTCGGTGCCGACCGCCTAAACGCTCTCTATGGATTGGTATTTGATGACCCGAATCTACGCATATTAATGCGACACCGGGCGGTGCTATTCGGCATACTCGGCTGCCTACTGCTGACCGCTGCTTTCTTCAGCACCATTCAATGGACGGCAATCATCGCCGGACTGGTGAGTGTGATCGCCTTTATCATCCTGGCATGGCTGGAAGGCAACAACAACGCCGAGATTCGACGTGTGGTGATGATGGACTGGCTCGCTTTGGCATGCCTGCTGGTGGCGATCACCGGACTGCTAGCTGGCTCACGATCTGTAATCGCCACAAGCTAGCTGGCAGGGATCGAAGGTGTCGGGTGTCGGGTGTCGGGTGTCGGGTGTCGGGTGTCGGGTGTCGGGTGTCGGGTGTCGGGTGTCGGGTGTCTGGTGTCTAGCTTCTGACTTCTGACTTCTGACTTCTGACTTCTGACTTCTGACTTCAGACTTCAGACTTCTGACTTCTGACTTCTGACTTCTGACTTCTGACTTCTGGCTTCTGGCTTCTGGCTTCAAGCTTCAAGCTCCCCAATCATCACGCCTGATTCGCCTGCACCTTCACTCGAATCTGCTCACGCTCATCAAAACCGGATTCCAACAGGCTTTGAATCTGAGTTTGCTTGTCTGCCTCGCCCAAACCAGGGTTGGCAAGAATCGCATCACGCTCCTGAATGTAACGTTGCAAACGCGCATTCCATTCGGCTCGCTCCTGATCGAGTTTGGCAAAGCGTTCGGATGCTTCCTCGCCATACATATCGCGACGTAGCGCCTCAATATCATTCTCGTCAGCGCCCGCCTTGCGCAAGCTTTGAGTTTGTCGCATCAAAGTGTCGAGCTTCTGCGCCTCCTGTCGTTCAGCGACCAGATAATCCGGCGACGCCGTATCCAGTTGCACCAGCAACTCCTGTTTATCCGCATCACTCAAGCTGCCATCTGCATTAATGCGCATACGCTCAAGGGTGTACCTGTCGTAGGCTTCTTCGCGGGCATAAAAGGCTTCATGTACATCAGCAGGCAAATGTTCACTTCTCAGCGCATTGCGTTCACTCAACTGGTTTTCAAGCATGGCCAAATAGGTAGAGGCGTCTTTGTTTTCCATTTCCATTAAGGTGCGAATCTGGTCAGAGCGTTCCAGCTCATAATCGTAAAGGCTTTGTTTAAGAGAAATGTAGGCATGCAGAATGTTCCGGGCTTCCTCCAGGGCTGGTGATTCAAGGTGGTGGCTCAGATATTCATCAATCCTGGCAATAATAGTATCGACTGATTCCTCAGTCACCGCCGATAAAAAATAATCGAATACCATCCGTAAATCACTGGAAACACGCAGGTGCCCATCGTCATCCACAGCCAGGGAGGCTTGTAGGCGGGTATCTTTCAGGGTTTCGGGGAGTGCACCGATTCGTGAGGGATAATTCAGAGAACCGAAGGTGGAGCGTTGTTGCGGGATGTCGGCATTTGCGGCTTCAGCTCCTTTATCCGTAAATTGCTCGCGCCCGTCCCCCGATACCACTACCTTGGCCGTAGCTGAATCCGAGAATTGATCGCTCCAGAATATTGCCCAGATGGCAAACAACAATGCTGCGCCCAAAACCGGGACCATCCAGGGTAATGCCACAGATTTACCACTCATACCTCTGCCTCAGTTTCTCTATTCGTTGTTACTGTTTGTTCCGTGCCGATTATCGATGTGCTACACGCATGTACTTTGCACTCCTTGCATGAAAAAGCCGGAATCGTTTAGCCGATCCCGGCTTATCTCTTCTAACTCATCGGCAGATTACAGACCTGCATTTTTGAGTCGTGACGCCTGGTTTTTATAGAGCGTCAGCGGATCCGTTTCGAACAGGTGATGAATACCGAAGATGTGATTCACCGCATCCAGGTGGTTCATGTTGTAACGCGTACCCAACACGTCACCCCAATGCTGGTCACAACGCTCAACCAGGCCATCGTTGGCTCCGCTGATGGTCGCTCCTGTGAAAATCAGGAAGGCATCGGAAATGTCGAGAGCATTGGTGAAGGTTGCATCGCCACCCCAGGAATAGTAGCGCACACCATTGACCTTGCTGGCACCTTCTCCGCAACGTGAACCAGGCTTGCCGTCAGGGAACAGCTGGTTGAATTGATTTGCACCCGGTGTGGTCATAAAGGTCACCGAGTCCAGTGCATCCTGCGCGTAGGAAGGATTACCGGAAAGGAAATCGATGATATCGCCCAATAGATTGAGTGAGCCCTCGACCAAGGCTTCAATGCCGCCGCCAACGGGAACAATACCCCGAGCAGCATCGGCAAAATCAGAACCGAAGTTAACCGCATTAATAGTGGTAACCGATGCAACCAGATCAGGACGAACCCCAGCCGCATAACGTGTTGTTGGACCGCCCAGGCTGTGTCCCATCAGATTAAACTTCTGAGCACCCGTGGCTGCACGCAGGTTTTCCAGGTAATCCACCAGCTGCTCACCACGTACATAGGCATCTTCCCACGCCGTCACATTGGGTGCATACACCCGCGCACCACGCTCCTGCAAGGCACTGCGGACGCCATAGAAATAATCAATTCCCAAAATGGAATCAAAGCCAGACACACCATGCACCAACACAATAGGGTACTTGGTTTTATAGGCAGTACAATCCTGCCACCACCAGCAGATCGCACTGGCCTGGGCACTGTAGAGCGTGCATAGCGCAAGCGCCATCCACATGCCCTTGCGTGCAAGTAGTTTTTTAATTGAACCGAAACGTTTCATAGTAGTTACCTGATATCTTGTTTTTGTTTTGGCAATGCGAAAGGCGCATAGGACCAACTATTCGGTACCACGGTCCCTGTGTGCTCAATACGATCTGAACAGTTTGTGTTGCCAGGCCTGAGGGCCAAACTGTTGAAAAGAGCCAGCATTCCATAGCGGAATCCAGCGAAAGCGTTGCCTGTCGAACTGCGGGCTTTTTATCTTTGTGTCCCGTTCAGTGACTGTTAACGCATGCGGAAAGTGTGTCATAGCGGTGCTGGCAGTTCATCCCCCAAACGAGTGAATATGCCAACCATATTGTGATCTGTTTCGAGTTTGTGAACTTTGCCCAATCAAAACACGCGGGACGACCCCTACTCCGCCTCAGAAGTGCTTTTATCTTTGCTCTGCCTTTATTAAGCTTCGCCAGTGATGTAAAAGCTGTCGTCTCTCAGGGAGAATCAGGTGTATTTCAGGGAAGCCCAAAACGGTCACTATCCGTTCGCCCAAGCATTTTTTATCCTTTTCGTTGTTTGCCTCCTGCAGGGCCTGTCTCTGGCTGCTATCGCTGCAGTAACAGCAGAACATTCGGAAAACTCTTTACCCGTTCAGTCGCAGATATTGAAGCGCGCTACCGAAATCAAAATCGATAATGAGGGGCTGGCAACACAGACAAGCTATCAGGAAATCCTGATCGGGGATGACGACGCGATCCAGGACTATAGCCAGCTGGAGATTCCTTACAATCCCTTTCATGAGCAAATCAATCTGAATTTTGCGCGAGTCAGACATCCAGATGGTTCTGTCTACGACGTCAAACCGGACGCGATCCAGCATCAAAATCGTCCAAACGAAAACTTCTACCTCAACGACAAAATTCTGGTCTTTTCACCACCGGCCCTGAGAACCGGATCGGTAATAGAAATGGAATACACCAAGCAGGAAATTTCTGCCGTCATACCTGGTGAATATACCCATGCCCACTCTTTCTACTGGGCTGAGAGTCAGGCCGGAAATGGTGAAAGACGTCTTGATCCAGTCGCTGAAAGTATTATCAGGATTCAACTTCCTCCAGCAATGGATATGAAGTATGCGCTTTCTGAGATGATTGATGCCGAGTTCAAATCAACTCAGGACACACAGGGAAAGGTACTGGAGTTTCGGGCTACCAACCTGCCAGGCATCCCTAACGAAACAGGTATTCCGGACCATCTCAATAATTACCCTCTCCTGCTACTGTCTTCCCTGCAAAACTGGAAGCAGGTTAACGTCTGGAGTCGTTCATTGTTGGCGCCTCGAATCGAGACTTCAGATGCGGTACGAAGGATTGCCGAGCGCATTAAAGCTGAGCACAGCAACGAATATGATCGCATCAGGGCGGTGCACGCGTACATTCAGGATAATGTCCGTTACGTGTTTGCTCATCTGGGTCGCAATGGCTACGAACCCCACAGTGCACAGGAAGTTCTCGAAAACGGCTACGGTGACTGTAAAGACCAGACAGTGCTGGCACTGTCACTGTTCAGACTCCTGGACATTGAAGCGTATGCCGCGCTGACAAGCGCCTATAATGGCCTGGCTCTGTCTCTGCCCCGTCCTTATTTTGATCACATGATCGTATTTCTGCCCGCAACCGATTCACGCGAATCCATCTGGTTCGACACATCGACCGATGGTCTGGATTTCCCGGGCTTGCACTGGAGCAACAAAGGACAGGCAGCCTTGGTGATTGACGGTGTTTCCAACACACTGCTGACGACCGAGGCGATGGCGATTGAAGACAACATCTCACGTGTCGATCTGAACTTTCGCTATCTCAATGACTTTGATGTCGCCGTGGACATGGACTTCGAGTTCCAGGGTGCAGTGGGACAGAATATACGTGCTGCGCTAATGTACTCTCCCGACCCACAAAGCTTCGTGCGCGACACAGCTCTTCAGTTTTACCCTACCGCGACCGTTCTGTCAGTCGGGCATTCATTGCCGGAAGATAACAATGACGCTGTCACGATCGCGGCGTCATTGAAACTCAAAGATGTCTGGACAGGCATTCCCGATCCGGTTTTATATGCTGCAAACGTCACCCAATACCTGAATCTGGTGAGTGACTTTGGCAGCCTCATCGCGCCCGAAGAGCGACACTTTCCTTTTCATTTCGGCGTACCGAACACGCTGGAGCTAAAGGTGGAATTTCCCAGCCCTGATTCCGGCTATGTCCCCATAACCCTTTCTCAAGGGGACGATTATTCCTCTCCCTATCTCTCTGTGACACAGGAAAAACATACGCCAGAAAACGGCTCCAGCGGATTTATTGCAAGATTCAAACAGCATGCCTTTGTGACACCGGATAAGAAGGCCTACAAAGCTTACTATGAAGCCGCCGAGGCCATCCGCAAGCTTCCGGCCTGGACAGTTTCTTTTCAGTATGACGAACTCGGAGCCAAGATATCCCGACTGGAATCCAATACTTCGGGCGAATCGCTGGAGCAGCTTATCAATCTGGCCCAGGCGTATCTCGACAATGGAGAGTTTGAAAAAGCGTTTGAAGCATCAAACAAAGCGCTTGCTCTTGATGCGGGCTCCGCGGACGCGCATTACCTGATGGGTATTGCCCTGGGATACCAGCAGAAATTCGAGGCTTCGAACCAGGCATTCATGCGCGCGATGGAGCTTGGACATGAATTATAGAGAGAATACTTCTCTTGCGTTCAAGACACCGCTGATTGTTTTCCTGTTACTGTTTTTGGCCGGATGCAGCAGCCTTAACCCCCAATCCGCGGGTGTCGAGCAGGATATTGCAAGCATTGAAGATAAATACGAAAAAAACCACCAGGGCTGGTTTTATCACTTTCAGTTAGGGCAAAAATACGAGCAGTTGGTTCAGTCTACCGGAGATTTGACGAAAAACCGTCTGGCTATTCAACACTACCGGCGTGCGCTTGAGTTAAATCCTGAAAACATGGGAGTCGCTCTTCCACTCTATGAACTCCTGTATCAACAGCGTGTTGAGGGAAACATCTCTTATGAGGAACTGGACAAGCTATTTCAATCCATTCCTGTGCCGACCCGTCGCACGCTGAATCCACCCAAGCTTGCCGACTTCCTGCGCCAGTCGTCACAGCACAGCAACGAATTTCCTGACTCAGGTATTGCAAAAAAGCTGCTGTTTGAGGCTTTGGCACAACAACCGAATAATGGGGCAAGCGTGTTTTTTCTTGCTGCCTATCTGATGGAAGAACAACAACACTATTTTGCCATCGAGCTGTTGAAACGCACCCTCGAATCTGCCCCTGACGCTCCCTTATTGCAAAGGCAACTGGGCTTTGCCTATGAGGCTTTCGCAAATAGAAACTACTGCCCTTACGCAAACAAATCCGCCATCAACAAGTCGCTGCGAGCCCTGCAAAATGCGTCACGTAATATGCAGAATGACCCCAACCTCTATTACTACATGGCCTTAAACTATCAACGCCTCAATCTGGCGCCATTGATGCTCGATGCCGCCCGTAAGTTCAATAATCTTGAGCAATCTGTTGATAGCCAGATCATGCTTGCCAATGCGTATTTCATGTCGAATCAGAGTGAAAAAGGCGACGCAATATATCGCCAGCTTATCGAAGACGGAAACCATTTGGCGCAAATAGACTATGCCTTTGAACTCACGCGCGCAGGCAATTGGGAACAGGCATGGGAAGCCAGCTCAGAATATATGAAAAACACCAGGCCACTCAGTTTCTATGGGGTCTTTCTCCACAGTTTTCTGGAAGCCATGCTCGATAAAGACATGCAGATGAGCTATGTCGACTTCACGCAACTTGTTCCTCTCACTAACATGGATGACTGGCAGCGAAACTTGGCGGCATATTGGTATGGGGAGCTTGATCAGCAAGAATTACTGGAAAGCGTTGGTGACACCTGTCAGCAAACCGAAGCACTTTTCTACATCGCAGCGCAGCTTTATCTGAAACAACGATATACTCAATCGCTAGCTTTCTTGAGCCAGGTACGTGCGAACAAGCATTATTCTTTTCTGGAATTCCGCAGCCTCCCCTTCCTCGAAGCTCGCATAACATCCAAGTTGAAAGAACAACACAGCGCTAGAACGTGCGACGCAGTCATTCCCGACAAAAACCAGAATGCCTGCCTTGAGACACCGCTATCAGACGTGCAGAAGCAGCAGGCCAGGGATTATATGGGAACATATTTCAGCAAGCTTATCAGTCACTATGAGGCACCGATTGACGACGGCGGCAGCTACTACGGAGAAATTACCTATTGCCTGGATGCATCGGGGCAGGCCAAAGATCTGCGGCTGAGAAAAGATTCCGGCCACCCTCAGATGGACCAGGCGTTTATTGACGCACTTAAAAAGATCGAACCGATTCCTATGCCGGAGGATCCCTGTGTTCAACGCGAGTTATCATCAAAACGGAAAGTACTCTATTTCGATGAAACTGACCTGGCAGACGGGTAAAACTGTGTGCCGAGTACGACAGAATCTTTTGTCTCTCTCTTCATTGTGACTTCGAGTGATGCACGGTTTGTTCACTGCCGAATACGCTTTCTGAAAGCGTGTAAAAACCACCCTTGCCATCCCAGCAAATCGCTTCGCCTTGCGGTTCGGAGGGAGCCTTCACGCGAAATGGCGGGCCGGCACTCAAACGTTCTGTGATACCGGCCTTGGAAGAAGGCCAGTAGAAAACCTCGTTGTAGCTGCGCAGCAATATCTCACCCTGGGCATTAATATCACCGGCGGTAATTTTAGTCAGCGGCACACGTCCAGTCGAAGCAAGTGTCGCCTCCCCTTCAACGAAGGGAAACTGGTAAATAAAAATGCTCTGTTCACGCTTTGTGAGCAAGACCAGTGAACCATCAGCCTGGGTCATTAGGGTTTCGGCGTCGCGGGCACCTTCGGTATATCGAATCGACATATGCTGGATTTTTCCAGCCGGGATACTCAGCCTTGAAGCACTGCCAAGTATGGGCTCATCAATCTGGTAGATACTTAGGTGGTCCCGGACACCCCGGTTATCGCCGATATCACCAATTAACAGCTTTGGCTCTCCATTAACCTGACGTAGCGTGATGTCTTCAAAATCCACATTCGTTGTGCCTTCCAGCACAACTTCCAGACGAATATTGCCGGTCCTAGGATCCAGCAGAAATACACGCGCTGCATCGCCGCTGTCATTATGTGTCCAAATCAAGCCAGGGTTGCGCAGGCTCCGCACCAGTCCCGATGCTTCTTCAACCTCATCGGCTTGCATGGACTGATAGGCCTGGGGCTCAGAGAAGCGCGTATCAATTAGCGGAATGGAATCGGAGGTCTTGTGTGTGGTTTTGCAGGCGGTCATAGACAGCGCTGCAAGTGCAATGAGTAGAAGATCGGAGCGTTTCATATCAGCTGATGTATTTTTGTCTGCATTTCTTTGGCATGATAATCAAAGCTTCATGACAGTGACATGACCAGCAATGGATTTCGCCAACAACATCTCAGGAGCTCACATGCAATACTTGCACACCATGGTGCGCGTCAGTGATCTGGATGCCTCCCTCGACTTTTACTGCGACAAACTCGGCCTGGTCGAAATCAGCCGCAAGGAAGTTGAAAAAGGACGCTTCACCCTGGTCTTCCTCGCCGCACCCGGTGACGAAGACGCCGCCAGAGAACACAAAGCGCCAATGATTGAATTGACCTATAACTGGGACCCGGAAACCTACACTGGCGGACGCAACTTTGGTCATCTGGCCTACCGTGTGGATGACATTTACGCCCTGTGTGAACGCCTGCAAGCAGGTGGTGTCACCATCAACCGTCCACCTCGCGATGGTTACATGGCATTCGTGCGTTCACCCGATGGCATCTCCATCGAACTGCTGCAAAAAGGCGACGCCCTGCCCCCTAAAGAACCCTGGGCTTCAATGGAAAATACCGGAGAATGGTAGATAAAGGTAAAGCAAAACCGGCACGCTCGTTATTTCCTGTGAAACGCGAGCGAGGCTGAGAAGCGACGACATAATATACGAAAAACCGATGAAAAACGGGCTTGGATAAACTCACAAAAGGTGCTCCCCTTTTGTCTCTAACATGTCTTTGATTAGGCAAATTTTAAGGAACTTTAAATGAAACGGATTCTTGTATTGAATGGCAATCCAAAGGAAACAAGCCTGTGTCGCGCATTAGCGGAAAGCTACGCTGAAGGCGCGACCCGGTCTGGGGGCCAAGTAGATGTTGTTCATCTGTCTGATTTTGAGTTTGATCCGATACTTAAATCGGGCTACGACAGCAATCAACTATTAGAAAACCCTTTGGTTGAACTGAAAGACAAAATAGCCAGCGCTGAACACGTAGTGATCGTCTACCCAGTCTGGTGGGGGTCTGTACCAGCCGCCCTAAAGGGAGTGCTGGATCGAATCTTCCTGCCAGGTTTTGCTTTCAAATATGAAAAGGGAGATGTATTTCCCAAACGCCTGTTAAAAGGTAAAACAGCTCGGATTATTGCGACGATGGATACTCCGGTTTGGTACTACAAATTCATTTATGGATCGCCTGCTACCAAAATGATGAAAAAAACTGTCCTGGAATTCTGCGGGTTTAGTCCGGTAAAAGTCACCCAGTTTGGCTCAGTACTAAAATCGACTGAAGAGCAACGAAAGAAGTGGGTTGCGAAGGTGAATAAGCAAGCTGAACTCGAAGCGTAGGAAGAAGCCAATGACAAGCTCCGCCAATTTGCAATGACAGCACACTTTTTTCTGAGCGTTATAGAGTCGGTTTTATTTCCTTAGCGGTCATTCAGGGTGGCGGAAAATCACATCTGAATTGTGAGAGAAGCGGACTTTCAGAAGTACGATTTCTTCTATTACAAATGACGACATTCCCGAGATAACTGATAAGGCCAATATTGGCTGAAAATTCCTTGTTTAGCAATCAGGTGTGAATGTCCATTATGTAGACACTCATGCCTTCCGTTATGGTGTGAGCAAGGTCACCTTCACGGAAATTCTATTTCTGCAGGTCAGTAGCTATTTTAAGAATTGAAACTCAAACTGTAAGAAGGGTTTGAACCGATACAGTTTAGGAGAAGGTATCAGAAGGTACTATGCCCAAAGCGCTGAATAATGCTTGCAGGTATTTTGTCTTTATGGAAAAAGGTGTCAGATCTGACACCTTTGGCACTTTTAAGTCTTCGTTAGATAATCAGGGACAAAGCCTTCCTGGTTACGTGATGGTTGGATCGCGCTTCGCTATCCTAAGTGAGGCGCCCTGTGTAGAGACGTCTCGGGCCGCGCAGGCATGTAGGGTGTTGTGGGGACTGGAGGGAGATCCCCCTGGTTACTCGACTAGAGTTTATTTGAGCGCTTTCTCCCGTTTAGAGCAAACAGGCTTAAACCAGTACAAAACAACCATAATGAAGCTGGAACAGGTACGTAAGCAGGTGGCGGGCTATAACTTCGGTGGGTTAAGGTGACATTCCCTATACTATACTCATCAGTATAGCCGTTGCTCAGCAGAGCAAGATTGTCACCAATGTTCCAAGTATCAATATCCCTAATGATCGGGTAACCAGATCCATCGAAGAATTGCCAATCCACGCTTCCCACTCTAAGAGAACTGGTGACAAATAACCAAGTTGTATCTCCCTCTGGGAAACTAATGGTCTCTCCACGGGTGATGGTTGGGCCGGCTATAGTCCCTCCCAAATAGGTTGTGGAAAAATAGTCTCCAAAGTCCGTATCCTGATACCCGCTAGGATTTAGGCTCGTATCTATCAGAAAGTCAAAATACACAGCTTGCCCTTTGTGAAATCCCAATGCGGAATTATATCCGGGGTGAAATCCATCATTCTCATAATACTTATCTATTGAGCCTTCAAATCGAAGGTACTCCATAGCAGCCTGTGCATTTATTGCCCATAGGGCGGCCACTAAGATAAAAAATCTAGGTATTTGTTTCATAATAATCATCCTTTATTTTGAAGAAACAACTATTTCTCATGCTTGGTAAAGTCTAAGCTAAGTAAAGGCTTAATATTAAGCCACACTGTTTAAGTGTTATGTGATTACTGTTTTATGAACTATTGATGAATATGTCAGTATCATGAGGCTGGCTTTTTAGCTCGAAACCTGCGACCAGTTCGGTGGCAAGGTCCAGATTATCGCATGTATTGAATATCCAGATGTCATTCAGAAAATTCTGGCTTCTTGTAATTGTCCGCTTATCACCAACAACCGATCTAGCAAAGTCGGCCCAAAGAAATTCGCGTTGCCTCGACAAGAGAACTCCGTTGAACTAAGCAAGAGCTCCTTCCGACTTCCGACTTCCGACTTCCCAACCAAACTAACTCAGGCTCCTTCTGTCACACACTTCATTTCATAGTAGGAATGTGCCGCGATGGTGACGATCACCACCGTTGCGCCGAAGAGTGCATACACAGACAGGGTTTCATTCACGGCTATCCAGACCCAGACGGGGGCAAGTACGGTCTCCAACAACAGGAACAAGGAAACCTGTGGCGAGGTGATGTAGCGGGTCGCAACAAACATGCAAACCGACGCGACAGGCATTTGAATCAGCCCCATGATGGCCAGCCATATCAAGCTCGTACCCGACACCGCTAAGGGCGACGCAAAAGGAAGCACCAGCAAAGCAGATATCAGGCCGGATACCGCCACAGCAGACACACGTGGAAACTCAGATTTCCCGCGCAAATAGGTCAGCATCAAAGCTGTCGAGATCGCCAACACCAATGCCAGCGCATTCCCTACCCAGCCGCTGAAATCTGCAGCATCGGCAAAAACAATTCCCACTCCTGCCACCGCGAAAAGCATGGCAAGCGAGGTGTGATTGCCTGGCCGTTCCTTCAGCATCCACCAGGAGAACAGGGCAGAAAACAACGGAGTGCAACTAAGAATAATGACTGTATTGGCCACCTTGGTGTAGCTGATCGAGAACACAAACATCAGAGTGTTAATGCCATAAAGCCCACAGATAATTGCGGTACTTTGCCAATGCTGACGTAGCAGACGAAACTCCTGCGTCGCGCCGGTGAGCGTCAAATAGGCGCACAGGGAAAAAGCGATCAACGCGCCTCGCCAAAAGCTCGCGTTGGCAGGAGCCGTATCAGCCAGTCGAATCAGCAAGGCGTCGAAACTCAGCACGATCATGCCAAAGGCAGCGATAAGCTGACCGCGACTGCTACCTGCAAATTGCCTCACGCCCCGCGTCACTCCTGTTTATATCATCATCTGAAATCGAAATTCAGGCGTTGGCTCCAGGTCGACTTTCGGTACCAAACACCCTATCCCAGATGGGAAAGAATCCCGCATAGTTTCCCTTGTAGGTTTCATGGTGTAAATCATGAAATTTTGCGCCATGGTAAAACGGTAACCAGCTCAGTGGGTTCCAGCCCACCTGATATCCGGTATGGCCATCAACGGCTTGCCACTGCCGCAGAACCAACCAAACGTATACCACTGCAATATGACTGGATAACAAGACCGGTCCAACCAGCACCAGGCCAGCCGTGAACAGCAATTCAATCCAGTGAAAGTAGTTACCTGCAATGGCAGATGGATGACGTATCTGATGATGCACCGAATGCACGTTTTTCAACAACCACTTGTTCTCGTGCATCCCCCTGTGCATCCAGTAGTAAAGGAAGTCATCAAGAATAAAAAACAACACGATTTGCCAGACGAAGGTATGCCAGGGAGGCAGCGGCCCGTCATGAATTCCGGTTAGTCGAACCAGTGGCCAGGCCAGTAAAAAGATGGCTAACACGATGGTCGAGTTTTTCGCGATCAACCAGAGATTTTTGCCCAGATACTGCTCCACATCAAAGGGCTTGTCCTGGGTTTTATAGGGCCGGGCCCAGGCCGGATCTATCCATGCCAACAGGGTCCACGGCAGGGCAATGAGCAGGAATGCGCCCACACTGATCAACATTGTGTATACAGGGAATTTGATCAGCATCGGTTCCTGATACCAGGCTATTAAGGTGTCCAACATGGCGCTTAGTTTCTCCTCGATCATTGTTTTTATTGCGGAAATGTGTGCGCACAGATACGAAACCGCCGGCCTGGCCCGTCCCATGCATAGCAACGGATACTAGCGTCATGGCTTCGCTGAATCGTGACAATCTGCGACATTTTGGGGCACAACGAACTTTCGTGGGGCTCGCAATGGAGAACATATCGATGAGACAAACAGTGAAAACCAGATTACTGGCCAGCATACTCGCTCTCACCAGCTGCACCGGCGTGCTCGCCAATGAAGCCGGGCAAGGTGTTGACTGGGAGGCCTCAGCCGAACTTGGCTATCTGCTGACATCCGGCAATTCGGATTCGGAAACGCTGATCAGCAAATTTGAAAGCAAAACCACCTACAAACTCTGGGAGCATCTGGTAGCGCTGGAGGCACTGAACAGCTCGCAAAATGATGAACGGGCCGCAGAGAAATACTCGGCCGAGCTACAGTCTGACTATTCGTTGAGTGAACGCACTTACCTGCTCTCCAATCTGAATTGGGAGAAAGACCGCTTTAGTGGTTATGACTATCAGGCGTCGTGGACGCTCGGTGCCGGTTACAAAGTCATCAACACCGACATTCATAAACTGCGACTGGAACTGGCGCCAGGTTATCGGGTTAGCGAAGGTGATCCCGGTGATAAGGAAGAGGATGCTGTGGTTCGCGCCATGGAAAAGTTCAGCTGGAAACTTTCCGAAAGCTCACAACTGGAACAAAGCCTTTCCAGCGAATATGGCGACAGCAATACCATTACCCGCTTCAAGGTTTCATTGGCCAGCCAGATCAATGGCAGCCTAAGCATGAAATTGGGCTACAGCCTCAAGCACAATTCCGATGTCGCACCGGGTGTGGAAAAAACTGACCGGGAAAGTTCCGTTACCCTGGTCTATCAGTTGAATTAAAAACTCAAACCTTGAATTTTTGCAGGTCCTGATCCAGACGCTGGAACTGCGTCGCCATATTGCGCGTATTCTCAACCGTTCTTGAAGCTTCTGTTTTGGTGCTCTCGGTGTACTCCGAGATCTGCAGGACATTTTCTTCGATGCCTGACATCACCGCCGTCTGCTCTTGCGTCGCCGTCGCCACTTGTGTAGTCATGGACAGGGCCTCATTCAATGATTCAAATATCTGCTGTAGATGTGAGTTGTTCTCCTGGACAGCTTCCCTCGTATTGGCGGTCAGTGTCTCACTGCTGGTCATGGACCCCAATGCGTCTCGACTACTGTTATTTAACTGATCCAACATGCCTCGGATATTGTCGGTCGCTTCCTGTGTTTTTTGCGCCAATGAGCGGACTTCATCTGCGACAACGGCAAAGCCCCTGCCCTGCTCACCGGCTCTGGCTGCTTCGATTGCAGCATTGAGTGCCAATAAATTGGTCTGCTCTGCGATCCCGGTTATGGAATCCAAAATACCGGTAATTGCCTCGGCATCGCCTACCAAACGCTCAATGTTGGTTTTGGTTTCTGCTACACCACCACGCAGGTTCTCAATGGATTGATCCATGGCCTGCAGAATCGATTTCGATGTTTCGGATTTATCGGCCGAATCCTGAATTTTGGCGTGCGCACGTTCCATGTTTCCTGCAATTTCTTCGATACTGCTGGACATTTCACTTGTAGAGGTGGCGATTTGCTCATAGCGCTCGGACTGCTGGCGCGTATTATCCGCGACAGTTTCCATCCCGCCCTCAATCGCCGCCAGGGATTCGCCCACCTCCCGCGAAATCCCACGCAAGCGGGCAAACATAATATTGATATGTTCGAGGTGGTTGTTTACGGCCGATGCCACTTCGCCAATTTCCCCCCTGCCGACATCTTCGATTCGCGTGGTCATGTCCAGGTCGTTTTCAACCCGCTGCAAGGCCTGATGTACCTGACGCACCGTTGCACTTACCTGATGCCTGATGACCACAACGAGTCCGACAACCAGGATGACGACCACACCAACAACAATCACTTCCGTTACCATAATCTGGACAAGGGAATCGTGGCCTTCCTGTGCAATCTGGTTAACCTCAACAGCCAATTGGTCAGAAACCTTTTTAATGTCACCAATTCTGGCTGTTGCCAGATCGAACCAGGGACGGGAAGTACGGATGCTCACGGCGGCGCTCAGGTCATCAATCGCCAAAAACGCGTTGGTCACGCGTTCAACTTCTGGCCAATGGGATTGCTTTACGAGTTCGTTCAAGCTTTGCCGGGCTCCAACTGGTGCAAAATCCTCAAAAATCGCCATCCACCTTTCCTGGTCGACTGCAAATCCATGAATTGCGTGAAATTTGGCCGCTGAGGTTTTCTGTGTTGCAAAAATTCCATTCAACATGCCTCTTATTTGCCCGGCCCTTTCCTTCATCCACAGTAAAGCAATCAGCGCGTTCAGCCGGTTTTTCACTTCCCTGTCATTGCCCAACAACACGAGCTGCTCGATGCCGTTAAGCGCCATACGATTCAGATCTGAGTAATAGGCGAATGAAGCCCCCCCGGCTGATAAATCATCGACCTTTTTGCGAAGCGTATTCTTCTCGCTCAACTTTTCCAGAATCGGATTCAAAATCTGTTTTTTCTGGCTATCGGAAATTTCTTCAAACTCATAACTACTGAAGCCGCGCAGATAGTCTTCGGCGATATCCGCACGCGATCGTTGATCAGTCAGCTTGTCTTTCCCCTTGCTTCCACCAGATCCAAGATAGCCTGCACTCAAGCCACGCTCCACCGCGTGATTATGCGCCAGACCATCCAAAGCCGCAGCGAATTCCACGACGTCATTGGACAATCTGGCCGAATGCAGTTTGTCTATCTGGTCATTGAAATACAGACCAAATCCAATCAAGGCAATAACTAAAGGGGGTATCGATACCAGGAGCAGGGCCTGAGAGACCCGAAGGTTTTGGACTATTCCCATCATATTCCTCATTTCCTTGTTATCACTTACGAGCATTCTCAGCCAGCTCAGACACTTTGAACAGGTGATATCAGATGGAATGACTGCGCGAGCACGTTCTGTGACAACGCGCCCCAATCCGGAGAAAATTACGTGAACCGTGCTACCAGTGCCACAAAGGAAAATGGCGGTAGGGTCATATCAAGCATTAGTGATAAATTTGGATAGTTCAAATAAAAAATTGAGTTTCTCATCAACTATTTCAAACGCATGAGAAATGGCACTATTAAGGCGCAGAACCTGGCACTATAGCGAATCACGCCGCACAAAACTGATGCAGACTATCGCATTTATCCCGAAGGTTTGGCCCTTATCATCTATCACTCAACCGGTGCGACCAGCAACGATTGCGAGGCGCATGCAATAGGGCCCCGGGTATCAAAGAGCGTGGCATCCGTGGCGCCCAGCCCCGTCGGTTCCCAGAAGGATCGGGCTTGCGATGCCAGCCATTCAGACTCTGGCGCGCGGAACATGACGATACTCAGGTCGGGATTGAGGAAGTTCGCATCACTGACTTCCTGATTGCGGGAAATACCATTCCCACAATCAGCCAAAGGACACAGACGCTGAAAAGGGCTGGGCGCTTCACTCTCCAAAAGAGGAATCGTGCGCATCCATACCGTCGTCGGACCCGGATTCGAACTTTCTCCGGGAGGATAACGCACCTCGATTCCGCTGGAGAAAAATGGGCGATCATGCTGGGCTTCTTTGATGGGAAAATCACCGGGGAGCGAGTCTTCAAACACGGGTACATCAGTGGGTGCCGAAGGTAACTCTCCAGCTTCGATCAGGGTGGCATGGAGGCTGTTCGCCAGGGCAATCAGGTTTGCGGAGAGATCCAGTACCTGAGCATTTAGCGCGGTGATCATGCGCCCTTCCTTTCTAAGCTCCACTTTCACCTCGAAACCGGACATGGGCACAGGTTTCAGGATCTCAACGTTGAGGCGCAACAGCTGTTTATCGACCACTTCCTGTTCCAGGGCGCGGGCAATAATACCGGTGACGGGCCCGGCATGGCAGGCGTTCTCGTCCCAAGGACCACGAGCTGCATCATTACCGACAAACCAACGCTCTGCTTCCAGATGAAAAAAGGCCCTGCTCATCAATCCCCCTTCTGCTTTTGCTTTTACTTAGACTTCCAAAAAAGTGCTTAGAATACGATGGCGGGTGCGATCAAAGCCAGAAAGCAAGCTCGTCTTAGCAGCCCTAATACTGAGACAATGTGTTCCAGCGATGTTATCGAACTTTGCCAGGCTTTGTTCATTCAAACACGGAAAGATCGAGGAAAATACCATGCATGCTGTTGGACGTTTACTGGCCAGGCACCTGAAGAATACCTCACCCGGGAAACTGGAGTGGATCGGCATCCGGCCTGCGCGGAAAGCGCCAATGCGGAGTCTGGATACTGTTGAAGCCAGAACCGGGCTTGGCCTCGCGGGCGATCATCGCTGTGACAAAACTCCGGGTTCCGCCAGACAGGTCACACTGATTAACCAGGAACACTTGATCACCATCGCTCATCTGATGAAGCAACAGCCCCCAGTTGCCCCAGAACTGTTGAGACGAAATCTGGTGGTCTCGGGCATTAATCTGATGGCCCTGCGCCATCGCCGATTCAAGGTTGGCGAGGTGACATTTGAGGCAACAGCGCAGTGTCATCCCTGTGGTCGTATGGAACAGGCCCTGGGCCGGGGAGCAGTCGCTGCGATGCTGGGCCACGGCGGCATCTGTGCGCGCATCCTCAATGATGGCACTATTAATGTCGGCGATTCCGTTTCACTCATAGACGAGTAGCGCCCTGCTTTTAAAAGCGGCATTCACGCGCGCTTAAAAGATAAGCCAGCTCCTCAGCGTACAACGATTGTTTTTTCACCCAGACCCTCTGCGGCCACGGTCACCACATCACCCACTGCAAGAAAACGGGGATTGTCGGCATTTGCACCAATCACAATCTCCATCTTGCGCTCCCGATCAAAGCCCAGTAGCTGCCCCAGTCGCTGTTTCCATGCAGGAACCTGCAGCGCTATCCCTGACGGCGTTCCGGTAATCACCATATCGCCCTGCTTAAGAGCAATTTCGGGGTAACGATCCACCACGAACTGCAGCATTTCCCTGGGGGTATAAATCAGGTCAGTAGTGCGTTGCGCCTGGCGAACTTCGCCATTAACCAGGGTCGTCAATTCCACGCAAGGCAGGGATCGAGCCGTCGCTATGTTTGGGACCCAGACCTGTTTATTAACAGGCAGAAATCCGGGCAAACTTTTCGCCAGGCCCAGATAGGCGTCGAGACTGTCCGCATTCTTATTCGCCAGAATAAGCGTTCGTGCGGTCATATCGTTAGCAACAAAAAAACCCAGTCTGGGAACGTAATCGGGATCGCCCATACGGCTCGAATCCAGGTCTTCCATCAGTACCATGCCCATCTCCACTTCATAATCCAGCAGCGGCGGAAGATGTTCAAACTGTTCACTAACCTGTTTGGCAAAGCCCTCATCCATGCTTGCCAGCTGTTGCACGAGTTCCTGTTTGTCGGGCATGTGAACAGCGTCTCCGGTATTCAAACTACCGTGAGATTTGATAAACACCGGTGGCGCTTTCCCGGGTTGGTAGATGCCGGCAGATTCACGAATATGGTTTGCATAGCTCAGGCCCAGACCAAACACAGATTCTGGCTTCGCGGGCAACTGAAACCATTCGCCCTTCCCTGTCTCAATGGGAAGACAATCAAAACGGGCCGGCTGCGGAAGTTCAAGGAAGGGTTGGAAAATGGCATTCGCCAGGGAAAGAGTCAGGATGATCGCCGTAGCAATCACGAGCGCTGTAATCTTGGGCATGGTTCACGATCCAGTGGGACAATTTGCTGACGATTCTATCGAATTGTATGCAGGACTGGCATGTTAAGATGCGCCATCTCCCATTCGAGCTTAGCCGAATTTGCCCAGATCCTGACTTCGCTGTTCGTCCTCATCGCTATAAACGGCAAAACCAAGTTTCCCGGATTTTTTTGCCTTATACATGGCAATATCTGCATGGCGCAGCAGGGTGTCGGCGTCTTCACCATGCTCTGGATAAATGGCCAGACCAATGCTGACTCCCACCCGGCACAGATGCTCACCAACATGAAACCCCTCCTTCACCAGATCTAGGCAGGTTTCCGCAATGTGCTCAAGCTCTTCACGCTGGCGAGATCCCTTTAGAATCAGTACAAACTCATCTCCACCAATGCGATACAGTGGTTCAATCAGCTCGTGTTCCCTCGATAACCGGCTCACCATGCGATTTCCAAATGCGGCCAGCAAGACGTCTCCCGCTGCGTGTCCCAGGGTATCATTCACCTGTTTGAAGTCATCCAGATCCAGAAACAGCAGCGCGAATTCCTTACCCTCGTTCACGGCACGGTTAAGTTCAATGTTGAATGACAAACGATTGGGCAGGTCTGTAATCGTGTCGTAATAGGCAAAACGGCGCTCGGTTTCCATGGAGGCCTGCAAGCGCAAGCGCATTTGTTCCAGAGATTCCGCCAGCTGATTGATTTCATCGTCGCCCCGGATATCTATCTCAATATCAAGATCCCCTTCTCCCAACTGCCTGGCCTGCTGAGACATTGTGTCGACGGGCTTTACCAGATATCGGGACATCATCATCTTGATTAATATCGACAGAACCAGCAGCACCAGCAAGACGAAAGCTGTCATCAACAGGAACAGGGTTTGAAACTCGGAACGGCTGCGTTCGAAACTTGCCTGAATGCTCTGGGAGTATTCCCTTTGCACATCCATATTCTGTCCGCTGACAAGGTACCCCAGGGTCTGGCTTGCATTGGCGACGGGAACCGAAAACTGAATGTAGTTTTCCAATCTGACAAGCTGTTTATCGGGCTCGGGATTGGATATACCGAAATCCTCCAGTGACTTGTTCAGCACGACCTCTTCACCGTCATGTAACACCTTCCAGTCAACGTCCACCAAAAAGATGAAGCGTGTTGAAGAATTTCTGGCAGTGGGTTTCAGCAAGTCCTCGATCTTTTCAAAATTGAGGTAATAAAGCGGGTCGTAGAGATTGTCACTGAGTGTCGACAGATGCGTCAGGGTTTTGCTTACCACCTCTTTCTCCAGCGCTCGCTCGAGTGCTTCCATGGCATTCCTGTTCTGCTGCTCGGTGATCCAGTTGAGACCCAGAAATATCGTCAATGACACCACTATTGCAACACCAAGGGTGCTCAGCGCAAAGATACGATTAACCCGATGACGTAGCTGCATAATGCCTCATCACTGGTGACAAAATGAAAGCGCCGTATGCTCCCAGCCTGAATCACGACGCGGAAAACACTGCATCATCCTCTACCCCAAGCTCACTCCGGCACGGGCTTCTATTGACCACGACTGCCAGCCATGACAGCTGAGTGATAGTCGCGATAGAAACGATGGAAACGATAGACATTTTCTAACTGATCCACCTCTATCGCAGACATTCGATGAAAGCCACTGGTACTACCGTATTGTTTGAGAATCGGATTGTCAGTGTCTTTTCCCAATCGAAGCAAAGCCGTTGTTATCGCTCCCTGCTCCTGATCAGAGAGACTCCCAGCCAATGATTCGATGGCCCGGGGATACGTTTCAGACTCATAGATCACATTGGCACGCGCGCGCAGGGTCTCGGGAACAAACTCGGGATCGCTGGCGTCCGTATCTGAAAAAATCGCCGCCGCAACCAGACTTTTCTGCAACCAGGCGAGACTGTTCTCCTCATCGAAACTGAAGACGAAATTGATAGCGTCGGGAACTGTGGCAGAGCGAATTGAATTCAGATGCGTCACCTTCAGTCCTTGCTCGATACACGCCTTCAGGACCAGAAAATAGCCACTAAAGCTGGTGTCATCTTCCGCTGCGATCTTTTTGCCGAGCAAATCAGAGAGCCTTGACATCGATCCATTAGCCAGGACCACAGAGCCGTAATGACTAACCCCCTTTTTATGTCTCACCAATGCAGGTCGCATATTCGCCTCTTCGGCGAGGATGGCAGAAATAAGCAAGGATTCGGTCACCCAGTGCACCCTGTTGTCCCTGACCGCAGCCAGCAAATGATCAAGATCGCGGGCCACATATACCTGGGCGCTGTCAAAGCGTGAGCCAGGCATGCTGGCGAGAACGGCGTCCGCGACAGGTTGAAGCCTATCGACAGTCTTCGAAGCTGATTCACTCACTTTTGCAATCGTGAGTACCTCAGCCGACACACACATGGGCAGCATAAACAGCCATGCTAACCAACGCATCATAGGCAAACTCCCCATGCGGACAGAGCAATAGTCGATAGGGCCACCAGCGCAGAATCAGCGCGTTGCTCCGAAAGTTACCCCACCAGTATAGTTCACCTGTTCTGAGTTGAATCCCACAGAAATAATCTTTTGGTTATCCAACGAGAGCAGGCCGAACACCCAAATTTCGAGACTTATATCAATATTTTTTGATATAGCGTTGATATATCAACTTTTATTGATATACTTCACGCCATGCCAAAATCCAGCCCCGCACTTGCACTCACAACGGAAACCTTGACCGAAGTTAGCTCGGACATGGAGATCCTGCTGTTCAGCCAGCTTCTGAAAGCCTGCGGCGATCCCCTGCGCATTCAAATACTGCAAGTTCTCAAGGCAGATACCTTCGGCGTGCTGGAGCTGACACAACTGTTTGAGACCAAACAATCTGGCATGAGTCATCACCTCAAAGTTTTGAGCAAAGTGGGCCTGGTGGAAGCCCAGCGCGAGGGCAATGCGATTTTTTACCGCCGCCCTTTCAATCTGTCTGGCGAATATGATGAACAGGCGACTGCGCAACTTTTCGAGCTAATTGATCGATTTGCACTACCCTTAGAGCTTCAGCAGCGCATGGCAGTGATAAGGGATCAGCGCGCAGAGCAGTCTCAGGCTTTTTTTGAGCGCAATGCCGAGCGATTCGCCGAACAACAGGAATTAATTTGCGATCACTCCCAGTATGCGGATGCCTGCTTTGATCTGCTGCTGAAATCAGCACTGCCCGAAACGGCCACTGTACTGGAACTGGGTCCGGGTGAGGGCCTGTTTCTAAAGCCTCTCAGCAGGCAATTTGATCAGGTTATCGCATTGGATAATTCCTCCCGCATGCTGGACAAGGCGCGAAGTTTTGCGAAACGGGAACAGTTGCACAATGTCCGTTTTGAACTGGGCGACTCTGGTCACTTTCGATCTCTAAACGAACAGGTCGATGCGGTCGCGATGAACATGGTGCTGCACCATGTACCAACGCCCGCGCAGATTTTTGAGGACTGTTATACCTTTCTTCGACCCGGAGGCGTCATGGTGGTGTGCGACCTTGCCCACCACAACCAGGAATGGGCCAGAAAAAACTGTGGCGACCTGTGGCTCGGTTTCGAGCATCAGGAACTGGATAGCTGGGCGCAACGCGCCGGCTTTGTCGAGGACGAAAATGTTTACATCGGATTGCGCAACGGCTTTCAGATTCAGCTGCGCAAATATCTTAAACCCCTTAATTCACCCAAGTCGTAGTTGGGACAATTGTTAACGCAAGGACATTACTATGAGCGAATATTCACTGTTCACTTCCGAATCGGTTTCCGAGGGGCATCCGGACAAAATGGCAGATCAGATTTCCGATGCCATTGTTGATGCCATTATCAAGGACGACCCCCACGCGCGTATTGCCGTGGAAACCATGGTTAAAACCGGTATGGCCATCGTTGCCGGCGAGTTGCGTACCTCTACCTATATCGATCTGGAAGATCTGATTCGCGAAGTCATTCTGGATATAGGTTATAACAGCTCGGACGTTGGCTTTGACGGTGCGTCCTGTGCGGTTCTGAATGCGATTGGTAAGCAATCTGCAGACATCGCCATGGGTGTTGATGAAGGCGATAATAAAGACTTGGGCGCCGGTGACCAGGGCCTGATGTTTGGCTATGCCACCAACGAAACCGATGTATTGATGCCCGCTCCTATTTACTACTCACACCGTCTGGTGGAGCGTCAGGCCCAATTGCGCAAAAACGGCGTATTGCCCTGGTTGCGTCCTGATGCCAAGAGTCAGGTTACCCTGCGTTACGAAAATGGCCAGCCTGTTGCGGTCGATGCTGTCGTGCTGTCTACGCAACACGATGAAGGCATTAACCTGGCTGATCTGCGCGAAGCGGTACTGGAAGAGATCGTCAAGCCTGTTTTACCAAGCGAGTGGCTGCACAGCGACACGCTCTATCACATCAACCCAACCGGCAATTTTGTGATTGGTGGCCCGGTGGGTGACTGTGGTCTGACAGGTCGTAAAATTATCGTGGATACCTACGGCGGTATGGCCCGACACGGTGGTGGCGCCTTCTCCGGAAAAGATCCGTCCAAAGTGGATCGCTCTGCTGCCTACGCCGGTCGCTATGTTGCCAAGAACATCGTGGCAGCTGGCCTGGCTGATCGCTGCGAGATCCAGGTTTCGTACGCCATTGGCGTTGCCGAACCGACTTCCATTTCCATCAATACCTTCGGCACGAACAAGGTTGAAGAAAGCAAAATCGAAGAGCTGGTTCGCGAGCACTTCGACCTGCGTCCACAGGGCATCATCGACATGCTGGATCTGCGTCGCCCGATTTATCGCGCTACCGCAGCGTACGGCCACTTCGGTCGTGATGGCGATGACTTCACCTGGGAAAAAACTGACAAGGCTGACGCACTGAAAGCAGGCGCGGGATTGTAAGTTACGCTGGAAGCTGGAAGCTGGAAGCTGGAAGCTGGAAGCTTAAAAAGTATGGGGAGGATCATGGATGATCAAAAGACACCATCAACTGTCTGTATGGAAAAAATCGATGGAGTTGGCTGAAGAAGTCTACAGCCTATCCAATCAACTGCCTCGGGAAGAGCAGTTCGGACTTATCAGCCAGTTAAGACGCTGCAGCGTGAGTATACCCTCAAACATAGCTGAGGGAGTATCACGGCACAGCGACAAAGAGTTTCTGCGATTTTTGAATATCGCAAAGGGATCACTCGCAGAACTCGAAACGCAACTATTGCTATGTGCAAGACTATACGGACTCGATTCACTCGTAAGCCCCGGTTTAGGACTGGTCGAGGACGTATTTGCAATGAATGAATCGCTCCGGCTTCGCCTGAAGCAGAGCACCAATGTATAAGCTTCAAGCCTCAGGCTTCGAGCTTCAAGCTAGGGTATGAAAATGAGCTTTACCGATTACAAAGTAGCAGATATCGACCTGGCCCCATGGGGTCGTAAAGAAATTGAAATCGCAGAAGGCGAGATGCCTGCATTGATGGCATTGCGTCGCAAGTACAAGGAATCACAACCTTTGGCGGGTGCCAAAATCATGGGTTGTATCCACATGACCATCCAGACTGCGGTACTGATTGAAACCCTGATCGATCTGGGCGCAGACGTCCGCTGGTCTTCCTGTAATATCTTCTCGACACAGGACCACGCTGCGGCAGCTATTGCGGCGGCGGGTATTCCGGTCTTCGCCTGGAAAGGCGAAACCGAAGAAGAATTTCTCTGGTGTATTGAGCAGACCATTCTGGCCGAGAAAGGCAGTGAAGAGGTTTGGGATGCCAACATGATCCTGGACGATGGTGGCGACCTGACCGAAATGGTTCACAACAAATACCCTCAATTGCTGGATCAGATTCACGGCATTTCCGAAGAAACCACCACCGGTGTGCACCGTCTGCTGGACATGCTGAACAAAGGCGAGCTGAAAGTTCCGGCTATCAACGTCAATGATTCAGTGACCAAATCCAAGAACGACAACAAATACGGCTGCCGTCACAGCCTCAATGATGCCATCAAACGTGGTACCGACCACTTGCTGGCCGGTAAAAAAGCACTGGTTATCGGCTACGGCGATGTCGGTAAAGGTTCTGCTGCCTCTCTGCGTCAGGAAGGCATGATCGTCAAGGTAACCGAGATTGATCCGATCTGTGCCATGCAGGCCTGTATGGACGGCTTCGAGGTCGTGTCGCCTTACATTGACGGCATCAACAAGCGCAACCTGGACTGCATCAACAAGTCTTTGATGGAGACAACGGATCTGATCGTCACCACGACCGGTAACGTTGATGTATGTGACGAGTTCATGCTGCAAACACTGAAGAATGGTGCTGTTGTCTGTAACATCGGCCACTTCGACAGCGAAATTAACACCGCTTACATGCGTGAGCACTGGGAGTGGGAAGAAGTTAAACCTCAGGTACATAAAATCTATCGTAACCGTGCCGAGAACGACCATCTGATCCTCTTGTCTGAAGGCCGCCTGGTGAACCTGGGGAATGCAACCGGTCACCCTTCCCGTATTATGGATGGCTCTTTCGCCAACCAGGTACTGGCGCAGATTTACCTCTACGAGCGCAAGTTTGCTGATCTGCTTGAAGGCGAGAAGAAAGACAGTCTGTACGTAAAAGTACTGCCGAAGAAACTCGACGAAGAAGTGGCAGCAGACATGGTAGAAGGCTTTGGCGGGGTTATCACCAAGATGACCAAAGAACAGGCAGACTACATTAGTGTGCCGGTTGAAGGGCCCTACAAGCCTGAGAGTTATAAGTACTGATAAAGCTGGAAGCTGGAAGCTCGAAGCTCGAAGCTCGAAGCTGGAAAATCATTGCGCTTCTAGCTTCCGTTATCAGGCTTCAGGCTTCAGGCTTCAGGCTTCAGGCTTCAGGCTTCAGGCTTCAGGCTTCAGGCTTCAGGCTTCAGGCTTCAGAAAAATGATTGCGTCCGACAATGGACCAAAGATAAGGTTTTCTCATGCAAACCCAGAAACAATTTAAACGTCGGTTCAGCTTTGAATTCTTTCCGCCAAAAACTCTCGCGGGGATGGAGAAACTGCAGGTTGTTCGTGATGAATTGGCTCGTCGTAAGCCGGATTTCTTTTCGGTGACTTATGGCGCGGGTGGTTCCACGCAGGAGCGCACCATCGACACGGTATTGAAGCTACAGGATCAGGGTATCGCTACGGCCCCACACCTTTCCTGTGTCGGTTCAACCAAAGAAAATATCGCGCAATTACTGGATCTTTATATCGAGCGCGGCATCAATCGACTCGTTGCCTTGCGGGGTGACTTGCCGTCCGGAATGGGTGCGGCAGGTGAGCTGAAGTATGCCAATGAACTGGTGGAATTTGTGCGCACTCACAGCGGTGACCACTTCAATATTGAGGTGGCAGCCTACCCGGAATTTCACCCTCAGGCCCCCTCTGCGGAAGCGGATCTGATTAACTTCAAGCGCAAGGTTGATGCCGGTTCAAACAGCGCTATCACGCAATACTTCTTCAACGCCGATGCCTACTTCTACTTCATTGATCGTGTTGAAGCCATGGGAGTCGACCTGCCTATCGTCCCCGGCATCATGCCCATCACCAACTTTTCCAGCCTGGTACGGTTCAGTGATATGTGTGGTGCGGAGATTCCCCGCTGGATTCGAAAACAGCTGGAAGCTTATGGTGATGATGTTGAAAGCATTCAGAAATTCGGTGAAGAAGTGGTCACCAAGCTGTGTCAGCAGCTGCTGGACGCCGGCGCGCCCGGCCTGCATTTCTATACCCTTAACCAGGCAGACCCCAGCCTTAAAGTCTGGGATAACCTGGGCCTGAGCGACAAGGAACGCATTACCTTCTAAGGCGCTCACATGGGCACGCGCACTGCGTGCTCATGCATCCTCCCGGCACGCCTCCCACGCCAGCATAAGCTGTTTGCGCTCTGCCCCCCATCGATACTGACTGATCTCCCCGCTGCTACGGATGACCCGGTGACAGGGAATCAGATAGCCAATGCTGTTGCGTGCAATGGCCGAGGCCACTGCCCTGACCGCATCGGGCTGATGCATGGAGTCGGCGAGCTGCTGATAACTCCACACCTGCCCCTCGGGCACCGCCAGCAGGGCTTCCCAAACCTTTAACTGAAAGGGACTGCCTTTCATCAATACCCGCAATGGTCTGGAGTGATCCGGCGCGTTTTCCAGTTTGCTGAAAATCTGTCGCGCCAGAACCGATATGGCGTCCGGGTCCTCAATCAGGGTTGACGCAGACCACTCTTTTTTGAGTTCCTCAATATATTCTCCACGCTGCACCTCCGTATCAAAAAAAGCTAACTTGCAAATGCCTTTTTCGGTGCTTGCCAGCAGACATCGACCAAAGGGTGTATCGCAGACACCAAAGCGAATAAGCAGCCCCGCTCCCGAGTTTTTATATTCTCCGGGCGTCATCGCTTCCCAGCGCAACATCAGGTCATGCAGGCGACTGCTGCCACTCAGTCCTGCTTCGAGCGCCGCGCTTTCAACAGAGTGCTTTTTCAGGGCGCGCTTCGCACTTTCTTTCGTCAGAAATTGCAGATACTGCTTGGGTGAAACACCCACCCACTCGGCAAACAGTCGTTGCAGATGGTATTCACTCATATCCAGATGAGTGGCGATGTCTGCCAATGAAGGCTGGTCGGCCTGATAGCTCTGCACGTATCTCACCGCCTCGGCGACTTTTTCATAGCGTACGCTGGCAAATCGCGAAGCGGTCTTATCGCTAAGCGTTTCGTTACTCATCATCTTGTTCCTTGCTCATAATCACCTGTCAGTCTCAGTATGCAGCGCCAATGAATATGACCACAACCCGTTTCTTGCGCAGCGGGCGTAAGAATGTGATGCCACCTCAAGCCGTGATTGTTCCATTTGATTTACACTCTCTTTACCTGAGCTGCATAGACGCACCAAATCGCATTCTTCATAATAGCGACCCCATTGAGTGAATGGACTGCGACCCTCATTCGGAGCCTGCACTGTTACCATGCGCATCACACACATTTACACATCGCAAGCGTTGAAAGAAAACGCAAGCTTTGATCTCGAAGAACGGGCCTTCCAGCATTTGGTGAAAGCCCTGCGAATGAACAGTGACGATCCCGTAATGATGTTCAACGGTGATGGATATTTTTATTCCGGACACCTGAGCGATGTGGGTAAAAAAAGCGCACGAGTGTGCATCAAGGAACGTCGCAAGGCACAGTCCGAATCGTCACTTGCCTGCCACCTGGGACAGGTTATTTCCCGTGGCGATCGCATGGATTACGCCATCCAGAAAAGCACCGAGCTGGGTGTCCGCGAGATCACGCCTCTGCTCAGCGAACGCTGCGAAGTTCGTTTGCCCAAAGAAAGACAAGTCAAGCGGATTCAGCACTGGCAGCAAGTCGCCATCAGCGCAGCCGAACAGAGTGGACGGGCGAGCGTTCCCTGTATTCACCCGATATCAGATCTGAATGACTGGATTAACTCCCGACCGCAAGACCAGCTTTCCCTGGTCCTGCATCACCGACACAGTCAAAGTCTGGAATCCGTCGCCCACCCGACTCACGTCAATCTGCTGATCGGGCCCGAAGGTGGTCTCAGTCAAACAGAAATTGAAGCCGCGGAAGCCACCGGCTTTGTCGCAACCACGCTGGGGCCTCGCGTATTTCGTACCGAGACCGCGCCTGTTGCCGCACTCAGCATTCTTCAATGGCTATGGGGCGATCTCAGACACACCAGCTATACCGACATAAATCAGGACTCATCCAACGAATGACAACTCTCAGCGAACTCTCCCGGAAACGCGGCTTTTATCCTTTGACGATTCTGCTCATCGTGGTTTTGATTGTGGTGTATCTGATCTCCAGCAAACCCAAACCGCCAACAACCGAATCCGAGGAAAAATCCTGGCTAGTCTCCTACGAGACCATCACTCTGGGTTCCGCCAGCCCGCAATTATCCTTACTGGGGACCATTGAATCACCTTTCGATGCGACCCTGAGTGCCGCCATCACCGCGGATGTCGCCCGGGTGCCGGTTCGTGAAGGTCAATACGTGGAAGCCGGTCAGGTCCTGGTGGAACTCGATCCCCGCGAGATACAACTTCAGGTTCAGGAAAAACAGGCGGATGTTCTCGACATCGAAGCCCAGATTGCCGCAGAAAAAGTACGTTATCAGGCTGATCAAAAGGCATTGGCTGACGAACAAAAGCTGCTCGGCATAGCCGACAAATCCGTCTCTCGCCAGCAACGCTTGCGCGATTCGAATCTGGTCGCTCAGGAGGGATTTGAAGCGGCCGAATCCATTCGCGCCCAACGAGCCCTGTCGATCACAACAAGAGAGCAGAATATTGCCGACCACCCTAATCGTTTGCGCCAGCTGCAGGCTCGACTCTCCAAGGCGAAAACCGCACTGAGCAACGCCGAAATTGACGCCGATCGTGCCAGCATTCGCGCGCCCTTTGATGGCGTCGTAACCTCGGTGACTGTATCACCAGGCGAACGCGTTCAGATCGGACAGGCCCTGGTATCACTCTATGATCAGGAGGGTATGGAAGTACGCGCCCAAATACCTGATCGCTACGTCAGCCTGATTCGACAGGCTCTTCGACAAGGCCAGGTGATTGACGCAAGGGCCAGTGCCTTTGGGACAGAAACGCCGTTGAAACTCGAGCGTCTTTCCGGGCAGGCCAATCGGGGAGCCGGAGGCGTGGATGCCTTGCTCATTCCGATAGAAGAAGACAGTCAGCTTATTCTGAATGGCACAGTGAAACTCTATGTGGATTTACCCAAGGTGGATCAGGTCGTCACCCTGCCCGTATCGGCCCTCTACGGAGCCGACCGTATCTACCGCATTGAGGATGGACGCCTGCATGCCCTGAAGATTCGCAATATCGGCAAGATATTTCGCGAAGATCAACTCGATCGCATCATCATCGCAGCCGATGAACTGCAAACGGGCGACCGGATTATCACCACACAATTGCCCAACGCCATCACTGGTCTGAAGGTGACCACGCGCAGCGCACAAGACGACACAGAGGGTCAATAAGATATGGGCATGGTATCCCACGACCCGAAACATCCTTATCACAAAGAAGACCTGATCGGACGCTTTGCACGGCATCGTGTCGCCGCCAACCTGCTGATGCTGATTATGCTGCTGGCCGGCGCCGTCGCCTTGACCAAACTCAACACCCAATTTCTGCCCAACTTTGAACCTGACTTTATTACCGTACGCGTGGTCTGGCCCGGCGCGGCGGCTGAGGACATAGCCCGATCGATCGTCACGCCGCTGGAACAGGAACTGCGAAACCTGGACTACGTGAAGGAAATGACGTCCACCTCCTACCAGAGCAGTGGCGTTATTGTGCTGGAATACGAGGAAGGCTCGGATATGGGGCTGGCACTGGATCAGGTGAAGGAATATGTCAGTCTGGTGCGCAACCTGCCCTCGGATGCGGAAGAGCCGGAGATCACCAAAGTTTCCCTGAATGAGGATGTGGCCACGCTGATTCTCTCGTCTACCGCCTCGCTGGATGAATTGCGTCCCCTCGCCTATCAATACGAGCGTGAACTGCTCGATCGTGGCGTGGCCAAAGTCGAGTTTATTGGTCTGCCGGAACAGGAAATTGCCATAGAAGTACCGTCGACCCAAATCAACAGTCTGCAACTTTCTCTGCCGCAATTGGGCCAGCGCGTGCGCAATGCCAGCCAGGATATTCCAGCGGGCACCAGCGGCAAAAATGAAGTGGCAAAGGAACTCCGTAGCACCGAACAGCAACGCAACGTCGAGGGTTTCAAAGAACTGGTGGTGCTGACGACCCAGGATGGTTCCCAGCTGCAACTGGAAGATATCGCCAATGTCTCACGACGCAACAAGGAAAAACAGGTCGAGGTTTTTTACGAGGATCGCCCCGCCGTGCTGCTGCGCGTCTTGCGCACGCAATCCTCGGACACACTGAAAGCCGCTGAGACACTTAACAACTGGTTACAGGACACCCGCGCAACCTTGCCTCCCAGCGTGGAACTGGATGCCTATAACGAAGCCTATGTACTGATTGAAGACCGGATTAATCTGCTCATCAAAAACGGGCTGGGCGGGCTGATTCTGGTGATCGCCATTCTGTTTATTTTCCTCAATGGCCGGGTCGCGTTTTGGGTGGCCATTGGCATCCCGGTATCGTTTATGGGGACGCTGGCAGTGCTGTATCTGGCCGGTGGCAGCATTAACATGGTCAGCATGTTCGCCTTGATTATGGCACTGGGTATCATCGTCGATGATGCCATTGTGGTGGGCGAAGACGCGCTCACCCATTACGCCAAGGGCGAAAACCCGCTGCGGGCTGCCGAGGGCGGCGCCCGGAGGATGTTCGTACCGGTTCTGTCCTCGTCGTTGACAACGGTATCGGCATTTCTACCCCTCATGCTTATCAGCGGTATTATCGGCAACATTCTATTCGCCATTCCCCTCGTCATTATCTGTGTGATTATCGCATCGGTCATCGAGTGTTTTCTGATTCTGCCGGGACACCTGAACCATTCCTTTCAACGCTCGTTCAAAGCAGCTCAAACCGGTCGTTTACGTGAACGGCTCGATGCTGCCTTCAATCGTTTTCGTGATGAGACCTTCCGGCCCCTTTCAGAAAAAGCCATCAACAACCGAGCAACCACGCTGGTTTTTGCTCTTGGCGTATTCATCATTTGCATTACTCTGATCATCTCGGGACGTATCCAGAGTGAGTTTTTCCCGCAACCCGAAAATCATATTGTTTTGGGGAACGTGAAGTTCGCCTCCGGCACCCCGCCTGCCACGGTGCGCGCCTTTGCTCTGCATATGGAAGAGGCCCTGCAACACGCCAATGAACAGCTGAGCCCGGATCAGGATCTGGTGGTCCATTCCGTGTTGCGAATCAATCAGGCCACCTTCGACGGCGGGCAAAATTATTCCCAGGGAGAGCAGTATGCCTCCCTGCATGTGGAGCTGTTGACTCCGGATGCGAGGGAAATACGCAACCCGGAAATCATCGCCGCCTGGCAAAGTTTCATCACCATGCCGGATGGTGTTGAACAACTCAGTATCACCAGCCCTCGCGGCGGCCCTCCGGGCAAAGACATTGATATTTTTCTTACCGGTCAGCCGCCTGCGGTTCTGAAGGCTGCCGGTGAGGAAATCGCCGAAAAACTCAAAACCTATCGAGGTGTCAGCGATATTCAGGACGATCTGCCATTTGGCAAAAGCCAGTATCTCTACACGCTGACGCCCTTGGGGGAATCCCTTGGACTGACTGTCGCCGAGCTTGGCAGTCAATTGCGGGCGGCCTTTGATGGTCAACTGCTGCAGGTCTTTTACGACGAGAATGAAGAAGTCGAAGTTCGCATCATGCTTCCCGATGAAGAGCGTCATTATGTCCGAACACTCGACAACTTCCCGATCGTGACACCCAGCGGCGCAATAGCCCAATTCGATAATGTGGTGGAACTGACCGATCGCAAGGGACTGGAACTGGTGCGCCACACCGAAGGCCGACTGGGAGTTCATGTCACCGCTGGCGTGAATCCGGCAGAGAACAATGCCAACGTGGTACTGGAGGAAATGAACGCGGAATTTTTGCCCCGTATCAGTAGCGAGTTTGGGGTAAAAATCGATCTGAAGGGGCGCGCGGAAGAACAGGCGGAAACCGGTCGTGACATGATGCTTGGTGCGGGTATTGGTCTGACGCTGATTTACATTATTCTGGCCTGGGTCTTCGGCTCCTACAGCTGGCCGCTTGCGGTCATTCTGGCTATTCCGCTTGGCATTTCCGGTGCCATTCTGGGCCATTGGCTTCTGGGATTGAACCTGACGATGCTGTCATGGTTTGGTTTCTTCGGCCTCTCTGGCATCGTGATCAATGATGCCATTATTCTGGTCACCTTTTATCGTGAACTGCGTGAACAGGGCCAGCCAATTAAAGAGGCAATCGTCGACGCCACCTGTCTGCGTCTGCGTGCCGTCATTCTTACATCGCTGACGACCATCGCAGGATTGCTGCCTCTGCTGTTTGAAACCTCGTTGCAGGCACAGTTTCTGATCCCTATGGCTGTCAGCATTTCCTTCGGACTGGCCTATGGCACCGTGCTGATTCTGTTTGTCATACCTGCTCTGGTGACACTTATCGAGCAGCTGAAACTGAAACTCACCGGTAAAGCCGAAATCCCGGCTCATTTGCAGCAAGAGTCTGCCTGAACGAAAAAACCCGCATCATAAGGATGCGGGCTTTTCAGAGTATTGCTCCCGGTTCGGTCTTAGAAGGTCGATCCCAGCTGCAAACTCGCACCGATCGTATCCGAGTTGCCCAGGGCTGCCAGCTCCATGGAGACACCAACCACAGTTAAGCCCAGACCCGTGGTAAATACCGGATCTGAATCACCTTCGAGATTGTCGCGGGCACCTATTCGTACCTGCAGCGTTTCAAAAAGATCATACTCGGCACCAATGCCTATCATCTGCCGGCCGGGTAACAGCGTTTGGCCATCTGCCGATTTCACTTCATCCGTTTTGTTCAACTGCAGATCCGCAGCGATGATATAACTGCTTCCGGAATAGGAAATGCCAGTGGTGATGGTGGGTTTAAGTTCGATGGTGACGCCTTCAATGCTTTGGGCGCCACTGATACTGTTTGCACTGATTGTGCTATCTTCAGTCTCCAGCTCCTGAGACAAGAGATTCTGAACCGACAACCCAAGCATCCATTGATGATCTTTATCCAGAAAAGCCGCCGCGCCGAGATCGAAATTTAATCCGGAATCACTGACTTCACTGTCTTCCAGGTCATCGGAATCAAAATCGTCCACATCAGCCACAAAGTCATAGGCTCTCAGCTTGACCAGTTTAGGCGAAATTCCCAACGCGACATCATAGCCTGAAAGTTCAATATTGGTTGCAATGGAGACACCAGCCTGGCCAATGCCCACCCCAACGGCGCGCACATCGGACTGCAATTCGCCATCCTCATCTTCGCCACCATCGGTGTAGTCCAGGTCCAGATTGTTTACATCATTAACCGGATCGCCTCCGTTGACCGCGGCATCCAATTGGGTAACGTAGTCATCCAGCAATGCCTGATCACGATATTCGACCGTCGCCGAGATTCGGGCCGCGCCGGATGCAAACACACCGAAACCAATCGTTTGGCTGGGCACTTGAAACGATATACCGAGGTTGACGTCAATCAGAGCCCGATCGTTATTGAAGCCTTCCAGCTCTGCATCAAGTGTTCGGGTTTTATCGATCAAATCATTTCCCGCTGCTTGGGCTTCCCCTACGGTGGTGAAGTTAGCAGCTTCGAGATCATCCAAGGCGTCCTCAAAAGGCGTCAGGACATCATCTTCAAAATCATCGATCTCATCAGCGAGTTCGTCTGGGTCTTCCGCGATCACCGAAAGCGTGGGTAACAACAGGCCAAACCCATCCGATTTGGTGCGCTGCTTGACTGCCAACAGGGCTGGATTAAAAAAACTCGCGGCAGCAGGGCGGGCTGCGGCGACACCCACTCCGCCCATGGCAAAGGCCCGGCTATCAAGAAATTGCGGTGAGCCTGCATAGCTTTGAGATGAAATTGCTGCAATGGCCAGACCCAGGCCCAGTCGTTTGAGTGTCATGCTTATCCCCTGTGTGAGCATTCCTTGAAGCGTCTTTAAAATAAAAAAGGCATGGAACAGATTGTCTCTGTCCCATCTCCTGCTTTAAGCATAGTCCAGTCTAAACGGCCCCGGATGACAAAGGCGTTTCGCTTTGTTGTGTCTGCATTAAATCACGTAAGGATATGTCCGCCAGTCGCGCGCCAACATCCTCATGCAGGGTCTCAATCAAGCGATCAATGGAGTCCGGTGCGTTAACAAACTCCAGTAAGTGACAGTCATCCTGACGTAGGGTTTTGTAGACGTCTGCAACGCTAATCTGATCGGTACTGCGCCCCGGCGCGAGCTGATCGGATTTTTCGCCCACCACCAGGAGCAAACCATGTTTGATAAGGCGATCGACAATGCGTCGGGTAAGGATGGCGGGAATGAAGTTGAGTCGTTCCACTTCATTATGTGTAATCGGATGATCACCCTTTTCATACTGCTGGGCGATCTGCAACATGATCCCAAGCCCGGCTTTTTCAATCAGCTCTGCCGAGGCTTCGAGTCGCGTGGTTTTGGTAATGTGGTTGCCGTGTTGGTGGTAGAAAGCAATGGTCGAGCCCAACAACAAAATCAACCAATTCACATACAACCAGATCAGCAACAAAATGCCCACCGCAAAGCCTGAATAGATGGCGTCATACTTGGCGGAACTCACCACAAAAGACGTAAAACCCAGGCTGGTCAATTGCCAGGTCACCCCGGCGACCACACCGCCGACGAGGGCACTGCCAAAGCGTACGCGGGTGTTCGGCATCAATACATAGAAGAAAGTAAATGCACAGATCACCATCAGGAATGGCATCAGTTTGGTGAACATCAGTATCAGGGTACCAAAAGGTTCAATGGCCATCAGACCTTTCACCAGCTCGGAATTCATGGTCGAGGCGGTGACACTGAGCGCCGATACCACCAGCACAGGGCCTACCAGAATCACACTTAGATAGTTGGAGAAGCGCTGACTCAGGGAACGCAGATCCGGCGCATACCAGATGGTATTGAAGGCCTTCTCGATCTTCTGTACCAGGGAAATGACGGTGTAAAACAGCAGCAGAAAACCCACCATTCCCAATACGCCTACCTTGATATTCTCGACAAAATCGAGCACGGCGTTGTGAATTTCCAGCCCTTTTTCACCCATGGGCTCAAAGAAGCTGTAAAGCATGGGGGTAAACTTGTCCTGGACATTAAAAGCCTTGAGAACCGAAAAGCTCAAGGCTAATAGTGGCACTACCGAGAGCATGGTGGTGTATACCAGACTCATGGCATGGAGTGTTAACTGGCCATTTATAATATCGCGGACCACCGCAAATAGAATGCGCAGCGTGCGGCGAACAAAACTTTCAACGGGATGAAGCGGAACTTTAGGTTCGAGTAGCAGCCAGTCTTCGAAAGACTGTCGCCAGACTTGCAAGTTACTTGTCATGGTAAGGGCTTACCCATATTCGCAATGATCTGGTAATGAGTTCAGGATAAAAACTCGTCGATATAGCTATTGAGTTCGTCCAGGCTATCGAGCAGATCATCGAACGAACCGGTTATCTCAGCATAGTCAGCCTGGTCATCGATCTGATGCTGCAGCTCTGCCGCCTGACCTGCCACCTGGGACGCGCGAATGTTACCTGCACTGCCTTTCAGCGAATGAGCAAGACGAGACATGGTTTCGTAGTCTCCCTGCTTTTCCGCGTCACGAAACTGGGACTCAAAGTCACCAAAGCTGTCTTTGAAGGCAGACAGAATGGTTTTTACGATATCCCGGTTCTGCATAAAGCTCTCGTTGAGCCTGTCCATGTCCAGAGGTGTGCGTGCGCTGTCATCGAAATTCGATTGGCTCATATTCATGCTCCGGCTGTCTGTATTGGCCATCCATTTAAGACCCGGGCATGCTAGAATCGGCGTCCAGTATCTGCATAGCATGACACACCGGTATCCAATACAGCCGGGACTGACATTGAACTATTAGACTAGCAGAATTCCGCACAAGCTGTGCAATAATCACGACGAAGCCCTGGCGTCTTTCTCGCCGCATTCGCACACGGATACTCAATCAGCTTTTATGTTCCAATTTTTCGAGAAACTTATCGCGCCCTTCCCTCCCCAAGCCCCGGAACAGCCACCGGAAGGACTAAAAAATTTTTGTTTGCATTACACGCGCGGAGTGGAACCCCATCTGATTCTGATGTCCATTCTGACCGCGGCTATTGCGGTCATGGAAGTGACGCTATTTGGCTTTCTGGGTCAACTGGTGGATTGGCTGGCCACCAAGGACCCTCAGTCTCTCTGGGAGGATGAGGGCAACACTCTGATCATGCTGGGGGCGCTGATTCTCTTCGGTTTACCGCTGACGGTTCTGTTGCATTCGACCGTCATTCATCAGGCATTGCTGGGCAATTACCCCATGCGCATTCGTTGGCAGGCGCATCGTTATCTGCTGGGCCAAAGCCTGTCTTTCTATCAGAATGAATTTGCCGGACGCATTGCCACAAAAGTCATGCAGACGGCCTTGTCAGTGCGCGAAGCGGTGATGAAGCTGCTCGACGTGCTGCTATTCATTGTGGTGTATTTCATCGGCATGATTCTGGTGATTGCTGCATCCGATCTGAGATTAACCACCCCATTGCTGATCTGGCTGATTGGCTATGGTTTCACCCTGCACTATTTTATTCCCCGGCTACGTCAAATCTCGGCGAAACAGGCGGATGCGCGATCTACGATGACCGGCGGTGTTGTCGACACCTACACCAACATCATGACCGTCAAACTGTTTTCCCATGCCAAACGCGAGTCCGACTACGCCCGCGAGCACATGGATGGTTTCCTGCAAACCGTACACCCGCAAATGCGCCTGGTGACCAAACTGAATGTCACCGTCTGGGCCTTGAATTCATTGCTGATATTTTCTATTTCCTTCCTGTCCATTTGGCTGTGGTCAGATGGTGCAGTGAGCACGGGGGCTATTGCTGTCGCTATTGGTCTGGCGCTCAGGCTCAATGGCATGTCGCAGTGGATCATGTGGGAGGTGTCCAGCCTGTTTGAGAATATTGGCGCGGTTCAGGACGGAATCAATACGTTGTCTAAACCTCAGGAAGTGCTGGATATTCCGAACGCCAAACCCATTCAGGTCAGCCAGGGCAAGATTGAGTTTGACCATATTCGCTTCCATTACGGCAAAGGATCGGGTGTCATTGATGACCTGTCACTGTGCCTGAAACCCGGAGAAAAACTCGGGATTGTGGGTCGCTCGGGAGCCGGTAAATCTACCCTGGTCAATCTACTGCTGCGCTTTCATGAACTGGAAGGCGGGCAGATTCGCATTGATGACCAGGATATCTCTCGGGTCACCCAGGACAGTTTGCGTGCCAATATTGGTGTGGTCACGCAAGATACCTCTTTGCTGCATCGTTCAGTGCGTGACAATATTCTGTATGGCAACCCGACGGCGTCGGAACAGGAGCTGATTAGTGCCGCAGTCAAGGCCGAGGCCCATGAATTTATTCAGACGCTGTCCGACGCCAAAGGCAATACCGCATACGATGCTCAGGTTGGCGAGCGCGGCGTCAAGCTCTCGGGAGGTCAGCGCCAGCGTATTGCCATCGCTCGCGTGCTGTTGAAAGACGCCCCTATTCTGGTGCTGGATGAAGCCACTTCGGCCCTGGATTCAGAAGTCGAAGCTGCCATTCAGACCAGCCTGAACAAGCTCATGGAAGGCAAAACAGTTATCGCAATTGCTCACCGTCTCTCAACAATTGCCGCGATGGATCGTTTGGTCGTCATTGATGAAGGTAATATTGTGGAACAGGGCAACCATGATGAGCTGATTGCCCAGGGCGGTCTGTACGCGCAGTTGTGGCAGCGTCAATCAGGCGGATTTATTGGGGAATAGACTCGGGATTCACTGCCAATCAGGCGACGGAACCCTGGCTTTGATCAAGCCATTCGCGGAAGTCATCAAAGGCTAGCGGTCGGCAATGGTAGTAACCCTGGGCAACATCACAATTGAGGGCCTCAAGCTTGGTCAGAGTGATCTGGTTCTCGATACCCTCAGCCACCACCGAATAACCGAGATTATGGCACATATTGATGGTGGTGCTGACAATGACTTCGTCGTCCGCATTCTCGCCCATATCGCTAACAAAGGAACGATCAATCTTGATCTCGTTGGCAGGCAACTGTTTGATGTAACTCAGCGAGGAATGGCCGGTTCCAAAATCATCGATGGCGATCTTGATACCGATCTGGCTCAGCTGCGTGAGTACACGCAGGGCGTTCTCGGGATTAATCATCATCGCGGTTTCAGTAATTTCAATCTTCAGCCGCTCAGGCGCCACCTGGTGCTTGAACAACAAGGCCCGGATGTTTTTGACAATGTTGGTCTCATGCAGGTTCGCGGCCGATATGTTGATGGAGATATCCATTTCGTTGCCTGATTCGATCAACTGCCGACAGGCAAATAAGGCATTGTCGAAGACCCAGTAAGTCAGGGGTTTTATCAGACCCGCTTGCTCTGCATGGGGAATGAATTCCATCGGAGGAATCGAACCGTATATGGGATGATTCCATCTCACCAGTGCTTCAGCTCCTACCACTTTTCCACTGCGAATATCGAGCTGAGGTTGAAAATGCAGGCTCAGATGGTTTTGCTCAATTGCATTCTTCAGTTCTCCCATCAGCGTCAAACGACGTTCGCTGTAGGGATTGAGCGCATGATCGTAGATATCATCGCGACCATGGGAAATTTCCATGGCAATCTGCGCCTGCTTGAACAGCTCGATCGCTTCACGGCTGTGATCCGGATAAATGGAAGCGCCCATTACCAACCCGGGATCAATACACATTTCACGAAATTCAATGGACTCCGACAGCCCCTGCTTAATGTCCCGAAGCAGAGAATCCAGGTTGGCGACTTTGTCGGCGTCGAGAACAAAGGAAAACACCAGATGATCGAAGTGTGCCACCGAATTGTGCTCGGTGATAGGAATCGCGGAGTCAATCGAGTTCACCTGAAAGCTCAATCGTTCAGCAAATGCTTTGAGTACCAGCTCCGAAGCATGCTGCCCAAGCGTTTTGGATATTTCGTCAAAGCGCCCCATCGACACCTTGATCAGGACGAATCGTGAGATCTCCTTGTTGGCGATTACTTTTTCGATACGCTCAAACAAAGGCGTTTTATTCGGTAAAGCCGTCAGGCTGTCATGAGTTGACTGGAAACGTAACTTCTCCTCGGCTTCTGCGCGCTGACGTGCCTGTTGCAGTTCGTTCTGCTGCGCGCGGAAGCGGGCTTCTTTTTCCATGTTCAAGCGATCGGCCAACGCAAAGCTCAACAGCACAGCCTCAAGAGCTGAACCGAAGATCAATCCATACTCGGTAAACACATTGCTCGGCAACACACCGAATTTGCTCAGCGCTGTGCTGGTAGTACCAATAAGCAGAATAAACCAGGCACCCGTGAAATAACGGGCAGAACCCTGGCCTCGTTTCCAGGCGATGGGCCCGGAAATAATCATCAATACGCTCGCCGCTACTACCAGCAAAACCGAAATTTGTGTTGACCAGCGATAAGGCAATACGAAAGCGCCCAACACACATAACAGTGCTCCTACGGTGACCCAGGCAATCAGTCGATGCAACCAGGGGGCGACCTGTTTCAGATTCAGAAACGAAAGCGCGAACAGACAGGAAAACAACATGGTCGACGGCACCAGAAACAGCACACTCAGCTGGTGTAGCTGCGGATTTCCCGGAAAGAAAAACTGGTTCACGACACCATGCATGGCGGCCTGCATGGCAGCAAAACTGGTGACAAAGCCAACGTAGTAAAGATAAGCCCGTTCTCGCACCGAGAGAAAGACAAACAGGTTGTAAAGCACCATCACAATCATCATGCCGTAGTAAAGGTGTTTGAGCGCTAATTCTTTCTGATCAAACAATAGATAGTCGCTACGATCCCACAGAGACATGGGAATCTGCATGGAACCCTGAGACTGGATTCTGAAATAGATGGTCACTTGCTGGTTGGGTTCCAGCTGTATGGGAAACAGGAAATTGCGATGCTGAATTTCTCGGGAATTGTACGGATGATTGTCCCCCGTCAACGCGCGATGTACCAATTTACCATCGGACTCCAGATAAAACTCCACTTCATCCAGCAATGGATAACTGATCACGACGACTAAATCAGCGTTACGAGGCACGCCATTACGAATATCCTGCCGAATCCAGATCGCCTCCTCGGTATAGCCGAAGTTGGGCACGTTTTGCGTATTGGTGTACCAGTTCAAGGATCCATCTGCCTTGCCCAGATCGCGGTCCAGCAATATGTCACCAATATTCAAGCTGGCGTCTGGATCCCGAAGAATGGAAGCGCCAGAGCCAAGCTCAAGAGTCTTGCCCTGAAAAGTTGCCAACGAGGCCCAAGTAGTTTGCGGAACAGACAGAAATATCAGAAGGCAGCACGCTAACACCACCAACACTGGCGGGCGCCATTCTATGCCGGGAATAAGACTGGCAACAGAAGCGGACCGCAAGTCAGCGATTTCAGTATTCTTTGTGTACTTGTTTGGAGAGTTCAATAACATATAGCAAAGATCTACTTACTCGCCCTGGATAGTCGCCATGATGGATCGCGCACCTGCGCCCACACGATGTTCGCCCAGGTAAATACCCTGCCAGATTCCAAGGCCCAGTCCGCCGTTCGCTATCGGAACGTTCACCTCGCAACCGATCGTAACAGCCTTGATATGCGCAGGCATATCGTCAGGACCTTCACATGTATGTTCGTAATAAGGCGCATTGTCGGGAACAGAATTTAGGAAGTGGCGTTCCATGTCCCGCCTGACGGCAGGATCAGCATTTTCGTTAATACTAATCGATGCTGAGGTGTGTTGAACGAACAAATGCAGCAGCCCCCGTTCTATCGTGTTGAGTTCTGGCAACTGGGCCAGAATTTCATCCGTTACTAAATGGAAGCCTCGGGATTTGGGCTCAATTTTCACTGCTTTTTGTATCCACATACCACGGTGTTTTTGATGTTGTTTTGAAAAGCTATGTATCACGCTGGCTGAAAGGGCTATGGCGCGATTTTTTACTACCTGTTCAGCATAGCAGCTTTCGATAAAAACGGGCCTTCATGAAACGAAAATCATTGGACCAAAATGTAAAATCGTGCGTATAGTGGACAGGCTGTCAGCAAATGTGACATTTCATTTATTTTTGAACCGGGGACAGAATATGAGGTCTACTTGGTCTAAGCTTAAAGACAGCAAAACGGGATTTTTCCCACTTATGTAACTTGGATTTTAATCATTAAAGTATCTGCCGATAACATATTTAGGAATAACACTGCCGCGTAAATGACACTAGCTCAACAGGGGGCGACATGAGTATTTTCAGCCACTATCAGTCACGGTACGAAGCCACTCAACAGGAAGAGTTTACGTTAGAAGAATACCTCGACATTTGTAAGAAAGATCCCAGCGCTTATGCTACCGCTGCAGAGCGCATGCTACTGGCCATCGGCGAGCCCGAGCTGGTAGATACCTCAAAAGATCCACGCCTCAGCCGCATTTTTTCCAACAAAATCATCAAACGCTATCCAGAATTCAGTGAGTTCTATGGGATGGAGGAATGCGTCGAGCAAATTGTGTCCTTCTTCAAACATGCAGCACAGGGGCTCGAAGAGAAGAAACAGATCCTTTACCTGTTGGGGCCTGTAGGCGGTGGTAAATCTTCTCTGGCCGAAAAGCTCAAGGCCCTGATGCAGAAAGTACCTTTCTATGCCATCAAGGATTCACCGGTCAATGAAAGCCCTCTTGCCCTGTTTAATGCCAGCGAAGACGCCGGCATTCTGGAAGAAGAGTACGGGATTCCAAGCCGATACCTGAACGGAATTATGTCACCCTGGGCGGTCAAACGCCTGCATGAATACGGCGGCGACATCAGCAAATTCAAAATCGTCAAGCTGTGGCCGTCCATTCTTGATCAGGTCGCCATCGCCAAGACGGAACCTGGCGACGAAAACAATCAGGACATATCAGCGCTGGTAGGCAAGGTCAACATCCGTATGCTGGAAGACTATGCGCAGCATGATCCGGATGCTTACAGTTTCAGCGGTGGGCTGTGTCGCGCTAACCAGGGTTTGCTGGAATTTGTGGAAATGTTCAAAGCACCAATCAAGGTGCTTCATCCCCTGCTAACAGCAACACAGGAAGGTAACTACAATCCTACCGAAGGGATGAGTGCGATTCCTTTCGAGGGCATCATTCTGGCGCACTCCAATGAGTCAGAATGGCAAAGCTTTCGCAATAACAAAAACAACGAAGCGTTCCTGGACCGTATTTCCATTGTCAAAGTACCCTATTGCCTGCGCGTTACCGAAGAAATCGAGATTTATCAGAAACTGCTGCGAAACAGCTCTTTGGCTGAAGCGCCCTGCGCACCGGACACACTTAACATGCTGGCGCAATTCTCTGTGCTCTCTCGCCTGGTAGAGCCGGAAAATTCAAGCATCTATTCAAAAATGCGGGTCTATGACGGCCAGAACATCAAAGACACAGATCCGAAAGCCAAATCGATACAGGAATACAAGGATAATGCCGGTGTTAACGAAGGCATGGACGGTCTGTCCACCCGCTTCGCCTTCAAGATCCTGTCTAAAGTATTCAACTTTGATACGTCTGAAGTTGCCGCCAATCCGGTGCATCTGCTTTATGTGCTTGAGAAACAGATCGAGCAGGAACAGTTCCCAGCAGAAGCCGCGGATAAATATCTGAGATTCATCAAGGAGTTTTTGGCACCGCACTATGTGGAGTTTATAGGCAAGGAAATCCAGACCGCATATCTCGAATCCTATTCGGAGTATGGTCAAAACATCTTCGATCGATATGTTACCTACGCGGATTTCTGGATACAGGATCAGGAATATCGCGACCCTGAAACCGGTGAAATCTTTGACCGACAGGCGATCAACGACGAACTGGAGAAGATTGAAAAACCAGCTGGTATCAGCAACCCCAAAGACTTCCGCAACGAAATCGTCAACTTTATGTTACGAGCCCGTGCGAACAATAATGGCCAGAATCCTTCCTGGTTGAGCTACGAGAAGCTGCGTAGCGTGATCGAGAAGAAAATGTTCTCCAATACTGAAGATCTGTTACCAGTCATTTCCTTCAATGCCAAAGGGTCTCAGGAAGACAAGCGCAAGCACGAAGACTTTGTGGCCCGTATGATAGACAGAGGCTATACAGAGAAGCAGGTCCGACTGCTCGCAGAATGGTACTTGCGCGTGCGCAAGTCGCAGTAAATTTAGCGAAGCGATGTCTGTTATGACAGTCAGCCACTGACCGAAACCACAGACAACACTGAGCCGCCCCAAGCGCATTGCTGCGCCGACGGTGAATGGCTATCTGGAGTATCTATGGGCATTACCCACATCGTTGACCGACGATTGAACGGGAAAAACAAAAGCGCCGTAAACCGGGAACGGTTCCTGCGTCGTTACCGCAGTCATATCAAAAAGGCTGTGGCGGATGCCGTTGGCAAGCGCAGCATCACCGATATGGATCGTGGTGAGAGCATCGGGATTCCCAGTAAAGATATTCATGAACCGGTATTCAGTTCAGGCAAAGGCGGGCTCAAAGAGGTCGTTCATCCGGGCAATAAGGAATTCAACACCGGCGACCATATTCCGCGCCCACCCGGCGGTGGAGGGGGTCAGGGTTCCGGCTCCGGCGAAGCCAGTGATTCCGGCGAAGGCATGGATGAATTCGTATTCAATATCTCCCAGGATGAATTTCTGGATTTCATGTTTGAAGACCTGGAACTGCCCAACCTGGTCAAAAAGCAACTCAAGGACACCACCTCCTACAAATACCTTAGAGCCGGTTATACCAACGAAGGCACCCCAGCTAAAATCAACATTGTCCGCTCCCTGAGGGGCGCCTATGCCCGACGCATTGCCCTGACCGGAAAATCCCGGGAAAACATCCAGTCTCTGGAAGCAGAGATCGAATCACTAAAGGGCAACCCGGACAACCAGGCACGCATTGAGGAACTCGAAAAAGAACTGGAGCGCTTGCGTAAACGCGTACACAACATTCCCTGGATTGACGAATTTGATTTGAAATTCAATCAGTTCATCAAGCAGCCGGTTCCCAGCACCAGCGCTGTGATGTTCTGCCTGATGGATGTTTCCGGATCCATGAGCCAGATGCATAAAGATATCGCCAAGCGCTTCTACATACTGTTGTATTTGTTCCTCAAACGGAACTATCAAAAGATTGACGTTGTTTTTATCCGCCATCACACCAGCGCCAAAGAGGTGGATGAAGAAGAATTTTTCTATTCGAGGGAAACCGGCGGCACCATCGTTTCCAGTGCAATCAAACTCATGCACGAGATCATGGTCAAACGCTATCCGACTTCGGACTGGAATATCTATGCCGCCCAGGCATCAGATGGTGACAACTGGAATGATGACTCGCCGCTTTGCACGAAGCTGCTACGGGAAAAAATCCTGCCCCATGTTCAATATTATTCGTATATTGAAATTACACCCCATGAGCATCAGATGCTATGGCACGAATTTGAAAAGCTGGCAGCCGAATACAGTGACACCTTTGCTATGCAGCACATCACCGATGCCAGTGAGATATATCCAGTCTTCCGCAAGTTGTTCCAGAGGAAACCGGCATGACACATAGCGAAACCAGCTCCGTCGCGGAAAAGCCTCAACGGGAAAAACGCTACATTTCCACTGGCTCCGAATGGTCCTTCGATCTGATCAACCAATACGATGAAGCCATCAAGGACATTGCCGAAGAATACAAGCTGGATACCTATCCCAATCAGATCGAGCTGATCAGCGCCGAACAGATGCTGGATGCCTATTCTTCTGTAGGCATGCCGGTCGGCTATCACCACTGGTCATTCGGCAAACAGTTCCTGCACAGCTCAAAGGGTTACAAGCGCGGTCAAATGGGTTTGGCCTACGAGATTGTCATCAACTCCGATCCCTGCATTGCCTATTTGATGGAAGAAAATACCATGATGATGCAGGCGCTTGTGATTGCTCACGCCTGTTACGGGCACAACTCTTTTTTCAAAGGTAATTACCTGTTCAGAACCTGGACCGATGCCAGTGCCATCATTGATTACCTGCTGTTTGCCAAGAACTACATCGCCAAGTGCGAAGAACGTCATGGTATCGACGAGGTTGAGAAAATCCTCGATTCCTGCCACGCCATTATGAATTATGGTGTGGATCGCTATAAGCGTCCCTCCCCCATCTCCGCAGAGGAAGAGCAACAACGTCAGATTGAACGCGAGCACTATCTGCAACAACAGGTCAATGAGCTTTGGCGAACCATACCGGTTAGTAGTGATGAAGAGGAAGAAAAGACGCCCAAACGCTATCCAGACGAGCCGCAGGAGAATCTACTCTATTTTATTGAGAAGAACGCGCCGTTGCTGGAACCCTGGCAGAGGGAAGTCGTGCGCATTGTGCGCAAAATTGCCCAGTATTTTTATCCGCAGCGTCAAACCCAGGTAATGAATGAGGGCTGGGCGACCTTCTGGCACTACACCATCATGAATCGTCTCTACGACAAAGGCCTGGTAGATGAGGGTTTTATGATTGAATTCATGAAATCGCACACAGCCGTGGTCTACCAGCCGCCCTTCGATAGCCAATGGTACAGTGGTATCAATCCCTACACGCTTGGATTCACCATGTTTCAGGACATCCGTCGCATGTGCGAACACCCGACCGAGGAAGACCGTCACTGGTTTCCGGACATAGCGGGTAGCGACTGGTTGACGACCCTGGATTTTGCCATGCGCAACTTCAAGGATGAGAGTTTCATTCTGCAGTATCTGTCGCCCCGGGTGATTCGAGAGCTCAAACTGTTTGCCATTCGTGACGATGATCAGGAGGAAAGCTACGAGATTACCGGCATCCATGATGAAAACGGTTACCAGTACGTGCGTGAACAGCTATCCAAACAATACAACTTGAGCATGCGCGAACCCAATATTCAGGTATGGAATGTAGCCTTGCGTGGTGATCGTTCGTTGCATCTGCGCCACATTCCGCAAAATCGGGTGCCGCTTGGTGAAGACACCAACGAAGTTCTGAAACATGTTCACCGACTATGGGGCTTTGACGTGCACTTGCAAAGTGTCGATAACGATGAGGTCAGCGCCGAATACCATTGTCCGCCCAAACCGGAAGAAAAAGACCCGGAGTCAAAATAACTCACGAGTCGTTAGCGAAGAAAGTCAGCTGCTACATAGCAATACTCTATTGCTCAACAAAGGCTCTCTCAATAACGTAGTGTCCCAGATCACCATGTCGAGCTTCCGCGAATCCCATATCATCCAATATCTGGCATGTATCCTTTAACATGCTGGGACTGCCACACACCATGAAACGGTCATTTTCAATATCCAGGTCAGGCAGACCTATGTCACGACTTAGCTTGCCACTGCGAATGGCATCGGTAATGCGCCCCTGGGTCTGGTAGGCATCGCGTGTCACTGTCGGGTAATAGATCAGCTTGTCTTTGACTTCGTCTCCGAAGAATTCGTTATTTGGCAGTTCGTTCAGGATCAGATCCTGATAAGCCAACTCTGAGGTGAAGCGGGTACCGTGAGTCAGGATCACCTTATCGAAATTCATGTAGGTTTCGGGATCCTTGATAATACTCATGAACGGCGCCAGACCTGTGCCTGTGCTGATCAAATACAAATTACGGCCAGGCAGCAGGTTGTCGAGGATGAGCGTCCCTGTCGGCTTTCGGCTCAGTAAAATCTCATCTCCCACCTGCACCTTCTGCAGTTGCGAAGTCAATGGACCATCCGGCACCTTGATACTGAAAAACTCCAGCTCTTCCTCATAGTTGGCGCTGGCGATACTGTAGGCACGCATCAGGGGGCGACCATCCAGTTCCAGCCCAAGCATAATGAAGTGGCCGTTTTTGAAGCGGAAAGAAGGATCACGACTGGTTGTAAAGCTAAACAGCGTCTCATTCCAATGTTTTACGCTGGTTACCGTTTCTTTCATGAATCCTGCCATTTGCGCCTCCGCCGTAGATAATTGATTAAATTGCGGTCAGTCTACGAGCTGCGCTATTATCTGTAAAACATGTATTATTTATATCTTTATTCGGATTAGCCGATATGAAATATACCCTCAAGCAACTTCAGGTGTTTTTGGCGACGGCCAATTGCCAGAACATTACCCAGGCGGCCAAACAACTGAATATGTCCCAGTCGGCAGCAAGCGAGTCTCTTAAGTCTCTGGAGCACCAGTTTGATATTCAGCTGTTTGATCGTCATGGAAAAAAGCTCCAACTCAATGAACTGGGAAAACTGATTCGCGTTGAAGCCGAGGCGTTTATGGAGCGTGCCCACGCTTTGGAGCAGGCCCTGCTTCAACATAGTCAGGTTGGCAATGTGAAGGTGGGCGCAACCTTGTCCATTGGTAACTACCTGGCCATCAATATTTTATCCAGCTATCGTCACAGCAATCCGGAAGCCAACGTTACTCTGGAAGTGGCTAACACCACGCGCATTGCAGAACGAATCGTGAATTATGAGCTGGATGTTGGACTAATAGAGGGCGAAGTTACCCACCCCGATCTTGAAGTGACACCATGGCTGGAAGACGAGCTAATGGTGTTCTGCTCACCGGACCACCCCTATGCGCGAAAACAGACGCTAACCGATGAGGATTTGGCTGTCGCCAAGTGGGTGCTGCGTGAGCCCGGTTCGGGGACGCGCCAGGCCTTCGACGTCGCCATGCATGGCATATTGTCATCACTCAATGTCGATCTTGAGTTACAGCATACCGAAGCCATCAAGCGGGCCGTTGAACGTAATATGGGGATTGGCTGTCTGTCAAAAATTACCCTTACCGATGCCTTCAAGCGGAGAAGCCTCATCCCCCTCGCCGTGCCGCACCGGGATTTTCATCGTCAGTTCTACTTTATTCTCCATAAAAACAAATACCGCAGCGCAGGAATTGAAAGCTGGCTCGAGTGTTGTCAGAATTTCTCGAACGTAGATAATGCTTGATCCTCGCGATAACAAACGTGTGGAATAGACAACGCGTCATTTGAGAATAACCCCATGCATCCGATCAATTTTGACAATCTGGTTTTTGCCGGTGGAGGCAACCGTTGTTTTTGGCAGGGTGGTTTCTGGAAAACAGTCACGAAAGAACTGGATCTCAAGCCCAAGCGTATTGCCTCGGTCAGCGCCGGTTCTGCGATTTCATGTGCATTGTTTTCAAACAGTATGGAAGCGACTCTGGAGAACACCAAAACCACTTTAAGCCGAAACAAAAAAAACCGTTATCTACGTAATCTGTTCACTGATCAGCCAGTTCATCCGCACAGCAGCCTGTATCGGGATATCATAAAACAGTCCCTGTCCAACGAAGGGCTGAAGACACTCCATCAAGGGCCGGTAAACAATATCCTTCTCGCGCACATTCCAAATTGGTTGGGACCCCGCTCCGCAGTGCTTATGGGCCTCGGCGCCTACCAGCTCGAGAAGAAGCTGACTCAGCCGGTTCACCCCAAGCTGGGTCGCAAACTGGGCTTTGAGTCAGAATTTGTCGCTGCGCAGGAATGTCAGACTGTTGATGAGCTGGCGGATATCATGCTGAGCTCATCCTGCACCCCACCGTTTACGCCACTGATGTACCGTAAAGGCCGACCCGTGCTTGATGGAGGCATGGTCGACAATGTGCCGATTCATGGCGTAGAAAACGAACCGGGAAAAACCCTGGTTTTGCTCACCCGCCCATACAAAAATCTACCCCAACACCCTGAACGAGTCTATGTCCAACCATCGGTCAAATTACCGGTTGTCAGTTGGGACTACACCAATCCAGGTGGAGTTCAGGCTGCCTATGATCAAGGTGTCAAAGACGCCCAGTCCTTTCTGAAGAGCTTGAAATAGAGGCAATTTCACCGAGCGGAGCATTTCCGCACACAAATAGTGTGACCGCTATCCCAATCGGTTTTGTTGGATTTTTTTTCAAATTGTAAGATCGATATACTTTCCGCCTTTCTAAAGGATTAATTCAGGGTATAGCGCTTCATGAGACAGCACATGTCCAACTTGCGATTCGGAATCGCCACCATACTGCTGCTTTCACTTTCTGCCTGCTCTCATTCTCCTGATGACTCCAAAGAGAAGCCCGAAGACCCCATCAATACTTTTAATTTTTATATGGAGTCAGATGGCACTATTAGCGACTTTGATCCGGAAACCAGAAAATCAACTGTTTTTGCACAGTGGGATCCGTCACTTCCCAGCCTGTACCTCGATACCAATATCAGTAAACAAGGGTACGAATATATTGCCTTTTTCCGTAACAACAGGCTGTATGTTCTGGACTATGATCGCGACAACGATGGGCGCACGACCGCTATTGCCTCGTTTTCCGGGGAAATATGTGACCTGTTTAGGCAAAAAGAAGCCTCACGTCGCTCATTCAGCAATAATACGAAAAACCGAATTCTTACTGATAGACACGCGCTTGTAGTTGCAATAAAAGATAGCGCAGTCGACGACTGCAGCCCAACAAGCGATTTGTATTACGAGGTCAGTTTCGAGTTTGAGGACGATGGCAGTGCCGATATTGATATTCGCTTGGTTAATTCTTCTAAAGTATTAGGTGACATACTGATTGATTATGATTTTGTAGATTCGGAACAGAACTCAGGCGTTAATAGCACTCGGGGGCGATCAGGATTTCTTGGTTATGACCGTGATGGTGAACAGCTTGTGCTGCGAGACGACAATTTGGACGTGCTATGGGAAGTGGCTCTGGAAGATGTCGAATCCATTCAGCAGGTAACAAATGATCTCGTTGTTATAGAAACCGGCACCGAGATATTTGTCCACACCATCTCCGAACTCTTCAGTATTGCTGACCAGGACGAGAATCAGGATGTCCCGCCTGAGAGCAGACTTGATGCATTATTTGAAAGTCCAAACGAAACCGTGGAAGACGATTTGGTTCCCGGATACGAATTCCATAACTTCGTCGGAAATGAGAACAGTTTTATCATTGAATATACGTCAAAACTAGACTTGTGGAAGGACGCATCAGCAACAGAAGTGTTCGAAAAGGACAACGATAGTTTTGATATCTCTTACGGCTTAACCGATGACGATAGACTTGTCGTACTGAAAATATTTGATGACACAATTACTCTCGTTCGTGTTAACCCGGATTCAGCCATTTCGACCACTCTTATTGAAGCCGATTCAATCGATGGCATTACATTGGGCAACGACCTCTATTTTAATACCTTGAATGCGAACGGTAATGGTGGCCTTGATGCGCACTGGGTAAATGCGGACGGGGTAATGCGAAGCTACGAGAACAGCCTTTTTGTCTTTGCCAACGACACGCGGTCCCAAAAGACCCGCATACTCATTCTTGGTTCCGATGCAGACACTGCTGACCAGTATCCTCTCACCGATGCATCCTTGTATGCCTTTGATCCAAACGAGTTAAACGGTCGATTGCAATACACGGACAAAAATAACAGATCCCGTGATTTCAATTTTGGCGAAGTACTTGGTGACATATACGGTATTTACAGCGCTTCGATCATTAATGACGAATACGCAACCATAATTTTGGAAAGTGAGCGAGAACAGTCAGCAGGTTCGGGGATCTACGAAACTTGGTGGGACTTCTACTATGTCGACCCAATCGATCTTATTGATGCCAGTATTGTCGATTCCAATGAGGAAGACGTCGACAACAATTCCAACGAACGCAACTCCCTTAAAATGATGGCATCCCAAGAACGCTAACATGAGCATTTTACAGTCACTTCTTCGCTGCGACATTTTCATCAGGGATTCCTTGAAACGTTTTTACTCTTCCAAGGTGTTAATTCTGATAGGCACCTGTATTTTAATGACTGCCTGCAGCGAAACCGGATCCGATGGCAGCCCACCCGATACACCGCTTGTCGAGCCGATTGAATTTCCTTTTGTTGAAGATGCAACGGTGAAAGAGTTTTCTCCGAAAAAATCCACCTCAACGCATAACATTTCGATCAACAGCACCCGCATTACCTCTGATCAGGGTTTGATCGTCCCACTGGATACTGACCAGTCAGTAATAATTAATGACGAAGACGACAACCCGGTCATCGACCATTCGCCATTGCCTGATTTTTACGCGTATGCATCAGGACAAATCCTTTATGCCCTGGAAACAGAAACCCGCTACAACCACACTCTATTTAATTTCAAGAATACGAGAACCCCGTCGAGAAACGAATTCATATGTGATCTACGCGAAGTGACCACGATTGACAGGGAATCTGTAAATGACGGCAATCTCGTTACGAAGAATGCCAGAGCGGTTTATGTACACGCCGACAACGAAGCGACATGTGATGGCGACACACCAGCCTTCTATCTCATCAGAATTCAGGAAAACAAAGGCAAAACCTTTACCATTCGAGTAAGAAAAGAGAACGAAGTCGAAGGAAGTGAAGAACCCGAAATTTCTGTTGTGTCAGAAGAACACGTAATTTTTCAAGGAATCAGAGAGACCATTGAACAACCCCTAATGGAAGCGACAACAGTCTTTCACGAACGCCAAAACTACGGTGACCAACTGGGGTACTTAGGCTATGACCTGGAAGAAGAGCGCTTCCACTTTTATCAGGTGGATCTGAGCGAAGAATCCTTTACCTACGAAAAATTATGGGAACTGGAAACGCCCGCCTTTACATTCAATGCTGAACTTCAGGCACCGCTGATAGAGGATCGGTTTGGCGAGTACCTGTTCATTGTAAACGGCTGGTCACTCTACAGAATACCGAAGGACAGTCTGTTTGATGAAGCCGCTGACGACTCCCGCGAAACGGCATTCTCAAGCCCTGTTTACACCTTCTCAGTGTTAGCGGATTATGATCCGGAACAACTTCTCTATGATTATTCAAACAGCGCTGATCAACTCATCACGCAGGACGAAGATCTGACAATATCCATATCCAGAAATAATCAGGCCCTCGAAGCACTGCGGCAGATCAACGACCCAACGCTGGAGAGCCTTGCGAGCTACGCCATCCATTCCGGCGTATTTCTTAAAAAAGAGTTTACCAATACCAGCGCCATTACAAGTCTGGACCGAAATAATGGTCAGGAGAGTACGATACTTGGTAAGAACGGCCCCTCAAATATACTGCAGTCTTCTCCCAATAATAATCTGATGATCGATTTTTTCGATAGCAACCTATCGATGGAAAGAGTGGCCAGACGATTCGTTAATTCAGCCGGCACTTACTCGCTAGGAACGTCACACTATGACAGTCTTTGGGCGACATTAAGCAAACGTTACGATGCATCAACATCGCTTCTACTGGTACAAGGCCTGTCGACTGATATCAGCAATGAACGGGGCTCGATTAGAATGCCTCAGATATTTACCTACAGTACTGTCGGTACGCCCTTTGACCCCGAACAACCCATTGGACAAATCCCTACCACCGTGCAAGACGTTACCGCTGTCGAAGTTATTACTGACGACTACGGTGTAGTATCCATATTAAATAACGATGGTGAGACAGAGCGATATTATTTCAATCCGTCAGACCCACTATTGAACAACCCCTCTGCAGATTCTGAAGACACCGAAACACGTCGTATGATGCAACGTATCAACTAAGCATCAGTCCAGACTGTAACGAAAAAGACAAACAAAAAAGGTAGCCATTTGGCTACCTTTTCTGTTTTGCAGGACGGCTTGAAAGTCAGCCGCGGTTTTCCCGGTTATCAATCAGATCCTGCACCACGGAAGGGTCAGCAAGAGTCGAAATATCGCCCAGATTATCATAGTCATTTGCGGCGATCTTTCTCAATATGCGTCGCATGATTTTCCCGGAACGGGTTTTCGGGAGGCCCGGCGCCCACTGAATCATATCGGGTGTCGCAATCGGCCCTATTTCTTTTCTCACCCACTGTTTCAAGGTGTCCTTGAATTCGTCATTCGGCGTCACATCATGATCATGCATTAATGAGACATAGACATAGATACCCTGCCCTTTGATATCGTGGGGATAACCGACCACTGCCGCCTCAGCCACATCCGGATGAGAAACTAGAGCACTTTCGATTTCTGCAGTCCCCATTCGGTGGCCGGATACATTAAGAACATCATCAACGCGGCCGGTGATCCAATAGTAACCGTCGGCATCACGACGCGCACCGTCTCCCGTAAAATACATGCCTTCGTAGGTGCTAAAGTAGGTTTGGATAAATCGTTCATGATCGCCATATACGGTGCGCATTTGCCCCGGCCAACTGTCCAGTATGACCAGATTTCCCTCTGCTTCGCCTTCGAGTATATTGCCTTCATTATCAACCAGCGCTGGCTGAATACCAAACAGGGGACGTGTTGCAGATCCAGGTTTCAGAGGCGTTGCACCGGGCAAAGGTGAAATCAGAATGCCACCGGTTTCCGTCTGCCACCAGGTATCAACGATAGGACATTTACTCTCACCTACTACCCGATAGTACCAATCCCAGGCTTCCGGATTGATGGGCTCACCCACCGTTCCCAACAAACGCAAACTGGATCGTTGCGCCTGTTTAACGAAGCTGTCTCCCTCCGCCATTAAGGCTCGGATTGCTGTTGGCGCCGTGTAGAAGATATTAACCTGATGTTTGTCAACTACTTTCCAGAAACGCGAACAATCCGGGTAATTGGGGACGCCTTCAAACAAGAGGGTTACCGCACCGTTCAATAGCGGTCCGTAGAGAATATAACTGTGCCCGGTAATCCAGCCAAAGTCAGCTGTACACCAGTAAATATCGCCATCCTGATAATCGAACACTGCCTCATGGGTAAGCGAAGCATATACCAGGTATCCCGCTGTTGTGTGAAGTACGCCTTTGGGCTTACCCGTCGAACCCGAGGTATAAAGCATAAACAAGGGATCTTCCGCACTCATCGCCTCGGGCTCACACTCTTTTGCTTCGCCCACAATCAGCTCGTGATACCAAAGGTCTCTGCCGTCATTCCAGGGAACATCAGACCCTGTTCGTTCCAACACGAAGACCTTCTCGACAAAATCAAGTGAAGGGTCTGATAAGGCCTGATCCACATTGCGCTTGAGTGGAATAGTTTTTCCACCCCGAATACCCTCATCGGCGGTAATCACCCATTTGGATCGGCCATCCTGAATACGCGCAGCCAGAGCATCAGGTGAAAATCCACCAAAAACAACCGAGTGCACGGCTCCAATTCGCGCGCAAGCCAACATTGCGACAGCGGTCTGGGGAACCATCGGCATGTAGACCGTGACCACATCACCCTTCTTGACACCCTGCGCTCTTAAAGCATTGGCAAACTGGCAGGTTTCCTCGTAGAGCTCTCGATAACTGATGTGTTTTGAGACATCTGGATCGTCACCTTCGTAAATAATGGCTGTCTGGTCACCTCGTGATGCCAAATGACGATCCAGACAATTTACAGACGCATTGGTAACTCCATCTTCGTACCAACGAATATGCAGATCGGATTTAGCATAGGAAACGTCATTTACTTTCGTGAAGGGTGTCATCCAGTCTATGCGTTGCCCCTGCTCTTTCCAGAAACCAACGGGATCTTCAACTGACTGGGAATACATGCGCTGATAGGTTTCTGCATCAATGCGCGTGCGCTTTAAAGTCTGTTCTTTTACGGGATACACTTCTTTGGTCATCGTTCCATCCTCCTTCGCTAATTCTTGTTATATCTGAGTGATTGATCCAAGTGTCCAGTGAGCTACTCCAAAAACCTGGCGGAAGCGAGGTCACCAGTTTATTTATCGCCTGGAGATTCCACCAGTGAAGCGTACTTGATGGACTCAAGCAAGTTGTCGAGACTCTGTTGCTCAGACTCTCTTATCACACTGGCTAAATTGTCCTGACAGCCAAAGCCATCTGCATCATAACGCGCGCGCTCATCGTCAACATTCTCGTTCGAACGAACCTCAATGACGTCATCACTTTCCTGCTTTCCCGAATTGACAGCTGAAGATGGCATTTGTGCAATACCCAGACGCTGAAAATCCGAGTGCAGCAAATGTCTTTGTTCCCGCGAAAGCGACTCAGGCTTGATACTAGACAAAAGGCCATGCAGCAAATCGATTGCCGCGCCCCCCAAACGCTCACCATGACTGAATATGCAGCTGGACAGTAAGGTAATGACTTGCTCGGAGGTGGTATTTGGGTCATTAAAAAACGCATTAACCCTCTGACGCAGATCAATCCATTGGTTTTCAGACTCCGTACTTAAGGGCGCAACGTCAGAACCCGCATCCAAACGCGAATACCCCGAGGACGAAGCGCTAGCCTTATGGATTTTCTGCTGAAGCTGTCTTTCAACCTGAGATGGAGAATTGCTCTGGGGTGGCAATGACTTCGGGGAAAGTGTGCTCGGTCGATCGATCGATTGCACCGGGGCCAAGCTCGTCTTTTCTGTATTCGCAGTTATTCCGGGCATCGCAGGCGATTTACGGCTGGCATGACGCTCAACCACTTTTTGCCAGTAAGCACTGAACGCCAGTTTGGGTGTGCCTTTGCGACTGAACACATCATCAATACGCTCTGCCAAACGGTAAAAACTGCGAGCCGAAGGGTCATTTTTTGGGAACAGGGCGACCGGCCGTTGCAGGGTCACCGCTGTTCGCATGCTCTCGTCCATCCATACCGATCCCAGGTATTCGGTTTTCATATTCAGGTATTTTGCTACGGCGCCATCGAATCGACGATACACTCGCTCCGCCTGGGAGGAGCTGGATGCCATATTGACTATCACCTCTACTTTACGACGATAGCCCCGGCGCTTGAGTATCTTAAGCAACGAAAAGGCGTCAGTCAGAGAGGTGGGCTCAGGCGTAACGACTACAGCGGCCACCTGAGACGCCGCAACGAAATGCAGAACCGTCGGAGAGATACCGGCAGCCGTATCCATAATCATGTAGTCATAGTGAGGTTCCAGCGACCGAATGGAGGTAACAAGTCTTTGCTGCTGCCCGACATCCAGTTCGACACACTGAGCCACCCCTGAGGCCCCCGGTATAATCTGTATTCCTTCGGGTCCTTCGGCAACGATGTCCTGTATGGATTTTTCACCCGTAAACAGGTGCTCGAGAGTATAGGCCGGATAAAGCCCCAGCATGATATTGACGTTCGCTAAACCGGTATCCGCATCGAACAAACATACCTTTGACCCGGTTCGAGACAGGGCAATAGCCAGGTTCACAGAAATGCTGGTTTTTCCGACACCGCCTTTACCGCCAGTGATGGCAAGCACTCGCGGAATTTTGGGCGCATCCTGGGGATTATTGAGACTCACTACAGACATACCAAATGGTGTTCCAGTTCGATATCAAGCAGTTCCAGCCAAAACACGGATTAGGCTCGCTACCGGGAGTTCTGGAAAGAGGAAACTGAAAATTGTTATTGCGGTCGCCTTGGACCGTTGTTATCTATCGTCTCGCACAGGTTTTAAGCCAAGCTGCACGCGCTTCGCCGTCATACAACTGTTGGTATTGTTAGTTACCAGAGAGCTGAATTCCTGGTCGATTTTAACGACTTTAACCCGACAAAAAAACAGACTGGTACAAAGAAAACTGCCATTTACGCCTGGCTAACTTACGTTAACTTTCGATTATTTACTTAAAAAACATGCAACAAATGTTTAATTTTTAAAGAGTATTGTCTAAGATTATTTTATAAGCGCTCAATAAATGTACATCAGCCATGGCTCCAAGTGAAAACTCGATCCTGGCGGCACTCAAGACTAATAGACTGCCGTCCCTGCCCCATGTTCTCGTCGACATGTTACACGCATGTCAGGGGAACCAGGCATCGTTTCAGGATCTTTCCCAAATCATCAGTCGTGATGCGGCCATTGCCGCACGCGTTGTTTCACTGGCCAACTCCTCATTCTACAACCGCGGCACCAAAATCAATTCTCTGGAACGCGCCCTGCTGGTACTGGGAACAGATACCATCAAGACCATCGTCATTACGGCATCGATCCAGCAGTTCTTTTCGGGATTGCGACCACGCCAGAATCTCTTTCTCAAGCAATTCTGGAAACGTTCCCTGCGCTGCGCGCTCATTGCCAAGTCCTTTGCCATTCTCACCAGCTACCCGCACCCGGATGAGGCTTACCTGACGGGTCTGCTGCACAATATTGGCGAGCTGGTTCTGGAAACCAATTACAGTGAAGATTTTGACACCCTGCTCGAACTGGATTCCGAGACTGAGCGCCTGAACGAAGAAAGTCGGGTCTTCGGTGTGAATCACGCAGATGTCGGCGCCTGGCTGGTTGGCGAATGGGGGCTCAGTGAATTCACTGCGGATGCCATCAAATTTCACCACGCACCCGCTGAGTCGATTGAAGACGCGCATCATCTGGTGAAATTGATTTATCTGGCAAGCCTGCTCAGCAAGGCTGACTCGCTGAACTCTCTGACTGTCTTCGACGAAGCCGAACAACTGTTCGAACTCAACGCTTCGCTTGTAACCGAGATTGTGAACAAGATAGATACTGAAGTCGTGGACATTGCAGCCTCACTGGGTATCAGCATCCAGGATCGAGACAGTGATCAGGCGAAACAGGTGGATCTGGCAAAGCAGGTTCGCAATATTGGTCTGCTGCAAACGGCGACGAGCGAATTAAATCGTGCCACATCAAAGCTGGAACTCGGAAGGGCCTTTCAAAGCACGCTGGAACTGTTATTCGGTTTTACCCACAGCGCCGTATTCTGGTATCAGGCTGAAGACAAGGAATTGAGCTTTGCGGTGCCGGAACAACCCGACAGTACTCCTATCAAATTTCAGCTGGAATCCCATCGCAGTGTCGTTGCCAGAGCAGGCATTGAAGGCAAGATTCTATGTTCGGATGACCTGCGGGAAAACGACAAGCCATTACCCGTGGTTGATCGACAACTGACGCGCATGCTGAAAGCCGAGTGCCTGGTCTGCATCCCCATACATATCGGAGAAACGCTGTTCTGCGTTATTGCTGCGGGTAGCCAGCAAGCGCTTCGGGAGCACAGCAATCAGCGCCAGCTCCTGCACTACTTCGCCGATGAGATCGCACTCACGTGTGAAGACACCCTCAAACACATTCGGGCCAACGAAACCAAACTGAGTGTGCATGAATATGCAATGAAAGTTAGCGAGATTGCCCACGAAGCCAACAACCCGCTGAACATCATCAATAACTATCTGCGCTCGCTTGCGGACAAGCTGAAGAACAATGGGGAATTACAGGAAGAACTGGAAATCGTCAGAGAGGAGGTCGAGCGCACTGGCCATATTCTGCTGCAACTGAAAGACATTCAGCACAGCAATCAGGACCATGAATCCGGCGTCGACATCAACCAGGAAATCAAGAGTCTGGTAACCCTGTATCGCAGTTCCCTCTTTCTGACACATGATATTCAGTGTAGTCTGGAGCTCGACTCCACAATGACAAGAAACAGCGCCAATCGGAATGCGCTGCGCCAGATACTGACAAACCTGATTAAGAATGCAGTCGAGGCCATGCCCGAAGGTGGCAATGTGGTGATATCCACCCTCGGCAACATCAACGTAAACGGTAAGGATTTCGTCGAAATCAATATCCGCGATACCGGGCCGGGCATTCCCGCTCCGGTACTGAAAGATCTGTTTAAACCTGTTAGCTCAACGAAGGGCAGCGGGCATTCGGGCCTCGGCCTGAGCATTACAAAGAACCTTGTCACGGAAGCTAAAGGCACCATAAGTTGTAGAAGCAACACTCAAGGCACGGAATTCCAAATAAGATTGCCCTCAGTATAAAAAGCAACTGGAACCTGCGATATAACAACTGGTCGATACATTTAGCATGAAAATACAGAAAACCGGGACTTCGCGTCCGCAAGCAGACAAAGCGCACATTCTCATCGTCGATGACGAATATCGCTTAATTGCCAGTCTGGAAAAGCTATTGAGCACCCAAAACTATCAGGTCACCACTGCTCTGGGTGGACTGGAGGCGTGCCAGCGGCTAACCGATGACAATTATGATCTGATCCTTCTCGACCTGAAGATGGAAGACATGAGTGGCCATCAGGTCATGGATTTCATTGCCGAAAACGAGATAGATATTGCCACTATCGTTGTCAGCGGCGAATCCTCCTTTTCAGCTGTTAGTAAAGCACTGCGCCGCGGTGCCTATGATTACCTGAAGAAACCTTACGATCCGGAAGAACTGCTTAGCACCATCGATAAAGCCTTGCAAAAGGTGATGCTGGAAAAAGCACATATTGCCATGCAGTCACGGCTGAAGAAATCCGAAGAGCTGCATCGTTACATAGTCAACAGCTCACCCGACATCGTCTTTATGCTGGACACTCAGGGAAACTTTACCTTCTTGAATAACAAGGTTGAGGCCTTGCTGGGTTACCGGAAATCTGACCTTATCGGCCGTCACTACACCAGCATCGTTGACGGATCTGACTTTGAGCGCGCCAATTATATTTTTGAAGAGCAGATCAATCGCAAGAACGGTACCTGGAGTTCTGAGCTCAAGCTGCAAGCCAAAAAAGAAGATCACGCTTCGCGTTTTTTTGAAGTTACCTTTTTTCCCATCGAAAACCGGGCCAGCGCAAGAGCGAACAGCTCAAACGATCGACGCATTATCGGCACCTATGGAACGGCACGTGACATCACCGAACGCAAGGAAGCTGAAGAGTTCATCAATTTCCAGGCCTATCATGACCTGCTTACCCGCCTGCCAAATCGGGCCCTGTTCAAGGACCGACTGAATATTTCACTGGCGCAAGCAAGACGTAACAACTCCAAGGTCGCGGTAATGTTTCTGGATCTGGACCGCTTCAAGGTGGTTAACGATACGCTGGGTCACGCAATGGGCGACCGCCTGCTGCAGTCTGTTGCCAGCCGTCTCGAAAACTGTGTGCGCAAATGCGACACCCTATCCCGGTTTGGGGGCGATGAATTCACCTTGCTGCTTCCCAATATTTCCACTGCCGAAGATGCCCGTGTCATCGCACGCAAGGTTATCAACGTACTGAAAGCACCTTTCATGCTGGGCGATCACGAGGTGTTTGTCGGCGTCAGTATCGGCATCGCGGTCTACCCTAATGGTGGAGAAACCGTCGACCAACTGATACAGAATGCCGACGTCGCCATGTACCACGTGAAAGGTCGTGGCAAAGATGGCTACCAGTTTTTCAGCGACACCATGGCGGTGAGTTCATCCAATCGTCTGAGCCTGGAACGCGATATTCGTAACGCACTGGACCGGGACGAATTCAAAGTGTACTACCAGCCCCAGATCAGCGCCTCCAGCGGAAAAGTAGTGGGCGTTGAAGCTTTGGTGCGTTGGCAGCATCCAACTCGGGGAATTGTCTACCCGGGTGAATTTATTCCGCTCGCAGAAGAAACCAAGCTGATGTCGGACATCAATGACTGGGTGCTGATGACGGCGTGCCAGGAGGTTAAACAGTGGATCGATGCTGGTCATCATGATATCCGCCTCTCCGTCAACTTTTCTCCGTTGCAGGTCGAGCACCCCAAATTTGTACAGCGCTTGCTCAATCAGCTAAAGAAATCCGACTTCCCTCCCCGCAATCTGGAAATTGAGCTGACTGAAAATGTCATTATGAATGACCTTGAGCACATGACCCAAAAACTCAATCAGCTGAGTGAACATGGTCTCAGCATCGCGATTGATGACTTCGGCACCGGTTATTCCTCACTGAACTACCTGCGACAGCTTCCCATACACACCTTGAAGGTTGACCAATCCTTTATTCAGGACATCCAGGATTCCACCGATGAAGCCTGTATTGTCAACGCGATTGTCTCCATGGCTCACGGTCTCAAGTTGAACATCGTCGCCGAGGGTGTGGAAACCAAAGCACAGCTGGAATACCTGAAATCACTGGGATGTCAGGAAATTCAGGGCTTTTATTTTGGCAAAGCCGAGCCGGCACACCGTGCCCTGCAGATGCTGAATCACCGTACTCATTCGGTAATGGCCGGTTAACAGCAAGCGACTGAATCATGAAGATAAAATATGTCCTCTGATTCAGTCAGGTAAGCGCTATACCCATTGACATTACCCGTGCATCAGCGCACCCTTCTGCCTCACCCAGTCTTCTCAGACCCTGCGTTTTCAGACCCAAGCTTAAAACCAAATCACCATGCTAGATAAATACAAACTGGTAGGCCGCTCCTACGACTTTCTGAGCAAACTTTACAGCGCCAACGCGATTCTGGATTGCAAGCTCGCGATGCTGCGCAAGGATACCCTTTCAGCCGGTTCCCGGGTTTTATTTGCCGGATCCGGACAAGGCAAAGATGCGGTGCATGCGGCCAGACTAGGGTCACAGGTGACGGTGGTGGATATCTCACCAACGATGATGAAACAGCTGGAAGCGACGCTCAAAGATCAAAGTGAATCCATCCGCGAGCGAATAGAGATCATTCAAAGCGATATTCTCAAGCTGGAGCGCTTTGCCGAATATGACATGGTAGTTGCGAACTTTTTTCTGAATGTGTTTGAGCGCAAGAAAATGCAGATATTGCTTAAACACCTGATCAGACTGGTTCGCCCCGGCGGAAAACTGGTCATTGGTGACTTTTCTCCGGCTCAGGGCGGATTATTGGGCAGGTCCGTACAGAATTTATACTGGTACGCGGCGGCCACTGCGTTTTTTGCGGTAGCCGGCAATGCTGTACACGAGATTTATGATTACCGCAGCTTACTCGAAAAACACGGACTCAGCATTACTGAAGAAAAGTTCTTCTCTGTCATGGGACAGAACTGGTACCACTCGTTGATGGCAAAAAAGCCGTAGACCTTTCGAAGCAACGAGGATTAAAGGCTAAATCCTCATCTTGTCAAACTCGACACCCTCTATGCCCAGAGTTGCCAGCCCCTGCGTAAACGATCCTGTTTCTGGAATCGTATGGGAAAAGTACATTCGCAAGTAATGGCTCGAATCCCGGTCGGACACCGCTCCCCCAGTCAACAGGGACTTTACGCGCCGTGCGATGGCAGAACCGGAATCAATCAAGCTTACATCGGGCAAAGCCTGCTGAATTTCCTCTCTTAGCAAGGGGAAATGGGTACATCCCAGTACCAGCGTATCGATATCCGCGATCACGAAAGGCTCAAGAATCGCGCGAACAGCCTTGATATCGGGCAGCTTTCCCGACAACTTATCTTCAGCCAGCAACACCAGTTCATTCGATCCAACACGTGTCACTTCGCATGCACCGGCGAAATCTTGGATCAAGTCATCAATGTAGGGCCGGGTTACCGTAGCGGGTGTCGCTAACAGACCAATGCGCCTGGATTCGCTCGCAACCGCTGCTGGCTTGATGGCCGGCACAACCCCCACAAAGGGCACATCAAAGTTTTTCCGGAGAACTGGCAGTACGAGCGTGCTAACAGTGTTGCATGCCAACACAACCATGTCGGGCTGATGCTGCGACAGCATCGCCCGCATGATAGCGATCAGACGTTCCGTCAACGCCTCTTCAGTCATTAAGCCGTAGGGGAAATAGGCATCGTCCGCGACATAGATCAGATCCAGTGCCGGCATTTCTTCCCGCAAGGCCTGACAGATACTCAGGCCACCGACACCGGAATCGATCACCAGCAAACTCGGTGACCGATTTGGAGAACGTGATTTAGCCATTACCCGCTTCTCCCTTCACCGGCAACACGGAGATTGCCAGGAGAACCCTGAAGCAAGCGGGCAGACAAATCACGCCTCAACATCCACTATGCAAACCTTTTGCGGGCAACATTGAAGAGGACGAACAGGCAAATCAACATGGGAATCAAGAGAATATTGATGAGTTTAAGCTGAGTCCCCAGAGACTCAATATCCTGATCGAGTTGATGCTGCACATCGCGCAACTGCTTACGGATCTTGAGTTTCTCGTCCTGGAATTTTTCCAGCTCAGTTTCCTGTTCCGGGGTAAATAGCGCCCCGTCACCCTCGTCACGCAACTTTTCCAGCTCAATCAACTTGTCCTCAGTTTTCTTCAATTCTTCTTCGAGCAATTCCTGCTGGGCGAGGAAACGTTCTTCAGCGTCTCGTCTAAGCGCTTCCACCTTCTCAAAAGGTCGATTGAAACGGCCCTGACTGCGAATCTCAATCAGATCCGGATGCCCGGACATGTGCTCCAAGGCATTGATCAAAAAGCTGCCATTGTCAGCCCAGGGAGTAACAATCTGCTGTCCAAAGAAATTTTGCACCTGCACCCAAAGACGATCTGAAAGAAAGTCGGTATCGCTGGCCACCAGTACGCGGATGTTATCGCCGCTGGTCACACGTGGATCAAGATGCCTGGTTTCAAACCTGGGACTCTGATCATCGCCGGTTTCTTCTGCATCCGCACTGGACTCAAGCTCATCAGACTCAATTTCCACTTCAATATCGATACCATCCGGGAAGGCCGTGCTTGCAGTCCCCGTAATTCGAGCAGCAAGGGTGTAGCGTTCTCCAGTCGGTGAGAAGCCATTGAGCAAGGTCTGGGGGTCATGCAATTGCAACAAAAGTTCTGCATCTCGCGGCTGGGACTGGTCACTGGTAAGAATGAGCGGCTCAATTGTCGTTGAGGCGTTCTCCTGTACCTCCAGAATACCGGCTGAGGACCAGTTAAGCGATTCCAGTCCATGCAGCACGATCTCATTGCCTTCAGGCGTTTCCGGCGTCAATCCAAGCAAACCAACATGGCGCACCGCGGTTCGACTCGGGCCTACTCCGACTACCATGGAGTTTTTGAAATCGGTAATGAACTGCTCTTCTTTAAGCGTCAGTCCCCAGTTTGTCATCAGCTTGTTTAGATCTGAGCGTTGCACCGAGGGCATACCGCTCATGGACGAAGCCGCTTCCGAATAGGGATCCAGGAACACCACTGCGCTGCCACCACCCAGAACATACTGGTCGATGGCGAACTGAAGCTCGTCCGACAGGTTCATCGGCGCGATCAGCAAGAGGACATCGATATCACTGATTTCCGTCGCCTTGTCCTCAATCCACTTAACTTCAAAACCCTCCTCAATGTACTGCAAAATCGACCAGGCCGGGCGCTGCTGACGAGTCATGTAGTCAAAGCCGCCATTGATTTCGATACTGCTATACACGCCCACAACCGGCAGAGAGGTGCGCGACAGGGATGAGATCAACCGCGTCAACTCATACTCAAGAAAGGCTTCTCTATCTGGCTGCATAAACGGAATGACTTCCTCTTTACCGGACTCATTTTGCGCGACCAGACCAAAATAGACTTCATCTCCGCGAGTCCCCGCCGGTACGCCTTGCAGGCCAGCCAGGGCAGCAGCATCTTCCGCTTCGGAAAAAGGAACCGGATCAATCTTTTCCAGCGTAATTTTCCCGCCTGCGAGAGACTCGTACTCCTGCAACAACTCTTCTACCCGCTGCGCATAAGTGCGCAAGGCGGGCAACTGAGTCGTTGCCTTCTCGGAAAAATACAGCTTCAGAGTTACCGGCTGATCCAGAGAGGAGAGAATATTTTTGGTCCCCTTCGAGAGGGTATACAGGCCATTTTCTGTTAAATCGATACGAAAACCGGTCAGCCAGACGGAACTGCCAAGAATCAGTATGAACATCAACGCAAATACGCCGATAAGCAATTTAGGCGCTTGTTTAATCGTCATCGTTTTCTCCTCCTAATCCGCTTTCTTCAAATCAACAACCAGAGCGGTCGCATACAACCAGGCACCAATCAGGACCACAAAGTAAACCAGGTCACGCAGATCGATGACGCCTCGGGAGATCGCATTAAAGTGGGTTAGGAAACTGAGATTGGACAAGCCATCCACCAACCACAGTGGTGCCCAACTCGAAAAAACATCCTGAACAATGGGGAAGCCACTCACAACAAGAATGAAACAGGCCACCAGGGTCAGAATGAAGGACACAATCTGGTTTTTGGTCAGCGCTGACAGACAGGAACCAATTGCCAGAAAACCACCTGACATCAACCAGGAGCCCAAATAACCGGCGAGAATCACACCATTATCGGGATCACCCAGATAATTCACTGTTAACCAGAGAGGAAAGGTCAACAGAAGAGCCAGACCGATAAACAACCAGGCCGCGAGGAACTTGCCCATCACAATCTGCACCGTTGAAATCGGCAGCGTCATTAACAATTCGATGGTTCCGCTGCGACGCTCTTCGGACCACAAACGCATGGCTACCGCAGGCACAAGAACCAGATACAGCCAGGGGACAAAGTTGAAAAAAGCGGTCAGATCCGCCTGCCCCCGATCAAAAAACTGCCCTAGATAAAAGGTAAACACGCCACTCAACATCAGGAAAATAATGATAAATATATAAGCGACGGGCGTAGCAAAGTAACTTGCCAATTCACGGGCAAGAATAACGTTGATCGAACGCATGCTCAGGCCACCTCCCTAGTTGTTGCTTTTTCCGTTCCCGCAGTCACTTTGCGGAACACATCATCCAATCGACCGACTTCCACATGTAATTCATCGACCTGGCAGCCCTGTGCATGCAAGACTCCGTTGACCGCAGAAAGAATAGGTTGTCCTTCGGTTGGGAAAACAGTAATCACCTTGTCTTCACTTACCTGCACATCGGCGGCGCAATCCAGCTTTTTCAGCTCGGACACAATATCATCGAGATGTTCGGTGAGGCGTATGGTGACGGCGTTGTGATAATCAGATTTTGCAGCCAGATCCCGTGGTGTGCCATCAAACACGATACGCCCACCAGCCAGAATCATCGCTCGCGAGCACACGGCACTGACCTCTTCGAGAATATGCGTCGATACAATGACAATTTTGTCTTTAGCCAGGTTTCTGATCAGTTCCCTGACATGATGCTTCTGGTTGGGATCGAGGCCATCAGTGGGCTCATCAAGAATCAGTACTCGCGGGTCATGCAACAAGGCCTGCGCCAGTCCCAAACGACGGCGATAACCTTTCGACAGGGTTTCGATACGCTTGTCCAGAACGCTTTCCAGCTCGACTTTTCCGATCACACTATCCATGCGCTGTTGCAAATCAGCGCCGTGAAATCCCCTGGCTTTTCCAATGAAGGCAAGGGACGCTCGTACCGTCATGTCCGCATAGGAAGGAGCACCCTCGGGGAGATAACCGATCTCACGTTGCGCGGCGATCGGATTGCGGCTCACATCATGCCCCATGACCGAAATGTCACCCGATGTGGGCGCCAGAAATCCGGTAAGCATTTTCATGGTGGTGGATTTCCCGGCACCGTTGGGCCCGAGAAATCCGAGTACTTCGCCCGGTTTGACGGAGAAGGTAATACCATCAACCGCGCAGAACTCGTCAAACTTTCTGGTTAGATTTGAAACATTAATCATGGCTGACTCTATCTCTGGAATGGCTTGGTCCTTCGAAAAATCATTGCTTGGGACAGCGCGATTCACCTGGCGCCGCATTCTGGTTAAAAGTGCGCCTAAACGCACTCGTCAGGCACAATAATAAAACCAGACATTTCGGGACTGACGCCTCTAGCAAATCTTCTGGAAGTCCCTGTTATCACTTGATTTATTCTTAATTGCGACAGCAATATAGGGGCCGCTTACAGCTATTTCAAGGACTTTCCCTGAACCTTGCCACATCGTCATAAAAGCCCTGCTGATCTGATGTGTTCAATCCTGCTTGCTGGCCAGTTACTCGCATGCTTTTGCTTTACTCGCCTGAGCCGCGGGCTTTACACTATGCCGCAAATTTTGAATGGGATTACATCCAGATGAGCCGTTTTTTCAGACTCTCTTCCCTACTCTTTTCCTTGCTCCGTAAAGTCCTGTTCGTTTGGGTGCGATCCGAAATCAAAGGGGCCGATGCTCAAGAACTGCAGCTGGACCCGGATAAACCCGTTTGCTACGTCTTGCAGTACAGTTCACTGTCCGCACGACTGGTCCTCGAAAATGCCTGCATACGGTCCAACTTACCGTCATCACAAGGCAAGCTCTTGCTGGGGAACGATACAATTCGCCGCTCCTTCTTCTTTTTATATGAACGCCAGGGACGCGGACTTAAACGCCGTCAAAGCCCAACCGTAACCGGGCGACTCAAGCAAATCGTCTATGATCTGACCGAAGACGGGGATGTTGATGTACAGATTGTCCCGGTTTCCATCTTCTGGGGTCGCTCTCCTGTAAAAGAGAAATCCTGGCTACAGTTGTTAACCAGCGAAAGCTGGTCTGTTGCCAGCCCCTTGCAACAGCTTCTGATCATTCTTCTTCATGGCCGTCGCACCTATGTCCAGTTTGGACAGGCTCAATCCCTTCGTGATATCTGCCAGGACAGCCAGGATGATCCCGCCAGAGCGGCGCGCAAGGTTGCACGCACCTTACGCGTCCACTTCCGACGCGTCCGACAAACCGTACTGGGACCTAACCTGTCCCACCGCTACAACCTGGTTAACAGCCTGGTGCAAAGCGCTCCAATCAAAGCCGCTATCGCCGATTATGCTGAGGAAATGGGCATCGAACCCCATCAGGCGAGACAGAAAGCATTTAAGTACGCAGACGAAATCGCCTCCAATCTGCAGATATCTACGATTCACTTTCTGGAACGCGTGCTTAACAAGCTATGGAATAAGATCTACGACGGAATCGAGTCCCACAACATTGAGACCGTCAGAGAGGTCACCAAAGATCATGCAGTGATTTACGTACCATGCCACCGCAGCCATATCGATTATTTACTGCTCTCATCACTACTCTTCAGCGAAGGCATCATGGTTCCCCACATTGCAGCCGGTATCAATCTGAACCTGCCGATTGTCGGCGCGATTCTGCGGCGAGGTGGCGCCTTCTTTATGCGCCGTAGCTTTAAAGGCAACAAGCTCTACGCCAAGGTATTCTCAGAATATATTCACACCATATTCAAACGCGGCTACTCGGTAGAATACTTCGTTGAAGGTGGTCGGAGTCGAACCGGACGCACCCTTAATCCGCGAGCTGGCATGGTCGCAATGACCGTTAGCAGCTACCTTCGCGATCAGGGCAAGCCCATTGTCTTTGTACCGGTATATTTCGGCTACGAAAAAGTACTTGAAGGCGGCACCTACCTGGGCGAACTTCGAGGCAAGAAAAAACAGAAAGAATCCGTTTTCGGCTTGGCCAAGTCCATGAAAAACCTGCGCAAATCCTTCGGTAAGGTCAGCGTTAATTTTGGCGACCCGATTTTTTTGGGACAGTATCTTGATACCCATCAACCTGGCTGGAAAGACAACACCGGAGGTAGCGAAAACAAACCGGATTGGTTGCCAGCACTGGTAGATGAACTCAGCAATGAAATCGCAACACGTATCAATGCCGCGGCGGCTCTGAACCCTATCAATCTGATGGCAATCGTACTGCTGTCGACCCAACGCTATGCCATGGACGCCAAAGTACTGGCCAACCTGATGAGCCTGTTTGCTTCTCTGTTAAAAGAGATGCCCTACAGCGAATTTATCAGCTTCCCCGAAGGTGACGGTTTTGACTGGCTGGAATATGCAGAGAAAATGGGGTTTGTTGATCGGCAGAAAAATCCGCTTGGCGACATCATCTGTTTGCAGGACCGCAATGCCGTGATGCTGACTTACAACCGTAACAACATCCTGCATTTGTTTGCGGTGCCGTCGTTGATTGCTGCGTTACTGCAAAACAACAGCAGCATGGAAAAGCGTCGCGTACATTCCATTTTCCGCGCCATCTACCCGTACATCCGTGCCGAATTGTTTCTGCAGTGGACCAGCGATGAGATCGACGAGGTCTTTGAGGGCTGGTTGCGTAATATGGTCGACAAAGAGCTGATCTCCATTGAAGGCGAGCACATCATTCGGCCGGAAATTGGCAGCGCTCGCTTTGTTCAGTTGTCTGTACTGGCACGATTCATTATGCAAACTCTGGAACGCTATTACATCGCAATAGCCATCCTGATCCATACCGGTTCAGGAGAGTTGAATGCTGAAGAGCTGGAAGAACAAAGCACGAAAATGGCAGAACGTATGTCGATTTTGTTTGGCCTGAATGCACCAGAGTTCTTTGACAAGGCATTGTTCCGAAACTTTATCAGCCAGCTCCAGGAAAAGGGCTTTGTCACCCCTGATGGTGAAGGAAAACTCCTGTTCAGCGAGCAGGTCAAACAGGTCGCTGATGATGCCAAGCTGGTGCTGAACTCTGAATTGAGACAAGCCATTATTCAGGTGACATCACTCAACTAATCACTTGAGCAATCTCCCAACTAGCGGGATGTGCGCTTGAGCCCATCCATACTCGCCAGCGTGTAGATATCATAGCGGGAACTTTTGCCTGTCAACTGCACGCTGGGCGCCCTTCCCGCCAACAACTCGCCTTTTCGTGGCCGCTTCACCACAACACGATAGCGGGCAACATCCATTGCCCGTTTCAGCAATCCTGCACTGTCGTCATCAGCGCCTACAATTTCATGAAAGGCCTGCATCTCTTTTTTGACCTTGGCGCTCTTGGTTCGCTCAGGATACATGGGGTCCAGATAGACCACGTCGAATTGCCTGGCGTCCGACTCGGTAAGCCGTGTGAGCGCATCACAACAATGCAGATCCATTCGCGCAACAATCGCATCAATCCCGGTACCCGCCGCTTCCAACAAAGCGCATTGCAATAGTTCATATACCAGCGGTGAACGCTCAAGCATGGTAACGCGCTGCCCCAGACTGGCCAGCACAAAGGCATCTCGCCCCAGACCAGCCGTGGTATCAAGAATGTGTGCATGCACCCCCGCCTTGATGCCAACTGCTTTGGCGATCAGCTGACCTTTCCCACCACCAAAATGCAATCGATGTTGTATTTTGCCATTCAGGAAGGATGCGGTTACCGGCCCGGGCACACCTTTTCCCGTTTGCGCCAGTGAAACGTTTTCATGACCGTACACAAGCACATAGGGAGTACTGAGGTGTTCCCAGTGATTCGCCTCGATACACGACAAGGCATGAGCCCGAGCAAACGCCAAGGCTCGATCCCGCCAGGCAGGATTCGCAATAAGAACGCTTAAAAATTGGGAATTAAGGGAAAACACAAAGGCTAAACAAACAAATCGACGCCGACCAGTTCGCCTGTTTCAAACTGTTGAGAGGCTAATTGCGTACCCTGGTAGGAATCCAGGGCCTGACGTGTTCGCAAGGGCACTGATTCAGTATCGTTAAGCCGTTCAACACGCTCTGCCTGGATCTCCTGCCCTCGTCTCGCGATGGCCTCGCTATCAAAGTCAGGGGCAGAACCGAGTCCTGGTCGTTGCGGTGACTCAGCGCGCGCGTCCTGCTCAGGTTTAAGCTGACGGTTTTCCTGGAAACTCCGGGGAAAAGTGGTGGTAACCAGCGCGTTTTTGACGTCCATAAGCGAACCAGTCCAGACATACTGATGTCATTTAGGTAAAGCTAGTCTAGCCTGAAAGCCTGAAACTGAACAGCATCAGGAGAAGACTATTAAAAGAATTAACAAAATTCCCAGGAGCAAACGGTAGATGACAAAGGGCGTGAAGCCAATACGCTCCAGAAATGAGAGAAACAAATGAATGCAGGCATAGGCGCTGACAAACGCGACCAGGGTCCCCAGAATCACCATCGACCACTGCGCGTCATTGCCCTGCTCAACCAGTTCTTTGGTCTTTAGCAGGCCCGCCGCGGCAATCAATGGGATGGAAAGCAAAAAAGAAAAACGCGCCGCCGCGTCACGGGTAAACCCCAGCAGCAAAGCCGCCGTCATGGTGATACCTGAACGAGAGGTTCCCGGGATCAACGCCAGGGCCTGACTCACGCCAATAACCAGAGCGGACTTCAGAGTCATGGCGTCAAGCGGAATATTGCGAGCACCACGCCGATCTGCCAGCCACAATACCAAAGCGAAAGTAATCGTGGTTGTGGCGATAACTTCGGTCGATCTCAAATACTGCTCAATGGCGGTATTGAATATGATGCCGCACAAACCTGCAGGGATGGTTGCCAGGATAATAAGCCACGCCAACCGGCTCTCCTGGGTGACCTGCCCACCTGAAATCTGTACAAACCAGGCTGTCAGCAAGGAACTCACATCCTTTCGAAAATACAGCAGAATCGCCACCAGCGTGCCCACATGCACCGCCACATCGAAAGCCAGCCCCTGATCACTCCAACCCAACAGCTGGGATGGCAGGATCAAATGCGCAGAACTCGAGATTGGCAGAAATTCCGTCAACCCTTGAACCAGGGCGAGTACAACTGCCTCCAACCAACTCATTGTGCCATTTCCTTCACGCCTTGCTTTCCTTCACTCTTTGTTTTTGTACCGTGACGATTCTTTATCCCAAATAAAGGCCAGCGAACGCTATCCTCTACCCGGTAATTTCTTCCAGGCAACCTCATCACGGATATAGACAGGTGCTGCCTGATCTGCGGGACACGTTTTCCCCTCAGCCAGATCCTGAGCCGCTAGCTCTGCAATGACCGCGGCATGTATATCACCTGACGGGTTGCCAGGATACAGCTGTTTGGTGACATTTTCGGGAAAGCGCTCAGCATATGCCAGACCACTGCCACAGGCATGCACTGAAGATTCAGCCTTGTCTGCTATCTGCTCTGCACCAAAGACCAAGGACTCCAGAGAAAGGGCGTCTGCAGGAGACACCCGTTCTTTACCAACGAGCACCGATTGCACCAGACCAGAGTCATCCTCATCAAGCTGATACAGCCCCCAGTAAAGTTCATCCATCCGCGCATCGATGGTTGCCAGCACCTGTCTGCAACCGCCATCACGGTAAGCTTGCACGGCAAGCGCCCGCAGGCTGGAAACCGGAATAACCGGACAATCGATCCCAAAGGCAAGACCCTGGGCGATACCCGCTGCGATGCGCAAACCGGTAAAGGATCCAGGGCCACACGCAAACGCAACGGCGTCCAGCTCAGAAAGACGTAACTGCTGCGACTGCAGCAGCTCGTGAATCATGGGGAGAATTCGCTGCGCCTGCTGTCGAGGCGCATGCTCAAATCGTTCGGTGAGGGTGCCGTCGCGGTTCAAGGCGACAGAACAGGACTCTGATGAGGTGTCGAAGGCAAGTATTGTTGCCATAAGGCGCTATCTCGAATCCTGCTTTGACTGGAAATTCACTCAGGATTCAAGACCGCTGACGATCTGATCACGAATCTGGGACATTTCTCCGACCCCATCGACTTTAATATAGTTGGGTGCGCCTTCACCACCTTTCTCAGCCCAGGAAGAATAGTATTCGATCAGAGGTGCCGTCTGGGAATGATAAACCTGAAGACGCTTGCGTACAGTTTCTTCTTTGTCGTCTTCCCGCTGAACCAGAGGCTCACCCGTGTCATCATCCTTACCGTCCACTGCTGGTGGATTGTATTTGAGGTGATAAACACGACCGCTACCTTCGTGGACCCGGCGACCGCTCAAGCGACTGACGATCTCTTCATCATCAACGTTGATTTCAACAACAGCGTCTATCTCAATATTCTGCTTTTTCAGCGCTTCAGCTTGAGGGATCGTGCGCGGAAAGCCATCAAACAAAAAGCCGTTTTTGCAGTCCGCTTCCTTGATTCGCTCCTGGATCAATTCAATGATGGTTTCGTCAGATACCAAACCACCAGACGCCATCACTTCTTTGACTTTTAGGCCCAGAGGCGACCCGGCCTTAACCGCGGCTCGCAACATGTCACCAGTGGAAATCTGAGGGATACCGTATTTCTCGGTAATAAATTTGGCCTGGGTCCCTTTACCCGCACCGGGGGCACCTAACAATATCAATCGCATAAAAGACTTGCTCCACAAAAAAATAAAATCGAATAAAGCTATGTAATGAAAACTGGCTTCGGGCAAAGCACTCTACAAAAACAGCCGTTCACTGCTCTACCCTGTAAATTCCGGATCTGATTGTTACGCTTGAACCTGACGGAAGAAAGACCAGCCATAGTGCTCTGAAAGTCACTTAGTCGCCACATATTCCGACCGTGCCACACACAAATGCTGCCGTTTTCTGCCGGTCGGCGCGGCCAATACCACACTATTCGTCAGGTACGATGTACCATAAAAGTGCGCCATTATACGGTTTCAGGGAATACAGGGAAAGTCCGTGAGAAGACAGGGAAATATGGTGGTCAAACGGATGTCTGCTAGGCAGCCATATGCGCCAGCATGCCATCAAGACTTCGGCACTGCTCAATGGTTGAATCTGCCAAAGCCTGAGCTTTTTCAGCAGATATGCCGAAATACTCCAGCAAAGGTTCGGGATCCATCTCTGCCGGTTCATCACCCACTCCAAATGGAGCTAGATACAGATTCGCCAACTGAATCAAGCGTACATATTGCATGCACTCACCATCATAATCAGGCTTTTGATGCATGGCTGCAGACTTAATGGTTGATTCAGGCAGCCCCCACAATTTGAGCAGTATCGCCCCCATTGAGCCGTGCCCCAGAGAGATGAACTCCTGAGCTGCACCGATACCAAACACCTGCTGTTCAATCTCTTTCATGCTCGCATCAGGCTCGGTTTCACGCAGTTTATTGAGCATTTTGAACTCAGGTGGAAACAAGTGACCGATCAGCAAAATTCCGAAATTGTGCAGCAGCCCTGCCAGGTAAGCGTCTTTGTCGTTTAACTCCAGATCCGGATTTGCCAACAGCGCCAGAGCCTGACTCAGCACGCCTGTATACAGGGCATGTTGCCAGAAACGCTGCAAGCCCAGCGGTCCTTCACTGGGAATACTGAATGCTTTGGCTGCGGCTATCCCCATCGCCAGCTGCGAAACCCGATCAAAACCCAACACTCTGTTGATGGCATCTTTAATACAGGTGAGTTCACCGGGGTAATTAAACAGGGCTGAGCGCGCATAGCGCATAATCTGTGCGGAGAGGCTGGGGTCTCGTTCAATCAATTCCGCTAACTGCCCCACTTCCGAATCTGGATCTGAAGTCAGGTGCATAATCCGCACCGCGGTTTCCGGCATCGGCGGTAATTTGTAAACCTTCTCCAGCTTTTTCGCGACGGCATCCAATGTCAGATTGCCACTACAGGCATTCACTCCCTGGCCCAGCGCTTTGCGGCTCGATTCCGGCCAGCGACTCATATGAACCTTGACGGCTCCCTGCATAATGGTTCGCAAGGCATGCCCAGGAAGCTTCAGGAGGGTGCTAGCACACCCGCTGGCAGCGAAACAATGATCCTGCTGCAAGACATCTGCATCCACCAAAACCGGCAAACCATAAGCCATGGCAAATGGTGGCAGCACACCAGGCTCACAATCCTTGAACAATGTGCTGGCCTTATCGACAGGCAGTGCCTGAAACTGTCGCCCGAGCGTTTCATTGACCAGATCAAGATCCAACTCCGCCAGATAGGGCAAAACAGCGATAGCAGGGCCCCGACGATCAATCAGTGGCAAGGCCTTGATACATAGCTCTGGAACCGCATTGGCCAATTCAATTGCTTCGGCGAAGCTGGCACTTTTGGAATGGTGCAGCGGCTGACACACAATGTTTTTCTTGGCGATGTACTGACCTAATTTGGACGCTACGGGCACGTGGGGCTCACCTGACTGTGATTGCTTTAAATCCGCAAGCTGACCACTCAGCTGGCCAACTCTTAACGCTACAAGTGTAGCGCTATTTTTCGGCTCTAACGACTATTGCTTCACAGCATGCGGTTTCATTGTCAGTATTTTTGTAAGTGGCTGTAAATACCTGTGCGAAGCGGACTTTAGCCGGTGTTACGAATACCCGCTGCAATGCCGGCCATGGTCACCTTGAGGGCCTTGTCAGCTAGTTCCGCCTCCTGCCCTTTTTGTTCAGCCATACGCTCGCGCCTTAGCAGCTCTGCCTGCAGATAATGCAGTGGCAGCGTATAGGTCGCCCGAACCCGCATGGCACTCTGTAGCGATTGGTTCTCGCAGAGAATCAGATCCTGATGCTTAACCCGGTTAACAGTCGCCACCATGTCACGGAAGCGATGACGCAAACTTCGTCCCAGGGTTTTCAGGTTCTCAGGCGCCAGCAGCTGGTCGTAGTAGCGGGCGATCCTGTAGTCCCCCTTGGCAACCACCATTTCCAGCATATCGATATGGGTTTTGAAGAACGGCCATTGTGACAACATTTCATCCAGCAAGCTGGCTTTCTCCGAGCCCAGCGCGGTTTCGAGCGCTTCGTCACTTCCCAGCCAGGCGGGCAACATCAGGCGCATTTGCGTCCAGGCAAATATCCACGGTATCGCTCTAAGAGTCTCGACTCCGCCCCCGGTTTTACGACGCGCCGGTCGACTGCCAAGGGCCAGCTTGCCCAATTCCTGCTCGGGTGTAGCGGCCCGAAAATACGCCACGAAGTCGGGATTCTCGCGCACAATGGCCCGATAGGACTTCAACGAAATGTCCGTCAGCTCGTGCATCAGGTCGCGCCATTCAGCTTTTGGCTTGGGCGGCGGTAGCAAGCTCGCTTCGACCACCGCGTTGAGATAAAGCTTCATGCTTTGCTTGGCGACTGTGGGCAAGCCAAATTTGAAGCGAATCATTTCACCCTGCTCGGTGATCCTGAACGAACCATTCACTGATCCGGGGGGCTGGGACAAAATCGCTCGATTCGCCGGACCACCACCGCGCCCAACCGTTCCACCACGGCCATGGAACAATGTGAGTTTCACCTTGTGACGCTCTGCCACCTCGACAAGACTTTCCTGAGCACGATATTGCGCCCAGGCCGCCGCCATCTGCCCCGCATCCTTGGCCGAATCCGAATATCCGATCATCACTTCCTGAGTGCCATTACAGTAATCCTTATACCATGGCACCGATAACAGGTTGTCAATGGCGGCTGCCGCACCCGACAAATCATCCAGAGTCTCGAAAAGGGGCACCACACGCATGGCATGTTGGATACCCATCTCCCGCAAAAGCAAAATAACCGTCAGCACGTCAGAAGGAGAGCTGGCCATGGAAATCACATAAGAACCCAACGCCGATTCGGGTTGCTCCGAGATCACCCGACAGGTGTCCAGCACTTCTTTAACTTCCGGGCTGCATTGCCAGGCGGGTGGAAACAAGGGGCGCTTACTTTGAAGCTCTTTCAGTAAAAATGCCTGGCGCTCGTCTTCTGACCACTCTGCAAAATCACCCAATTCCAGATATCGGGTAATCTCCGACATGACATCCCGATGGCGTTCAGAGTCCTGACGAATATCCAGCTTGACCAGCTCCAGACCAAAACAGCGAACACGGCGAATCGTATCCAACAGCAGACCGTTGGCAACGTTGTGCAAACCGGTTTCGGTCAACGACTCATAGCATAGTTGCAGTGGCTCCAGGAGCTCTTCATTGCGAAGCATGATGCCCTCTACTGGTGTGGTATCTCCACGTGCCTGCTGGGCAGCCCACTCCCGGGTCGCCAGCAATCGTCGCCGCAACTCCACCAGAATAAGTCGATAGGGCTCATCCCGGTTACGTTGATGAACAGCACGCAAGGATTCTGCCTCAGCCAGCAAGGCATCAGAGCCATACCACATGGAGAGTTGATTCAGCAGTGCACCGATATCCCGCAAATACAGATCTGCCGCCATCCACCGTGACAGACTCATTACCTCTCGCGTTAGCGTTGAGGTGACATTGGGATTCCCATCCCTGTCTCCGCCCATCCACGAGGCAAATCGAATGGGACTCGCATCCAGAGGCAAGTTCATGTCGAATTGATCCTTTAGTGCAGAATCAAGTTCGCGCAGAAATTCGGGTACTGCCTGCCAAAGACTGTTTTCCATGACGGCAAAGCCCCACCGCGCCTCATCCACGGCGGTCGGTCTGTCCTGACGAATCTCATTTGTATGCCAGGCTTCACACACCAAACGGTTTAGCTGCTCGCGAATGCGCTTGCGTTCCAGGTCGGTCAGATCATCGTTATCGCGTTTTTCCAGGCAGGCGGCGATGGCATCATATTTCATGATCAAGGTTCGTCGAGTGACTTCGGTAGGATGGGCAGTCAACACGAATTCAATTTTCAGTGTTTTCAACAAGGACGCCAATTCATCCTTGCCCTGAGCCTGGGATTTGAGACGCCCGAACAACTGATCAAAGCTCTCGACACCTACTTCAACATCATCCCGTTTGCGACGTATGCTGTGATATTGCTCGGCAATATTGGCGAGATTCAAAAACTGATTGAATGCCCTGGCAACCGGAACCAGCTCCTCGTCTTTCAGATCCGTCAGCAACTTGACCAGCTCGGGACTGGCATCTCCATCGACCACATCCCGATCGGCCTTTGCGGCAAGCCGAATCGCTTCGATCTTTTCGAGAAATGCATCACCATGATGCTCTCGAATATTTTCTCCCAGCAACTCTCCCAATAAACGTACATTTTCCCGTAATGCCGGATGCAATTCAGACATAGCTTTCCTTCCCGCGGTAACAAAACCTCACAAATATACGGCCCCATACTCCTGCAGATCTTACTAAACTAAAGATGTTGGCAATTCGATTCAGAGACCCTGTCACCAAATCTTAATCAAGCATGCGGGGCGCGATCCGTTGCCACAAACTGTAGCAAAGTCAAACAAGGATCCAAAGCAATGAAAATAAAAGCCCTCGCTCAGCATTGGGAGAAACAGGCGAAAGCCACGATGACAACCGAAGAGTATTCCCTGCGTTTACCGCTGGAGGACGCTGCGAAAATCTCAGCCCTGGCTGAGATGTATCCCAAACGCACCAAAAGCGAAATCATCGGTGAACTGCTTTCTGCAGCCCTGGAGGAACTGGAAACCAGCTTCCCCTACATAGCCGGGAACAAAGTGGTGGAGAAAGATGAGATGGGTGATCCTCTCTATGAAGACGTCGGCCCCACTCCTCGCTTTTTGGACCTGAGCAAGAAATATCGCTCAACATTGAAGCAGGACCAGAAAGCGGCCAACAGTTAGTCTTAAGCCACTTTTACTGACACAGTGCAGGGCAAACCAGGGGCCTGCCCCCTGGGGTGCGCCTCTAGACATTTTTTTCAGAAACGCCCGACATTCAATCGCTACAGGGCTTCTCTATCCCGAAAACCGATCAAGTATAAGACGGCATCCAAACCCAGATTGGAGATGGCATGACGCGCACTTTCCTTGACCAGAGGTTTGGCTCTAAAAGCGACGCCCAACCCGGCGCGACTGAGCATGGGTAAATCATTGGCGCCATCCCCCACTGCGATGACTTGTTGACGACCAATATTTTCTTTTGCCGCTAGCTCATCCAGCAATTCCGCCTTACGCTGGCCATCAACAACACGACCGCTTACCTCACCAGTAACTTTGCCATCCCTGATTTCAAGCTCATTGGCGTAGACATAATCAATACCAAGTTTTTCCTGCAAACCTTTCGCGAAGTAGGTAAAGCCTCCGGACAGGATAGCTGTTTTGTAGCCCAGGCCCTTGAGCGTGGTAATCAGGCGCTCCGCGCCTTCCGTCATATTCAGACGCGCAGCAATGGTTTCCAGCACTTCTTCGCTCAAACCCTTTAGCAAACCTACTCGGCGACGAAAACTCTCTGTAAAGTCAATCTCGCCACGCATGGCCTGTTCAGTTATCGCTGCGACCTGCTCTCCAACACCCGCCTCTTTCGCCAGCTCATCAATGACTTCCGCCTCAATCAGGGTCGAGTCCATATCAAACACAACTAAACGACGATTGCGTCGATAAATGGTGTCCTCCTGAAATGCGATATCCACATTCAACTCACTGGAAATACGCAGAAAATCGGCCCGTAAAACATCCAGATCGGGAGCTGTACCACGCACCGAAAATTCAATACAGGCGGTGGCTTTGGCCGGATCCATATCCAGGGAGGGACGCCCGGACAGACGCGTAATATTGTCGATATTCAGACCATGTTGCGCAGTCAACTCGGAAACCCGAGCAATTTGCTCTGCTGTCGTGGAGCGCGAAAGCAATGTGACGATATAACGCGCCTTTCCCTTGCCCTCAACCCATTGCTGATACTGCTCGACACTGACCGGCTGAAAGCTGACGTCCAGCTTAAGCTCATGCATTCGAAATAGCAGATCCTTCATCACACCAGACGCATCATTTTCGTCGGGTACTTTAATCAGAATTCCCCAGGTCAGGTGGTCGTGAATAACCGCCTGACCGATATCCAGTATCCGGATCTGGTACTGGGCCATGATGGCAGTGATTTCAGAGGTCAGGCCCGGCTTATCGCGACCCGAAACATTGATCAGAATGATTTCACTCAAGAGGCGACTCCGTTAGTTGTCCTGAGATTCACTGGACGAGGGTTCTCCGGACGCAGCATCATTGACCTGAAGACTGTCTTCGACAGCCCCCTGTTTGACGATCACCTCCATTCGGTCAACCCGTTGTAGCCCCCTCGGTAATTTATGACCACGACGTCCGCGCTCACCCACATAGTGCTCGAGATCCGAAAATCGCAACTTCAGATGACGCTTGCCAGAATGAATGACGAGCTGATCGTCCGCGGTAAACAGTGCCGCCGTCACCATCCACTCTTCCCTGTTCTGCACCCGGGCAGAAGGAATACTGATAATCTTGTTACCCTTACCTTTCGCCAATTCCGGCAACTCCTTGACCGGGAATACCAGCATGCGACCTTCATTGCTTACCGCAGCCAGATATTGATGCTCAATATCAGTGACCGGTACCGGCACCATAACCTCGGCACCTTTGGGTAGGGAAATCGCCGCTTTGCCGGATTTATTCTTGCTTTGCAGCTCACTCATTTTTCCGATAAAGCCGTATCCCGCATCGGTCATCATCAACAGCTTCTGATCGGGCTCGCCCATCAACACGGCACGGAAGGTGGCGCCAGATGGCGGATTGATCCGGCCAGTCAAGGGCTCACCCTGTCCTCGCGCCGACGGCAAAGTATGGGCAGGAATGGTGTAGGATCGGCCGGTGGAATCAATGAAGACCGCACCTTGAGAACTTTTTCCCCTTGCTGACAAGGCGTAGGCATCGCCAGATTTATAGCTCAGTCCCGCCGGATCGATATCATGCCCTTTGGCTGCGCGCACCCAGCCCTTCTCCGATAACACCACTGTCACCGGTTCCGAAGACACCAGATCTGCCTCACTGAAGGCTTTTACCTCACCACGCTCCACGAGCGGAGATCGACGCTCATCTCCAAATTCTTCGGCATCAGCCAGAATTTCGTCCCGAATCAGCTTTTTCATCAGGGCTTTTGAACCCAGGGTTTTCTTCAGGCTCTTGCGTTCTTTTTCCAGATCCGACTGCTCGCTACGGATTTTCATCTCTTCCAGACGCGCCAACTGACGCAACTTGGTATCAAGAATATAATCCGCCTGCACCTCGGTCAGATCGAAACGGGCCATCAACACCGCCTTGGGCTCGTCTTCGGTCCGAATGATATGAATGACTTCGTCAATATTCAGGAAGGCAATCAGCAAGCCTTCCAACAGGTGCAGCCTTTTCTCTACTTTATCCAGGCGATAGTTCAATCGCCGGGTGACGGTGTCGGTTCGATAACTCAGCCAGTCACTCAGAATCGTGCGCAAATCTCGCACACCCGGACGGCCATCAATGCCAATCATGTTCATATTGACGCGATAGTTCTTCTCAAGATCCGTCGTTGAGAACAAATGCCCCATCAGTGCGTCAACATCAACCCGGTTGGAACGCGGCACGATGACCAGGCGGGTAGGATTTTCATGATCAGATTCATCACGCAAATCTGCCACCATTGGCAACTTCTTGGCATGCATCTGGGCAGCAGTCTGCTCCAGAATTTTCGCACCGGAGACCTGATGCGGTAACTCAGTGATCACCACATCACCACTCTCCTTGGTATACACGGCGCGCATACGCACCGAGCCCCGGCCAGTTTCGTAGATTGCCTGCAAATCCTTACGCGATGTGACAATCTCTGCGGCAGTAGGAAAATCAGGCCCCTGGATGTGCGTCATCAAGGCTTCTGTCGAGGCTTTTTCATCTTCAAGCAAATGCACGCAGGCAGATGCCACCTCGCGCAAATTATGAGGGGGAATATCCGTCGCCATGCCCACCGCGATACCGGTGGTTCCGTTTAGCAACAGATTCGGCAGGCGCGCGGGAAGCGTTTTCGGCTCATTCAGCGTGCCATCGAAGTTAGGCTCCCAATCGACCGTCCCCTGCCCGAGCTCGCTCAGCAATACTTCTGCATACGGAGCCAGTCTCGACTCCGTATATCGCATCGCGGCAAAAGACTTGGGATCATCAGGCGAACCCCAGTTCCCCTGTCCGTCGATGAGTGGATAACGGTAGCTGAAAGGCTGCGCCATCAGCACCATGGCTTCATAGCAGGCACTGTCACCGTGGGGATGAAATTTACCGAGTACATCACCGACTGTACGGGCAGACTTTTTGTATTTTGCCGTTGCCTTGAGCCCCAACTCGGACATGGCATACACAATTCGGCGCTGAACTGGCTTCAGACCATCGCCAATATGCGGCAGGGCCCGGTCCAGAATGACGTACATGGAATAGTCCAGATAGGCTTTTTCGGTGTAATCCCGCAGGGAAACCTGCTCTACACCATCTTCATAGCCTGTAATTTCGTTGCTCATAATGCGTCGTTTTTCTTGGATAGAGGGACATGATAAACGCTGCATTATAGGGCGGAGCACCGCGCATTCAAAGCGCTTCGCGCACCGCGAAACAAATCTTGCGCATTACCAAAAAGTCAGCCGAAAAAGTGGAGCCAAAGCCAAATTGACATGATAAGATGTCGACCACATGAGCTAAAAAAATCCGTCGTCTCTGAATAAAAACAAGAGTCACTTGGATCAGACCGGGGGAGCTGTTTTCCCGGAACACAGACATTTCACGACCGATAGCAACCAGGCAAATTCATGAGCTCCAGCGTCACCGCCAGTCCAGAACAAAAGCAACAGGAAAGTTTCACATTTGAGGAAGGGAACGCGGCACCAAACACCTCAGACTTACCAGAATCCAATAATAACAATGAGCAACCAGCGATGCGTGATACTGCGCCTGAAGGCCAGCCCTGCATAAAACTCAAGGGCTCACTGGTGCCGATGACTGCACTAGAACTCTCCCACTACAATCTGGACCAAATCCGCAGGGATCTTAAGGAAAAAACCTCTCAAGCTCCTGATTTTTTTGAAAACCTTCCGGTCATCATCAGCCTTGAGAAATTTGACGAAAACGAAGCACTCGTTTTCAACGACTTGATTGCTGCCTGCCTGGAGCATTCAATCAAGGTGGTGGCCGTACGAGGCGGCAGCGAGCATCACCAGGCTGCCGCCAAGCTCGCAGGCCTGGGCGTTCTGGCCAAACAAAAGGAAAGACAGGCGGAGCCCGTTCCCAGTGAGCCGGCAGCCACCGCGACTGAAACGGTGGAAGTCGTTAAAACTGTGGTGCAAAAGGAACGTCAGATCAGCAAGATTGTTCACCACCCTGTTCGTTCCGGACAGCAGGTTTACGCTTCTGATGGCGACCTGATCGTCATGGCCTCTGTCAGCGCTGGCGCCGAGATCCTGGCAGATGGAAACATCCATGTCTATGGTGCCCTGCGTGGTCGGGCACTAGCGGGTGTAAAAGGCGACACCTCCGCTCGCATTTTCTGCCATAGCCTTGAAGCCGAACTCGTATCCGTCGCTGGCCAGTACAAGATCAGCGAGGATATTGATAAATCTGTGCTACGCAAACCGGCACAGGTTTTTCTCGACAAGGACGCCCTTAAATTCAGGGAAATTGAATACTAGCCCGTCGCTTTGTCTGGTATCGGCCAGAATAAACAGAGCCAGGCGAGCTGGAACTATATAAGAGCGGGTTTTCGTGACCCCTCAAGAGACAAAAGTACATGAACACTGCTTGAACAGTGCAGTACATAGCAACATGGGAAAAGTACATTGGCAAAAATTATAGTTATCACATCAGGTAAAGGGGGCGTTGGCAAAACCACTAGCAGCGCGTCAATTTCCACTGGCCTGGCATTAAAAGGTCACAAAACCGTGGTTATCGATTTCGATGTCGGCCTGCGAAATCTCGACCTGATCATGAATTGTGAGCGCCGCGTCGTCTACGACTTCGTCAACGTCATCAATGAAGAAGCAACGCTGAATCAGGCTCTCATCAAGGACAAGCAGGTTGAAAACCTGCATATCCTGCCCGCCTCCCAGACGCGTGACAAGGATGCCCTGACGAAAGAAGGCGTGGAAAAAGTCCTAAAGGATCTGGCCGAGCGCTTTGAGTACATCATTTGCGACTCTCCTGCCGGCATTGAGCATGGCGCGCAAATGGCACTTTACTTTGCCGACGAAGCCATCATCGTCACCAACCCGGAAGTATCTTCGGTACGAGATTCGGATCGCATACTGGGCATTCTGCAAAGCAAATCCCGTCGTGCTGAGCAAGGACTTGACCCTGTGAAAGAACACCTGTTGCTGACACGTTACAGCCCTGAGCGGGTTGAAAAAGGCGAGATGCTTGGCGTCGACGATGTCAAAGATATTCTGGCCATCAAGCTGCTTGGTGTTATTCCTGAATCCACGGCAGTGCTCACCTCATCGAACTCAGGAGTGCCTGTCATACACGATCAGGAAAGTGATGCCGGCAAGGCGTATGACGATGCGGTGGATCGCCTGCTTGGCAAAGACAAACCCTACCGCTTCCTGACGGCTGAAAAGAAAGGCTTCTTCAAACGTATGTTTAAGGGGTCCGCCACAGCATGAGTTTTCTGGATTACTTCAAAAGCAAAAAGAAGAACACAGCTTCCGTTGCCAAAGAACGTTTGCAGATCATCGTTGCCCATGAAAGAGGCCAGCGCGAGCAGCCAGACTATCTGCCCCAGTTACAGCAGGAAATTCTGGATGTGATTCGCAAGTACGTTCCCATCGATCAGGACCAGGTTCAGGTCCAACTCGATAAGAACGACGACTGCTCCGTTCTGGAATTGAATGTAACCTTGCCGGAAACCTGATTCTTCAGATAACACGATCGCACCTGAGCTATATCGCCAGATAGATCGCGCAGGTGCATACGAATTGGAAAGCCCCAACGGGTTTTCCAATCCAAACCACTAGGAGATACGCTTTATGAGGCGATTCCTGCTGGCATACTTCGCGTTACTCGTATTGCCTGCGCCTCTGACCTCCCTTGCCCAGACACCTTCCTGGACAGATTCTCCCGCGCTTGAAGAAAATGCCAACGATTGGAAGCTGGTGAAATCCCAGGATCACCTGAGCCTGTTCACTGCCGATTATGGCACCTCTGACTTCGAAGCATTTAAAGCACAAGCCGTCATTGACCAGCCACTGGAAGCGGTATTTGCGGTGATCGCAGATCCCGTCACCTGCCCCAGATGGGTCGATGGTTGCCTGAAATCCGAAAGCCTGCAGATTGAAAGTTTCAATAATCGTGTCGGATACGCACTAAACGATTTGCCCTGGCCCTTTAAGAATCGTGAAGTCATTGTTCGCATTCACACGCGCTCGGCAAGTGACGCCAATACCCTCTACATTGATATGTTCACCGAAGCTTCACTTAATAGCCTTAGCCTTGATGACACTAGCCTTGAAGACACCAGTGCGTTTCGAATCGAATCTTCCCATGCCCGCTATATTTTGCGCCGCGCCAGCGACGAGGTGACTGAACTGGTGTGGATGCAGCACACCGAACCGGGAGGTGCCCTACCGGCATGGCTTGTGAACAGCATGGTGATCGATCTACCGCGAAAATCCATTGCAAAGCTCGCCGATGTCGCGGCCGACGCGCGCTACCAGAACGCCAGGCTGCAACGCGATAATTCCGGTCATGTCATCGGCTTGACCCTGAGCAATGGTGAAGCGATCAATACCACCCCAGACCGGGTGGGCGTGAAATAACAAATGAACCACTATCCACACATGAACAAGCGAAGTTAACAGTTGATGAAAGAACTCAAAGCACGGGACATCATGACCCCGCACGTCAAATCGGTTCCCCAATCCTGGACCATGCAAAAATTTGCTGCATTTTTGTCGGACAATGACATTTCCGGCAGTCCGGTGGCAAATGATGATGGCGAATTGATTGGCATCGCCACATTGAAAGATATTGCCGACTTTCATTTCAATTCCGTCAACACCGACTACGAAGCGCAAATGAATGAAGAAGAGCTGAAAGAGGCTCGACGCCTTCGAATGATGATATTCGAGGGCATGGCAAAGCTTCCCGTCGAAGTTGGCGACATTATGACTCCGATTATCTTTTCCGTTTCCGAAGACACACCCATCAAGGAGGTAGCCGAACTAATGATGCAGGAGCATCTGCATCGCGTATTTGTAAAAAATGACACACGTCTAAGTGGCATCATCACCACATACGACCTGTTGAAAGTGATCGTTGATGAGATTGGCTAAGTCGTACTGAAACTCACAGCAACACTCTCCCTCAAACAGAAGTAGGAAGTAGACATGGTAAAAAGTCAGAACAAAAGCGAAAACAAACTTTATGTACTCGATACCAATGTGTTGATGCATGAACCGGAGTCTATTTATAAATTCGAGGAACACACCGTATTCATTCCCTTGCGCGTCCTGGAGGAACTGGATAGCCACAAACGCGGCCAGAATGAAATTGCCCGCAACGCCCGCCAGGCTCACCGCTATCTGGATGAATTGTTATCCACTGTTGAAATAGAAAACCTCGACCAGGGAATAGAGTTGGGCACCAACGGCAAACTGCTGTTTCAGACTTTTGAAAAAGAGCGCGAGCGTGTTGCAGACAATGAAATTATCGAAGTCACCAAACAACTTCGAGATGACCTGAAAAACGACGACATTTGCGTCATTCTGGTCACCAAAGACATCAATATGCGCATCAAGGCCAGTGTTCATGGCCTGATTTCGGAAGACTATCGAAACGACCAGGTAGCAAATGTGGGCGATGAGTCCCTGTTCGGTGGTCAGGTGGAAATAACCGACGAAATGTGGGACAGCCCAGGCGTGGAGGTTACTGTAGAGCGCGAAGACTCCCCGGAAGTCGGCACTCTGATCATGTACGAGATCAAAGCCCCTTGGGTAAAAAACTGGACGGTCAACACCCACATCTATTCTGATTCAACACGCAACAAGAATTTTCGCGGCATTCTACGTGGTGTCGAAGACCATAAAGCGACCATTGAAATGCTCCCGGATTTCGAAAGCCAATACCACTGCTGGGGCATTCAGGCTAAAAATAAGGAACAGAACTTTGCCCTGTCGATTCTCACCGATCCGGAAATTGATTTCGTCACCATCGCCGGTGATGCCGGTACCGGCAAAACGCTGCTGACACTGGCCGCAGCCCTGCAACTGGTATACGAAGACAAGTTCTATGATGAGATTATCGTGACCCGCGCCACGGTTCCCATGGGAGAAGATATCGGCTTTCTGCCTGGCGAAGAAGAAGCCAAAATTGAACCCTGGATGGGCGCTATTACCGATGCACTGGAAACACTGAGCGCCAGCCCTGAAGGCAATGATTTCGAACGCAAATCCGGCGTTGAATTTTTGAAAAACCGCGTCAAGATCAAAAGCTCAAGCTTTATGCGCGGGCGCAGCTTCTCCGACAAATTCTTCCTGATCGATGAGGCTCAGAACCTGACCGCAGCCCAGATGCACGGCCTGATTTCCCGAGCGGGACCAGGCACCAAAGTTGTGGCTATCGGCAACCTCAAACAAATCGATACACCCTACCTTAGTGCTTCTACCAGCGGTTTCAGCTTTGCGATTGATAGAATGCGTAACTGGCGACACTACGCGCATATCACCCTGCAAAGTGTCGAACGTTCTCGTCTGGCCGATTATGTTGCCGCGAACTTCTCTGATTAGCTTTGTTACAGGTCTGTGTGGCGTGATCCTCAAATGATCACGCCACACTCGTCCTAATCAGGCCGTGGAGAACATGAGTCGTAAATATGATCCGATCTGCCATTCAACGCTCTCTGATCCCAACATTTCTCATAGCGATGCTGACAAAACCCATATTTTCGGCGCCGCTGGAAGCACCACCCAAGACAATAAACCTCGCGTCTACTAACTGGTGTCCTTACGTCTGTGATTCACCATCCCGCCCGGGATATGTCGTTGAATACATGCGGGCCTTGCTAAAACTCAAAAACACGACGCTGCAAGTCACTATCCTGCCCTGGTCCCGAGCGATAGAAATGAGCAGACAAGGCCATTTTGATGGTCTACTAACGGCAGTAGAAGCGGAGGCGCCTGATTTTATTCTGACGCGACAGAAGATTGATGATTATCAGATGTGCTTTTATCGCTTGAGCAACTCAACCTTTCGCTACGAAGATCGAGCGTCATTGAAAAACAGACACTTCGCTGCCATCCAAGATTACGGGTACGGAAAACCGATTGATGACGTCATCTCGGCAACGAAAGATAATGAACGCGTTACTCTCATTAACAGTTCCAAACCGATACAATCGATGAGCGGGATGCTAAGACTCAAACGCATTGATGCATTTATCGGTGATAGCGCGGTGATTACCAGGTATCTTCAAGAACACCGCTCAGACGAGACCATTGAGCAAGCCGGCTGCCTGGCAAAAGTACCCTTCTTTCTGGCCGTATCCCCGACGACTAAGCGACACTCAGCCATACTGGAAAGGATCGAAGACGTTCTCTCAGATGACAGGGCACCCGACCTGCTCCTCAAGGCAAAACAACACTATGGTCTGACACCCCACTGACTCTAATGACGCCTTGAACTCCACCTGCCGGCAAAGCCTGAACGAGGGCGGCCCATGTGCAAATCACTTTGCTCTGCATGAGCACGGTATATTTCCATCACCGCCCCCAGGTTTTCCCTGAGCAAAGGCGTTAACCCGGGATCAAAGTGCTCACCAGCCTGGTTTTCGATGTAATCCAGAGCATCATCTATGCTCCATGCTTCCTTGTATGGCCGCTTTGAAGTCAGGGCATCAAACACATCGGCTATCGCTACAATCCTCGCAACCAGCGGAATCTCATCGCCGCGCAGACCATAGGGATAGCCACTTCCATCCCACTTTTCATGGTGAGACAAGGCAATGATACGAGCCATTTTCAATAGTTCACTATGATGATCACCTATGATTTCCGCACCAAATTTTGCATGCTCACGCATCAGTTCCAATTCCTGGGTATTGAGGGAGCCCTTGCGCTTCAATATCTGGTCTGGAACGCGAATTTTGCCTATATCATGCATGGGCGCGGCAAGCATCAGCGTTTTCGCATCCTGTTCAGACATGCCCGCGGCCAGGCCAAGTATCTGCGCATAGTGGCTCATACGAATCACATGTTTACCGGTTTCATTGTCCTTGTACTCGGCAGCGCGCCCCAGTCGCTCCACTACAGCTTCTTGCGTATCACGGATCTCCCTTGTTCTCTCCTCCACCAGACGCTGCAATTCGCGCTGCTGGTTGTATAGAGCCAAATGGGTTTTGACGCGTGCGCGCACAATCGCAGGATGAATGGGCTTGGTAATGTAGTCGACTGCACCGACCTCAAAACCACGAGCTTCGTCGCGTACTTCACCCAGTGCGGTCACGAAGATAATCGGGATTTCCCTAGTCAGGTAGTCGCCCTTCAAGCGCTCACAGACAATAAAGCCATCCATGCCAGGCATCATGATATCCAGCAGGATCAGGTCCGGTTTGTGTTTTCGATCTCGGGCTTTGTCCAGCGCCTCGGGGCCATCACAGGCAAAAGAAAGGCAATAGAATTCTTCAAGAACAGCCTGCAGAATCAAACGGTTCTGTTCGCTGTCATCGACAATAAGCAGGTGGGCCGGTTCCATAACTTCATCCTGAAAATATGTCCTTGTTCCAGCAACAGGCAGGTTTTCAGTCGCCTGCTACCATATCCATTTCCTGTCGGATGGTTATAGTTCATACAGCAGAATTGCGCAACATCAGCCAGTGAAGATTGAGCTAGCGATATTGACTGAGAATGGCATCTATTTTTCCCGAATCGACGAGACTCTGGATCACCCTGTCCAGATCGCTGCTATCAATACTCAACTTAGGCGAATAAGCACAAAAAAGCTGAAAGGAATCTGCCAGTTTATTGGCTATCGCATAGCGATCCGCCTCATCGGAATGCTTCAATTCATAGTCAAGGATCACGCTGAAGTCCACCAGAGCATCAATACGCTTGAGTTTCAGCAATAACATGCCTTTTGCCACATCACTGACCTTCACCGTATTGATTTCCTGCTCGGCAATCATTCGCATGATTTCATCATGATAAACATAGCCGTTATAAATACCGAGCGTGCGTCCTCTGAGATCAGCAAATTGATCGATCGCATTTTTCGCTCCCTGGCGCACCAGAAATCGATCCGCGCCATCAAATAATGCTGGTGACCACTCATACTGACTGGGCTGCATCTTCCAGATAGGATTGGAAATACAATCAAAATCAATCTTGCCTTCGAGTAAAGACGACTCTATTCGAGCAACCGGAATCTGTATATAGAGAGCATTAAGACCCAGCTCCTGGCTGATGGCATCACCAATATCTTTAATGATGCCGTTTACCAGATCACCGTTCTCGACAAAGGCCAAAGGCGGTGTCGCCTCTTCCCAAAAACTGAAACGCAAGGACTCGGCATTGAGCCCCAGACTGAAGAGCAATAAGACAGTCAGCAACATGACCTGCGGGCTTTGACCCCAAACTCCCTGCCCTGTGATTTGCATACGATGGACTCCTCCCCTCGCATCCGGAATGATCGGATAGCTGAATTGTTACGCTCTAAGTTTAGCAGCCATTCTCGGCAGACGAGAAAAACATGAGCTCGTTGTCAGAAATCGATTCTTCTTTTGGATTCACTGGCACAACAGGGACACCTGGGGTCGGCACGCAGCGTAAGATTTCGCCAGTTTCCGCGCATGGCATCGTAAATCATCAAGCGCCCGGTGGCTGCCTCACCCAGGCCCGAAATTAGCTTGATGGTCTCCAAGGCCTGCATGCTGCCAATGATTCCCACCAAGGGTGCCATGACGCCCGATTCGGAGCAACTTAGCCCCACTTCGGGCATATCGGGATACAGGCATTGGTAGCAAGGACCGCCCGATTGTGAAAAATCAAACAGACTCAAATGGCCTTCCATTCGGATAGCCGCACCGGAAACCAGTGGTGTTCGCTGCGCATGGCAGACCGCATTCAAGGCGAATCGGGTGGCAAAGTTGTCGCTGCAATCTACGACACAATCAACCGCTTTGACCGCATCTTCCAGCACACTCCCCTCAAGGCGACGGGGAATAATTTGAACATCAATATAGCCATTGATAGCCTTGATCGCTGTCCTTGCCGAATCAACCTTGTTCTGACCAATACGCGCTTGCGTATGAGCAATCTGCCGTTGCAGATTACTGTCATCCACCTGATCATGGTCCGCCAACACCAGTCGCCCCACTCCCGCCGCCGCAAGATAGAGCGCTACCGGACTCCCCAGACCGCCAAGCCCGACAATCAATACAGACGCCTGCTTCAGGCGCAACTGACCCGCCACATCAAAAGCGGGCAACATGATTTGCCTGCTGTAACGCAACAGCTCAGCATCACTCAAATCCTGGTTGCTCTTTTGATTATCCATCGTCTCACCCATGACGCCATTGGCCCACTGTTACCCGTTGATGTCCACCATAATCATAAGCGGATCGAACGCCCTGATATCCACGCTCATGCATCAGTTTCTGCACGACCCCAGCCTGCTCATAGCCATGCTCTAGCAGCAGCCAGCCACCGCACTCCAGGTAAGCCGGAGCTTCAGAAACCAGATGAGACAGATCCCGCAGCCCTTCATTCGCCGATACCAAGGCAGTAGCAGGCTCAAATCTGACATCCCCCTGGGACAGATGCCAGTCACTCTCATCAATGTAAGGAGGATTACTGACAATGACAGCAAATCGCAATTGATCAGGAAGGGCTTCAAACCAGTCCCCGGTTAGAAAATGCACCCCTTCAATGCCGTTGCGCCGCGCATTTTCCCTGGCGAGCTCAATGATATCTTCACTGGTATCGGAAGAGTACACTTCCCAGTCCGGCTTTTCCGATGCAAGCGCTAACGCAAGCGCACCGGTACCGGTACCCAAATCCAGGATTCTGATCCGGGGTTCCAGGGGCAGCGCGAGAACTTCCTGTACCAGTATTTCCGTGTCCGGGCGCGGGATCAAGGTGTTTGAAGACACTTTCAGGTCAAGCGTCCAGAAACTTTGACTGCCGAGAATATGGGCAACGGGTTCGCCCTGCGCGCGACGATGCAACAGTGCATCAAAGAGGGTTTGCTCCGAATCAGATAATACTCTGTCGGGCCAGGTTCGCAGATATGCTCGATCTCGATCCAGAACATGCGCCAACAGCAGCTCTACATCCAGGGCCGGCGTGGATGAAGACAGTTTCGAAGCAAGCGCCAGTGCCTCGCGAATGCTGCAGGCCATGGAAGCATCAAGCCTCGTTCATACTGGCCAGCAACTCTGCCTGATGCTCCTGCAGCAGAGGTTCGATCACAACCGCAAGTTGACCCTCCATGACTTCCGCCAGTTTGTATAAGGTCAGATTGATGCGATGGTCGGTAATACGTCCCTGGGGAAAGTTGTAGGTTCGGATACGCTCGGAACGGTCACCGCTTCCAACCAGACTCTTTCGGGTGCTAGATTGTTCTTTTGCTGCCGCTTCCTGCTCAGCTGACAGTAACTTTGATTGCAGCAGTGACATGGCTTTGGCTTTGTTTTTATGCTGAGAACGCTCATCCTGACACTCCACCACCACACCGGTTGGAATGTGGGTAATTCGAATGGCTGAATCGGTTTTGTTAACGTGCTGCCCTCCCGCACCGGAGGCCCGGAACGTATCGATTCGCAGGTCCGCTTTGTTGATTTCTATGTCGTCCACCGCCTCGATTTCCGGCATCACGGCAACGGTACACGCGGACGTATGAATGCGCCCCTGAGATTCGGTTTCCGGAACCCGCTGAACACGATGAGCACCGGATTCGAACTTCAGGTTGCCGTATACGCCATCGCCAACCACTCGGGTGATGATTTCCTTGTATCCGCCATGTTCGCCGGGGTTTTCACTAACGACCTCGACCTTCCAGCCTTTTTGCTCAGCATACCGCGAATACATGCGGAACAGATCCCCGGAAAAAATCGCTGCTTCGTCACCACCGGTCCCCGCGCGGATTTCCAGAAACACGTTGTTGGCATCATTGGGGTCCTTGGGCAACAACAACTTTTGCAGCTCTACACCCAGGCGTTCCTTGTCCGATTTGGCGCTTTCAAGTTCTTCTTCGGCCATCTCGCGCATATCCGCATCGCCGTCCTGTAACAGCGACTGGGCTTCTTCAATATTTTCAGCAGCCTGCTGATAACTACCGAAACATTTTACGACCGGCTCCAGCTCGGAATATTCCTTGGAAAAGTCCCGAAATTTATTCTGATCGGCAATCACTCCTGGATCACTCAGCAAGGCCGCCAGCTCTTCATAACGGTCACTTATACTTTCCAATCGGTTTATCAGGGATTCTTTCATATTCGAAAAGGTCGACTCAGGGTTGTGATACGGACAGGCCCTCGCAGGCCCGGAAAACCGCGCATTCTAACATTGATGCGCGAGTGCGACGAGCGAAAAAGACTCAGCTTCACGCTAGCTCCATACTATTCAATACGGTATAGGGGAACGGGCTTCAATTTGCCTAACACAAGCACTACACTGCGCCCGCCATATGCCGCAATCGAATACGGCAACGAACAAGCAATGGAAAGATGTAACCAAGGACATAATATGACATTCAAAAAAACCTTTATCGCCCTGCTTCTTATCGCCTGCTCCGGCATGAGTCAGGCAGACACTGAAAACAAGTCAAGCCACATGTTTGCCGGTTTGAAATTGGGCAAGTTCCTGATAGACGTGTCTGACATTGATGACGCTGATGCCGTCGGCTTCATGGCCGGCTACGACTTTGGCGAAGGCTTCGCACTGCAGCTGGAATACCTGAGTGGTGACACCGACTATCTCGGCGTCGATATCGACGTAGAGAGCATTGGCGGCTATGGCGTCTTCCGCTCCAAAGGCCCGTTCTACATTATGGGTAAGTTAGGCATTATTCGAGAGGAACTCAAAGCCAGTAATGGTTCCTTAAGTATTTCTGAAGATGATTCCGGATCATCTCTGGGTATTGGTGGCGGCTTCCGAGCGGGAGACAAATTCGGGCTGGAGCTCGAGTACACGCTTATCGAAGAGGATATGGACTTTTTTGGCGCATCAGCCTATCTGAGGTTCTGATTCTGGCGCGACTCCCCAAAACTCAATAACGGGACTGGCTACTTTCCCGACTTATCGCTCTGCTCCAGGCCAAACAGCTGGAGCAGATGCTCGCCCACTTCATAATTGCCCTCAGCGGCGGCCTTGCGAACCTGAACGGTTGGTTCATGAATCAGTTTGTTGGTAAGGGATCTTGCCAAGGATTGCATCACCGACTCGGCATCGCCTCCGGCCCGTAGCATCGACAAGGCTTTCTCCAGCTCGAGCGCCTGCAGGGCTTCCGCCTGACCACGAAACTGCTTCAACACATCCCCCGCCGAACTAACGCGTAAATGCGAAACAAAAGACTCGCATCCTTCCTGGATCAGCATCTCGGCTTCTTTTGCCGCATCTTCCCGGGAACGCAGGTTTTCATCAATCACCTGCTTGAGATCATCGACGGTATAGAGGAACACGTCGGCCAGATCACCTACCTGAGGTTCAATGTCGCGCGGAACGGCGATATCAACCATAAAGAATGGCCGGTGCTTGCGCTGCTTCAGCGCCCGTTCGACCGCCCCTTTACCCAATATGGGAAGAGGACTGGCCGTTGAGGAAATCACAATGTCCGCCTCGAAGAGCAGATCAGGGATCGCTTCCAGCAAGGCAGGCTGACCATCCACCAAGTCCGCCAACTCCTGGGCCCGCGCAAGGGTACGATTGGCGATGATCAGATGCTTGATGCCCGCTTGCTTGAGGTGCCGTGCAACCAGCTCGGTAGTTTTACCGGCACCAATCAGCAAAGCGGTGTTGTCAGAAAAATCAGCAAATAGCTGGCGTGCCATATTGACGGCGGCGGCAGCCACCGATACGGGATTCTCACCAATCGCGGTTTCCGTCCGAATACGCTTGGCCACCGAAAAGCTGTGTTCAAACAGACGACCCAGGTGACCATTCACCGTTTCGGCTTCCAGCGCACTGGCATAGGCCGACTTCAACTGCCCAAGTATCTGCGGTTCACCCAGCACCAGAGAATCGAGGCCAGCCGCTACCCGCAAGACATGCGCGATTGCGTCTTTCTCATGATAACTAAATATAGAAGGGGCAAGCTGATCAGCTTCAACACGGTGAAAGCGGCTTAACCACTCTAACAAAGGGGCGTCACTGAGCGTGGCCTGGCCCGCACAGTAGATCTCGGTACGATTGCAGGTAGAGAGGATCACGGCTTCAGCGATGCCGTCGACTTTAAGCAGATCCTGAAGAGCTCCTTCCATATCATGCAGATCAAAAGCGACCTTTTCCCGCACATCGACCGATGCCGTTTTATGATTGATGCCAAATGCCAATATGGACATTAAATAACGGAGCCTGTTAACACCTTGGAATAAAGCGGCTATTCTACAAATAGGTGAGACATAAAGCCAAACTTAGACACGGCTTAAGCACTCAAGGTCACTACCATGCTTGAGCCGGTTGACTGATTGAGTGCGTATGTCATGATATAAGCCAATGTATCAGGCCTGTATTGAGTGACACTGCGGTGGCCCCTCTGGCGGCGGACTGGCAAAGGCTTTGATCTTCCAAACCCCGTCACGTCACCTTTTCCAGGAATTCCATAGTAAAGAGAGTTAACTTGAAATCACTTCTAAGACTGTTCCCCCTCTTATTTGTATTGAGTCTGAGTGCATGCAGCAGCTTGCCTGGCATAAGCAAAAATGCAGATCAATCTGCAAACGCCCAGGACACTGAAACCACCGAGCCCGCAGCAGCTGAAGAGGAAGCCAACTTCAGTGACTTCGATTCCGACAAAGACACCCTGTATGACTTGCTGGTCGCAGAGATCGCAGCCCAGCGCGACCAATTCAATATCACGCTGCTCAACTATATCCAGCAAGCGCGATTAACCAGGGATCCCGGCGTCATCAAACGAGCTATCAATGCGGCCCAGTACACCAAGGATATTGAAGCCATCCAGGAGTTGGGAAAAATATGGGTGGAAGTGGAGCCTGACAATATTCCTGCGCATCAACTGATGGCTTTCCAATATTCCCTGCAAAAAAACTATGTCGACGCGCTTTATCATATTGACCGCCTCATCGAACTGGGCGGCGAAGCGCGTATTGAGAGTCTGGCCATTGGCTCCCAGCAATTACCGGAAAAAGACAAACTGGAGCTTCTGGGGCTATATCAGCAGCTGTATGACAAGTATCCTGAAAACAGTGGCGTCGCCTACAGCCTTGCTCTGGTCCATCGCAACCTCAAACAAACGGATGAGGCTCTGGCTCTGCTGGAAAAGGTGACGCTGAAAGATCCGGAATTTCAGCCTGCTGCCTTGCTCAAAGCCAATGTTCTGTATGAAAAAGGCGACTTCGAAAACGCCCTCGACTATGCCGCAGACAAATATGATGACTTTCCCGAGAACCACGCCCTCGGCCGACTTTATGCCAGCCTGCTGATTGATAACAAGCAGCTCGATGAAGCGGAAGAAGTATTCGCAGAGCTGATGGAACTCTACCCACAAGCTCCCGGACTCAAGCTCTCTCATGCGCTGGTGATGCTGGAAAATGAAAAAATCGAAGCCGCTGAAATTGAATTGCAGGAACTGATCGATAACGAAACCCATCAGAATGAAGCCAACTTTTATCTGGGACGTATTGCCGATCAGAGGGAAGACTCGGATCAGGCTATCGCCTATTACAGCGAGGTGAAGGACGGCATTCACTTTGAATCGGCTCTGGAACGATCCAGCTATCTCCTGACCCAACAGGATAAGGTTGATGAAGCAATCGAACGTCTCGATCAATTGCGCGAAGATCGCCCCAACATTGCGCAGAAGCTGTGGATTCTTCAATACAAACTGTTAACCGCTATCGAAGAAGAGGAACGCGCCAATTCAACCTTGGATCAGGCCGTCGAAGCCTTTCCTGATGACGAACAGTTGCTGTACGCCCGCGCTATGAGCTTCGAGTCACGCAATATGCTCGCTGAGATGGAAAAGGATCTTCGCGTGATTATTAAAAACAACCCTCAGAATGCCGTCGCCATTAATGCACTGGGTTATACCCTGGCCGATCGTACAGATCGCCTGCAGGAGGCACTGGCCCTGATCACGGTCGCACTGTCCCTCAAACCGGATAATCCAGCTATTCTCGACAGCATGGGCTGGGTGCTATACAGACTTGGCAAGCAACAGGAAGCCCTGGTTTTTCTCGCTAAGGCCTTCCAGAATTATCCGGATGCTGAGGTCGGCGCCCATCTTGGTGAAGTGCTGTGGCAGCTCGGTAAACAGGAAGATGCGAGCACCATCTGGCGACAAATGCTCTACCGCAATCCTGAACACAAAGTACTAGTCCGCACACTGGAACGTTTGGCGCCTCATATTCTGGAGGAGGATCTGTCAAATCTGAACGAGCAGGCGCCGGAAAACAATGAGGCAATGCCCTCCAGTGTCGAAGCCCTCATCGAGTCAGACAACACGACCTCCCCGACAGCAGATGGTGACAGTACTGATCAGGCACAATAATAGTATGCGGTGTATCTGGCATCCCGCTCTGGTTGCGCTTGCCCTTCTGATACTCAACGGTTGTTCAAGCCTGAAAGTTGCCGAGCCTTCACAAGACACGCTCGACTGGCAATCCATCAAGGAACGACTTTCCCGACAGAGCTCATGGACCCTGATGGGGAAAATCGGGGTCCGCACAGCGACGGACAATGCCACCGCTGCCATTAACAAATGGACCCAGGTCGACGATTTCTTCGATGTACAGCTCAGCTCCACTTTCTTCGGGCTGGGCTCTGCTCGAATCAGCGGAAATGCTCGATTCGTCACGCTCACAGAATCCGGGGAAGATCCCGTGTATTCTGATCAACCGGAGCTACTGATGGAGTCGGCTCTTGGCTTCCCATTACCGGTCAGCTATCTGTCCCACTGGATCAAGGCTCTTCCTGTACCTGATCAACCGGCGGAGCTTGAATTTGATGCCACTGGCAAACCGTCCACCATGCGTCAGCTGGGTTGGCACCTGGAATTCAGTCGATACCATCAGATTGACGGTTTGCTCCTGCCTGGCAGGATAAAACTCGAACGCGATGACAGCCGCATCATACTGGCAATCAAGACCTGGCAACTTTTGTAGAACCTTCGCCCAAAGCAGCACCTTTATTATGCTCCCAGAACTATCCCTGATTTCCCCCGCCAAACTGAATCTCTTCCTTCACATCACCGGTCGCCGAGCAGACGGCTACCATGAACTGCAAACGCTGTTTCAGATTCTCGACTTCGGAGATATCATGCGTTTCCGGGTCTCGGATAAGCCGGCAATTCAGCTGTCACCAGTATTCGCTGATCTTCCTGCTGAAGATAACCTGATTGTCAAAGCCGCCCGACTTTTGCAAACACATACCCGGAATCATCAGGGTGCGGATATAGAAATTGATAAACGCCTCCCTATGGGCGGCGGACTCGGCGGCGGCAGTTCCAATGCAGCAACAACGCTTCTGGCCTTAAACAGGCTTTGGAAACTCGATCTTTGCATCGATGAATTGGCACAGTTGGGAGTGCAGTTGGGCGCAGACGTTCCGGTCTTTGTTCGTGGCCACAGCGCCTGGGCGGAAGGAGTTGGCGAACAAATCCAAGCGATTGAAATCCCTGAAGTTTGGTACCTTGTGCTGGTTCCGGAATGCCACATCAGTACGGCCCAAATTTTTTCAAACCAAAGGTTGACAAGAGACACCCCAAAGATCAAAATAGCGCCCGCTCTGGAGGCACAGGGTTTATCAGGGCTCCGCAACGATTGTGAAGCGGTTGTGACCAGCCTCTACCCCGAAGTGAAAACAGCCATCTCTTGGCTCAATCAATTCGGTCAAGGCAGACTGACGGGAACCGGAGCATGTTGCTTTTGTCAATTCGATTCCGAAGCAGAAGCAAGACAGGTTTTGAATGAAGCTCGCTCTAAATTCAAAGGCTTTGTAGCCAAGGGAGTTAATCTCTCTCCTGCTCACCAACGGCTAAATGAAGCTGATTAGTTCGCAAGGAACGGTTCAAAAGCAGATCGCCACAAGGCAGGTCGACTTAAGAACGAGGCTCATTTAAGCAACAGTTACTGGGGTATCGCCAAGCGGTAAGGCAACGGGTTTTGATCCCGTCATGCGGAGGTTCGAATCCTCCTACCCCAGCCATATTTTTTAAGCACACGTTTCAAACCTGATGATGTCGACACACGATGTCACACATTAATCTGTTCTGGTTCAGCACAAGAGGATTCCCTCAGTCATGTCTAAAATGATGGTCTTTTCAGGCAACGCCAATCGACAACTCGCCGAACAGGTGGTGAGCAATCTTAGACTCCCATTGGGGAATGCCAAAGTCGGCAAATTCAGCGACGGTGAAATCACCGTGGAAATCAACGAAAACGTACGCGGCAAGGATGTCTTTATCATCCAGCCAACCTGCGCACCGACGAATGACAACCTGATGGAACTGATTGTCATGGCCGACGCACTGCGACGCGCCTCTGCATCGCGCATCACCGCGGTAGTCCCCTATTTTGGCTATGCTCGCCAGGATCGCCGGGTTCGATCGATGCGTGTACCCATTACAGCCAAAGTTGTGGCGGATATGATCACCGGTGTGGGCGTCGACCGTCTATTGACAGTAGATCTGCATGCAGACCAGATTCAGGGTTTCTTCGATATTCCCGTGGACAACATTTACGGCACACCGGTTCTGGTAGACGACATTCAGCGTAATTTCACCGACTTCATGGTCGTTAGCCCCGACGTAGGCGGCGTGGTACGAGCACGTGCCATGGCCAAACGCCTGAATGATGTGGATCTCGCCATCATTGACAAGCGTCGTCCGAAAGCCAATGTCTCTCAGGTGATGCATATCATCGGTGATGTCAAAGACAAGCGCTGTATTCTGGTAGACGACATCGTTGATACCGCCGGCACCCTGTGCAAAGCGGCAGAAGCCTTAAAAAACAACGGCGCCAAAGAAGTTCACGCATACATTACCCACCCGGTTTTATCCGGCCCCGCCATCGATAATATCTCTGCTTCAAACCTCGATGAGCTGGTTGTCACAGATACCATTCCACTTAGTGACAAAGCTATAAAATGTGGTAGAATCCGCCCCCTTACAATTTCCGGCCTGATTGCTGAATCCATTCGTCGCATCAGCAACGAAGAATCCATCAGCGCACTGTTCGACTAAAAGTCTAACAAAGCAGTCGGGATAAAAAGATCCGGCAGCCCCTCAAGAGGTTCTGCCGATAGCAAGAAAGCACGAACATCCTGTACGTGCTTTTTTTAATTAAGCCCTCACGGTACGCGCCTGGTCGCGGGCGTTTGCCAGTGAATTTAGAGGACACAATCATGAGTGATGCATTTGTAGTAAACGCAGAACTTCGAGAAGATCAGGGGAAAGGTGCGAGCCGCCGCCTGCGTCGTCTTGAAGGTAAAATTCCGGCGGTCCTGTACGGTGGCAAATCCAAAAAGCCCGTCATGCTCAGCCTGAAAGATAACGAGATCAAAAAATCTCTGGAAAACGAAGCCTTTTACTCGCACATCCTGACCGTTAAATACGACGACAAGGAAGAGAGCGCAATCCTGAAAGATCTGCAACGCCATCCGTCTCGTGGAGACGTCATGCACGCTGACTTTCAGCGCGTCAGTAAAAATCAGGCGATCCACGTTCAGGTACCCCTGCACTTCATCAACGAAGAAAGCTGTGTTGGTGTGAAAATGGCTGGCGGTATTGTCTCCCACCAGATGACTGAAGTTGAAATCATCTGTCTGCCCGGCGACCTGCCAGAATATATCGAAGTCGATATGAAAGACGTTGAGCTGGATACCATCGTTCACCTGACAGACCTGCAATTGCCGAAAGGCGTTACCATTGCTGCTCTGCAACAAGGTGATGACCACGACCTGCCGGTCTGTTCTGTTCATAAGCCCAAGGGCAGCAGCGCTGACGAAGCGGCTGACGCAGAAGAAGCAGGTGAAGAAGGCGAAGGCGAAGACTAAGTCTCCCCTTCCCGAGTCGCTCTGGCACGCGGGAACATACTCAAAGCAATATGAGCATGATCAAGTTGATTGTCGGGCTGGGAAACCCTGGCCCCGACTACGAAAACAGCCGCCACAACGCCGGAGCGATTTTCCTCTCTGAACTCGCCTCCCGATATCATCAAAACCTGAAAGCAGAAAAAAAATTCCACGGCCTGTATGCAAAAATCCATGAGCAAGGTCAGGATATCCATCTGCTCTTCCCCACCACCTTCATGAACCGAAGTGGTCAAGCCGTTCAGGCAATCTGCCAGTTTTACAAAATACAGCCAGAGGAAATTCTCGTCGCTCACGACGAACTCGACATTCCTCCCGGCACCATGAAGCTGAAGCAAGGCGGCGGTCATGGCGGACAAAACGGACTGCGCGACATCATTGCCAAACTCGGCGGCCAGAAGCAATTCAATCGCTTGAGGTTAGGCATTGGTCACCCCGGCGACGCCAAAAAAGTGACCGGACATGTACTTGGCAAACTGGGCAAACGTGAAGGTGCTCAACTGGAAGCCATTATTGACGAAGCTATCCGATATATCCCGGAAATCATTCGTGGTGACTGGCAACGTGCCATGAATCACCTCCACAGCTTTGCAGCACCCTAGCGAATCTTTATAATACCGCCTCTTTTTTAGCCTCTGACCAGGAAAACATTATGGGTTTCAATTGCGGTATCGTTGGCCTGCCCAATGTCGGCAAATCCACACTCTTCAACGCACTGACCAAAGCCGGTATCGGCGCAGAAAACTTCCCTTTCTGCACCATCGAACCCAACGCCGGTGTCGTCGCAATGCCCGACCCACGACTGGACAAATTGGCCGCTATCGTCAAACCAGAGCGCGTGGTTGCCACCACTATGGAATTTGTTGATATTGCCGGACTGGTAGAGGGCGCCTCCAAAGGTGAAGGTCTTGGCAACCAGTTTCTCGCCAATATCCGTGAAACCGACGCCATTGCTCACGTTGTGCGTTGCTTCGAAGATGAAAACGTTGTGCATGTCTCTGCCAAGGTTAATCCGCAAGCCGATATCGATGTCATTAATACCGAGCTGGCACTGGCGGATCTCGATACCGTCGAAAAAGCCATCAAGCGCTATGTACGAGTGGCCAAGAGTGGCGACAAGGATGCCAAAGCCAAACTGGCCTTACTCGAAGACAAGCTGTTGCCTCACCTTAACGAGGGCAAAGCGGTTCGCGCGCTCGAATTAAATGAAGATGAGTTGCAGGCCATCAAGGAACTCTGCCTGCTGACCATCAAACCGACCATGTACATTGCCAATGTCGATGAAGACGGCTTCGAGAACAATCCACACCTGGACATAGTCCACGAAATTGCTCAGGCAGAGAATGCAGTGGTTGTCCCTATCTGCAACAAACTGGAAGCGGAAATTGCCGAGCTGGAAGACGAAGAAAAAGCTGAGTTCCTTGCCGATCTTGGTATGGAAGAGCCAGGCCTGGATCGAGTCATTCGTGCTGGCTACGAACTATTGGGCTTACAGACCTACTTTACGGCAGGCGTGAAAGAAGTTCGCGCCTGGACTATGAAAACCGGCGACACCGCCCCCAAAGCTGCCGCGGTCATCCACACGGATTTCGAAAAAGGCTTCATCCGGGCTGAAGTGGTAGCTTACGACGACTTCATCGAATTCAACGGCGAAGCAGGTGCAAAGGAAGCCGGAAAATGGCGTCTTGAAGGCAAGGATTACATCGTCAAGGACGGTGACGTCATCCACTTCCGCTTCAACGTTTAAGCGCTGATTTCACTGCAAAAAATTAAACCGAAAACACCCTGCCAAGCCCTTGACAAGGCAGGGCAAAAACAACAAAATACGCGCCTCTTTTGGCAAGGTAGCTCAGTTGGTTAGAGCACAGCACTCATAATGCTGGGGTCGGCGGTTCGAATCCGCCCCTTGCTACCATTACAAGAGATTGAAGTAGAAAGAGTTTTCAGAGGTGGCCGCCTCATAGTGAAAGCTCTTTTTTTTTGCCTTGCGCTAATTTTGCGCAATTCTTCTTTGATCCACCTATTCGAATCAATGTCAGACTCGGCATGGAATCCGACGACTCGTAAGCGATCAACTCGACCGCATCCAACAGCTCTTTGATCTCCGGAACTGAGTAATGCGTGGTGATGTTTCCGCCCTCATGACCGAGTATGTCTTTTCGGGTTTCGTTGCTCACTCCAGCTGCTCTCAATCGCCGGCCGGTCGTATGCCTCAGATCGTGGATCCGGACACTTTCCAGGCCAACATCCTTGCGCTTGCGCTTCCATGCTGAATTGTTCAACTTCGCCATCGGGTCGCCTTTGTACGTAAACACAAATTCAGGGTGCTTACCTCGTTGACGATTCACCATGGCCATTGCAACAGAATTGAGGACGACTACCCTCTCCTTTCCGTTCTTGGTCACAGTGCCAGGTAGAATGAATACCGAAGTTTTCAGCTCCGGAATTTCAAACTCCCACTCCCATCGCAACTTGCATACTTCCTGCTCCCGGCATCCAGTATTGACCTTATACAAACAGGCCTCACGGAGATGGACCGGTATCTGAACGAACAGCTTGTTCTGTTCCTCCCAACTCAATGGATGTGGCTCGCGCTGATCTTTCCAGTCGACCATCGAAATGATTGGAGCGCTATCCAACCAGGTCAGACCATATTCATCGCGCCAAGACCTTGCACACAAATTGAGTATTCGTCTGACTACTGCCAATGATCGATTGACCGTTCCCGACTTCACGCCCTGCTTACGGCGATCGTTCTTGAACTGAGCCAGCGTACCATCATGGACATGGCGTATATCCAGATCCCCGATATAGGGATTCAGTAACACCAGGTCCTGGGCATCGCGATCAACACTCTTCTTGTGTAAATGCTCCTGGAGGTAATGCGTTGCTGCCTGCCGGAATATCCTCTTTGGCCTGACGCCATATACCGAGGCTCGTCTATGCTCTTCCAGCACTCGAACTAGGAATCTTTCGGCTTCCGCTTTGTCGCCAGTGTTACAACTGCGGCAAATTCGTTGTCCGTCGATTGTTTTGTCGATGTGCCAGATACCGCTGCGGAATTTGAGGCCCGCAACGGATTTTTTCTTTTTCTGCATTTGTCGTTCTCCTTTTTGACAGCGGGAGCGCGACCATACCGCGCAATATAATCATCCAAAGCGGCATCAAGTTCAAATCGGTCGAATCCCTTTCCTTGCTTGCCGATCGTAATTTCGGTGAGTCGAGGACGGATATGTTCATTGAAAAGAGGAAGGCACATTCCGCAATAAGCCGGCGCCTGCCCTGCTCTGATGATCCGAGGTTGGAATGCTAAGCTGACCACAAACAAGAAAACTCCCTGCAGAAGACAAACACGTATCGAGTACTAATCGATCTCGTCATAGTTAAACTTCACAAACTTGTCAGGTTGATCACGAATATCTCGCCAAGTGAAGTCATATAGCTCGCTTTCCTCCCAGTCGTCCGGATAATCAATATGAAAAAAATCTCCAAGAGCTGGAGTTGTCGAGTAGTAACTAACTCCTGTTACCGCTAATCCCGGCATAGCAGGAGAAAATTCTTCTCGACCAAACTGAGAAGAAAGCAGAACCAAAAGCGCTGAAATGGAATTCAATAAGTTTCTCAAATTGGCTTGTCCAAACGAGTTGTGTCTATCATGTTTACTTGAATTGTAAGCTTGATACCAACTCAATGGCTGATCGTCATTCCATTCGGAGAAAGGTCTAAATGACGAATGATCCCCTCGCCAAATAGGTATATGAACGGTATAGGAAGATAGGTGATGACTGGTGTTAACTTTCTTATAGTCATGAATATTCCATTTCTTTTCAGGCCGGTCTCTTCCATCTCGATGTTTTGGATTGAACGTATTAGCTTTTAATATCGCCTTGAAGTTTGCCTCGGTTTCGATACATGTCCGCATGAACAGCTCGTGTGTCCTGTAAGAATATGTCTCTAGATTGGAGTCTGTTGGTTCAATGTATTCAAACAGCTGAACCAAGTCTTTTTGTATAATCATAAAAGCTCTTACGTAATGCTCGGGAGCAATTGCATAATCCCGGTCATAAACAAAAGGCCCATAATGGCCTCCATTTGGTCCGGTTAGTTTTCTAATAGTTCGATAAAAAGGTCGCTTCAACCCCATGATTTTCACCAAATTAGTTTTGTTCTAATCTTTACATAACTCATTTTCAATCAAGTATATCCCGGATAAATGTACTACCAAATCTCATCTCTCGATATCCATTGAAGCAACTAAACTCATTCATGCAGCGTCCTGATCAACGCCCATGGCGTCGGCCAGATCAGCCACCTGAGCGTTCTCTGGCGCCTCAAGCGTCATCAAAACGTTGTGCTTTTGCTGCTCGTAAAAATATGCGATGGCATCTGGTTCCGGTGAACAATTGATCGTGAAGCTGATATTCACCGTGCCACCATCTTTGAGCTCAAACTTGAAATTCTTGAGTGTGCAATCCGGAACGATGTAATCGTTGTGGGAGTGCTCTATATTGTTCACCACTAGGAAGCGGTAGTTTTCCAGCTCCAAATCAAAAGCGATCGGTTTCATGTGGTGGAACTTCAGATCCGGAAGCATGTCATTTTTTATCAGCTCAGCCTGTTCTTTTTCTCGGCGCTCGTAGAGAGAAGCCAACAATCCAGGAGCGAATTCCTCCAGGATGGTATTTGCCATATCGATCGAACATTTGAGGCTGGCGGCCGGCATATCCTCATCGCCGTGCTTTTCAGTTCGTGTGGTCAGGTTGTCTAGCAGGACGTCTTTGCATTTGAGTTGGAACATCGGTTCACTCCTAGTCTTTTAGTGGTGATAGTTAAGATTGCTCTTTGGCCCTTTGAGCCATTACTGCATTGACTTTCGAGACGGCCAGCAGCGAAGGCCGCAGTTCCTTCGGATACTCTGAAGGTCTGAATTTCTTGTTCAGCTGCTGAAGAACCCGGCGATGAACACACTCGAGGTTGGCCAGATCGCAGTTCTGCCGATCGCCATCCTTGAAGACTATGACGTGCGATTCCGGGACAGGCCCGTTAGCCTTTTCCCACACCCACACGTGCTTGTGTCTGAATCGAGTCTTTGCTCCGGTGTGAGGATTTGGTTCAGGCACCTTGATCTCGATGTACCCATCCTTATTGATGCGCTCTGAATACATGGGCCTTGTGTTCGCCGGAACATTGCCTTTCCTGAAGCTCGTTGCATTGGGCCCTCCTGGATGCGCGTCTGGATGAGGAACATTGCCTTTTTGGAACTGGCCGGTGCGCCCGGTCTTCCAGCCGTTTCGTTTCCTCAATGCATTGAGGTTCTGAGCAGAGACATCATGGCGATCAAACGTCTGACAGAACTTAGCATGCAGATCACCTATAACAAGGGTGCAATGCTCTTTAACCCAGTCGAGCTGTTCCTGTGTGTACTTGATCCAATGCCCTCTCATGTCAATAATCTCGGTACTTCTGTTTTCTCGGGAATATCCGCTGTCTTCACTTTGGCATCCAGTACGAGGCGAGCGTTGCTGATAATTTCCTTGGCAACGCCGGTCACTGCATGGGATCTGCGAAGCTCTTTCTCCAGATCTTCACCCTTCAGGTCCTCATCACTGAGACGTTCCATCTGTGCAAACAGGTGGTTGTTTAAATCGGATAAAGTATTTTTTGTGCCACTCATATCAGTTCTCTAAAAACGCCCGACTACACATCTGGGCTAGGCATAGACGAAAGCCCGATCTGAGCTCGGGCAGGCTCGGAATTACGCTGCTTTTTGGCTGCGAGAGGCTGTATACAAAACGTGCGGCACCTCTCCCGCAACAATCGCATCTGAAAGGCGATAGACCTGCTCTTCAGACAGTCCGTGGACCGTATGGAGATAAAGGCGCAAATCAATCAGCTCATTGCTGGCGAGAACTTTCAGCTCTTTTTCCTGCGGCGCTTCGGCGGATGGCTCAGATTTTGGTGACTCAGATGGCTCGACCCGGGGCGCCTCTTCAGATACCGCCTTGGCGTTTTGCTCTGATTCGAGCTTCGCGCGCTCTTCCTGACGAATCCGTTCGGCTTCTGCCTCCCGCTTCGCCTCTTCCTCGGCCTTATGCTGTGCAACTCGGGACGAAACCAGCAACTCGAAGTCATCTGGTTCCTTGCTGACAATGGCTTGCAGGTCGTTGAACAGGAACTTGTAGTCACCGGCGAGCTCGTCCAGAACATCCAGATTGTCGTGGTAACACTGGGCAATCATCGTGGCGTTGATCTTTGCGGATGCGAGTTCATCATTTGCAGCTTCTTCCAGGGACTTGATCGTTTTCTTTCCCTTGATTGCCGCATTGAAGTCAGCAGGAATCTCAGGCAAACGGACGACTGCCAATTCGCTGTTCAAGCTGTCAATGTGTTCCTGGAGGGCCGCGCGTCGGCTCTGAACGATATCGACGCGAATGGCCTCTTTGCGCTGCTTCACTAGCTTGTTGAGCTCCAGGCGTTTTGCTCGCATGGCTTCCTTGAGCGTATCGACGGTATTGAATAGCTGCGAGATATCAGCGGTCTGGGACAAAGCCTGGTTCTTTACGAGGTCTAGTTCCTTCTCCGCCTTGTCACAAAACTTGATCGTCTTCTCTGCTGAGGCAAAATCCTCGTCAGTCGCAAGTTCAGTACTGATGGACTCGATGAACTTCATGGCCGATTTCTGATAGATCGCCAGGTTCGAGGCCTTAACCTCCCCTATCAACTGAATAGACAGTGATGGAAGTTGATCCGGAGATTCACCCTCTGGCGCCGGCTGATATTCTTTGGGCTCGTAGCCATCCAGATCTTCAGCAAACTGTTTCCAGCCTCGCAGCAACTGTTCGCGGCGCTCTGGAACTGAGAAATACAAAAACTGGATCAGATTGTCCCGGGTACCATCGCTCATCAGAAACAGGATGTTCTCAGCTTCAGACACCATCAGTTGATGCTCCAGCTGCCACACGTATTCCGGCAACGGCTCGCCCAACTCTTCCATCTTGGCTGCTTTATCTGCATTCCATTGCTTGTGCTCAAAGCCAACTGAGTGAAGCATGTCCAATCCATCAAAGGATGCGAGAAAGGCATGACCACCCAGATCAATGCTGCCTGTTACAGGGAACAGTTCCGTGCCGAGGATGTCTTCAGCAATCGGACGCGCCATGTCTTCCAAAGCATGCCCCTGGTCATAGATCATTTGCTGAAAGTTGCTGATTTCCTCTTCTACCTGAGTGGTCTTATAAGTCAGCAGCTCGTCACGGCTCACATATGGAGAGGCACCCATCATGATTGGCGCCTCTGAGGCCGTAAAATGAGACAATCGCGTGGCCAGCCATTCGGCCGATCCCTGTTGTAGATTCAATATTTTCATTGTGATTACCCTGCTTTCTTGAGTTGCTGCTTCTGTTGTTCAGTCAGAAGCCCCTTGCATTCGATGGTTGCGATCACTTCATCCAGAGACCGCTTCCCTGATTCAATGATTCCCCGCCAGGTTGGTAGATTCTTGTCAAAATCTTCCTGGGGATATTGGGAAATCTGGGGTCGCTGTGGCGTGATATCGCGCTCACCAGGCTTGCTGAACTCCACATCCAAACCGGCCTGGCACATCTCGACAATTTCTGATGCGTTGGGTAGCCGACGTGCCAAACGATGGAACACCGCTTTACAGGCCATGCGGTCATACCAATCCTTCCAGGGACCGTACTCACCTGTTTTGCTGGCAGCTCGAACCTTATCGATATCCGCCTTGGTCATGACTTCTACGATCAGATCGCCTGTAACCAACTTGGCCATCGCAAACGCGAGCTTGAATTCACCGCGGCTGTTGAGGTTCGGTCGGTACTTGATGTGCTCACCGTTTTCATCCAACCAGTAATCGAAGTCATCACCCTCAAAAACAGCCTTGGCGGACATGGTCGCAATCTGTCCGGACATACGAGCCCGTTTCAAAACGCCGTCGATCATTGGCAGATACTGGGCCTTCTTGACCCATTTCGGATTCTGCTTGTTGCCGACATTGGTATTGAATGTCACCAAAGCCGCTTCCTTGTTGTCCGGAATAAGTCCGTCATTCGCGCACTTGGTCAGCGACATGATCACGGAGTCGCGATCTGCCTCTTCCAGATCCTTTGACTGGGACATTGCGATCGCTGCACACCGGACAAAGGTCGACATCTTGATATGCTCCGGAAGCACCGACTCGACTCCGGCATTGACCAGGCCCGCCTCAATTTCCTTCTGGATTTCCGCTAAATTGCTCATGTGGTTTCCTCAGTTTTTCTCAGCCCACTTGGCAGCGCATCCTTTCGATACCCAGCGCCAGCAGGCCTGTTCAAGATTCAGATTCAACGCTTTCGCGTACTTCCGGATCGCGCGTTGTTGTCGATAAACACGATCCTGAAAGGTCATCACGCGGCTCCGGGTGGTGTTGGCTCCGGTTCATGGTCCGGATAGGTAAAGTCACGCGCTCTCTGAAACCAGCTCGGCTTTTTCTTGCCCTGCTTTTGACGCTGCTCATCGATGGGAACGACTTTGCGCTCCCCTACTTTCGGGACCATCTCGATCGCACCGCTTGCGTGTCGCTTCAAGCTACAGTTAGCGATTTCTGCAATTCGAATAAGTTGGGACTGGGTAATCTTGGGATCCACCAGCACCACATGTTTGCCGTCAATAATGCGTGTCATCAGTCCCTCCAGGTCTCGCGATCTTCGTGAAAGAAAATGGGATGGTTAGGTTTGTCGCGCTTGGTAAACAGCATCGGTGCCAGCGTGGCCAGCACAGACAGAGCCATGAACAGCGCTATACCCAGCCAAACCAGTTGAGAGATATCCTTCATCGTTTTACTCCATTCGCTCGATCTGCTGCGTCCTCGCATACATCCAGGGCGATGCGATCGATGTAGTTGAAAAGCTCATTTATCAATTCGTGGGATTTGATGGCATTGCCTTCGCGCTTCGCCACCCAGAATCGGTACAGCTTGGCCGCCAGGTCTTCATCAATCTGTTCGTAAATCGAATCAGTCAGGTCAACGGTTTCCCGGGTCATGGACTTCTTGTCTTCAAAGGAGAACTGTCCCCACTTAACCAGTTCAGCCAGGTAAATAATTTCACTCTGGGCAGCAGCGCGTTCCTGCTTCTGCAGGTCATCCAAGCGTTTCTGTTCAACTGAATATGCGAGTTCGGGGGACATTTCCTTCTCCAATAATGCAAACATTTTGTTTGTTTTGTTGAGGCAAGTATAAACACTACGTTTAATTAAATGCAAACATTTTGTTTAATAAATTTTCGAGTAGTCTTGATGGAATTAAAAACAGGTTTTTGGAAGGCGTGTGAGAATCCGAATCGAAGCTGAAAAATGATCCGAATTGGTGCAGCGATGCGACGAGATGTGTCGCTTCACTTGCTAAAGTAACATCATAAGGAGATGGGACGTGGAAGAACTAAAAATACTCAAGCAGCTACGTGAACGACTTATGGAAGCAGACAAGAAACTGACAGAGGAGCAAAGAAAGGCGATGTATAGAGAGATCGAACAGACATTAAAAAACCCGCACTAGGCGGGTTCGTATAAACAGAAAGTACCTAATGCTCTTCAGTACTTTTTGGGTGCGTTACCATCATCCGGCTTAACGCAACTTGCAAATCCTCGGCTTGCTTCTTTGCAAGATCAGACAAAAAATCACGATTGGCATCGGCATGACTATGGATAATATTTGCAACTTCCAAAAGAACATGGGTTGGAATTGACAACCTTAGTACTTCCCTTCTCTTTTCAACATCATCACTTCTGAAATTTACCTCGCTGGAGGTAAAAATGACTTTGGAACAAGGCATACCCATAGCCAATGAAGCAACACCATCCACATAAATCTCTTTTGAAACATCTGCTGTTTCAAGCTCAATGTCATTTTGACCATCTCTGGTTTTAATTATTTCGATGTTTTTCATACGTATCCTAAAGTTTTAACGTATACGTTTCCGGTATCTATAACTGATCCAGTGTCTACAGCCATCGGTGTCTCACTAGTCACAATAGCATCTGGGTGTGAAGTACCGTTCGAAATAGCAAATTTAACCTCTTCCTCATAACTTTTAACAACAGCTTTCTCTGGAGACCAGGCTTCTTGCTCAGCCAACATGGAGCCATATGACTGAAAATTAACCGATAAACCAATATCAAGTGCGCTAGCTATCCTAGACAAAACTCCGATTGAATAGGAGTTATAATCTGGATTTTCATATCTAGAAATCATCGATTGCTTTGTTCCCACCAACTCAGCCAACTCAGCCTGAGACAAACCTCGAGCTTTTCTATTCAGCATTAACTGGTGCGAAATGTTCGCACCTATGCTCGATTCGACGAATGCATCTCGGTACTCTTTGCTTCTGAATTTATTGGTCAACTTCTCTAAAATCTTTGACACACCCGCCTCCTGAATCTTCAATCCTTTTCCTCGCATTATCGGCTATCGTCCTCCATTCCTTAGGATCAAACCGGTTCCCTTTCTCTCTTACCAAAACCAAAATCGTAAAATCTTGCGCGCCGGGCCCAAAATATCCAATCGGCCGCCAATGATCCTTGTGTTCCTTCATTCTAATTTCGTAGTAGTGCTTGAATACTCCCTTTGGTCCTTTTCTAAGCTTATCTGCTTCTGGTCTCATCCAGTCTTCACGGCTTAACTTTTTGAGAAAACGCCAACGAACATCAAAGCTAGCCTGGAACTTAGGTGAAGATAGGTATTTATCCTGAAAACTGGATTTACCTCTACCATCTACGAAAATTTTTAAATTCCAGATCATCAAAATCACATTATTGTTATTTTAGGGCAATAATTCAGTTTCATATATACCAAAATAGCTATTTAACGTTTCATTATTAGAACTTTGTGACCCAAATCATAACTATTTTGTTATATGTGTTTAGTTTTGTATTAGAGTCTAATTAGCAAGTACCCAACCCTATTCGCTACCAGTAAGCTTCAATGCCCTACCATCCAATTTTTGAAGCAAGCCAAGCGGATCATTATTTAATTCTGGATGATTAAGGAGCATTAATTGCTGGTCTTCTGTCAGTTCAAAAGAACGTTTGTGCACCCTGCCTTCAGCGTCTTTGGCTACCAATGCCAATACGCCTCCTATGGTAATAACTCCCGAGTCGCTATCCCCTAACGCATCGAGTAATTCCCTGGCGATTTTTGCTTTGGTTAAACTGGTCTCAGCGTTAGTCAATGCAATTTCAGCTTTTGGCTTCTCTATATTTTGGACTTCCATCGCTTGCTTGCTTTTACCATAGATATCTTTCAGCTCTTCCTTACTTTTCTTGCTCTTCGTGAACCCCTTGAACCTCCCAAACCACGATGATATTTCGGGTTCTTCGGAGCTCAACACGCCCAAATCAAATGCTTCAAGGAAATCCGAGAGGCGGCTCATCACTTTTTCCGCCTGGGACTCATCACTCAAGTAAACGCTAATTGGGAAAATTCGATGGGTCTTTATTTCATCAGGGTTGAGACCCTGTGACAGGGCCATCAGGAAATCCTGATTCGTCTCCGCCAGCAAATCTGATCGTTCTTTTTCAGACAGCTCGTCAATGTACGTTTTGTTTGGGACTACCTCGTCAGAGCGCTCTTCGTCTCGAGTAGTGCTCGTTGATTGCGATTCCGAGTCGGAGAAATCAATATGAACACCTTTACCGCTACCCAGAATTCGAGCGGCCTTCTGAATTCTGTCCTTTAAATCGCTCAACTCCTGTTGCGAAAGCTCTTTGAATAAGTCTTCATCTTGTTTTGGAGAAAAATCTCTAGAGCCCCTGACCTTGACCGTATTATGATCCGTAACGGTTATTTTTGGTGTCTCCGAAGCACTGCTTCGATTCTTCCAGACTTCGACTTCTACTTCTACTGTTCTATCAGCTCCCTTGCCACTTACTTCAACCCCCTCCACTTTTCTGAGATCGAGTGGCCTTACATTCATTTTGAGCTTTCCACGAATTAAGTTCGGATCACGGGTAAACGCTTGATCAAGTGTTGGACGTGTTGTGGGCTCGCTTTCCTTAGCAGCAGAAACACCAAACTTTTCTTCCATGGCGGAAATAAGTTCCACCACATCCATCACTGACATTTCCTGGATCAATTTATATTTATCATCATCAGCTTGAGCCATGGTTTCCTCCATGATTGTTGGATGTTGGTATCAAACCCTATCTAGCAAGTACCCAATCGATTTTTGTCGCTAACTCATCAAGCTTGCCGTCGTTAACGGCGCACTTCACAACACCAGGGTTATATGCGCCAAAGGAGTTTTTTGATCTGTATTGTATGGATAGCGCTGAGCCATGAAGATGAGAATCTTCTATTACAGCGGTATACGGATCCTTTAACCGCTCAGAAAATAAGTCGAAACAAGGCTTTGTTTGGTCGCCAAATACGCTGAGCAAGGACCATTTAATACTACTTTTCTTGTGAGGTGAGGCAAGTCCGAAAAACGTACCGCCTAGAATTAGAACGCCAACTAAAGATATAAGCACTACCTTGCGCATATTGAATTCCCTACTTTTTATTGTTGTATCAATGGTTAGTTGTCTTTATCTGCCGCCTTTAAGTGTTTCTCGACAATTGCTTCTATCCGGCCAACGACCTTCATGAGCTCTTTGATGGGCATTTTTTGTAGCTGATCTCCGTACTTCGCGAAAAGATCAGCAGCACTCGCAATTTCGTCATATTGAGCTGATTCTTCAGCGACACCTACCACGCTCACCTTATTCTGCGAAAGCTCACTCGGAGCAACATTGAGGAGTTCAGCCACCTCCATCAAACGAGCGTGAGGAACCCCTCGCTTAATCCAGTTGTTGACTGTTTGCGAATTAACACGAGCGATACGCGCGAACTCTGCGGGCGTGACACCCTTTTTATTCAGTACCGCGCGAAGCTTTGATTCAGTGCTTGTACCCATACGCGAATAGTAAACATGCTGTTTATTCACGCAACAAACATTGCGTTCAATTAGATTCAACATTTTGTTTGTGTTATTGCAAACATTTTGTTTATACTCCAGAAAAACGGAGGTAAACATGGTTACTGTCGAACAAATCATCGAGCACTTTGGCTCTAAGCGTGCCCTGGCTGATCTTCTTGAGGTCTCCCCTCAAGCCCTTACCCGTTGGAATTCTGAAGGTGTTCCTGCAAAAGCGGCCATTCAGATCGAGCGCTTCACTGACGGTAAGTTCAAAGCGATTGATATCCCAATCTACGGAACTACGAAAGAAGCCCAGCAGTTAATTCAGGGGGCTCAAAGCGAAACAAACAATCAAGCCGCATAGCAACCATACACCCAGGGGAATTATTCGCATGAAGCAGGAATCACGATTGCGTCTTCTACGTGCAGCGATCGCGGACTGGGAACAGCTACCCAGGATCAGCCGTCAGGTGATAGCAGTGGAGATCGTTGAGAAGGTCAACGCGCTTGGGTTTAAAGAAACCCTGGCCGATGAAGGCCTGGCGTTTTATGAAACCGACGATCATTACTACAACGCCCGGGGCAATGCTCAAAAGATCTTCCGGATGTTTGGCGAGTATGACGGAACCAATCCTCAGCTCAATCAACTGTGGATGCTGGAACAGGCCATGGTGGCAGCCATGCCAGAGGATATAGCTCGCAGCTACATGAATCGCTTATTCGATTGCGCCAAGCTGCACGTATCCAAACGCTGTATCGATGAATCGGGTCACCCTCACATCCCTTCCCTACTCGCTCACGTTATTAAAGAGAACGGCGAAGGCCAGATCGCATTGGCCGAACTTCCCGCCGCGTCGTCACTGGATGAGCTCACTAAACATCGCACGGAAATGCAGGAATCCATAGCAGCCAGCCTAAACGCCCTTGAGGTTATCGAGGACATGATTGCTGAGCGGCTGCAGAACGAACAATTGAAGGCGGTGTAGCGTAATGCGTTGGTTCAAGCATCTCACTCAAAGCAGTCAAGACGAAAAAATCATGCGTCTCGAAGAGCGTTTTGGCTTGGAGGGATATGGCGCATATTTCAAGATTCTCGAGCTCATCGGAGCACAGCTTTCTCCGGAAAATGAACAAACATTTGTGACTTTTTCACTAAAAACTTGGCGAAAAGTTCTCGGTTTTCCACCAAAAAAACTCAAAAACTTTGCAGATTTTTCTGAAAAAACTGGATTATTTTTCTCAAAACTGGAAGGGGACGATTTAACGATAGATTGCCCTAACATACTGAAATACAAGGATGAATGGCAAAGAAAGGCAAAGCAAAAGGAAACAAAAACTCCGGAGCAACTACGGAGTGAGTCCGGAGCCACTCCGGAGCCTTTATTAGATACAGAGTCAGAGAAAGATACAGAGTCAGATAAAAGAATAGTCCCTTCGGGACTTGTCAAAACTGACATTTTGCCCCTTGAAGAGGTTGATGAAAATTCCGGTTCTCAAATCGTTCAAATTGATCGCGTGCCCTATCAGAAAATCGTAGATCTCTACCACGAATTACTTCCCGAACTACCATCGGTTCTGAAACTACACGACTCCCGAAAAACTCACGTAAAAGCAAGATGGAACAACGAGTTTGGTGACCTTGAAGAGTGGAAAAAATATTTCCTGATTGTCAGGCAATCAAGTTTTCTGATGGGACGCTCGGTAGCAGCCAATGGCCAGTCAAAACCATTTCAGGCCAGCTTCGACTGGCTGATCAATCAATCCAACGCAATCAAAGTCTGCGAGGGACGATACCATGGCTAAGAACCTAGCAAGCGCCTACAACCCGCCTGAGGAAAAAAACAAAACGCCAGAGATATCTCGCGAAGAACACCTCGCCTGCAAAGCCAACGGCTGCCCACTCCCGGGATCCATCATGGTTGAGGGAGGACCCTGGCTGTGTCCCTACCACTCAAGGAGGCCCAGGTTCTTCTGGGATGATATTACGTTCATGCTGCGGCAAAACATGCGTTTGCTGAAATTGATAAACGTTGTTCAAACCCTCAGATGTGACGAATTTGACCAAATACAAGCATCGGGCAAATGGCAGATCGAAGAGATGGTTCAGCCGTTTGATTCTGAAAGCCATCCCCATTGGCAGAACCGGGTCAAGCAATCTATTCATCGTGCGCTCAAGCACAAGGCCAACAAAATCGTGGGCAGGCGCGACCTTGCCGACAAAGGAATGAGCCCGGTGAACGAGTCTTCGGCTGTGACTCAGCTGACGAATGGGACCCTCCTCCGAAACAAGTTCAAAACCAAGTCCAGAGAGCAACAGCTTTCAGAGCTCAACGCAAAACAGGGAGAGCAAGCAGCATGATCCACTTATTCGCACCAGGTGAACCGGTCGCCAAAGCCAGAGCACGACACCGCCAGGTAACAACCAAGGCCGGTAAGTCGTTCGTGCACAGCTACACACCGAAGAAGACCGCCAGCTTCGAAAAATACATCGCCAAGCTGGCCCAGCAGCAAATGCTCTTGAGATCACCGACTCGCGCACCGGTGAAACTTGACCTGGTGTTTTTCTTCTCCATCCCGGAATCGTGGCCCACCTGGAAGCAGAAAGCGGCTCAGGAACAACATATCGCGCATACCACGAAGCCTGACAAGGACAATCTTGAAAAAGCGGTCAAGGACGCTCTCAACGGTATCGTGTGGATCGATGATGCCCAGGTCTGCCTCGGAAGCTCCCAGAAGCTCTACAGCAACGAACCAGGTGTGTTGATCAATGTGACCGAGCTAACCCTGTCACCGGCGCAAATCACGCGCAAGGACCAGCTCAAAATCCCTGGACAGCAAGACCTGGCGGCATAAGCCATAGAACTTAATAAAAACGAATTGGTTGAGGACCTGAATGCGCACGAATCTTCGGCAACTTTGGCTAAAGAATGGAACTGAATGGCTGATGGACGAATACGGTCTTTGGTGCAACCTGCCAGGAGAGCTGAGACTGGGGTTCCCGAAGTACTCCGCTTTCGTCGTGTACCGCGGCGGCAGTGTGCGTATGCCCAAAATCAGTGTTGAACTAGCCGAAGAGATCGGAGAATGGCTGACAGAGCTCGCTGAGCGCAAGCCGGCACATCGAGAGGTACTGCTCGAATATCATGTCAGGCGCTGCAGCATGGTGTCGATCGCGGAAAGAATGTTTGAAGGTAAACGGACCGCTACGACAAAAATTTACAGCGAGGCGATCCACTGGATGGATGCTAAGATTGATCAGTACTTCAAGCTTACCCGAGCCCAGCGAATGGTTATTCGATCACTGCTGGATCAAGCAAGTTGAGTGGACGTTGTTCTAACAATTCATCGGAGATAACAATTGAAAGAGAATTTACCCAACGAATCCCCAGAAGAATCACAACCTACTGAGCCCAAGAAAAAGAAGAGTCCCAACATTGACGATCAACTAAAAACGGCACAGTTGTGGGTACTAATCGCTACGCTAGCGACGTTTATCTACACAACGTTGGATAGCGCAAAGCCGAAGAAAGAAACACATTATTTCCCTAAGGTGGGCTACATTCTCGAGTATACACCTCAAGACGGTAGCCTATGTTTTATTCCCGAGAACGAAAACATTCGTCAAGTCAATCACGCCCTTGGAATGCGGGAGTGCGAGGAATATACGCGAGCTCGACCCCGCCAAGTAAAAAGCCAGTAAGAACTTCAGTTAAACACAGCAGTTGACAAAAACTGTCGGCAGCGCGTAGCATTTTTCATGCAAGTTGCGGTTTTTGCGCAACGAACAAGCCTAACGTTTTAGAGAAACCTCGCCTTCCCTCGGGAACGCGGGGTTTTTTATTGGAGTATCCAAATCAATTTGAAGGGTGTTAATATTTTAAGAGCACAGGTAGTTAGTGCGAAAAAGAATAACCAATTTGCTTAAAGGGATATTTCAATGAAAAAAATTATACTGGCATTAGTTTTTGCCTTTTCCTCTTCGTTGTCTCATGCAGTTGACGTTTTTACAGTTAAGTCAATTGATAACACTCGGATTCCTGCTGAAGCAGGCACGGAAACCGATAGTGCAGGTGCAGCCACACCAGTAGTAGTTGATGATGGTGATGGTGATGGTGATGGCGATGGCGATGGCGATGGCGATGGCGATGGCGATGGCGACGATGACCCAGAAGTATCTATCGCCCCTTCTATTGCTTTCACCGAAGACGGCGACTTAACTCCAGCTATCAGCGTAGGTGTTCACGAATCATCTCTATTCGGAAAGAAGTACTTATATTTCGCGTCCAGCGCAGTCGTGAACTCCAGCTTTGAACCTCTGGAAAACTCATCTCTGGTTCAAGAATTCCTGCATCGTGGCGGTAACCTGGTGTTTGATGTCGCATACGGTGTTGCTCATGCCTGGACGAACGAGAGTGCTGTCGCATTTGAGGTCAATTATCAGTATTCCAAAGTCGACACACAGGGCTTAGACGATGCGTTGGAGGTAGAGGAAGTCGAAACCGAAGTCGGAATAGTACGGCCCAAAATCAAACTGGGGCTTCGCGGAAAGTTCTTTTTTGAATATACCTTTGGTTGGACTGATGTAATTGGTAACGAAAAGGATTCAGACTTCGCAAACTCGATTTCTTCGGAGGAAGTTCAAAGCATTGGCGTTACCTTCAAAACTGACGATGATATGTTTTTCACCATTGATCGCGCATGGGGCATCCCAGGCGTTGACGGATCAGTGAGAATTTCCCTGACGAAAAAGAGTGATCTCGGAGAATTCTTCGGTTTCTAAACCGTTATTAAATTAACGCTGCCACGATGCAGCGCCACAGGAACCCCGCTTTGCGGGGTTTTTTATTGCCCGGAAAAAGGTGAACTGATGTCCCGATACTTCGATGCAGCGTTCAAAGAGCTGATGTATTGGGAGGGCGGTGCGCGCTTTCACGAGGTAAACGGAGATCCCGGTGGTGCTACCAAGTACGGTATTTCTCTACGATTCTTGAAAGGACTTCCTCGAGAAGCGGCCGACTTCGACAACGACGGGCACATCACGCATCACGATATTGCGTCCCTGACCGAAGACAAAGCCAGAGGCCTTTATCTCAAACACTTCTGGATCCACTACCAGCTGGGCAACTTCGAGTCTGAGCCGGTAGCAATCAAATTATTGAATTTATTCGTCAACATGCGTGGCCGTGTCGCCGGTCGCGCAGTTCAAAGAGCACTTGGCTCGTGTGGCGTTCGTGGCATCAAGGAGGATGGCTACCTGGGACCGATCTCACAGGCCGAGGTCAACCAGGTAACCTGCAGTCCTTCCTTGACTGCCATGTTTTTAGCCGCTCTGAGAGCCCAACAGGAAGGAGTTTATCGATTGATCGTTGCTCACAATGCAAGCCTTGAGAAGTTCCTGAAAGGCTGGATTCGTCGCGCTCGGGATGACAAGCACCATGGCTGAACGAAAACACCCGGTTAAGCGCTCAAAGAAACGCGATGAGAAGTTCTTCCAAGCGTTACGCGATGGCAATGGTCCAACCAAAGCCGCACCGATCGCCGGCTACTCGATTCCCGCGGTTTATCAGTGGCGCAAGCAGGATCCGGAGTTTGCTCAAATGTGGGCAATTTGCGATGAAATCGGCATTGAGGTTCAGCTGGGAAAAATAGAGGCCGAGATTGATCGACGCGCAGTCGAAGGCGTTGATGAACCGGTTTTCTACAAAGGCCGCAAAATCAGCAGCATCAAGAAGTACTCCGACACGCTATTGATGTTCCGGGCCAAAAAGCTGGATCCAACTTATCGTGATAGCGTGAATCTGAATCACTCCGGAGCCGTTCAGGGCGTCATGGTGGTACCTGGTTGTACCAACATCGACGAATGGGAAAAGGCCTCCCAAGAGCAACACAGTGAATCGCTCAGTGAATGAGAAATCAAAAGGTTGTCTGGAAGCCACTGCCGGGATCACAGTCGCTCGCCCTGTCCTGCCCGTGCGACGAGATACTTTACGAGGGAACGCGGGGCCCAGGTAAAACAGCAGCACAGCTGGCCCGGTTTCGTCGCCTTGTCGGTGCCGGATATGGATCATTTTGGCGAGGCGTGATCCTGGACCTGGAATACAAAGACCTGGCTGACTTGATCGTTCAGTCAAAACGGATGTTCGGCGCATTCAACGATGGTGCCAAGTTTCTGAGCTCACCTTCTGATCTCAAGTGGGTTTGGCCCACCGGCGAGGAGTTGCTGCTCCGCTACGGCAAGCGCGAAGAAGATTATTGGAAATTCCATGGTCAGGAAATCCCCTTTCAGGGATGGAACGAGCTGACAAAACAAAAGGACTCGAAGTTTTACGAATCGATGTTCTCTTGCCGGCGATCATCTTTCAGGCCGGAGGACTATCCGTTACCAAACGGACAGCTGTTACCTCCCATACCGCTCGAAACCTTTGCAACAACTAACCCATTCGGGATTGGCCACAATTGGGTGAAGCGGCGATTCATCGAATCGGTCAAACGCGGAACGGTTCAGCGACATACCCAGACCATATTCAACCCGCAAACACAGCAGGAAGAGGACATCACCCTCACCCGGGTCGCGATTCATGGCTCCTGGAGGGAAAACCCGTACCTGGATCCCGGATACATTGCGATGCTGCATAACATCACGGATCCGAATAAGAAAAAGGCTTGGGTTGAAGGCTCATGGGATGTCACGGCGGGAGGTCGATTTGACCACCTCTGGCGTGAAGAGATCCATGCCATCGAGCCGTTCAAAATTCCCAGTTCGTGGCGTGTCGATCGAGCTCATGACTGGGGTGAAAGCAAACCGTTTTCAAACCTTTGGTTCGCCGAATCGGACGGGGCACCGGTTCAAGTCGACGGCCGCCAATACAACTATCCGGCCGGCAGTTTATTCCTGATTGGCGAGTGGTACGGCTGTCCCAAAGATCAGCTGAACGAAGGGCTGAACATGCCATCCACCGATGTCGGCCGAGGCGTTGCCTGGATCGATAAGCAAATGACTGGTAAAGCCGGTGATGAAGAATCACCCGAAGGCCTAAAAGAAGGCCAGCTCAACATTCTTTCGAGTATCTGCAATGAGGTACTCCCGGGTCCTGCAGACAGCGCCATATTCAATACCGGCGATAACGAGCTCAGCATAGGTGACAAGATGGCGAAGGCCGGTTGTCGGTGGAAAGAGGCCGATAAACGCCCCGGCTCTCGCATTAATGGCGCTTCCCTGTTCTGCGACATGCTGAAAGCCGCATTAGATGCCAAGAAAAAGGAATCCGGAATGCCAGAGGAACCGGCGTTCTATGTATTCAACCACTGTCGCGGCTGGATGAGTCGAGTTCCTACCCTGCCCCGGGATACGAAGAAAACGGATGACGTGGATACGGATGCTGAAGACCACGATTGGGATGCCACGCGATACCGCGTTCTCAATTCCAAGCGTGTGGCCAAATCAACTTCAATGAAAACGGTGATGTGATGGAAATCTGGAGCTTTCTTAGCAACCTGATCAAGCCTGCCGTGGATCTCGTTGATGAGCTCCACACGAGTGAAGAAGAACGACTCAAAATCAAAGAGGTGTTGTTCAAGGCGCAGACCAACATGGCGCTGAAAGCCATGGATTACGAAGCCAAGCTCATGGAAGCCAAGACCAGTGTCATCAAGGCCGAGGCTCAGGGCCAGAGCTGGATACAGCGCTCATGGCGTCCGATCACTATGCTGACCTTTCTTGTACTGGTCGTGTGCGACTCGTTTGGGCTGCTCGCTTTCCGGCTATCTGGTGAGGCCTGGACACTCCTGCAAATAGGTCTTGGTGGCTATGTCGTCGGACGCAGCGCAGAAAAACTCGCTCCTCAACTGTCGCAAGTGATGCGTAAGGACTGAATGTGAATGAACACGATCCGAACCTTGCAGCCACGATCCTCGGCTGGGTTATCAACGCCATTTTTGCTGTCGTGCTTGTGGTTGGCCGCATGAAGTACAGCAGAGCAACCGATCAGCAGGACCGACTTGAGGAACGCTTGCGCGACTTGGAACTGGACGCAGTGAGACAGGAACAGTTATTGAGACTGGAGGCAAAGATGGACAAGGGTGTATCCACTCTGGCTGCGCGAATCGATGCTCAGAACAGAGATACAAATGAGCGTTTGGATCGAATACTGGAGAAAGTATCGTGATCGAAAATATCAAATACCTTTCATTATCCCTGCTACTGATCTGCGGCTACGCCATGGCCGGATTACCCGGATCAAATATCACATTAACTCAGAGCGATTTCGATACAGTCTGCAACAACGGCGTGATCGAGCGAAAGTTCAAGGGCGTGTGTCCTTCTTCATGGACTGCTGGCGCACTGCCAGTACAAGGCGGTGGTGGCAGTGTTTCAGGACTGCTTACTTTGTCAGACATAAACTACGTGGGTGCATTTCGACCAGACGGCAACACGGTTGGTGCATCAGGCGTACAGTACACAGACAAGCACATTCTAGCGATCAACCCGCAAAACGGAAATCTGTTAATAACCGGTGCAACGACAGAAAACACGCGAGACATTGGCGAGTTCGAAATCCCAGCTCTATCAACAAGTACGTCTGTTTCTGATCTTCCTATCGCAGCTAATACGCAGCCTTTCGTTGATGTGTTTGATCAGATTCCTTCTCGTAACGCCGACAGCGATGAAACTAATGGAGTTGGCATCTACGGCATGTATGCCATCGATAATGACGTAATCATGAATTACGCCGTTTACTATGATGCGTCTTCCCCGGTTGCTGATGAAAGTATCTTTATCAAGCGCAACGCGGCCGATTTAGATGCGTCTACGGGTGATACAGTTGGCGCGTTTAAGTTTGATTGTGGAACGTTGTGTAGTGGTTGGATTTCACCAATTCCTAGCGAGTGGCAATCTGCTTTAGGTGGAGATCATATTGCTGGCTGGGCATCAGGCACGACGCGAGCAATCATTAGCCGCCTGTCGCTCGGCCCTTCTGCATACGCGTTTAATATCGCGGATCTAACATCGCCCCCTGCAGCTGGATCAACGATCAATACGGTGCCTCTGATGTCGTTCGCTTATCCAAATGCGATGGGCATCGCTGGCGATACGGTCAATGTTGATACATATCTTGATGGGCCAGGAACGCTGTGGAATAAGGCGTCAACGATTGACTATTGCGTGATTGTGCCGGGTTCTGACACGTACCTATGCCTTGGACATGATGCTGGGTATTTATCAGGCCTTGGATACAAGCTTCGCACCAATACGTCTCAAACAGATTTGGGTGACTATGACGCAAACAGCGTGACGGACTATCGAAATATCTATGCGTTGATTGACGTTAACGATTTTGTAGATGCTCGCAATGGTGTGATTAATGTTCACGATATTATTCCGTATGAGTGGGGGGCGTTTACAGCTCAATTTGGTGGTACACCAGAGACGGGAATTAATCGGATTTCAGGGTGTGCATATGATCCAGTGACAGGGCGGCTCTATGTATCTGTTGTTGATGCTGACGACGTGCAGTCTGCTCCATCCTCCCAGCCGGTGATAGAAGTCTACACGTTCGGAGGAGGCAGCTAATGTCTTCACTCGTTCAACACAAAACGGGTAGCTGGGCGGATCCGTCCTCTGCCACTTTCGACAATCCTGTCACGCAGGGAAATCTAGTCGTCGCCGTGCTCACAGGACGCTCTGGCGAGGCTGCAGCCGCTCACGTGATTTCCGGCACAGGCTGGGTTACGCGCATTCAACGCACGGTGAACCAGGCTGACTTGACCTATCGCCGCTCAATGTCTCTGCACACTAAGGTTGCGGGGGCCTCTCAGCCGCAGACTATTACCGGCGCAGGAGGCGTCGGGAGCAGTGCGTTACTGTCAATCTACGAGTATGCGCTTGATCCCGGCGAGGACCAGTGGACTTTCTTGGAAGCCGTATCGAACGATAACGGCACGACCACAAACGGCGACACGATCAGCACTGGAGCAACATCCTCTTTACCTGGGGACAAGATTTTTCTACTAGGTGTTCTTGGCGCTAAATCAACGAACTACTCAAACCCCCCGACGGTTTCGTGGAGCGATGGATTGTCTCTCGATGCTCAAGATGCTTGGGGTTATCAACAGATGGGACATTCTGTTGCTTCAGCGACGGTAGTCACAGGGGGCGTAAAGTCCAGTACCGCGTCCTACTCGCCATTAACTACAACGCAAAACGATGGCTTGATGGCCGGGCTGTTGGCGTTCAAAGTGGCGGATGCGCCAGCTAACCATAACCCGACGCTCGACAGCACCTCACCTGACACGCTAATTGACGCAGATGCAGCCGGAAGCTATGACCATAGCGCCGACTTCTCGGACACTGACAGCGACCCGCTAACGTTCTCCGCTTCGCCCGCGTTACCAACTGGGTTCAGTCTGAACAGCTCTACCGGCATTCGTAGTTGGGACGGATCTCAAATGGCCGGCGTGCCAACGATTCACACGATCGGTGCTGACGATGGGAAAGGTGGCACGGCGGCAGAAGATGAGATTGTTATTGGTGTTTGCCCAGCAGGCAAAACATGGATAACCGGCGCCGTTGCGGCATTGACGGGGCTTTTCGCCGAACCAGAATTCTCAGGGTTGGCAATCGGTGACATCATCTATGCGTATTGGTCTAGCGGTGGCGGTACATTTGACCCGACAAACGGAGCTGTTGCAGGGGATGTCGGCGGTGGCGAGCTAACAATCTATGTGCGCGATATCAGCGACACGAACAACGCAACCGCGATAGATGCTACACCGTTCGTAATTACGGTGCCTGGCCCAGACACGGAAAAGCCAGTCGTTACCCTGACCGGTCCTGCAACGGTAAATCTTGACGAAGGTGACACGTACACTGAACAGGGAGCGACGTGGACAGATAACGTCGATGGCTCCGGAGCTGCCACCGTGGGCGGCGATACGGTAGATACAAACACTCCAGGCGTCTATGTCATCACGTATGATTACACTGATTCCGCCGGCAATGCTGCAGATCAGGTGATTAGAACGGTCACCGTAAACGACATTACTGCTCCGGTCATTACTCTGACCGGCGACAATCCATTAACCTGGCCGCATGGGACCGCATTCGTCGATCCGGGTGCAACTGCTGCTGATAATGCCGACGGCGATATCAGCGGTGACATCGTCGTCACCGGTGCGGTCAACCCGAATGCAGTAGGCAGCTATACGCTGCGATACAACGTCACAGATTCTGCCGGCAATTCTGCAACCGAAGTGGTGCGCACGGTCAATGTCACGGATCAATCAGCGCCTATCATCACACTCAACGGTCCAGCGACTGTTAATCTGTCCATCGGCCAAGCCTACAACGAACAAGGCGCAACAGCGCTGGATGCAGTGGATGGTGATCTGACAGCATTTATCAGCATTGGCGGCGATACGGTTGATGTAAACACTGCCGGCACCTATACGATCACCTATGATGTCAGTGACGCGGCAGGCAATGCGGCAGTACAAGTGACCCGGTCAGTCGTTGTGGCGGCTGACGAGACCCTGCCGGTGATCACACTGATAGGTGCGCCGGCGATCACGCATCCACAAGGCCAGCCATACACAGATGCAGGTGCCACTGCGGTAGATGACATTGATGGTGATATCACAGATCAAATCGTGACCTCGGGTGCGTCTTTTGATGTCAACATTCTGGGCGCCAAGACTATCCGCTACAACGTGTCAGATGAGGCTGGCAACGCGGCTTTAGAGGTCATTCGAACGGTGACTGTAGTCGACCAGACGGCGCCTGTGATCTCGCTTATAGGTGGCAACATAACAATACAGCAAGGCGGAACTTACACTGAACAAGGAGCAACTGCCTCCGACAACAATGACGGTGATATTTCTGGAAACATTGTGATTGGCGGCGATACAGTCGATACCAGCGCACCTGGCATTTATATCATTACATACGATGTAGTTGATGCCGCTGGTAATGCCGCTGCTCAAGTAACTCGCACAGTAACGGTCGCAGCTGTCGTTGCACTCTCACAGATACTTACCCCCGAAAATCTGACGCTGGATATCGATGGTGAGCCCGGTACAACCATTAAGCTGTATTCGGGTGCAGCCAATCGGTTTGAAGTCACTCTAAGCGTGAGCGGTGCAGCGGTTGATCTTTCCGTGTTCAATCGAATGGTATTGATCATCAATGAGTCAGTTCAAGTCGATTCAAATCTAAATGTCGGTATCGATTGGTCTTTGGGCAACGGCAAAATTCGATTGGATATCGGAGACTATCTGAGCGGTGAAGGATCAGAAGAAACCGTCATGCTCGGCTATGTCGTTGGCGAAAGTTCGCCTTTTGTGTTGTGGCATCCGAACCTGACTTCCAAACTTCGAATCGAGAAGATTGAGTTATGAGCACGAAGAACGATGTAACCTTCGCGCGCACCGATTTTGCCAATGCGCTCAATGGATGGCAGCGCGTTGATGACGTCTGCGCCGGCGAGGATCAGATCAAAGCCGGCAAGAGCAAGTATCTGCCAAAGCTCAACCCTCTCGACAAAAGCAAGGAGAATCGGAATCGCTATGATCGATACCTGGAGCGTGCGGTGTTTTACCCCTTCACTGCGCGCACACTGGATGGAATGGTCGGCGCTGTATTCAAAAAAGAGCCCAGCATCCAGGCGCCCTCCTCGCTTGAATACATTCGGGATAACATCGATGGCCAAGGCATCTCTCTTGTTCAACAAAGCAAGGACACGCTGGCCAATGTGATGAAAAAAGGCCGGCATGCGCTGTATGCGGATTTCCCGATTACGGAAAAACCGGTCTCCGCGGCTGAAATGGCAACCGGTCATTACCAGGCAACCATCAAAAGTATTCCTGCTACAGCCATTCGGAATTGGAAGACGACGACGATAGGGAGCAAGACATTCCTTTCATTGATCGTCATTGAGGAAGAGCTGGAAACCGATACCGAAGACGGTTTCGGCGTCGAAACGGAAACCCAGTTTCGAGTGTTGAAGTTGTTGAACGGCGATTATACCGTTGAAATTTGGCGGCAGGCGGAAGACAAAAAGTCCTGGGTGATTGCAGAGGGACCGCTCCAACCAAAGAAGGGAAACAAGGCGAGTTGGGACATGATTCCCCTTACCTTCGTCGGTGCGGAGAACAATGACTCAGCCATCGACAAAGCGCCCCTTCTGGATCTGGCAAACCTAAATATCGCGCACTATCGCAACTCGGCGGACTATGAAGACAGCGCCTTTTTCTGCGGTCAGGTTCAGCCCTATATCACAGAGCTGGACGAAGAGTGGCGGAAGCATCTGGAGGAAAACGGCATCCACTTAGGATCCCGCAACCCGATACTGCTGCCAAGAAACTCAACAATGGGCTTTGCTCAGGCCGAACCGAATACCCTTGCCTTTGAGGCAATGAAGCACAAGGAGGAACAGGCCAAGGCATTGGGCGCTCGACTGCTTGAGAAAGGCCTTGCGGTGAAAACCGCCACCGAAGCACAGTCGGACAACGAATCAGAGCATTCCGTTTTGTCCCTGGCCGTGAGTAACGTCAACGACGCCTACTTGCAGGCCCTTGAGTGGGTCGCCGAATTCATGAACGCCAATCCGGAGGATATCGAATTTACAATCAATCGTGATTTCCTTGATCACAAACTGGATCCGCAAGTCCTGACCGCCCTGGTCAACGCCTGGCAGACCGGCGAGCTGATCTCGAACAAGGATATCTGGGCCTATCTGCGCAAGGTAGGTCTGATTGATTCGGAGAAGACCGACGAAGAAATTGCAGATGAACTGGCAAGCAATGACAGCGGCTTAGGACTGGATGACGATGACGACGCCGGCGAAGCTGCTTAACGCGACAATCAGAAATGCCGTCTACCTCGAGAGCTTGAAGGCGGATGAGGTCAACCAGTTCGCTGCGTTCCTGAAGCGTATGGACAAAGCATTGCGTCTGTCGCTCACAGAGAATGATCTGACCACGTTTTCCCGAACGCGAATGGAGAAGCTACTCCGCGCGATCGAGAAGACGCTCAACGGTATTTTCAACGAGTACTATGACGATCTGGCCGGGCATCTGATCGAGCTCAGCGAGTACGAATCAGAGTTCGAATCCCGGAACCTGGACAACACGCTCGATGGATTGATTGAAACGGTCATTCCAGCGCCGGAACAGGTTCGTGCGGCGGTTTTTAATACGCCCCTATCCGTTCGTGGCCCAGATGGTGGAAAACTGCTGGAGCCATTCATTCGCGACTGGATGCACACGGATACAAAGCGACTAACAGGCATTATTCGCCGCGGCTTTTTCGAAGGCCAAACGAATTTTGAGATTATCCAGGCAATCCGCGGTACCAAAGCCGCAAGATATACGGATGGAGCCCTCAATGTCGTGAATCGACATGCGGAAGCCATTGTCAGAACGGCCGTGCAGCATAGCGCTAGCGTCGCCCGCTTTGAGACTTGGAAGAAAAACGAGGACATCATTGCCGGTTACCGGTGGGTATCAACACTGGACCATCGAACAAGCACGATCTGTCGATCATTGGATGGTGAGATCTTCCAGGTAGGAAAAGGCCCGAAGCCTCCGGTGCATATTCGCTGTCGTTCCACGACCGTTGCCGAACTGGCCAGCAAATATCGATTTCTCAGCAAAGGCCGAACCCGGGCAAGCCAGGATGGACCAGTGAGCGCCAACCTGACGTATTACGAGTGGTTGAAGCAACAAAGCCCGGACTTTCAGGACGATGTTCTGGGCCCCACTCGCGCAAAGCTGTTCCGCGAAGGCGGATTAACTGCCACTAAATTTCAACAGCTTCAGCTGGGTAAAAATTTCCGGCCCCTGACACTCAAAGAGATGCGGGATCGAGAGCCGAGAGCTTTTGATCGGTTGGAACCTGATTTAATTGCCAGCGAGGAAACAGCGCGCTCCTATGTGGTCAGTAATGGTCGGCAATACGGTGGTGAATTCGCTTATGCAGGCAACCCGGACACCGGAGACTTCCTGTTCAAAAAACGCGGCGAAAGCTCAAGTGTGAGCTTTACCGACAAGGAAGTACGCAAGCTTAAACAGAATCCTGAAGCGATCCTCTACCATAACCACCCCAGTGGATTGTCATTGTCTCAAGCAGATTTGGAATTCACCGCGCATACTGGTATCAAAGAGATTGTCGCCTTTGCAACGCAAGATTCGGGCGAGTTCAGAGCATCTGTGAATCTACCGCTTCAGGATCTGAGATCAATCTATAAGCGGACTGACTCATTTGTTCGTGACCGCATGTACCCGCTTATCCGAAGCAATACGGTATCGATCGAGGATGCCAACGAGACGCACGCACACCTGGTCAACCTGCTGCTGAACAAGAACGGAGCGATTCGGTATCAAGCCAAGGGCATTGGCGATAGAATGGACAATGCGTTGAAGCGAATGCAGTCCATATTCGAGGAATGGTTGAATGACTATGACATTGGTTGATCTGCAGGTCGGTCCTTACGACCCTCCTGAGAAGATCAAAGAAGAAATCGAGCGCGTAAAAGTCCTGGGAGATGACCCAGGCATTGAAGCCGCAGTTCAACTATTGGAAGACTGGTTATTAATCGCTGAAGAAGCTCCTAAAAATTAGATTAAAACGCATGGAATCGTACATGAAAGCAAAAATAATTATCGGGACAGTTTTATTGGGTTTGGCATTCACCCTCGGATTGATAGTAGATCAATTGGAGTTCGCAGTACCTCTGGCATTCTTGGCTCTTGTTGGAGGCTTGCTCTACTACTCTTTGACGACAGGGCTAGTTTTTAAGCGAGACGAAATTAAAATTGCAAGCGACATCGAAAATCCGAAAATAGCAGAAACCATACGAAGTATGAGGGCGAGGGCTAATCAGCTGAAATTTAGTGGTCGGGTTACCTTGTTGATGATATTGGTATGTCTATTTGCCGGCATATCTATTTTCATCGGGGCCGATCAAATAGCGAACTTTTCGAGAGAAGAAGAGTTAGAAAAAACTGAAGAAAGAATCCTCGATCACATAACAAATAAAATAGCCACCGTTTACACCGAAGATCCTGTAATTCTTCACGATTATAAAACTGCTGTTAACCAGCTTATCGAGAAATACGCCAAGCTTGAAGGAGAAGAACTGTATCAATTCAATGACATTGATATGGAAGAAATATCTTACAACCTGACCAGGAAGCTGCAGAATAAAATTGAGAAAGCTGTACCTGAAGATCTTATTAAAGAGATCCGGAATGAATTGGTACTGTTTAAAGAGGAACAACAAAGGCTCTATAAAACTGGAACTCCTGTGATCATCTCTTCCATAAGCACACGAGTTGGAGCGATATTCATTCTGCTGTTTCTAGTTCAAATCCTGGTATCCATGTTCCGGTACAGCACAAAGTTAGCGGCTTTCTACGAAGCTCGTGGAGACGTTTTGGAACTAACAGGAAAAACGGAAGAAAAATCTTTGCTTTATTTGACTGAATTTTTGTCTCCCGATGACCATGATTTCTCGGATACTGGCAAACCACCATCAGAACAAGCAATTGAGCTAGCAAAAGTCTTGATGACAAAAACTGGAAAAGGATAGAACGTCCTCTTTCACAAAGGCTCTTAGTGGGCCAAAAAACTAAACCGAAACCCCGTTACCGAAAGGTGCGGGGTTTTTTTATGGGCGATCGGTAGGGCCGGTCAACACACTCTCTGGGAGACTGTGAAATGAAGTTGAAATACAAACTGGAATCACTGGATGGATTGAGCGACGAGCTCAAGGCGCTTTATGAGGAGAAAGACGGGGTCTTTATTCTCACTGGCATCGATGGCATGCCCCAGGGCGAAGATGTCACTGGATTAAAAGCCAAGGTACAGGAACTGCTGGATGAGAAGAAAGCAGAATCTGAAAAGGCGCGTACAGCGGCGGAAGAAGCACGTCAGGCCAAGGAAGAGAAGGCGAAAAAAGAAGGCGATTTTCAGGCGCTGTCCGAATCATATGAGCAAAAGATAAAGGACCTGGAAACTCAGCTACAGGAGCGCGACCAGGCTTTTGCTCAGAAAGAGATTCAACGTCAATCCATGCTGATCGCGGCTGAGCTATCGGAAGGCGCCAATCAGGAAATCCTATCCACATTCATCGAGAAACGCCTGCGGCTCGAGGGCGACGAAATCAAAGTCACGGACGAAAAAGGCAATCTCACGATTTCAACAGTCGACCAACTGAAACAAGAATTCAGAAGTAATCCAAAGTTTGGGGCTTTGGTGGTTGCTTCACACGCATCTGGCGGCGGGGCCGGTGGTGCACGACCAGCCAGCGGCGGGGCCGTTGGTAAAAAATTTACCGAAATGACAGAGCAGGAACGTACTGAACTTTATCGCAATGATAAAGAGAAGTACCGACGCCTGCGCGATGCCGAATCTAACTGAGGAACTAAAACATGGCACTTGTGCAACTATCAGATGTAATTGAGCCGGAGGTCTATGCCGATTATCAGGCAGAGAACTCGCCAGAAAAATCTCGCCTCGTCGAATCTGGCCTTTTGACTACCAACGAGATGCTTAATGAAAAAGCAAACTCGGGCGGAAAGATCCTGGATGTACCTTACTGGCACGACCTGGATGCCGATGACGAACCTAACCTTTCAGATGATTCTGAAAACAACGCAACGCCAAGTAAAGTGGATGCGGATGAGTACCTTGCTCGCATCGCCTACTTGAACAACGGTTGGAAGGATGCAGACTTGGTAAGTGAAATTGCAGGGTCCAACCCAATGCAGCGCATTGCTGCACGAACCGGTGTCTACTGGTCGCGACAACTACAGCGTCGATTGATCGCATCTGCTGTTGGTATCCAAGCAGCGAACGTGGCCAACAACAGCGGGGATATGATCCACGACATTGCTATCGAAGATGGAAACAATGCAGCCGCTTCCAACCTCTACAGCCGCGAGGCATTTATCGAGGCCGTCTTTACCTTGGGCGATAACTTCGATGCGCTCCGAGCTCTTGGTGTTCACTCGCTGATCTACAAACAAATGGTCAACAACGACGACATCGACTTCGAAAAGGACAGCTCTGGCACAATGAATATCCCTTACTTTATGGGTAAAGAGGTAATTGTTGATGACAACTGCCCCGTTGTTGCGGGATCCACCAGTGGATTCAAGATCACTAGTATCCTCTACGGTGAAAACGCATTTGGTCTTGGCGTTGGATCACCTCGAAAACCGGTCGCGGTAGAGCGGAAGGAGAGCGAGGGTCAAGGTGGCGGTACCGAGACACTATGGGAGCGTAAGACGTGGTTGCTACACCCATCAGGGCACAGCTTCTTGAGCGCCTCAGTGGCAGGTAATTCTGCAACCCTCGCGGAGCTAAGATTGGCTGCCAATTGGACGCGAAAAATGGCCCGCAAGAACACTCCAATCGCCTTCCTAGTCACGAACGGCTAGTGATCCATAGGGAGCTCCGGCTCCCTTCATTTTTTGCAGAAGGAACACAACCATGACAGCAAAGCAAAAACAGCAAAGTAGTAGCACGCCAAAGGAAGACGCCAAGCAACAAGCTGCGGAGGAAAAACAAGTCCCAACAGCGGGATTAGAATCTAAAGATTCAAGCGTTGATTCAGGCAACTCTCCGGACGATACTCAAGCGACTGTTTCGGCGAATATGGACGAGCCGAAGAATGCGGAATCAATCAAAGAAAACGAAGATGGCTTTCTTCCGGGGCAATCGTTGTCGTTCGATGATATCCGCAAGATCCAATCCAAAAAGAAAAAATAAAGGAGGTTGCGCATGGCCCTCGTAATTGAAGATGGAACAGGCAGCAATCCAGCCGCCAACTCTTACCAGTCTGTTGCTGATCTGCGCGCCTATGCGAAAGCGGGCAGCATCTCTCTGAATCACAAAACAGATGCGGAATGCGAAGGATTGCTGATTCAGGCCATGCGCTATCTTGATGGACAGTCACACCGGTGGAAAGGCTATCGCGCTAACCCTGCTCAGCCACTGGACTGGCCACGATCCGATGTGTGGGACGTTGAAATTCCCGGCGCCCTGATGCCAAACAACGAAATCCCTCGTCGCCTTGAAAATGCGCAATGCGCTTTGGCAATTGAAGCTCTTGATCAAGACCTGCTACCGAACCGTGAAATTTCGAACAAAGGCCAGGTCATCAAGGAAAAGGTCGGCGACATCGAAAAGGTGTATTCAGCCGATAAGGTAGTCAAACCCTACACAGACGCATTCGCCAAACCACTTGCTCACCTATCCCCTCTCTACAAACGCCAAGGCCTTCACGCCGTAAGATCATGACTCTACAAAATACAGCGCTGGACCTGATCAACGAGAACGGTTCAACGCTCACGCTCGCCCGAAAAACGGGTGCTGCAGTGGATCCTGTTACCGGAATTCGCGCCGGCTCAACCGTCACGACCCTGACGACAAAGGCCGTCGAGATAGATGATCAATCACTAATTTCAAGAACATTCGGCACGATCAATGCCGGTGACAAGATTTTGATGCTACATAGCGGGATCGAGCCTCATCTTGCAGATATTGCAACGTTCGATGGTCGTGAAATGGTTGTCCACGATATTCGCAAGAAGAGCGCTCAAGACCTGGTCATGTATTACTACATCAGGTTGATTGCATGAGCTTCTCGGAAGAGCTACGGCTCGCGACGCTCAACATCACTGAGAAAGTCGACGCTGACCGCAAGGCAATCACATTGGAGCTGTTCAACTCCGTTATTTTGGATACACCGGTGGATACTGGCCGAGCCCGAGGCAATTGGCAGACCACAAAGAACACTCCGGCTGGAGGCCAGATAGAGCGATTGGATCCTGGCGGAGGTCAGGCAACTCAAGAGGCAGCAGAGCAAGTGCTGTCTTCCATTTCAGATGGGACGCTGTATTTGACCAACAATCTACCCTACATCATGCCGCTCGAATACGGACATTCAGCGAAGCAGGCCCCAACCGGCATGGTGCGCAAGAACCTGTCGCGCATCACTCAGATACTTCGAGAACGAGCCAACAAAAGATGAGCATCTTTAAGATCGAATCCGCGCTGAGAGAAGCATTCAGCAGCGGAGGCTTTGCCCTGCCTGTCGCTCAGGAAAACGTTGTTTATGAGCCTCAAGCGGGTACTGCATGGGCTGAACTATTCGTGATCCCCAATCGCCCGACAGCCGTGACCCTGGGTGACTCCGGACAGGACGAATACACCGGAATCCTGCAAGTGAATCTCAATTACCCATTGAATGAAGGTTCCGGCCTCGCAGCGCAAAAAGCAGACGAAATCTGTGCCGCATTCAAGGGCGGTGCCTCATTCACATACGACGGTCAGACAGTACATATCCGCAACAGCGGCAAAGACCGCGTTGCTCAAAACATCAACGGTTATCACCAAACCACAATCACTATCACCTGGTACGCGCGTTACACGCGCTAGAGGAGCACGACAATGGCAGACGGTTCTCGCCACAGCATGGCATATATCAAGGAATCGACTTACGGTGTGACCCCGGCAAGTCCTACCCTAAAACCGATCCGAGGCGGTAAAACGACCTTGGGTCTTAGCAAAGACAGCATCCAGTCTGAGGAACTGCGAGACGATCGTCAGATTGCTGATATGCGCCATGGTAATCAGCAAGTAGGCGGTAGCATCCCTGTTGAGCTTTCCTATGGTTCCTTCGATGATTTCCTGGAAGCGATATTGTGCAGTACCTGGCAAACCGATACTCCCGTTGCTGGCACCGACCAATTAAAGGCGGGTGTCGAACGTTCAAGCTTCACCATTGAACGCTATTTCGCTGATATTGGATCAGTAAACAAGCCTTACCATCGATATCGCGGCGTCGAATTCAATTCGATGGAGATCAAGGTCGCACCAAACGCGATTGTGACGGCTGGGTTCGACGTACTTGGAAAGGGCTATTCAACGGATACCACGGCTTTGAGTGGATCAAGCTATGACCCTGAAACCACAACCAGCCCATTTGATTCGTTCAGCGGTACCATCAACGAGAATGGCAGTGCGATCGCCGTCATTACCGAGATCAATCTCAAGCTCGAGAACGGATTGAAACCTCGCTTTGTGGTGGGATCCAATGAAACCATTCTTCCCCAAATTGCAAACTCCAATGTCACGGGTCAATTGACTGCGTATTTCGAGGACTCGACGCTCATCGACAAGTACATCAATGAAACCGAGTCCGATATTGATTTCACCTTGGTGGATCCAGCCGGCAACGAATACAAATTCATCCTGCCGCGCATCAAGTACAGCGATGGCAAGCCAGATGTGAATGGCCCAGACTCAATTCTGCTCACGATGCCGTTTCAGGCTCTATTTGATGAGACAGAGCAAACCAACATCATCATTGAGCGAAATCCAGCATGAGCAGCATGAATGAGTTTTTTACCCGGGACACCGCCAATGAAGGTAAACGGGTGCACTTGCATACACCAGATGGCGAACGCACGGAGCATTGGGTTCTGGTTCGCAGCGTTGATTCCGACGCGTATGAAATGGCCAAGATCCAGCGTGATCGGGCCCTGCTCGATGCACCGGATAGCAAGGATGACAAGGCGTACAACGCATTCATTCGCGAGACGCGCCTCAACATGATCGCAAGCGTTATCGCTGGTTGGTCATTTGATGAAGATCTGACTCCAGAGAACATCCGGACGTTTCTGGAGAAGGCGCCGCAGATCGCCCGTGAAATCGAAAATCTGGCGGCATCACGCTCTTTTTTTTACACACGCTCCGAGAGCAGTTCAAAAGCTTTGTCCGGGAAAGACTCGAAAAAAGCCAAAGCCTGACGAGCTCCGGAGCGACAAAAGCCGACCATCTTGAACAGGTCGAGAAAACCAAACGGATACTCAATCCGGATTACGAACCTGCCCCACGATATGAACACGAATGCCCGGAAGAACTGGGCTATCTCTGGTCGTGGTTCGCAGATCTATATCAAGGCACCCCCATTACGTTTGCTGAGCTGAAAGCCTGGTCAGATATGACCTGCAAAAAGCCTCGGCCATGGGAAGCGTCATTACTCGTCGAGGTGAGCAAATAGCATGTTTGAGCAAGTAGCCGGCCTGAAGATTCGAGTCGATTCCGAAGGCGTCGCCAAAGCTGAGAGCGAGTTGCGAGGCCTTGAAAACCAAGGGACGCGCACTGAGCGGAGCACTGACAAGCTAACCAAAGGATTTACCGGCCTCAATCGGTCCACCATGGGCGCATCGAATGCAATGAGCCGGATGGGCCCCCGAGCGGCAAACGTAAGCTACCAGCTGCAGGATATGGTGGTTCAGGCGCAAATGGGCGCCAACGGTTTCACTATTCTCGGCCAGCAGGGCTCACAGTTGGCCTCTGCTTTTGGCCCTGGTGGCGTCGTCTTTGGTGCTGTCGTAGCAGTCGCCTCTGCATTGGGCGGTGTTTTGTATACCGCGCTTTCCGATGCAGGCGACGGTATTGAGGAGCTGGGTGAAAAGATCGATGGCCTTGTTGGCAAGTCTACGCGATTAAAGAAAAAGTATGTCGAGGAGATGATTGGTGAGCAACGCGAAGCCATAGATACGCTGAAAAAAGACCTTCAGACCTTTGATGCTATGCCCGAAGTTCGGACTTCTGCAAAAGGCCCGGCAAAAGATCGACTGCTCGACGAAGCCCGCAATAAACGTGCAGAGAAGCGCCTTGCCATAACTGAGGAGATTGTGAACGCAGAGGAGCGCCTGACGCGCCTGCAAAGCAAAAGGCGTGAACTGAATAATCAGTTAATCGGTGTGAGCACGATCGATAAAAAAGACGATCCCCTGATCCAGCGAGCGGATGCCGTTCGCCGCGGTGAGCAAATCATTTTCGACATCGAGGAAGCAGCGCGCAAAAAGCGCGAAAAAGCCCGCCGAGATGAAGCACAGGAAATCATTCAACTCGAACGCCAGGTTCAGCAAATTCGCACAAGTGGCCTGTCCCCTGAAGACAAGGAGCGTGAGCGACATCAAAAGCAGATGGATGTGCTTGAGATGTATTACAAGCGACGCATGAATGACTTGTCTGGCTTCCATGCCGCTGCAGAGGCTGAAAAGCAACGCCACGAACAGGCAATGGCGGACCTGACAGAGGAAGGCACAAAACAGCAGGGGCAGCTGCTCAGCGCGCAAGCTCAAACGACACTGAGCGCAACCGGTCAGCTGTTCGGCAATATGGCGTCACTCTATGCCGAAGGTGGAAAAGACACCTTCGACGAGTACAAGTTCTTCGCTTCAGCGCAAGCAGGCATAGCCGCAGCATTGGCAGCCGTTCAAGCTCTGGCAGTCCCGCCGCCTGGATTAGGTATTGCTCTAGCCTCAACTATCGGTGGACTCGCCGCTGTTCAGATCGCCAAGATTCAGAGCATGGAATATCAAGGCCGAGCGATTGGCGGTCAAGTGTTGGCTGGCCAAAGTTATCTCGTCGGTGAACGGGGTCCGGAGCTTCTGACAATGGGTGGTAACTCAGGACACATTACACCAAATCACCACCTCGGCGACGGTATGCAGCCAGTCCAGGTAACTCAGGTTTTTCAGGTATCCACCGGAGTCGTAGGAACAGTTAGAGCCGAAATCATGCGCATGGCTCCAGCTATCGCCGAAATGTCCAAACGCAGCATTCAACAGGCCATTGCCCAAGGAGGCTCAATGGCACGATCAGTCGGAGTACGTAGTTAAATGCCGATACTCACCTTCCCGAATGTCGTCCCCAGCGCAGAAAGTTGGGTTCCTGTTTTCAACACTCAAAGCTTCGAGTCAGATCTCAATGGCATCATGCAGACTGCTGAGTTGCCTGGCGCCAAATGGTCCGCATCTCTTACATTCACCAACCTGAACAAATCAGAGATCAAGGCATTACGCGGTTTTTTGGTTGCATTGCGCGGCCGTGCCGGGCGTTTCTATTTGTCACCGACTGACTCCGCATCCTCACTCACGCCGGTCGGATCTGTAAATGGTGCCAGTCAAACCGGTGGAACTCTGGTCACCGATGGCTGGGGAATCAATTCAACCGTTCTTCAGGCTGGCGACTGGTTCGGTGTGAATGATGAGCTCAAAATGCTATCTGAGGATGCTGTGACAGATGGCTCAGGAAACTGCACGCTCATCTTTTCACCAAATCTCAATGACTCTCCGCCGAATTCTGACCCTTTAACGGTTAATCGTCCTGCCTGTGTGATGCGCCTCGTGAACGACTCCCAAGCGCAATTTCAGCTGTCCCAAGCAAACGTTTATAGCGTGACCTTCGATTGTATTGAGGCCCTGAATGTCTAGAACGATTCATGCCGATACGCTCGCAGCGCTATCTGATCCTACCGTCCGATTTATGTATATGGTCGAGATCCAAATGGATAGCGGTACGATCGCATTCAATGGTGCTCTCAAAAACTATGTGGTTGATTCAAAAACCTTCGTAGGTCTTGGAAATCTGGGACGTGTTGGAGCGGTTCAGGAATCAACACAGCTCGACCCTGCATCAATTTCTATTTCCCTGTCCGGGGTCAATCAGACGCTTGTAGCAGCCATTCTAGGCGAGAACTATCTGAACCGGCGAGGATTGGTTTACATCGCCATTCTGGATGAGAGTGACAACATCATAGGCGATCCTATTCTCCACTTTGATGGACTCATTGCGTCACTCGATATCACCTACGGAAGAACGTCTTCAATCAGCCTGACATTGAATGATCGCCTAGTGCTTTGGAACCGGCCAAAGGTAAGACGCTACACGAAGCAGGACCAGCAAGTGAGTTACCCATCCGACAAAGGATTCGACTTTGTGGAATCGATTGCCAACAAGGAAGTGATTTGGCCGGCAGCTAAATGGTTTGAGGTAAACAAGTAATGGGCTGGAATCCAATTGACGATGTGAAGGACATTGTCGAGGACGCAGTAGATTGGGTTAGCGATACCGTTGACAGTATCTTCCACAATCCTCTGGATGCCATCGGAGGCCTGGTCGAAGACGCATTTAAAGGCGGTCTCGGACTCATAACCCTTGGTCAATCCAATAAATATGATCTCGGGTATTGGAGAGAGAAGTACAAACCGGATCAAACAAGCCCGGTCTTTGAGGATCGACTTCAAACAGCCAGGAACACGATTGCAAGTCGAGAGATTGTGTATGGTCATGTGAAGAAAGGCGGTACAGTCGTTTATCTTGAGAGCAGTGGAAGCAACGACAAATTTCTCCACCTGATTGTCTTACTGGCAAACCATCCCTGCCGGGAGATACACAACATCTATTTCAACGGTGAATCGGTAGCAGGTGCTTCTATCGGTAAGCCTGTCCAGGTATTCACTGCGAATAAACCGAGCCTCCTTTACGCTGTTGGCGTGGTTAATGGAGGTACCTCTGCACCGACCGAGATTACTGATTACGCTCCCGCCAGCTGGACCGTCGACCATGCCCTCACCGGCTGCACCTATCTTTACTTACGCCTCAAATATGATCGAGACGAGTATCGCAGTGGTATTCCTCAAATCACTGTCGAGCTTGATGGCAAAGACGATATCTACGATCCAAGGGACGACAGCACCGGCTATACCGATAATTACAGCCTGTGTGTGCTGGATTACATGCGCCATGTCGATGGCATGAATATCCCTGACGCGGAAATCAACATGCAGAGCTTTGAAGATTCGGCAGACTACGATGACGAAACCGTCCCTACTGTCGCCTCAAGTCCCGATGAAAAACGATTTACCGTGGCCGGAGTGCTATCAATCGACCGGGCGCCACTTGAACACCTGGAAGAGCTGAGGAAATCCGGAGGCGCACTGATCAATTGTAGCCAGGGCATGTGGCGAATCATCCCGGCTAAATACACCACTCCGGTCGATTCGTTCACTGAGTCAGATCTCATTGGCGGCATATCATTTAGCCCCTCGTCATCAAAACACGGTCGTATCAACACCATTCGTGGCGTCTACATCGATGGTACCAGCTTCGAGCGAACGGAGTTCCCGGAGTTCTCTGTCTCCACTTATGTAACTGACGATAAGGAAACACTGAGCCGCAACCTTGATCTCAATTTCGTCGATTCCCCTTATCAATGCCAGCGACTGGCCAAGATCGAGATTGAGCGCAGTCGGTATGGTCTTTCAATGGTGGCTAGCTTTAAATTCCGAGCATGGAAACTGCAGGCAGGACAGCGAATCAACCTCGATATCGGCCCCTTGGGAAATAAAACATACATTGTTCTGGACGTTGGTCTGAGCCTGGAAGGCGGCATTGCCGTTCAGCTCCAGGAAGACGCCAGTGCGATATACGATTGGTCCCTGGGCGAAGCCAAGGAAGTAACACCACCACCGGCAGTTAACTTGCCCAATCCCAGTCCGGTCCCGCCTCTTACCTTGTCGATTACCGAAGAGCTCTACAGCACAAACAACGGTAATGCGATCAAGACCAGGGCCATCATTTCATTTACAGAACCGGCTGATCGTCTCCAGGAATACGAGATTCAATACAAGCTCTCTGCAGATTCAAACTGGATCGTTCTGGATGGCGGCTTTCCTTCCAGCGAATATCGCTACGAAGATATCGTACCGGATACCTATGATTTCAGAGTGCGCGGCGTCAATAACATTGGATGGGTCTCGGACTGGATTACTGAATCCAATGTGCTGATCGAAGGAAAAGCTGCTGCACCACCCGACGTTTCCTCACTGACGTTCAACAATGGCGTGCTCGAATGGACCTATGAAAACGAGCCTTTGGATTTGGCTGGGTTCGAAGTGCGCTATGCGGACAATACTGACGCAACCTGGGAAGACGCCGTCAAACTGCACTCCGGATTGGTCAGCCACAGCAAATACTACCTTGGATTTACGCCGGCATCAGAGGCCATTTTTTTCGTCAAAGCAAGGGATGACAGCCGAAACTACAGCGTAAATGCGGCGATCGCCACAGTTTCCGCTACACCAGGCGGAACGTTGCAGCTTGTCGATATTGTTAGCGATACGATCACCAGATCTGGGATTTTCACATCGAAATTCCATGGCGCGTTTACAACAAACAACTATGTCACCTTCCTTGGTGATGATACAAATGACGACAAGTCACCGCCTCAAGGGACTCTATCCGCGACAAGTATCTTTGGTGCCACCCTGGCTCAGTGTTATGCGATTGGGGATGGCGCAACACAGCTTTACCTGGCATTTACCAGCATGCTGGATCCCAACATTATTGAGGGCGTCGAGTATCGCTGGAATACCTCAGACCCTTGGCAGAGCATCACGCAAAATAGCAGCGGCCAACAAGATGTGCTGGGAGATCGGTGGAGATTGGTATATGACGTTGGTTCGCTCTTTGGCTCACAACTATCACCTGGTGGAAATGGCGGAATCTATCTGAGGCTTTCCCAGGCAACATCAGATTCTGTCAGCGTGACGCTTGCTGAGTGGACCTCTGGTGGGAATGACAGAGTTGGCGCAACTACCGCATCACACTCAGACGGTGCAAATGGCACTCTGTCCAATACATCGGTTGGAGGTGCCACTCTCGCAGGAATCTATACGAACCAGGCAAGCACGTTAACTATCGCGTTTGAAGGCGACACGACATCCAACCATCCCTTTGAAAAGCTATTTATCACTGGAACTAGTTCTGGAGGCAGTGGTAACCGCACGGTCAAGCGTTCCCAAATAGGCGCGCCTTTGTACCTGTCTGGCGACGATTTAACCGTTTACATATTTACCCAAAACGACATTGGCTTTAATCCAGAGTTCACTGGCGCAACTAGCGATATCGAAACCGTTAATTTCTACTCTTAGTGAGGTAATGGGCATGTACAAAAACAACCTGTGGCGGGCTCTGCTCGCCGTTTTTTCGTCTGAGTCATTGGTTATGATTCTGCTTAATCTGGACCGTTTAGGAAACGCATTGGTGGGAGGTCATTACCAGGCAACAATCAGCGCCCGGGTTGGCTATTTCGCGATGACAAAGGCGAATCCATATTGGCTTGTTCTCGAGAAGATCATCAATGAAACCTTTAGACCATTAGATGGCCGAGATCACTGCAGGAAGGCTTATGAATGGGAACGTAGGGCTCGATATCGACGAGGCAACGATATCGCTCTGACAATGCTTTCTCTGCTGGTTCTCGCCGGATGTCTGGTTCTATTACCGTTAGTATGGCTCTATGCCGTTGTCCGTAAAGCGCTCTAACGCAAAAGGCGGACAACCGACCGATCACCCGCCTTTCTACTCGCTCTTCCCTCTGCACCAACCCCTTCCCATTAGCCTGACCTGGAAATGGTTCGATACAAAGGGTTAACAATTCCCTAGACCATTCTTTTTCGAATAGATCGAGTGGCAAGCAAACCTAACAAGAACAAAGAAACCATACCCGGTTCAGGTACGTCTACCGGCTTGTAAAACCATGCTCCGATAGAATCTACTGGCATGTCTTTCGGTACATACCCGTATTGTTTTTGTGAATGCGCAGTTCCATCTAGAGGATGAAAATATGCGCTCACCTGCACTCGTCCACCAACGTTTGAGTCTGTAGGGCTCGTGTCTCGAGTAAGTCCGGAACTAATAAAAAGTCCTTTGTCCGGCAACCCATCACCGGCGTATGTTGACTCGAAAGTATTTCCGACAACATCTTCGGCTTGCAGGGCATGAAATGAAGCATCTGGTGCATTAACATAACTAACGGTATCGCTGAAGTATCCACCTTCAGGATAGAAAGTTGTTATGAATGCATCTACTTCCGCTATTGATGCCCATATCCAGCCGGTGTAATCAATGCCCCGAACAATACAATCGTTTGCTTCACAGTGACCGGTTACAGAGCTGAACGATTCGTCATAGTCATTCCAAGTAAAGCCGTAGGCACCAGGTATCGTAAACGTTGGGTCGGGCATTAAGTGCCGCCATTCCTTCCCATCAATTATGATCGCATGAGAAAACGAGGCTTGAAGAATTAGCGCAAGCGCTATGAAGGTTTTTTTCATCTTTTGTACTCCCTGTTTTTAATTATTGGTACAAGGAAAACAAAGATGGTCAGGCCAGCATCCTACGGCAATTTTCCCTGCGAGAGCACAAGAGGCACGATCCGTGCCGTAAAAGTGAATACCTCTTCACGGATAAGCACTTAATTTTAGGGCAATTTTTCTTGCGTTGACTAAAGTGTTAAGTCAGCTGACGCTCTAGCAACTCTCCGCGCAAAATCGTCACAGATTTCGGAGCATCAATATCCATGCGGATCTGGTTACCGCGAACATCGCTAATAGCAACAGTGATTTCTTGAAGGGTGCCGGTCTCGTCTTTGTATTGAAGAGAAACGGTTTGATTGGGTTTTCGAGTGAGTGCGAGCTTTCCGTGTTCCATGATCAATCTCCATTTGATTTGTGGTTCTCCACCCTATCAAGCTGATAGATGGAAGTCCTTTGCATAGGTCACCCAAACACTGTGACAAAACGCACCTAATCGAGAAGCAGGCAGTATTTCGTATCGCATTTGCGTCAGTAGCTTTGTTTGTACTACATCTTTTTAAAAGGGTCCGCCTTTTCCAATGATGAATGTTTCACCGGCTTGGATAAACACCTGATAATATTGAGAATAACTTAAACTGAGAAAAACGTAGATAAAGTGTTTAGCGGACCGAAGGGTCCGTTAAACACACTGTTAGGCATCACTAGGATTAAAGTATGGATTTTCTAAAAGGAGCTAAGGATTTTGCAAGAAACCCGCTGGGAATCATTGCATTATTCATATCTCTGATTTATGGCTTTGCTAGCCTGTTATTGGATTCAGCAGCAGATAAGCTTACTGTGGCTGAGAGATGGCCAATAATTATTTTTATTGTGGTTTTCCCGATTTTAGTGCTGATTACTTTTTATAAATTAGTGACTAATCATCATGGAAAACTCTACGCACCAGGCGACTTCAAAGATGACAAATCTTTTTTAAGAACCCTCTCGCCTGAAGAGCAAGAGGAAAAGCTTGAAAAAGAAGTTTCCGAATCCCTTGGTGAAACTACTACAGAAAACAATTCTAGACCTCAACAAGAAAGTCGTAGCCCAGATGACTCTGAAAGAGAGACACGCCAGCAATCACATCGTGAATTCCGAGAAGAGCTCAAGAATATAGAAAGTGCAGTTATAAATAAAATTGCAGCGGAACTAAAAGTTGAAGCAGAAAATAATGTTGGTATTGGCGAAACTGAAGCAAACTTTGACGCATTTTTACAAGCACCTTCCGGTAAATTTACCTTCTTGGAGGTTAAGGCTCTCAGAACCCCGCATTCCTTAATGATGATTCTAGATAGGATTTTGTATCAGGCAGTCATTGCCGATAGATTCTTTGAGTCAAAATTCAAGCTAATTCTCGCAGTGGTTTACTATTTTGATGAGGCAGAACTTTCAAAAGTTAAGCACATGATGAAGAAGAAAACTGATCGGTGTCCTGCTGATATCGAATTAAGATTTATTCCGAGAAATAAGATAGAAAATGCCTAACAAACGCATGTTGTCTGACTGGCTTTACGCTGCGCTTCAAGCTAGCCGCAAATGCGGGCGTTAGGAGCCCATCAGTTGCATGCATATGCCAAGTGAAAGAGTTCATAAAGAAATGCGTTCAGAGGCGGCCTCTCTATGGGTTGTTCCTGCAAATGATGGGAGAGAGATAGCAATATTAATAAAAGCACCAACACCATCAATAAAGGCCCTCTTGGAAGGATGTAGTGCAGAAATTATATTTGGTTTGAAAGACTCCTACCTGTGTTCAGGAATTCGAATTTTTGATATTCCTGATGCTGCATTATTCATATCTGGTGCAGTGCGACATGAAGAGGAGCATCAAGCTATAGAGCAGTTTCTGGAAGCGAGATCCTCGCCAGTTTTTCTTTTTAATGAAATGGATGTATGTGTTGCCTGGAGTAACGTCTCAGTCACAGATAGTGATTCAGATAGAGCAAAAAAATTACTCGGTGATATAGAAGCATTGTACGTGGGCAGTTTTGATAACGCATGCTCCTTGTCATTAGACTGTTTTGATTATTCTACTGACAAAACAAGAACGTGCCCTAATGCTGTAGAAATTCCATTCTCAACAATATCTTTAAGCATCGAGCCTTGGAGAATTAACAATAATACTTTCATTGGCTTTCGAGAAAGTCATTCTGTAGTTCTAAATGAGCCAGAAGAAGGTGAAATCTTTGAAAGGGCTATATGGGCATCACTTGAATCTGTTTTTCCATTAACCTTATACAAGAGCCCACAGGTAAAAATAGGGGAAAAGACACGAGAGCTTACAGATGTGCTTGCTTTTTACCAATATGGCAGCTTTCTGATTGAAGCTAAGGACTTATCTATACTAAGGATGGGTTTAGATAGAAGCCTAGAAAGGAGAGTGCTTGGTGTTCAAAAACAGGCTAAGAAAGCCATTGGTCAGCTGGTCGGAGCTTACAAAGCTATTGCCAGAGGGGATGCAATCTTTGATGCGGAAGGAAACGAGCTTAATATCGAGAGGGAAAACGCTCCCCACTGCATTGTATTGGTAACAGAGTTGCATCACTCAGGTGACTGGAGTGAAGTAGAGAACCTGCTCATTGATGCCATTCAATCAACCGGTGCCTTTTTCAATTTGTTAGACTTCCGGGAGCTAATCACCCTCTTAAAGGGAAGTTCAGGAAAACCTGAGTTATTTGACTACAACTTACTGGAAAGGTGTAAAGCTTTTGTGGAATGTAAAAGTGTTCATATCAGAAGCCAAGCAGCTCCTAAAAAGTGTTTAGCGGACCGAAGGGTCCGTTAAACACACTGTTAACACTAATACGAAATTTGAGGCATGAATTGGAAATCAGAAAAGACTTTGAAGAAGTGTCTTCATATATAGCCAGATTGCTGTCGTTTTCTAAGGAGTTTTCAGAGCACAACAAGTTCTGGAGTCACCTCAAGAATCAGGAAGATTTCAGATTTATATCTAGAGTTCCGCATACGGAAAGATACAAAGTTGAAGCCCTATATAGTACAGGGCGTGATATGGCTATCTATATGGAAGGAACATTGGCTGAAATAAACTATGACTTCAGCAGGTTCCCCACGTTGACTTCTGTAGTTGAAGGATTTGATGGTACTTGGGTATTTGGCAATTACGATGAACAAATACCTGACATAGCCGTAGAAGTTTGTAAAAAGAATGACGTTAGGCTTTGGTCTGTCGACCAAATGTATCATCTTTTTAAAAAGCAAGAGAAAGTTCTGGCGGCAATAAGAGTTACATTAAACTTACTCAAGTCTAGCAATCTATACAAACTAGAAAATGGAATCGAAATCATGGGTGATAAACAGCAAACGATCAACGTATCAGGGGTCTCAGGATCAAGCATTAATATCAATTCAGATAATGCTACTGCTACAGTTAGTCAGTCTTACAATGAACCTGAAATTTTCAGTGAAATGATCCAGGCTATTAAATCTGCTGGGCTTCGAGATGAAGATTCGCAAAAGCTTATAGATAATACGCAGGCGTTGGCAGTTGCGCATGAGAATGGTAATTTTTCGGAAGTATACAAGGACTTCATGCAAAATATATCTTCACACATTACTGTTTTCACGCCATTCCTTTCCGGTTTGGCGGCTCTGCTGCCGTGTTAATCGGGTAACCGGGGGTATCTAGCCCCCGGTCCCCACAACACCCTGCATGCGGGTCCGCACAGCTCTCTAATTTTTTGCCTCCGGCTGTGTTCGCAGCCAAGGCAGCTTGATGGAAATTTCATCCAAAGCGTGGTTCTAAACCGGGATGGAGGTCAGATATGCAATCTAACAATTGGCTGCACAGGAATCGCCTACGCTCCGGGCTTTTTATGATGCTCCTATAAGCTAGGAGTTATTGGTTTCGATAACAGACTAAGAGGGATTTTACTTATGGATAAAAAGGAACAGATGGTAAATCGGTTGCTAAATATAAAACCGATCGCGGCCGTGGCATTGATTGCAGGCATTATCATTGGTACTGGAAGCTTGATTTCGTCTATATCTGAAATTCGTCACTTTGTTATAGGAGAACATATTCTCTTGAAGGATATTAGCCAAGTTAAGTTTAGTGAGCTAAGTCCTGAGTTGATTAGAAAGAACGTCAGAGAACCAGCAAAATTTAATGGAAAAAACGTTACATGGAAGGCTGCTATATACGAAGAACAGAGCCCTTTGTCTGATCACAAAATAAAGGTCATATCCGACGACACGGTTATAGATTTACATGTCAAAGAGCCTCAGGTCTTAAAACTGCTTCATCAACTGAAAGTAGGCTCTAAGATTATATTTACTGGAACAGTAAATGATCGACCGAGGGATGCGGATTTAGATATAGATCTACAAGAAATTTTCTGGGCGACTTAAATAAAACCTAACATGGCTCTGATGCTTAACTCATTCCGCGGCACTGCATTCGCCTGTAACGATGCTTCGCGCTAAAACCTCTTGCGTTAATTCTGCGTGATTTTGTTATGTGCGGTTATCGTTAGTTGTTGATAGTTGGTATGGTTCGCGGCATCCCGCTTTATATAAATCAACTACTTACGTAGACCCGTGTTACTCATAATGCTGGGGTCGGCGGTTCGAATCCGCCCCTTGCTACCACGAGATTCAAAGGCTTAGCCCATTCGGCTAGGCCTTTTTTATTTCCCTTGCGGGAGTTTTGCGGGACATTCCCCCGATACGAATTACTCGAAGGGATGGCGTTGAGTGCTTTGGCTCAAATGCAATCTTCTCCACCGCATCAATCAACTCCTGAATTTCAGGCATCGAATAGTGCGTGGTGATATTGCCACCCTCATGTCCCAATATATCTTTACGGGTCTCCAGAGAAACCCCTGCCGCCCTTAACCGGCGACCTGCCGTATGGCGAAGATCGTGTAATCTCACCGCCTCCAAACCCAGCTCACTCCGAATTCGTTTCCAACTTGAATTCTTCATGGAATTGGTGGGCCTTCCCTTATAGGTAAACACCCGGTCCGGATGTTTACCTCGCTGTCGATTAATGACGGCCCGAGCGACCGAGTTAAGAACCACAACACGCTCCTTGTTATTCTTAGTTAACGAGCCCGGAAGCACGAACACAGATGTGTTTAACTCTGGAATCTCAAACTCCCAATCCCAACGAAGCTGACACACTTCTTGCTCCCTGCAGCCAGTGTTCACCTTATACAAACACATCTCACGAAGATGCTCTGGCAGAGCTTCGAAGAATAATGTTTGCTCTTCCCATGTGATCGGGTGAGGCTCTCTCCTATCCCCCCAATCAGGAAAAGTCAGCATCGGCGGAGCTTCCAACCAAGTCAAACCGTATTCGTCTCTCCACTTCATCGCAGCTAGGTTTAGTATCCTTCGAACCACGGCTAGACTTCGCCTAACGGTAAGAGACTTTACTCCCTGCTTTTTCCTTTCGTCGATGAATGCTTTAAGCGTTCCATCATGGATTTTCGGAAGTTCAAGTTCACCTATCCAAGGATCAAGCAACTTCAAGTCTTGGGCATCACGATCAATACTCTTCTTGTGAGCATGCTCATTCAAATAGTATGTCGCAGCCTGCCTGAACACCCGCTTGGGACGCACACCATAAACGCTTGCCAGACGATGCTCTTCCATCCGTTTTGCTAAGAAACGTTCGGCCTCTTCCTTTTTACTCGTTCTAGCGCTTTCGCAAATTCTGACTCCACCAATCGTTTTGTCGATGTGCCAGACACCTTTCCTTTTGTATAGGCCAGCAATTGCTTGTTTTCTTTTCTGCATTTGTCGTTCTCCTCAAGTCTCGCTTTAGGAGGGCGACCGTACCGCTGAATATAATCCTCCAGTACGCAATCCAATTCAATACGATCAAAACCAACGCCCTGAATTCCGATCACAATTTCAGTGAGATAGGGCCTAATTAGCCGATTAAACAATCGCTCGCACATCCCACAGTAATTTCTGGCATCGCGAACCCGAAGTATTCTGGGAGCTAAATTAGAATGCTTCATATTTCGACTTCCCGCTTTACTTGGGCACCACTTGACCTCCACCCCTGTTTAGAACCACGCTTTGGATGAAATTTCCATCATGCTGCCCTCGCTGCAAACACTGCCGGAGGCATAAAATTTAGAGCGCTATGTGGTCGCTCATGGTTGTAATGGTGTCGCCACTCATCGATGATTTCTTTCGCTTCGTCCAAGCTCCGAAACCAATGCCTGTTGAGACACTCGTTTCTAAATTTTCCGTTCAAGCTTTCTACAAACGCATTTTGTGTTGGCTTTCCTGGCTGGATAAATGCCAGCTTTACCCCTGATTCTTTCTGCCAGAAGAACATCGCCTTGCAGGTAAACTCGGTCCCGTTATCACACGTGATTTGGTCCGGTGCTGCACGTTGGTCGATGAGCTGATCAAGGAACCTGGCAACCTGCTGGCCAGAAATCGAGTACGCTGTCAGCTGACCAATGAGTTCCTTTGAATAATCGTCTTTTACATTCAGCACGCGAAACCTTCGCCCGTTGCTAAGCTGGTCTGAAACAAAATCCATCGACCAGCGGACATTAGGGTAAATCGGAACCATGATAGGCTGTCGTGGTCGTTTCAGCTTCTTTCTCTTGCGGATACGTAGCTGAAGGTTTTCCTCCTTGTAAAGCCGATAGGTGCGCTTCTCGTTGATGACGAGTCCTTCGTTCCTGAGCATGCCATGCAGCATCTCATAACCGAGTCCCTGATGTTTGCCTGCAAGCTCAATCAAACGTGCTCTGAGCGCTTGATCCGTCCGCGGTATCGGGTTATAGCGATAGGCTGTTCGGCTAATACTCGCAAGCCAACAAGCGCGCCGCTCGCTCAGTCGATGTACCGAGACCAGATGAGTCGCAATGCCTTTACGGCTCGCAGGCTTTACCACTTTTTTGAGAGCACATCTTTCATGGCCTCGTTCTCTAAGAGCTTCTCCGCGAGCAGTTTCTTGAGCTTGTTATTCTCCGTTTCCAGCTCTTTTAATCGCTTGGCTTCGTTCACTTCCAGGCCGGCATACTTGGACCGCCAGTTGTAAAACGTGCCCGTGGAGATATTCATACGGCGGCATATGTCGTCAACTTTTACGCCCGACTCATGCTCTTTGATCGCACCAATGATCTGTTCTTCTGTGTAACGCTTTTTCTTCATATTGAGATTTCCTTTTGGCTAAAGTAACCGGAAATCTCATCCATGTCATGGTTCTATTTTTCGGGGGGAGGTCACGGTATATCTGTATATTCTTGGATAACTGGATTAAATGAAAAACACTAATGTCATCATTTTTTGATGGTCAAACAAAACAGAATTGAGAAACCAGTATGACACTATTTGACAGGGTAAACGCTCAATTTTCTAGAATAAAAACGCAAATTTACAGGTTTGCGGATCTGCTTTCCGAATCAGATGAAAGATTTTACGAAATCGGCAAAATGTTGATCGAAAAATCAATCCTAGTTCTATTCACGGGGATGGTACTAGGTGTTTTAAACTACCAATATTGGCAACTCAAATTTGAGAGCGAACAAAGCAGTAAATATTTTGACAAAAAAATCGAATCTTCCTCTGAACTAATCGCCACAATTTCCCAGTTTATAGATCATTGTGAGAAAATTATTCTAATCAAGAATTCGCCTGACCGCTCGGAATCGCAAATTCAAAAGCTGGCGGCCGACGCCCGTGCTTTAAGTGCTGGTATTAGCAAATATGGTGCGTATGTAAGAGTCTATTTTTCACCTCCCGTCATTGACAAATTTGAACACATTCGGAAAGCCCTCGCGCCGATTAATCCGGTTGACCTTGAGAACACAAAAGAATTGCAAGATCTAAAGTCAAAAGCTCTATGTCTCAGAGAGGAACTATTTGATCAGCTGATTGAGTTAAGAAAAAATATCGAAGATCTTTAATTAATGGAAGCCTCAACTGCAATGCGTGCAGAGTAAAACTATTGAATGTGCTATACGGTTGTGTGTATGTTCTCTAGGTCATTACAAACGTTCAAAAAACAAATTACTTTCGAACCAATCTCTGATTCTTATACTTTCCGCTGTCAATCACTCGCTTCAACCCTTTCATGGTCTCCCAGGCAATATTCAATGCCTCGAGATTGTAGAAAATCGGTTCTAGATTTCCCCCAGGATTTACCATTGTTGCATATTCAACATTGACCACTCCTTGATCTACTGGCTCAAACTGCCAGTAGCCGATGACCAACTCCATTTCCACGTTATTCGGCAAAACATCGATGGCATTTTTGACTGTTTTGAATTCGATTCTTTTTCCTCCATTACCGAATCCTTTGATAATGGAACGGGTCGCCGACTCTCTGTCTTGGAATGGCCATGGAACATCATAGCGGAGATGATTCACATAGTTGGTATCGCTCAGCCTCTCGATCTGATTAGAATACGCCACGGTAGTCATCCATTCCTTAAGGCCTTCAGGATCGGTGTTGATGCCCATCAATTCGTCTACCGTTGTCTCCAACAATGCCTCAATTTTGCAGTATTTAAAGCCAGACTTCGTGTTCGTTCGGCAATAACCTTTCATGCCCTCCTGATCACGCTCCAAAACAAACTCTTTGGAAACCTTATTTGCGTGCGCTCCGTACTGCTTTTCCAGCGAGGCTTTTTTGTTAGCCAATGCTTCAGCTCGATCGGTTTCCGTCTCAGAGTCTGCACCCTTTTCGCTTGACGCATAGGCCAACGTTGATCCCCAGGCAAACACCAAAAAAACAATGATCCTTATCAGATTTGCGATTCCCTTGTTCACGTTTTGCTAAACTCCCGCTTCAGTTTTCCGACAAAAATATCATGAAGAAGATTAGCACTTTCGCGTTTTCGCTCTTGTGTCGGAGTTCAAAATGGAAAAACCAAACGGTCAAATTACTCGCTCAAAGTCTTTCAACTGCTGACTAAAAAAGCTTCTACAAATTTATAGTCACGACATGTACCAACAGATCTTGCGCAACTATTGAGTCAGAATTCACGAACATCTTTATTTTTCCTTCGCGCTTCAAATTCCGCAGGCTCCCATAGCCTCATACCCACAACAACACTGGTTCCAAAACGTTCGGATACGGGTAGCTTTTCATCCTCATAGTGCAACGAATGAAATTCATCAGAGAGGTTGTTCAATTTCCTCTGAAAAATGGCATTCGATTCTCTGGAAAGCATCCCTACCAAAAACATGCGTTTCTCTCCCGGCCCGTTGAAACGCGAATCAAAGAACTCTTTTCTCACTTGCTCCTCAAAGAACTGATTGATAGGTCCATTCTTTATCCAACTAAAATTGCGTCCCACAAGTAGCTTGATTCGATTCTTTGGCAACAAATGAATCAGCTTAAGACGGTCTAGTTTCGCTAGATGCTGAATCAACTCTGCTTCTTCAAAATTGTAGGTGCCAACAATGTCTTCGAAGCTCCATAGATTCAGGACACTATTCGCCACAAGCAATAGGGACGTGTCTGAAACTAGTTCTCTTTCTTGTTCCATAGTGAGTGACTTGATCTGTTCCGACTCTCTCATCTCGGCAAATACATCACTCATTTCTATCCCCATCATCTGACAGATCGCGTCTATGCGTCTAAGTGAAAAGTCTTCCTGAGAAAAAAGGTATTTCACGCGTGATTCACTGATTTTGAGCGTATTCGCTACATCTGAATACCGGTAGCCGTGTCGCTTAAGAAGACGCTTTAATGCCCGGAGCATCGTCGTCGTTTGCGCCATATTGTCTTCATCGCCTCATAGGTATCGTATTTCAATACCTATTGTAGCTTCTAGCGCTCCATTTTTCCTTTTTGTTGGATTACGTCCTGCATATAAATACCTTAAACCTGTCAATTAGAGGAGACAACACAACCATGAACGAACAAATCCAAAGCAATTCAGCCGGATGGCTGTTCTTCGTCAAAGCATCTTTCGCTATCGCTTTATGCGCGATGCTGGGCGGTATAGTTCTGAGCCCGATCGACTTTATCGTCAAGGCCTATTTTTCCTTGTGTGCACTGTTCCTTGTCAGCAGCACAATCACCCTATCAAAGACCATGCGTGATCAGCACGAGAGCGAGAGACTCATTAACCGCATCTCAGATGCTAAAGCCCAACAACTAATGAAAGAGTATTCGGAGTAAACCATGACGACCTATTCAAAACTCAGACTGTTAATGCGAACTAAAGTGGAAGAGCCCGTCCGTGAGCTCATTAACCGAAATGATATACCGATCTTCGAGCAGGAAATACGGGAGACCTTAGCGCTGATCAAACAGAGCAAACATTACCTGGCATCTATTAAAGCGGATATATCGCTCGTACAAGATTCAATAGAGGAAAAGGAGGCAGAAATCGTAAGACGCGAATCCCAAACTCTGGAAGCGCTGGAGAAAGACACAGAGCTCGCCCATGCCTTGGCAGAGCAAATCGCTGAAGACGAAGACGCGCTTGGCAGTATGAGAAACCGACTTTCGCAGCTTCACGCTCTAGAAGATCGGACAGAGAAAGATCTGAAGAACGCGGTCAGAGTCACCCGGAACCATCAGCAACATCTTGTTCTTTTGAAGGCAAATGAGATGCAACGATTATCTGGTTTTAACTATGGCAAAAGCCAGGTGGGCTTAAATGGCGCTTTGACTGAACTCAATGAATCTCTTCGTTCGATTCAAGAGCGACAGCATCGAAACCAAACATTGAACAACGCGCTACTCGCTGTGGACCAATCTCTCGAAGGAGAAGATTTGGACCAACGCGTCAAATCGGCCGGTATACGCTCTGGAAAACATGATGCACAAGCTGTCCTTGAGCGGCTGAAGCACAAATCCCGTCTCCCTTCTTGAAAACATCTAATTGTGAGGCCGCAACACCGGGTCTCACACTCTCATGAGGTCTGTATGAAACATATTTTTCTTATTGTGGTGATTTTCTTTGGTTCATCGTCTTGGGCGAACGGACAAGAAAAGCAAGAACTCTCCCTGCCACAAGCCATACTGGGGTTCACGCTAATGGAGGGGATCATAGCCGCCAACGCTGCCTCGGCAGCCTCTCATCCAGAGGGTTACGGTTGGGTATGCACCCTACTCTCTCCTCTCGCCTTTGCCGCGGGCGAGAACGAAACACAGAGCATAATAATGGGAACATCGTTTTTAAGTATGGCCCAATACAATGCCTGGGAGCTCAAGAAGCCTAAATACTCCAAACGTGAGCGTTTCCAAAAGAACATGGTCTATTGGCATGGAATGGCTATAACTTCATGGGCGATCGAAAAGATTACAGGGAAAAAGATCAACTCTAAAAAAGTCAGAGTCGCTCCTAAAGAAGATGGTATCCAGGTGGCAATGAGTTATCGGTTTTAGCACTTCGTTTACAATGCCCTAGTCGAGAGCGAAGTATGGATATGACCGATCAATGGATAGACCAACCAAGTAATTGGCACACTTCAAAAAAGATGATTTTCTCAGGTGTCAAAACAACAGAAAAAAGCTTCTAGGATTTATATCAAGGAATAACTCGATATCTTAATTATAGAACCAAGAGGATTCCCAAATTCATGCGTGAATTTTGCGGGTTAGCGCTGCAGCTCGTTGCTGTAAGTTCCAGTTAGTTGGTACGATCGCCACAACCTAAAACTATAAATATCAAAAAGTTATGTTTTCAAATTAAAACTCATAATGCTGGGGTCGGCGGTTCGAATCCGCCCCTTGCTACCAAGAACAAAATAAGCCTCGTATACCGTACGGGGCTTTTTTGTTTTTGCATGCGGATGAGAACCGACGAAGGGTTAGACAAACGCCTGTAAAGCAAAGCAAAGCTTTACGTGCAGTCGAACGACGAAAATCTACGATTCTCGGCCGGAGTGTTCGAGCCGAGCAGTCTTGATTTTAAAGACTGCGAGACAACATCGGAACGCAGTGACGATGGCCCGAAGGGCGATGGTCACAGACCCGAGTAATCCGCCCCTTGCTACCAAGAACAAAATAAGCCTCGTATACCGTTCGGGGCTTGTCGCAAGAGTGGATGGTAGCAATCGAAGCAACGAACTAGCTACTTTGCACAACCTCCCGGCTAGGCTTGATTATCGACGGATTGTCAGAGCAAGGTGTCGGCGGAAAATGATGCCTCACCCATGCACTCTACTGTCTCCTCCGGCACTGCTCCATCATAAGAGTAAACCCAGAATTCCTGCCCATGAAACCCCTGCTCAGCGGCGTATTGATATAGCCTGTAACCCTGCAAAGATTCCGGATACTCACTCCACCCGTAATACTCGAAGGTGCCTTCCGGTTCGACATCATAGTCCAATACTTCTGAATAGAACCTTAGCGCTCCCGTTTCTAAATTGAAGATATAGTCGTAGGTTGCAATGAATGGGTAGACTTCTCTTCTTCCATCACCGTATATACAGGACTCTTCTCCATTACCCGAAGCAAGTACATATAACTCGTTGTCGCGCAAACCTAACGATTCTCGATTACCTTGTACGACCTTTAGCGAATAATTACCCCCGCCATTAAATGATGTAATCACGATGCTGTATACAGTGCCCGCTTTTGCCTCAAACACCACTGCTTCATCGGAAGTGAAGGAATAGCTGTATTTCTGTAGATCAAACGACGTGATTTCCAGATCCAAGTCTTCCGCGTCGCTCGACAGGACAATGGCAACCGTACCCGATTTATCCGCTTCAAAACTCAAAGACCTTCTTTCCTGATCATAAATAAAGCCCAGCGTGCGAGAGTTCAGCTCTACGGGCATATCGTTGTATGTAAAATTTTGCTGGATCAATGCCGGTTCATTTGCCGGCCCCTGGAAGCGCACAGCGGTATCAGTTTTCACTGCATTACTGTTGTCTGAGCTCCCGCCTCCACCACCGCTACAGGCAGTCAGAGCAAAAAAGAAAGGCATAAAAAAAGAAAGGAATAGGAACCGCATAATCTCCCCTTACATTCGGTCATCCTGGTTATTGTTATTGCTCGTCCTTTAGACACCGAATAGCGGAGCCAACTGCAAGCGGGCCTTATGTTACAAAAGTGAAAGAAATTCTGTTTTGATCAAGTTCAAGTTTCCTGGTGTTACCACAGTTACCGTACAAATAGTTCAAGCAGTACTTATCTCAAGGATATGGATGCCCACATCCCCGCTTGTCCTTCACCCCCGTTTCGGCAGCTCGTCATCAATATCGACTACCCTCCGATCATAGAAAAAGTGGGCGTTGGATTGCAGCGCTTCCGATAACTGGTCGCCATTGCAATTTGCGGTACAATAATTGGGATACCAGCTTCCAGCCCATCGCATTGGTGTTGTATCGCTCATCACCCTACTCTTCTCGTTGCCTGCCAACAGATGATCTGTTATCGCTCACTCGGATGCGTGCAGGCATATTGCTGAAATACCTGGTCCGGCTTCGTATGCGCCAGGGCATTGGTGAAGCTGGAAATGAGTTTCGCGGCCAGACCGGTCAATACTTCCAAAGCCTGTCGCTTGCTGTAGCCGGCATCTAAGAATGCTTGAAGCTTGTCATCTCCGATATGACCACGTTGGTCCAGCAGGGCTTTGGCAAAATCATGCAGAGCCTGTAATTTCTCGTCCGATATTGGTGTCCCCTCCCGAAGTGCTTCAATGACGGCTTCCGGCATCTTACCCGCGTGCATCATCCGGTATGTCCTGGCACACAGTAATGGCAGTTGTTTTCAAAATTGGCAGTCATGAATACCACCTGCTGCTCCAATGGGCTGAGTGTTGTCTGCTTCATAAACAGCTCAAATGTTGTGATATAGGCCTGATAGGTGGCCGGTGCTTCCGCCAGAATCCTGTGCAGATTGGGCAACATCCCGAAGCCTTTTAGTGACTGCTCGACAAGTGGTCGGGATTGCTCCGGGGCAGAATTCAAACCATGGTAGGTAAACATCTAAATGTCCTGTTGGTCTTCAAATGTTATTCAGACTTGCTCTCAATCCGGCTCACAGATGCTGAGCCGCTATCCCTTCTGGAATTAAAAGTGCGCTTGAAGGTGACCAGCAAAACGCTTCATGTCGTTTTCCGTATCCGCGTTTTTCATCACGTCGTAGCAGACGAAAGTCTCCAGCGCTTCCATATTGAAAAAGCGGAAATTCATATGCATGGGAAAAAACAGATCATCCACACTCTTACCCTGAAACAGATATTCCTGTGGATCGTTAAATGCTTCTTCCGGCGCGTTAAAGGTCAGTGACAACATGTACTTCTTACCCTTCAAGGTGCCACCGGTGCCGTAATTTTGTTTGGGCGAATCCGAGTTACGGCCATCACCGTGGCACAGCGTCCCATCCATCCCTGCGGTATAGACTTCATCCATGTACTTCTTGAAGGTCCACGGAACCCCCATCCAGTTCACCGGCGTCTGCAACAGCACCACATCCGCCCAGCGATGATTTTCCAGCTCCTGTTCCACTTGCCAGCCCTCATCAATCGTCACCAACCGCGTCGAGTGCCCCGAGGCTTTCAACAGTTCCTGCGCCGTATTAACGAGCGCCGCATTCAGCTTGCCTTCGGAAAAGGGATAGTGATGGTGGGCGTTGATGATCAGAATGTTACTCATAGATTGTCCTCGATTATTGAACATGGAATATCTCGTCAACCAGTGGTATATTTTGGTTACCTGTAGATCTAAATCAATTAGTATACTTTTGGTAACCTGGTTACTTATGAGGGAATTTCGTTGAAATCTCGAGTAGAAACAGATAGTAAAGGACGAAAAAAAGTTTTGAACGCCTGCATGGAACCCTGCTCGGTCGAGCGTGGTATGCGCATTATCGGCGGTAAGTGGACCGGCTCCATCATCTATCACCTCAAAGACGGACCGGTGCGATTCAATGATCTGACCCGCATGCTGGGCGGCGCCAGCAAGAAAATGATTGATCAGCGTCTGAAAGAACTGGAAGCCAGAAACATGGTGATTCGAAAAGTCATCAACGAGCGACCTGTGGCCGTCACCTACGAATTAAGCGACTTCGGTCGCTCCGCCCTCGACATTTTGGAGCAGCTCAGGGAATGGTCGGAATCCAATGCCATCTAAGATAATTTTTGTGGTCTAGCGTTTTTGTCTAATTTAGATAAACCAAAACCAGCCTTCGATATCACCTTGTTTATCGACTTTTAAAAGCGCTATGTCTCAACGATGCAAGAGTAAACGGGTAATGATAAAGACAGCGGGACATGCAGGACCTTACTCACTACTGCGCCCAGCTTCCAAAAGGAATACTGTGATTTACAAAAACAAGGAGCTTTGAAGTTTTGGATACACTTACCGATTTTCTGCCTTCTCTGAGTCATACTCAATGGCTGCTGCACCTCACAGTATTTCTCCTGAATATTGGCTTGCTGGTTTGCGCTCGCCCTATCGTGAGACTCATCGATCCTGACAAGGAAAACGAGACCAAAGTCAGTATCTTCAGAGCTCTTAATATTCTGGTATTAATTCTCCACGCCATCGATCTCACTTTTCTGGGCCTGAACAAAAGCTACGAGCATTACTTCATCCGTGTGGGCCTCAGCCTGATGACAGTGTATGGCGGTTTGTTCGCTTATAGCCTTTGCTGCTACCTGTCGCGCAAACGCTTCGGAATAGAAAAAAGCCTTGATGGCACTACCATGTATTTGGACAGTTACAGCAGTCGTCTGGTCGACATCATTCTATTGATGGTCATCGTACTTACGACGATATACACCCTGATAAAAATATGGGGTGCTGACAGCATGCTGGAAACAACCGGAATTTTCGGTATCGTCTTCGCTTTTCTCGCCTTTACCAGCAGCATTTGGGCACCAGATATCATTAGCGGGCTCATTATTCTCAATACCGAAATGCTGGTAGATGGCGATGTCGTTCTTGTTGATGGCCATCCCGACGAATACGTTATCAGCAAAGTGACACTTATCTATGTCATTCTGTATGACGTAAGAAACAATCACAGAACGCTGATACGTAACAACCAGTTTATTCGCAATAAGATCGACAACTTGAGTCGCATTGCCAGTACAGATGGTATTCGCCAGGCTCTCAAATACAAAATCGGCTACCCAACATTTGAAGGTCAAAGCAAAGAAGAAAGAAGTAAGCAACTAATGGCATTCACCTCGCGAGTTGATCGTATGTTCACTCAGGCCCAGAAGGCCAGCAAGGAGAAGCCCGACATAACTGTTAACTCCAGTCGAGGCTTCGAATGGGCAATGACCAATGCGGGAGATTTCGCTCTCGAATATACGCTTTGGATTTACCTAGAGCGCATCCCCAACACCAAAGTTACGGCCAAAATACGGAAACACTTAATGGGATCAGTCTATAAAGTGAACGAAGCGGTTTATGCCGCCTCAATCAGCGAAGGTTTAGACCTTTCCACGCCAGCACTAGGCACAATAACGGTCGATGATTCCCGCTCTTTCAATCCAGCGTAAACAACGGAGCATTCTCAATGATCAAGAAACACCTGATGCTGGTAGCGCTGACTTTTGTATCCATCAGCTCTATAGCGGAAAGTAATGGCAACATGATCGAAGGAAACGATGAAGCTAAATACGTATCGATCCATATCGAGATAAAGGAACTCAAAGAATCCGGAGTGATTCTCAGGAAAGCGACCAATGAACTTGCTACAGCATTGAACACTATATCCGCAGACCTGGGAGACCGTTCACCCGAACAACTTTTACTGATCAATGAACTTGCGGATAAAGTTGGTGCCATCAGCAAGCAGCTCAATGCAACAATACACAATCTTCCCAACACAATCAGAGAGACTGAAAAACCCGCTGCAAAGATACTGCAAAACTCACTAGCTCAGATAAAAGAAGAAACGATATCTCCGCTAGTTTCCAAAATTGAACTGTGGATAGTCATTTCCATTGCGGGGCTATGCATATTGGCTCTGGTGCTTCTGATCGCATACATTTACAGCATGAAGAAAATTAGCAACATGGGTGTATTGATTAAAGACATTGCAGACGGGTACCGGATCATTCCGGTAGAACAATATAAAACCAGTCAAAAAGAGATGAACCCATAATTTAGGAATTCTCTTTTGAGCAAGACATACGACAAGATCATACACGTTCCCGGTGACTTACATTAGTCCATTTTTACAATGGTCGTAATCTGAATGGGGGATTGTACCAAGCGTTCCCTACCATCGATCACCGGGTAAAAAACGTAGTAACCCTTTTCCGGTATCGACGTTACTTTTCCATTGTTGACGACAAATGGTTTATCGATCCCCAACACGTAGACTTTGAAATCACCACCAAGCACTGTATCCATAGTGCGGCTAGCCCGGTTTATTTTGTCGCATCCAGATAGTAACGCGACCAATAAAACAATTAGAGTCAATTTGGTTTTCATATACGCTCCCTTGTACAGGTCGATCTATATATCTTTCGACTCTGACCACAATTCCTCAAAGGAAGATAAAAAAGAGCCGATCAAGCCTGAATCATGCAGAACGGTTATATTTTCTTCGTTCTTCATGGTGGCACTTCGAGTCCAATTAAAGCTGCCATTGATCAGCAGATTTTGGTCAAAAATCGCGAACTTATGATGCATATGGTAGGGACTTTTATCTAGCCGGACCGGCACACCTTTTTCAGCCAGATAGTAAATATCGGAGCCACTATCTTTTGCTTTATCATTATCACTCACGATGCGAACACTCTTCCCAGTCTCGTGTGCTGATAGAATCGCGTCAGTAATATGATTGTCGGAGATCGTAAACACGCATATATCAATGGTTTCTCTTGCGCCATGCAAGCAGTTGATGATCTGCCTGGCGCATTCAGGACCTGGACTAAAATACGCGTAAGAGTTGGACTCGATGCTGTTTAGCCTGACGTTATCGATCGTTTTGATAACTTTCTCCAACCAGTTGAGACCCTGCAGAGAATCCCCAGACTCGGCAATATGGTACTCCCGATATAAATCAAAGGCCTTATTACGGGCAAACGACAACAGCTCATTGTCTCCCAAGTTATCCAAAAGCTCTCTCAACGAATATTTCTCGCCCTGGGAGAGCTTGAAATCTTCAAACGAAACGCAAAGGAACTCTTCAATTCTCGTATGTTTACTCAAAACGCAGAATGATCCTTTTAAATGTCAATATCGATACCTTCGCCTTTGCTGCCGAGAAGACGTCCCAAAAAGCGAATCAACCAACTAAAAAGCTCCATGGGAAACTCAATCAGTATTTCGAGTATGTCAGCCAACCGATTGTCATCATGCCGCTGCCCTTTCCTTTTGCTTGGCCAGATCAAATAAGCCAATACAAAGCACAGTACGCTAGCCCAAACAAGTGACCAAGTCAGTTCGTTGGCAACAAGCACACAGATACCTGCAACGCCCGTACAGAAAATGATGGCAGACACCCACTCTCTGAGTTCAATCATTTCGCTTTGCCTGTTTAATCCGCTAATCCAGTTTCGTTATCAAATACTGCTTAATTTGTTCTCTTTCAGGATGCAGTTCGAGCCATTGTTTGAATTCATTCAGTTTTGTGAAGTCATCAGTTCCCAACAATTTTTCGTATCGTCGCTTGTGCAGTTTTTCCTGCCTCGCCAACCGGATATTACGTTGCCAGGCGTCGGTAAAAATTGAGGGCAATTTATCTGCCAGATCCAGTTGCTTCAATAACTTCCATTCACCCTTATCGAGCCATGCCTCATCACATCCCGTACAAAGGTCCAAGCGGTTCGAAGATTCCGCACCGATCTGAAACTTTGTCATCAACTTGGCACATTTGGGACAGACCTGAGCCTTTGCATTATCTTCAGCTTCCGATACGTCATCGTTTTCGAGCGGCTCAGCTAACGCGTGACTGCCCTGCTGATCCGCCCAATAGCGATAGTTCATCAGTGATACCAAGGTACCATTACATTTCGAACAGGCACCAACAATCAGACCTGGCTCCAGTTCTTTCGGCTCAAGCTCATAACCTTTGCATTGGGGACATTTCATCACCGTCTCCTTTAGAGTATTTGTTGCCACCATTACTTGCGCTGAATTTTTTTCATGCAACAGTGTTTATATTTCTTACCGCTCCCACATGGACAAGTAGCCTTCTTTCTGGGCCTGATATCCAAAGCAATTCGCATTACATCCTGTTGGTAGAAATCGGACAGTGCCTGATAAAGCTCAGGATGCTTTTTCTGCATCATTTCGGGCCGTTCAAAAAAGTACTCTGATGCGACGGCCAAAAACTCTGCTTTGTTGGTAGCACCATAGTCGCGAATATTGCTACGACGCGTCTCGATCCCGCTAATTTTCTTCTCTACAAGCTCAAACCATGGAATCGAGTAGGCATATTTCTTAAGCCGCTCCGGGAACCCATCGCAATCGCCATCGGCCATGTCCACCAGATGCACAAACTCATGAATGCCCACGTTGTGCTTGTCCTCGTCATTCTTGAAACCCTGATGCAAAGCAGCACGGCTCAGAGCAAGCTTTCCCGACATAGGGCCGCTACCCACCATTCCGGTGATCACAGAATCGGGCTGACCACATTCGAAACGCTCGTTAAACGATGCAGGCAATAGAAACACCTTACTGACATTAAAGTAATGCCAATCCGGAAAACCCCAAACAGGAATCACCGCACTCGACGCAACCAGCAAGCGATCTTCATCACTCACTTCAAACTGTCCAGCTTCAATAGTCGTGGTTTCCAGAAACAGTCGAGCGCGTTCCTCGAACACTCTCTTGTCCTCGGAGTCTAGCGTTCGATAAAACGTTACCGTTTCACTCAAAAAGTCAGACCATCCAGCCTGCCACTGAATGATCACCTTGGAATCGGTGAACGAGGAATAGTCTTTTATCTTTTCAATCAGCCAAGCAAGCACTTTCAGTTCCCCGCCACTGAAGACCGTGATTGAGAACGCCGCGTGGCTTTCACATACACTGAATAAAAAAATGCAAACAACGCACCTGACAAAGCGCCAAAAAGATGAGCTTCAAAAGAAACATTTGGATCACTAGGCAATACGCCGTAAATCATCCCCCCATATAAAAAGACCACCAGAAAACTGGAAACAATGTTTATCAATTTCCGATCAAACCAGGCAATCGCAATGGCAAAACTCCATAAACCAAATATCCAACCACTAGCACCAAGGTGAATGGCGCTGCGAGCGAACAACCACACCAATAAACCTGTTGAGGTGATAACAAAAATACTGCAGAGGATATACAGTCCTACCGAACGCATTAGGCAAAGAACGCTGAATATTGCCAGCCCGAACAAATTGTTAAGCAAATGAACGTGATCAACATGAATGAAAGGTGAGATGAACACATGAAACCAATGTTCCTCTGACCTTGGAATAATCCCGTATTGAATAAGCTGTCCGTCCAGCGTCATATTCACCGCATGAACCCCAATCATGACCGCTAACAAACAAATGAGCAGCCTGAATTTGAGCCAAAGACCGGGGAACATTCTGGAATGCCCTATTCTTCCCGGCTTTGGAGATCCGAATCTTCCGTATCCGTGCGCAGAGAACTTGTTCCGGACTTGTGATCCTCAAGCCCTATAGCATGCTCAAGATTCCTCAGCTGTTCAGACACATCTCTCAACTTGTAATGCGTTCGCAAATCAATATCGAGCTTCTTGTCCATGCTCTTAACAACGGGCATCAAACTATGCTCAATGGAATCTGCCAATACAGAAAGAATCTTGTCGATGCCGGGTACCGGCTGGTTTACCACTTCCACGTTTGGTCGGTGGCTCTTTAGAGCACCAACCAGTTTGTCCATTTCTCGAGAAAGCTGCTCCAGGGTTAGCATGTCCTGCCGCGGAGTCTCATTCACCTGTTCCGCGTCTTTTGTGTCACCACGTTCAACCGCCTCTTGCGCGACAGCCTTGAGATCTCGCAGTCCACTTACGATGTCTACGAGCTGAGCGACGACTTTTGCTCCCACATCAGCGCTATCGCCTCCCATAGCTTTATCACGAAGAAAATCACGTTTGATTTCTTGCCAGCGGGCTGACTGCTCATCTGTCATATTTCCGCGCAATTCAGCAAGCTTCAAAAGATTATCTTCTGCGCCTGAAGTCAGCAGCTGGGCTTCCCCTAGATAATGATCTTCAATCATCTGCATAAGCTCTGCATCGTTCATGACAGCCGAAAGCTTCTCACTCATTTTGTTCATATTGCGATAGCTGCCCTGTAACTTGAAGCTGGGTTCAGTCCGGTACTTATCGTTTTGAGCAGCGGATGCTATGTATTGTTTATTGATCTTGAGAACCACGTCCTGAATCACAAACATCTTTTTCAAAACTTCTGTGATTTCACTAATTTCAGCACCGCTGTATTGGTGGCTCAGATCAGTGGTTGCAATTTCTTTGCCCTTTGCCATATCAATCAGTTTGTAAACATCCCCCATTTCCCTGACTGCAAGAGGCGCCAATACAGCATTTGAAGTCAGAGCATTCTCCACATAACTGAGCGCAAACTGTTCATCCATGCCGCCTAGAATATCGCCAAGGTTGTAGATATCTGCCCGGTTTGCCAGCATGTCGGGTACTTTGAAGGCTTCACCAGATTCCGTGTAGGGATTACCTGCCATTACCACACAGAACTTGCGTCCGCGCATATCATAGGTTTTGGTTTTCCCTTTCCAGACACCTTCAATACGTCTGGTGCCATCACACAGGGAGATAAATTTCTGCAGAAATTCTGGATGAGTATGCTGAATATCATCCAGATAAAGCATCACATTATTTCCCATCTCCAGCGCCAGGTTGAGCTTTTCGAGCTCTTGTCTTGCCGTTGCGTTCGGAGCCTGCTGGGGGTCCAGAGACAACACATCATGCCCCAAGGAAGGGCAATTGATCTTCATGAAAATCAAGCCCAGGCGATTGGCGACATACTCCATCAATGTCGTTTTGCCATAACCTGGTGGCGAAATCATCATTAGCAGACCCATCAAATCGGATCGTTTGTTTTCTCCGACCGTTCCCATTTGTTTAGCCAGATTATCGCCGATCAAGGGAAGATAGGATTCATTGATCAAGCGGTTGCGTACAAATGAACTTAGTGGCCGCGCTTTGAACTCTTCCAGCCTCAAAGCCTCTCTCTCTTTTGAGATGACCTCCTGACGGGTACGAAGATAGTGCTGATAGGCCGGTATTACTTCCTCACAATGATGTTTCATCCGGGACAGAAAATCGTCAACTCCGACAGCCATACGCTGTTTGGATATGCGAGCATGCTCGCCAAGCAAGCCTTCGACAAGCAGTTCAAGCTCCACATTGCTGGTCCGGCGCGGAACGCTATCAGGCTCAACAAGAAGAGCTATCGCCTCGGCAAGATAACGACCTTTCTTAGCCTGAGTTTCGTTGTCTTGTGGCAACGAATCGACCATCGCCTGCAGCCAAGCCTCAGCGACTTTCCACTTTTCGGCAGGGTTTGAATCCAGTTCACGCAGAGAAGCTACAAAGGTATTCCAGGCTAAGTCATTCGTGCTGCGCTTCAGCTCTTCTACCAAATCCAAACCATACTGACTTGTAACGAACGCAAAGTCGTCCCGACCATACTCGTCAACCAGATAGTAAGCAGCCTGTCTAATAGTATGATTCGGAATTTCGATTGGATGTTTTTCTAAAAACGACTTGAGGTAATCAAGAATCTCCTGAGCCAACAGATCTACAGCTTTACGACTGGACAGACTGCTATTCAGCTGCATAGCAGCTCGGGCACGGACTGGCCACGTCACGGCTGTTTTCAACCAGACATCTGCGGATTGGTCATGGACTCTTCGATCTTTGTTATCCTTTATAGCTCGAGTCGTGTGGGACCAGAAAACCTGTGCCACGGCTCTGCTTGTCGAGTCATACTTCAACAGCTCTGCCATATGCAAAGAAGGCAGCAAGGCTTTTAGTATCAAGGTCGCATCATAATCGTGAATGCCTTTTTCGTAGCCTTCCTTATAGCGCGGGGCAGCAAAGTCCTTCACCAGGCCCGAAAACTCATCATCTTTGATAGACTGCATCAAAGCTGGCATGCTCAATCCCTGCTGGTTGTTCTGTGCTGCCTCTATGACACGATATGCCAGGTACTCACTACGATACACTGCTGATGTTTCAGACTCGAGCGACATGTCCCAATAGTCTTTGAGCTGCATCAGTTCTGAATAATGAATAGCTTCAAAATAATCCGTACCGGTCAGGTGGATATTGAGAATCCCATTACGTGGAATGATGGTAAGATCCAGGTCTTGGGTATTCACGGAAAAGCGATGTCTAGGCCCCAACTTGATGACATTTCCACCCGCCTCATAGATCTCTGTTTTGTCGCGCAGGGATCGTAGTGACTGTTCTTTGATCGCCTTGAAACGAGATTCCAAATCGTCAGCTTTGACTGCATTGTCCAAATTCCGCAATTCAGAAACCAGCTCGCGCACTTTGATAACCAGGGCATCTGAAGCGAAATAGGTATTTAAATCGTCTTTCTCGGTGAACTTCAGCGAGCGCTTTTCTATGTTGCCCAGAATACGGTTTGCCGCATCGGCCAGGGTCTGAGCCTTGCGCTGTCGCTCATCCAAGAGTTGCTGTTTATGGGATTCGAAGGATTCATAGACCTCTTCCCGCTTCTCCATGATGTCCGCGAGAAACTGGTCATGATCACTGAATTGACTTTCAAATTCCTCTAGTTGAATTAACAGGCGCGATAACTGTTCATCGCACTTTTCAGGAGTGTTGGAAACCCCAAGTGCATTGGCAATGGTCTGTGAAAAAAGTTTGAACTGAGCAGAAAACTGGGCAACCGCTTCCGACGAACCAAGAGATTTGCTCTTCCGCGTTGCAGCGGCTTTAGTTTGGTTTAGCTTTGCGTAAACCTCAGTGACAGCATCAATGATGCGAGTTCGAACAGTCGCATCATCTACCTTAAGTGCCCCCATGATTTCCGAGAGCAGATCCAGACCCGCGGCAGTTTTTTCAACGGCCTCGATTAACGGGGACAACTCAGCCTTGGTCTCGGATTTATCAATATCGGCCTGGAGACCCGCAATTTTTTCATGATAGGGATTAAGGGCTTTTTCATCAGACAGAAACTCAACCGTCGCCTGCGTGAGCTCATGCTCCCTCTCTGTCAGCTCATTCTCCATCGCCTCGATGCGCGCAACATCGATGTAGCGCAGCGATTTGATACCCACCAAATGACCGCGCTGTTTACGCACTTTGCTCAACGCATCCACATACTCTTCTGCAAGCTCCCAGTTATCGGGCCGCGCTTCGGCGAGCAGCGTCTCCTGATCGTGAAAAGCTTCAGACATGGTTTTGGCAGACTGTTCCCGAATGCTCTCAACCTTCTCAAACTCATCAATGACCAGCTCCGAAGTAGCACATATATCCCTGACACATGAAGCGATCTTACTGGTCTCAGCCTCCTCCAACCAGTAATGATCATCGAAGATTTTTTTCGCCGCTCTGCTTAGCTCTTCGTATTGCCGCAGCGACACTGACTGATTGTCGACCAGACGACAAATACTGTAGAGATCGGAGATTCCACGAACCAGCTCTGCGTTACCGATACGCCCGAAAAACGTCTGACTTGGAGGAGCTTTACTCGCATGCTCCACACTCTCATACGGGGTTTTCCAGATCTGCATGGGATGCACTCTGGTTGGTTCTTCCTCAGCTTGAAAAATAACCAGGCTACCGTCCTCTGCCAAGGCATAGCCGTGTCCATAAACCGGATTCTGTAATTGCTTTTCGATCAGGTTGTAGGCGAAAAGACCGACCATACCCTCTTCCGGTTGGTAAAAGACGTATAACACGTCCTCGCCGTTGGGAGACCGCAGCACTCTTTTGAATTTAAGCCCCGTCACACCATCATCAAACGCCTTCTTCTCACCCGACTGCAAATAATAACCGCCTGGGAAAATGATGCCGTGATCCTCAGGTAACTGGACGCATGATTCACCAATCGCATCCTGTCGCACGACTTCCTGAGTGACAGTGTTAAAAATAAGATAACGCCAAGCCTCCTCCCGATAGGGTCTTATCTTCAGAAGTATCAATCCGCCTACGCTCGCATAGGCAATCTGGGCATCATCCAAAGATTGGGTTTTGTCTTCCACAGGCTCGCTATAAATCCCTAGACCATTTTCCGTGTTATTTTCTACCTTAATGGTCAAATCGCCATCAGTGGTCTCAACAAAAACCGTATCGAGCACATTAATATGGGGATGGCGCCCCTGAACGCTGTCATCCCTTGTTGTAAACGTCCATTCAAAATCGTAGGGTGAAGGTAACTCAAGATCCCTTTCACCACGATTGTCAATATATTCAACCTGGCCATCAGGAGACAAAGCCCAGCGAAAAACCCGCACATCACTGAGACGCTCACCAATCTGGAAACCCGCGAGCAGCTTTCCGTCCTTGACCCGCAACTGGATTAAGCGCGTATTTTTGTAATAGCGATACAGTTCATCAAAGTCGTTGACGAACCCCGGATGTGCCAGGAAAGAATTATCCAAGTCGACAGATTCGAGATCAAAACCCTGCTCCGTCTGTTTGACATCAAAAAGAGCAAATACATCACTAACCGCAGTTTCTTTTTTCAATCCGATGAAAACGTTATATCCGAACAGCAGGTGAGGCCCCACCTGAACAATATCCCTGGCGATGCAGTTATTCTCGGTACGCACCCGTACTCGACCGATCACTTCCATGTCCGAACTGCCGAACTCATTCAGGCGACCGGCATTTAACGCAGAGGTAACATCTGACAACTGCTTGCTTTGTTGAACCAGGCGCTTGCGGATTACTTCGTAAGCACCACCTTCTGCAACGGCTTGATCAACTAAATTGGCTCCATTGTCAGCCGACAGATCATGCTGTTCCATGAACTTTTTCCTTTTTTAACGATGGTGGAAACAAGTCGAGAATCTCAAAGACACCCAACTTGCCATTCGGACAGTTCAGGAGGATTACCCCTAGTCGTTTTCTGCGTCCACAACCGTCGGCTTCTTGCCGCTAATCACCCTATCGATCAGTGACTGAATCGTATCACTCTTACCGGCCAGACCATCTACCGCCTTACCAATTGAAAGTGACTTGGCGAAATTATCGAAGAAGTGATCTTCACCACCAACGATATCAATCTTCGCCTTCTGCAGGGCCACGGCAAGCACTTCGGCATTTTCTTTAGCGATATCTTTACCAGCCTCGATAGATGCCAATGCCTCTTTCAGCGCAGTCTCCAGTCCCATTCGGTACTCTTCGTGCTCTCGAGCATCCTCACTCATCGTGTTCATGGCCTCAAACTTTTCAACCAAACCATCGGCTTCCGCTTTAAACTGCTCACGAGTAACTTCTGCGTTTGCGAGACCTAACTGTCTGGCCGCTTGTGCTTCAGCGTCACCCTGTGCTGCGGTCACATCTGCCTGCGCCTTACCTGTACCAGACAAGGCATCCGCCTCTGCATCACCTTTGGCTCTTATAACTTCCGCTTCAGCACGTCCTTCTTTCTCCAGGGCAGCCGCTTTCGCTTCCTGTACTTTTGCTTCAGCCAAGCCTGGCGCGGCCCTTTCTGCCTGTGTACCCTCGGCCAATTTCTTCTTCGCATCCGCTTTTTTGGCTGCTTCCTCGAGCTCCGCCTGAGCAATCGTCGTGATCTCGACTGCTTTGTGTTTCGCCGCGATTTCCTCTGCCTCTGCGGCTTTTACTTGCTTGACTTTATCTTCTTCAGCCGCAGCCTCCGCAGCCAGCACCTGCGTTTGCTTCTGTCGATCTGCCTCTGAGACTTCACGTACTTCTTTTATACGCTCCTCTTCAACCGCAACCGTTTTGTCTACTGCAACTCGCTCACGGATAACGTTGGCAATTTCTTTCTTTTCAACCTCCAGGGCTTTTTCAGCGGCGATTTTGTCCAGCTCAACCTGACGCTCCCTGTCGACGACTTCCAGATCTCTAGCACGAACCACTTTTTCTTCTTCAATCGCGACGGCGCGAAGACGATTCTGTTCCGCAACTTCGATTTCCCGCTTCTGGTTCTCTGCAGCAACTTGCAACTCCTGCTCCACCTTGATTGTGGTTTCCTCTGCAATCTTGCGCTGCTCCTCCTGGACTTTCTTGGTTTCAGCTTCTTCGCGCGCACGCAACGTAGCGATCTCACGCTCCTGTTTGGCTTCCGCATCTGCCTGCTGACGCTCCAGTGATAACATCGCTTCCACTGTCTCAACGTTCTTTTTCTTGATGGCGAGTTCTTCATCTCGCTCATAATTGTTGGTTTGTACATTTTGTGTGGCGGTGAGCTCTGTAATCTTGCGAATACCTTCCGCATCAAGAATATTGTGAGGATCCAGAGCGGACTTGGGTGTTTGCTCCAGATAATCAATGGCCACATCCTCAAGAACATAACCATTCAGATCGTTGCCAATACACTCAACAATTGAATCTCTCAGCTTTTGCCTGTTTTCAAACAGCTGGACAAATTCAACCTGCTTACCAACCGACTTCAAGGCTTCAGAAAACTTCGCGTTAAAAAGCTCATTGACCGCGTCTTTATCGGAAGCACGACTTGAACCGATTGATTTGGCAACCTTTAAAACGTCCTCAGCGGTTTCATTCACCCGCAGATAGAATGCGACAGTGATATCCGCTCGCATATTGTCTGCGCAGATCAAACCATCTTTGCCTCGACGATCTATTTCCAGAGTGATAAGCGAAATGCGCATCAACTCTTTTTTGTAAATGATCGGATATACCAGTGCGCCGGTGAAATGCACTTTCGGTTTCGACGACATGTCGTTTACGATAAGGGCTGTGCCCTGCTCTACCTTGATATAGAAAGCTTTGAAGAGCGCGGCCAACCCCATCAAAATGATAAAGAAAATTCCGACGCCAAATAGAATAGGCATCAACAACGGCAAACTCTCGGTCATAACGGTTACTCCATTACCAGATTAAATTTTTTGATTGTTAGCTACCGGCAAATTCTTCTTCAGAAATTACACGGTAAGTATTTTTTTCTTTGTCATATTCAAGCAGCACAACCCTGTCTCCCCTTGAGAAAGTTGTCTCGCCAATCGTTCTCACTTTGAGAAGTAAACCAGCGCCACCATCCTCGAGAATTGCTTCCCCAAAATTATTGTCAACACGCGAGGTACGAACGATCGCCGTCTGACCCAGTACCCTTTTCAAGGTGTCTTGAGACGCCTTGCTGAAAAGTGGCCGCAGCGGTTTGATTACTAATGCCGTTACCATTACTGAAACATAAAGGGATGCAAAAAAAACCGGGATACCCGCCAGAAAAGCGAGCAAGCCCTCCGGAATGATCCCCATGAGAAAATGAACTGCGTAGTAACAAACAAACCAGCCAAATAACGCGATGAACGACAGAATAATCGTTACCGGAACACCATGAAGTCCAAAACGCAGCATGAGCCCGGCCAGCACGTTGGCATTAGTCAAGCCCGTATCTGGATTGATGTCCATTCCATCTGCTTCAGGTATATCAAAATCGAGCACATCGATGTCTATCAATCCCAAAACTGCCACCAACCAGTAAAGCACGACGAGCAATAATAGAAAGGTAAAAATTACAGTCGGAAATGACGCAATGTTCTGGTAAAACGGATCCATGTCATCCATCAAAAATATCGCAAACATTCCCGACTCCTCCTTATTGATTTTTCACGTTTTATTTAGAAGCTTTGCTCTTCAAGCGCTCCAGAATATCGTCGGCACTACTGCCACTTCCAGCGATGCCAGCTTCTTCAAGTTTCGCCTGCAGCGAGACGTCGGAGGTCTGTTCTGCCAACTCACTCGCCGCAGCCATCTGCGCTGCCTTCAGCGCTTGTTTATCTTTGATCCGATCAAGTGAATCCATTGCTGTCCTCATTTTTGAGTGCGAGCCACTGTGACGCTCAGCCACTGCTGCCTGCGCCCGCTGAACATTCTCAGTGGCTTTGACCGTATCAACCTGTTGCTTCAAACGCTTAAGGTTACGCTCTGTTTGCTTGATGGCCATTCGCATCTTCTCTGCACTTGCAGCAAAGCCATCAGCAGACTCCTGCTCTTGACTACACTGGCTTTCCAAATCAGCAATTTTTTCTGCCACTTCACGAGCCAGCCTCTCGTCCGCCTTCTCGAGCGCTTTGATAGCATAACCCTCGTGTTCTTTGATCTGTTTTTTAAAGGACGCACACTTCTCTTCGGCGACCTTTTGACGAGCCATAATCTCAGCCAAGCTGTTCTTGGAATCCTGTAAAGCCTGCGAAGCCTCACGAACTTCCTGGTCCAGAATCCTTAGGGCCTGACTGTCCACCAGAGCCTCACCCGCCTCGTTAACACCTCCACGAAGCGCAGTCATCATTTTCGCCCATATATTCATTTAATCACTCCTTCGCTATCAGTTAGCGGCCACAGGGACGGACAAAAACTCACTATAAGCTTCTGTTGCCTGAATTACGTTGCTTGCCAAAACTTCAATTTCAAACACCACGTTGGAGAGCAGAGATGTCGAGCTCAACGCCCCGAACATGTGATAGTAATCTCCTTCTTCACCGACCTTGTCCAAACTGATTGTGGATAAAGGAAAAAATTTATGAGTCCGCAGAATCGCATCGTTAAATGCGGCCACATCGGTCACTTCATCCACTGACCACATGACAGCCTCAACAATAATCTGCTCACCGGAAACCGTCAGAAATACAGGAAGGTCTCCATACTCTTTCATCTCGATCAGCAGCGTTGACTCCAACCCATCAATTAATTCTATCCTTGCCTGGCCACTGCTAACCAAGGACTCCTTACCCAAGGCATCCAACAAGCCCTCAGTCGTCCAGGCTTTCAAGACACTATCTGAATCATTGCTCATTCCACTCACTCCTAATTGAAAATCAAACTGGGCAGACTCCCCCGAAACACGCGACCGAAGCACTTTCTCGTAGGCAGAAAGGCGCTTCGCGTTTTCCGGAAGTATCCACACCTCCTTTTTAACCAAACCCTGCTCTCGCAGGCGTTTGCGATATTCACGCTGATAATGTGCAGATGATTTTGCTTTCATGGAAACCACTATATTTTATTACATGTAATATTTCAACATTTTACATGTAATTTTTAATGAGCGCATTCTACTGGACATATAAAAGGGGAGCACCCGCTATAAAAAATGACCGAATACGATGAAAACTAAAAATAACAAATCAAGATCAAGTACATCCGTGTTTTCAGACAGGCAATTCATCCCTGGAAAGCTGCGAGCAGCGCAATTAAGTTAGCAAAAAAAACAGAAAGGAAAGCAATCAAAACAAAAAAAGCCGATACAAGTCACACAGAATTATTCAGCTCGACACTTGATACCCCTGGATAGCTCAGGAAGTAGTCAGAATCCAATGCCATCTGAATAACCGAGCAGGTCCGGCTATCACTAGACCAAACCCACCACATTATCCCCAACGGAAAAGGCCGCTATCTGACTAAGCTGAACAAAGGGGCGGCCACTCTCCTGCTTCCAGGCGTTAAAGGTAGCCTGAATCAGCTCCATTTCCCGCTTGCTGGAAGGTTCAGGTTTGAGATCCAGACCACAGCCGATCAGACAGGTCACCACATCCTTTGACAACACAAAACTGTCCTTGCCCATGTAGCGCAGAAAACGCTGACCGCTGTTTCCACCCAGGCGTGAACCATGCTTCTTGAGATAAGCCAGCAAGCCCACGTAATCCTCATCCGGCCAGGCCGCAATCAACTCGGCGATACCATCCCTTGCCGTCTTTTCTTCGTAGAGCCAGGCAACATTTTCCTTCAGCGCCTTGATCTTCTGCCAGCTGCGTACAACACGCCGATCCTGGGTATAGGCTTCCCACTGCTCATCCGATAACAAACTCAGGGTATCCACCTTAAAACCAAAAAAGGCTTCTTCGAACTCTGGCCACTTCTGCTCGATTACCTTCCAACTGAATCCCGCCTGGTTAATACACTTGGTCATGGTGGACAGAAAGCGATCTTCGGGGATAGCGCGAATGTCGTCCGGCGAATCGGGCGTGCGTAATAACTTTTCCAGCGCCTGCTTCCCCCCCTTTCTCTCCACGGCTCTTTCGTAGGTTTGTTTAAATTTTGGAAGCGATTGCTGATCCGTCATTGTGCTGGCACCATTAGTGAAAATTGTGTGAGAGTCCGGAAATATCTCGACTGATCTGTCCGGTATATTCACCCAGGTCTTCTCAACTTTCAAACCACTCTGACAAAAAGGCCCCACCACCGAGAATGGACTTTCCGATTTCAGCAAGCGACTGGCTTCTCGCCAGCCTCGTCATTGTTCTTGCTTCAACGGTTCAGGGCATCATCGGCTATGGCATCGGCGTGTTTGGCGTACCGCTTTTGTATCTGATTTATCCGGGTTTTATCCCTGCCCCCCTGATCATGATCGGCATGCTGCTGCCACTGATGATCGTCTTCCGCGATCATAAAGCCGTCATCAAACGGGATATTCTCTGGGCGCTTCCAGGGCTCGCCGTCGGGACCTTCGCCGCGGCATTGGTGATCGAATGGATCTCGCCAAAGGGGCTGGGAGTGTTTCTGGGGACATTGGTACTGGTCAGCGTCGGCATCAGCCTGCTGCGGGAATTTCCGGATCCGCGACCACCCTACATCGGCACGGCCGCAGCCTTGTCCGGGTTTATGGGAACCATTACTGCCATCGGCGGACCACCCCTGTCACTGGTGTTCCAAAAAGTCAGCGGCCCGCGATTGCCGGGCACGCTTTCCGCCATCTTTGTTCCCGGCGGCATCCTGTCGTTAACCGCACTGTATTCGGCAGACAAATTCGGACCTGAAGAATTTGTTCTGGGTGCCAGTCTGATACCCAGCATTGCACTGGGTTACTGGCTGTCGGGGCACTTGAATCGACGCCTGCCAGCGGCGGTCATACGCCCCGCAGTACTCAGCGTCTCCTCTCTGGCGGCACTGCTGATTCTCTATCGCAGCCTGTTCTCCGGCACAGGCTAAGTGAATCAGTTGGCAGAGGCCTGCAAACTTTGCCAGGCCATTTTCAGCTTCTCTTCCTCGGTGAACTCCCGGTCCCTGAGTTCATTGATCTGTTGAGTTTTCTGCTCTTCCGTCAACATGACGCTGGCAAGGATCGATGCCTTGCTTTGATGAAAGGCGGACACACGGGCCTGCCATTGGGATGATTGTGCCTCCATAAAGGCCCAGCGCTTCGCCACGGTTTCGCCGTAAAAATCCCGTCTTAGGGCATAGATCTCATCATCCCGGTTTCCCTGCATCTTCAGAGCCTGAATCTCCCGCTCAACGTTCTCCTTCTCGCGCTGATAACGAATCCGGTCACGAATGTGCGCGGGCAATGACTCTTCCAGCTGCGCCAGCTCCCGGTCGCGCCGGTCAGCACTCAGCGAGTCATCCAGTTGCACCCGCACCTTGTTCAGGTTGTAGTGCTCATAGCGCTCATGCTCATCAAACATCGCCTGCGCGACAGACTCTCCAAGCACCTCTCGACGCAAGACCCGACGACCTTCAAGACTCGCCTCCAATTCCGCCAGATAGCGATTGTCATCATTCTGTGCCAGCTCCGAAGGCACAAAACCTTTGAGCCGGGAGCGATAATCAAGATATCGATCCATCAACGCCAATGCCTGCGCCTGGGCTGTGTCTGGCAGCGCCAGCACCAGATATTCCTCAATGCGCGCCTGCACTTGCGCCTGTCCTTCTTCCCGAGCAGCAGAGAGAAAATACTCGAAAAAGTGCGACAGCGTCTTATCCACTCGCAATTGTCCGGAAGCATCCACGAACAAGGCCGGAATACTCGAGCCTTGCAAACTAGCTGGGAATGCGCCGTAAGCTGACTGCATCAAGTACTGCTGCATACTCATCTGAATCGGCTGAACCAGCTCGTCCGCGGGGCCCTGGTAGGGCACATCCTCAACAGGAGCCTCGGTCGCTACAACATCTGAATCCGCTGCACCTCCCGAGTTCAAGGCCGATGGCGCCATTGCTCCCGGAATCAATGAATCCGATGGCCTTGCAGATTCAGCCGCGCGTTCACGCTCGTTCTGCCACAGCAAGGCAAGTACCAGGCTCGCCGTGACGGTCATCGCTACGATATTCCACTTTTTGGTCATGCTGATTGTCTTCCTGCTAATGCGACTGCCAGATAGATGACGCCGACGAGCGCAAGGAACGCTCGCCGACATCCCTCAGGACCGGAACCTTACAAGCCCGCCTTCTGCAAACGGTTGGCATGGGTGCGATAAACACTGATGGGGCTCGCTACCGCATTACCTTCAGGATCTTCACTGGGCACCAGACCCATCAAGGCATTCTGCTCATCCACGTGATTCCAGTAATGGGTGGCAATGTATCGACCAAAGCGCGAGCTGGATTCGGGAATAAACGCATCATGGGGAATGAACTCAGGCGAGCCCGCTGGAAAATCCGACGCCTCAGGAATGCTCAGATTGTTGTTGTAAAGCACGCCATAGAAGGAGTTGAATATGGCCAGCACCGGATCAAGCAAGTCGCCGGGGAAACCTCCCAATGCTGCGATGGGCATGGTATTCCAGGAACCTGTTCCACCGAAGGAATAGTATTGCACCGCATCGTTAGCGTTAATATCTGCTTGCTGCCCGAGACCATTGCCAATCACCAGATTCTGCGTCACAACCGTGCCATCTGCCTGCACCACGTCATAGCTCTGCTGGGCTCCGCCAATCCAGTCCTCATAGACGCCGCGTCCATAAGCTTCGTAGAAGGTATCCGTCGTCACCGACGCATCAGCAATTTCATTGGAGTAATACTTGCCGCCCTGGGGCAAACCATAACTGGGGTAATCCTGGTTAAACTCGTACATCCCTTCCTGAGTAAAGTCGAGCAGCACCGACATCAAGTCTCCTTCGCCATAGTATTCCGGGTTACCGCTGACAATGGAGAGAATATCGCCCAAAAGCTCAAAGCCGGGAATCAGCGTCATCGTCAGCAAGTCGCCGGTCCAGCCCCAGTTATTCATGGCGTACTTGGCGCCATCCGCAGTGGGCGTGCCGTAATGCGGGCCTGCCACAGTCGTCAGTGACGCGACATTATCCAGCCCCTGCTGCTTCAGCCAGTTGATGGCAACCCTTGCAGTCGTGGAACCATGGCTATGCGCAAGCAGATTCACCTTGTCAAAAGGAACATGATCTTCCTGCGCCGAGTTAATAATGGTTTCGATAATCTGGCCAGCCAGATCTTCTCCGCGGGGAACGGTGTCTTCCCAGGGATTCAGGGCAAAGGTATGCACCTGCTGGTCCGAGTTCTCGCCAATGGCATCTGCCACGCCAAAGAAGTACTCGTTGTTCACGAACAGCAGATTGATATTGTCAAAGGCCAGTACGCCGGGAACCACCATAATGGGATACTGCGTCTGGGTATATCCGGGAGTGCTGACTTTCAAATCAACCACCGTCTCGGAATATTCCCCCGCATGAAAGCAGAAGGTAAACCAGTTGTTATACCCATCCACAGTCAGTTTGAGCTGATGCGTACCGGCGCGATGGATGACCTTTTCTGCGTACTTGGTGCCATCAAAATTTTCCCATTCGCTGGCACCGTCTAGCTTGATGTACCACTCGGCATCGCTACAGGTCTGACCATAACCGGTATAGCGAAACTTCTGTTTCACACTGGCGGGCGTCGGCACCTGTCCTTCTGAATCCAGTAACGACTGAAGCGAGACACCATTAATCGTCATATGACTGGCATCGACCGGTGCAGCGCTTGCTGACATGCTGGCACCGAGCACGCTGCCCGCCAAAGCACAGAGGCCCAGCGAGCGCAAAGAACGTGAAACGAACGAGGAACGGGAACGCTGAGCGTCCCTTTGGGTTTGAGTTGGCATGGGCCTCTTCCTTATATTTGTTTGGGGGCATTGAGGCTTTACATGCTACGCCGCTGAAATCAGAAAAGATCTCCTACAAATGGGGGATAAGCCATCGTGATGAGAAAAGCATCACACTCGGCAGATCCAGAGCTCACTCATCGCCTATAGCCCTGTCGAGCAGGCTAAACAAGGAATTCAAACAGTCATCCAGAATCTGTTTTGAATAGTCAGAATCGGGTACCGCTCGCGCCAGTTGCAGCCCTCCAATCGCAGTGGCCGCCATGCTCATTGCCAGACGCTCCGCCTTCTCCGGCTTGTCAAATGGCAAGGCCTTGGACAGTGCGGCGATCAGAGATTGCAGGCCACTTTGATACACACGCCGCACCGCCTCACTCTCCCGGGGCATATCCGTCGCCAAACTGGCAATAGGACAACTAAAACCGGGATGATCCCGATGGGCCTCACTGAGATAGTTCCTGAGAAAGCCCTTGAGGTAGTTCAGATCAATGGGCTCTGTTGGCGCTCGCCTGTGGGTTTCGGCAAAGGCCTCTTCCAGGGCTGCAATCACCAAAGCCTCCTTGTTTTCAAAATGCGCATAGAAGCCCCCGACCGTCATACCCTCCTGGGCCATGACCGACTTGACCGAAATACCCGATGGACCATGCTCACGCAATTGCCTTGCAGCCGCTTTGGTCAGACGAGTGCCGACCGCCTGCTTGCGCTCACCTGGTATGTTCTTTTGCTGCTTGTCTTTCATGGAACAGCCTTTTCCAGAGATTCAAAATGCGATAATACTTGACTCATATTATACCCATAATATTATGATCATCATATACGGATCTGTCCCCGTTTCATCTCCCTACCCCAGCCCATCACGGAGGCTCGTCATGGCAACCACCAACGAATGGCAACACACCGCCTGCATGCTCTGCTCAATCAATTGTGGCCTCAAGGTGCAAACCAAAAACGGCCATATCAACAAGGTAGTGGGCGACAAGGCGCACCCGATATCGCAAGGCTATGTCTGCGAAAAAGCGCAACGCATTGACTACTACCAGAATGGTGCCGATAGACTGAGCTCCCCCATGCGTCGAAAGGCCGATGGCAGCTATGAAGCGGTGAGCTGGGACACAGCCATCCGCGAGGTTGCGGAAAAACTTCAGGCCGTGAAGGCCAAACATGGCGGCGAGCGAATTCTGTTTTATGGCGGTGGCGGTCAGGGCAATCACCTTGGTGGTGCTTATACCGACGCGCTACTGAAAGCACTGGGCGTACGTTATCGTTCCAACGCCCTGGCCCAGGAAAAAACCGGTGAGTTCTGGGTGGGCGGTAAAATGCTCGCCGCGGGTGCTCACGGTGATTTTGAGCACGCCGAAGTCTCCGTGTTTCTCGGCAAGAATCCATGGCAATCCCATGGCTTTGCCAGAGCCCGTGCCGTGATCCGCGAGATCGAGAAAGATCCCCAACGCAGCATGATTGTCATTGATCCGCGCCGCAGCGAGACCGCAAAAAAAGCCGACATCCACCTGCAACTGAAACCCGGCACCGACGCCTGGCTGCTGGCAGCACTGATTGCCATATTGATCCAGAACGACTGGGTCGACCACGACTGGATGGCGCAGCATACCCGAGGCTTTGAAGACATCGAAGCGCATTTCCGTGATATTGATGTGGAACACTATGCCGAAGTTTGCGGCATCGCCACTGCTCAACTGGTGAAGGCAGCAGAGCGCATTGCCAAAGCCTCATCGGTCAGCGTATTTGAAGACCTGGGCCTGCAAATGTCACGACACTCCACACTGGGCAGTTACCTGCAACGCCTGATCTGGCTGACCACCGGCAACTACGGCAAACCCGGCACCAGCAATGCGTTTGTACCCTTCCTGTCACTGGGCAAAGCCAGCAAAGGTGAAACCGGTAAACGCGGCAGTGGCGGTAGCCGCTCGAAAACCTCACCTGTTACCGGCTCCAAAATTATCATTGGTCTGATTCCCTGCAATGTCATTCCCGATGAAATCCTGACTGATCACCCCGATCGTTTTCGAGCCATGATTGTAGACAGCGGCAACCCTCTCCATTCCCTTGCCGACAGCCAACGTATGCGAGAAGCCATGCGTGCACTGGATTTCTCACTGGTATTCGATGTCGCCATGACGGAAACCGCGCGTGAGGCAGACTACGTTTTGCCCTGCTCCAGCCAGTTCGAAAAAGCCGAAGCGACTTTCTTCAATCTGGAATTCCCGGACAACGCCTTTCACCTGCGTCATCCACTGTTTCCACCCAAAGCGGGAACCTTAACGGAGGCGGAAATCAATGCGCGTCTGCTCGAAGCCATGGATGAGCTCAGTGACAAGGATTATCGTGTCTTGCGACTGGCGGCGAAAGCCGGCTTACCAGCCTTTACCGCCGCGTTTATGGCGCAGGCAGCCGTCTCTTCCAAACTCATGAAGTATGTCAGCGTGATGCTTTACCGCACATTGGGCCCCACTCTGCCGCAAGGCATGGAGAATGCCGCAGTCATATGGGGACTGTGTCTGATGTATATTCAGGCCTCGCCCGAGGCGGCGAAGCGCGCCGGTTTTGGCGGCCCATTGCCATTAGCAGCCAATAAACTATTCAAATCGATTTTGAATTCACCCTCGGGCGTGGTCTATGCCCGCAGCAATTTTGAAGAAAGCTGGCAGGCCATTCGACAACCCGGCCAGCGCATCAATCTGCATATTCCGGAGCTCATTCCCGAGCTGGACAGCCTGCAAAAAGGACTGGATCAGGACGACTCCGACTACCCCTTTATTTTGTCCGCCGGCGAACGCCGCAGCGAAACTGCCAATACCGCGGTGCGCAATCCCCGCTGGCACAAGAAAGGCCTGTATGCAGCCCTGCGGATCAGCCCGGCAGATGCCGAGAAGCTGGGAAGTGAAACAGGCGACATTGTCCGCCTGAGCACGGAACGCGCCAGCGGCGAGGTGTGTATCGAAGTGAACGACATGATGCAACCCGGACACGTTTCCCTACCCAACGGCACTGGTATCCAATACACCGACGAGCATGGCGAAGCCATTCAATTGGGGCTTGCGCCCAATGAATTTACCGACAACCAGCGTCGGGATTTTCTCGCCGGCACCCCCTGGCACAAATTCATCCCGGCACGTATCGAGGTGATTGAGAAGGCTGCTGAGAAACGAGGTACGACCAAGGTGGCTTAAAGTCGTTTTTCATTTTTTCTTTTATGGCAGCATAAAATTCCGAATGCCGGTAAAGATAATCTGCGCGGCGATGGCAGCGACAAAGAGCCCGGTGATCTTCTGCATCACCGACAGGCTTTGTGGGCTCAAATAGCGCTGTAGCCAGTTGGATGACCAGAGCATGCCGCCAATACTGAAGGCGGCGGCGGTGAGTGCAATACAGAACACCAGCAACGACATGGTTTCCCGGGGCTCGGCCCCCATCACCATCATCACACCAATAGCGCCGGGACCAACGGTAATGGGGATCGCCAGCGGCACCACGGCAATGTCTTCATTATCACTATCCACCGAGACTTTCCGACTGCCATTCACCAGTGACACCGCACTGAGAAACAGCATGGATCCAGCACCAATACGAAAGGCATCCAGGGTAATACCAAAGAGCTCAAAAATGTATTTGCCGAAGAAGAACATGGCGAAACAGGCGAGCAAGACCGCAATGGTCACCTTGACGGCGATACCCCGACGGGCGGTTTCCCCCATCCCCACCGTCATGGTGATAAACGATGACAGGACAAAAAACGGCGTCATGATAAACAGCAGTTTGAGGTAGTCGTTGATCAGTTCCGTCAGCACCGGGCGGCTCCTTGGCAATTATGTCTTCGCATTCAGTGTAGTCGCCGATCCCCGTTCCGTGCTGGTTTTGTCACCGTCAGGAACCCTGACAGAGACCTGTGCCCGACGACCCACTCTCCGGCACCTGTTTACGAATACGCGCCACATTCCAGTTCATCACATGACGAATCAGATAGCGATAGACCAGCCGTTTAATTCCCCTAAGATTTGTACCGTGCTCGCGATAGAAGGTATCGGGCGAATCATAGATCCCGAAATCATCAGCAATACCTTCCTTCTGGATATAAGTGTTCTTGCCTTGCCACTCCACTTCGGGCTGCTGTAAGCAGGTGGTGGCAATCCCATAGCCGGAAAAGGCTCGATCACGATTGCCAAATCGCTGCTGCACCGAGCTCAGGTAGCGCTGATCCAGAATAAAGCCCTCGAGATTCAACCATTCTCCCTGCCACTCGATCTCTACCCAGCTGTGTAAAATACGCTTCGGCGCCAACCAGAACACATAGCCGGGAATCGCTCCCTTTTGCAGGGCATTAAAAATGGTAAAGCCATGAAAGCGGCAGGGAATCTCCAGCGCTCGCAACAGCGCCATCAACAGACTGCCTTTGGTATTGCATTGACCATAGCCATCTTTCAGCACTTCACTGGCAGGCAGATCATCCGAGCGGTTGTAACCAAAGACAATCTCGTTGCGCACAAAGTCATAAGCCTCGCCAATCCGCTCATAGGGATCAAGCTCCCGCCAGCTGCGCGAATCGATCAGTGCCTGAATGGCTGGATTCTGGTAGTCCAGAATGGTTGTCGCTTGCAGAGTATGCTTGTCAGTCATCATAATTTGCTCCTTTGTTTCGCAGTGATAGAAGCGTATATGACTATACCTGCGTCAGGCTTGAATAAACCTGCTGTATTGCATCACCTTTGAGGGTGTGATGCCGAAATTGGCTTTAAAGGTGCGGGAAAAATGCGCGCTGTCCGCAAAGCCGGCTGCCATCGCCACCTCGGTCAGTGCCCCCCCATGTTTTAACTGCAACACCGCGGACAGCAGTCGGGACCAAAGCAAAAAGGGTCGCCAGGGAATCCCCGTCAGTTCCTTAAAACGGTGCATAAAACGACCGGGGGATACATGCACCTGCGCACAGGCCCAGTCCAGATCAATTTCCATCAGCTGTCCACTTTCAATACGCCGCTGAATGGTGGCGAAAAGCGCCTCGAACTGCGCATCACCGTGGTAATGGAGGCAGGCCTTGGGAACATAGGCGCTCAGAAAGTTTTCAATAAAGGAGTCGATGGACAGGGCCTCATGCAAGCGGTCAGGCAATTCAATGCAATAGATTGGTGAGGCATCCTCAGAACAATTCGATGACCCTGAATCCAAGCCTTCCAGCAACTCACTCGCGGCCTGAGATTCCGCGTTGATCAACAATACTCCGGCCCGGTCACTGCGAAAACAATGGGCTGTATCGGGGAGAATCAGCATGGCTTCAGACAGGACCCGCGCTTCGCCATTCACCTCAAGACTGCTCATTGGAGAAAGCGGAAATACGACCTGCAAGGCATGATGACGGTGCGCGTCAAGATCGGCCATGGGACCCAGCATGGCCAGAATACCCGGCCGATAGCTGAGCATTAGTTCAGGCGCACCGATCTTATCCTGCTTTCGCTGTGTCATCGCGCATCACTGCCATCTACCCATCCGGATCATCCCGCTTTGAATACGGATAACACCTCTGCATCCGGCTCCAGCCTTTCGCCGGTTTCACCCTTGCGTTCGTAATCCATCAGGTTCAAAACATAGCGCATGGACTCCAGCCGCGCACGATCCCGATCCTCACCTTTAACGATCACCCAGGGAGCGAAGTCTGTAGAGGTGTGCTGAAACATAGCGTCCTTGTAAGAGGTGAAATCGTGGAAACGCGCCTGCGCCTGAGCATCCACGGTGCTCAGTTTCCATTGTTTGAGCGGATTACTCTGGCGCTCCCGCAATCGGCTCTCCTGCTCTTTGAAATCGATGGAAAACCAGAACTTCACAATGGGCAGGCCATCTTCCGTCAGCATTTCCTCCAACTGCACCACCTGCTTTAAAAAGAGCTGGTACTGCTGCTCACTGCAAAAACCCATCACCGGCTCTACTACGGCACGGTTGTACCAGCTGCGATCAAACAAGGCCATGTGTCCGGGAGCAGGCAAGTGACTGATATAACGTTGGAAATACCACTGTCTGACCTCTTCCTCGGTGGGTTTGGACAAGGCGACTACGCGATAGTGTCGCGGGTTCAGGAAGCGAACGAAACGCATGATCGCACCGCCCTTCCCGGCCGTGTCACGCCCTTCGAAAATAATCATCAGACGCTTGCCCTGGGAATGCAGGCTTTGCTGCAACCAGATCATTTCAGTCTGCAGGTGGATATACTCGGGAGAGGTTTCGAGCGAATAGAGTTCCATGTGGGTCTCGCTAACTAAACGATCAGCTATGGGGTTTTCGGAATCACAGAATTTAGCCCATCTGCTGCCGTTCTGAAAAGCTGTTTTTGATCTCCTTAAGATGGCTTTGCACATAGTCGATAAATCGCTGACTGGCCGGACTGGGGCTTTTTCCGGAGGGATACACCAGACACCAGGAACGCCGCAGCGGAAAGCCCTCGATATCCAATACCGTCAACGCACCAGTGCGCAGCTCCGGCAGAATACCGAGACGCGGCAATACCGCAACGCCAAGGCCCGCGATCACGGCATGCTTCAAGGCATCATTGGAGCCGATTTCCATGGCTGGCAGCAAGGTATGGCGCACCTGATGACAGTGCTGTTCCAGTGCCAGCCGGCTACCGGAACCGGGCTCCCGGACCAGTACATCGGCGGCAAGAAAGTCAGCCAGGGTCACGCGCTCCTGACTCGCCTGCTGTTTCGCCAGCGTATGCTCGGGCGCGACCACCGGCACCAGTTCATTGTCCAGAAAAGGGATGGAGGTGAGCGGTCGTTCCGTCGGCACGATCCCCATAACAACCAGGTCATCTTTATTTTCGTTGAGTCGCTGAATCGCCTTGGCACGATTGACCACGTGCAGGCTGATGTTCACTTCCGGATAGCGCTCACGGAAGGGCTTGAGCAGATACGGCACAACATACTGGGCCGTATTCACGGCAGCGATTCTGAGATCGCCGGAAATCTGTCCTTCCAGGGCATGAATATCATTCTGCAACACTCGTAGCTGCTCAAAAATGATGGCCACACTGTCTGCCACCATTTCACCAGCCGCAGTGCAGTAAACCTTGCGACCGACTATCTCAAACAGCTTCAAACCCAGGGCTTGTTCCAATTGCTTAATCTGGGCACTCACGGCAGGCTGCGTTAGCCCCAGCAGGTCCGCAGCCCTCCCGTAACCCTGCTGCTGGTACACCGCCTGAAATACCTGTAGCTGGCGCAGGGTCAGGCGGCGAATCAATTTTTGTACGGTTAATGGCATGAGTGATACGCTCGAATCATAAGTAATTGTTTATAGTATATATAAAATGTATTAATTTTTAATTATATCGATGCTGATCTATCTTCCCTGCAGCGACGTTGGGAGGACGCATCCATGCTCAAAAAGGTACTCATAGCCAACCGTGGTGAAATTGCGGTCCGGATTATTCGCGCCTGTGCCGAGGCCAATATCCGTTCCGTCGCCATCTACACCGAACCGGACCGCTACGGTCTGCACGTCAAACGCGCCGATGAATCCCACTCTCTGGGGGAAGATCCACTGGCCTATCTGGACCACCAGCGCATTGTCAGTCTGGCCAAGCAATTCGGCTGTGACGCGATCCATCCCGGTTATGGCTTTCTCTCGGAGAACGCTGACTTTGCCGAACTCTGTGAACAGAAAGGCATTGTCTTTATCGGTCCCAAATCCGAAGTAATTCGCAAAATGGGCGACAAAACCGAGGCCCGCAAAAGCATGCGTGCAGCCGGTGTACCGGTGACGCCGGGCTCTGATGACAATCTGGAAAATGTTGAGGAAGCTCTGGCCCTGGCTGAAGAGATTGGCTATCCGGTGATGCTCAAAGCCACCTCGGGCGGCGGTGGCCGGGGTATTCGCCGCTGTGATTCCGCCGAAGAACTCAAACAGCTCTATCCCCGGGTTATTTCCGAAGCCAGCAAGGCCTTTGGCTCCGCCGAAGTGTTCATGGAAAAGTGCATCGTTAACCCACGCCACATCGAAGCCCAGATTCTCGGCGACTCACACGGTAATGTGATCCATCTCTACGAGCGCGACTGCTCCATTCAGCGTCGCAACCAGAAACTGATCGAGATCGCACCCAGCCCGCAGCTGACACCGGAACAACGCCAGTACATCGGTGATCTGGCCGTGCGTGCCGCCAAAGCCGTGGACTATGAGAATGCCGGTACGGTGGAGTTTTTGCTCACCGGTAACGAAGTCTATTTCATGGAAATGAACACCCGAGTCCAGGTCGAGCACACCATCACCGAACAGATTACCGGTGTTGACATTGTTCAGGAGCAATTGCGCATTGCTGCCGGTGAAGCCTTGCGTTATCGACAGGAAGACATCCAGTACCGGGGCTATGCCTTGCAGTTCCGCATCAACGCTGAAGACCCGAAGAACGATTTTCTTCCCAGCTTTGGAAGGGTCACTCACTACTATGCGCCGGGCGGCCCGGGCGTGCGCGTCGATACGGCGATCTTCACCGGCTACGACATCCCGCCCTACTATGACTCAATGTGCCTGAAGCTGATCGTCTGGGCCCTGAATTGGGACGATGCAATTGCCCGGGGGCGACGCGCCCTCGACGATATGCGCCTGCACGGCATTCAAACCACTGCCAATTACTATCAGGAAATTCTGGCGCATCCGGATTTCCAGAAAGGCGAATTCAACACCAGTTTTGTTCCGGAACACCCCGAACTGCTTCGCTATTCCGACAAACGTCATCCCACTGAAATTGCACTGGTTCTGGCCACAGCCATTGCCGCGCATGCTGGCTGGTAAACAGGAGAGATAACCATGAAGAAACTGCAAGTCACTGACCTCACCCTGCGCGACGCACACCAGTCACTGATCGCCACGCGCATGCGTACCGAAGACATGCTTCCCATCTGTGAAATGATGGACAAGGTGGGCTATTGGTCCATGGAGGTCTGGGGAGGCGCGACCTTCGATGCCTGTGTGCGCTTCCTAAAGGAAGACCCCTGGGAGCGCCTGCGACAACTGCGCGCCGCCCTGCCCAACACGCGCCTGCAAATGCTATTGCGGGGGCAGAACCTGCTGGGATATCGCCATTATGCGGATGACGTCGTCAGGGCCTTCGTCGCCAAAGCTGCCGAAAACGGCATCGACGTGTTCCGCGTATTCGACGCCCTCAACGATCTGCGCAATATCGAAGTTGCCATGAAGGCAGTGAAAGAGTCCGGCAAGCATGCCCAGGGCACTATCTGTTATACCACCAGCCCCGTGCACACCGCAGAACTCTTTGTACAACAGGCCAAAGACATGCGTGACATGGGCGCCGATTCCATTGCCATCAAAGACATGGCCGGATTGCTGACACCCTATGCGGCCTATGAACTGACCAAAGCCATCAAAGATGCGGTCGACCTGCCGTTGGTCATCCATAGTCATAGTACTGCCGGGCTGTCGCCGCAATGCCAAATGAAAGCAGTTGAAGCGGGAGCCGATCGCATTGATACGGCGATTTCTTCATTCTCCGGCGGCACCAGTCACCCCTCCACCGAATCCCAGGTGGCGGCCTTCCGTGGAACAGAGTGGGACACGGGTCTGGATCTGGAGTTGCTGTCGGAGATTGCTGATTACTTCCGCGAAGTTCGTAAAAAATATCACCAGTTTGAGAGCGAATTCACCGGCGAAAACGTTTCGGTACAGATTAACCAGGTACCGGGCGGCATGATGTCCAACCTGGCAAATCAGCTCAAGGAGCAGAATGCACTCGACAAGATCCAGCAGGTCTTCGACGAGATCCCTGCTGTGCGCAAGGACCTGGGCTACCCGCCGCTGGTCACGCCGACATCACAGATTGTCGGCACACAGGCGGTATACAACGTGCTCGCAGGTGAACGCTACAAGACCATCACTAATGAAGTGAAGCGCTACCTGCAGGGTGGCTACGGCAAACCTCATGGAGAAATCAACGAGGCGCTGCGCAAACAGGCCATCGGCAATGAGGCCGTCAGCGACGCACGTCCCGCCGATGCACTGAAACCGGAGCTGGACAAGCTGCGCGAAGACATAGGTTCCCTCGCCACCGGCGATGAAGATGTGCTGACCTTCGCCATGTTCCCGGATCTGGCGCGCGACTATCTCAAGCAACGCGCCGAAGGCACTCTGCAACCGGAACCACTGCTACCTCCGACACCCGAAGGTAAACCCGCATCCACTGGCATGGCCACGGAATTTACCGTCGATGTACGCGGCGAAACCTACGAAGTGGCGATCACCGGTGTCGGTGATTTTGGCGGCGGCAAACGCAAGCTATACGTGTCACTGGACGGCATGCCGGAAGAAGTGGTGTTTGAATCGCTGAACGAATACGAACCGGAAGCCAAACAGGGCCGCAAACGGGCCAGCGATCCGGGACATGTCAGTGCCGCTATGCCCGGCAACGTGGTTGAGGTCTTGGTCGAGGAAGGCGATACCGTAGAAGCCGGTCAGGCTGTCATGATTGCGGAAGCCATGAAAATGGAAACAGAAATCCATGCCGGCATTGCGGGCGAAGTGAAGGCCATTCATGTCAAAAAAGGCGACCGGGTGACGCCAGGAGAAGTCCTGATGGAAATAGGCTGATACGGTCTGAATTCAGACACCGTTATCACGTGAATCATCGCTGCACACAGGAGGGCATTCTGTGCCGGATATAGTTGTCATGTTTTTTCTGCTGGGCCTGCTCGCCGGTCTGGTGAAATCAGATCTGGAAATTCCGAAAGCGGCCTATGACACGCTCAGCCTGTTGCTGATGCTTACCATCGGTCTGAAAGGCGGAATGGCCCTGCATGGCAGTCTGTCCTGGTCCCTGGCGGGCGAGTTACTGGCCGTCGCCCTGCTCGGTGCGGTACTGCCGCTACTGCTGATCCCGGTGCTGCGCTATGCCACTGGACTCTCCATGGCCAATAGCGCCAGTATTGCTGCGCACTATGGTTCGGTCAGCGCCGGGACTTTCGCGGTGGTGCTGAGCTATGTGGAGTCCCGCTCACTCCTGTTCGGACCGCAAACAACGCTTTATTTGGTGATGCTTGAACTACCGGCCATTCTGGTCGCATTGATGCTTTATCGCCGCTTTTCTGCATCGAGCAGCTCTGAGCGACCCAGTGCATTGTGGCATGAAACCCTGACCAACCGCGGCGTGATTCTGCTGGTCGGCGGTGTCATTATCGGCTGGATGTATGGCCCCCAGGACGGCGCGGGTGTCACTGAATTACTGACCGGTGCCTTCAAGGCGGTGCTGGCTCTGTTCCTTCTCGAAATGGGGCTGACGGCCGCCGAAACCCTGCGTCCGATTCCATGGGAAAAGTGGCGACTACTGGTATTTGCCATTATCGCGCCACCAACCATGGCCATGCTCGGCGCCCTGCTCGGCTTCGCCATGGATTTACCGCAGGGATCGATTCTGATTCTGGCAACGCTGGCGGCGAGTGCTTCCTACATCGCTGCGCCGGCAGCGATCCGCACCGCCATCCCCAACGCGGACATCGGGCTCGCTATGCTGCTCTCTCTGGGCATCACCTTCCCCTTCAACGTGATCATCGGTATTCCCTGGTATCATCAGGTAATTACATCCCTTGCTTCGTAGACATCTGCCCGGAAGGTTAAGTATTTCGGGCCTGAACACTTTGGACCTATGCGGGCGACTGTTTGATAACCTATACTGAGCTGCATTGTTGACGCCATACTTCATCGTCTCGAAAGGCGAACGGATCCATCATGGAAACCAAGTCATCTCAATCCGCGGCGCTGTTTTTTCTCATCACCCTTTTAGCCTTTTCCAGTGGCACCCGGGGAGAAACACTGACCTTCGGTACCTACGAATACTGCCCTTTCATCTGCAATGTGGAACAGGATGGTATTGAAGGTATTATGGTGGAACTCACTCGCGAGATTTTCGAACCTGAGGGTTACTCGGTGGAGTTTCAGCCCATTTCCTCCTACGCGCGCGCTCTGGACCTGGTGCGTGAAGGCAAGCTTCATGGCTTGCTACCCGTAGCCCGGGAGAACGCACCGTCCTTCATCTTTCCGGACACCGCACTGGTGGCGCCTTACGAGGCTTTTTTTGTCAATCGCAATGATTCGTGGACCTACAGTGGACTGGAATCCCTGGAAAGCCTGGGCGATGGACTGATTGGTGATGTCGATGGCGCCAGCCATCAAGAACCCTTAGGTAGCTACCTGGAAAATCACCCTCAAAAAGTCCATTGGATAAGTGGTTCCAATCATGTTGCCAGGCTGTTGGGCATGATCAAGTCGAATCGCATTCGAACCTATGCCGACGTTGCCCCCGTGGTGCATTTCGAAATCGAAAAACTGAAGCTATCAGGGAGTATTGCAGAAGCCGGTAAGATCTCTCCCTGGCCAATGCATACAGCCTTCTCCCCCGCCCCCAATCTGAAATAGCTATCCGTGATGCTAGCAGAAATTGTTGATATCGCGATGGCGGAAGATGCTCAATCCCCTGTTTGGCAAAAGCTGTATTTACGCTACGCGGCCTATGATTTACGTCCCCGCTAAACTGGCTAGCATCACTTCCCGCAACCACGGCAAACGGCTATATTAAGCGGACGGGATCGATTTTCGGTTTCCAGCTATTCTGTTCAACGACGCCTTTTAAGCCTTCAGCCGTAGACAGACATCAGATTCGCTATAAGGATGGAAAACCGTCCTTCAATATGCAGGCTCAAACATGACCTATTGCGTTGCCATCAAATTGACAGACGGGCTGGTACTGGCCTCGGATTCACGCACCAATGCGGGCGTTGATCATATTGCCAGTTTTAAAAAGCTGCATCGTTTCGAGAAAGAAGATGAGCGCGTCATTTTTATTCAGACGGCGGGCAACCTGGCGACCACGCAGAGTGTGATCAGCCTGATGGAGCAGCAGATTGCTCAGGCGGAGCGGCATGTTATGAACGCCACCAGCTTGTTTGATGTCGCGGCGTTGGTGGGTCATACCATCCGCGAGGTCATCAAACGCGACAGTGGCCAATCCCAGGGTGTAAACTTCAGCTGCAATGTCCTGGTCTCGGGACAGATCAAAGGTGAAGCCGTGCGCCTGTTTCATGTCTATCCCGAAGGCAATTTTATTGAGGCCGGAACCGACACTCCCTATTTCCAGATTGGTGAAAGCAAGTATGGCAAACCCATTCTGGATCGGGTACTGGGCAGCGACACCAGCCTGGAAAAAGGTCTGCAGTGTGCACTGATCTCCATGGACTCAACCTTGCGCAGTAACCTCTCGGTGGGCTTGCCACTCGATGCCCTGATCTATCGCAACGATGCCTACAAGGTGAAAGAAACCTACCGCGTCGACGAGAATGATCCGGACTTCGCGCGTTTGCGTCTGGCCTGGTCTGAAGGCATTAAATCACTGTTTGATTCGTTGCCCCTGTATGTGGTGAAAAAGCCCCGAGACGCAGTGAAAAAACCACGCAGCGGCAAAAAATCATCGTGAGTATGTCCTGTTCTGCCAGAACGTTCATGGGGCCTTTAGTCGGAGCTTTGACTCGGGGCGCTTGAATCGGAACTGGCGTCACAAGCCCTTTTCCACCACCAGTCCATACTTATCCACTTTGCGATCCAGAGCCGGTCGAGAAATATCCAGTAGCTTGGCCGTTTGCGCTTTGTTGCCGTGACAGTGATTCAGCACATGCTGAATATGCCGGGCCTCCATGTCGGCCAAGCTTAGGGGGTCATTGTTTTCCGAGACAAATGCCTCGTCCGGGCACGACTCATCACCTTTAATAGTCAGTTCACCCGGACCAATAAAATGACTACGCGCACGGATGACGGCCTGGGTGAGCACATTGTGCAACTCTCGGATATTTCCCGGCCAGCTGTATTGCAAAAGCAAGCTCAGCGCCGCAGGGGTAATTTGCATCAGCCCTTTGCCTTCGGCCCGACAGATGCGTTCAAGCAAACCCTCTACCAGACTGGGAATATCTTCACTGCGCTGGCGAAGTGGTGGCAGCTTTATCTCCATGGCATTCAGCCGATAATACAAATCTTCCCGAAAATGCCCTTTTTCGATTTCCTGCGGCAGGTTTCGGTTGGTTGCGGCAATGACCCTGGCATTGGTGAACAACTGCTGACTCCCTCCTACCCGCTCAAAGTTGCCTTCCTGCAAAACGCGCAATAACTTGGCCTGCAGAGGCAGCGCCATCTCGCCCACCTCATCCAGAAACAGGGTTCCGTTCTCAGCCAGTTCAAACTTGCCGGGCTTGCGGTCGGTCGCACCGGTAAAGGCGCCGCGTTCGTGACCAAACAGCTCGCTTTCCAGCAAATTATCCACCAGGGCCGCACAGTTGATGGCCATAAACGGCCCTGGCCGTTGGCTATGGTGATGAATGGCGTGGGCAATCAGTTCCTTACCGGTCCCGCTTTCGCCTGTTATCAATACTCGGGTGTTACTGTCTGCCACCAGTGCGATTTCCTTGCTGATATCAAGCATGGCCTGACTTTTACCCAGCAAGCGTGGTTCATTAATAACAGGATCATCCTTTGCGCTCAGCACCTCGACCTGACGGGACAGCTTTTGATGCTCAAGAGCTTTAATAACCGTGTGGTTGAGTTCATCAGTTTTTATCGGCTTGTGGATGAAGTTAAAGGCGCCGGCCTTGATGGCGGCGATTGCCAATTCAAGATCATGCTCCGCCGTCATCATAATCATCAGGGCACCGCTTCCCTGCTCCTGTAATTCACACAACAGGTCATAGCCCTTGCCATCAGGCAGCCCCTGATCCATCAAAATCAAGTCTGGCTGCTGCTCCGCCAACTCCCGAGCTTCAGCCAGATTGCTGGCATGAAAGACCTCATGGCCTTCATCCTCAAAATGCATCGATAGCATCTGGGCGAGCGCCTGTTCATCTTCAACCAGCAAGATGCGAGCATTCATTCAGCGCGCTCCCTCTTCATGGCTGAGATCTCCGGTCCAACGGGGCAGCCGCAAGGTAACGAGTGTTCCGGACGCTTCTGAGGAACAGATTTCCAGCTCTCCCTGATGTGTTTCCACCAGGTTTTTCACAATCGCCAGACCCAGCCCGGTGCCTTTGGTTTTGGAACTGACAAAGGCGTCGGTAATCGTAGCGAGCTTGTCTTCGGGTATGGTGTCGCCACCGTTATGAATACTCAGCACTGCATGCGTTTTGGTGCCGGCCAGACGCCAGGTAATCGACTGTTTCGCTCCCGCCGCTTCAACCGCATTGCATGCCAGATTCAACAAGACTTGCGCAAACTTATCAACATCCACTTTGACCTGAGGGCTGGCATCTTTTTCAACGACAAAGCGCAGATCCTTTTCCGCCAGCATGGCATCGTTGGTGGCGATAAACTCATCCAGGAACTCGCTCAGATTGATGACCGTGCTATGTAATTCGGTTGGCCGCGCATAGCTGAGTACCTGACTTAACATGCGCTCCAGACGTGAAATTTCCGAACATGCCAAACTGGCGCGCTTTGCCGAGCGCGCATCCTCCAAACGCTCAAAATACTCAAGAGCCAATTTGATGGTCGCCAGCGGATTACGAATCTCATGGGTCAGATGACTGGCAAATTCACCGATCGCTGCCAGCTTCTCTTTCTGCATGAGTTCCCGCTGCGTTGCCATCAAGGCCCGGGTGCGCTCTTCAACAAGCGCTTCCAGATTTTCCGAGTGATGTTTCAACTGCAAATACAGCTCGTAATTATCCAGGGCGACGGCGATTCGCTCGGCAAACAGGCTGGCGATCTGCTCATCTTTCGTACCATAATCACGCTTTGATTTATCGAAGTAACAGAGCGTGCCTACCACTTTGCCGTCTGGCAGTTTTAATGGAATGCCCAGATAGGAACAAAAGCCTTCAGGTGGATTGCCATATTCCGGGTGTGCGATCGCATCGGACACCCGCAGCGGTTTACCGCTCTCCACCACGAAGGTAGACAGATGGCCATGCACATCCAGAGGCATTCCGACTTTTGGACTGTGCGGCACCCGGGCAATGACATTCTTCTTGCCATTGCGATACAGGGTGACCGCCGCGGCCCCATCGCCCAGCACATCCAACACGGCCTGACATATCTGCTTTAAATAGTCATCCAGCTCGCCTGTCCGATAACTCAGTGCAGCCAGCGAGGCAATGGCTTTTTCCTGATCCAGATTGGAAAGGACTTCGCCCGTTTGAGAAGTGTCTGCTGTCATATCAGCCTTATGTTCGTTTATCAGTTCGCCATCAAGAGTATACTGCCTCAAGCAGAAAACACGAGTTGACATCGCTGGCACGTCCTTAGCTCTGATATGTTCTAGTTGACGGCGCGACGAAAGCGCTTTGCGATCCAGTAATCCGCACTCACATAACGTCCCGCACCAATAAACAGGAGCGCCAGCAACATGATGAAATAGGTGGCGGCAAACTCGATACCGTTATTCAAAATTGCAATGGATCCGTGCTCCGTTAGCCATTCATAATTGCCATGCTGTTGCAGGATCGTTCTGGCACGTTCCAGGCGCTCAATGGCACCCACCGTCCGTTCTGTTGCGAAGACGCCGGAGCCGGTAGAGATTGCCAGCCAGCCGTTCTGCCAATGCACTGACACCGCCGCGACAAACATGGTGAACATCATGGGAATCGATACCCAGCGCGTCGCCAGACCGATGGCCAGCAACACGGCACCGCCAAGCTCAGCGGCCACAGCCAGCGCGGCCATCAGCCACGGAAAGGGTAAGCCCAGCCCCCAATCCTCATTCCCGAACCAGGCTACGGTGTTGTCAAAATGGCTGAGCTTCTGAATGCCTGCCATCCAGAAAACAGGAACCAGATAAATGCGCAATAGCAGAGGTGCCAGAAAATCCAGGCGTTTGGAATGATCAAAAAGATCCTGTAGTCGATTAATTGCTGTGATCATGATTATAGTCCTGAGAATAAGTGGGACGAATCCTGTTACTGAATTCGCAATACTTTCAAACGGTTAAGTTGAGCCAGCAATTGCAGGCCCTGCTGCTGAAATGCCGGCGTAAAGGGAAGCTGAAAGCGTTCTGCCAAAGCCCGAAGAAGTGCAAAGCCTGTCGCCGGCTTACCCTCCGCCAATGCAGAAACCAGCTCGTAGGCCAAAGTCTGCAACTCAAAAAAGCGCACCTCGCCCTCTTCATCCTGAAATAACAACAACATGGTCGGCGACTCCGGCGCTTGTTGCGGTTGATAGTCAGGAGCAATGCGGTGCACCGGGTAGGCATAGGCCAGAAGCTGGACGGTAGACACCAGTCCCAGCGCTTCATTCACTAAGGCATGATCATCCAGCTCCTTGCGTTCATAGGATTCATTGCGCATGAAAAGATCGATTTCCACACGCTCGTAGTGCGCGAGTTCCAGCAGGAAGGCCGGCTGTTTTTCAGTATTCGTTTCCTCTTCAGTCCGGGTTGCCAGAAAGCTCACAAACTCCTTCGATAGCTGGGTGAAATACGGGGTTTGCGCCCGGAAGTCTCGCAAAAATTCACGAACCAGAACTTGCCATGATTCGCTGTCGTAGAGACTGTGAATCACCGGAAATGCTGACGCAAGCTGACTTTCGATGTTGTTAAACACGAGATCGCGATACACACCTGCGCGTCGCTCATCCAAATGTTGTGGCATTGCCTTGTTTTCAGGGTCTCGCAGGTACAGTGCCAGATCTTCCTGGTACTGGTTTAAACTCAAGGCGCTCATGCGGCAACCCCCTTCTGCTGATGCACGGAGGCTGCTGCCTGAAGATCTTTGATGATCGCCAGTTCGCTTTTCAGATCGGCCAGGGCCGGCAAATTGAAATCGCGTTCCAGCAAGGTCGGCAGTACACCAAAGTGTTCATAGGCGGTCGCCAGCAGTGACCACACCGGGTCAATCACCTCGGCACCATGGGTATCGATGATAAAACCATCGTCTTCCTGATAGTGCCCGGCCACATGAATGTAGGAGACATGTTTGGCATTGAGCTGCGCCAGGAACTGCAAGGGATCATAGCCATGGTTCTGGCTGTTCACATAGACGTTGTTGACGTCGAGCAAGAGATCGCAGTCAGCCTCCTGCAAGACCGCATTGATAAACTCCACTTCGGTCATGGTGTGGCCAGCAACCGTTTTGGACAAATCCAGATAGTAAGAAATGTTTTCGATGGCGATGCGGCGTTCAAGCATGTCCTGAACCTGTCGGATTCGTGCCGATACGTGCTTCACCGCTTCCCCGGTGAATGGCAGTGGCAGCAGATCGTACAAGTTGCCGTCATCCGCCGAGTAGCTCAGATGCTCGCTGTAAACTGGCATATTGTGTTCATTGAGAAAGTGCTTAATGTCCTTGACCAACTCGATATTCAAGGGTGACATGCCACCAACAGACAAGGACAATCCATGGGCAATCACTGTCTTTTTCTCGCTAATTTCCTTTAGCTGGCGACCCAAACGTCCGCCGACACCGATCCAGTTTTCCGGCGCCACTTCAAAAAAGTCCAACACATCTGATGAACTGGAGGCGACATCTTCACTCGAAAGCTGATTCAATAAGGAACGACGTAAACCCAGGCCCGCACCTTTGATTGACGGTGTAAATTCATGCGCCTGATCACGTGATTGAGTCATTGTATTCTCCGGTTAAAAACCTGATGGCAGGACACTCTTGCAGCGTCCTCGAATGTGTGGGTCGCATGTGGCGGCAACCCGCCACATGATTCGTTGAAGGAGGATTAGGCGTGGCCACACTTGCCTTCGCCACAGGCACCTTCAGAGGTTTTGCCTGCGGGTTTCGCATCGCCGCCACATTTTCCTTCACCACACGCGCCTTCAGAGGTTTTGCTGGCTGCCTTTTCATCACCGCCACATTTGCCCTCACCACAGGCACCTTCCGCGGTTTTGTTGGAGTGGCTATCGCCACCACACTTGCCTTCGCCACAGGCGCCTTCAGATTTTTTCTCGGTCAGGGTGGCATTGGCACCACATTTACCCTCTCCACAGGAGCCCTCGGCCAGCAGCATGTAGCCGCTGCTAAGCTCTGTCGCGGCAAATGGGTTTGAGTCGGCCTGAACAGCGGCGGAAGTTGCCAGACCCGTAACAACGAATGAACCGATAGCGGCAGTCAAAGTGTTTTTAAGAGTTGCATTTTTCATACTCGTTCTCTCTATAGTTAACCAAAAGGTTTGAATGTTCCGCTGCCCGGAATCGGACGATTTCGACAGCGATTTGCTAAATACACCTAAGACATAGCGAGGGGCGTGCCAACTTTTTAACTAATTGATATTTATAGTTTTTATGAAATCAACAAAAGACAAAAGCAATGTTTCGTTACATCTGCATTTCATAGATCAGTAACGATTCATTACTATTTCAAACGGAGCAGGCAGCAGTGAAAGCAGGAAGGAAAAATACACAATGCAGACTGAGTCAATGGACCCAAGCGGTGTGCAATCGACAACGGATCAGTTCGGGGAAGAAGGCCAGCTTGCATGTAAGACAAAACGAGGAAGAGTACTGAGGGCAAGTATGAGAGAGCCCCGCGATACGTCGTCACAACCGGTCAATAAACTAGCTGAGACAACGTCATTGCAGGAAGCACCGGATTCGGCGCTGTGCCAGTATTCATAAAAAAAGACCATCCCTGGTCTTGCGCTACAAAAAATCCCCAACCGAATTCACAGCATTCAGCTGTTGACCATCGGGGCCGGTGTCGGCAGTGTCGGGTATCCAGGGCGCGAGGCAATCCCTGTCAGGCACGCAGGGGTCGCTCAGGGCTTCAAGAAAGGCGACTACTTGCTCGACTTCAGTATTGTTCAATCGCGGCGGCTGGAAGCGCGTGGTACCGGCATCGATTTCCTGCTGGAGTTTGGCAAGCGCTTTAGCCGAGTTGGCTTCATTGTCCGGGTACAGTGACTCGCAATCATCGACATCGGCAAATTGGGCATTGCCACACAAACCTCCGGAGTTAAAAAAGTCATTGACGGCCCGTCCCGGATTCACATAGTGTCGCACCACCTCAGTCAGCGATTCATATACCCCCGCATGCCCATAGGGAGCTGTCTGGGCGATATTCAGCAACGAAGGAGTACGGAAACGATAGCGGTCATCCGAGTTCCCGGTTTCACGCTCGCGGGCAAAATCATCGTTGTCGGCATCCCCTGCCCCGGGTCCGGCCTGGGGAAAGGCAAGTGTATGGTGCTGTCCATCGCTGAACAGCGGCCCGTTATGGCAGGCTCCGCAACCTGCTCCACCCTGGGCCACCGGAGTAAAAAACAGCAGGGCTCCTGCTTTGGCATCCTCGCTGAGCGCATCCAGATCCCCCTCCAGATACTGCCGCCATGGGCTGTCAATAAACACCATGGAGCGCTCATATTCACCGATAGCCTGCGCAATGGCATCAAAGGTCACCAGGGATTCTGCATCCGCCGAGACACCAAAGGCCTCCTGAAACGCCTCCAGCCAATTGTTCTCATCCAACTCGCCTTCTCCGACACCGTAATCACCAATCCGTGCGGCCAGATGCGCGCGCACCGTGTCATTATCCGAACCGATCTCGAAACGATCTGTCTGCATCTCAGTTTCTGAAGTGACCGGAAAACGGGCCTGCGCGGCTGCCAGATTGGCACCGGCATCAGGATCTGCGACAAGAAACTCGCTGTCCGGGGTGCGAATGCCCGACACGGCTCCGTTCGTAGCGGGCTCCTTGCCAATACTCTCAACCCTTGAGTCCCAGAACAGGCCGGTGTCCCACAAACCGGCGTTGAAGACCGTGGGTGAATTGCGTGGTACCAGCGGGATGCCCTCTTCATTCACACGCCCGGGGCCCAACAGATCAGGATTCAATGCATCCACACCGACAGGCAACGACAGGCCATCAGCGCCACCCAATGCCGGGTGATGGCAGCTGACACAAGCCGCATCAAAATCGCCCCCCAGACTCTTGCTATAGAACAGCTTCATACCCAGTTGCGGAAGCGCCTCTTCAATACTGGGCAGATGATCGGTCGCGACCGGCGTCGCCAGGCCAAAATCATCAATGATCTCCTGAAGCGCCAGATCCAAAGCACTGGGCTCCTCATCTGGATCGGTCTCCATACCGGAGTCGTCGGATTCGACAAGTGTGTCGCTGTCGCTGCTATTGCTGCTGCCCGACGAGCACCCGGATATGGAAAAGACCAAGCCTGAGACGCATATCAACCAAGCCAGGCTGGTAGCATGAATCAGTAGCGAAAAACCGCGTGGTGTGATCATGATCGACTCCCCTTATTTACCAAAGATAGTTGCCCCTTGAGGCTGTCTCGAAAATCCGGATCAGCACATCATCACGATGCAATCCGGTGGCTGGAAGGGAATGCTACGAGGCAAATGGGCAGCAATTGTGGTGGAAATGTGCAGCAAATGAGGAAGCTGCAGCGCAGCCATGAATTTGCGAACGAAGTCTCGTATAGTGCGAACACATTCAGGGCAAACGGTTGGAAATCGGGCGTGCGTATTCAGTCCAAACTCTTTCTCATTATTTTGTGCAGTTGCGCTGCCTTGGTACTAGGCATGTACGCGCTCACTCAGTGGACCGTCGACAAGGGCCTGCTCAAATACGTCAACACGCGGGAACACCAGGCGCATTTGCAGATTATTGAGCAGCTGGCCGTAGGCTATCAAAACCACGGTAGCTGGGACTTTCTCAAAAACAATCCTCGACTGATTGACTGGCTGGCCCGGAATGCGGCGCCTGTGGGGCAGCCACCTCCAGGCAGCTTTCGACCCCATGACGAATCACGACGCCCGCCCCCTCCCCGGCGTTTTTCCGAAGGTGAGGCCCGACGCCCGCCACCACGAGGCTTGCGAGAACAGTCTCCCTTTTCTGCAAGGCCCGGTTTTGGCCCTCCGAGACCGGAACCGACAGACAATGCATCCGCTTTTGAACCCCGGGCTCCCATTGCGGTGCTGAATTTGCTGAAGCAGGCGGTGGTCGGTGAGTTTGATCCAGACAATGATGACACCCGCCTGACCCCCATCACGCTGGATCAGGGCGACACAGTAATTGGCTGGTTTGCCTTCACGCCACCGGATCGTCTCAGTGAGGATTTTGATCTGGCTCTGGCGGAAGAGCTGCAAACCGGCTTTCTCAGCATCAGTCTGGTGATGTTACTGCTGTCTGCCGCCCTGGCCCTTCCCCTGAGTTACCTTTTGTTGAGGCGTATCAAACATCTGGCAACCGCCACACGACAAGTTGCCAAAGGTGAATTTTCCCATCGGCTCAAGGTGACATCCAGCGATGAACTGGGACAGCTGAGTCGCGACTTCAATGAACTGGCTAAAACACTGGAAGAAAACGAAAGTACGCGCAGGCGATGGTTTGCTGATATTTCCCATGAACTCAGAACACCGCTGTCAGTGGCGAGTGGCGAGCTCGAAGCCATGATCGATGGTGTGCGTCCGGCCAGCACCGAAAACCTGCAGTCTGCCCATGACGAGATCAAACATCTGCATCATTTGATCAATGACCTGTATGAATTCAGCAGCGCTGAACTCGGCGCACTTCAATATCAGAAGACCGAGCTTGATCTGCGGGCCTTGCTGGAGCATGAAGTCCACCATTTTGAAAGCGTGGCCTCTGACCAGGGACTCACCGTGACGCTGGAAAGTGCTAGTCAGGCGATACCGGTGTGGGCGGACCCTCACCGATTGAAGCAACTGATCAGAAATCTGCTCACCAATGCCATCAAGTACACCGATGCACCCGGTCAAATCCGGATCCGGGTCGATGCTGATCAGGAAAAAATCCATGTAATGATTGATGATTCAGCGCCGGGTGTTGCCAGCCGGTATCTGGAAAAACTTTTTGATCCGCTGTTTCGGGTCGACGCCTCACGCAATCGTAAAAGTGGTGGCTCGGGTTTGGGGCTGGGTATTTGTAAACAGATTGTCCTCGCCCATGGCGGCACCATACATGCTGCGCCGTCTTCGCTCGGAGGCCTCGCGATTCATATTGAACTGCCGTTATCCAGGGTTTAGCGCTACACTTTTTCAGGGAATCAATGCCGGAACCAATGACAGACCCGGACACTTCATAAGCGGACCCTTTCCTCGTGACGGAACAACACATTCTAATCGTCGAAGACGAACCCAAACTGGCCGAGCTGATGAGCGACTATCTGAAGCAGGCCGGCTTTCAAACGCATATTATCGGCAATGGTCTGGAGGTGGCGGATTGGATCAGACAGACCCCTGTCGACCTCATGATTCTGGATCTGATGCTTCCCGGCAAAGACGGCATGGCCGTGTGCCGTGAAGTCAGAACTTTTTCTGATATCCCTATCATCATGGCCACGGCACGAGTAGAAGAAATTGACCGACTGCTCGGGCTGGAAGCCGGCGCCGATGATTACGTCTGCAAACCCTTCAGCTATCGGGAGGTGGTCGCGCGGGTTCAGGCAATTCTGCGTCGCGTTTCGACACACTCCGCAGCGCGCCAAACAGAATCGAAATCAGGGCCTCTATCGTTGGATGAATCCAAATATGAGGCCCGGTGGCAAGGTCAAGCACTCGATCTCACTGCCGTCGAGTTTCGTTTGCTGGCGACCCTTGCCCGCGAACCGGGCCGGCTGTTTAATCGGGAACAACTGATGCAACAGATCTACAGCGAGCATCGTGTGGTCAGTGATCGGACCATCGACAGCCACATTAAAAAACTGCGCCAGAAAATTCACTCTGTCGTGAGCGATCAGGAGCTGATTCACTCCATTTATGGCGTCGGTTACAAGTTCGAGATTAGCCGATGAGCTATGGCTGGACGATTGCCTTGCGGGCCTGTGGAATCTGGTTACTGATTGCCGTGTTCGCGGTGCTGAACGGGGCGCTTAGGGAGTTCATAGTCACTCCATATCTGGGAGAATCACTGGCACTACCTCTTAGCGGTATCGTCTTGAGTATGGTGATTGTAGTCATCACTCGACTGAGTCTTGATTGGATGGTCGCCAACAGACAGCGTTCCCCTGTCGCTATTGCCATCGGAGTGCTGTGGCTGATTATGACGCTTCTATTCGAGTGGATTTTTGCGCACGTCATTGCCGGCAAAGCGCTACAGGAAATGGTAGAGATGTTTAACCCAAGCGATGGCAACCTGTTCTCGCTGGTCTTGCTGGTCACGGTGCTCAGTCCTTACTGCGTCAATCTTTGGCAGCAAAGATCTTGAGCGTCAACTGTCATCAAACGATCTGGCAATGTCACCCACTCTGAACCATACTTCAGAAACCGATGATCCAGGACTTGCGCAGGCAAAGGGAAAGCTGATGCGACACCTGCTACTGATCATACTCTTTCTCACTCTATCCCGCTTAGTCTGGGGCGAAACCCTTACGGTCGCCACTGGCGAGTTTGTTCCTTATTGCTCCAGCTCAGCACCCCACAAAGGCTTTGCCAACCATATACTGTCCGAGGCTTTTCGAACCCAGGGCTATGAACTCGAGTTCGATTTTCTGCCCTGGAAACGCGCCATGCTCCAGGCCGAGAGTGGTGACTACGACATGACCAGCTGGTGGATTTACAATGAAGAGCGCGACAAAAAATTCCTCTTCAGCGAGGCCATTCTAGTGCGTACCGTCAACTTTTTTCATCTCAAGGACAAGTCTTTCAACTGGCAACACATCGATGACCTGAGCCGCTATCGGCTCGGCGTAACAAGAGGTTACGCTTATTCAGAGGCATTTTCGGACTACCTGAAACTGAATCCGGAAAACATTCACGAAGCCAGCAGCGACGAACTCAATTTCAAAATGCTGTTGCGCAATCGCATTGACGTCTTCCCCATTGATGTCGTCACTGGCCTGGAAATTTTACGAACCAAGTTCGCGCCGGATGTCATCCATCGCATCCAGTACGACCTGCATCCCCTCGATGAGGGCGAAGGCTTTGTGCTATTCCCGAAAGTCAGAGAAGGCTCTGCGGCCCTTCGTGATATTTTCAATCGGGGTCTGAAAACTATTCGCGCCAATGGCACTTACGACGAGATCTATGATGGTCTGTTGACGGGCGCATACTCAAACTAAGGCGACGATCACTAGCCCGCGGACGTTCTCGCTACTCATACTCTGGAAACGTTCATGAACCTGCCTGCCCTTGGCAATAAAAGTCACTGGCGAGAATAATGGAATGCTCGCTGCAATGGGGGTCCTGCAGCACCATATCGATGGCTTTAAAACCAAGCTGCGCCAAGATTGTCCGATACGCTTCCGGCGCCAGACTGCTGTGATAGACCTGTTGACCGGCGACGGTACCCAGCACTTCGCCGGCCTCATGTCCCACAGTCACCAGCAAGGAGCCGCCAGGCTTCAAATGTGCGGCAAAGCGTGTCAGCACCTGACGCTGCTCGGTTTGACGTAAATGAAAGAAACTGTCCCAGGCAATGATGCCATCAAAGGCATTATCGAGCGTCAGCGCACGCATATCCTGCTTGTAAAAATTCGCTACAGGGAAACGATACCGACAGAGGTCGAGCATGCCGTCGGCCAAGTCCACTCCTGTTACGCGACACTGTTTCTGAATCAGATAATCAGCAATGGGAAAGCCGGCCCCACAGCCTATATCGAGTATCTCCGGGCGCTGCTGCAGTCCGGACAGAAAGCGATCGATCCAGTTTTTTTCTAAAAAATGACGACGTCGATTCTGATCCCACTCATTTGCGTAGTCGTCGTAGACCGCATGGGTCGCATCACACACCCGATCAAGTGTTTGTCTGCTCGGCTCATTCACACTCATTGATCACTATCTCTCATGGATTAACTGTGCTCGTTGAACAGTATCCGGTTGGAAAAGGGATCGGTCACCTCAAAATAGCGGTCACCCCAGGGAGCCGTTTCGATGTCCGGCCTGCTGAAGGGATAGTTGCGGGAAGTGATCTCCTTGAACAAGGTATCGAGTTCATCAATATTCACGAAGATCTTGGCGCCGGGAGAACAATCACCGGAATGCTCGCTCAAGTGCAATACCAGATTCTCGCGCGACACCTGCATGTAAAGGGGTGTGCGGGGCTCAAAGCGATGCTCCCAGTCGACCTTCATTCCGAGAAAATCGAGATAGAACTGCCGCGCTTTGACTTCATCAAAAATGCGTAGAATGGGGATGGTTTGAAAGTTCATGACAGTCTTTTCTTAAAAAAATGACGCGACCAGATACATGAGCCTAAACGACTAAGGCTTCAAATGGCCAGCCAATAAAGCTATTGAATGTAACGCTGAATCAAGGCGTCTATGGCTCCCTCTTCTTTCAGCCTGGCTAATGCCTTATTGACGGGCAGCAATAGATCAGGCCTGGAACTGTGAATGCGAATTTTCAACTCCGATGAGCCAATTCGAGCCCCGCTCTTGAGATCATGACGCATGCCAGCAATGGGCTCGTTGTGTCCGAGCAGATAGCGAAATTCATACTCATCAATAATGGCGACATCGACTCGGCGCAGGGCAACAAGATTCAGTTGCGCCAGATTGGTGGTGACATCAAAACGTTGGAAGATCGCGTCCCACTTGTAGCCATAACCGAGTATCGTTGCCACCGCCTTGCCTTTGAGGTCGCTGGCCTGCTCAATAACAAAGTCTGTTTCCGCGGGATGTACTACCACCAGCTCGTGAGTGCTCAGTACGGCATCGGACCAGAGCGAGACGCCGTTTTCATCGTTCTTATCCCGCCAGGCCTCGTTCACGCAGCATTCGAGCACCAGCTCGCCCTTGTCGAAAAAAACCTGATTACGTTTAACGGGCAAGGGCTCGGATGCGACCATAGCCGTTTGCGTCTGCTCATCCAATGCCTGCATCAACTCACCCAGAATTCCCCGGGCTTGCCCTTCTTCAATGATCCAATAGGGCTCCCAATTGACATCGGGTACCGCATAGTAAGCAGGCGTGAGCGGCTGGGCTTGGGCACCCAGACTGAAAAGGATGGCGACAATAAGCAACAGAACAGGAGGCGACATTCGCGAGGTACTCATTAATGCACAAAGCAGACCCAGGGAATCGAAAGTTTCATCAGAGCTTCTATTGATCTTAGTGCGGGTTACCTGAGTTCGCGAATAAAACCGACAGGCTTCATCTTAAATGATGGCTCAGTCAACGTAGCTGAGTTCGATCGTTTCTTACGTAATCAAGGCCTTGATTCGAAGGCCCCGGCTAAAATAGATGGGCTCACTGGTGATGGTTTTCCCAGGAAGAGTACTCACCCGAAAACGCATGGCAGACTCGTCATCAAGACTGAAGTTCAGGGACTTTCCTGCTTCAAGCATCCCCAGCGACTTCTCCTGATCTCTCCAAAGAGCCTTCACAACGCAGGTTCCGACACTCTGATTTTCGATCATGAATTCAGGATTGAAGAAGGACGGCAGCGCGAACACCAGCAGGAGAATCAAAAAAGCGCCAGCTATCCAGGAAAGCCCTCTTGAAACAGAATTCAACAGGGGCCGTATCCCGTTTATCAAGCCCATCAGGCCTGCGAATTATGCCAAACTCGGGCGCATATGCAGCAGGCAGCCGCTGCCCATTCGCGTCAGACGATAGCGACTGTCTTTTGAAGCGCTCTCACCCTCCGCAGGCACTTCTTCGATAATGCCTTTCTCAACCAGAAAGTGCAGTAGCTCCTGACTGAGCTCTTCCCATTTGCCTCGCGCCGCAATTTCCGCTCGGGTCGCCAGGCCTTTGAGGGCATACAGATGCTGCATAATCTGCGCTTCCTGCTCCGATACGGTCATGACCGGGCCACAGTAAGCGGGATATTGATTAGCAGGAATACGGCCACAGATGTGCTTGTAGGATTCCTGAATCGCGGCAATATCCGCATCCATATTATCGGTGGGCTGGAAGCTGTGGAATACGCCAGCGGTTTTGGTTCGATAATCCACTTGAGACAGGAAAATCGGCAAGCCACTGGCTTTGGCAACATGATAAAAGCCGGTTTTCCAGCGGCCGGGATTACTGCGAGTGCCTTCCGGTGTGAACAGGAAGAATACCCGTTGATTTTTGTTGTTCTGAACAAAGTCCGAGATCAACTCGACCTGCCCTCTTCCTTTCGCAGAACGATCAATGGGAATAGCGCCCAGCCACAACATCAAACGCCCGATCAGGGGGAGTCGGCACCAGCTGTCCTTGATGGAAAAGTAGATTTTTACATCGAAAATGATCGCCGCACCCAGGGCATAAAAGATGTCCCAGTTGGACGTATGGGGTGCCGCAATGGTCACGCCGGCACCATCTTTTACGGTGGTTTCGGCTTTCCATCCCAGGAGCTTGAAGCAAATAAGATACAGACACTTCAGTACATATTTAACAAAGACGCCATCAAATATGGTGCGCTGACGAATTTCGAGGGAAGGCTTGGCCATCAATAAAGTTCCTGAAACATGGAAGGTGGCTGAACTCTAGCACAATAGTGTGACATTCGAATGTACTCAATTGGTTATAAAGTGCAATCTGACCGGGCGATGGCCAGATACTAATAAAAACAAGAGCATCTCAGGGAGTTTCAACGGCTCGAGATTTACCTTTTAGTTTACGAATTGCTTCGGCAAGTGCAGGTATCAACTCAATATGACGCCGGTGCAGATAATGATATAGCTGCATCGGAGGATATGGTGAGTGCAACAAATGAAAGTCCGGGAAACGCTCGGAAAGACCCGCTGTGAAAAAACCGGGAATCATAAACAGGTCGACCCGTTTCAGGCTCAACAGATCAATACCTTGTTGAAAATCATTGATATATGCTACGTCAAAATCTTTCAGGGCCCGATCCGTAAAGATGATTCCCCGAATTGCCGCCAATTTGTAACCCGAAAGCGATGCAATGTCATCCAGAGAATGATCAAGGGTATGAGCCAGCATAAACAGACTGACCTCCGTAAGAGGTTCCGGTACTCTAATCAGGTTTGGCAACAACGACTGGGCTTCAGCGATACGTAGCAGTTCACCATCATAGCGCTCATCATTCTTCGCTTGAATCAGGGAACGTTTGGCGGGAAAGTAATGCACCTCAATGTCATGTCCCAGTGACTGGTACAAGCCCCGGATCATTTCTACTATAGGTTGTGCGCGTGTCGCGTCAGCTGCGGTAGCGAACAGAAAGGTTTCAGCTCGAGTTGTGAGTGAAACACCGGCGAGCAGCACAAAAGCAAGGCATGAAAGATAAAAGCGAAAGGAGTTTGGCATGCCGGGGTCAGCGAAATACTCTGAATGCAATGAGGGATACATCGAGTGTAGCGCAAGCAAGGCGCCTGCGCATTGTCACTCTACCCGGCAGGGGTATTTTTCTGACGCTACAGGCGCATCTGGCTATTGGGTGCAGCAACACGCGGCGTTCCGCGCAAGGCTCCCCAGCTGACCAAGGCATATTTGGTACCGGATCGGATCGGCAGGGATTCGTGAGAAAACACATGGTTGGAGGGGAAGAATACCAGGTCGCCCGCTTTCGGCCGATATTGATACTGCAGCCAGGGAAAGCTGAGTTCCCCACCCTCATAGTCATCATTCAGGTAAATCAACATACTAAAATCACGATCAATAAAACGGTAGAAGCGCTTGTGCTTGATATCAAAATGTTCGGCATCCGAATGCAGGGTGTATTTTCCATCCGGCCCATAACGCAATAAATGCGGGGCTTCAAACCATTCCGCCGGCTGTTGAATATGTAAACCCAGCTTTTCTCGACAGGCTTTATAGATCCACTCGTTTGCCATGGCCTGGCGTTTCCCCAGGGCAACATGCTGCGTCACCCGCCCGGGATCTCGCTTGTAAGTCCGCTTCCCGCCCTTGATGGAATCCACTACCGTGAGCCAGGAACGCTTCTGTTTTTCCGCAAAGCGAAGAAAGCGTTTGCAGTCGGCGGGGCTCAAAAAATCGTTAATGACATGAATACTTCTGGGAGCGCGTCCGGTCTCGGCACTGTTCGCGCAGCACTGGCCGAACAGGCGTCCTGAATGACAATAGCAGGGTTTGTTTTTGTCAAAATGAAAAGTGGGCACATAGGCCAACTCCGGCTGTCTTGCTAAGGTAGAACCAACACCACTCATACGCACTCCTTTACAGCTATCACGTTGAAAATACGGATAAAAAAGAACAATCAATTTGATCAACTGCGTGGAGCATGCCAGCTTGTGACTGACGGTCACAATATCAGATATCGGGACAATCTGTGCTATCTATGCAACAAGTTGCATAATAATGAAAACGGTTCTGGAAGTGGAACAGCATGTTGTTGGAGCGCAATAATCCTGCTCCTTAGGCTAGTATTCAATTCTCGGAGAATGTCAGCAATAACGGGCCTTACAGAGAGATTATTGAGGATTGGGTGCTATCAAAAGCAAAGTCCGATTATGGCGAAATAGAACAATAACGGCCACCGACAGCCGCTATCGCTACAATCGTTCAGCAAGTGGGACAGTCCGTTTCCCTTGTCCATCTTGCAGTTTGTAAGGCTGATCGAATGGCATATAGCACTTGCTTGCGTGAGCCAGAACTATTACTTGGACGCAAACGCCCCACTAGATTGCGTTCTGCTTTAGCCATTCACTGAGCGCATCGAGAGGCAGGGGCCGACAGAACCAGAAGCCCTGCAACTTGTCACAGCCCAAATCCTTCAGCATGGCATAACAGGCTTCGGTCTCGACTCCCTCAGCCACCAGTTCATATCCCAGACTATGTGCCATATCAATGGAAGTTTTGACAATCACCCGGGAACTGTCACTGGTGCATATGTCGCTGATCAATGAACGGTCCAGTTTGATTTCGGTTGCCGGCAAACTTTTGAGATAGGATAAGGAAGAATAACCGGCACCAAAGTCATCAATAGACACTTTTAGGCCGCTTTGACTGAGCTGATTCAAAGCCGTCAAGCCGGCGTCAGGATCTTCCATGGCGGCGGTTTCCGTCAGCTCGAGAATAATATCTCCTGCCCGAATGCCATGTTCAGCCAGTACCGAAGACAATTGCTCACCGAGATTGACGGACAGCAGATCCCGCGCTGAGATATTGATGGACATGTTGCCCTGATATCCTTCTCTTCGCAGACTGACGAGGTCCCTCACCGCACGTTTGAAGGCCCAGAATGTCAGGGCGTTAATCACACCGGTTTCCTCTGCGATGGGGATAAACTCTCCGGGCGATACCTGTCCTCGCTGAGGATGCCGCCAGCGTATCAAGGCTTCCAGCCCCACGACCTTGCCGCTGTTTAAATCCAGCTTGGGTTGATAGTGCAAGGCAGGCTCATCCTTGGACAAGGCCTCACGCAAATCCGTCATCAAGGTAAGACGACTCTCGTTGTAGATATCCAGCGCCTCATCGTAATAGCCAATCTGATCAGGTGAATGATGGGCACTTTCCATCGCCACATGCGCGTTACGTATCAATTGCGCCGCATCCCTGCCATGAGCCGGATACAGGGCGCAGCCAAAACGTGGCTCCAGTTCGATGGCCAGAGAATCCATTTCGATGGGTCGCTGCAGGGTTTTCAGAATGCTTTGATACTTATCCAGATTTTGTTCGGAGACCTTTTGCTCAATCAACACACCAAAGGTCTCGCCGGTTAATTGGAACGCGGCTTCCACCTGTCCGCTGTCATCGTTCATGCAAACAACACCCGGAATTCTGCTTGCCGCCGCATTCATTTGTTCCGCGATCTTGCGCAGGACTTTTTCACTGCTGGCAAGTCCAAGCGTTCGGGTAATCTCACTGAGTCGGGTAATTCGGGCAACGCCCACGATGTAGCGCTCATCTGCCTGTGTCGCGAAGGTACGATTAATCAACCATTCAAAGCGATTACGGTTGGGAAGCTGAGTCAGGGGATCACGTGTCATGGCGTGGGTCAGCTGGCTCTGCGCAGCGAGTCGTTGTTTCTCGATACGCAAACTTTCCGCCTGAGCCTGAATTTTTTTCTCACGCTCCCAATAAAGACGATCTGCCAGCGCCAGTGTCAGGATAAACGCTTCCAGGCCGGACCCGATCTGCATGGCGTATTCCGTCAGAAAATTATTCGGCAGAAAGCCCGAGGTACGCCCTGCTGTGGCAGCAAATCCCATTGTCAGCGGCACCCAGGCAATGGTAAAGAACACGCCGGAACGACGTTTGGCGGCCCAGGTAATGGGGCCGGCCGCACAAAGTACCGCAAACAGCACAAACGCCGAGACGGCCGAAATACGCACGGCGGTGTTGTAGCTGAATACAATCGCCGCCACCATATTGAAGTACTCAAAGTAGATCATGGCCCGCAAGGCCATATCCAGTTTCGGGCTATGTTGAAAGGTCCGTAAAAACTCGCGGGCGAACAACAGGGAAAACAGGGCGAGTATGGGCATGGACGAGAGGAAGGCCTGACTGTTCAGAGCCGGGAAATTGGGAAACAGCAGTTGATGGCCGAAGCCTCGGGACGTAATAAAAAACAGCAGGTAGCCAAAGATTGCCAGCGCATAAAACACATATAGACGCTCGCGAAGGGTGAAGAACACGGCGAGGTTAATCAGAATGATGACCGTGAGCGCACCGTAGTAAAAGAAATGCACTTTCTGTTCTTTGGCGGCAAACTCGAAAAAGCGGTTCTCCTTCCAGATACGCACGGGAAGAATCATCGAGCCCTCTGAGTGCACACGCGCATGCAGGGTAACCTTTTCCTCTGGCCGCAACTGAAAACGGAACAACATGCTGGGATTATCAATATCCCTGGGCCGGTAAGTCAGGGTATCGCCGGTATCCAAAGAGCGCTTGCGCCCATCTGCATAGCGGGCGTAAAAGCTCACCTCATCGAGTAAGGGATAGGCAACTTCCAGCACCAGATTCTGGGTCGTGCCCGACTTGTTCACCGCGCCCAGTCGCAACCAGAAATGAGAAGGCCGAAATCCGAATGTCGCGTTGCCACCCTCTGCCGACTGCCACTGATCAGCGTCCAGCGAATTAATTGTCTCGTAGGTATAGCTGCCATCCAGGTCTTCAAAATATTCGAAGCTGGCATAAACGGACGCATCCGTATGCTGCTCAATCGCATGCATGGGCAGCTCAGCATGCACGGTGGCGCCGAAACATAACAGCAGACAAAGAATCACACGGCCTATCGTAACCGAGAGGGCATTGCCAAAAAGTCGAAGTACCAACAAGCGGAAACATCCTGGTGTTGTATTGGTTCCACTAGTGTAGTCAATATTCAAGGACCCCGCGCTTTCGATTGCCGGTGCTATGCTTATAGACATGACTATGGCTCTATCAACACAACTTTATACCCTATTGAATTTGTGGCTTTCAGGATCGATCTCAGGAACTGAAACCTGATGCCCAAGTTTCTATGGATGTCCCTGACTGTCGTCATCGCCCTCTGCTGTCAAACCGTACAATCAGATGAAGCGGCTGATGACAACTGTTCGGTACTGTTTGAGCCGGACACGCCAGCGCTGTTTGAATTTGTCGACACCCGCAAACAGATCGATTACCAACGCTATGCGGGGTATGAAATCGCAGGTATCAGCACTGTCACCCTGCCCATCTTCAATGAGGCTGATCCCAAGGAAAACAACTGGCTGTATCGCGCGGCCAACACGCTGCATATCGACACCCGGGCCACGACAGTTAAACGTCAGCTTATTTTTAGTACCGGGGAAGCCCTGGACCCAAAGATCATACGGGAAACCGAGCGCGAGCTACGTAGCAAAGACTACCTGGTTGACGCTATGATCCTGCCTCGTAAAGTCTGCAAGAATCGCATTTATCTTCTGGTTGTGGTTCGGGATGTCTGGACTCTCACCCCTTCTGCTTCGGCCTCCCGCTCAGGCGGTGAAAATAAAAGCGGCTTCGGAGTAACCGAACAGAATCTGCTTGGTAGTGGCCAGACACTCTCACTGGGCTATTTCAGAGATTCCGACCGCAACGGCAAGATCTTTCGCTTCAGGCATCCGAATATTATCGGCGATCACACCAGACTCCACCTTCGGTATGAGGATAACTCGGATGGTGATGCCCGCGGATTCAACCTGGTTCGCCCCTTCCCGGAATTGGACAGCACCTGGTCAGCAGGCTTTTCCTTCAATGATCGAACCGAAACCAAAACCATTGAAGTCAACGATGAGGTGGTGAATGAATACAGCCGTCACGACGAGGACTGGGATCTCTATGCCGGCTTCTCGGCAGGACGTCGTAATGATGCTGTACAGCGATGGGAACTGGGCATTACCTGGGACAAATCAGAATTTGAAACAGTAGATGCCGACGTATCCGAGCCGCCCGAAAGCCGCAAGCTCAAATACCCCTGGTTGCAATGGATCTTTATAGAAGACCGGTTTGCCACCTTGTCCAACATTACCCATAGCCACCGTAACGAGGACATTGCCGTCGGCTTTTTCCATCAGATTCGTCTGGGCCGGTCACGACAACAGTGGGATAGCACCCAAAACGCCTGGATTTTCTTTCTGAACTCGGAATATTCCGCCAGCCTCGGAGATCATCACTTACTGAGACTCGGCGGCAGTACCGATGGACGTTATAACCTCGATGCAGAACGACCGGAAAATACCCTTTTCGAGGGCAAGGTGGATTATTTCCATTTCCCGGACCGCAAGAACCGCTGGTACGCGCGGCTGCGCTATGCCCGTGGTCGCAATCTGGATGATGACGAAGCGCTAAGTTCCGGCGGCAGTGACAATCTGAGAGGCTATCCCAACGACACCCAACTGGGCAATGAGCAATGGACTTTTTCTCTGGAGCGACGCCATTTTACCGACGTCCATTTGATAAACCTGCTCTATCTGGGTGGCGCTGTGTATCTGGATGCTGGCAAAACCTGGGGCGAAGCCAATTCCGAATCGGATATCGATGAAACACTGGCCAATGTCGGGATCGGACTGCGCGGCTCGCCGTCCAAGTTCAATGTCGATAAAGTGCTACACCTGGATATCGCCTGGCCACTGGTGGCGCGGGAAGAAGTAGACAATTATCAGATTATTCTGACGGGACAAGTGGATTTTTAAATTGGGAAATCGTCTGATTGCTCAAGACTGCCAAGCATTATCAGCGGTAACGATTGAAGATATTCTGACGTATCGTTTCCAGTTCACCGCTTGCTGCCAGATCATCCAGTAGTCGATCAACATGTGGCATCAGCATGGTGTATTCGGACTGTTTGCTGATACACAAATGCCACTGGGTTGCATCCATCACATTCGGGATTTCCAGAATCTCGTCCTGAATCCCCAGCTGTTTGAGCTGATAGTTCATCAGCGGGCGCTGTTCAATATAGACATCGACACGATTTAATCTCAGCAGTTCGAGAATACGACGTGAATCCCTGACAACCGTGACGTTTTTCATCTGCGCCAGATGGGTACCGTGCCAGCCCCCGCCAAGAATATGGGCGTGAACCAGCTGTTGGTGCTGGCTCAACTCAGACAGTGAGTTGATGGAATGCAAAAGGCCGGCATTAACATTGGTTTTCCCTGTGTAGAGGTAATAATCTGACACGAAAAGCGGACGTGTGCTGACGGTCGTATACTCCCGACGAGAGTCGTTGGGAATCGTGAAAAACGCATCGACCACCCCTTCCCTGACCAGCTCCTGCCCGCGTGCCCAGGGATAAACTCCATAGGAAATACGCACGCCCAGGCGCTCACGCAGCAATGCCTCGAGAAAGTCCTTCAATATACCCGTCGCCTCACCATTTTCGGCAAGGCTGCTGAACGGTGGATAATTTTCAGCAAACGCCACCGTCAAGCTGCGTTTGGGAAGCTCATCAGCAAGATCAGAAGCCTGTATGGGCATCAGATAGCCAAAGAGAATGATGAATGCCAGCCAGCGTGAAAAAAGCATAGTGCAGTCCGTCAGCCTTTCTATTCAAGTGATATGCTTAAACTATAGTCTTCAGATTGACTTCTTTCCTGCCCTGAGCCCGGAAATTCGACCTTATGACAACTGATCCAGATAAGACAACCAGCTCTTGACCTGAGTCTGCAAACTCTCATCCTGGCCGGCATGCTCCAGGTGAGTTCTCGCGATATCGAAACGCTTAAGATTGATCAATGCAATGGCACGCATCAACTCCAGTTCAGGGTCCGTATCAGAAGACGCCGCCAGATCCACCAGCGTTTGCCAATCCCGAGCTTGCATCAGCACCTTCGCCAGACGCAGCCTCCATTTGCCTTGATCATCCACCGCAATCAGTTGTCGATAAGCCCCTGCCGCTCTCTCAAGCTCCTGCGCTTCAAGCCAGAGCCCGGCCAGTAAACTCAGGTCGCTGGTATCTGCTGCCAGTTTGTCGCTATCCATCGCACTAGACAACACCATAGCGGCACGGAACGGTAAGGAGTTCTGATATAGCAGCTGCACCAGCAAACGTATGTCGCGGGGACTTGTGGTCATACCACGTTCATAGGCCAAACGCATCACGGCGAGAGCCTGGGCCGTTTGTTGCTGTTGCATATGAAAGGCTACCAGGCGCCGCCAGGCATCCGCCTCCTGCGGATAATACGCAACAATCATTTGCTGAACCGCGGTGGCGTGCCGCCACCGCTCAAGATTCAGGTGAGCGGCGACGAGCAAACGATACCAACTCAACGGGGCCCGCTTCCGCAGCGCAATGGCCCTGCCAACCGATTCAAGCACAGCACTCCAGTGTTCCAGCATGGCTTCGGCCTGGGCCAATAGCATATGATCACTGGCTTTGACCCGATCACTCGCCATGCTGATCCATTGCGCCAGATTGTCCCGGCACACTTGCCACTGATCCAGAGCGCACTGAAGCTGCGCAATACTGTGCTGAAGCTGCTGGTTCCGTTCAGGGGGCAAGCTATCAAGCTCGTAGGCTTTCAGAAACTGCGAGAGCGCCGTTTCCAGATCTTCCTGGTGGACAGCGATTTGTCCGAGAGACTGGGCAGCCAAGGCTTTGGCATAGTCACCGCTGGCTCGTTGGCCGAGTTCCTCCAGCAGGGATTTGGCTTCCTGCCAGGATTCAATCTCCATCAGGTTGCCCACTTTGACCAATTGCTGGTACATGGCCGGTGACAGACGATCCGCACTCGAGCTTGGTACCCACACCAGCATCAGGAACAGGAAAATGCCCAGAGATGAGAGGAAGAAACGGACGCTGGCAAGTATCGATTCGGGAGTCATGAATGAGGAACCTCTGATTAACTATCCAGTTTGAACTCAACTTTCTGACGCGCGCGATAAGGCTGGGCGACCCCATGCTGGCGTTTGGTTTGGAACTTCCAGCGCTTGATGGAACGAAGCACGGCATTGTCAAACATGCCCTCAGGTACCGACTCGATAATTTTCAACGTATCGGCATCCACATCCCCGCCGGGTGTCACCAGAAACTCCACCACGACGTAGCCTTCGATGTGACGACGCAGCGCCCGTGACGGATAGCGCGGCGATGTGCGCGTGAGTACACGCGGATTAGCATCAAAGGGCACATCCACCATAAACATCTCAGTGTCGGGGTGCGCGGAACTCAAACCCTTCAGAGCCGAACGCATATCGATCTGTATGCCCAACTCTATTTTGGGAACGTCGAGCGTTGGCATATCCAATTCCATGGATTCCAGGTCCGGGCTGATGTTGTTTTGCGGACTCTGGGGCAGCGTCGGCTGCGGCAACACTTTGGGCTCCTGCGGCAACTCCCGCTTCAGCCGTTGCACATCCGACTCCTGACGAAGCATCCGGAAATCAAACGCAGGCAACGCTTCAAGGCTTTGCCAGTCACCGGCTTCGTGGCTGATCAGTTTCGCCAGCAGCAAAAACAGCAGCACACTCAGCAAACCCCCCAAGGGAAAAAGCCAAATCAACTGACTGACACTGTGAATCCGAATCCCGGACAGCCCCGGACTGGCAGTCTGAACAGTTAACTCGTGTGCCGAATCACTCTCTTCCAGGCCGTGCTTCATCGCTCTACCTTAGTCATCTTTTTTAGGCGCTATTCAGAGGGTTTGGTCGCAACCGTATAGGGCACCTTGGCGAGGCGCAGTTGATCAAGCAACTTAACCAGAGTGCCAGTGCTGGACGCTTCATCCGCCTGCACCACCACCCGCAACTCTGCCTGATCCACTTTCATGCGTTCCAGCGCCGGGCGCAGCATACGCACATCAACGGGCTTGCGATCCAGCCAAATGGATTCATCAGCACCCAGCCCAAGCATTACTGCCGACTGAGCCTGGGATTGTGCAGATTCGGCGCTCGGGCGATTGATATCGATACCGGATTCACGCACAAAGGAAGTCGAGACGATGAAAAAGATCAGCATGATAAACACCACATCCAGCATAGGTGTCATATTGATTTCCGCGTCTTCTTCCTGATCAGCGAACAGAAAACGTTGTCGCACCGCTAGCCTCTCCCGTTTATTAAGTGTCGTCGTTGAGTATCAGACCAGTGTTTTAGCCAGCTGTAACACAACAGTCCCAGCACCGCGACGGCCATTCCCGTCATCGTCGGAATGGTCGCACTGGCTACGCCCGATGCCATCAGCCTGGGATTGCCGGTACCATAGAGTGCCAGGCTGTCGAATACCTGAATCATGCCGCTTACCGTGCCAAGCAACCCTACCATCGGGCACATGGCGATGAGTGTTTTAATCATGGGAAACGAGGCTTTCAGGGCCAGATCCAGATCGCAGCGCCAGATCCGCTCCCATTCCTTATGTTGAATTGCTAACAGACGCGATTCCGCGAACCTGTTTTTCACGACCTCGAACTGATGCACGAGCTGCCTGTAGCCACGCAAGCGAAACAGCAGGCGCTCCAGTAACAAGGTCAACATGACCAGGCTCACCCCCAGGATGATGATGAGTACCCAGCCACCCGCCTGAAAAAACTGCCCCAGGGCAAACACCCATTGATTCCAGTCAGGCAGCATGTCTAGCCTGCTCTTTGTCCCTGGCGTCGATCCGATTCGCCTGTTCCAGATCGGATGCAGTGAGTGCTGCGAGACTTTTTTCCTGAAGAATTTGCAGCAAGCGGCGCCCTCTGTTTGCCAGCAAGCTGTGGCAAAACAGAATCGGCACTGCAACAACCAGACCCAAAACGGTGGTCACCAGTGCCTGGGAAATACCACTGGCCATCAATTTGGGATCGCCGGTACCGAAAAGGGTGATACTCTGAAACGTCGCGATCATCCCTACCACAGTTCCCAGCAAACCCAGTAGTGGCGCCACCGCTGCAAGTAGTTTCAGATAGCCCTGGCCGCGCTCAATATTCGGCATCTCGCGCAGAATAGCTTCTTCCAGCTTGATCTCCAGCAACTCGCGTCGCTGTTCCACTGAACCCGTTGGCATGCTCGGCTCTTCAATCTCAAGCTGTTGCATGGTCTGCAGAACACGTCCGAGCGGATTGCCTGCGTTTAGTACGGAACCGTTCTTCAGCTGCTGACGCACCCCGATCTCGGTTCTCAATAGCAATAGTAATCGCCATACAGCCAGACTTAAGCCGCTAATACCCAGAGCGAGAATCAGATACCCGATCTGCCCGCCCTGCTCCACTCGCTCCCACAAATCAGGCAAGCGATTTCCCAGACTGAACAGAGATCCGCGACCGGGATCAATGAGTACACTGCCACCCGACCCATTCAGATACGCATCCAAATCATCGGCGCCGGCAGGTTGCACCTCCAAAGCCACAACCTGCTGACGCTGCACATCCCAGAGCAGATAGTCACCACTGGTATTGGCGAGCGAGAAGGTACCAAAACGCAACAGGGTCTGTTGTTCCTCCTTACCGGACGTCGTCACCACGGCGCGATCAAAACGGCTCACCTCGCCACTGACCTGCATTTCCTGCAGCAACAGTGCCGTGAGAGACCGCAGGTCGCTCAAGGTGGGAATACGTCGCGCATCGGCAAAGGACAATGCATCAACCCGATCAGGCAGCTCTGCGCTGGTTAGTGAATCCTGTAGTGTCGCTTGCAATGCCTGAGCGCTCTCCTTGGCCACACCGAATACCTCACCAAGCACGCCACTGCGTTGACGCAGGCGGTTTTCCAGCTCCGCCAGTTTGCTCTCATTGCCATCGAACACGCCCTTCAGGCGCTCCTGCTCAGCTTCGGCCCGGGCCAGGCGAACTTCACTCTGTTGACGCAATGCCCGCTGCCCATCGAGTTTCATGGTAAAGAAGCGTTGTCGTTCGGCATCACTCAAGCGATCAGCGTTGGCTATATGTCGCGCACTACTTACAAATGACTCTGCATGCGCTTCAATAGGCAGGGTTATTGCCAAGCTAAAAACGCCAGTACATATCAGGGAAAAAAACAGATTTGCTTTCATGATTCGAGTTACTTATTCGCTAAAAGAAATGATGTCTACGACCGGTTTGTCGTGTCGATCGGAAAAATGGGGTCTGTTTGCTGTCACAAGAGCCTCAAGGTTCGGCCAGCTGAGGCACCGGCAGATCCAGCAATTCAGGCACCCTCTCCTGGCGAGCCACCTGGATGGCCTGACTCACTGCCAGATTCTGGGCATCAGTCAAGACCTGCCAGCGTTCCTGCTGCGGGCGCCATAGCGCACTTTGCAGCCCATCGAGGCTTTGGTAGTAAAGCGCCATCCGTCCAATTCGCAGATAAGTGACATATGAAGAGGGCTCAGAGCCTGATGCCTGGCCAATCAAACGACCGCGATAAGCCTCCAGTGTACGACCATATTCCACTTCCACCTGATAGGCTTCGAGTATCTGTCGATACTTTTCAGCGACGCTGATATCGGCGCGTTCAAGAAGCTTCTGTAGGCGAGCGATTCGCTGCTCACGTTCCTCGGGTAAAAACGGGGTGTCACCCGAGACAAAATGCTCAAGTTCGTCAACCAGGGTATTCAGCATGGGTAAGACCGCTCGCTCGGTATCGGTGATGGATTCAATCTGTTCAAGTAAGCCCAGCTGCTCCTGTTCCTGGGCCTGGATCAATTTCTTCAGTTGAGCGTTGTATGCCTCTATCACGTCGGCTCGCCGCTGATTCGCCAGGTAATCCGCCACGGTCTCCTGAGCTTCAGCGGAGAGCTGATTGATCTGTTTCTCGACACTCGCTGATTCTGTGTGGGTAGACTCAATAACCGCTCGGGCCTCAACCAAATCGCCCGTCACATCAGAGTGTCCAAAACTGGACACACACATGCCAACCAGGATACGGGCAAGCCAAACCCGCACGAACATTAACCTTTGCATGACCTCTCTGATTATTCCAAGACACTTGATATATCTCGGGATTGCGAATCGTGTGACATTGATGTGATTCTTCATCGTTTCCTGTGTTTCCCCTGCTTTCTTCACCGAACTTTAATCACTTCACTTGAAGCGTTTCCTCAGCGGCGTGATCAATCATCCGTTGTTGCTGTCATTCCGGGATCAGTATTGGTAACGATCAGGCAATCCGTGTCAGTGCACCGCTACCTTTGTGCTGCATTTTTCTCTGATATCTGTTCACTGCTATAAGTTTGCCGCCATCTATTCCACTAAACCTGACGAAGTGAAATCCCCAAGACAGCAGCTCAATTATTTTAAATGCTAATTATTCTCATTTTTGTTTGCAAGAAATATCTCTTTGGTGGTAGCTTATTGCGAATCGTTATCGTTTACATCAAACAACCCCTAATCAAAAAGTAGAATTGCCGTGGTATCCAATCAATCTTTGCGCGCTCGCTTCGCGTGCTCTCTCGTGCTGCTCACCAGTACCTTTTCACTCGCTGGCCAAAATAATCTGGAGTCTGGAACTGACAGTCAGGCAGTGGATGGCACCTATGTCGTGACCGGCACCCGGACCAAAAAAGCCGTACTGGATTCTCCTGTACGCGTCGAGGTGGTGAGTCGTGACACGATACTACGCAGCAACGCCCGCGACTTGAGAGACGCGATCGCCATGGTCCCCGGTGTGTTGCTGCGTGACATTCATGGTAAATCGGGCCAGGAAGTCTGGATGCAAGGGCTGGACGGCAAACACGTGCTTGTACTCATAGATGGTGACCCGGTGTCACAGAGCACCAACCAGACAACCGACCTGAGCCAGATCGGTATCATGAATATCGAGCAGATCGAAATTGTCAAAGGCGCGGTTTCCGCTCTTTACGGCAGTGGAGCCATGGGCGGTGTCATCAATGTCATTACCCGCAAACCCACCAGGCCGCTTGTCTATACCGTGAAAGGTGACATCGGTACTTATGGCCGCGACAATATTGGCGCTGATCGCTACAAGGTGGCAGATGCCAACTCGGCAGGTGTGGTGTCGATCCGCGAAGGCCTATGGGACGCCCAGCTAAGCTACGACTGGCGGGATAGCGACGGCTTTGACCAGGACGCTTACGACCGTAGCGATACCAATTGGGAACGCGACGGCGCGGATTCGCAACGCCTGAACATGAACGCCATGCTCGGATTCAGCCCCGATGCCTCCTCGCGTTACGCGCTAGCGACAGATGTCTACAGTGAGGAAATTCGCAGCCGGTATTACAGCACCGGTCCCAGCCCTCTTCCCTATCTCAAAACCGAAAAGGTGGATCGGGTTGCCTACAAGGGCAGCGGCGATTGGCTGATGAAAGACTGGGGTGACCTCAAAGTACGCTACTTTTATGAGGACTTCGACAACCCGACCTCTCAGGACATTGCCAACAATCCCGGCCTTGAACAGCATCGGGATGCCTCCCAGACCGTGCAGAAATTTAGCACCCAATGGAACCTCCCCATCAATGATTGGGCGACCCGGACCATTGGCGTGGAATACGACCAGAATGAGATCGCACAGAAACAATGGAAGCGCGATGATCTTGGCGATAAGGAATACAGTTCAGAACTCACTCCCGGCGCTGACAGCAGTCGTCGCGTGTTTTACGTTCAGGACGATCTCTTTCTTGGCGAGAATCTGGAGCTGTTACCGGGATTTCGCTGGCAGGATGACAGCGACTTCGGGAACTACCTGGCACCACGGGTAAATGGCCGGGTTGATCTGGCTCGCGAAGGGGGCTACCAGCAGTTCATTCGTTTTGGTATTGGTCGCGGCTATCGCGTCCCCTCCCTGAAAGAACGCTTTTACGTCTTCGATCACAGTCAGCACGGCTATATGGTGCTGGGTAACGCTAACCTGAAACCGGAATCATCAGACAGTATCCAACTGGGCTGGTCGATTCAGGAAAGTGGCAACTATCTGGTCGATCTGAATCTGTTTTACAACGATCTTGAAGATTTCATCGAAACGGAATTTTCCGGTATCAATGCCGACAATGTGCAGATCTTTGAATATGACAATATCGAAGAAGCCCGTTCTCGCGGGGTCGAGATGGTCTCCCAGATCCATTACGACAACGGCCTGAGCTGGATGACCGGGTATACCTACACCGATGCCATAGATCGAAAAACCAACAATGCGCTCCCCAAGCAACCCAAGCATCAGGTGAAAAGCAGTCTGCAATACGATTCTGCAGACGACAACTTTTCGCTCACCTTCAATGCACGCTGGGAAAGCCATTCCTATTTTGATGCCACCAATTTTGAGAAGTCACCCGCACACAGCCTGTTCGACCTGAAGGCCGACTTTGGGCTGGCGCCGGGCTTTAACTTCTACACCGGCATCGACAATCTGCGCAACACCCAGAAAGATCCCGACAATCCTCACGACCTCAGGCCTCTGTCCGGTCGCTACATCTATGTGGGGTTGCGCTGGTCGAACGAGTAAGTCAGACCGCAGCACACAGATATCATCTAATCAAAAAAAACGGAGATACACATGAAAACCATACACAACACACCCTTTAAAAGACTGTTGCCGATCTCTGGCGTACTAATGGGAGCAGCCCTGCTCAGCGCCTGCAGCAGCAGCGGCGATGACAGCTCGGCACCGGCAACCGTGGATACCGATACGGCGACCCAGTTCGAAACCGAGACACTGGATGCCTCATCCAGCGAAACCTATGTTTACTATGACCTGATCAATGGCCAGACTCTCTCGCTGACCGAGGCTGAAGCTGCAGCAAGCACCGACTGGCACATTGCCGCTCGTCGCAACAACTTCAAACTCAATGGCGGTGCATCCGGCCCGGGGAATGTGGAAGGCGCACTGGGTGCAGCACAGGATGACTTCTATACCGCTGGCGAAGCAGACGCTAACGTATTTATGAACGCAACAGCCGAGCTCGAAGAAGACCACCTGCTAGCGGAATATGACCTGGCCGCCCTTACCTTTGCAGCCGATGAACACCTGGCCGCTATTCAAGGTTCCGGCGAAACCCTCGGAACGACCATGAACCTGGGTTGGTACAACTACAATTTTGTTACGCATGTGATCAGCCTGAACGATGATACCCACTGGTTGCTTCGGTCCAACTTGGGAACCAGCTATGCCAGGTTCCACGCAAGCGCACTCACCTACGATTCCGTCACTGGTCTCGATGTCACTTTTGAATTTGACGTCCAGGCCGATGGTACCGATCAGTTTGCCACCACCGCTACCTTCATTGCTCACGTTGATGCTGCTGGGGGCGAAGACTGCTTCGATTTCGACAGCGACAGCAGCGTGGCCTGCGACAGTGCAGACTGGGATTTGAAAGTCGAAATTGATGGTCGTAACTGGAACCTGTGGACCAACAGCGGCGTGTCCGGTGACGGCAGCGGCGGCGCGTTCGGTCCATTTACCTCTGTCGAAGCCGCAGAGTATACAGCCGGACATATCAGTCCAGACAGCACCCCGATCGACAACCATTACCTGAGCGATATGAGTGCCGGCATCTTTGTTGAGAACAGCTGGTATGGCTATAACCTGGGCGGCGCACACAAGCTGTGGCCCAACTATCGCACCTATATTATCGATACAGATAGCACCGACGACGATGCTCCCGTCTTTGCGCTACAGGTAAGCAACTACTACTCGAGCCTTGGTACCAGCGGGCATCCAACGATCCGCTACGTACAAATCCCATAAACCAAAGCCATGGCCAAGACCGTTCCCTGCCGTAATGGAGGGGAACGGTCTGTTTTTTTTACTACAACGAAAAAAGAAGAAGGAATGATCATGAGTGACTTTATTGCAGAGCAAACCTCCGCCTCACAACTGAAACAGGCCTGGAATGCCCTCAAAGCAGAACAGCCCAAGCTGCGGATTCGCAACGCTGCCGAGAAACTGGGCGTGAGTGAACTGGAACTGCTGCTGACCAATCTGGGCGATACCGTGATACGACTCGACAACCGACATGGCGACCTGTTGCAGACTCTGCAAGGTGTTGGCGAGGTCATGGCCCTGTCCCGCAATAATCAGGTGGTTCACGAAAAACACGGCATTTATACCGACTTCAAAGTGACCGGCAAAGGTCAGATGGGCATCTGTTTGGGTGACATCGATCTGCGTGTATTTTTCAATCGCTGGTACGCAGCAGTGGCCGTCATTGAAGCCAATGGCGACAGTCTGCGTCGCACCATTCAGTTTTTTGACACCAGCGGCACCGCCGTTCACAAAATCTACTGCACCGCCAAAACCGATGAGCAAGCCTGGAACAATCTGATTGAGCAGCACAAGGCAGCATCACAAAGCGCGGAGATTGAACTGTCACCCGCCCCCACCCCCGAATATCCCAACAGCGGCAAGATCAGTGCGGAAGCGGTGCAGGCAGAGTGGCGCGAACTCAAGGATGTTCACCATTTCCAGGCGATGTTGAAGCGTCTGGGGATTTCCCGTACTGAAGCGCTGACCCTTGTTGGTAAAGAATTTGCCCGACCACTGGATTGCGCCAAGGCTGAAACGGCACTGACACTTGCCCAGGAGCGTCAGGTACCGGTCATGGTGTTTGTGGGCAATCGCGGCATTGTGCAGATTCATACCGGAACCCTGAACAAGCTGCTGCGCACCGGTCCCTGGTTCAATGTACTCGATCCGGGATTCAACCTGCATTTCAACACCGAAGACATTGCCAAGGTCTGGCTGGTTCGACGCCCGACCGCAGAGGGCATCATCACCTCCATTGAGGTATACAACGGCGACGATACCCTGGTGTTGACCCTGTTTGGCGAACGCAAACCCGGCATACCGGAACGGGACGACTGGCAACAGCTGGTTGCAGATCTGGAGGCATAAACATGAAGACCTTCACCCTGTTGCTGTCACTTTGCTTTGCGGTATCGGTAATAGCCGAGGAGAACGCCTTGCGCGTTCTCAGTATTGATAGCTCCATCACCGAAACCATCTATGCTTTGGGTGCGGAAGACACACTGGTGGGCGTCGATACCACCAGTCGGTATCCTGAAGCCGCCAGTGCGCTTCCCAGTGTCGGCTATATGCGAGCCCTGTCGGCCGAAGGCATTCTGTCCTTGAATCCCAATCTGGTCATTGCCTCTGCAGACGCCGGCCCGCGTCAGGTGCTTGAACAACTGAAGCAAGCTGGCCTGCGTGTGGAGATCATCGATAGCACGTACACCCTTGATGGCGTCTTAGGCAAGGTCAAACGTGTGGCCCGGCTACTCGATAGAACAGCGAAAGGTGAGGCACTGATTGGCGACATACAGCGTCAGGCGCAGACTGTACGTGATGCCATCGCGCAAAGCGCTCAGAACACCACGCCCCGGGTCATGTTTCTGCTCGCTGCCGGTGGACACGGCGTATCACTGGCCGGAAAAGACACCCAGGCCCAGGCCTTGATCGAGCTGATGGGCGGCGAAAATGTGGCGTCGGAATTTACCTCTTACAAACCCCTGAGCCAGGAAGGTGCACTGAAGGCTCAAGCGGATGTCATTGTGATAGCCGAAACACGCGAAGGCCCCAATCCGCTAGAAAAATACCCCGCGCTGAAGCTGACGCCTGCATTTGAGCAGAACCGTGTAATTCAAGCGGATAGCATGTTATTGCTGGGGTTTGGGCCGCGTCTGCCAGACGCCATGTCCACACTGTTTGCGAGCTTTTATCCGCAGGCTGAGCAGCCGTTCGCACTCCATCACACGATTCAATAACAAGCGTCTCAGGCCTTATTGAAATGATTTCCCGAATCTATCAAGTTCCCGTCTATGCCCTGCTGATGCTGGCACTCCTTGCAGCCAGTATCAGCTCACTGGGTACCGGAGCACTGGATATCCCCTTTGGCCGTATCACGGACATTCTGGAATCTGCTTTATCAGGCTTGTCGGTCGATGGACTGACGTCCCTGCAGGAACGCATCGTTATTCTGGACGTCCGCCTGCCCAGACTCCTTCTGGCCATCATGGTGGGAGCGGCGCTGGCTTGCGCGGGCGCGTCGATTCAGGGCTTGTTTCGCAACCCTCTGGCGGACCCCGGTCTCATCGGTGTATCCAGTGGCGCCGCATTGGGAGCCGTCACCATGATTGTACTGGGCGGCACCGTATTTGCCGGCTGGACTGCCGTATTTGGCACATGGTCCATTCCAGTTGCCGCCTTTGTTGGTGGTCTTGCTGTCACCCTGATCATCTACCGTATCGCCACCCGAGGCGGGCAAACCAGCGTCGCCACGCTATTGCTGGCAGGTATCGCTATCAATGCTATCGCCGGTGCGGCCATCGGCGTATTAAGCTATGTCGCCGATGACGCGCAACTGCGCAGCCTGACCTTTTGGAGCATGGGCAGTCTGGCCCAGGCGAACTGGGAAGAACTTAACGTCGTGACACCCCTGATTTTGCTGCCTCTGGTATTGATGCCATTTTTTGCGCGGGCACTGAATGCCTTTCTGATGGGCGAATCTGTGGCCAGCCATCTTGGCTTCTCCATTCTCTGGATCAAACGCGGCATCATAGTGCTCAGTACATTGGCGGTCGGGGCGGCAGTCGCCGTCTCTGGCACTATTGGTTTTATCGGGCTCGTCGTCCCGCATCTGTTGCGCCTGTCCATGGGACCGGATCACCGTTTTCTGCTGCCTGCTTCCACTCTCGCAGGCGCCCTGCTCCTGGTATTGGCCGACATGATCGCCCGCACGCTGGTCGCACCGGCGGAACTTCCCATTGGGCTGATCATGTCCCTGATCGGTGGGCCGGTATTTCTGTTTTTGCTGCTCGGCAGACGTTCCATTCAATCTTTGTAATCAGGAATTAGTAATGCTCAGTCTCAGTGATGTCAGCTATACCATCGGCAACAAAACTCTACTGGAAAACATCAGCTTCCGGCTCAACGCCGGCGAGCATCTGGTTATTCTGGGCGCCAACGGTGCGGGCAAGTCCACGTTACTGAAGCTGTGCGCCGGCGAACTGGCGCCCGCTTCCGGTGAGATCCAGATTAACGGTGCATCCCTGCATAGCCACTCACCAAAAGCCCTGGCTCGCATCCGCGCGGTGATGCCACAGGACGTGCAACTTCACTTCCCGTTTCGCGTGCACGAAGTGGTTGCCATGGGCCGTTCACCCCACCCCAAAACTGAAGATGACGACGAGCTGATTCAAAACTGTCTGCAACGCTTTGAAGTGGAACATCTTGAAGATCGTCTGTACCCCACCCTGTCAGGCGGAGAGAAACAACGCGTGCAATTGGCAAGGGTGTTCTGCCAGTTGCAGACCCGGGATCATAATCTCGGTCCCCGGCACCTGTTTCTCGATGAATGCACCTCAGCTCTGGACCCGGCGCATCAATATCAGGTCTACGAACAGGTACAAACGCTTGTCGCCAACAATATTGCCACCCTGTCCATCATGCATGACCTCAATCTCGCGGCCCAGTTTGCGGATCGCATCCTAATCCTGCGGGATGGAAAAATGCTCTGTGACGGCCACCCGGACGATGTGCTGACCCAGCGCCACCTGAGCCTCGCCTACGGCATCCAGACCCGGATACTACCTCATCCCACGCTGTCACGACCGCTTATTGTCAGCTGTGGAAGGCAGGATTCCAGAATCTGAAAGCATGCTATGATGCAGGATCCTTCCCGGTGGTAGCCCCTGCCATGCACGACGACCGCAACTTTAATGACCTCAGCGAGCGCTTTACACGCTCTATATACGGAACGCCTCGCGGTCGCTTGCGGCTGGCTGCCCTGTCTCGGGACTTCGCTGAATGCGGGATTGAATTGGCAGGCAAACGCGTACTGGACGTGGGGGGTGGTCAAGGTCAATTCAGTCTGCAACTGGCCCGACAGGGCGCAGCTATTTCTCTCTGCGACATCTCAGCCGAAATGGTTGATACCGCACGCCAGGCCTTTGATCAGGCCGGTTACCCAATCCATGCCAGGGTTAGTCCATTGCAGAACCTGGAGTCTGACTTTCCCGGACGCTATCACATCGTCATGAATCATGCGGTGCTGGAGTGGCTGGAACGGCCTTTCGAAGCCATCCCTCTCCTATGCCAAAAGGTCGCTCCGGAAGGCTGGCTATCCTTGATGTTCTACAACCTTCATGGTCACCAGTGGCGACAACTGATGAACGGTCGATTGCATGCACCCGGTGAGGCCAATCGGCGATTAAAAAGTGAAGGCAACGCGCCAAAGCACCCTCTTGATCCTGAAGAGGTAATGGCGGCGCTCATACGGCAGAACTTTGAAATCGTGCGCTGGCGGGGGATTCGCTGCGTCCGGGACCATCTGCCCGGAAAAATTCGCACACGCCTGAGTGAAGCGGCCATTGCCGACGCTGATCTGGAATTCGGTTTACGTGATCCCTATCGTCAGTTGGGTCGCTATATTCACGTGCTTGCGAAGCGCTCCTACTCGAAGTAAGTCTGTAACAGCGCTTTGGCTTCGCCACTGGCATACAGACGCGCAACTTCCCGATCAATATGCTGCTTGATGGCTGCGGCCTGGGGATGACTTCGATTGATCATCCAGTAGAATGGTTCTGGCTTGATATCGACGAGAGTTTGATACGCAATCTTGTCGAGACGCTCGTCACCCGCGAGTTTAAACTGCATAATCTCACGCCGCGAAAGGCCAATATCACAGCGACCCATAATGGTCAGATCGACAATTTTCTCCAGATCCTTCGATATCATGGCGACATGGCCATTATCGAATCCAAAATTATTGTAGGTATAACCTTTCTGACCACACACGAAGGACATGCTGAAAAGATCCGCCGGTTTGGGTTCCGTAAAAATGGATGCCTGTTCTTTCCTGAAGAAAAATACCGGAGTCAGGCTATAGACGGGATTGGTGAGCAGGTAATCGCGCTGTCGGTCTGAGTTGCTTGCTGCATCCATCACGATGTCCACATCACCACCCATGGCATCCTGAAGACAGCGCTTCCAGGGTTTCATTACCACCTGATAGTCAATCCCCTGCACGCCGAATATACGCTGCAGCATATCTGCATTGAAACCGCGAAACACCTCACCGGGTTCAGAGCGAACGAAACTGTAGGGCGGCCAGCCGGCATCTTCGAAACACACATTCAGCGAGCGCTCCAAAACCAAACCTTCAGCGTATACTGCCTTCGATAAGATCAGGCCAAGCCCTAACACTAGCGACAGGCCAAAAAATCTCAATTGCTTCAAAACTGACTCCCTCTGTCCTGAATTCTCGCGCCATGATAATCGATTTTCATAAAACGGTAACCTATTTGTTTGGCAGCAAACACTCTTGGTCTACAAATCAAACTCATCACCCGGCTCCGGTACCTCCGCATCCCAGCCAAAGCTGTCTTTGAGGTGCCTGCGCATACAGTCTGAGGCGTTACGCTCCCCATGGGTAATAAACACCCTGCCGGGTTGAACAGAGCCTTGCTTGAGCCAAGCGATAAGCTCGGCATAGTCACCATGGGCTGACAGACTGTCACCGTGATAGACCTCTGCCCTCACCGGATAATAGGCGCCATGTATTTTGATCTGCTCAGCACCGTTAATCATGGCTTCGCCCCGGGTACCCGGAGCCTGAAAGCCGATAAACACAATGCTGTTACGGTGATTGGGGGCCAGGGTTTTCAGGTGGTGCAGCACTCGACCACCACTGGCCATTCCGCTGGCCGAAATAATGATGGAGGGAAATGGTTTGCTGTTCAGTTCGATGGATTCCTCTGCCGTCCTGACATAATGCGTCCCCCGGTCAATTCGCTCACACTCCTCGTTCGTCAAACGGTGCTCTTTGTGGTATCGACAATAAATTTCTGTTGCCTTGATGGCCATGGGACTATTGAGAAAAATCGGCAGATCGGGAATCCGCTGCTGCGCTTTCAGTTCCTGCAGAATATGCAGATTGATCTGCGTGCGACCTACAGCAAAGGAAGGGATCAGCACAACGCCACCGCGCTTCGCGGTCTTGTTGATAATTTCCTCGAAAAAGGAGAAAGGATCGAGATCACCGTGCAAGCGGTCGCCATAGGTGGACTCCAGGACCAGCGTGTCGGCAGACTCCAGAGGTTTGGGCGGATACATCACAATATCTTTCATCCTCCCGACATCACCGCTGAAAGTGATCGACTTTCCTTCCGCTTCGATGCGGACGGAAGCGGCACCCAAAATATGACCCACCGGATTGAATACCGCCTTGATACCGTTGCCGAGATCCAGTTCTTCTTCCAGCTCAATCGTACGGAAATACTTCAGTGAGAGGCGCGCCTCTTCTTCCGTGTACAGGGGCAGCGCAGGTTTGTGTTTGGAGAATTTTTTACGGTTGGCATAACGGGCATCTTCTTCCTGCAAATAACCGGAATCAGGCAGCAAGACCTTACACAGATCCAAAGTACCGGAGGTGCAATAAATGTGGCCACGAAAGCCGTGCTTCAGCAACACCGGGATATAACCGCTATGGTCGATGTGCGCATGAGTCAGCAGGATGCAATCAATCGTTGCCGGATCCACTGGAAAGGCTTTCCAGTTTTTCTCGCGCAGGTTTTTGACCCCCTGAAACAGGCCACAATCCACCATAATCCGCTTGCTTGACGTACTCAGCAAATACTTGGATCCGGTGACTGTTCCGGCTCCTCCCAGAAACCTGAGCTTCATCCGCTATTCCTCCAGTTGATGATCGGTACGACAACATCCTGCTTTCATCGTGCAACGCTGCCGGGACGTTGATCAAAATATAGCAGCCCCGGATCGAGTCGAAATCGATTTGGATCAATTGCAGGGATATTTGTGCTGCCGAGCACTTGTAAAAAACCTGGCGCTGCGACCACAATGATTCCATAACAATCATTCCAGGGTTCGGAAAACGATGGCGATCGCCTTGCCTCCCCAAGACAGCACAGAATCATCTGATTCTGATGACGAAATGCCCAATTTCCTGCATTTGCGTCGAATGTACATCGATACGCATCAGGAACCGGTCATCTACATGCGCAAGGACTGTCATGTTTGTCGCTCTGAAGGTTTTAACGCACACACTCGCGTGCGCATTTCCACAGACAGCCATAGCATTGTCGGTACAGTACATGTGATTACCGATGGTATGTTGTCTCACCAGGAGGTCGGTCTCTCGGAATCCGCCTGGCAATTACTGAAGGCCCAGCCGGGCGAGAAAGCCTACTTTCAGCACGCTCGTCCCGCGGATTCCATGCGCAGTGTGCGCGGCAAAATCTATGGTCTGCCGTTTTCGGAGACCAGCACCCGCAATATTATTCAGGATATTACCCAGGGGCACTTTTCTGATATCCAGCTCGCAGCCTTTGTCACTGCCTGCGCGGGCAGTCGTCTCGATACCGACGAAATTATCGCGCTAACTAAGGCAATGGTCAGTACCGGCAGACAGCTCGACTGGGGCCAAAGCTATGTGATGGATAAACACTGTGTCGGTGGACTGCCGGGCAACCGCACCACGCCGATCGTGGTCGCTATTGTCGCTGCGGCCGGATTGGTCATGCCCAAAACCTCGTCCCGTGCGATTACCTCACCGGCCGGCACTGCTGACACCATGGAAACGCTGGCTCCGGTAACACTTTCCATCGATCAAATGCGAGCCGTGGTGGAACAGGAGGGTGGCTGTATTGCCTGGGGAGGCTCGGTCAGTCTGAGCCCCGCCGATGATATTCTGATTCGGGTGGAGCGGGCGCTGGATCTGGACAGCGAGGGGCAACTGGTGGCCTCGGTGATTTCCAAAAAAGTCGCCGCGGGTTCCAGCCACGTACTGATTGATTTGCCGATCGGCCCCACTGCCAAAGTCCGCAGCGAGGAATATGCCCACACTCTCGCCCGTCAATTGCAGGCGACCGGCGAAGCACTGGGTCTGCAGGTCGAAACCCTGTTCAGTGATGGCCAGCAACCGGTCGGTCGTGGCATTGGCCCAGCTCTGGAAGCGAAGGATATTCTGGCGGTACTAAAATGCGCCGCCGATGCACCGCCAGATCTGCGCGGCCGCGCTTTGACCCTGGCAGCGAGGATTCTTGAGATGGGAGAAAAAGCGGGTCCTTCCGAAGGGCTTGCCCTGGCAACATCATTACTGGATTCGGGCAAAGCCTGGCAAAAATTCCAGGCCATTTGTGAGGCTCAGGGTGGCATGCGTGAGCCACCCAGCGCGCGTTTCAGGCATCAGGTCTGTTCCGACACCGGCGGCATCGTCTCCTACATTAACAACCGCTTTATCAGCAAGCTGGCCAAATTGGCGGGTGCGCCGGCGGCGCCCGCAGCCGGCCTGCTATTCCAAACACATCTGGGTGCCAAGGTGGACGTCGGTTCACCGCTGTTTGAACTGCATGCGGAATCATCCGGTGAGCTGGCCTATGCGCTGGACTTTCTGCAAACCCATCCCGATGCCATCAAAATAGAGGAAGAACAACTTTGAGCACACTCATCTTTTCCCATCATGGCAGTTCCGAACTCCTGCATCGACTTTCGGAGGCCGGGCTTGGCGACCAGGCCGAGTATCTCAATCATGAGTTTCCCGACGGCGAAAGTTATGTACGGGTCATCAGCTCCTGTGAAGGCAAGTCGGCCATTATTCTCTGTGACCTGCATCGCCCGAATGACAAAGTGTTACCACTGATTTTCCTCTGCGACACCCTCCGCAGTGAGGGCATCAACAGCATTACTCTGGTGGCCCCTTACCTCCCCTACATGCGCCAGGACAAGCAGTTTCATCCCGGTGAGGGCATCACTTCACGCTATTTTGCCGGGCTGATGAGTCGACACATTAACCATCTGGTCACTCTCGATCCTCACCTGCATCGCTACGACAGCCTGGATGAAATCTACAGCATTACCTCCGATGTCCTACACGCGACGCCGGCCATCGCCGACTGGATTCATCAGCATGTGGAGAATCCGCTGATTGTGGGACCGGACAGCGAGAGTGAGCAATGGGCGGCGAAGACCGCAGATATTGTTCAATGTCCCTATTTGATTCTGGAAAAAACCCGATATGGTGACCGGGATGTCGACGTGTCGGATCCGCAAGCGGGTGACTACCAGCAGCATACACCTGTTCTGATTGACGATATTATTTCCACCGGCCGCACCATGATCAAAACAGCCGAAGCACTGCAGCAGAACGGGCTCAAACCACCCGTCTGTATTGGCGTGCATGCCCTGTTCTCAGGTGAGGCCTTGCAGGAAATGCAGGCGGCGCCCATTGAGCGCATCATAACCTGCAATACCATTCGTCACCCCAGCAATGGTATCGATATCAGCGGCATACTGGTCGATGCGCTGAAATCCCACGCAGGATAATAGTTACTCCGGCGTATTCAGCGGGGTTTCTCCCGGCCTATCGCTACAGGTATTGCATTCAACTTTTGCAGCGATCCGCCGATACTTGTCATTCAGGCAAGGGGAAATACTTTTAAAACCAACGGTTTGTGATACCCTGACGCCCTCGACTCATAGTTTTCGTCAATCCGGTTGTATGATGATTCGTTTTTTGTTTTTTACGGTTCTACTTCTTTGTTTTAACCTCTCAGGCTTCGCCCAATCTGTCACCTACGCACACGATTCCCCGGGCAAGCTTCGCGTGGTCACCACAGACTTTCCTCCCTATTCCTACAGCATAAATTTGCGGGTGACGGGTTTGGCGACCGACGTCGTCCGCGCCGCCTTCGAGCAGGCAGACATCGCCTTTCCGGAGCCAGAGATATGTCCCTGGGCAAGGGCTTATCAACTCTCGCTATCGCGCCCTGACACCCTGATTTATTCCATCGCGCGTACGCCGGAACGGGAGGACAAATTCATCTGGATCGGAACGGTTGCCCCCTATCAGATCAAGCTCTACAAACTGCGTCATCGCGAAGATATATCGATCAACACGCTTGATGATGCCAAGCGCTTCATCATTGGCGGCGAGATTGATGACGTGAAGCAGGCCTATTTGAAGAAACAGGGCTTTGTTGAGGGGGATAATCTCAGATTGGTCGCCGATGACGAACTGAACCTGCGCATGCTGTTTGCCGGTCGCATCGACCTGCTGCCATTCAATGCCTACAGTCTACCCTTGGTCGCAAAAAAACTGGACCTGGACGTACGCGAGCTGGAAGCGGTTCTGTCACTGAAAGATATTTCCTATGACTTGTACATGGCGCTCAGTAGGAATTCATCCGACACCCTGAGTCAGAGCCTGATCAAGGCCTACAAACAAATATCTGCCAATGGCACCCTGTCCCTTATTCGGCAACGATATCTGGCGGAAACCGTGGCGATGCGGCCCTAGAATGGATCAAGCGTTTACCTTTGCAACACGCCTGCTAATCCCTTGAGTTAGCTGAGCGACGATCAAAGGGCATCCACAATACTCGTTGTATGGCGTCATAACGAGGATCCTTATACTGTTCCAGACCAACCACGATCTGCTCACGTTGCCCGGAATGCATTCTGGTCTCTGTGCCTAAAATCCGGTCCCACCATGGGAAGATAATCCCATAGTTACTATCGGTTTCCACTTGTCGGCTGGAATGGTGAACATAATGAAAGTCTGGCGTGACTAGCACCTTGTCGAGCCAACTCGAAAGTCCATGTGGCAAGCGCACATTGCAGTGGGCAAACAAGGAAATCGCCTGGGCGAGGATGGCATGAACCAGAATGACCAGGGGATCAAAGCCCATGAGCGCCATTACCGGCAATACCAGACCCCACTGACTCAGATACTCCAGGGGGTGATGACGCAGCTCAGTCGTGAAATCGATTTTGTGATCCGCATGATGCACCTTGTGTAGTCGCCACAGAAGCGGGACGCGGTGAAACAAGCGGTGGATAGCATAAGCGAGCGCGTCGAGAAACAATACACCTGCGATCAGCTCAATCATCCAGGGCGGAGACAACTGGGGTAACACCGCCCATGACAACGACGCATACGCCTGTTGCACCTCCAGCAGCGAGAACGGCAGGATCACCCTAATTCCCCACTGATTAATCATGCCGAGCCCAAGATTGCTGATCAACCTTTTCAGACTCTCTTGTTCGACTTGAACCCGCGGTCTTACCAGCTCCAGCACCACAACCAGCACAATTAGGATCGCAATCAACAGTGTCAGATGCTCTGCTAACCAAAGCTCCATATCACGCTCCTCTTGCTGCCTGACAGGCCTAGACCGCTATGACCTCGAATACCACTGGTTTTCGTCAACAATTTTTACAGTTTTCCGCTACACCCAAATCACCGGACTTTTTAAGTTACCGAAAACTATCGGGTAAACAAAGAAGGTATGGAATATGCCTCTTTTCGAGATGTTTTTCGTCGCGTAAACAAAGGTCACAGGTTTAAGACTCATTCGTAAAACGAAAATAACGGTAAAACGTTGCTAGCAGTTTAGATCAAAATGCCGGAGCGGGATTCTCGATTCATTCAGATCCCAGGCAAATTCAAAGATCAGAAAGAGATAATAAAGAGAGGCGCAAGATGAAAAAACTATTCAGTAATGTATGCCTTTGGGTTGTCATGATGGTTCCCGGTTTCGTTGACGCCGGTACCTCACAACCACCTATAGTTCAGGTTGATGAACCCACTATGCTTCCCCTGATGGCTGTGGGCGCGGTTATGATGTGGTTGTTATCAAAACGCAAAAAATAAATGCCATTGCAGTAGAAGTCCTTATCGTAAAACGGGTGCCTTGGCACCCGTTTTACGTTCCAGAGACGCTCTGTTTAATCAGAGGCTCCGAAGCCTTTCATTGGCATTTTAGCGCGAAACTACTGCATTGCGCGAAGCATCCAGGCGGTTTTTTCGTGAACTCGCATGCGGTCAGAGATCAGCGCTGCAGAAGACTCGTCATCGGCACTTTGCGCAAGCGCCAGTACCTCGCGGCAGGTTTTCACCACCTGCTCATGGCTTTGCGTCAGGATCACCACCATCTCCGAAGCATGAGGCACCCCTTCCACTTCCTCAATGGAGCTGAGTGACGCCAGTGCCTTATAGGTACCCGGTGCCGGAACATCCAGGGTACGGATGCGTTCTGCAATGTCGTCCACCGCCACGGCCAGTTCGGTGTAGTGCTCTTCAAACATCAGGTGCAGCTCCCTGAACTGCGGACCAGTCACATTCCAGTGAAAATTGTGGGTTTGCAGATACAGGGTGTAAGAGTCCGCCAGCAAGCGTTTCAAACCCTCTGCGATTTTGATCCGGTCCTGTTCACTGATACCAATATCAATCGTACTCATCCTTATCACTCCTTGTCGTAATTTTTCTGTAAGCGGATAGGCGACCGTTTAAGCCGCCGTCCTGAAAGCCAAATTCAGTGTAGGCTAAAAATGTTTCAACAGATAATCAAATGCGGCCAGCGATGCTTTCGCACCTTCGCCCATGGCAATCACGATCTGTTTGTAAGGCACTGTGGTCACATCCCCGCAGGCAAAGATACCCGCTTCACTGGTCTGGCCTCTCTCATCAATGACCACTTCACCATAGGGACTCAGTTCCACAACATCTTTCAGAAACTGACTGTTGGGAACCAGTCCAATCTGCACGAACACACCGGCCAGTTCTTCCCGCTTCACTTCACCGCTTTCACGATCCTCATATTCCAAGCCGTACACCTTGCCGTTGTCGGCAATGATCTGCCTGGTGGCCGCATTTTTGATAATGCGAATGTTGTCCCGGGACTCGGCCTGATCCACCAGAACCTTGTCTGCCTTCAATTCCGGTAAAAACTCAAACACCGTTACTGACTTGACGATACCCGCCAGATCCAGCGCCGCTTCAATACCCGAGTTACCGCCACCAATGACCGCCACATCCTTACCTTTGAAGAAGGGGCCATCGCAGTGGGGGCAGTAAGCCACACCATTACCGATGTTTTCTTTCTCCCCCGGAACACCCAGCTCGCGCCATTTCGCACCGGTCGCGACAATCAGGGTTTTGGTTTCGATGACTTCGCCGGATGACAGGGTAATTTTCTTGGTGTCGCCCTTCTCTATTCTGTCGACGCGCAAGTGCTCCTTGAGCGTAATGTCATAGTCGTTCATGTGTGCCTGCAAGGCACCGGTCAATTCGGGGCCGGTGGTCTTGGGCACGGAAATCAGGTTTTCGATACCCATCGTATCTTTCACCTGACCACCCAATCGATCCGCCACGACGGTCACGTTCAAACCTTTCCTTGCCGCATAAATCGCTGCCGCAACACCGGCCGGTCCACCACCAATGACCGTCACGTCCTGCAAAGGCAGGCTTTCTCCGGAACCGCCCTCCGCGATAGCGGGGTAACGCTGGATCAGTTTGTCGAGCAACTGCGCCGTGTCGATTTTACCGTTGGCAAACAACTCACCGTTCAGGTAAACCGTCGGCACGCCCTGAATGTTGCGTTCATCAATGACGTTTTGAAAATCACCGCCATCGATCATTTCATTACTGATCTTCGGATTCAGAATGGCGAACTGGTTCAGAGCCTGAACGACATCCGGGCAGTTGTGGCAACTCAGGCTCACAAACACCTCAAAGTTCAGTTCTTCTTCGACACGTGCAATTAGTGAGCTGATGGTAGCGTCAAGCTTCAAGGGGGTCCCCGACGCATGCAAGACGCCGAGCACCAGCGAGTTAAATTCATGTCCGCCCGGAATTCCCGAAAACCGGATTCCTGTGTCATTACCGTCTGATTCGATCAAAAAACTGATGGGGCTACGCAATGCGTCAGGCGCATCCCGCTCTTCCACTGCGAGCCGCGGTGACACGCGGGCAAAGTCGCTAAGAAAATCCAGCAGTTCCTGACGCTTGGCATGCTCACCGGTTTGCAACACCAGTTTGACATCGTGCTGCATGTTCGCGGTATAGCCTTTCAACGCTTCTTTAATTTCGTTCGTTAACATGTATCTGTCCTATCCGTTCCATCCGCCTGTTGCTGGTTTTTCGACAACCAAATGTCTACTCGTTTGTAGGGGGAGACGTCAGCGGGCGACTCGGCCCGCTGGGTCTGTAGCCTGTCGCCTTAAATCTTGCCGACGAGATCCAGGCTGGGCGTCAGGGTTTTCTGACCTTCTTCCCAAGCTGCCGGACATACTTCCCCGTCGTGAGTTGCCACATACTGTGCGGCTTTCACCTTACGGACCATGTCTTTGGCAGAACGACCAATGCCCAGATCGTGAATCTCGGCAACCTTGATAATGCCTTCCGGATCAGCCAGAAAAGTACCACGTAGCGCCAGCGCATCTTCTTCGATCATGACATCGAAACCGCGGGTGATTTTGCCCGTTGGGTCACCGATCATCGGAAACTTGATCTTACCGATGGCTTCACTGGCGTCATGCCAGGCTTTGTGGACGAAGTGCGTGTCTGTGGATACGGAGTACACTTCCACACCCAGCTTTTGCAGCTCGTCATACTGGTTCGCCATGTCTTCCAACTCAGTTGGGCAGACGAAGGTGAAGTCAGCCGGGTAAAAGAGGAAAATGGACCACTTCCCTTTTACGTCATCCGACGTGATGGTCTTGAACTCACCGTTGTGAAAGGCTTCCGCTTTAAACTCTGGGATCGACTGATTAATTTTTGCCATGTTGTAGCATTCCTCTTTATTTGGATCTTTAGGTTTGAATCAAAGGATTCATTAAGAAGCTGTTTGCAGTCGTTTGCTTCCTCCCGACTGCGAGAACAAGGTTAACGCTCTTGATAATTCCAATAAATCAATTTAAATTGATAGCTTAATTCTATTTTTTTGATCGTAAATTCCCGGAAGCCCAATGATCTCCCTAAAGCAGCTCAACTACGCCCTGGCCGTTGAAAAAACCATGCATTTCAAGCAAGCCGCTGAACTCTGCTCGGTCTCACAATCGGCCTTGAGTACGGCGATTCATGAGCTGGAGAAACAGTTAGGCATCCAGGTGTTCGAGCGCGACAACAAGAAGGTTCTGGTCACGCCACTGGGCAAGCAGATCCTGGAAAAGGCCCAGCAGATCATGTTGGAAGTCGACGATCTCTATCAGGTCGCTCGCAGTCAGAAAGATCCGTTGAGCTACCCGATGACTATTGGCGTGATTCCGACCATTGGTCCCTACTTTCTGCCAAAGGTTCTGCCGGAGCTGCGCAAACGCTATCCGGAGTTCCAACTGAAAATCGTCGAAGAACAATCTCACGTGCTCACAGAGATGGTGCGCAGTGGCGAAATCGACACCGCGATTCTCGCCCTGCCCTATGCGATGGAAGGGCTCCTGGCTTTCGAGTTCTGGCAGGAAGATTTTTATTGGGTTGCGCACAAGGAAGAAGACCATGCTGCGCAGGAAGAAATCACCAGCGATGAGCTGGAACAGGCACGGCTCATGCTGTTAAAAGATGGCCATTGCCTCAAAGACCACGCCCTCGCGGCATGCAAGCTCAGTTCTCCTGAAACCGACCAAAGCTTCGGCTCAACCAGCCTGTACACCCTGATTCAAATGGTGGCCGGACGCATTGGCACCACACTCGTTCCGCAGATGGCACTGGATCAGCTGGTCTCCGGCAGCTCCGAGCTGAAGGCTGTGCATCTGAATGAACCCGGCCCCCACCGCAAGATTGCTTTGATTATCCGTCCCAATTACGCAGGCCTGAATAATATTGAGTTGTTGATGGATCTGTTTCGGGAACAGTTGAAGAAGCACTGTCCGGTGAAGGGTAGCTAGCGTCGCTATTGAGTGAGGTGATCATTTTTCTCGTACCTCTCTCGCTTCATCCATCCTTTATTTCTCTTGATACAAGTTTCTTTTCTTCCCTTTTGCACACGATAGGCTCTTTGCCGCATTTGCCTTGATGCAAACGCGGCGCAAAAATCACGACGCCACTGTCTGGTTGCTTCGCAATACCCTCGTTCGCTTGCATTAAATGGTGGCTGTGGAAACTCGCCTGCGGCTCAAACACCCACAGCCTTACTTCCATTCAATGCATCGCTTTCTCAGCCAGACAAAGGGTCGGGAAAGGGTGGGAGCTTTAACTTAACAGGCTGTCGATGAAACGCTCGTGCAGGAGATAAGCCGATTGGACACCCACCCCTGTGAATGGCTGAGCCGCGCAGGGAAAATCAGAGTCAAGCGCTGGCATGTCTGAGCCAAAGGCGAGTTTGTCAGCGCGCGGATTTTGCCGAGACGCGAAGGCACCGCAAAGCGGCCATGAACCGGGGGCGCGCTTTTCCGCTTCGCTTTTGCGCGTGCAAAAGGGAAGGAAAGTCTTTGCATCAAGGCAAATGCGGCAAAGAGCCTATCGTGTGCAAAAGGGAAGAAAAGAAATTTGCATCAAGACAAAGGAGGAAAGGTAACTCCGTGTGCAAAAGGGAAGAAAAGAAACTCGATACAAAAACAGAATTGCTCCCGATTCCGCAGATCTAAACTATGCTTGTTCTACGTGATCATGTATGTGGAGTGCAAACATGCATCAGTATTCTCTATGGCTCAAACTCAGTTTAGCCAGCGCTCTGTTTCTGCTGCTCATGTGGTTGATGCACTTGTTCAATTTCTATCAGGTTTTCTCTCCACTGGCCAAAGAAATTGAGGCGCATAACACCGCAAAGGAGATTGAACGGGTGCGCTCGGTTCTCAAGCACGAGGCCAACGGACTCAAGCTGTTGGCTCTGGATTGGGCGGTGTGGGATGACACCTATGAATTTGTACAGAACCGGAATGAACGCTACGTTAACTCCAATCTGAGCGATAGTAGTCTCCGGATCCTCAGGCTCGATGCATTTTTCTTCTATAACCTGAATTACGAAGTGGTCTGGGGAAAAACCTGGAACCACGAGAAAGGCTTGCCCCTACATCTATCTCAGCTGCCGTTAAACCAAGCGCCAGCGAAGAATTTTCTGAATCAACTAACCTCCTCCCATCCCGATGCGGACCTGCATAATTTTTCCGGTCTGATCAATACCGATGCCGGCGTGATGTTGATCAGCACCTACCCGATTGTCGACTCGGATTATCATGAAGAACCCAGAGGCGTACTGGTAATGGGCCGACTGGTACAGGGAAAACTCCTGCAAAACCTGCACACCATTACCAATACAGCCTTCAGCCTGCAATCGCTTGCGGGCCCCAACATTGCGCCACGCCTGAGCTATGCCCGCCAGCAAATGATCGACACAAATGACATGTATGTGGATTATCTGTCCGACGACTACCTGCTTGCCTATGCCCTGCTGAAAGATATAGCCGGTAAACCTTCCGTAATTCTGGAAATGCAGCTGGAACGGGAGGTGATGCCACTGGTCCAGGCTACCTTGTCACACAACCTTATATATACATTGGTAGGCTTGGCTTTAGCGGTGATTCTATTCACGTGGCTTATCTTCGCACTTATTGTCCGGCCTATTCGCAAACTGGATGCCTTTATCTCAGTGGTGACCGAAGCCACCGACACGGAAGAAATCGATAAACCTTCATTACCACGAGACGAGATTGGTCATCTCGGACGTCGTTTCTGCGAGGTCATCGATCAGTTAAGAAAGCGCACGATTGAGTTGCGGGAACTATCCCTGAAAGATGAACTCACCAATATAGCCAACCGGCGTCGCGGACAACTCTATCTGGAAGAACAGTGGGAGCTGGCCAAAGACAATGAAGAGGCCCTGTCGGTACTGATCTGCGATATCGATCATTTCAAGTCCTACAACGACCACTATGGCCACTCCAGCGGTGATGCCGCGCTCAAGGAAGTAGCCGCAGCACTGGAACGCTCGGCGAACAAACGCAATGACCTGGTTGCGCGCTTTGGCGGCGAAGAATTCCTGATCGTATTACCCAAGACCAATGGGGAAGAGGCCGAAGCGGTAGCGGCGCGAATCGTTAAAGACGTGGAGAATCTGGAAATCCCCCATCGACTATCTCCGACGAGCAAGTTTGTCACGATCAGCTGCGGCATTGGCGGCAGCCACGCAAGGGATGAACTCAGCCTCAAGGACCTCATGTCCAAAGCCGACGGGGCGCTTTACCAGGCCAAAAGCAATGGTCGGAATCAGTACTCAACGGGGTGATGGTTTTTATGCTTTCAGCATAAGTTGCTTTTCTTCCCTTTTGCGCGCGGACTTCCCCGCCTTTGTCTTGATACAGGTTTCTTTTCTTCCCTTTTGCACGCGGTCATATCTTTGCCGCATTTGCCTTGATGCAAACGCGGCGCAAAAATCACGACGCCACTGTCTGGTTGCTTCGCAATACCTTCGCTCGCTTGCACTGAATGGCGGCTGTGGAAACTCGCCTGCGGATCAGACACCCACAGCCTTATATCCATTCAATGCTGCGCTCCCTCAGCCAGACAGAGGGTCGGAAAAGGGTGGGATATCTAACTTAATTGGCTGACGATGAAACGCTCGTGCAGGACATGACTCGATTGGACATCCAGCCACTGTGAAAGGCTTAGTGGCGCTGGGAAATTAGACTCAAACATCCAGAGACTTATGTCCATTCAATGCTGTGCTCTTTCAGCCAGACAGAGGATCTGAAAAGGGTAGGCGATCTAACTTAACGGGCTGCCGATTAAACATGTTGGCAAGAAATAAGCCGATTGGACATCCACCCCTGTGAATGGCTGAGCGATGTAGGGGAAATCAGATTCAAGCGCTGGCATGTCTGAGCCGCAGGCGAGTTTGTCAGCGCGCTGATTTCGCCAAGACGCGAAGGTATCGCGAAGCGGCCATGAACCGGGGGCGCGCTTTTCCGCTTCGCTTTTGCGCGTACAAAAGGGAAGAAAAGAAATGTGTATCTAGACAAAGGAGGGAGGAAAATTCCGCGTGCAAAAGCGAAGAAAAGAAGACTCAGCTGCTCCGCGAGCAAACAAAAAAAACAAAACCACTACTCCCCTTTTGGGGGCCGCTGCATATTCCACTGCACCGAGCGTCCCGAGCCATATCCTTGGTAGGGTCCGGGAAGCCCGGGGCCGATACCATCCGATTCGACTTCGCCACCTTTGGCATCTTCGCCAGGCTTCAATTCAGTCCCAGCGCCCTCACCCGCTTGCTCTGTTTCCGGCGACCCGCTTTTCTCTGATGTCTTGTCATGACCACCTTCTGATGCCAAAGGCTCCGCTAGGCTGACGGCTACTGAACCGGACTCTTCGTCCGGTTTATCTTCCTGCGTAGCAGGTAACGACTGCTCCCGCTTTTCCGAGTCACTGGCCGAGCCAGCAGGCTCGGGATCATCGGGTGCGGGATCACTGTGCGAGAGTTCGTCGGGTTTGGGCCCACCGGGCTCTTCCCGCTTCGCACTATCCGCACGGGAATGTGATTCCGCTGGTTTGTTTGATTGCGATTGCGATGCCCTGGCAGATTCCGCTTTCTCACTTGCGCTTCGATGAGCCGACGCTGGCTGTTTTCGCGGGTCACTCTTGGGCTCATCGAAAGGCAAACTGTAGTCGTCAGGCGCGATATCCGGCTCAGTCATCGGCGGCATTTCTGCGCTAGCTCCCCCCGGTTTGGGAGCTTCGCCGGGTAACGCTGGACGGGTTGACTCACCCTGTTCCGGTTCAGATTGCGACTCTTCAGATAATTCGAGTGTCGGCGACACATCGCTCATGACTTTGATCTCATCACTATCATCCGCTTCCGATGCAGAAGTGATCCGTGTCTGCGGACCTTCTTGAATAGCCGCTTGCTCGTGCTCCAGTGGATCCCGAGAAAACGACTCGGAAGATTCTGCCTCGACATCAGGCTCATTGTTGTTGGCTGTCTCTGGCTCCAGCAGCGTTTCATACGTGGGTGGGTCCCGTTTTTCCATCTGGGAACATGCGGCAATACTCAAGCTCAGCAGGCATATCATGACAGTTGCCACAATATTGTTTATGGTTAGCCTCGCGCGATGCATAGGCGAATGAATGAATGATGCTTTGTTCCTGAAATGAATTGTCATCGTTCTGCAGACTTGGTACCCAAATTAGACTGGCCAGTGTTCCAGCTTCCCAACACTATGCCATGCCGGGCCCAGCTCGCGCCAATGCCTGACACCGCAGCACATTGTATCCAATAACAATAAGGTCGATCGATGTCCGTAGAAGTTAACAGCCAACCCGCCTATCCACCACTGAGCCCCGAACGCGAGGCGACCGGCAAGAAACTGATCTGGTTTGCCTGGGCCGTTGAAATTCTGGCCGTCACCATCGGTCTGGCGATCGCATTGATGCAGGGCATGACGTCCTTTGCCGAGCTGGAGGCCAATTTCGAAGGTCAGCTGGGCATTGCCCACTACACCAATATTGTCATCGCCATGTTGCCTTTCATTATGGTCGCGGCGGTGGAAGCCACCAAAATTCCCTTTGTGGAAGCGGCCTACAAAACCACCAAAACCCGCTGGAAATTCGTATTTGGCGCTGGTCTGATATTTTTGGCCTTTATTACCTTTGAGTCCGCCCTGAATGGATTCGAGCGAAACTTTCATGCCCTGATTTTTTCCATCGATAAGTTCAAAAAAGAACTGGTGGCGGTGGAAGAGGAAATCGCGCCTCTGGAAGAACAGCGGGACAAACTGGCCAGCCTCACCTCCTCCAAAATTGAGCGGGACTACAGTCAGCGCCATGCCATTATCTCGGAAGAGCGTAATCGCCAGGCCGAGATTATCCAGGATCGTATTCAGGCCCTGCGCGCCGCAACCCAGACAGAATATATCAAGAGTTTGCAGGATCAGCTCGATGATCAACGTGCCCAGCTGGCGGCCGTTCGACAGGAACGCCAGCGAGAGCTGGAACGCTTGCAGCAGGAACTGGGTGCCATGCGCGACAACTCTCTCGCCGAACTGGAAACCCAGCGTCGCAGCTTGCAACAACAACTTCTGCGTGAACAGGAAAACCTGGATGCACTGAAGCAGAAAGCAGAACGTGAGATTGAAGACGCAGGCTTCTTCAGTGAGAACAGCGTGCGCAAGCGCTATGACAGCCAGATTGCACAGCAAATAGACAAGGTTGAATCAATTCGTTCCCAGCTCAATACCCTGTCTGATTCCAATCGCCAGGATAGTTTAAGACAGCAGTACCAGAACAATCAGGAGCAGGTGAACAGTCGCTATCAGTCGCGGATCAATGGCATCGACCAGCGCATCAAGTCCCTGTCCCTTGAACTCAGTAAAAGCCTGGGCGCGCGCGACAAGGATGTGGAACGAGCCGTGTCCGGTCACCTGAAGGAACTGAGCCGGGTCGAGGAACAGTTCGCTCAACAACAGGCGGAGAACGAGCGCATCCGTGACGAAGAGTTCGACAAGCTAGCCCGCAATGAAGAACTGATCGACGAACTGGATGCACAGCTGTTGGCCATGAAGCAGGAACGGGTACAGCTGCGCAACAAGATCAATGTCAAGGTCGGTGACAATCAGGTGTATCGCATGGCCCAGTGGTGGTACGGCAAGGAGTCCGCGGCGGATCTGGACCGTGCCGATGTGATGTTTATCGCCACCCTTTGGTTCGGCAGTCTGGCCCTGTTGATTGCTGTAACCGGTATTCTGCTCGCGCTCGCCTCCTATGTTATTCGAGACCCCAAAATTCCCAGTCACGTCGACCAGGACAGTCGCGTCTCGGCCCTGCTCAAAGCCATTAACAGTTTTCGTCGCTACCTGATCCATCGCCGTCGACTGTTGAGACAACCCCGTATGAAAGAGGTGATCAAGGAGATTCCCGTGGATCGCGTTGTCATGGTGGATAAGCCCGTTGAGATCATCAAGAAAGAGATCGTGCATGTACCGCTCTACACCGATGACTTGTCTCTGGTCAAAGCCAGTGAACAGGAACGCGAACGCTATGAGCGCGAACAGGCCCGCCAGCGAGATGGTGCGGGTATGGGTGCTGGTAAGGGCGCCAATACGGATGCGAGTGAGCCTGATGCCTGAGGACATGCAAACCGGGAACAAAGCACGTGGGGAATCGACATCCGGACCTGACAGGGACTATGACTACGTCAGTCATAATTTCGATGCCATGAATCGCGCCATCGACAATCAGGTCCAGAAGCAGGAGCTGATGACCTTTATCTATCGAACCCAGCGCTATGAAAAAAGTACGCGAACGGTGTTTTTTGTGGTCGCCAGCATCGCTATTGTAGCGCTGACTGCAACGCTCATCTGGTGGTTGCTGCAGGCCACGCCGCCCTCCTATCCGGTGGCACCGGCAAATAGCGAAAACCGGCAGGCCCTGCAATCCTTATCCTCAACGGAACAGATTCAGGGCGAGGACGCGCCGTTTATCAACACCAGCTTTACGGTCTTCCACCGCAACCTGACCCCGTCCGGTGATCATGTGGTCACAGGGAAAACCTATGCACCGGAAAACCTGAATCGTCCTTACGAACAGTATTGCTACCTGGAAACCGCGACGAGCCAGGGGGGGCTCAGTGGCGTCCCTCTTGCCTCCTATGATGGTGAGCACTTCACGCAGGAAACGGACGATGCCAATATGGTGAAGCTGGCGGAGCGTTACTGTCGCTTTAGTGAATAGCCGAGCGTGTAAATGCCGGAATGATTCAATTGGATCGGGTCACTGCAAATTGAAGTTGATCGGAATAAACCATTTCGGTTTGATACGCCCAAAATCCCGGCGCGGATGGTGTTTAAGGGAGGCTTTGGAATCCAGCACCACACCGTCGGATGCCGTGCGACTGAAAACCACCCAATGCCAAAAAGGCTTGCCCTTTTCCAGATGCCACTTGATGGCCAGCAAAGCGGTATCAGGCAGTTCTTCCCAAGTGCTGAAAGGCGATTCTTCTTCGGCGCAATCAATTCCCAGCTCATAAAGTAATCGGCGTACCGACGAGGTATCGGACCACAGTCTTGAATCGGCGGCATCAATCCCGAGTTTGAGAGCCCGTTCCCGAGCCTCGGCATAGCTGATTCGGGCCAGGACCGCGCACACGGCAATGCCACAGCCAGTCACCTCTTCCTGAATGACGGCTTGAAACTCCAGGCTCGACCTGGATGCTCTATGGCTCATCCAGTATTACCTCGGTATGAATGAGGGGATTGAAAACCGGGTAGACATAGGCCTGCTTCAGGGTCTTTGTTTCACCTGCCTGCAATCGAAACGGTATCTGCCCCATATCCGACATGGCCTCGCTTGTTGTGTCAATGTCGGTTCCAGTATCGTACTGGCCATCGAATTCCAGACGGAAAAACAGCTCACCCTGTTTCAGGTCCAGAGTGTTGTTGTGCAGGACAAACACCAATTCGCAGGCGCCGGCACTGCATTGGATACTCTGGGACGTGACAGTCACTCCCGGCGGGTGCATGACCATAAACAGCAATGCCAGCGCCAGCACCACACCGCCGTAAATGGCAGGACGATTGGATCTGAATCGAAGTTTCATCTTTTACTGGTGCTGGCGCGATCATCAAAGGAGCCGAAGCATCGCTTTGGCTATTCGCTCATTTCAATATCTTCAATTTTAATAATATATTCGTTCGCAAATTCGGATAGGTTTTCAGACCTGATCTTCTTACTCACTTTAGGATGCTTTGAAAAAATAAGTGGCAAATCTCTTTCCTGTTTAGCAGCACTGTATCCAAAGAATCCTCCATTGGTGACATTAAGCCCAAATATATTTTTCCCCTTTGTCCCGAAGCTCGTAAACTCTCCCAAGTATGTCGAAACACCTTTTTCTACTTTAAAAGGCATAGAGAAATTTTCTTTCGCTTCATAGTCAATCGTCCCCAAACCAGCAGGAGCGGTAAAGCTCACTCGAAAAATTTCATAATCTCCTGGCAAGAGAGCAACCGAGAATGAATCGTATGCCTTGTCTTCGAGAGTAATTTCTCCGTCTTTTGGCGGAATGATCGTATTTTCCTCGTATGAAATCACATGTGTTTCCTCCGAACCCAACTTTCGAAAGACTAAATTGCTATACACATGCTTACTAAGATGATCCCCGTACGTTTTCTTACCAATCGTTCCCACGATAAAACCAGCTTCAGTAGACGGGGGATCCACGTATGTTGGCTTAACCGCACACCCCACCAAAACCAAGCTCAAGATTATAAAAAACGGTATGACTAATCCCTTAAAAACAAAATTCAACTTTCTTATCTCCTGATTCATGTGATGAAGAGGCAACGAGTCTAAAGCATTTCTATGTTTCTACGGAATATCCGTACTACAAAATGCACAGCGTGTGGCGCGTTTATCAATGGCACTGAAACAGCGGGGACAATCCTTGTGCTCGCGTTTTCCCTGCACCTCTTCCTTCTGACGCAGATGGTTGATGCCCTTCACCAGCAAGAAAGCAAACCAGGAAACAATCAGAAAGCTGAACACACCATTGAGAAAGAGACCATAACTCAGCGTCACTGCGCCGTCGGCGTTGGCCTGTTGAAGGGTCGCATAGGTGCCACCTGTTTCACCCTGCTTGAGCACCACGAACAGGTCAGCCAGGTCCACATCACTGGTTAACAGCCCCAGCACCGGTGAAAAGATATTATCAACAAAGCTGGAGGCAATGGTGGCAAATGCACCACCGACGACGATGCCCACCGCCATATCCAGCACATTGCCCTTGAGGGCGAACTTTTTGTATTCATTGAGTATCGATTTCATGATCCGTCTCTTGATGTGTGCTCCAGTTTCCTATTCAAGCGCCCCTTGATCCTGAAGCAATGTGTAAACCGATTCTGCCATGGCGCGGTACCCGGCTTGATTGAAGTGAATGGGATCCGACTTCATGGATGGCGAACGCATTAAATCACCAATCAATTCACCGTCAAACACCAAGCCATGCTCCTCGGCCAGCTCAGCATAGAATGGCGCTGAACTGGAGAACAGCTTCTTCTCGGGTACGCCGATCAAGACCACAGGCACACTTGCCTGCTCAGCGGTCTGAATCATCACCTTGAGATCTGCTTTGATCGCTTCGTGCCGACGATTCCTAAGGATATCGTTTCCGCCTTCAATCAGAATCAGCAGATCCGGATCGTGGTATTCCAGGGCTTCCGGCAGTCGTTCCTTACCTTCGCTCGTCTTCTCTCCGGGAACACCCGCATTAATCACCTCACGACCACTCAGACGTGCGAGCACGCTGGGATAGCTCGCATTCTGCTCTGCTCCCCCGACACCCGTGCCGTAGGTCAGGCTGTCACCAAAAGCAAGAATGGTGGCATTGCGATCAAGGGGTGCCAATACCTGCTCGCCGCATGCGGCTATCAACAGCGCAAGCAGAATCAAAACCAACGTTCTTGCTAACCTTAAGCTTCTCGTCATATTCCAACGCTGCCTCTCCGGATTTGCTGGTGTGCCAAGCATGAAATGCATGTGCTGCCTTGTCACTTCGCTCACGTCAAAGAATCTGAGCACAAGTCTGCCAAGATGGCATCCTTGGACTATATTTGGTGAAAGCAATCAAGGTGGTGAATATATCATGACCGAGCTACACGAACTGGATCTCCAACGCCTGCTGGAACATGCGCATATCGGTGTGGTGATTCATCGCTGGGACACCTCGATTGTTTATGCAAACCCCACCGCTCTCAGACTACTGAGACTCAGCCACGATCAGATTATCGGCAAAGATGTATTTGATCCGACCTGGAACCTGGTTGACGATTCCTGCAAAAAAATACTGATTGACGATTATCCGGTGAACAAGGTCATCCGCACCCGCGAACGGATTGAAGACGAAATCATCGGGGTCGTAGATAGTTCCAACGAGGATGTCAGCTGGTTCAAAATCAGCGCCTATTATGAAGGCGAAGCGGGACACGCTAACAGCTTTGTGATCGTTGCATTCAATGATATCTCCGAAGACAAAAAATTATTCTCCTTTCAGGATATCGTCGAGAAAACCCAGGACATTGTCATCGTCACTGAGGCAAATAATGTCGACGCACCAACAGGACCGAAGATTGTCTACGTCAACAAAGCCTTTGAAGAACTCACCGGATACCGGGCCGAGGAGGTATTAGGTGAAACTCCCAGAATCCTCCAGGGCGCACTCACCGATGGGGAAACGAAAGCGCGCATTCATCAAGCCCTACGCGATCAACAGCCAATTACCGAAACGCTGTTGAACTATAACCGGGAAGGTCGTCCGTACTGGATTGAAATGAATGTGATTCCCCTTAAAAACAAATATGGTGAACTGACCCACTTTGCCGCGATCGAGCGTGATATTTCCGAACGAAAGTTTCATCTGGAGCAATTGGAAAGCCGCAACAAGGATCTGCGCCTGCTCAAACGCGATCTGGAAAAGATGGTGGCAGACCGCACTCTGGATTTGCAGAAAGCCAAAACCCAATTGGAAAAGATTGCCTTCTACGACCCCCTCACCAACATCCCGAATCGGCGACACTTTATCGATCACTCGGAAAGGCTGATCAAATCCTGTGACCGCAGAGGTCTGATCGTTGTTGTCGGCATCATTGATATCGATGACTTTAAAAAGATGAACGACAACTATGGTCATGACAAAGGCGACCAGATGTTGAAATCCCTATCCGGTTTCCTGAATCGGTTTTTTCGTGCTGATGATGCATTCTGCCGCTATGGCGGGGAAGAGTTTGCTTTCTGCGTCGCCATCGAAAAGGAAGAAGATGCCCAAGCGCTGGCATCCAGATTGATCGAAGGTATTCGCTCACTGGCAGTTTCCCTGGATTCAAAAAAAACACTTCATATTTCGGTGAGCATCGGTATCAAGGTCTGCAAGGCAGATAGCAAAACCGACCTGGACAGCGAGCTCAAGGCGGCAGACCAGTTATTGTATCAGGCGAAACATGATGGCAAGGGACGGTTTGTTATTGCTTGATAATGTGTTCTCGGTGCCCTTCCGACTCCAAGGTACAGGCTCATCACAGTTTTCTGAAAATCATCTACACTAATTTCAGGCAATACCAAATCACACAATAATCATAAGGGCTTACTGCTATGAACAAAGTATTGTTTTGTCTCCTCATGCTACTGGCACCTCTGTTGAATGCGCAGAGCATTACCCTCGCCAATGGAGAATGGGCGCCTTACCTCTCCGAAAATCTCAAAAACTATGGCTACATGTCTCAAATTGTGAAGGAAGCCTTTGCGGAAGAAGGGATCGAGGTGAGCTTTGTATTTTTACCCTGGAAGCGGGGTTTTGAAGATGCCAAATCCGGCACCTATGCCGGCTCGCTGATCTGGGGACACAACGAGGATCGGGCCCAGCATTTTCTGTATTCGGACTCGGTCGCGAAACTGGGCACCTCGCTGTTTCACCACAAGGACACCACCCTGGAATGGTCGAAAGCTGAAGATTTATCCAAGTACAAGATTGGCGGTGTGATCGGATATGCCTACGGCGTTGAAGAGCTGGAGAAAGCCGGTGTACTGAAAATTGATCGCATCGGTAAGGACGAGGGCAATTACAAAAAGCTCAACACCGGCAGACTCGATCTGGTGCTGGAAGATACGGAAGTCGGTTATGAAACCATTAACCGCCTGGGCCTCTCTGACACCCTAACCGCGGACCCGACTCCCCTCACCTCACGAGACTATCACGTCATTATCAGCAAGCAGCGACCCGACGCCCAGGCATTGATAGACGCCTTCAACCGCGGCTTCAAGAAGCTGGTTGACGACGGGCGCTATGACAAATATCTCAATGCGTCCCGCGCCGGGGAATACAAACAGTAGTCTGCGTGTCCTGTTCGGGCGATAGCTTAATCTGCTATCGTCTGGGCACAGGTCGTCCGGGCAAAGTCGGCCTAAAAAACAACCTGACAAAAACGTGTTTACGCTGAGCAGCGATAGACAGCCCAAAGAGTGATCGCACCGACAATAGGCAATCCCACGCCGATAGACAGCAAGGTATAGCTGAGGCTGTGCCCCAGCGTATACATGCCATTGCTGACGCCATAGGTAAAATCCAGCACGCCAAGAAAGATCCACGCCCCACCACTGGCAGCCAGCAAAATGAGCCCCAATCTATCGGTAGACGATTGCATGATCCGAATCGCGGCAACTATCGCCGTGAGTGCCAGCAGTGTATCGGGCACCACAAAGCATCGCTCCCAGGCGTAATAGCCATCAAAGTTCGCGATCAGCGGACGCAATTCATCCACCGGGAAGGTCACTTCCGTAAAAAAACCAACCCAAAACAACAGGGTATTGATAGCCACCAGAATATTGAGGATGGCCACGGCCTTGAGCCATGGTATTGGCCTGGACAAACTTGCACTGGCTTCAGGCATTGGCGACATCCTCCTGCACCACATCCACCTCAGTGTCGACCTGCATTACCTCGCTCTCCGATGATCGCAGACGATCAGGAATCTGATCCCGCGCAAACACGTCGTCGATGGTCTCCGCTCGCTTAATGATGTCGGATTTATCTCCATTTACGAGAACCATCGCGGGGCGTGGCAAAGCATTGAAATTGGATGCCGAGACCTCCTGATAGGCGCCCATATCCAGAAACGCAATGACATCCCCTTTTGCGAGTTCAGGCACCTTCACCAGCGGCAGAATGCGATCGGCATAGCAGGAATGCCCAACCACATCGGCAACATGTTCTGCCGGCGCGTTCAGCTTGTTTGCGACCCTGAACTCATGAAAGTTGTATTCGTAGACGCCTCCGCTGAGAAAAAAGTAGGTCGTATCGGTCAACACCCAGTTCATCTTCATGGGACGGGTTTGCTGTTTAAACGATTTGACCCGCGTCAGATGGATGCCCGCATTGCTGTAAAAACTTCGTCCCGGTTCAATTTGCAGACGCACATTCGTCAGGTCCATGCCGCCGGCTCTGAGGGTATCGCGAAACGTTGTCACCGCCGCTTTGGCGTAATCCTCAACACCTGGTGCACGCTGTTTGCCAGGCACCTTCACCATGACCTTTTCCAGCATGGATGACATGGCCTTGTAACGACCGCTCGCCGTGAGCCCGTACATGGCCAGCTCCAGGGGATAGGTGAAAAACGTCAGGATCGCATCCGCGCGCTCACCCAGTTTACTGTGGGGATCTCGCTGGGTGGCAAAGCCACCGCCAATATCCAGTTCCCTGGGCTGATAACCTCCCCAGGCTTTGCACAAATGCAGCACTAACTGCGCATAGCGCTTCATCAAGCCTTTCCAGTACCACAAGCTGTTGGAGTGCCTGCCACCGTGAAAATGAATCCCCGTCATCTCCACATGGCTCATCTTCAGGACCTGTCGCCCCAGTTCTTCCAGATACTGTGCGGGAATGCCCGACTTGTACACCTGAATACCCAGATCGATGGATACAGACTCCAGAGCAAAGTCCGAGCGTTTCCACAAGTTGGGAAAATCCGGTTTCACCCGAAATCGAATCTTGGCCACCTTGTCGAGGGATTGGGCAATCCGGTTGATACGCTCCGGTTCATCCAGATCTTCAACCGTGATGCGAACGCCGGCTTCGATGCAACGCTTGAGCATGGCGTCGGACTTGCCTCCACCGTTCACTGAGATCAGTTCGGGATCGGTACCACAAAGCAATGCCGAATGCAGTTCACCTTCCGAATAGATATCGGCCCCCGCACCTTCCTGGCTGAGGATACTGCGCACGGCAGTATTCCAGTTGGCTTTGTTGGCCGGAAGAACATCTACTGGCCCATCCGGCCAGTACGCGGCGAAGGCTTGCCTGAATCGCCGCATGTTCTGACGCAACTGATGTTCTGACATAACAAACAAGGGGCTACCGTATTTCTCCACCAGCGCAACCGTGTCACAGTCTTCCATATACAGGTGATTGTCGCGTTCGCTTAAACACTCATCGAGATGTTGTGTGTGTTGTTCCATGACCAAGTCTCCCTTAACGTTTAACGTTGCTGATAGCTGTTGAGAAATTGCCTGCGCCCGCGTTCGCCCAGCTGCGCCATCAGCGGATACAGGTGGTGAATCATCCAGGGGAAGCAGGACACCAGACGCGCACTGATACTGTCCCGATACGGCACATAGGTTTCCAGGTGTCGGTTATCCAGAGCGCGCTCAAAGGCCCTGCCGACACTTTCAATGGTTTGCGGCATGCTGACAAAGTTCAAAGGACTGCCACCGTTTTCGGCCTCATGACGCAGCATGCGAGTGTCGACGCCACTCGGGTAAATACCCGATACCGCCACCCCCTTCGGTTTCAATTCCTCCCGAATCGCGGTCAAAAAACCTCTCAAACCAAACTTGCTTGCGGAATAGCTTGCGCTGCCTTTGAGCGCAACAATCCCGCCCATGGATACAGTCGCAAGAATGTGCCCACTGCCCTGGTCCGCCATCACATGAGCACAGGCCTTGATCAGCTGCATGGCACTGCGCAGGTTCACCTCCAGTTGCCAATCCAGGTGTAGCTCATCCAGATCCAGCACCTCCCCCACTGTGATCACCCCCGCGTTGATCAGGGCGACATCGATGGGGCCAAACGAACCCCGTATGCTCCCGAGTAATCGCGACACCTGGCTTCGATCACTCAGATCGACCTCATGGATTTGTGTCCCTGGTAAGTCTTCGGCGAGGCGCTCCAATCCGGATCGATCCACATCCACCAATATCAGTTCATAGCCGCGGCGACTCAAACGCCGTGCTGCGTCTTCTCCAATTCCACCGGCAGCGCCGGTTACCAATGCGCGTTGTTTCCTCGTCATCATGCTGCCCTCTCTCAAAGGTCTTGTTGTATTTGTACTGCATGTTCTGCGCTCGTTATCAGGTTTTTTACGGCACTATCGTTGCCATCGTCGCCATCCTCACCAGCGCGAAACCAGACGACTAACGAAAACAAAACCTGATCATTATTCATGTTTTATACATGATCATTGCTCAGCTATAATTTGTCAACCACTTTCCGAAAGCGGCGTGATCGAGGCGCAGCGGCAAGCACAGCGTTAATAACAACATCGCTAACAACATCGACAAAATTAGAAACGGCAACGAATTCTCAGAGGTAAGCAGTTGATGAAAGACCCGGAAAAACTGGAACGTCGCATTCCCACACAGGAACGCAGTCGGGAAAAATATGAGCTTATTTTAAATACCGCAAAAAGGCTGATTGGCACCCATGGCAATGATGCCGTCAGCATGCGGGAAATCGCAAAGGAGTCGGGCGTCGCCATCAGTTCCATTTATCAGTATTTCCCTGACAAGAACGCGATTCTGGCCGCCATCATGCAAGGCTATTTTTCCCGTATCCGCGCCATGATTACCGCCTTTGTAGAAGACTGTGAAGACCTGCAAACCTTTACCGAGGGGCTCGCCCAAGGCATCGATGTGTTCTATCAATTATTTCGGGATGAACCGGTACTGGCGACTATCTGGGCAGGCGTCCAGGCCAACACCCAGTTGCGCGATCTGGATGCCCAGGACAGCCAAACCAATGCCAACATCCTCGCCGACCGACTATGCGAGATCCGGCCCGATCTGGAGCGAAACGAAATTTATGACGCCACCCTGCTGTTGCTGCATGCGGCCGGCATGACCGCCCGACTGGCACTAGGCATGACGGACGAAGCCGGCAAACGTCTGGTAGAGGAATACAAAAAATTGGCTCTGCTGAGAATGCAGGCAATTGCGCACTAACACGAATTTCGCTTGTTCATGGTTCCTTACGGGTCGCTAATGTATGATTTCGCAGGGGCTGGCAGTGATAGCGCTGATCAAGCCCTGGGCTTCTCATGGCAACAATGATGAATCGAATTCAACTTCTCACATAGCACATTAACAACTATGCAAACAGACATTCCCCTGTCGGTTATCACCCCGGTTTTCAATACTCTTGAATATCTTGAAACGTGCATCGATAGCCTGCGCCAGCAAACACTGGATAATATCGAACTGATATTTGTCGACAATGGTTCGACTGACGGCTGCTATGAAAAGTTGAAAGCGCTTGAAAGCCAGTACCAGTCGGATTTATTCAGGGTCGTTCAGGTGATTGGCGGCCGCCAGGGGCGCTGTAGAAATGAGGGTATGAAAGTAGCTCGTGGAGAATATATCGGCTTCTGCGACAGCGATGACTGGTGTGCGGAGGATATGTTTGAACGATTGCGAAGCGCAGCGAAACGCCATGACGCCGATATCGCGATCGGGCAAATGATCAAAGCGGACCACCAACTCAAGCCACTAGCCAGTCATTTTGGAGAAAGCTACGTTAAGCGCGGCCTATATACCGAGGCAGAGAAACCCTATCTCACCCGTATGACAACCTGTCCGAACAAGATATACAGACGCACTCTGTTGCTCGAGAACCAGGTTGAATTTCTTGAAATCGCACCCCATCAGGATGTCACCTTTGCCTTTAAGGCTTTGTACCTTGCGAGGACTGTTGTCGGTGAACCTTCTGCACAGTACTTATGGCGCACCAATCCCGTTTCAACAACACAAAGCGCACAAAAAAAATCAGCCAAACCGAATGAAGCCATTTTTGAAATGAGCAGGGAACTGAGACGTGAGTGTGATGCTCTGCAGGTAAGTCACGACTGGGTATTGGCCGCGGATAGACTGATTGAAAGACACATCAGTCTGATGGTTAAAACCGTCCCCCCCTCGGAAATTCGTAATTATCTCGGGAAACTCTGGGAAGCCGCGGGTTTTCTGCCGGAAAGTGCCTTTAAAAAGCTGCAAGCTCCCGCATCCATTGAGATGCTAGGCGATAAGCTCTATGACTATTACCAAACCCAAAAGCGTTTTGCCCCAGACGCCGGCAAGAAACTGGATAAATACCGCAAGCTCAGCAAGAAGCTCGGTATAGCATGCACCCTTTTAGTGATCACAACGCTGGCTTTAGCTGTCCTGCTGATCAATACCTAGGCTTCTCGAATCGATGCCACAGATAGTGGGCATTGACGAAAGCCATAGCGATCCAGAAAGTCAGCCAGATTTCGTTTCGAGGAGGTCTCAGGGCGTAATAGCCATTGACCGTATAGAACACACAACCACCAATGAAGGCGTACAGCCAAATTGTATGCGATTTAAAACCGACATAGATCGTCGTTCCAATCAGCAGCAACAGTGCAGCAAGCCCCAATAAACCGGAGAAAAACAGCTGAGACACATAAACGCTGTGCGGGTGATACACTGCCCGGGTTTCGGTAAACATGTGCTGACCGATATCGTAATCATAGCCACAGCCAAACAACAGATTGCATTGCCCAAATGGCTGCATTAATGCGCTCCATATTGCCGGACGATAACTTAAGCCTCTTTTTAACAAGGGATCCAGAAAACCCGCGCCATAAAGCAGTGACAATGCCAAGATGGCCAACACCAGCAATCCAATGAGTTGCAAGACTCTTATTCTTTGCGTTCGCAAGCTCTCGTTGAGAAATAAAGCCGTCGCGGCAGCGAGGATAGCCAGATATCCTGAACGCGTTTCAAACACAAACATCAGAAATGCTGTCAGAGCCACTACCAAAAAGCTCAAGCCATAGCGCCCCTTTTGAACCAGGCTAGCCGAGCAAGCAATACAGGCGATCGCCAAAACACCGCAGATATGGATCGGGTTTTCAGTGACCCAATCCCGAAAATAGGGTCGTTGCGGCATTTCCCCCGCTGTCAGATAGGTGTAGCCGAGTCCAATCAACACAAAGAGCGTTGCGGCGATATAAAAGTAAATGGCCAAACGATCCAGGTCGATTAACCCCTGCTTCAACAACAACCACGCTCCCATCATGAAAAACAACACGTAGAGCGAATAACGAATGTAGTTGTTTTCTCCCACAGCTAACCAGGCTGCACTCACATACACCAGGAAAACGAGCAAGGCTTTGATCAGGGGTGACTGCCACATGATCTTAACATCAGCCATTCGTGTCAGAAAAAGCACTGGCACAATAATTCCGATATAGAAGATCTGACTCACTACTTTCTCGTCAAACGGAGTGAAATGGCCTAGCACATACAAAAAGAGCGCAGCTTTTAAAACAATGAGTAATTTGATTTCAAGCGAGGGAAAGCGGGCAAGAAGCATAGTAGAAGGTTCTGTTAGTCAAAGGTCCATCTCGGGTAAGCCTGCGGGGCTTGGTATTCGATCACAGTGAACACTGGCACCATTGGCAAGTTCAGCGGCGCATTCTAACACCGCAGTGACCGTTCTCCACAGAAATCTTCTGGTCGAAATTCCCAAACCACTAAAACTACCTGTAGCAGCAGGCTACACCACATAAACAGAGGCGAAGCCGCCGCCGGTAGTGCGCATATTGGTGGTTTGTCCCCGATACAGTCTGGCGGCAACCTGCAACACCTCGCCACCGTACACATAGTTGCGAACATCCACCTTGTAGCTCTGCTTCTCACCGTTAAGCTCAAACTGTCGCCATGACGGCGCCACATAGGACTGGGCAATGTAATTGCCATTTTCCACCATCATTTGCCAGGTCTTTCGCGTGAGTTTGTTACCCGCATAGCTGGCTCGACTGCCAAAGCCTGTTGCTGGTTTGAAGAACAAGTGCTTGCGTTCAGACCATAGGGTGTCTGCAAGCATTGGCGTAAGCAAACGTGTTTGCGGGATCGAAGCGAGCAAACGCTGACGTGATTGCTGACCGATCCCGACAGACTTCAGGAATTGTTCGCTGGACCATAAAGTCAGCAGACGTTTATCGGCATACCTGGCGTAATGACTTGGGTTCGGTGTCAACACAACGCCCCCTCGCTGGTATGCATCGGCCAGCGAATGAAGACTATCGCCACGGAGATAGAAATCCGTGTGCCGATTGTAAATCAGATCAATTTCCTGCTCTCCGGCGAACACTGCGTGGCCGTCATAGTGCAATGATTCAGGCGCCGCGATCACCACATCGATTCCATGATCGCTCAGGAGCTTTTCGAAGGATTTGAATTCGGAATAGAGAAACTGCTGCTCGGGCTTGTCATCCATAATCGCCACGCGCTTTAAGGTCTGCCCCGGTCGCGCCAGCACAAATTCCTTTCGAAACATCTCGACCAGCCGGTTTGGCAGGTCAGAGCGGCGTATCACCGGTTCACGCATCAGCTTTTTAGCCTGATCACAACAGGCCTTCTGCACACCAGACAAACTGTTATTCAGCAAAATGCCGCCAGCATTGGTATTCACTTCGATGAGTTGCGGTCCGTCATCACCCATATGGAAGTCGTAGCCATATAGCACTCCCTGGGTTTGATCCGCCTCAATGTCCAGTTCGGGAAAGGCTTCACGCACCAGAGCACTATATTCAGTCCGTGCCACCAATTCTCCAATTGCTGTCACCAGGGCAGACATCTCGTCAATCTCCTTTTGCAACAGAAACACCGGGTAGCTCGCCAGCATGTGCTTCCAGTCTGGCAAGGTCTCCAGATCAGCGACAATGCATTGGGAATCCTGATTCAGCCATTGGGCCAGTTCCTGTTTATCCGGTTGTTTCGACATCATTCTTCTCCAGCATTATCATCAGGTCGGCCTGTTTCTTCTTACCCAAGCTCGCGCACACTCTTACCGGGTGCAGCGCTGCCAGCAAAACGGCGCGAGTAATTGTTTAAAGTAGTTGTTCCGGGGGTAATGTCGGGGAGATACAATTCCGACTTTATCCAGCTTGGCGGTTTTACCCGAATAATAGCTTCCGAACACCAGATCCCAGATGATCAGGACCGAACCATGATTTTTATAACCGATCCGGCTGTCGGTGCTGTGGTGCCATCGATGCAATTCATTGGTACTGAAGATCCAGTTCAAGGGACCGTTTCGACTATCAATATTGGCGTGCTGAAAAGCTGCCACAATTGCCGATAGCGTAAAATACAGCCATACCACTTCTGAGGTCGCACCCAAAAGCAACAAGGGAAACTGCCCGAAGAAGTAATTCCAGGCATAGTTCAGCGGATGGATACGATAGCCATTAAACTGATATAACCGCTCAGGGCTATGGTGCTGCGCATGGAAACGCCATAACCAGGCATTAGTGTGACTCAGGCGATGCATCCAGTAGCGTCCGAATTCTGCCGCCGCCGCAAACAGGAACAGTTGCATCAGCAAGGGCCAATGGGAAGGAAACACATCAACGGGATTCTGATCACCAACAAGCAACAAAATACGCGCACCAATCCATAGAGACAGAAGCTTGATAAGAGGCTCCAGCAAAGCCAGTATTACAGCAAGTGACAGCATATCCGTCGCGACATCCCCATCGCCGCGGTTCCAGTCAGGTCGAAACGGCAAGGATCGCTCCGCCCCATAGACAATGGCCATGGTCGCGACAGCTACCAGCAACGCCGTCAGTTCCATCGAAACGCCCATGTAGCGAGCCATCAGCATTAACGATAAACCGCCAAACAAGGTAAGTGGGAATAAGCCAAATCGAATAAAATCTTTCATTGTTCACTCTCCTTCTTTTTCAGCATTGCTCACCCGTTTTTATCCTGTACCACAGGCTTTTATAAAAGCTTGCACAGGGTTTGAATTGAATCCATTACAGGCATGCATGCACTTATATGCACACATAAAGTCAAAAAAAATCAACAGCAATCACTATTGGCCATGGCCTCTTTCATCAAAAGCAGTATGCGTTCAAAACGCTCGATCAGCACACTGCCATTGAGGCAATAACAACAGTACTTCCCTTCCTTCCGGCAGCTTACTAAACCTGCCTGCAGCATCGCCTTCAAATGACGTGACACCACCGATCGATCCTGAGACATTCTGGCAGCAATGGAACCGATATCTGCGTTGGGCATCCGCAGCAGCAACTTCATCAATTCCACCCTGGCAGGTTCTGAAAGCACTTTGAATAACTCGGTATCCAGCGACTCTTCCAGCACTTGCAAAGGATCTGTTTTAGTCAATTTTTCAGCCATAGAAGTTATCATATGCATTTGTGTGCATGCATGCAAACATAAATTTTAGCCGTCGCTACTTCCGAGCCAGCGATTCTGAAATGCAATGCAGGGCAAGTTATCTCTGGAGTCCAGGATCTGCTGGAGAACCTCGTGGCGCTCACTTACCAGTCCAAAGTCATATTCGGAGAGATACTCGCGACTCTGTTCTTTCAGCTGTACAGCCTTTTCAAGAAACAGTGGCCACAGGTCACGCTCTTCAACCCGGATCATCAATCGAGCAATGACTTTCTGACAATGCAGTGTGGCATTGCGGTCAGTCAGTACATAAGGCCTCAAGACATCCAACGTTTCGTTCAACACTCGAGAATAGTCTTTCACATTAATAATCAGGCGCACCGTCCCCTCGGTATCTCGCATCAGGGGTTTCGTAAACGCCAGACTGGCCAGTTCGCTCATCGCGGTACCAAGCCAATCCAGACATTGCATGGCCGTAATGGGGTCGGTGGTTCCGGGTGACAGGGCCCGAGCAGCAATTTCCACCAGTTCATTGGCCAGGAACATGACATCCTGATTGGCGGTCCGGCGAGCACCGATGATGTAAGCATCTCGAATGTTGCGTCTAGTGTTGTCGGACAATTCTCCATCCACCGCCCACACCAGACAATCGCCCAAGCTGACAAAATCCCCAGGCAAAGCATTCACCGCCAGGGTTAATTTCTCTGCACTGGCACACTTCAACAGGGCATTGTAATCAACAAATTGCACATAACCGGCCGACTCACTTTTTGCCGAGCCACGACCTCCGGGAGAACATTGCAGGGGAGAAAACGAGTCTCTTGCCAAACGGGAGGAATCTGGGCCGGCTTGATGCTTTTTTTTATAGACACCTTGGATACGCTCGACCAGCTCGCGACCGATGCTGTCGACAATATTCGATGAGTGCAATGAAGCGGCCACATGATGCACAAAGAAAATCAGAAACCCCATATTCACCAATGCGAACAAGACACCCAGGACGATCCCCAGGTAGGGTAAAGGACGACCTTCCGCCACGATAGGGTCATCAATTCGCTGCATCACCAGAATGCAGTAAACAAATGTCGCAATAAAGACACCCAACGTGACTTGATTGCCCTTATCCTGCATGAAGTTGCTTAACAGGCGTGGGCCAAATTGGCCACTTGCATGTACCACCGATGCAATGGTAATCGAGAAGGTAACACCTGCGACGGTAATTATGGAGCTCGCAATCGTCGAGAGGATGTCGCGGGCACTACCGGCTGTGCTCTGGTAAATCCAGTCGATTTGTGAAAACGGGCGGCTATAGAGCCATAGATTCTCTGCCGTGACCGCGTGCGCCAGGACAATTGTCAGCAGGCAAAGACATGAAGGGATAAACCAGTAACTGGTGCGAATTTCTTCCCATATTTTCTGAATCAGATTCAACATAGATCTACGACACGACAAGATATTCAGGCATTCCTGTCAGTCTAGCTCAGACTCAGAGTAATGATTGTTTGACTTCGATTTGCTTCTTACACAGAAAAAGCCGGAGCAATCGCTCCGGCTTTATCGACTTCGCTAAGCTTTATTTCGCTTTTTTCAGCTTTTTCTTCAGCTTCTTGATTTTACCTTCCTGTTTGGAAACTTTCGCTTTGCGAGATTTCAGTTCTTTCTTCAGCTTCTTGACTTTGTTAGCCATGATGACTCCTTTAACAAGTACCAGTAATCAATGAATGGTGTGAAGGCAAACATTACTCATCCGCTTCGGCATGCTCCGCAACAAAACGACGTATAAATCGTCGAATCTCGCGAGCGGCGCTGGTATCCAGCTCCTCACACAGGGACACGAACGCGTCGCGCTCTTCCCCATTAATGCGAATAATCAGCTGGCTGTCTTTCTTGCCTGCTTTCGCTGCCTTTTTTCCGGACTTGCCGGATTTTATCGACTTCTTATCCGACATCACCCTCACCTTTTCGTATCCGGACTCTATATCAAACCCGGACTACATTGCCTATACAATGTATATACATATGATAGACATCTTTTCTGACTTGTCAAAGTGTCTGTCGTCCAGTCTCGGATTCGGGCACAATAGCGCCCCATTTTTTTGAACGAATAACAATCTGCCATGCAACAGTGGATCGACGAACTTCGACAACAACTCAATCTGTCATCCGGCTCGGCGCGACGTGTTTTTCACGGCCGTGGCCGTGCCTTTCCTGGCTATGAACACCTTAATATTGAGTGGTATCCGCCTTACCTCTTTGTTCAGAATTTTGGTGAAACACTGGGTTCGGATGATCAGAACAATCTGAAGCAACTGTTTGATCAGACCCCGGATATGGCCGCCATTCTGGTGCAGTCGAGGCAGTGGCCAGACTTTGTCACCGAGGTTCTTTGTGAACGGGAATCCATTGAGCTACCACTGCAGCAATGGACATCCCTTGGCCACGATATTGAGTGTGAAACCAGTCTGGGTAAAAACCGCAATACCGGCGTCTTTCTGGACATGAGAGCGGGCTGGGAGTGGGTACGAAAGCATAGCGAAAAGCGTTCGGTACTTAACCTGTTCAGTTATACCGGCGTCTTTTCCCTGTTTGCCCTGAGCGGCGGCGCGACCCGCGTCGACAATGTCGACATGGCCGCGAACGTGCTGAAAATCGCCCAGCGTAACCATCAGAAAAATGGCCTGCATGATGGCAAGGCCGCCTTCTACAAACGCAACATTCTGAAATCCGATCGCTGGTTTGAAGGTCGCCAGCCCTATGATCTGATTATCATCGATCCACCTCCCTACCAGAAAAAGGCTTTTCATGGCTGGCGAGACTATCGCAAGCTGCTGCAACTGTGCCGGAGTGTATTAAACGAAAACGGACAAATGTTTGCGTGCCTCAATAATCCTCAGGTGACGATTGACGAGTTCAAACAGGATCTCGCGCTCACCTTTCCCGATTGCAAGGCTATAGAAGTCATCGAAACCGCCGCAGAGATTCGCGAACAGGATGCCGGCAAGGGCCTGAAAACCGTGGCGCTTCAATTCTGATGTAAATCCGCCTGCACAAGCTCACGAAACCAGGCTTCGGCTTCCGGGTAGTCATCACCATCCAGCACAAACTCCTGGCCGCGTGCCGCACTGCGCAGATAGCAGTGCTCGCCGTCCAGCCGCCAACGGTCGGCATTGAGATGGTAGGACAAGGGTTTTCGGCGATCGGGGTACAGCCAGCGAGGCAAACGCCAATCGGACGGACGGTATGAATGGCTATCGCTCAATTGAAGCTCGGGATCTGGGCACCTGAACACCCCACTCCCGGGCAAGCTAGTGGTGTGAGCGTTTAAGGTCAGTTGCTTGCGCCCCAGATACACAACGTTGCTACCGCGACATTGTCCCTGAAAAAGCCCCTGCAAATGCGGGTGGTAGCCGAGCCAAGGCATGGCGAGACGCAAACTCTCATCCACCTTGATGACTTGATCCACTTGCAACCAGCCCCAGATTCTATGATGGGCCCTGCTGCCGGGCACGAAGCGCCAGCGGCGTTTGACGCGCTCGACCTGTCGGAACAGTCCAAAAAAGACAAAGACGTCTCCCTTACCGACACCTTCTTTCTCCAGGTGCCCCTGCGCCGAGCCATGCTGACCGAAGACCGGTCGCCAAGCAGAGTCTCTCGGATACACACTGGCATCCAGATCAGGATCCAGGTGCGCTTTGTGAGGTCCACGAATACGACCATTTGTCAGCTGATGTACCAGCGTCCCCATATTGATGTCGCGCCAGGTGAGATCCCGGTAAGACACAACAGACGACACATCCGGAATCGGCAGAGCCAGCACAGAACCATCGGGAAAAACCGGATTGGGACAACCGCCCGAGGACGAATCAAAACCTTTTCGGCTAAAAACAAGTTTCACTCGGTCACCGTCTTAGTCGGGCTGTTCCGGTGGCACACCCAAAGGCACAAAGCGGGTATCGGTGGCGTGGCGCGCGCGGCATTCGCGGATGTCTCTGGCCAATCGCGCCGCTACCATCTGCCAGATACTATCGCTTTCGATACGCTCAAAGTCATCGCGTATGAGCGCATTGGCCAGTGCATTCATGGCGCCCTGTGCTTGCTGAAGCGAATGAAACGGTCCCATGCAACGCTGCTTTTCAGGCTGCGATTCGGCATTGCCACTCAAGGCGATCAGGCTCAGGGTTTCCGCATCCTGATGATCATGCAGGGAAATCTCAACGCGCCTTCCATCACTTTCTCTTTGCAGCACACAGCGTCTGCCTGAGACGCTTTGATCCCCGTAATGTAGTTTCACGCTTGTTCTCTTGGTCTGTTTGCATGTTTGTCTGTTTGACAGGAGTTATCTTACCGGGATTTGTTTTGATGCAAAGGGTTTTGCTTTTTCTTTTGCTCTCGATTATCTCTTTGCCGCATTTGCCTTGATGCAAACGCGGCGCAAAAATCACGACACCACTGTCTGGTCGCTACGCGATACCTTCGTTCGCTTGCACCGAATGGCGGCTGTGGAAACTCGCCTGCGGCTCAAACACCCACAGCCTTATTTCCATTCAATGCTTTGCTCTCTCAGCCAGACAGAGGGTCGGGAAAGGGTGGTATCTCTAACTTAATTGGCTGACGATGAAACGCTCGTGCAGGACATGATTCGATTGGACATTCACCCCTGTGAATGGCTGAGCGACGCAGGAAAAATCAGAGTCAAGCGCTGGCATGTCTGAGCCAAAGGCGAGTTTGTCAGCGCGCTGATTTTGCCAAGACGCGAAGGAACCGCAAAGCGGCCAGGAACCGGGGGCGCGCTTTTCCGCTTCGCTTTTTGCACGCGAAATTTTCCTCCCTCCTTTGTCTGGATACAAAGGAGGCAAAAATCACGACACCACTGTCTTGTCGCTACGCGATACCTTCGTTCGCTTGCACCGAATGGCGGCTGTGGAAACTCGCCTGCGGCTCAAACACCCACAGCCTTATTTCCATTCAATGCTTTGCTCTCTCAGCCAGACAGAGGGTCGGGAAAGGGTGGTATCTCTAACTTAATTGGCTATCGATGAAATGCTTTGGCACGAGATAAGCCGATTGGACATCTACCCCTGTGAATGGCTGAGCGATGCTGGAAAAATCAGAGTCAAGCGCTGACATGTCTGAGCCGAAGGCGAGTTTGTCAGCGCGCTGATTTTGCCGAAGCGCGAAGGCACCGCAAAGCGGCCATGAACCGGGGGCGCGCTTTTCCGCTTCGCTTTTGCGCGCGCAAAAGGGAAGGAAAGAAATTTAAATCTAGACAAAGGAGGAAAGTACCTTGTGCAAGATCAAAGAAAAGAAACTCGTAGAAAATAGAAAGAAGGCATGGCAGATCCTGCCGAAAAAGGCAAAGAGCGCGACACTCTCCCCTAACTCTTGAGGTGAATCAAGCTCACCACATTCCGGCTTTCGTCTCGGCGCCAATCACGTTACATTGAGCTACCGTTCAAACCTTTCACCGGGCTGATGCGATGGATGCAAACCCCGCGACTGCAGAACACTCAAACATTGCCTTTCATACCGAGGGTCTGACCAAAGTCTATGGCGAAGGACCGGCAGCGGTGCATGCTCTGCGAGGGGTGGATCTGGACATTCCATCGGGCGAGATCGTCGTGCTGCTGGGGCGCTCCGGCAGTGGCAAGTCAACCTTGCTGAATATTCTCGGAGGGCTGGATCAGGCCAGCGCCGGGCTGGCCAAATATCAGAACCTTGATCTGACCAGGATGTCCGAGGCGGAATTGACCCGCTATCGTCGCGAACACGTGGGCTTTGTTTTCCAGTTCTATAATTTGATGCCCAGTCTGACTGCGGAGGAAAATGTCGAACTGGTAACTGAAATCGCCGACGACCCCATGTCTCCGCGAGATGCCCTGGCATTGGTGGGACTCAAAGAACGCGCCCACCATTTCCCTTCGCAGCTTTCCGGCGGCGAACAACAGCGGGTTGCCATTGCCCGGGCGATCGCCAAGCAGCCTCATATCCTGTTCTGTGACGAACCCACCGGGGCACTCGACAGCCAAACCGGTCGTTCGGTTCTCAAGGTACTGCGTGACGTCAACAGTCGCCTGGGTGCCACCGTGCTGATCATTACCCATGCGGCCGAAACCGCGCGCATGGCGGACCGGGTCATTCACTTTGCCGATGGCGCCATTCGTGATGTTGAAACCAACAGCCATAAACTTGATCCGGAGGAAATCGCCTGGTGAGCCCGCTCGACAGAAAGCTCAGTCGCGACTTGTGGCGGATCAAAGGCCAGGCTCTCGCCATCGCGCTGGTCATTGCCGTGGGCGTGTTATTGCTGATCATGATGAATGGGTTGGTCAACACCCTGGAAGAAACCCGTCGTGCCTATTACGAGCGCTACCGGCTTGCAGAGATGTTTGCCCCGATGGAGCGCGCGCCGCAACGAGTCGTGCAGGCTGCCGCCTCCATCCCGGGAGTGGATCATGTCGCAGGACGTGTAATCGGAGACGCCCTCATCGACATGCCAGATATAGCGGTTCCCATCCGCGCCCAGACCGTCTCATTACCCGACATAGATAAGATCCATCTGAATGCCATGGTCATGACGGCAGGCCGACTGCCGGACGTGCAGCATCATGATGAAATCGTATTGCTTCGTGCTTTTGCCCAGGCTCACCAGCTCCAACCCGGTGATGGTCTGCATGCCACCATGAACGGTGTGCAAAGACGTTTTGATATTGTCGGTATCGCCCAATCGCCAGAATTTCTCTACACCACACCACCCGGTGAGCTGGTGCCCGATGATTCCCGTTTTGCCGTTATCTGGATGAGTGAAGAGGCGCTTGCTGCCGCCTATGATCTTGACGGTGCTTTCAACCAGCTGTTGTTTACCGTGGACGATGACACCAGCTCCAGCGCAATACTCGACGACATCGACACTCTATTGGAGCCCTATGGCGGCACCGGTGCCTACCTTCGCAAAGACCATATTTCAGACCGTTTTGTCAGCGAGGAAATTTCCGGACTGAAAGTCTCGGCAGTGAATGTTCCACCCGTGTTTTTGGGCGTCGCCGCGTTCCTGCTCTACATTGTGGTGTCTCGCATGATTCAGTCCGAACGTGAAGAGATTGGACTGCTAAAAGCCTTTGGCTACACCAGCTTCGAGATCAGCTTTCACTATCTGAAACTGGTACTGCTGATTGCGATTGCAGGCGCATTCATTGGCAGTTTGGGAGGTATTGCGGCAGGCAAAGCCATGGCGGGCTTTTACCAGCAATACTACAAATTTCCTTTTCTGGTGTTTCAGATTCAACCCGGAGCTTTTGTCGCCGGTTTTCTTGTCAGCATCCTGGCTGCATCGCTAGGCAGCCTCTGGGTGTTACGGCAGGTCTTCAAACTGACACCGGCGGTCGCCATGCGACCCGCAGCCGCCCCCGATTACAGCGGCACCGGACGTTTCGGTGACTGGCTCAAAGCCATCTTCGACCAACCCAGCCGAATGGTACTGAGACGCTTACAGCGCCAACCCCTGAAGGCCCTGCTCGCGATCACCGGCATTGCCTTTGGCATGGCCCTCTCTGCGGGCATGGCGAGTATTATGGCCAGCTTCAATTACATTCAGGACGCGGCCTTCAGCCGTATCGATCGTAGCGATGCCAGTCTGAGCTTTATTCACCCGCTCGCCGAAACCAGCCTGCTGGAGGTGCAACACATTGAAGGCATTTTTCAGGTGGAGGCCTTCCGCAGCGTGCCGGTCATTCTTCGCAAGGACCAACAGCAATACCGTGGCGAAGTCTTTGGGCTATCCCCTGATGCTCAGCTTTATCGAGCCCTGGACAATCAACTCAGACCAGTCCCGCTGCCCCCGCAAGGCATCGTTCTTTCCAGCGCACTCGCCCGGATACTCAACGCACAGCTTGGCGATCACATCGATATTGCGGTGCGTGAAGGCCGTCGCCCGGTTCTGAATGTTCCCGTTGCCGGTATTGCTGACAGCCTGCTCGGTTCGCCGGCCTATATGCGACTGGAGACCTTGAATCGCTACCTCTACGAACCCGGACGGGTATCTGGCGCCTACCTGACGCTGGACGCCTTGCACGCGGAAGCGATCTATCGGCAAATAAAAAACATGCCCTCCGTCATCGGCATGGCCCTGAAAAGCGAAACCATGGCAGCCTTCGAGCGCGTCGTGAATCAGGGCGCCGGTGCCATGCGCTTCATCATGGCAGCGATTGCTGCTGTTATCACCTTTGGCATCATTTACAACTCCGCACGTATCGCCTTTGCCGAACGGGAGCGGGATCTGGCCAGTCTGCGGGTCATTGGCTTTACTCGCGGCGAAACCTCCTTTGTGCTCTTGGGCGAACTGGCACTGATTACACTTGCCGCCCTGCCTATCGGTATTTTGCTGGGCTACTTCTTCGCCACCGCCATTGCCGAAGGCTTCAGCACCGATATCTATCAGATCCCGCCTTTGTATGATGCCCGCTCCGTTGGCACCGCAGGTGCATCAGTTGTCATTGCCTCGTTAGTATCCGGCTGGCTGGTCAAGCGCGACATTGATCGCATCGATATGGTTTCAGCACTTAAATCCAAAGAGTAAGCCCATGAAAAAAGCACGCTATACCCGCTATGTTAGCTCGGCAATCGTCATCGCAGTGATTGCTGGCGCTCTGGTGTTTGCGTTTCGCCCTCGCCCTGTATTGGTGGATGTCGCAGCGGTAAGCCGCGGACATTTTATGCAGACCATACATGAAGAAGCCCGTACACGTGTGCATGATGCCTATGTTGTCTCGGCACCGATTACCGGGCGCCTTCTGCGGGTAGAACTGGAACCCGGGGACCGGGTTGAGCAAGGCAAAACGCTGGTGGCGCGCATGCTGCCATCACGCCCGCCGGCTCTGGATATCCGTCAGCGGGAACAAGCGGAAGCGGCGGTCAAGGCCGCGCAGGCTGCTCTCGGCATGGCACAAGCCAATCACCAAAAAACCCAGGCGGATCATCGACTCGCCATAACCGGACTGGAGCGGGCCGAGAAACAGATTCGGGCTGCTGCAATCAGTCAGGCAGTTTATGATCAGGCCCAAAGGGAAGCCGACGCGGCAACCGCCGCACTGGAAAGCGCCCGGGCACAAATGTCTCTGCGTGAAGCGGAACTGGTGAATGCGCGGGCGGCTTTTATTGGACTGGGTAACGAAGCCGATCGTCCGGCAGACGGCATTGAAATTCATGCACCGGTCAGCGGCAGTATCCTGCAGGTTTTCCAGAAAAGTGAAACCATCGTCGTGGCCGGAACGCCTATTTTGGAAATCGGTGACATTGAAGATGACCTGGAAATCGTCGTTGAATTACTCTCCAGCGATGCCGTCAAAGTCAAACCCGGCGATCCCGTTCTTGTCGAGAACTGGGGCGGCGAACAGACACTTCAAGCGTTTGTTGATCGTGTCGATCCGCTAGGCTTTACCAAGATCTCAACCCTCGGCGTGGAAGAACAACGCGTCAATACCCGCATACGCTTCAGCGACCAACAAGCCCTGCCTGATGCCGCGCTTGGGCACGGCTTTCGGGTTGACGTGCGCATTATCACCGCCGAACAGCAAGACGCACTCATGATCCCAAGCAGCGCCCTGTTGCGTCAGGGTAAAGCGTGGGCCAGCTTTGTTGTGGAAGACGGCATTGCCACACTGCGCCCTGTCAGTACCTCACTTCATAACGGTTATAGCGCAGTGGTAAGCGACGGCCTTAATGAAGGCGACCGCGTGGTGCTCTATCCCCCACCGGAATTGCAAGACGGTGCGGAAGTGATCGAACGCTAAAATTCAGACCTGTATCAAATTTTCGGCGATTGGACTGGACTTTCGCAATTACCTGAATATTATTCACATTTATTCCGATAACTCATGTGGAAGTCGCTATGCGCCAGTTCATTCCATCTTCTTTATTACTCTTGTTCGCGTTATTACTCAGCGCCTGCGGTGGCGAGTCATTGAGTGACATGCCCCGCGTTTCACTGTCTCCGGAGCTTCAGGAGACTTACCAGCGCAGCTGCAAAAACTGCCACGAAGTGGAAGCCACCCAGTCCCCCCAAACCGGGAACACGGAACATTGGGAAGCGGTGCTCGACAAGCCTATGGAAACGGTCATGGATCGCGTGGTCAATGGCTATCAGGGCATGCCGCCTTTGGGCCAGTGCTTTGAGTGCAACATGGATCAGCTGCAAGAGCTGGTTCACTACATGAGTCGACCCGCCGATTTCTAAACCATTTTTTTCAGTCCCAAGTGATAAGAGAGCTGCCATGCTGAACCGCCGCCAACTTCTGCAAACCCTGATTAGTGCTACTGTGGCCAGTGCGCTGCCCGCGAGCGCCTTGATCTCCAGCAGCGCCCGAGCGGCCTCAACCCTGCCCTGGAAAAACTGGTCCGGAAATCAGCAGTGCGTGCCGGCCAATCGGGTATCGCCCTCGACGCTCGCCGGTCTACAGGACGTAATGCGCACCAGCAAAGGGACCATTCGTTGCGTTGGTGCCGGTCATTCTTTTTCATCTTTGGTTCCCACGGACGACACTCTGCTTTCCATACGACGCATGTCCGGCATCGATAGTGTGGATGAACAGCGCCAGCAAGCTACCATTTGGGGAGGATCCATACTCAGCGAGATTGGCCCTGCCCTGGCGGAACAAAACCAGGCGCTGGTCAACATGCCTGATATCGACCAGCAAACCCTCGCCGGCGCGATTGCCACCTCCACCCATGGTACCGGTCAGGGTCTGGGTAGTTTGTCGTCTTATGTGGTCGGGCTGGAACTGGTTACCGCCAACGGTGACCTAATCCAGTGTAGCGAAGAAGACAACACGGACGTGTTCAGGGCAGCACAGAACAGCCTGGGCGCACTGGGGGTGATCACCCGCATTCGCATGCAAAACCGCTCGCCCTTCAAACTAAAGCGGGAAGCGCGCTGGATGCCCTTCGATGAAGCCATCGAGGCGGCTCCAAAGATTGCCGCCAGCAACCGAAATTTCGAGTTCTACTACTTCCCATTTACCGGCATGACACTGGGTGACTATCTCAATGAAACCAGTGAGCCGGTTTCCCGCGCCGAAGAAATCGATGGCAACAGCGGGGTGATGGACCTGAAAGCCGCTCGGGATTACCTGTCCTGGTCAAGCAAATTGCGTGAACTGATTCTGGGTGCTTACATGAAAACCATTGACCCGGAAGTCAATGTGGACCACTCCTACGCGATTTATGCCACGGAGCGCAATGTACGCTTCAATGAGATGGAATACCATATGCCGGCGGATAAGGGACTCGCCGCCCTCAAGGAAATTCGCCGTGTTGTGGAGCGGGACTTTCCAGAGGTGTTTTTCCCTATTGAATGCCGCTTCGTCAAAGCCGATGACATCTGGCTAAGCCCTTTCTACCAGCGCGATACAGTGTCCGTTGCTGTTCATCGCTATTTTGAGGAAGACTACCAGCCCTTGTTCAAAGCCATTGAGCCAATCCTTAAAGCGCATGAGGGACGCCCCCACTGGGGCAAACTCAATACACTCGGTCACGACGATTTCAAGGCCCGCTACCCGCGTTGGGAAGATTTTAAACGCATCCGCAAGGAGCTGGACCCGGAAGGACGCTTCCTCAATCCTTACTTGCGTCGTGTCTTTGAGGCTTAGTGTTGACAAGCCGGGACCTGTACCCGGCTCGCACTAACACATCGCCATGAAACTTTTATTGCATTTTTTTATGCGATTGGCGAGACTAGGACCACACTAATAACAAGGCAAGTCCCTGATACGCGATGAACATTCCAGAGCTGCGTATTCATCATAGTCTTCTTTCCCGTACTGGCTCCTGCCTGCCGGTGCGACCGCATTTTCTTCTCCGCGCTAGCGCGGTCAAAGCATCCGTGACCGCCAAACTGACACTCGCCGAAGTTCACGACGAATAGTCTTTTCAAAGGGCCCGACAGCACAGTATGTCGGGCCCTTTTCAGTTGCGCTTACCGCGCCCTTTGACTATGAATAAAAGTAGCAGTGAACGACACCTAAAAATCGGAGCAAGTAATGTCAGAACAAACGCCCTTGGTGGTGAAGGACCTTTATAAGCGATTCAACGCATTGGAAGTGCTCAAGGGCGTCTCGCTGGAAGCCAACAAGGGTGACGTCATTTCCATGATAGGTTCTTCCGGCTCTGGAAAGAGCACCTTCCTACGCTGTATTAATCTGCTGGAAACACCAACCTCCGGTGACATTGTGCTCCACGGGGAAGCGGTGGAATTCAAAACCGACAAAAAAGGCGAGCGGGTGCCTGCCAATATCAAGCAGGTCGAGCGCATGCGTGCACAGCTTTCCATGGTGTTCCAGAGCTTTAATCTCTGGTCACACATGACCGTCATGGAAAACATTATTGAAGCCCCCGTGCACGTTTTGGGTTTGCCTAAAAAAGAAGCCATTGAACGCGCCGAAGCGCTGCTTAATAAGGTCGGCATTCTTGACCGCAAAGATTACTACCCGGCACAGATGTCAGGTGGCCAGCAACAGCGGGCTGCTATTGCGCGCGCTCTTGCTATGGAGCCGGAAGTGCTTTTGTTTGATGAGCCCACTTCCGCTCTGGATCCGGAACTGGTGGGCGAGGTGCTGAAGGTAATGCGAAGTCTTGCCGAAGAAGGCCGCACCATGATTGTGGTGACCCACGAAATGGCCTTTGCCCGTGATGTCTCATCACAGGTCGTGTTTTTGCATGAAGGCAAAATAGAGGAACACGGGGATCCGGCCAAGGTCTTTGGCAATCCGGATTCGGAACGCATGAAGCAGTTTCTGGAGCCTAAATATTAGCTCGTCAGACCTCAGACGTCAGACGCAAAGAGAATTCATATGTGCCTGGTAAGCGAAAGCCGCCCGTCACAATGAACGTTGAAAAAAAACCATAACTTCTTGGAGCAAGAAACGATGATGAAAAAACTATCGCTAGCCCTGACCTGTGTACTGGCCTTTACCGGCATGGCTGTTCAGGCTGAAGATCTGAAACTGGCTGTTGATGTCCCCTACGAGCCCTTCGAATACAAAGCACCCGATGGTTCCCTGACCGGTTTTGAAATCGATCTGGGTAATGCCGTATGTAAGGAAATCGGTGCCAAGTGTGAGTGGGTCATTCAGGCATGGGACGGTATTATCCCCGGCCTGCTGGCACGTAAATACGACGCCATCATGTCCTCCATGTCTATCACTGAAGAACGCGCCAAAAAGGTTCTGTTCTCTGAGGGCTACTACAACACACCTTCTGCCTGGTTCGCCAAGAAAGGCGCGGGCATCAACGTAAGCGACAAAGCCACACTGAAAGGCAAGAAAGTCGGCGTTCAGCGCGGCACCCTGCAGGACGGTTATGTCTCTGACAACTTTGCTGACGTGGTTGAAATCAAACGCTACACCACCGCGGACGACCTGGTTCTGGATTTGAACGGCGGCCGTATTGATGTCGTGTTCCTGGACTTCCCTGTTGGTGAATCCACCATCCTGAAAGACGAAAACTACGAAGTACTGGGTGATCACGTCAAGCTGGGTGACGGCGTTGGTGTTGCCTTCCGCAAACGCGACAAGGATCTTGCGGAGCGTTTCAACAAGGCCCTGGCCAAACTGAAAGCCGATGGCACCTATGACACCATCATGAAGAAATACTTCGCTTACGATATTAAGATTTAGGAAAGCTGGAAAAAGAGCAAAGCGTCGGACGTCGGGTGTCTTGCGTCCGACGTCTGACACCTAGCTCCAGACACTTGTGAAACAAAGAAACGGAAACAGGCAGTATGATTGATTTGCACGGCTACGGGCCGTCCATATTCGGCGGAGCCATCCTGACCATAGAAGTTGCGGTGCTGTCTCTCCTGCTGGCACTGGTTCTGGGCCTGTTGGGTGCTTTGGCCAAACTGTCGAGTCATACCTCTCTTAAAGTCATCGCAACTGTTTACACCACCATTATTCGTGGTGTCCCCGATCTGGTACTGATGCTACTGATCTTCTTTGGCGGCCAGATGATGATGAACAGCTTTTCCGACTGGCTCTATGAAGAGTTCAACATCGATATCTTTTTCAATATCAATGAATTCGTTGCCGGTGTGGTAACCATCGGCTTTATCTTCGGCGCTTATATGGCGGAAACCTTCCGCGGCGCCTTTCAGTCGGTGGATGTTGGCCAGATCGAGGCCGGTAAAGCCTTTGGCATGAATCGCCGACAGATTTTCGTACGCATCATGTTTCCACAGATGATGCGGCATGCCCTCCCCGGCCTGGGCAACAACTGGATGGTATTGCTGAAAACCACCGCTCTGGTCTCGGTGATTGGTCTGGCCGACATGGTCAGACTCGCTTCCGAAGCAGCCAAAGCCGTGCATGAACCCTTTACCTTCCTGATACCAGTCGCCGGTGTCTATCTCGCCCTGACCGCCGTTTCGGAGTGGGGTTTGAAACGACTGGAGATCAAATACAATGCCGGTGTGGCGAGGGCTTGATAATGGAACAGTTTCTCAGCCTTTTTGCCGATAACGAGATTTTTAACCCGCCTACCCTGTTGCACTATTGGGATGGTCTGGTCACCACTGTCCAGCTGGTGTTCCTGTCCCTGCTGATTGGTCTGGTCATCGCGCTGCCACTGGGAATTCTGCGCACATCGAAAAACCCCTGGATCAACAAGCCCATCTGGGCCTATGTCTATGCCTTTCGTGGCACGCCCCTGCTGGTACAACTTTACCTCATTTACTATGGCACCGCGCAAATCACCGGCATCCAGCAAACCATCTTCTGGGAAGTGCTGAGCGAAGCCTTCTATCCCTGCCTGATCGCCTTTGTATTGAACACCGCCGCCTACACCACCGAGATTATTCGTGGCGCCGTTGAAGCCACGCCCAAAGGTGAGATTGAAGCCGCCAAGGCCTATGGCATGTCGGCCAGCTTGCGGATGCGACGAATTATTTTGCCCAATGCCATCCGCCGTGGATTACCCGCCTATGCCAATGAAGTCATCTTTATGCTGCATGCCAGCTCCATCGCCAGTGTGGTTACCATTGTTGACCTGACCGGTGCAGCGAGAGATATCTATGCGCGTTACTATGCACCCTTCGATGCATTTCTGTTTGTGGCGGCCATTTATCTGTGCCTGACCTTTACACTGATTTTTAGCTTCCGCAAACTGGAAGACAAACTCATGGCCCATACCCGTCCTCTATCCTGATAGAGAACTGCACCCTGATTGAGAACGACGATCATGATCCGGCATCCCCTGTTTTCACCCTACGCGGATTTTCTTGATCACACCCTGAATTCGAAAACACAGCATGAACCCCGGCTGGCAGAAACCGCCACCACCCGGTTTGTGCTGCATGGCGAAGGCATTCTCGAATGTCGGCCCCACAACCCGGAGGATGAAGGCCTGGTGTTGTCGGCAGGTGTCCATGGCAATGAGACTGCCCCCATTGAATTACTGAATCAACTGGTCACCGATCTGCTGATGGAAGAACAGTTTGTGCGTCGGCCTTTGCTGATACTCTTTGGTCATCCTCAGGCCATGCGTGAACAGAAACGCTTTATCGATGTGAATATGAACCGCCTCTTCTGCGGCGCCCACGCAGATCCCGCAGTCATGCAATCCAGAGATGCCAGACGTGCCGCTATTCTGGAACAACACCTGGCAGCCTTTCATGAGCGGGCAACGCTGGTGGAACATTATGATCTGCATACGGCGATTCGCGAATCGGAAGTCGAGCGCTTTGCCCTGTATCCGTTTCGGGAACACAGCATACCCAAAGCAAGTCAGCTGGATTTCCTATCGGCGGCCGGCGTCTCCGCGCTGGTGCTGCAACATCGATTCTCCACCACGTTTTCAGCCCATAGCGCCCAAACTTTCAAGGCCGAGAGCTACACGGTTGAATTGGGTCAGGTTAAACCGTTCGGGGAAAACGACCTCGACCAATACCACAATGTCATGCAAGCCCTGCAGGCCATTGTCGGTAACACCGAATTGACACCTTCACAACAAGCCCTGACGCAATATGAAGTCTGCCACGAGATTATTCATGGTGGTGATGGCTTTCGCCTGCATATCCCGGAGCAAGAAAAGAACTTCACTGCCTACCCGAAGGGAAGATTAATGTGGGAACAGACAGACGACCACTATACTGTCGTCCATGACCAGGAATACATCATCTTCCCCAACGCCAAGGTTCCTGAAGGTCAGCGCGCGGGACTGATGCTTAAGCGGGCGTGAATCTGACTGCCGAGAATCTGAAAAGGCTCTAAGCCTGACTCACAGCTTTAACATTAACTCTATCCACATGACCAGCACCAACAGGCTCGATACAGCAAACACCAGCAATCGGTGCAAGGGGTTGTTATAGGTCATATGAATAATAGAGTGAATGCAACGTAGCGCCACAAACACCCATGCCAGAGCCAGCAAGGAAGCGCTCTCAAGCTTCAACACGATTGCCAGCAGACACACCAGGTAGAACAGCACCGGTACTTCCAACAGGTTGGAAAAGTTGCGACTGGGCTTGAGCACGTATTCCGGAATACCCTCCCCGGAAAACAGCTGGTAGTAACTCGGATGCACTTCCCGCTTCCAGACGCTATACAGGCGCGAGCCACCCAACACAAACATCATCACGAAAGTCAGAACGACCATGGCGAACATGGGGTATATCAAGGTCATGTATCAACTCCTTTTTTGACCGACATTGCGCAGACAGATACTAAACAGAAGGTAAACAGTAAGTAAGAATAGACGCTGCAGAAAGGCTCGACATCGTAGCACGTTTTTGAATAAAGGCTGGCTGACTTTGAAGTGGGCGGATCGCTAAAAAAACGCCCCCGCGAAAACCTGGCCAACCTGGCGCACGGGGGAAAAACGTATCGACTCAGGCTGCTACACCTATAGATGTGGACCTTCCCTGGTGGGGGCATCCCTGCCAACCCATTCCTTACATCTCTTGATAGGCACGCTGCGCTGCCATTGCCTCGAAAACGCACACCAACAAACTACTTATAACCAGTCCGCGCAACCGTTTCAGGCCCGATTGCGATGCCTCGTTCATCGCAACAGACATTGCAATGGGACACCCCGGATAGAACTTCCTCACAGAATTTCCTTGTGGTCGGCACTATTATGTCGACTGTGGGTACCGGGACATAACGCAAAATATGAACAGGACTTGTTCTCTCTTTTCACAAATGCCGTCACGCCCACGTATAAAACGCTATCGTCTTGAAAGGATCTGCTTACCTTGAACAATTTTGATGTATTCATCGCTGTGGTCGAATCCGGGAGCTTTTCGGCTGCTGCCAAGAAAATGCACCGCACTCCTTCGGCGATCAGCAAGCAGATTGGCCAGCTGGAACAGAAACTCAATGTTCAGCTTTTTGACCGCAATACCCGCTCGCTGGAGGTAACCGAGGCTGGCAATCTCTACTACCGTCACTGCAAGGAAATCTGTGATCGAATTAATGAAGCAGAGTCATCACTGAAAGATTACGCTGGCGAGCCCAGCGGCAGCCTCAACCTGACCTGGCCCAATGCGGTGTCTTATTCGCCATTGATAGAGGCGCTGGGCGAGTTTTCCGATCACTATCCGGACATTCGTCTCAACATCAATGTCGCCATTGACGTGCTCAATGTGGTGGATGAAAAAATCGACTTTGCATTCCGGGTAGGCCCTCCCTCTGACCTCTCGATGATCGCCCTTCCCCTGTTTCAGATCGAGCCGATTTTCTGTGCCTCACCACAGTTTATTGCCAGGCATGGAGAGCCCCGGACCATGGCCGATCTGGTCGCCTTGCCGATGATTCTGCACAGCGATTTCAATCTGGTGCACAAGGCCCGGAGCATGTTTCCCGAATTCAAATCCGTCGACATCCGGGCCCAGCACAGTTCCAACGATACCTCCACCAATCTCAACCTCGTCAAGCAAGGCTTGGGAAGCACCTTCCTGTTCCGTCCAATGGTTGAACAGGATCTGGCAGATGGCTCACTCATCCAGCTGCTTCCTGACAACCCCTTACCCAAGCCCCCGGTGTATATGCTGTTTCAGAAAAGCGGATACATGCCACGAAAAAACCGTGCCTTTATCGACTTTATCAAGGCCCGTTTCCAGCAAAGCGATGCCGTTCAGCAGAGTGCGTGAATGTGTGTTGGCTGTTGTTCATTAGCGCTCATTGCTGTTCATCACTATTCATCACGACGCGCGCAACCACAGGAATATTTTCTAGCAGAAAGACAAGGCGGCTGCTTGCCGCTACATTGGATAAATCACTTGTTCAGGCATTGCCTGGTTAAGCGCTTTAGTTCTGGCAGGACATCCGCTTCAAACCAGGGGTTACGGGTCAGCCAGACATAATTGCGTGGTGAGGGATGGGGAAGTACAAAATAGCGCGGCAAATGCTCACTCCAGTTTCTTACCGTGTCGGTCAAGCTCTTACCTTTCTCCGCGACATAGTATTGCTGCGCATATCGGCCAATCAGCAAGGTTAACTGTATATCCGGCAGACGGCTCAGCAATTCTTCATGCCAACGGGGTGCGCATTCCGGCCGTGGCGGCAGGTCCCCTGAAATCCCCCTGCCCGGGTAACAAAACCCCATGGGTAAAATCGCCACCTGCTTGTCGTCATAAAAAACGTCCCGGCTTATACCCAGCCAGTCACGCAAGCGGTCTCCACTGGGATCATCCCAGGGAATAACACTCTCCTGCACTTTCGCCCCCGGAGCCTGACCGATAATCAACAGCCGCGCACTCGCGGCTGCCCGGACAACCGGTCGGGGGGAATGGGGCAAGTGCCGGGCGCACAACTGACAGTTGCGCGCATCATTCAGAATGTCAGTCAATTGAATATCAGTCATCCAGCCCCCTCAGAGTATCTCCTTTAGACCAAGCGATCATCGGTCACGGTATTGTTGTACTGTGCCCTTTTCTGTCATCACTAACGCCCCCTTGAACATAGGGACAGTGGTCTGCAAGCCATCAGCACAATGGATTATCCACTGATAAGGCCTTCGCGACTGGTACCATTCATCGTGTGGTTCCATGGCTTCAAGCTGCAGACCATCCTTTATTTCAAGGTAGGATACCCCTCAAGGAACACCCAATCTGTAGCTTTTGCCGGGGTATGACAGCCCTGGCATGAAGGACCAAACCCTTCGGACACATTTTTGGGTGGGCGCATTCCCATAGCGGCACCTTCACCGCCATTGTTTTTTTCAAACAATGCCCAACCCCAACCGTTTGACCAATGCGGGCTGCCCTTGAAACGGCCTTTGCTGTCCTTGACCATCACAAACCAGATAATGACATCACCTGCCCACTGAGCCTGACCGGTCGTTTTAGGACCCTCCTCTACATGTCGCACTTCCTTGACGATCACCGCTCCATCGGGATACTCATTTGTTTTGCGGTAATGCTCTACAGCTTCGGGTTGCATATAGACATCGTGAAAGCCATAACCAGGTGCCTTGGTGTCAGCAATCAACCATGAGCCGATGTGCGTCCACTGGCTGCGATAATTCACTGGCAAACTGATGTTGCCGGATTGATCGACGATTGTTTCGTATGTCGAGAATTCCGGCTCTTGAGCTTGAGCAAAACTGAAAAAAAACAGTAGTAGCAGTGGGATGTAACGAATCACCATAATTAATCTCCGGTATGAAACGGCTGTTACCCGGATACCCGGCTAACAGCGACTTTGGCATGGATAAACGAGAGCTCTAATCAGCCATCTCGGTTTTAACTTCAACCACGGGAAAATCGATTTCAGTGTCCGCCAGGTGATTGATGTAATTGGTAAACAGATTCAGCACTACATTCGCGACAATTTCTGTCATCAGGTCCGGGGTTAATCCCTGTCCGGCATAGACATTAAATGCATCGTCCGAAATGACGCCCCGGGATTCGGTGATATCGCGAGCAAAAGCAGCCATAGCATTATCCAGGGCATTATTGGCACTGCCATTTCTGGCGTTAGCGATATCATCGTCGGTGAGTCCGGCCCCCTTACCCATGAGACTATGGGCACTCAGGCAATACTGGCACTGGTTGTACTGGGCGACTGCCAGAGCAACAATTTCTCTTTGTCTGGCGCTCAGGACACCTTTACCCACGGCATCGCTGAATCCGAGAAAACTGTTTAAGGCAGCAGGCGCATTGGCAAGGGTGGCAAACAGGTTGGGCACCATACCCAGTTTTTTATGCACAGCATCCAGGGTGGCTGCTGTGGCGGAATCAAGTTCATTTTTTCCAAGGGGGTTAATACGTGGCCGTGGCATAGGCTATCTCCTTTACGGTAGGTTGTTTGAAATGCAGGGAGATATTAGAGGCAAAAACTGGACTATAGGTGTTTTTTGGTTTATATATTTTACCTTTCCGTATATTTTCAGGTAAATCATGACAAGCTACCCTTTAGATCGCCTGGCCAGTATCTTTGACCGCTTTTCATTGCATGCCCATGTGTTCAATACCGGACCACTGTGTGGAAGTGCCAGCTACCAGCATGAAGCCGGACGCGGACATATTCATGTGCTGAAAAAGGGAGCCATACGGGTAGAAACCCCGGCCAAGCCCTCCCAGATCGTTCGCGCACCCTTTCTGTTGTTTTATATGAAACCGGTCACCCACCAGCTAATTCCCCTGATTGAAGAAGGCGAAGTCATCACAGTGTGTGGCGAGATCGATTTCGGCGATGGCCTGGAAAACCCGGTTACACAGGTGATGCCGGATCTGCTTCCTGTAGAACTAAATAGTAATCCGCACCTCTCAGCGATTCTCAATTTACTGTTTGAAGAGGCGTTTAATCCTGCCTGTGGTCGCCAGGCAGCACTGGATAGAATCTGCGAACTGCTGGTGATTCAATTGCTACGCATCAGTATGGAAAGCATCAGCAACGATATTGGTCTGCTGGCCGGCCTGGCGGATCAGCGTTTGGCCAAAGCCTTGACCTGCATTCACGAAGAGCCTGAAAAAGCCTGGACCCTGGAACAACTTGCCGGCAAAGCGGGTATGTCCCGCGCCAGTTTTGCGGTGAAATTTCGAGAAACCCTGGGCTTGACGCCAGGGGATTATCTGAGCCACTGGCGGCTGGGAGTCGCAAAATCACTGCTCAAAAAAGGGCGTCCGGTTTCGCTGGTTTCCGATGAAGTTGGCTATAGCAGCCCCGCCGCGTTCACCCGCGCTTTTGCCGGTCGTTTTGGCCAGACGCCCACCGCATGGATGAAGCAAATCTGGCAAGATCAGACAATTTCAGAACGTTGAATAAGGCACGCCAGTTGAATTTTTTGGTGAACCGGCGAGCAACACACGCAATGGCACGAAACAGCAAGGAATAGAGAGAAACCGCTTTGACAACTGGCAGCCCGTTTAACATCGCACCGCTCTCCATTCGCTAGCTAACAGGAGAGCATTCAAGTCTGGCACGGGCTGCCCCAAAAGCGGATTACAGACAAACGCTTTCTCAGCTTTCCTGCTCAAACGCCACCAGACGTTCGTTTTCAATACGCACCTCATCCCCAGGCTGCCACTGCTGATTTGGCGAACGGACGATTTCCAGTGAACCATCAACTTTTTCCACCTCATACGCACGGCCTGCCAAACCGGAAGCCTGTTGTATTTCCCCTCCGGTAAGCCAGCTGATGCCACCTCCCGCCAAAGCGCCTAAAGGCCCGCCAATCGAACCCACCATAAACCCGACAACACCGCCAAATATTTGCCCGGGTTTGGTATCCGGTACCTCTTTAACAACAGTGTCTGCGTTACTTGAGATCGCAGTAGACAAAAGGGCAATCGCAGTCAATCCAACAAGTTTTTTCATTACATCATTCCTCTAACGATCAAGAATCGGGTAATAATCTGCAAACACCATATCCTTATGGGCATTGGCAGTATGACAGGCTGCACACGCTCCTTCTGGGGCTGCCTGAGCAGTCGCCTCGTAAGGTGGTGCATGGTGACCAAAATTGAAGAACCCCCAACCATTGGTTTTGGCAAATCTGCTGGTGTCCTTGACCATCACATCCATTCCATTAAATTCACCCCCAAAAAAACCTCTGCCCGAGGGTGCATTTTTGGAGCCGTCACTGTGGTCCGGTTTCTGAAGTAACACCAGCTCCTTCGCAATGACAGTGCCGTTGGGGAAACTACCCGTCTGTTGATACACGGCATAGGCATCGGGATTGATATAGACATGGTGAAATTCCGGGAATGCCGCCTGACCATTGTTTAAACCATTAGGTGTCAGGGGCGCACCAATAAACACCCATTGTCGATAATCTATGGGTTGCAGCAGTTCGCCTTTGGCGTTGAAAACGGCTGCGCCGACGGGCGTTTGCGTTTCTTCTGCCAGGCTGAAAATAGATAGAGTGCTTAATAATAAAGCCGAAACCAGCATTAATACTTTCATATTCTTCTCCTCGAGTGTTTTGGACCGAGAACCACTAGCAACTCAAAAAAACAGCATGATTATGTCTGGAAACATCACACTGAAGATGATTGAAGGTCTAAACTTTTTTACCTTCCGTACAAACAATGATGCTCATAAAAAAAGCCATCCTTGCGGATGGCTAACTATCGCTACAGGAACAATCAGGCGGCAAAACCATTAAAGATGGCTTCCAGTTTGTTGCCAAATGGGTCTCTAATAAACGCAGCATATACGCCTTCCTTGGGATAGGCGGGACGATTCCCCGGCTTACCCTCACATTGCCCTCCCAGTTCACAGGCCTTTTGGTGAAAGCTGTCCACGGCTTGCTCTGAAGATGCTGCAAAGGCAATGTGCGTGCCGTTACCGGCACTGAAAGGTTTGCCATCGTAAGGGGTCATTAACAAAAACTGCGGTGTACCCTTACCGTAAGCAGCAAAGCCATCCGTTGCGACAATCAGGTCACTGCCCAATGCTGCCATCACCTCGTTGTAGAAGGCTGTACCCTGGGCAATAGACGGCACACCCACACTTAAATGGTCAATCGTGTTCATAATGGAACTCCTTGAATTCTGAAAAAGTGGTATGTCGATTAGAGTTCCGCGGCGACGGTGTGACGGATTTTCTGCCAGTTCTTCTCAGCCTTGCGAATGGTTCCCTTACGGTCTTTCAGGTACTCCTTGTAGATATCTTCATTCAGGAACACATACAGCTTGTCATCAACGATATCGGCATAGTGGGGATTACCATCGAATTTCTTCCCTACCGAAACGCCGAAGGTGCAGAAACCGCCGTTTTGTGGCTGATACTGTGAAGGATTCTTATCGAACTTGTTGGCGTTGTCCTGGGATGAAAAATAGTAAGCGACACCATCATGAACAACGGTGTATTGGGCGCTGCCGGTGATGCGGTTTTCGATATCAACAAAGGCTACCGGGTCGACACCGTGGAAGGCCAAAGGCGCACCGGCCGCCGTCAATCCTGTTGCGGTATTGTATTCATCCACTGCCAGGGTTGCCTGGGAAGCACAGATCGCCATCAGGGCGGCGGACACAACAGCTGCTAACTTGGTTTTTTTCAACATAATATAAAATCCTCATAAATCGTGTTTCGTAAGCGACCAGCGCAATTGAACTGGTGATAAGGATTTTTATGCAGGGCCATCCTCTCAACAACAGCAAGGGGCGATATTGAAACCGTGTGCAAATTTTTTGGTACGCGCTGCAAAATCAGGCTGCTTTGGACCTGAGATTTCTACCTTCAGGCCAGTTTTTGTACCCGATATTCTCTGGGTGACACGCCGAATTTTCCGTGAAACGCGCGAGTAAATGCCGCGGGGGACTGATAGCCGGTTTCAGTGGCAACCTGCTGAATAGGACGTCGGGTGTCACCGAGTAACTCCAGTGATTTTTGCAGTCGCCATTCGGACAAATAGGTCATGGGCGTTTCCCCAACCAGCCTCCTGAATCGTTCAGAAAACCGGCTTCGGGACATTGCCACTTCACTTGCCAGGGAATCTACCGTCCAGGATTTATTGGGGTGACTGTGAATCAACTGCAATGACTTGGCAATCCTGTTGTCTCTCAAGGCATCCATCATGGAGGCATGCTTGTCACCCGTGCTCATCGCCGACTGCAAGATCTCCATAAAAACAATTTCGGAGAGTCGGGTGACCGCTGCAGTGGAACCCAACTCTTCGGAAAATACCCGCTCGGCAATCAGACGCAGGGACTCATCAAGCAAGGGCATCTTTTCTCTGCCCGCGGCAGTCACGGTAATAAAATCCGGCAGATAGCGCAGGATCGGGTGGTCAGCACCGGGCCGGAAAGAAAAATGTCCGCATACCATTTGTGTTTCCAGACCTTCGGATTTACAGCCATAAACCAGTAGCCCATTGCCCTTGTAACCAGACTGGCTGATTATTTTTTCAAGCGGTGGTGCGGTTTTCTGGGGTGCATCAGAAAGAATATGAGATCGTCCTTTTGGCACCAGGATAATATCTCCGGGCGACAAGGCCTGGTATTGGTCTTCAGCAATTCTGACGTGGCAGCGACCTTTTACTACCAGATGAAACCTGGCCGCTTCCTCCAGGGTGGGGACCGTCACCGCCCATTTGCCACTGAACTCGGTGCGAAAATACAGGGTTCCTTCGAGCTTGAGGGTACTGAGAATGTCATTGAGTAAATCCATGGTCACAAGCCTCTGAAAATTATCAATGCTACGACGCACTCTGCATGTCAGTTGATTCAGAATCTATCAATTTTATCTTTGCGTACAAAACCGCCGTCACAACATAGTGGATCGCCAGTAAATACGGTTTGTTCCGGTTTTCGTTCAGGATTTACCTGGAACACTTTCATGTTCAGCCAGTTCTATACATACCTACCCGACACGGAGAAGCATATGTTACGTATAGACACTGAGGCTGTGATTGGTCTCGGCTCACACCGTATTTGTTATCAACACCCTAAGGACGAGAACTTGTGCATCAAGATCGAATATGTTCCCAATACCAAAGCAAGTATCAGAGAAAAAAAGTACTACGCCTTACTCAACAAGCGTGACTATACGTGGGACCTGGTTCCAAAATATTATGGCTCCGAGCCGACGAACCTGGGGATTGGCGAAGTTTTTGATCTGGTGAAGGATTACGATGGCAAGGTCTCTAAAACACTCAGTCACTATCTCAAACGACCGCAAATTGCGGGGTCCCGTCTTTTTATTCAGGGATTTTTCGAGTTCAAAAGCAGACTGTTCGCTGACGCCTTGATAACGAACAAACTACACCCGAATAATATCGTCGTCAGGAACGACAGAGGTGGCTTTACCTTTTTGATCATTGATGATTTGGGGAACTCAGAGTTCCTGCCTGTCAGCAACTTCGTTAATTATTTTGCCAGCAGAAAAGTAAGTCGAAAATGGGCTCGCTTTGAACGTTTACTAAGCGAAAAGTTTTCAAACGTCTCTCTTATTGAGCAACTTATCGGTGTGGATGCCTACACTAATCGCTGGTCAAATGTTGCCGTCAGATAGCTGGCGTAGCTTTAGGTCCTTGATTTGAATTCGGGTAGAAGTAAATTCTGAAGCAAGACAAAGGTGTTTTGTGCCACGACCATAACGTGGCCATTTATTGATACCACAACGTTGCGGCACGTTTTGGACAGATTTCAATTTGACGAATGCAGCCTGGATGGATCTGATGGCTTCTGCTGTTGAGGTAAAGCGGACTTCGATTAGCCTCTTTTGCTTCATTGGCTGTTGGTGAATAGAGGACTTAATTCGAGCCCCTAAACCGCGTCATTGCCGCGCAGGCGGCAATCCATTGTTTTTTAAAGAAAGACCAACGACATCTTCCCACAGATCATCCCAACCGGGATTGTTTTCAAAGATTAAATTCAACTTCCTTTGACGTCTCCGTTTTTTGATCTGCTTTTCTCTCACGATGGCTGATTCCATCGATTTCGCTTGTTCGTAGTGCACAAGAATCTTTGTTTCATACTTTTTAGAAAAGCCTTCAACGAAGCCTTGTTTGTGTTGCCAAACGCGTTGAATCAAATTACTCGTAACACCAACATAGAGCGTACCGCGTTTTTGATTGGCCATAATGTAAACGGCGGGCTGCATATTCTTCCCTGAATATTGTGCAATCTGAAACCCTTAAACAATGGATTGCCGCCTGCGCGGCAATGACGCGGCGGAGGGGTTTCAATTGTGTCAGCATTTCAATCATCACAGTCTATAGTGCTGCGTTAAAAAGGAAAGCTTATAACGACCGCTTCTCTCACAATTCAGTTGTGATTTTCCGCCAGACTAACGGTCTGCTTTGGAAACATTCGTGAATTCGGTCTTGAGCCAAAAAGGTCAAAAGTACTTAATTATGCAACCGTAATGTTGCGAGAATGCCGAGCTTATGGTTACTGCTCCAGTTGTGAACGATACATTCGTCATGCGGTGCTTTAAGGACCAGAACGGCGCTGCTTTTCAAGCGTTTTGCACCCTTAGCTCATAACTGGTGTAGGTTTGCCCGAATAATGTGCTTTCAAACTCCCTGCGCGCCATGTTTTTAAGAAACAGGTATTCGCGGCGCGTGTTCAACAAATGCAAAACCACTGTGCGATGTCCAAGCTCCGCGGCCCACGCCATCAGATCCTTGAATACCCGCACACCTATCCCCCAATACTTCTCATCCAAAACAATAGCCAGCTCATAGGAGCCATTCTCAAACTGGATACCACACCAGCCAGCTACCGCATCATTTACCTCGATACCCCTGACCTTGCATCCCGCAGTCGCGTTTACAGTGACTTTCTCCGCGACCCAGTCTGCCAGCGAAGACTCATCAAATTGCTCATGCGGTACCAAATGCTCCCGAACTCTCTCTGCATTAAGAATTCTCATGAGTTCATTCTGGTTTAAACCTTGGATTTCTACGTAGGAGATATGTTTCATAGCCTATCTCATAATCGAACTCATAGCCAAACTGTATGGATGCAGGAATTTTGAATGCTGTCACCATAACGCGACAGTGATCACTGCCCATCAAATCAGCGACATTATTAGCAGCACAAACACAGCGGCAAGCATGAAATACAAACCTAGCGAGCCCGCACCTCTCATTTCAGACTGGTGCTGTCGAATAAAGTTCTCCAAATCACGGCCATCTTTGATATCCGAACAATGCGGACATTCTTTGCAGTCTGAAGAGTATCTCTTGGTGCATCGGTGGCACTTTTTATACGTCTTGAGTTTTCGCAGAAATGGTAGTTGCATCACTCCGGCGCTACCGTCACCTGCAGCAACTGATTAATCGCCACCCGCAACTTGGCGGCTTGTACCGGTTTATGCAGGACCCGGATGGAGGCCATATCAAGTTTGGGGGTTTCAAGCATCTCTTCATTCACTTCGGTGTCAGCCGTGAGCAATAAGGCGGGAATATCCTTTCCATGTTGTTGACGTAACCAGGCAATACCCTCAGCGCCATTGCGCTGCCCCTTCCCCAAATGCATATCCGTGATCAGGAGGTCGACAGGCTGGGACAGCGCCTCGTCTGACAGGGATTCGTAGTCTGCTCCAGCCACCACTTGCATGCCCCAATGCTCGATACGCTCGGCCATCGACTGGCGATTATCCTCGTCATCTTCAATCACCAGAATGCGGGCCCCTGTCATCGGGGTATTGCTCCAACGTTTGCTGACATTGGCCGTTCTCGGCTCAACCGGTGCGCCCAGATCCAGGCGAAACACACAGCCCTGGCCGACACTACTATGCAAGGTCACCGGAATCGCCATGAGCTCGCAGAGCTGTCGCACGATTGCGAGTCCCAGGCCCATGCCACGGTGCTGGCCCTGACTGGATTGATGAAACTCCTCAAATACCTGCTCACTTTTACTTTCGTCAATGCCAATGCCATCGTCCTCAACGGTCAACACAATCCTGCCATCATGTTCTGCAATGCGCACACACGCCCGGCTTGCCTGGGCATGATTGAGAATATTTTCAATCAGATTGCGTAGCACCCGTTGTAACAACACAGCATCGGCGTCGACAAATACCACACCGGCCGATTCGAGCTCAATGGCTAGACCACTGGCGTCGCAGCGAGCCTCCACTTCATCAATCAGCTCGGCCACCAGGGCGTTCAGATTCAGGGGCTGTTTTTTCACCTCGACGATACCCGCGTTCAAACGGGAAATACTGAGCAGCGAACTCAATAGCTGATTCAGCTGCCGAATGGAGTGCTCAAGTTTGTCCGCCAGGGCCTGCTGGGGTTGGCCCTGTAGCTGTTCCTGCAGAGTATCCACCAGCAAGTTCATGGCATGCATGGGCTGTCGCAGATCATGACTGGCCGTGGCCACCAAACGGGTTTTCGATTCAATCTCCCGCTGGTCCTTTTCCTGAGCCTTTTTGATCAACAGTTGTCGCCAGAACAGCTTGCGTCGATAGCGATCCTGCATAAAGCAACCGAACATGCCCATCAGATTCAGGGAAAACAGGAAAAAGGCATTAAGAAATAACTGGCTTGCCGGTCGCTGGGCATAAAACTCAAAACCCAGATAGGCGGCAGATATCAGAATGGAGGCCAGGGCCACCGGCAAGAAACGCATTCCCAGCAGGAAGTAGCCAAATACCAGCAGAATAAGCAGTCCGTCATAGGGCAAAAACACATTGAACCAGTCGGCGACATGAATAATCACGACGATGCTGAGACCGCATAAAATATAGGCGCTGATCACCAAAGGCTCGAAAATCTCCATGCGCCAGCGCTTCAACCCGCCAAGCATGACCAGTCCAATGAGTGGATAATTAAATAACAGACGAATTGCGACGGTTTTTTCGTAGACTTCTCTAGGCAGATAGACGATGTCGAGTACGATAAAAATACCGAAGATCGTCCAGGCCGCCAGACCAATGGTCAGCACCCGACGCAGCAGGCCCTGGTGCAGATCCTGCCGATAGGCCCGTTCGGTCTCTGGCGAAAAACGTAAGCCCTGCTCTTCACCGTCCAGATGGGACTGCAAGGTTGTTGGCTCAGATATAGAGCTTTGCGGTGAATAAGCGCCCATGGCTATCCATTCTTATTATTGGCGGTGGTGATTGCGCTCACAGTATACCGCGCACCTTGGTAAAAAAGCGTTAGCCAGATCACTCAAGAGAGGCCCCTGTAAAGAAGCTGGCAATAAAGGTTTCCCCCATATGAGGGATTGGCCTCGTTAATCAGCTTGGCTAATGTGCCGCTGCATAACATGAAACGTGCGCAATTTCCTTGTAATAATTGCTTGTATTTTCATAATAGAAAGCGACGTCAACTTAAAACAAAGATAAAAAGCCATGGCGCTGAGATGCTCTGACGCGGATACGCAGTCGTTGAAACTACTGGTGGTAGAAGATCATCCGGTTTATCTGGAGGGGCTTTACTACGTGCTGGAATCGCTGGCCGAGACCGTGCAGATAGAATCCGCTCAGGGGCTCGAAGCCGCCAAACAGGCGCTGCAACACAAGCCTCAGTTCGACCTGATCCTGCTGGACCTGAACCTGTACGACGGCGCCGGTTTATCACTGCTGCGTTATATGCAGATTCACCGCATCATGATTCCCGTTGCGGTGCTGTCGGCCTCTGAGGAAAGCCGTGATGTCAGCGCCGCCATGTCCGCGGGAGCCTCCGGTTTCATCAGCAAGGCCAGCGGCCGTGCCGACATTGCGCAGGCGATTCAATCGGTAATGGATGGCGACTCCCCGCTGCCGGACTTTTACGTCGACAGCAGCACTGCCACCCGCGACGTCCCCTCCCTCACGCCGCGACAACTGGAAGTACTGCAACTATTGGCGGAAGGCTTACCGAACAAGCGAATCTGCCAGCAACTGAATCTGACCGAGCACACGGTCAAGAGTCATATCAAAACCCTGTTTGCACTGCTGGATGTACACAACCGCACCGAATGTGCGCGCACGGCGGTTGAACTCGGCCTGATCTAGGCCCCGGCCCTTTACTAGCCGTTTAACTGGAAGGGATAGATGGATCCCAGATTAAGAATCTGTGTCAGTTCATCCAGCGCCGTCATACACTCGTTCATCAAGCGAACATCCGCCATATCTGACTGGGAAAGCTGATCGCGATAGTGTTTGTCGACCCAGGCATCCAGCTCCTCAAACAGAGCATCATTCATCATCACCCGGGGTTTGATGGATTTGAGTTCTGCTTCATTCAAGACCACACGCAGACGCAAACAGGCAGGACCGCCACCGTTCTTCATGCTCTGTTTCAGATCAAAATCCAGAACTTCGGAAATGGGACCACCTGAAGCCAGCAAGGCATCCAGATAATTGGATACTGATATTACCTGACGACACTCCTGGGGCACCACCAGCAGCATCTTGCCCTTGTCCAGACTCAATAGCTGACTGTTGAAAAGGTAGGACTTCACCGCATCACCACGTGGCACTTCCGCCTCGCCCACACGTAGCGTTCTGAGCTCACAATCACCGAGCTTTTTATTGAGTTCATCCAGCACCTTGTCCGAATCAACAAAGGCGGATTCGTGATAGAACAGCAAATCACGATTGCCCACTGCAATGACATCGTTATGAAATACGCCGGCATCAATGGTTTCCGGACGTTGCTGGGCAAACACTGTGCGTTTGGCATCAAGGCCATGCAATCGCGCCACCGCTTCGCTGGCCTCAAGTGTCTGTCGGGCCGGATAGCGCCGGGGCTTCACCGCCGATTCATTAAAGGCTTGTCGCCCGTAAACAAAAAACTCGACGCCGGCTTCACCATAGTCGCCACAAAAGCGGGTATGATTGGCAGCGCCTTCGTCACCAAACATATTGCATTCGGGCAATGCTTCGTGGTGACTGAAATAGCACTCATCGGCAAATATCGTCTGCAGAATCCGGCCGGTGGAACGATGCTCCATGGAACGGTGGAATTTGGCGTTGAGATTCGCCGGCGTAAAATGCACGCGCCCGTCTTCCGTATCGGCACTGGGTGACACCGTGGCGGCGTTTGCCGTCCACATGCTCGCAGCAGAAAACACCGAAGACAGAATCGCTGGTGCTTGCTTGGCCGCTTTGGTCAATACCTGGGCATCGGTCCCACTGAACCCGAGTCGTCTCAGACTGTCCAGATCCGGCCTTTGTTGAGGAGGCAAAATCCCCTGCTTGAAGCCGCGGTCGGCGAGAGCCTTCATTTTTCGCAGTCCCTGTTTGGCGGCGGCCTTGGGGTTGGAGATATCCTTGATATGGCTTTCCGAGGCAATATTGCCAAACGACAGGCCGGCATAGTTATGGGTCGGGCCCACCAGGCCGTCAAAATTGGCTTCGAATGCGTTCATAGTTGTGTCCCGTCTCCCATTTCACCGATTGCTTATTCAACTTACGCCGCCACTGCTATCCCGGATTAAGCAATGCTCAAGCCCGGAGACAGCTTACCCGGCAGTTCCGGCGTGTCCGCTTCCAGTGAGGCCACCGGATAGGCACAATAATCGGCAGCATAGTAGGCACTGGGGCGATGGTTACCGCTGGCACCAACACCACCGAATGGCGCAGCACTGCTGGCACCGGTCAGGGGTTTATTCCAATTGACGATGCCAGCTCGAATCTCCTGCAAAAAATGCTCGTAACGCTGCCGGGAATCACTCAACAAGCCGGCGGCCAAACCAAAGCGCGTGGCGTTGGCCAGTTCCAGTGCCTCGCTAAAGTCATCATAGCGCTGAATCTGCAGGAAGGGACCAAAATATTCCTCATCCGGCAGCTCGTCCAGGTCCGACACATCTATCAGCCCCGGGCTCAACAACCCGCTGTGAGCCTTCAGGCGCTCCATCGGCAGCAGGGGTTTGGCGCCAAGTTCAGTCAACATAGTCTGCACCGCCAACAGCGAATCCGCCGCCTGTGGTGAGATCACCGCACCCATGAACGGCTGGGGATCGTCGTCGTAGGCCCCGGCTCGAATGGTCTGGGTACAGTCCAGCAATCGCGCCAGAAACTGTTCGCCAAATTCCGTACGCGGCACCAGCAAACGGCGCGCGCAGGTACAGCGTTGACCGGCTGAGACGAAAGCAGAAAACAGCGTGTGATGCACCGCCGCATCCAGATCCTTGACCTCATCCACAATCAGGGGGTTGTTGCCACCCATTTCCAGAGCCAGTATTTTGTCGGGCTGTCCGGCAAACTGTTGATGCAACAAAGCACCAGTGGTCGAGCTGCCGGTAAAGAACAAACCATCTATGCCCGGATGTTTGGCAAGCGCTTCACCAGTCGCCCGTTCGCCTTGCAGCAAAGACATCACCCCCTGGGGCAGCCCTGCGGCCAACCACAGCTTAATCACTTCCTGGGCCACGAGCGGCGCATGCTCACTGGGTTTGAACAGAACAACATTGCCCGCCAAAAGCGCCGGTACAATATGGCCATTGGGCAGATGGCCGGGGAAATTATAGGGGCCAAACACCGCCACCACCCCGTGGGGACGATGGCGTAACACCGCATGGCCGGCCGGCAAATCCTGCTCACGGGTTCCCGTGCGTTCCTCATATGCGGCCAGGGAAATATCGATTTTGCCGATCATCGCCGCCACTTCGGTCCGGGCTTCCCAGAGCGGCTTGCCAGTTTCCTTGCCGATACAATCTGCCAGATGGCCTTCGTTGGCTTCCAGCTCCATCTTGAAGGCCTGGACAATTTTCCGACGCGTCTCGAAGGAAGTCTTGCGCCAATCGCGAAAGGCCTTGCGTGCTGTGTTCACGGCTCTGTCCACATCCTCTGCCGAGGCCGAGGTGCCGAACCAGACTCGCTCATCGCTGACCGGATTGCGCGATTCAAAGGTCGCACCGCCTCCGGTTAGCCATCCGCCTGAAATCATCAGATCGGTTGCTGACATAACTAATTCTCCGAGTAACGCATGGGGATGACCCGCACCGGGTCACCCATGGATATATTGAGTGCTTTCGCCGCCTCATGGGACAAAGCCACGGTATCAAATTTCACCGCAGCCGACGGTACCAGCACACAACGAAAATGCTCCAGAGCGCAATTGGACACCAGATGGTAGGCACCGTCTTCGCTTTCCGCTGGCGGGTGCTGGCTCACCAGAGCTTGCCGCATGCTGCTCTCGCGCACCGCGCGCACATTGCGGACAAAACATTCCACGATTGGCCCGGCATCAAAGATGTCCACCAGACCGTTGTAGTTAAAGCCTTCTCGCTTGAGCATTTCCAGAGCAGGCCTTGTATTGTCGTGCACCTCACCGACTACCTCACGGGCTTCTTTCGGCAGGAAGGCCAGATAGATGGGGTACTTGGGCATCAACTCCGCGACAAAAGACTTGTTGCCGATACCGGTAAGATAGTCTGCCTGGGTAAAATCCATCTGAAAGAATTTGCGACCAAGGGCATCCCAGAACGGTGACTGGCCTTTGTCATTCGAGTAGCCCCGCATTTCGGCGATCACTTTGTCGCTGAAGAGATTGGGAAACTCCCGCATGAACAGGAAACGGCACTTGGATAGCAAACGGCCATTGGTGCCCCGACGAGGGCCTTCTCCGGTGCGATAGGCTTCATCCAGAAACAGGGAACACACCTCGGAACTGCCGGTCAGATCATTCGTCAGGTACAAAGTATGATTGATGGTATGCACGCCGATTTCCCGGGACGAATTGACACACTGGCTGACGCGATAGTTGTACCAGACGGTATCCATGCCGACATGCGCTTCGATGGCACTGACGCCGGCAATACGCTCCTCTTCCAGATCCTCCAGGGCAAACATGTAGTTGCCCTGTTCAATGGGTATGCTCTGGGCAAAGGATTTTTCCGACAGCTCAATGCGCTGGGCCAGCAGCTCTTCATTCGCTGGCAAAGTGGTGAGTCCGGCGCCAGCCGATTTGGCCATGGCATAGAGGTCATTCAGATCACTTGCTTTGATAGGTCGAATTACCATCATCACAGTTCCCTCCCTATAGCGCCACGTAGGTCATGGCATCGCCATCGGCAATGTTCAGCGCATCGGCAATGGCGCTGTCGAGACGCAGAATATCACCCATGCCATCGGTTATCTGGGCAAAGCCACAACAAAACTCTTCAAAGCGCTGGTTGGCAACCAGATAGCGCATCCCCGTATGTACTTCACCACAGCGGACCTGTTTCTGCCGCGCCTGCATCACACTGTGCAAGCCATCCAGCTCGGCTTTGAGCGTGGGACCACCATCAAAAATATCGAAGTAAGGGCTGGCCTTGAAACCTTCTCTCAAGAGCAGGCGATGGGCGGCTTCGGCCCCGGGATCCACCTGCCCCATCACTTCCTGGGCATCTTCCGACAGCAGGGAGACATAAATGGGGTGCTGGGGCATCATCTCGGCAATGAAGGTACGGCTTTTGATGCTGGAGTAGTAATCGGCGGTGGCAAAGTCCAGATTGAAGAAGTGGCGCCCCAGGCTGTCCCAGAACGCAGAACTGTTGTCATCATCATGCACGCCCTGCATTTCCACGACCACTTCATCGCTGAAGAGATGGCGGAACTGACGCATGAACAACAAGCGACTGCGTGACAGCAGCTCGAAGTACTCGCTATTGCGATACGCTTCCTTGATCGACAGCCCGCACAGGACGGTGTTGCCGGTGAGTTCATGGGTCAGATACAGCACCGGCACCGGGCTGTGAACGCCCAGGGTGGGCGAACTGTGAATCAGCTCATCGAAACGATAACTGTAGAAAGGCCGACTACGATCCCGATTCATGCTGATCCCCGAGGTACCAAGAATGTCACCGGTTTCGGTGTCTTCCAGTACAAACAGGAAAAACTCTTTACCGGCCACGTCCGGATCCTGCTCAAAGGAGCGTCGGGAATGATCAATGCGCTCACTCAGTTTTTCCCGGTCATGGGGTACCGAGGAGATCAGCGTGGTATTGGCATTCACCACGGCTTCGATGCCGGCAAGATCGGCTGCCTCACAGGGTCGGATGCGTTTCATCGTGACTCTCCGGAATTACTGGTTCGACAAAACCTGCTGGATGGCCTGGTCCATGCGTTCCAGACCAAGGTCGATATCTTTATCGGCAATGTTCAGTGCGGGCGCAAAGCGCACGACATTGGGTCCGGCAATCAGCACCATCAAGCCCTGCTCTGATGCCGCGGTCATGAAGGCCTTGGCCTGGCCACTCCAGTCGTCATTGACCTCACAACCTATCAACAGACCCTCTCCACGCACATCCTTGAAAACCCCATGTCTGGCATTGAGTTGCTCCAAGCCCGTTCGCAGACGTTCCCCCTTCGCGCTGACCTGAGCCAGCAAATCCGTGTTAAGCACTTCCTCAAGCAGGGCTTCCGACACCGCGCACCCGAGAGGATTGCCGCCATAGGTACTGCCGTGGGTGCCGACCTTCAAACTGGCCGCAACCTTGTCCGTCGCCAGCATGGCACCAATGGGGAAACCGCCACCCATGGCCTTGGCGGTGGTCAGAATGTCCGGTACAACGCCTGAGTTCATATAGGCATAGAGCGCTCCGGTACGGCCGACGCCGGTTTGGATCTCGTCAAACACCAGCAGCGCATTGTGTTGATCACACAGCGCACGCACCTGTCGCAGGAAATCGTGGTCCGCCGGCTGAATACCGCCCTCCCCCTGGATCGGTTCCAGCACCACCGCACAGGTTCGATCAGACATCAGCGCTTTGACCGATTCAATATCATTGAAGGTCGCATGCTTGATACCACCGGGCACCGGCTCAAAGCCTTCAGTATATTTAGCCTGACCACCGACACTGACGGTAAACAGGGTGCGGCCGTGAAAGCTGTTGTAGAACGAGAGAATTTCGTTCTTTTCGGGACCATAGTGTTCCCAGGCATAGCGACGCGCCAGTTTGAAGGCCGCTTCATTGGCTTCACCACCGGAATTGGCAAAAAACACTTTGTCGGCAAAGGTATTCTCCACCAGCAAACGGCCCAGTCGCAGAGCGGGTTCATTGGTTAACACATTACTGACGTGCCAGAGCTTCTGCGCCTGATCGGTCAAGGCTTTCACCAGAACCGGATGGGCATGCCCCAGCGCACTGACCGCAATCCCGCCAGCCAGATCGATATACTCGCGATCCTGCTGATCCCAAACCCGCGAGCCCTCGCCGCGCACCGGAATCATCTGGCCCGGCGCATAGTTGGGCATCATCACTTCATCAAAGGTTTCACGGGATACAGGAGCATGTGGGTGAACGGACGGTGTCGACATAAGATTCCTCAAACAGAGATGGCACAATACTGGGCATAGTCTAGGTCAAGGAAGACGAACGTGGTTTCAAAATTGCGACATGGACTTTCCTAAACGCGCATCAGAACCCGAACCAGAGCCGACGTATCCTGGTTGGAAACTGGGGCAACTGCCCAGACGGAGCGATAACAGACAGGAAACGTCTTTCCTTAGCCGAAATCAGTCGTCTAAAACTGTCACAAAACTTGGGGAGTAAAAAATGCAGACTCATGGCAAACTGGCAGCCTGACTCCTGTTGTTTGACTCTAAAGCGGTTTATTGCGTCATCATGAATTCCCTGACTCCCTCAACTTCATCCAATCGCATACTCGTCGTCGAAGACGATGTCGAACTGGCCGCGTTGATACAGGAATACATGATAAAAAACGGGTTTGATGTAGCCGTAGTCGGCAATGGTCTCGACGCCGTTACCGACATTCTCGACTGCCAGCCTGACCTGGTCATTCTTGATGTTATGCTGCCGGGCAAGTCGGGGATGGATGTGTGTCGTGAGGTGCGGCCACACTATGCGGCGCCGATTTTGATGTTGACGGCACTGGATGAAGATATCGACCAGATGCTGGGACTGGAACTGGGAGCCGACGACTACGTTATCAAACCCATCAAACCCCGCCTGCTGCTGAGCCGGGTGCGCGCCTTGCTGAGAAGAGCGGTGGTTTTAAATCCCGTGGTGGATAAAGGCACTGCGACTGAGACCTCAACCAAGCCTGGCAATATCCCTCACCAGCGAGTAGACACACAATCCCCCGTTCTGAAAATCAGCCTGAAAACCCGAAGTGTCAGCATGAACTCAACGCCCGTTAGTCTGACGACCGCCGAATTCGACTTGCTGCATCTGCTCGCTGAAGAAGCGGGCAATATTGTCACCCGCGACACCATCGTTCAAAGCCTGCGAGGCTTCGATTATGATGGGCTCGATCGATCCATCGACCGGCGCATTTCCCGATTGCGCAAGAAGCTTCATGACGATTCACTTGATCCACAGATTATCAAAACAGTACGCGGCAAAGGCTATTTGCTTGGTATCCAGCACGAGATAGAAGCATGAGCGACTTCTGCGCCGGTCGACAACGGCTCTGTCGACAAAAGCTCTCCTCCGTACTCAGGACACACCAGGAATCCTGCCCATGCTGAAAGTGTTTATTCGCTTGTGGCTGCTGATTTTCATTCCACTTTTCTATCTGATTTTCGCCACCTCCTACAATCCGCTGCATGCCATTAATAATTATGTGCTGCACGAGCGCGTGACCGAGTCCTACAAGGGGACGTTTTATCTGATTGAACAGGAGCTCGCCAACTACCCTCGCGACCAATGGCCGGAAATATTCGACAGCATCGCGTCCGAGTTCGGTCATGAACTTCGCCTGCTTACCCTTGATGCAGAGATTGATCACAGCGTGCCGCTGCGAGAACTTGAGGACGGTGAATACCTCATATTCAGCGATGCCTATGATAGTGATGTCATCGTCAAACGCATTCCGGATAGCCACTGGTTTCTGTACATGATGCTGGAAGCCGATGAAGACCAGGAAACGCTGAATCAGATTCAGGGCACCTTAAACCTTCTCGAAAAGCAGTTTCGGAAAGAGGATGCGGATCAGTGGCAACAGAAATTGAACGCCTTGCAGCAACACTTTGGTTTTCAGTTGAGCCTGATACCGCAAGATGCGCTTCAGCTGGAAGACTCCAAAATGGCGCAATTTTCGGAACTGGGCCGCACCTGGCTCACCGATGACGACGATCACAGTATGATCTACCTGCGCCTGCCATCATCTGAGTCTCAGTCCTCAACGATGGTTTTGCAGGCGGGCCCGGTGCCTCTCCCCGGCTCCGAATTGTCGGTGCTTGCCGCGCTGGTATCGGTTTTTGTAGGCGGCCTCAGCCTGGGCATGCTGCTTTTCGTGATGCCCCTTTGGCGCGACCTGTCACGCCTCAAGAAATCGGCCTTGAACTTTGGCGCCGGGCATCTCGGCGAACGATCAAATCTCAGCAAGCGCTCTGTGGTGAAAACGCTGAGTACCTCCTTTGACACCATGGCCGATCAAATAGAAAAAATGATTCAAAGCCAGCGGGAACTGACCAATGCCATCGCCCATGATTTGCGCACGCCCCTGTCTCGCTTGAGCTTCGCCTTCGAGATGCTGAAGTCGGAGGATATTACCGAGCAGGAAAAGGCCCGCTACGAACAGAGTATTGCCACCGGCATCGACACACTCGATCATCTGATCCAGCAGATTCTGGCTCTCTCCCGCTACAGCAGGGCAAGTGACATTACACATTTCGAATCCTGTCAGTTCGCCCGTGTGTTGCATCAGGAAATCGCTCCGCTTCAACTCGAATATGCCCGGCTTCGCATTGAGCTGAACATTGATCCGGCCTTGTCTGACCAGACACTATTCATTGACCGCCGGGCCATGTTGCGAGCGTTGAATAATCTGCTCTCCAATGCCATACGCTATGCCAGATCGAGTGTTCGTATCGGTCTGTCACAGAATGAAGAGAACATCATGCTGGTGGTTGAAGACGATGGTTGCGGGGTCCCGGAGTCCGAGCGTGAAAAAGTCTTTCTGCCCTTCAAGCAGCTTGATAATGAGCAACGGGAAATCAGTCGTGAACATGGACTGGGGCTGGCCATTGTCAAGGAAATTGCCCGCTGGCACCGGGGTTCTGTGCGGCTGGATGAGTCGCCGCTTGGCGGGGCCCGCTTTGAGATACGTTGGCCCAAAAGCCCCTGACAAGCGCTCGTCTCATACAGTCTTTTTGTCTCTTTCCCTGTCACATTCTGTCCAACAAGCGCAACAGACCTCTGACCCATCACAGTAAATAATGGCGCCATATTTTCACTAACCCTTCCATTCATAAGGACGAAAAATGGCTAAATTCACATCCCTCACAACAACACGCTTGAAACCCGGTCTGGGGCCCTCGCTTCTCAAGGCAAGTCTTGTCACGGCTATCACACTGAGCTCTGCTGCCTTTGCAGAAGAGCATCGTGGAGCGGACGCCCAATATTCGGGAGGCATCACGCTCGGTATTCTCGGAGTAGGTGCAAATCTCAGTGGCATGACCAACTGGAGCCTGACTGACAAGGACCAGATTCAGTGGCGCGCCCATATTAGTGGTCTGGATGCAGACTTTGACGATGGTGACGATCTGGACCTAGCAGGCATCGACTACGAAGATGGCAACTATTCCCTGTTTTCATTGCAAGCCGGCCTCGATTGGTACCCCTTTGCCTCCGGCTGGGCTGACGAAGTCTTTTTCTCCGGCGGTCTCTTGTTTGTAGACAGTGAATTCAGCGCCAAAGCGGATATGGATAAATCCTTCAAGGTAGGTGATACCCGGGTCAATCCCGGTGACATCGATGCGTTGCAGACAGACATCGAGAGCCGACAACTCATGCCTTACCTGAGCCTGGGCTGGGGCAACAAACTGGATGGAGAGCGTGGCTTTGATTTTCAGGCTGAAATCGGAGTGGCAATCCCGACGCGCGATGCCGATGTTGACCTCACCGCTCGTGATCCGGCAAGTTTCCTGAGTGCTGCCGACCTTCGCAAGGAAGAAGACGATATTGAAGACGACATCGAAGGCCTCGCCGCATTCGGAACCCTATCTGTTTCCTATCACTTCTAGATTGTCTTCCTTTTAGCACCCTTCAGCGGCACGGTCGCTCCAGGGTGCTTTTTTTGCTCGTGCAGTGACAGTAACGGAAGAATCATGACCGACCACGTCTTCATGGATTCGTAAACAGCAAGATCATTAACCAATCCCGGAATCAGTGGACAGTCCGTAATCCCGCTCCACTTTCGCAATACGTAATTTGAAAGACGCATACCATTGCTCGCGCCCGAGCTTTTGCGCGCTTTGATGTTCCGAGTTGGCTTTCCATTGACGAATCGATTCCAGATCACGCCAGTAGGAAACGGTAATGCCAAGACCTTCCCTTGCCGACTCCACGCCGAGAAAACCGGACTGCTGCGCCGCCAGTTCCAGCATTCGCTCGGCCATATCGGCATAACCGGCAGTATCGTCTGACAAGGTCGAGGTAAACACCACCGCGTAGTAAGGTGGTTCAGGGGTGGTTGCGATAAGGGGTGTTGCCATAGGCGTCATGGAGCTCACATTCAGAAAAAAGTTTATTGAGAGCAGCGCTGCACGAGCTGCTTCGTTTGGCGCTATTCGACAGGGCCGCTGCTAATAAGCTCATCTTCGGCATGCAGCGCCTTCACTTCCCCGTCGACAATCCCGTAGGTCGTCGTGCTGATCGAAACATCCTGCACTTTGATGCCCAGCACATTCAATGTGGCCCACACTTTTTCTTCTATCGTTCCCTGGTTTTTCTCTTTATCTATGTTTATCGACAGTATCTCTTCATGAATTTCGGCATCTTTCATGGCACTGTAGCTGAGGTCAATCAAGGGCAAATATTTATCGTAGGGAATTTCAGTCTTGCCGGCACTCGGCGAAGGGTCCATATCGATAATGATGGTTGTTCCCGGATATAAATACTTCTTTATGATGGCGCTATCCTGTGACTCGATCGATTGTCTTAATTCATTACTTATCGACTTCAACAAGTCTTCAGTGATCTCTGGTTCTCCCCAGGCAAACAGAGACAAACACGATAACACCAAACCCACTATGTACTTCATAATTACTCCTTCTCCTTGTACTGAAAATCAGTTCTACCAAACAATAGTGTAACCCTAAAGACCAACGCCTTAGTTGCTACTTGTAACAGCACTTTAAACACAACCCGGGAATCATCATCTCGGTTTGGAACAACACCACACGATCAAACCATTGAATTTCCATTCATTGATGTTTCTGGCACGCTCTGAATCGCGTCCCAGTGCTCTACAATTTTTCCATTTATGTCAAAGCGAAAAAAGTCCATGGTGACGTATTGGTCGTTTCCGGGCCACACCTGGTGTGTATGCAAGGCGACCAGATCACCCTCAGCGATCACCCTGACAAACTCGATACTTTTATCGGGATAAGCCCTTTGCATCGACTCAAAATAGTCAATAAAACCTTGTTTCCCATCTGCGACGACAGGATTGTGCTGGATATATTCCTCGCCCACATACAGTTCGACTGCGCGACCCGGCTCGCCCAGATAAGCCGTCCGGTAAAAATCCACAGCGTTGCGTTTATTGGCTTCCAGATGCTGTTGCATGGTATGAATCCTCAGTCTACTCCCAGTTGTACTTGCAAACGTTGTATTCGAAAAAGTTGTATTCGCAAAACTTGTCCTCGCACATCGCAGTGAACATAGCGCCTGAAACGGGTTGGCTTGCTTACACGACATTCCCTTGAACACCCGGTTTGCGCCGCGCAGTCACTTCAATCTCGATTTTGATACGCGGGTCGGGCAAGTCAGCAAACCATGTCGTATTGGCCGGTTTCATTGGCTCACACCAGTCTCCAATGACCTGTGCCGCAGTTTGATAATGCTCCCTGTCTGCAATCATCACCCGTATCCTGACAACCGACTCTTTTCCCAGGCGGGCCCATTCAAGGCACGCATCAATATTGTTGAATACCTGCCGGGCCTGGGTCGCCATATCGTCTGCAATCGACATATCAGAATAGTCAAAGCCCGAACAGCCGGAAACAAACACCCAGTCACCATCATCCACCACTCGCGAATAATGCAACAGTTTTTCAAACTCGGAATCCATCGAATACCGCTTCCGTGTCATACCCCCCTCCCATATTGTCATCTCAGATTTCTTGTCTGATCACCATTTCGACTTACCCAAACCAGGCGATTCAAAACTGGATCGGAAAACACATACCATCCCTGTTCAATTCCGGGTCGTCAACTATCGTCGCTTGAAGCTAACCTCAATCAGGTTCAGTAAATCGACTCTCCGTTCCGGATAGAATAAACGGGGTCCTGTCATTGGCCTTTTAGTTGTCTGAGCCTTCCTTCATTACCCGCCAGAAACGCGCAGTCGCTGACCACGGGTCCATTACGCAAGCGGCTATCAGGCAAGTTTGCCAATTCCTGGAACGCGGCATTCAGGTAGATAACAAGATCACAGTGCAGGTCGGCTGATTCGTGACGGTATACGGCCAGCAAGTCTTCCGGGTGCTCGGCTTGCAGGTGAATATGACGAAGCAGGGACTCAAGCCTTTCCAGCGCTGGAGTGGCAAGCATCGCATCACCCAGATTGACTCGATACCAGATTGTGTCCATGACCTGCTCCGCGTGTCGAAACGAATTGCACCTAGTTGTGGCGCGTGGCGAGAAACACCGCCGCGCTAATCATAATGGAGCCGGCACTTTTATTCAGTCGTTTCACTGCCACTTCGGACTGAAACCATTCGCGGGCTCGCGCCGCGAAAAAGGCGATCAGCATCAGGCCGATCATCAAAGCGATCAGGGTCAGCACGGAGGCCAGTGCAATATCTCCGGCGCTCAGTTGCGTGAGATCCATAAAGGTAGGCAAAAACGCAATATAGAACAGAATGACTTTGGGGTTGGAGGCAGAAATCAGAAAACCCTGGGCAAAACTCAGCAACATTCCTGACCGACTCGCCTTGCTCTCGGAGGCTTCCAGATCCAGCGGTGCTGTCCACATCTTGTAGCCGAGATAAAACAGGTAGATCGCGCCGAGTATGCGGATAATCGTGAAGACTTCACCCCATTGGGTGGCGATGACGGCAAGCCCCAGACAGGCAGCGATCAGGTAAAGGATATCACTGATGGTCATGCCCAACGCCAAGAGCACGCAATCCCCTGCCCCGTTTACCAATGCCCGGGCCAGAATGGCAAACACACCGGGACCGGGCGTGACACCAAATATCAATACGGCAATGAAAAAAGACAGGGCACTTTCGAAACTCATGATCTTATCCGCTCGCTTGGGTCGTTTGTCGTTTTAGAGAGTCAGCCATAGGGAACAGGATGGGAGAATGACAAGGCCTGTATTCAAGGATAAATCGCAAAGGATCAATCGTGGCAGGTTTGGTTACGTCCCCTGGCTTTGGCATCGTAGAGCTGTTCATCCGCCTGTTTCATCATTGCGTCCAGACTGCCCTGATTCTGAAACGTACAACCGATACTGGCCGTCACCCGCAGTGAATGCTCCCCGGACTCAATGGGCGTATTGGAAAGCGCTTCGCGATACGCTTCCAGCATCACAATCGCATCGTCCCGTTTAACATTTGGAAATAGCACTGCAAACTCTTCACCTCCCAGACGCGCGACCAGCTGCTCCTTAAAGCTATCCTGCAACTGACTGGCGACGGCAATCAACACATCATCACCGACATCGTGGCCGTAGCCATCATTCACCGCTTTGAAATGATCAATATCGATGATGGCCACCGCGCAGTCTCCACCCTCCGCAAGAATCTCCTTGCCAGCGGTAAAGTAATGGCGGCGGTTGTAAATGCTGGTGAGATAATCCCGATTGGCAAGATTGTTGATCATCTCAATGTAGTGCAGCGTATCAATGTTCTGATTGATACGGGAGATCATTTCTTCCAGCGAATAGGGTTTCACCAGAAAGTCATTGGCGCCGTGCTTGATAAACTGGGACGCCAGATCAAACTGATTTTCTCCGGATAAGCCAATGATGGATAAGTCGGAGCGATTGCGAATCTCTCTGGCCTCGACGGTCAACTCCAATCCATTCACATCCGGCATTCTGTAATCGGTAATCAGCAGACAGATATCCGGATTTTTATCCAGCATCATAAACGCTTCCTGGCCACTGGCAGCCGTCAGTACCTGAAAATTGAACAGTTCCAGTTGCAGACTCAGAAAGGTTCGATCTGTCGGCGAATCATCCACCACCAGCACCTTCCGAAAACGATTGAAATAGAGCCTTCCTGCCTGTTCAACGACGTAATCGTAGGAGTTCAGACTTTCCTTGAGCACGTAATCGACAACACCGCGTCCGGAAAAATGCCTTTTCTGATCTTCGCCAAACATGCCCGTGATGACGATGGATTTCAGCTGGGCCCGGTGCATCAGGTCTACGATTTCACCATTGGGCGCATCTGGCAGATTGAGGTCGCAGATCGCCAGGTGATAATCCTTGCGATGCTGTTTCAGCAAGTCCTTGGCTTCCTCATACGAGGCCGCCTGATGCACCTCACAGCGCCATTTGTCCTGGAGTTTGGCGCACAGTAACTGACGCAGGGCTGCACTGTCTTCCACCACCAGAATCGGCTGTTCCACCGCAGGATCATCCCAAAACGCGTTTTTATGGGAACGCTCACGCTCTCTGAAATTGGACAAAGGCACCTCTGGACAAAAGAAAGCTGCTCAAACAGCAGCGCTATTCAAACAATAGGACAGGCCGATCTATTTTCAAGCTTTCGACAAAAGGGCGAATGGACTAGACGTGGTTAACTTCACCGTCTATATAAAGAGGATGTCGAACGAACCATCTTTTTTGATCTGATCAGCGTTTACTTCTATGCATGTTATCTGCCGTCGCCTCGCGCCGCTCCTGCTGCTGTTTTTCTCATTGGGCGTTTCGGCAGAGACCGTTCGTATCGCAACCGGCGACTATCCTCCCTGGACCTCTAGCGAACTGCCAGAAGGCGGTTTTATCAATATGCTGGTAACGAAAGCGTTCCATGAAGTCGGTATTGATGTCGAGTACGATTATATTCCCTGGAAGCGCGCCCTGGAGGCGACGCGTATCGGTCAATATCATGCTTCGTCTTTCTGGGGGCACGATCCCGTCAGGGACACGGACTTTGTACTCAGCGAACCGATTCATTACGACCCAATCGTTCTCGCCCATCCCAAGGACCTCGAATTTCCGAACTGGCAGCTTTTGGAGCAACTGGAGGGTTTTGTTTTCGGTGCCACCCGCGGGTATACCTATTCGGAAGGATTTTGGAAGCTCATCGACAGTGATGTACTGCGGGTCTCGGTCTCCAACACAGACGTGGAGAATCTGGAAAAGCTGGTGGCAGGACAGATCGATTTTTTCCCGATCTCCAAAGCAACCGGACGCTATTTGCTCCACAAGTATTTCACTCAAGCAGAGGCTGACACCATCGCGTTTCACTCCAAGCCCGTCAATAGCAGCCTGGATTTTTTACTGTTCCCACGACATCACGAAGAAACGCCTGCGCTGCTGGAAAAGTTCAATCGTGGCCTGACCTTATTAAGAGAAAAGACCTCAGTGCATGAGTTGGAACAAGCCTACATTAAGCGCTGCTGCGAGTTTTAATCCAGCCCTCTGCCTTCTTTGTTGATCTAGGTTCTACCCCAAAGGATCCGAAGCGCTAACGCAAGCGTAAGACTACTCAAACCTTTGGGAAACGCTTGCTCATGTTCGAACTCCACCACTTCCAAACCCAATCTAATACACTCCGGCGCCCTCCGGTCTTGATGGTGCCCGGCGCATTTTGCAATGCAAAGGTGTGGCACCAGGATTTCATTGCCAGCTTTCGGCAACAGGGCCATCCGGTATACACCCTCACCTTCAGTGGTCATGGTAGCAGGCGTCTGCGTAAAAGTGTGCGCGGTCTGGCTGACTATATTCAGGATCTGGACGATGCCATCCAGCAGATCGGCGAAGCGCCTTTGTTGATAGCCCACTCCCTCGGCGGCCGAGTCGCCATGCAGTACCTGGCTCAGTTACAGGCAGCCGGAAAACAGACACTACCGGGCGCGGCCTTGTTGGCGCCCGCGCCTCTAAAATCCATGAACCGAACGCTGCTCGGCTATCTTCGCAAACATCCTGTCAGTGCTTTCAAGTTAATGGGGCTGACACTCGAACCACGCGTGCGTTATCTGGGTGAAGCTCCCGCCGGTATCTACAGCGACACCTGCTGTCCGGAATTGAAGAACGTCACCACCCGCCAGCTTGGTGCGGAATCACCACGCACCCTGCTACAACTGCTTTCAGACTTTGATGTGGAAGCCGAGCAGATTGGCACGCCCATGCACTTCTTTGCCGCCACCGGCGACCACCTGATTCCCGCCCACACGACGGAAGATCTGGCTGCTTTCTTTGATGCGCCTGTAACCGTCTATGAAGGCATGAGCCATAGTTTTCAGGCCGAACGTGACTGGCCCCGCGTTGCACAGGATATTCAAAGGTGGTTTGAATACTGCCAGTCGTCTGAGAAATCGGGCGACACATCCGTCCAATCTGGCAAGTACGAGGTTGGGAAATCAGGCTTGGTCGGTCGTTCTGAAAAGAGCGATTTCTGATCAATATCACTTACACATTGCAATTTAAAATCAAAAGAGCTTTGAGCCCATTAATACCTGCATATTAGCTGCGGGCATAAGCGGATCAAATTTGAAGGTTAATATCCAAAGTGAGACCCGCTAAAAGCGAAAGCTGAATACAAGAATTTATTTCCGACTAAACCAGCACTTTTCTTTACTTTCAGGAATATCAGATTGCGCTAGATGCTGGCTTGAATTAATCGCTACAGTTTCGGCCACCGGAGAAGATTGTATGCTCGAATACGTTGCTTGACTGATACTGCCCTCAGCCTGCGCGATACTCTCAATCTGCGTTATGCCCTCAGTTACCGCTTTTGAACTTGCTCTTCCGTCACTACAGGCACTTAACATGGTTACCATTACAGCGCCGACTGAGTATTTAATAAATTTATTCATCACTTAACCCTCATAAAAAGTATTTTGCTAATGCGCATAGCAGCAAATCAACGTCATAGGTTTTAGTCTTTTATGTAACTGTCGATTGATTTTGCGGTATCCAATATCATCTTGTTGAATGGCGTTGGCGCCCAGTCGAAGGTTCGTTTTGTATCGCCGATATCGGCCCTATAGGTTTTGCCAACATAGGGCAGCCAGCCTTTCATTTCGCTATTGAATTTCGCCAGCAGTTTGATAAGAAAGTTCGGTGCAACCTTGGTACTAACCTTGCTATAACCGTTTGTTTTCAATACTTTTGTTAGTTCTTGATAGGAATGCGCCTGTTCGGACGCTACGATAAACCTGCGATTGCGAGCCTGTTTGTTTTCCAGGGCGAGCACGTGGATCCTGGCAACGTCCCTGATATCAGACATGCTGATACTCGCCTGAAGCATACGCGGCACTTTTCCTTCCAGAATATTCTTCATCGAGTTCATGGATTCACCTTCAAGATTACCTGAGATGGTCGGTCCATAAATCGGTCCCGGGTGGATAGTCACCAGCTCCAGTTTGTTGTCGCCCGCCTGCTTATTCACAAACTCCCACGCGCTTTTTTCAGCAAGCGTTTTACTTTTCAAATAAGCAGAAATATTTTTGGCCTTTATTTGCGTCCAACTTTCCTGGTTTATATTCTGATCGCCTTCGAGATCGCCCAGCATGGCCACCATAGAAGAGGTAAGTACGACACGCTGAATACCGTTTCGTTGCGCGGCATTTAAAGCACGCAGCGTTCCCTTTACTGCTGGCTTTATCAGTTCATTTTCATCCGTCTGTGCTTTTGAGCTGAATGGCGATGCAACGTGCATCAGGTAATCACAACCTTCGGCAGCCTCATCCCATCCATCATCTCGCAGCAGGTCCAATTCGCAGAACTCCAGATTGCCATTGGGCTCAACTTGCTGAGAAATGGTGCTAGCAATGGCGGACGCTTTGGACACATTTCTTAATGAGCCTCGCACTGCATAGCCATTCTTTAAGAGCTCTACCGCACACTGCATGCCGACAAAACCCGAGATTCCCGTTAATAGTACTTTTCTAGTCATGATTTCCTCTCCAGATTATTACTTGCATTATGCAAGCTATAATATTTACTTTTGTTTTGCAAGTGAATTAGAATATGTGAAAGATTTACAGGAGCCCAACCATGCCCCGACGTTCAGACTGCCCTATTTCGAATGTGCTAGATGTAGTAGGAGACAAATGGAGCTTATTGATACTTAGAGACATTCTTTTTTCTGGAAAGAGATCTTATTCAGAGCTACAAGACTCCGAAGAAGGTATCGCGACGAATATCCTTTCCAGTCGGCTAGAGCAGCTGGAAAGCTACGGTTTGATAAGCAAAAGAAGCGATGAGCAGGATAAAAGGAGAAAGGTCTATACACCCACTCAGGCCGGAATTGACATGTTACCTATTTTGCTGGAAATGATTGTTTGGAGCGGCAAGTATGATCCCAATACCAATGCACCCAAGCCTTTTCTGGAGAAGGTAAAATCTGATCGTGATGGTGTGATTACAGACTTAATAACGAGCATTAAAAGCAAACAGTAGTCCTTTTCGGCTTGATGCTTACGCTCGAATTTATTTGGCTTGTGACCGCCCCTCTCACGATGCCGCTAAATATTCTGAACATCCTGAAGACCGCTTTGGAAACGATCACGAAGTGCCCCCTGTGGCAAAACAGACGTCGACACCAAACAATGGCCGCATGATAAACCCATCACTTCCCTGTGCCGGCCATTTGTGCGATCAACTGTTGTGCGAGGGTGGTGAGTTCCCTGGAAGGGTGTTCGAATTTCAGACCGGCATGATAGAGGGTGACATTCCCCATTTTGACCGGCTCCAACCTGACAACACGTGCCCGGAGCTTCAGGCTAAAACCACCGTCAGTCGAACTGATGACGGATTCCAGAGACTGGCCTATTTGCAAAGGATCAGGCACCGTCACACCCAGCCCCCCTGCAGAGATATCGTCGAGCGTGGCATGAAGCTCTTCTGGCCCATCGAACTGAATATCCAGATGTTGCGTGAGTCTGGCGTGCTCCCTGAGCCCCTCATTATCGCCGGACTGTGCCAGCTTCTTGAGCAGGTTTTCAAACGCTTCCTGGTCTTGGGTGGCGATGCTTGAAAAGCGCAGTGCGATACCTTCTCCCTGATCGGGGCTTAACGGCCAGGTTCTGAGCACTTTTGCTTCGAGTTTGATATACCGGGAGGTCGTGCCCGGTAGCAGCACCTGTATCGTATCGCCTGAGTGAGTGTGTGCCTTGTCGACGAGGATCGACGCACCACCCCACGATATATTCTGAATACGGGCAGTGGCAGGCTCTTCAATTCCCGGCCACAGTATTTTAATCGGCGCCGACACGCTAATGCGCAACTGCTTGCGCTTTTCCTCCATTTCTTCTTCGGGTTCTTTGCGGGGTGGCGCTTCGGCAGCCAGCACTCGTACCAGTTCCAGGGCTTCTGAAACCAGGTCTCTGCTCTGTAAAAAGAGCGCCGCTTTCTCTTTGCTTGTGTTTTGTGGCTTTAGCAATTCAGCCGATTCACGCAACGAGATGAATGCCGAGTTTTGACGATGGTGGGCCACACTCATTGCCAATAAACGAATACACATCGCCATTTCATCCTGGGAGGCGTCACTAAGGAGGGATTTTGCTCGCCCTGTCATATCAGTACCTTATTAGAATTATGTTTTAAACGGTGGTAGCAAGCGTTTTAAGGCTTTTCTGTTTGTATAGGAGTTAGTGTAGATGAGGCGAAGATGGGGGCAAGTTTATACAGGGTCATAGAAAGAGTGATCATCTATAGCAGCGGTCTAACACTGAAAAATCTTGCAAACCCTATCTTGCACACCCCGTAACATATGAATTATCGTATATATGTTTTTTCATATATAATCACCCTGCTATTCATAGACGTGAAAGAATAGACACGAAAAAATCGACGCGAAAGTAAGATACCCATGCTCCCCAGCACGCTTTTTAAAGACCTGTCCGACGATACCCGTTTGCGCTGTGCCCTGCTCATCGCAGAGGAAGGCGAGCTCTGCGTCTGTGAACTCATGGAAGCACTGCAGGAAAGCCAACCCAAGATATCGCGACATCTGGCGCAGTTGCGCGACCATGCCCTGCTGGCAGACCGGCGCCAGGGCCAATGGGTGTTTTATCGCTTGCATGATGACTTGCCGGGCTGGATTCCCGCACTGATTCACGAAACCGCAAACAATAATACCGAGTATATGCATGAAGCCAGGCAGAGACTTCAGCTGATGGGGCAACGGCCACAACGACAAGACGGTTGCTGCTGAACCTGACCAGCCCATTTTTTTGACTTACAGGAACGCTCACCATGACGACAAAGATTGGTATCAATGGTTTTGGCCGTATGGGTCGACTGACCTTTCGCGCAGCTTTCGACAACCCGAATCTGGAATTTGTCCAGATCAATGATCCGGGCGGAGACGCCGCTACCCTCGCCCATCTGGTCAATTTTGATTCCGTGCACGGTCGCTGGCAGCACGAAGCCTCGGGTGAGGACAACACCCTGCAGGTGAACGGACAAACCATTACCTGCTCCCGAAACAAAACCATCGGCGACACCGACTGGTCTGGCTGCGATATCGTTATCGAAGCCTCTGGCGTGATGAAAAAAACCGAGCTGCTGCAGGCCTATCTGGATCAGGGCGTGAAACGGGTCGTGGTGACGGCGCCGGTGAAAGAGGAAGGTGTACTGAATGTGGTGATGGGCGTGAATGACGAGCTTTACGATCCTTCCAGCCATCGCATTGTCACGGCGGCCTCCTGTACCACCAACTGCCTGGCTCCGGTGGTGAAAGTGATTCACGAGCATCTGGGAATCAAGCACGGTTCCATGACGACCATTCACGATATCACCAACACCCAGACCATACTCGACGCGCCCCACAAGGATCTGCGTCGCGCCCGTGCCTGTGGCATGAGCCTGATTCCAACCACCACCGGATCCGCGACAGCCATTACCCATATCTTCCCGGAACTGAAGGGCCGCCTGAATGGCCACGCCGTGCGCGTGCCGCTGGCCAATGCCTCGATTACCGACTGCGTCTTCGAGGTGGAGAAAGCCACCAGCATTGACGAAGTGAATCATCTTTTGAAGACTGCGGCCGACGGCGAGCTGAAAGGCATTCTGGGCTACGAAGAACGGCCACTGGTCTCCATCGACTACAAGACCGACCCCCGTTCCGGTATTGTCGATGCGCTATCCACCATGGTGGTCAATGGCACCCAGGTCAAACTCTATGTCTGGTACGACAACGAGTGGGGTTACGCCAACCGCACCGCCGAGCTGACCCTGAAAGTGGCCGGACTGGACCACTAGACCTCATGAAAGCGCTTGCCACCCTGTCACCGGATCTGCGCCAGTATCTGCTGGTCACAGGCAACTACTGGGCTTTCACGCTGACCGATGGTGCTCTGCGAATGCTGGTGGTGCTGCATTTCCATACCCTGGGCTACTCGCCTCTGGAAATCGCCATGCTGTTCCTGTTCTATGAATTTTTCGGCGTGGTCACCAACCTGACCGGCGGCTGGCTGGGTGCCCACTTGGGCCTGAACCGCACCATGAACATCGGTTTGGCCCTGCAGGTGATGGCCTTGGGTATGCTGCTGGTACCCGCTGCCATGCTGACAGTGCCCTGGGTAATGGCTGCCCAGGCCTTGTCCGGTATCGCCAAAGACCTGAATAAAATGAGCGCGAAAAGCTCGATCAAATTGCTGGTACCCAAGGACGCCGAGCAGACCCTCTACAAGTGGGTGGCCGTGCTCACCGGTTCCAAAAATGCTCTCAAGGGCGCAGGGTTTTTCCTCGGCGGTCTCTTGCTGGCATTGCTGGAATTTCGTGGCGCCGTGCTCGCTATGGCTGCTGCTTTGTTTGTAGTGTGGGTGGCCAGCATGGTGTTTCTCAAGCATGACCTGGGCAAGGCCAAAAACAAACCCAAATTCCGCGACATGCTCTCCAAGAGCCGAGCGATCAACATTCTCTCTGCCGCGCGCATGTTTCTGTTCGCATCGCGCGACGTCTGGTTTGTGGTGGCGCTTCCGGTCTATCTGGCCAGTACGCTGGATTGGGATCACGAGGCCGTCGGCAGCTTTCTCGCCCTGTGGATTATCGGCTACGGGATTGTCCAATCTGTCGCGCCGCGTATCACCGGCACCGCCACTAATGCGCTGCCCGATGGTCGCAGTGCTTTTGTCTGGGCGCTTGCCCTGTTTGCCATTCCCGCTATCATCGCCCTGATGCTCGATGTGGATCCCCGCTGGCCGTTGTTGGTCGGGCTACTGATCTTCGGCGCCCTCTTCGCAATCAACTCATCCCTGCACAGCTATCTGATTGTCAGCTATGCCAAAGAAGATGGCGTCTCACTGGATGTGGGCTTTTATTACATGGCCAACGCCGCCGGCCGCCTCTTCGGCACCATTCTCTCCGGCGCGCTATTCCAGCTCTATGGCCTGGAGGCCTGCCTGTGGTTTTCCAGTGTGTTGCTGGGCCTGACGGCAGTGATTTCGCTCGGGCTACCGCGTCATCAAGGTCGCGCCCAGCACGATTAATGCAGTGGGAAGCATCCCACTGATACAACACACATTCGACCGCGCCGGTATTTTTTTATCTGCATCTGTCACATTTTCGTTAGCCGCTTCGTCTGGTAAGTAACAACCAAGAGGAGGAAGCGATGAATACACGCAGCGACGTCAAACATATTGTGGTTCTGGGGGGCGGTTACGCGGGATTGATGGCCATTTCCCGGCTCCGGCCAGGTCAACTGAAACATGCCCGCATAAGCTTGATCGACAGCAAGACAGTATTCGAACAGCGCATACGGTTTCATGAAGCGCTGAGTGGACGGCAACCAAAAACACTCGCCTTTCACACGCTGCTCAGAAACAAAGGCGTGCAGGTGATACGGGCGAGAGTATCGCAGTTGAAACCGGAGCAGAATGCTCTGTACCTGGAAGAAAACGGTCAGAATCGGGAACTCCGGTACGATTATCTCGTCTATGCACCGGGCAGCTATGTGGACGCCTCCCTGATTCCGGGTGCTGACGAGTTTGGGATCGTACTGAATCGATCTGAGGTATTGGCAAAGCAAGCACACGAGCTTTCCTCTCTGCCACCCGGGAGCACGATACTGATTGCCGGTTGTGGTCTCAGTGGTATAGAAACAGCCGCCGAACTGGCAACACAGTGGCCGCATCTGACGATTCGCTTGAGCTGCTCGGAACAGGCCTTCGCCGATCTGGCACCGGAAGCCGATGCCTATCTTCGCGGTTGGCTGACGAAGGTAGGCATTGACTTGATTGAACATTGCCGTATTGCCCGGGTAACCGCGCACGAGGCGGTCACCGATCAGGGTGAAACCCTGGCTTTCGATCGTTTGATCGTGTGTTGCGGCTTCGATGTGCCGCGCATCGCCGAGCAAGCGGGTGTCCAGACCGAGCGGGGCCGGGTTGTCGTGGATGATAGCCTGCGTTCAGTGTCTCATCGCAATATTATTGCGGTAGGTGATGCTGCCTCTGTTCCCCTGCCCCCGGATTCCGACGACGGTCCCGCGAGATATCGGATGGGCTGTGTCTGCGCCTTACCGATGGGCGCACATGCCGGCGAGAACCTTAGGCGACTACTGACGGGCAAGCCGCTACAACCGTTCTCCATGGCGTTTATGATGCGCTGTATTAGCCTGGGTCGCCATGACGGTATCATTCAGATGACCAATGAACGAGACCGGCCGCTGGCCAGAATCAAAACCGGTAAACGTGCAGCCCGCATTAAAGAATGGATCTGCAAGATGACCTTCTATACGGTACAACTGGAAATCCGATTCAAGCTGCCGTTCCTCTACTGGTGGCCAAAAATTCAACGGGATCAGGCATTACCAGCCAATGCCCGGATTGAGGAAGCCTAAATGTCGTCACTACAGCACTATCAGAACGAACGCGAGCGTCTATTTGGTATTGCTTATCGTATGCTGGGTTCTGTCAGTGACGCCGAAGATATCTTGCAGGATGCCTATCTGAAATGGTCGAGGGTGAAACGGGATGACATTGAAAATCCTCAAGCCTATCTGGTGACATTGGTCACCCGACTGTGTATCGACCAGCTTCGCTCTGCCAAAGCCATGCGCGAGCAATATGTGGGAGAATGGTTGCCTGAACCGCTCGTTCAGGCCGTGGATGAGATTTCACCCAATGCAATCCTTGGCCTGTCACAGTCACTGTCTACCGCATTTATGCGGATGCTGGAAGCGTTGAATCCCTTGGAACGCGCAGTCTTTCTTTTACGACAGGCCTTTGACTTCAGTCACCGGGAAGTCGCTGAAGTGATCAACAAATCCGTCGAGAATACGCGACAGATAGATCGACGTGCCCGACGCAAGTTGCAGGGGGAATCCGCAGTGACCGGGGAGAGCCGTGATATCCGCATGCGTAGGCAGGATCAACAATACTTCCTGTTGTTTATGCATGCTTGTCAGCAGGCCGAGCTGAGCCCTTTGCTCGATAGATTGGCGAAAGATGCGGTGATGTACAGTGACGGAGGTGGCAAGGCCGTGGCGGTGATCAGGCCGCTATATGGCGCCGAAAGAATCAGGCAGCTTTTTGCAGTATTACCGAATAAACAGGAAGGTGAACTCAGCAGCCGCTTTGCTGTTGTCAATTCGCTCCCGGCTCTGATGTTTTACGTCGACGACCGGCTCGACACGGTCATGAATTTTGAATTTGAGCAGGGTGAAATCAAACGTATCTATGCCATGCGAAATCCCGATAAACTGAAACACATCGAATCGCTACAAGCGCCGTAGTCACGGGAACCCACTGAGTGGGAATGTGCCCAGGCCGGCTGATTCCCGACGTCAACGCATCGTCATGTCTAGCCGCTGATCGCCTGTGGATCGCGGCTCTTTCCTGCTTCTTGCGGCATACCCGCAACAGGACGACACAGCAGCGCAAAGAAGACAAAGCCCACCAGAAGATTGCCATAACGCAGATAAAACAGGGCCTCTCCCACTGGCGTTCCCCAGGTCGGGTACACGGCAACTCCAACCGGCAGCTGCCAGGCAATCAGACTCCATTTGAACACGTGCTCGAAGGGGGTTCTGGCATGAATCAGACACCCCAAAAGGAAAAACGCAAAATAGGCCAGATGCCATTTCAGGGCGCTGGCGACCATCTGTGTTTCTATCTGGGACTGGCTCAGCGGCATACCCTGCTCCGTTGACATCAACATGGCCAGAATATGGTGGTTCTCCATGTAATCCAGCAAGGCGGCCATGACACTGGCGGCAAGGATGAAACCCAAGGCAACAGACTGCTCACGGCACCAGATGTGCCGAACGAGAAAGAGAATGGTCGCGGTGTAACAAGCGATGAAAATGTTGTCCAGGGCAAGGATCAGTCGGAGCTGTTCCGCACCGGCTATCAGACTGTTCTGATACCGGCTTAGATCATCCACCAGCTCAAAGGTCTGTTGCGAGACCCCGGAGCTGATGCCAATACCGACCATGATCATGAGGATGCAGGCGGCAAACAGCGCCGTATAGAAAATGAGTTGTTTTGACTGTGCGCGATCAGAATACAAGTGCATGAGATGACCCTCCATATTTGTCGCCTTAAATCTAAGGGACACGCGGACGGCATGCATTAACCTGGGTTAACAGGCTGCCCCTGACCCGCCTCTAACAGGCGCTTTCGAATGCGACTCAAGGCCACATTGGTGATACCGAGATAGGAAGCGATATGGTATTGCGGTACCAGCTCCTCCAGGCCAGGATAGCTTCGCAGCAACTCGCCATATCGCTCCGCCGGGGACAGGATAAGAAACTGGTACTCCCGCAAGGCTTTCAGCCTGAACAGCCGTTCCGCAATCTTGCGTCCCAGCCGCTGACAACATGGAAAGCGATCATACAAGGCAGAGAACGCCTGATAATCCGCTACCCAAAGCGTACATGGTGTCAGTGCCTGAATGTTAGCGATAGAAGCCTGATCCGAAAGCAGATCGTACAGCGAACCGGTGACACTGCCGCTGGCGATAAAAGACTTATTGAACTCATTGCCATCCTCATCCATAAAGAACTCCCGCAACACGCCCTGCTCTACAAAGGCAATCTGCGTCGCACGCGAGCCCGAGCGCAAAAAGTAGGCTTGCTTGTCAAGATCGAGGCGCTTGAACATTCGGCTGATCTCCGACCAGGCCTCATCACTCAGAGGCGACAGTTGATCAAAGGCCTGCCGAATGGTGACTAAGGCTGCTGTTTGCTCCATTGCATGGATACCACCGTCGTGGATAGATGAGTCTCGCAATCAGGTAACGAGGTCGAGGTGGAAGCAGTATATAGACAGGCGTTTCAGTGGTCATCTGGTTACAGACCGGTTACGACTGCAGAAAGTCTTTCTACAATGCCAAACCAAATAGTTTGCAGTGATACGCCTATAGACTACATTGGAAATAGCAAACCCAAGTAAAAGTTGAGCTATTTTAGTGATTGATCACAAAGCATGATTTGCTTTTCCAGTTTCACCGTGCGCGGATAGTTGGATTGACCTCCACCCCTGTTTAGAACCACGCTTTGGATGAAATTTCCATCATGCTGCCCTCGCTGCAAACACTGCCGGAGGCATAAAATTAAGAGCGCTATGTGGTCGCTCATGGTTGTAATGGTGTCGCCACTCATCGATGATTTCTTTCGCTTCGTCCAAGCTCCGAAACCAATGCCTGTTGAGACACTCGTTTCTAAATTTTCCGTTCAAGCTTTCTACAAACGCATTTTGTGTTGGCTTTCCTGGCTGGATAAATGCCAGCTTTACCCCTGATTCTTTCTGCCAGAAGAACATCGCCTTGCAGGTAAACTCGGTCCCGTTATCACACGTGATTTGGTCCGGTGCTGCACGTTGGTCGATGAGCTGATCAAGGAACCTGGCAACCTGCTGGCCAGAAATCGAGTACGCTGTCAGCTGACCAATGAGTTCCTTTGAATAATCGTCTTTTACATTCAGCACGCGAAACCTTCGCCCGTTGCTAAGCTGGTCTGAAACAAAATCCATCGACCAGCGGACATTAGGGTAAATCGGTACCATGATAGGCTGTCGTGGTCGTTTCAGCTTCTTTCGCTTCCGAATACGCAACTGGAGACTCTCTTCCCTATAAAGACGGTAGGTGCGCTTCTCGTTGATGACGAGTCCCTCATTCCTGAGCATGCCATGCAGCATCTCATAACCGAGTCCCTGATGTTTGCCTGCAAGCTCAATCAAACGTGCTCTGAGCGCTTGATCCGTCCGCGGTATCGGGTTATAGCGATAGGCTGTTCGGCTAATACTCGCAAGCCAACAAGCGCGCCGCTCGCTCAGTCGATGTACCGAGACCAGATGAGTCGCAATGCCTTTACGGCTCGCAGGCTTTACCACTTTTTTGAGAGCACATCTTTCATGGCCTCGTTTTCTAGGAGCTTCTCCGCGAGCAGTTTCTTGAGCTTGTTATTCTCCGTTTCCAGCTCTTTTAATCGCTTGGCTTCGTTCACTTCCAGGCCGGCATACTTGGACCGCCAGTTGTAAAACGTGCCCGTGGAGATATTCATACGGCGGCATATGTCGTCAACTTTTACGCCCGACTCATGCTCTTTGATCGCACCAATGATCTGTTCTTCTGTGTAACGCTTTTTCTTCATATTGAGATTTCCTTTTGGCTAAAGTAACCGGAAATCTCATCCATGTCATGGTTCTATTTTTCGGGGGGAGGTCAGGATGTACTTCGTGAAGGTGCGACTGATGATCAACACCCCTTCCCTAAAACTGCTTCAGACCAGCAGGTCTCCTCGGCGGCTAGCAAGTATTCTGATTTGAGCAGTGCAAATTAGGTGGAAATATGAAGCGTCAGCGGTTCGCCATGTTTATTCTTGTATTCTGCCTGATGACTGACCAGAGTAAATCACAGCCAGAAACAGAGCCCTTGTATCTCTCTGCCATTGACTGGTGCCCTCAAATTTGTCCGAAAACACCCGACAGGCCAGGATATCTGGTAGAGATGGTCAAGGATCTGTTTAGAGATTCACCCTTCAAACCAGAGTTTGAATATGTGCCATGGAGCAGAGCCATTCATCATGTTCGAACCGGAAAAACCGACGGCCTGCTTTCCCCCTCGAAAGATGAAGCGCCGGATCTTATCTTTCACGAATCGCCTTTGTCTTATCAGACACACTGTTTCTGGAAGCTCAAAGACTCAGCGTGGGACTACACCGGAGCGGAGAGTCTGCTCAATACGCGATTCGTCATTTACAGAGACCATTCCTATTCAACAATTCTGGGTGAGGTGTTCAACAAAATTGAGAAAGACCAGTATCTGGAGATTATCTATGATGAGAACTATCTCAACCGTGCCGTGCTGTTACTTAAAGCACATAGGGCCGAAACGTTTCTGTTTACCGTTAACTCAGTCATCTACCATCAACACTCGAAAAACGCTGATGAGCTTAAAATCGGTCAATGCATCAAAAAAGATGAACTTTGGCTGGCACTCTCACCAAAAAATGATTCCAGGATTAAAAGCGTTAAGGCCTATCTGGATGAAAACCTGTCTGACTATAAACGTACTGATCGATACACGGAGGTATTAACCAAATACCATATTATTTTTCCCGCTTTGATGGAGTAGAGACTTACCAAATATGGCTGTTCGCGATAGTCAGATCCACCATCCTACTCCGCTGACGCCTGCAGTTGCGGCTTGGGTGAACTGGCGGCTTTTTTGCTGCGCAGCGCGAAAAAGGTGACAGTTTACCCAAGTCCGGCAAGCTGCACTTGTTAAGCATTTTTGTTCTGCCGATCTGCGTATTCCAGATACAGCCACCCAGTTAGAAAAGCTATGCCACCTGCATAACCGTATCCTGCGTAGCTGTTTAAAAGAATGTTAAAAAGCCAGCTATCATTGATGTAGCTAAATGCAGACAGAGCAGTAGCAAGAGTTATTATTGTTGATAAAGCCATTGCACGGCTACCCAGAGACGGGGACTTAAAGCAAACGAACGCAGCGATTAAAAGAGCGACTACATTTGTACCTAAAAATAAACGGATATCGGTGATTAAACCGTTAAAAGTTTTATTAAAGTATGATTTTAAACCCTGCTTCCATTGGAATAACTTTTCAAATAATGCTGACTTCAAAGGATTCGCTGAACGGAACTCTGGCGGCAAGTCATCCGCACTTTCGTTGTTCATTGTTACGGATTCGATATAGCCGTAAGGGTTATTTTTGAATGCGTCGATTTCCGAACGAATAACTTCAATTTGATATTCTTCTAGGTACATTTTGGCAGCTTTAGAGTTCATCACCTCTTCAGCAAAGCCAATTTTAGACATCGTGCCTTGAGTTACTTTTTCAGTAACCAATGCTCGTGACCTTTCTTCAATCTGGCTTACCACGAAAAAGCTTGTGATAAACGCAATAAAGAAAACCAAAATAAAAACGGTTTGAATTGATAGTAGAGCTTTTCTCAATTTTTGAGCTTCCTTTGCTTAACAATCTTAGATAGCGTGCCCGAAGGGTCACGTTGATCGCGCTGTTGGTGACTCAGCACGGGCTCGCTTCAGATCTCTTCCCTTCTCAACTTGGCAGATTTTCAGATAGTGTTCTAGTGACTGTCCAGGTCAAGGTTCCTTTGGCCGAGCATTGCGCGCCTTGTTAAATGTGTTGTTTACGTCGTTTATAGATTAACCAGCCATATAGACTTAACAATACAGGTGAAGCCATAACAGAAAAGTACGTGATGACTAAAAGTATCATGTAAGCGCTATCGTTAGCTGATTTTTCGTGTTCTTCGAGGCCTGCCATAATTTTAAAAACTACATGCTCTAAGTTTAAAGCTGTTAGCGCTGCGACAATCAGCGTTAACGGCAAAAGCGTGGCTACAAGAACACAAAGACCAGACAAGCGAGCTGAATTTATAAGATATTTTAGTAATAGAGCGACACGCCAGATAGCGACTACAGCCAAAAACCAAACATTGGCTAACTGAGCCGATTGCAAAGACATAAACCGCTCAACGGGTATTGCATAGAGAATGGCTGGCGGTGATGTTAAAGATACAAACAGCAGAACATTTTTATAGCTCCAGTTTGCAGGTTTTAGTGGCAATATAACCACCCACAAAATGAATGCCAGAACAAAAATATAACCAACCGAACCTAACCCTAAGTATTGCCAAAGATCAGCTCTTGGATTATCCCAGTACCTACCAATACCGCATAGCCAAGTAAAGCCTATACCGAAGGCTAAGTACCAATTAAAAATTGATATATCCAGTTTGAATTGGCGAAAAGTGAGAAGCTTTAATTCGTCCGAAAGGACTTTCCTTATTTTGTTGATAGCGAGATTTCCCTATTACATTTAACAATCTTAGATAGCGTGCCCGAAGGGTCACGCTGATCGCGCTGTTGGTGACTCAGCACGGACTCGCTTCAGATCGCTTCCCTTCACTACTTGGCAAATTATCAAATAGTGTTCGAAAGACTCCCAGGCCCTGCCCGAGTCGCCACCTGTGTATTGGCATTTATTGAATGTCTTGTCTTGAAGCGATGTTTGCTCGGTCTGTTTTCAAGCAAGCTTGAACAGCCTACGCAAGGCTTCAAGAGATACCATATTTTTGGAAGTTCGGCCATGTCCTGGCCTGTCAATCGGCAAGATCTGCCAATCCGTTAACGGATTCTTTCTGGCTGTTGGGGCCTGTGGCACCAACAGTGTATTACACGGAATTCTTATGAAACCCGAACCCCGCATTTCATGTCCCGTGATAAAAACTAAAAACTTACACTTTAATTTCAATGATTTATAGCCTTTGACATCAATTTCTTGATCCACTTCCTGTTGTCAAAATTGAGAATGAATTTTATTGCGACTCCAAAATTCTTATGAAATACGGAAACCAGATTTTTAGGCTTTGAAAATCATAGACTTAGTTTTCCATTTGCGTGAAAGCGGGAATGCCGATTTCGTTTAACACGAGACCTGATATTCGATTCCAGGGCATGTCCTATTATAACTGTCTATCGAAACAGTTCGGGTTCTCCCTCATTTTTTATTATGGGGTCCTCAAAATAACTTCTGCCAGGGAAAGGTTCCCGAACCCGTTGCTCAGCCAATAAGGCCAGATGCAATTCACGATGCGTTGCGCATTCAGTCACTCAGGGTCAACGGCATTATCGCCATAGACGTTCTGTTCTGACATGATTGGTGCCGGTAAATCGCGCCAGTAATTTATGCTTGAGCGGTACCGGGCCGGGCTTACAGAGCGGAGCAATACCTTCCGGATCCCAGTTGGACTGTATGTCCGTATGGGAGACCAGCGCATCCCAGCCACCGTATTGCGTCAGAATACGCTGAACCGTTGCATGGGATGTATCATCCAGCGCCTGTAAATGCTGCTGCAGTCGCTCGCGGCACCAGAGTCGATAAGGACTCACGTGCACACCAGGATAACGATAGCCCTCCACTTCCCAATCAAACTGCTTCTCACCTTCGGCAAAGGCGATCGCATTGGTTTCGAGATACGGTAGATAGTGACGACACAGGTCCGTCAGCAAGGGCTCCCATCCGGCCGGTAGCTCTCCATTGGATTCAACAAAGCTGGCATCCTTCATGCGCGATGCCTTCGCATTCCACATTCGCGCTACCCACTCATTCACGCCCGGCGCCCGCTCCTGCATGATGCGATTGGATGTGGGATCGCAACTGAAATGCCAGAACATGGAACCAAAGAAGCCGAAGTCCGCCATGCTGGGTCGATCCCCCAGTAAATAAGGCTGAACCTGGAAGATGGCTTCCAGGCGTTCGAGGGTATGGATATAGACGCTCTCGACATGCGCCCTGTTCTGCTCTGTCATGCCGTCGCCATACAGAAACTTGTCCCGCTGATGCTTGTGCACCAGCTTGCCACCCAGCCATCGCAAGGGTTTGGCAAAGGTCCAGAAGCCGCCGACAAACTCATCCACAAACAGATGCTTGTACATGTAACGATCCTCTTCGCTCATCCAGCGATAGTAGATGGCGGGTCGCCACAGATACTCATCCGCGTAGTCTTCAAGCAGACGCGTCAAAAAAGCGAGGGCCGGATCCTTCGGCAGAACCGGCGAGTCAGTGAAACGTTGCTCAAACCATTCGATCATCGGCGTGGTGTCCTGCAGCCATTCGCCGTCAGGGGTGTTCACCACGGGCATTTGACGCAAACCGGTGTGCTTCATCAGCGTGCCGCCGACCTCCGCCAGGCTCTTGTAAATGGCGCGATGCGGAATCTCCTTGTAGCGCAAATAGGCCAGCATTTTTCCGCAAAAATAGGAGCGGTGGAACACATAGATATCGTATACCTGGGAAGTCATGGGTGATGTACCTTGGTTGTCTCAATGTTTAAAAAAGTCTGAATTCAAGAAGAGGATTCATTCCGGATAACGTGTTCGATACGTCGCAAACGGTCCTGCCCCCAGACACAAAGATCGCCATAGCGAAAACAGGGCACACCCCATTGGCCATGACGGTAGAGTTCGTCCAGGTTTTGCCGGGCCCAGACGCGCCAGTCGGCATTGGCAGAGGAGGCGTCGGCAAGCAGCGGTTTCGCGTCTGACCAGTCGAGACCCGCCGCCTCCACTATCTGCTGCATGCCCGCATCGGTATCGGCACGCACGCCTTCGGCATTGACCCGCCGGGCAAAACTCAGCAGATAGTCCAGGCCCTTACCCCGAGACTCAGCATAGCGAAATAACGCATAACAGCGTTCAACACCGGCCCCCAGGGGATCGGCCACACGTCCATAGGGAATACCAAGTTTGTCTGCCTCGCGTTTGGTGTCGAGAAAGATGTACATCTTTTTACGATCGGGTACTGGCATATCCCGCATCACCATGGGCAGTACCGGTTTGATAATCAGCTCTACACCCAGTTGCCCTTGCAAGCGGGCGGCTTTTTCCAGCCCGAGATAGGAGTAGGGGCTGCGAGCGGAAAAGTACATCACCAGTGGGCGTTCCGAATTTGCCTGAACAGAATATTGGCCGTCGTCCATCCAGGTGCGTTCAAAACGCACGCTTTCCTCGTCGGCGCGCGCCGCGCCTTCCTCAATCAGGCGCCGCTCAAGATGATCCAGCCGGTCCAGCCCCCAGTACCACTCGCCTTCGCAATACAGCATCGCGCTGGCGTAGTGGCCCAGCTTTCGGAGACGGGCCTCATTGCTTCGGAGTCCGGCGTCGATATTGATAGAGGACGCGGCCGTGTCCGCCGGTTGGCCTTGCTGCCAGTAGGCGTGAAAGACCTCTACCATGGCTGTCAGGTTTCGCTGACGCTCGGCGTCCAGCAAGGCGGGCAAGAAGGCTTGCACGGGTCGAAGGTTTTCGCAATCGCTTGCCTGCGCGGGCGCAACGAGCCCATATAACGAGGCCAGCCAGCGGGCATCATCCACCGCTTGTGTGGCCCACATGCCGGGCTCCGGAAACATATCTGCGGGCAAGGTCTGAACTACATAAACGCAGATGTTCACCCGAAAACGCGCGCGTAGTGATTCCAGAACCTGCACCAGCAAATAGCTGTAGGGGTCATCCAGTTTCAAAAACACATCCAGCCGGTGCTCGCGCAGTCGCAGGCTTCTGCCAAGACCATGAGCCTTCCGCCGAATCTGTTTGAGGGTGTGACTGGACAAACATGCAGCCACGTGGGGCATCAGATGCTGTTTCAGCTTCATAAGCGGTGCTTCCCTTCTCTTTCGTCAGGCCCATCAGCCGATTGTGAATCCGCCGCCTTCTTATCGATCTCGGCGGCACGGGTCAGCAGGGGCCGGATCACATCCTTTTTCAGGTCGATACCGACACCACAACGACAGCCCTTGCAGTCGATGCAGGTCGCCAGTCCCAGGTCATCCGCCAACTGCATGGCAGCGGCGTCCGTGCATGAATCGGCATGAGGATGCAGCCGCGCCTGCTGAATCCGCAACATGGCATAGGGGTTACCCTGCGTCCAGGACTCAGGTTCAGAAAGCGTATTGGCTTCATGCATCGGGCAGCCATCAAGACAGGCATAGCACTCTATACAACGATTCAGGTTAAGGTAGGCTTCTCGGGACTGGGGGACATATTCAGCTTCAGAGTGCGCCATATGGGTCGCCCCGGCAATGGGGATAATTCCCTGTAATGGACGATTAACCGGCTCGCGATCGACGATCAGATCCTTTATCCGGGGCAAGCCGCCTGCTGCACTAAGTTCATCGCCGTCGCGCAGTTTTGTGCGACAGGCGAGACGCGGTTTACCGTTGATATTGACGGTACAGACGCCACACAAGCCATTGCGACATCCATTGCGGAAGGCCAGATCATGCTGCGCTGTTTCCTGGGCTTGCAGCAAAGCATCCAGTGCCATCGGACGCTCACCGGAATCCGCTTTGCATTCAAGCTCCAAGGCCTCGCCACGCGAGGCGCGAAACATATCGATGTGAATCTTCATCTCGGTACGCTCCCCATTTTACTGTGCGAATCTGTTTTTGCGTCCTGCCTGTCCCCTACGTGAGCTCCCCCGCCGCGAGCGCGGCGATACATCTTCGCCACCAGGGCATCCTGAAGCGTCATGGGCAGGCGATTGATCAGGCGGATACCACGCACCTTGAGTGCCTGATATCCTTTCACCCGCAAGGTATCCAGTCGTGATGATCGTGAACGCGGCAGGGTCATGAGCTGAAGCTGCTGACCCTGCCGGAAGACACAGAGCGAACCATGTGCGTCAGCCCTTCCCTTCGTTTCGTCGAGACGCACATGCGCCCCCAGAGAAGCGCGGCGATGACTAGCAGACAAGGCGATCGCCTCGGCGCAGGCCAATAGATTTTCCAGCTCTACTGAATCAATAAACGCCTGATTCCAGATGGGGTCTGCATCGATGCACAGGTCCGCCAGCTTGCTTCGCGTTGCGGTAATGTGAGTGAGTACAGCCTTGATTCCCTCGGCATCTCTGGCGGGACCAATGCCCTCCCAGCAACATTTTTGCAGTGAGCGCATCAGAGCAATGGGCCCATGGCGGCCCTTCTGACCGAAGCGTGCACGATAATGTGCCAGCCAGCGAGATTCCTGCTCATTGATTGATGGTTTCTGCACGCCAGCTTGAGCGCGCAAAGCAGCCGCCCGTCCGGCACGTCGACCAAAGATGGCGGTTTCCGCCAGCGAGGTGGACCCCAAACGGTTGCTACCGTGTAGGCCTCCCATCGCCTGACCCGCCACATACAGACCGGCTATGACCTGTTCGTTGTCGCCAATGGCTTCACCCTTGGCGGTCGCACGAACGCCTCCCATGCAGTAGTGTGCCGAGGGCCGCACCTCCCAGGCTTGTTCGAACCGCGCTGCCGCTTTGCCCATCGATGCTTTAACCACATTCAGGATGCCTGGAATGCGTGCCCGCATCAGTGCCAGATACTCTTCGCCAGCGCCTCCCTGCAAGTTGTCACGCAAATCCAGAAAGCAGGCCTGGTGTTCGCTGCCGTCGCCACGCGCCACCGCCCTGGCAATGGCTGCTGCACATTCGGCACGCGTGCGCCCCATCATTTCTGCAAGAATCACCTTACCGTTGGCATCTCTCAGTTTGCCTTTGAGTCCGGTAATAATCGGCTCACCCACAATCAAGCCCCGGTAGGCAGCGGGCTTCACGGCGGCAAAAGGGATAAATTGAATTTGCTCCATATCCACCAGTTGTGCGCCTGCCTTCAAGGCCAGCGCATAGGCATCACCGGTATTGCCGCGCATGGTGTCGGTATTGGGAAAATAGAGGGTGCTGACACCGCCACAGGCCAGCACGGTAGATGGTGCCCGAATCGAAACAAAACGCCCGGTCTTCGCCTGATATATCAGCGCCCCGACAACGCCCTGTTCCGTTCGATACAGTTCCAGTACCCAGGCATCTTCAAGTGTCGTCAGCGGCTGTTGGTGCTCACCCGATGTGTGGATCGCATGCCATAGTGCATGCCCCATATCGAGCCCTCCATTGCGATGCGGAACCGATCGGGCATGAGTGTGGCCGCCCATGGGGATCGATAAAGGGAGCGGGTGCCCCTGTTGATCCTGCTCGGATACGAGTCCCTGGGACTGCAACCAATCGTAGGTCGCTCGGGAATCCTCCGCAAACACACGCGGCAGTTCCGGTTCTGCGAGGTCATCCCCCTGTACTCGCAGGTTGCGTGATAGTGCCTCTGGTGTATCGTCCTCACCACCACTGGCACGCACCGAGATAATTCCCTCGGATATCTTGGTGTCCGAACACACCATGGGATCCTTGCTGACCAGGATCACGCTCGCGCCCTGCTCCATCGCCGCACAGGCCGCGGCAGTTCCGGCCCCTCCGGAACCGACCACCAATACATCACAGTCGAGTCGTTCAATCATTGCGCACCCTGGCCAAAACTTACCTCACAGAGAGGTCTCAGCTTACGCTTGAACGGCGACGGGCTATACGCAAAAACGGACGAGTTACTGGTCATATGTGGCCAAACCTATCTCCAGCGATATACTCATACCTACCAGAGACTTCGCTGAGGTGCCGGACACTTATGGTCCAACTGCTACCTTCCCTGAATCCGGATGACCCGGTCATTCCACTTTATTACCCGGCCTTGCTGGTGCGCTGGCTGGCATCCGACGGCTACAGCCTGGAGGCGCTACTGGAAGGCACCCGCGTTTCTCCTGACGCATTGATGGACGATTCAACACTGGTCGCCTTTACCCAGCACCAACCGCTGATTCTCAATGCGTTGCGATTAACGGACGACCCGCACCTGGGAATCGCCTTTGGTAAACGCCTTGATCTCAATGCCATGGGCATTGTCGGATACGCCGCCATGGCCTGCAGTACCCTCGGTGATGCGCTAACGACCATCGTCCGCTATTTTGAGTTGCGTGCACCACTGATACGGCCCCAGCTCTATCACGATGCCAGCCGGTTTGAAATCCGCTTCGAAGAGGCTCTGGATTATGGCGAGATCCGGCACTTTATGTTCATGAGCATATTCAGCTCATTGGTGAATGTGCTGCGCACGCTGACCCAGGAAAAAATCAGCTTTTTTGAAGCTGCGGTACCTTATCCGGAACCCAAGGACTGGAATCAGGTTAGTCATTTGCTGGATGTAAATGTGCGATTCGATCAGGACAGGGCCGCCATTCAACTGAATGTCGGGGATTATGATTATCCGCTCAATTCCGCCGATCCGATGACGGCATCGCTGGCGCGCCACCTGTGTGACAACCAGCTTAAAACCCGAATCAAGCGGGAAGGCCTGCTGGCGCAGTTACGTGAAGTCATTCTGCAGGAAGCAGGACACTTTCCATCACTGGATCGAGCGGCTGGTGAACTCTGCATGTCCTCACGCACACTGCGACGCAAACTGAGTTCATTGGGAACGAGTTATCAGAAACAGCTGGATAGTGTCCGGCTGGAACTGGCCAGACAATACCTGCAGGCCACCAGTATTCCCATCGCTCAGGTTGCGCAGTTACTGGGGTTTGAGGATCAATCCAATTTCGGACGCGCGTTCAAGCGCTGGACCGGATACTCACCGTCTACTGCACGCGAAAACGACTTGGTCTTGCGTCAGTAGCCTGTCTGCCTGGACTCAGGAATCATTCTGCGGTCGCCGCCAAAGCAGAAGTCATGTCGTTGATCCCGGCGCTGCGCTTTTGTAAGGCGAGAGACTATTCGAGCCCCTGTATGAAAATCAATCGTCACGCAATTAGTCTATAGTTAGAGGAAAGAAGCGAGGGGAAAACTGGCCCATCGAATAGACCAGTCCAGCGGTTTCGTGTCGTGTTTTCTCAACACGGTTTCCCACACGCTTGTTGGAAGCAAGGCAGTATCAACATACGAAAGAACAGCTTTATGTCGTGTCTTTTGAAGAGATTTTTCATCGTCGTCTTTGTCATCGCCGGAGGCTTATCGCGTTCGAATGCTGATGAATTCAAAGTGGGAATCACACACTGGCCCCCTTTCAGAATATATGCCGAACAAGACGTCCAGGGGATAGATGTTGATATCTGGAATGAAATAGGAAAGCGCCTCAAGCTGGAGATCGTTTTTTCCAGGTGCCCATGGGCGCGTTGTTTATTCAAGATGAAAGAAGGTAGTTTGGACGGACTGGTTTCGCTGGCATATCGCGAAGATCGGGCTGAATATGTTTTATACACCCATCCTCCCGTGTATGCATTGACGACCGTTTTTTATGTGAAAAAAGGAAACGCACATATTCTTCGAAAATATGAGGATTTGTATGATTTGAAAGTCGGTTACGTCAACAAGTCAGCCTATTTTGATCCGTTTAACGATGACACCAACATTCGAAAATTTGGCGTCGTCAAAGAGATTCAGCTGATCGAGATGTTAGCTGCGAATCGTTTAGATGCGTTTATAGGTACCGATCCGCAGGTGGCCTATCAAATCAGAGAAACGAAACACAGCGATAAATTGGAGAAGGCGCAATATAAACCAGGTAATGAACTGCCACTGTTTTTAGGCGTGTCAAAAGCGTCTCCCTATGCGAAAAATATTGATGCCATTAACCAGGCAATCCAATCCATGTTGGATGAAGGCTTTGTCGATCACGTCTTTAAAAAATGGGTATCAAACTAACGCATTCATTCCCGAAGACAAGCAGAAGCACTCTCGGATGAATGGGCGTACACTATTCTGGATGAGTGCCAACCGTGTTCACCGCGAGGCATGATCAGTCGCGTCTTCAGGCGCGGGAGTGTCTGAGACGACTTCGGCTTCGTTGATCTCAAGGGTACCGGGTCAAACGGATACTCAATCCCGAGCATCTCCGAGACCCATCGCATGTTTTAAATCATCAACGCGGCTTTTCTCTGTTTCCAGAAAGCGATTGAAGTCCGCCAGAAGCCCCGGAAATTTTCGAGTCGAAAGGTGGTAATGATCATTCGTATGCGGCAATGCCGGATCATAGATTAATGGACGCGTCGCATCGGTCGCTCCGTAGCCGATCAAGTATTGGGCAATCTCAACATTGATATAGGCCGCATCGACTCGTTGCATCCGTACCATCTCCAACAAGGATTCAAAGGTACTGACCTCAACCACGTCCATGCGACCTTCTTTGATAAAGCCCAGGTAAGGAAAGGGATTGAAACCACGAATGGTACCTAGCCTGTCTATCGCGGCGATCCCCCGACCTTTGTTGCCGTCAAGGACCACGGCACCGTCCGTATAAGCGACGATCGGATGGCTGTAGTACAGCTCCCCGGAAAACTGGTACTTTTCATCCCATTTGGGATTGGCGGGGTATCTGAAATCGATGAAATCTTTGTTCAGGAATGCCAGATCCAACCGCTTGACTGGATAAGCCTTATATCTAAACTCAATGCCTTTCCACTCAGCAAAGGCATCAAAGAGTCGTCGTGCAAAACCGACCAGCTCACCATTTTCGAAGGCATAGTGTGGATAATAGTCAATGCTTTCGACACCGACTTCATATGATGTTTCAGGCGGTAATTCAGCAAAAAGGGCTCCAATCATGACGATGTTGATTGCGATAAAGCTTGCCAATCGTTGCATTTCGGGTCTCAACAATCACTTCGACAGAAAGCGCGGTAAAACCGCCAGTGAACCGGACTTTGATCCCCAGATAGCGGATCAAAGTCTTTTGATGACTATAGTCGCCGGATTTCGACGACGCCACTTCGTCGAAACAATCACAACGCTTTTCAGGACCCGAATAACCTGCGCTTGAGCTGCCCCGCCGCGGCGGCAACAACCCCCTTAACGCGGGTTGGGCGTTTTGTTAGCTCGCCTTCGCAGTTTGGGCAGATATGATCGAAATTGACCGTGCACTCGGGACAGAAGGTACACTCGTAGGAACAGATGAAGGCTTCATCTGTCAGCTCCAGCCTGGTTTCACAGGCCTCGCATTTGGACTTCATCTTTAACATGGCCGTCTCCCATGTATGATGGTATGACGACCATTATGAAAGGAAATGGGGAAAGAAGGAAGTCGTCTGGCGTCTGGCGTCTGGCGTCTGGCTTCAAACGCAAACACCACAGCCTCTCCCGCCCTTTAAATAGCGTCCGTCGTCAGACGTCCGACCTCAGGCCTCAGACCTTCAATCACTCACCACACTAAAACGCACACCGGCATTGTTCTGCAAGCGTTCGAGCAGCGGTTTTCCCATGGCAGATGCGGGCGTCATAACCCCGGACACGCGCGGTGATTTGCGCTTGTCTTTCGCCAGACAGGCAGCACTCTCACCCAGCATTTTCGAGGTGGAGCCATAGCCCGGATCCCGGTCACCGGTGATGCGCGCGACGATTCGACTGCCGTCCTTGAACTTACCTACCACGCTGAAGTTGTAGTAGCCCGATTCACGTTCTTCCCGTGATGGCCCTTCTCCGGGATCGGGAAAGAATTTATTGACCAGTTTCTTGTAAAAGGAATCCGGTTTGCCGGCCATCATTGCCGCCAGTCCTGCCAGGCCAACGAAGCCCTTGAGTCGACCGCTTAATCCGCGACCGCTGATCATGGCTTCGTCATACATGAAATCCTTGCCATAAGGATAACCCTGAAGCGCATGACTGCGACGTACCACGCGGGTGTTAATGGCAGCCATGATAAAGGGCATGATCCAGGCCTTGACGTCTTCATCGAATTTCACCGACTTCAGATCTGCCTTGTCCGGTCCCTGCATTTCTCCCTGAGGATTCAGACCGTAGGGATTAAACAGTACTTTATAAATGGCCGGATCTTTGGCGGCTTCGGCCATGACGTTGTTCATGCTGGCATAGGTACCACCACTGAATCCGCCCTTGGCCGACTTCAGGCGCATTTTTACCTGCTGGCAGTATTCACCCTTGCTCTCCTTGGCCTGTTGCTGAATGAAGAAGGTACCAATGTCGGAAGGAATCGAGTCGAAACCGCAACAATGCACAATGCGCGCACCGGATGCTTTGGCCGCTTCGTCATGCTGATCAATCATGCGACGAATCCACTGGGTTTCACCAGCCAGATCACAATAGTCGGTACCATGCTCAACACAGGCAGCCACCAGTTCGTCACCATAGAGCGCATAAGGGCCAACCGTCGTGCAGATCACTTTGGTGCGCTGCACCATGGCATCGAGAGAGGCTTTGTCATGGCTATCTGCTACTACCAGGGGAATGAGGTCATTGCCGAGATCGGCACGCACCGCCTCAAGCTTGTTCTGACTGCGACCACCCATGGCCCATTTCAGATCACCGTCCACACCATACTGGGCAAGGTAATACTCCGCGACGAGACGGCCGGTAAAGCCCGTGGCGCCCCAGATAATTACGTCAAACTCTCTACGTTTAGCCATTCCTTCATGCTCCGAGATTCATTGAGTGATTTGTTTATGGAACTGTGAATACGACCGGCTGGCAAATTGGATCATTCCATGCCGACACAGAAAGCTTCACAGGTTACATCGCCGACATACCACCGTCCACAGGAACCGCAATACCATTCATGTAGGTATTGGCTGGCGACAGCATCATCACCATGACATTGACCACTTCTTCCACGCGCGCAATGCGTTTCATGGGGCAGCCTCGGGCCAGATTCTTGTTCACGTCTTCAATATTGCCATTGGGATTCATGATGGGGTTATCCACCATCGGCGTCTGGGTAAAGAACGGACAAATGGCATTGACCCGCACATTCATGCCGCCAAATTCCACCGCGGCGGTTTTGGTCAAACCGATCACCGCATGTTTGGCGGCGCCGTAGCTGCTGCCCATGGGCGTGCCACCCAGCCCGGCCATGGAACTGACATTCAGAATCGCCCCACTCTTCTGAGCGGCCATAACGCGAAGCTGATATTTGAGACCAAAGGCGACCCCTTTGGTATTGACATCAAGTTGCTTGGTCAGGGTGTCCCCATCGAGCTGGGTGATAGGTCCCAAATGCGGTGCGATACCGGCATTGTTGACCGCGATATCCAGCTTGCCGAAAGTATCGACCGCTGCTTTGACCAATTCTTCCGCGTGGCTTTCCTGAGAGACGTCACCCACCAGGGAAATCACTTTGGCACCCTTCGCTTCAGCCTGGGCAACCGTTTCGGCAAGCCCTTCGGCATTGAAATCGGCCAGCGTCAGTTGCGCGCCCCGTGCAGCCAGTTCAAGTGCCAGTTCTTTACCAAAGCCACTGGCCGCGCCGGTAATCAGCGCACTCTGGCCGGAAAAATCCAATAATGCATCCATCTCGATTCTCTACTCACTGTTCTCTATTCTATGTCTGCAATACTTGCGTCATAGACTGATTGATGACCGCGACGGAAGGCCGCGGCAAAGGAAAACTGTAACTGCCCCGAACACGCCGGGACAGACTTCAGCTTTGATCAGATCGTGAAACCACCATCCACCACCACACATTCACCGGTGGTGTAGCTGCTGGCGTCGGACACCAGATACAAAACGGTGCCAGCCATTTCTTCGGGTTCGGCATGACGATGCATGGGGATCATCTGCATGGCTGCCTTGTGCATCTGCTCGTTTTCAAACAGGGCACCAGCGAACTTGGTCTTGGTCAATCCGGGCAGCAGAGCATTAACGCGAATATTCAGAGGCGCACATTCCTTGGCGAAAGACTTGGTCATGTTAATCACCGCCGCCTTGGTGATGGAATAGATGCCCTGCATGTGCCCGGGCTGCAAACCATTGATGGATGCGGTATTGACGATATTGCCGCCGCCGTTTGCCTTCATCAGCTTGCCGGCTTCGATGGACATGAAGAAATAGCCACGAATATTGACGTCGACAGTCTTGTTGTAGGCCGCCAGATCGGTATCCAGAATATGACCAAAATATGGGTTGGCCGCGGCGTTATTCACCAGAATATCCAGACGTCCGTGGGTCTCGCGAATGGTGTCGAAGGTTTGCTTGATCTGATCCATGTCACCCACGTGGCAGGCCAGCGCTTCGGCAGAACCGCCTGCTTCCTTGATCGCATCGGCGACCAGCTGACAGCCGTCAATTTTGCGACTGGAGACAATCACGTGAGCCCCCTGCTCGGCCAACAGTTTTGCAATGGCTTCGCCAATACCGCGGCTGGCGCCGGTAACCAGGGCGATCTTGCCCGTCAGATCAAATAAATTTGTTGCCACGTGTTGTTCCTCTTTTCAAATCGAGTCAAACGAGTGACAGACCGCTCTGGCCTGCCACTCCCTTATTGATGAATGCATTAATCGATCAATGCATCGGGTACCACCACAACCTTGCCTTTAACCTGGCGATTCATGACTTTCGCCAGCGCTTCGTTGGTTCGTGATAATGGGAAGACTTCATCGGTTTCCAGGTGCACTTTGCCTTCCTTGTACCAGGCAAACAGCTCCTGCATGTTCTGCAAAAATACCATCGGCTCGTGGGTCACAAAGCTACCCCAAAATACTCCCATTACCGCGTATTCTTTAACCAGCGCCAGGTTGACCGGTAGTTGCGGAATGCGACCGGAGGCAAAACCAATCACCAGTAATCGGCCGTTACGTGCCATCGCCCGGGTGCAGGCATCAAAGGCATCACCACCCACCGGGTCATAGACTACATCGGCACCCTTGCCATCGGTGAGTTCCTTGACAGCCGTTTTCAGATCAGTCTCGGTATAGTTGATCAGTTCATCAGCGCCGTTGGCCTTCGCCATTTCCAGCTTCTCCGCCGACGAACATACGGCAATAACGCGTGCCCCCATGGCTTTACCAATCTGCACCGCGGCAATACCCGTACCACCAGCAGCACCCAGTACTACCAGGGTTTCACCGGCTTTGAGTTTGGCGCGCTGCTTCAGCGCATGATGGGCCGTACCGTGGGCACACATGATATTCGCCGCATCCACATTGCTGACATCATCCGTCACCGGCATAACCAGCTTGGCATTGACAATGGCCTTCTCAGCGAAGCCGCCATAGGACCGGTTGGTGCAAATCAGACGCTGGCCGATTTTCAGATGCTTCACACCCTCACCCAGCGCTTCCACTTCACCGCAGAATTCCACGCCCGGTACAAAAGGCCGCTCAGGCTTAACCTGATACAAACCCTGCACCAGCAGTCCATCGGGAAAGTTCACACCGGTGGCAAGCACCTTAACGCGTACTTCACCTTTGCCCGGTTGGGGTTCTTCCACATCTTTGTAGACCAGAGAATCAATCGGTCCGAATTCTTCACAAACAATCGCTTTCATGTGTGTGTCCTTATTTTCCTGCACGTGTAGTCGTGTAAGCAGTGCTTAATGCATCAATACGGCTGGCCTTGCGCGCCATCAGGCTTCGGTCTTAATCACGCCCAAAGCCGCCATGGCCAGGGGCGCTACAAAGGCACCGACCTTCATGGCTTCCTTATTGGAGGCATTGCCATCCAGCGCGCGCTTGGCGACACCCTGGGCAATGGCCGCGAGCCGGAAGAAACTGAAGGCCAGATAAAACGCCCAGTGATCGATCTTATCGATCCCCATACGCTCGCAATATTTGGCCACGTATTCTTTTTCAGTGGGTATGCCCAGCGCAGCACGATCCGCACCGGCCAGGCCACTCATGTTGCCAGAATTGGCGGGCATACGTAACTGCATGCACTGGTATGCCAGATCGGCAAAGGGATGGCCCAGCGTCGAGAGTTCCCAATCCAGTACAGCGATAATGCGCGCCTCATCCGGCGCAAAAATCATGTTGTCGAGACGGAAATCCCCATGCACCAGCGACACCCGACCGTCGTCTTCCGGGATATGTTCTTCCAGCCAGGCAATGAGTTTATCCATCGCTTCAATGGTCTGAGTTTCCGAGGCACGGTATTGCTGGGTCCAGCGCCCCAGTTGACGCTCAAAATAATTGCCCGGTTTGCCATAGTCAGACAAGCCCACGGAGGCGACATCGACACTATGAATGGCTGCCAGCACCTGATTCATCTGATCATAGGCCTGCGTGCGCTGTTCATTGCTGTCCAGCTCAGGCAGCGCGGCATCCCAGAAGATGCGCCCGTCACAGCACTCCATCACATAGAACATGGAGCCGATCACGTCCCGGTCTTCACAAAGGTGATACACCTTTGGCACCGGTACATCGGTATTGGCCAAAGCCTGATACACCCGAAATTCACGATCTACCGCATGGGCGGATTTCAGCAACTTGCCCGGCGGTTGGCGCCGCAGCACGTAAACCCCGGATGCGGCTTCCAGCTTGAAGGTTGGATTGGACTGCCCGCCGGAAAATTTGGTGGCGCTTAATGGCCCTTTGAAACCTTCTATATGCCCGGCAAGGTAGTCAGCCAGTTTCGCTTCATCGAGTGAGTCAACCTGATTCGTCATGCTCCGCTCCTATTTGCGCATGTTTTGTAGAGCCATGGCGGAATAACCGGCCGCCAGTCCCCGCCCCAGTTGCATCATATGCACCTGATCCGGGCCGTCGGCCAGACGGATGGTTCGCGCCATCTGGTAGGCCTGCGCCAGGAAGAAATCCTGACTGAGACCGGCCGCACCGTGCAACTGAATGGCCCGATCAATCACCCGGCAGGCCATTTGCGGTGCAACCACCTTGATCATCGCAATCAGGTCTTTCGCACCCTTGTTCCCCACCCGATCCATGCGATCCGCGGCTTTCAGGGTCAGCAGACGTGCCTGCTCAATCTCGCAATAACTGTTGGCAATATCTTCACGCACCGACCCCTGTTTGCTCAGGGGACGACCAAAGGCAATACGTTGCTCGGCGCGGACACACATCATTTCGAAGGCGCGCTGGGCAGCGCCAACCAAGCGCATACAGTGGTGGATACGACCCGGGCCCAAACGCCCCTGGGCAATCTCAAAGCCACGTCCTTCACCCAGAATAATGTTCTCGGCCGGCACGCGCACATTCTGGAAGACGATTTCCGCATGGCCTTCCGGCGCATCGTCATTGCCGAATACTTTCATGGGTCGAATGATCTGCACTCCCGGCGTATCGGTGGGCACCAGAACCTGGGACTGCTGCAAATGCTTGTTGTCATTACCCGGATCGGTCTTGCCCATGACGATCAGAATTTTACAGCGCGGATCACAGGCACCGGAGATGTACCACTTGCGACCGTTGATCACATACTCATCACCATCACGCTCAATGCGGGTTTCAATATTGGTGGCATCGCAGGAGGCCACATCCGGCTCGGTCATGGCGAAGGCGGAACGGATTTCACCATTCAGCAAAGGTTTGAGCCATTGTTCTTTCTGGGCGTCGGTGCCGTAGCGCACCAGCACTTCCATATTGCCGGTATCCGGCGCACTGCAGTTGAAGATTTCGGAAGCAAACCGGCTGCGACCCATGATTTCAGCGAGGGGTGCATATTCCAGATTGCTCAGACCATAGCCATGCTCGCTTTCCGGCAGAAACAGATTCCACAGGCCCTGGGCCTTGGCGATTGCTTTCAGCTCTTCCAGCTGCTGGGGAATCACCCAGCGCGCCTCGCCATGGGCGTTATCAATGCTGTCCTGCAGTTCCTGCTCAATGGGGTACAGATGCGTATCCAGGAAGCTCTGCACCTGTTTCATCAAATCTCTAACTTTATCGGAGTACTCAAAATTCATGCGCTTGCTCCTGCACTGTCGGTCGACACTCGACCCCTGGGCGGCTTCGGCACCCTCTTCAGGGACACCTCGAAAAAGAGACAGGCATTATAAGCAGGGGACAAATTATCATTGAAATTTATTTTATTTATTGGGATAAATTAACAATACTTATAGTAAATCATCCCTTTTGATGCATCATTCTTTGTCAGGGAAATGTCACCGCCATGCAGTTAAGTAAAGTCGACCTGAATCTGTTTATTGTGTTCGATGTAATTTACCGGGAACGCAACCTTACCAAGGCCGCCGAAGCGCTTCATATCACTCAGCCCGCTGTCAGTAATGCCCTGAGTCGCCTGCGCGCGACCTTTGATGATCGTCTGTTCGTGCGACGCTCCGGGCATATGGTGCCGACTCCCATGGCCGAAAATATCATCGAGCGCGTGCGCTTTGCCCTGATGAATCTGGAAAGCAGTCTCAACGAGCATGATGACTTTGACCCCCGCACTTCGAAACGGCGCTTTTCCTTTGCCATGAACGATACCTCGGAGTCTTACCTGCTGCCGCTGTTGATGGCGCACCTGCAGGACCATGCGCCGGGTATTTATGTGGAGAGTTATGCCATTCAGCGGCGTGATCTGGCGCGCGAGTTTGCCGCCGGTCAACTGGACTTTGCCCTCGATGTGCCCTTGCTGAACGAACCCCAACTGACCCACCAGGCCCTGACTCAGGATCGTTTCGTTTGTGTCGCCCGCCAGGATCATCCGGACATCCAGGGCACGCTGACACTGGAACAATATCTCGCCCTGCCCCACATTCATATCTCCAGCCGGCGCAGAGGACAGGGCTATATCGATCTGCATCTGAATCGCCTGGGGCTGCACCGCAATATCATGCTGCGGGTACAACATTCTCGCGCCGCACCGCCCATCGTCGCACGCACCAACCTGCTGTTGACCATCCCCGAAACACTGGCACGGGAACACGATCTGCAGATATTTGAACTGCCCTTTGACCTGCCCAAACTGGACTGGCATTTGTACTGGCCCGCCAACTATGAAAATGACCGCGCTCACCAGTGGATGCGTGAGGCTATTTTCAGCATCTTTCAATATGGGCAGGTAAAAAGCAGCGGGCAGATAGAGGCCGGAGAGCAGTCATGATCAGGGTCTTCAGTCACGACAACATTGTGCTGGTACACAACATTAAAAACCTGTTGCAACATCAGGGCATCGAGTGCCAGACGCGCAACGACATCATCGCCTCGGCAGCCGGTGAGGTGCCACCCACGGTCGTCTGGCCAGAAGTCTGGATTGTCCATGAACGCGACCTGGATCGTGCCACGCAGATTGTTGAAGACGCCATACATGGCCCGAGTCATGCCACGTCCTGGCGCTGTCCGAAATGTGGAGAACGCAATGATCCCGCGTTTGAACTATGCTGGAATTGTACTCATGACCCCGAGGATTCTTCGTGAACGCGGATGGCGAACGGATCTTACGTGTTATTCGTTGTTTGCCCTGGCTGCTTTGCATTCTCGCCAGCGGCCTTGCCGGTAACAGCTTCGCTGACACCTTACCTTCCGAACCAGGTAAAGCGCTGAGGATTGTCACCGACACCTGGCCGCCCTATGTTATTGGTCAGCCGGAGCAAGCCGGCGTCGATGTGGAGGTCGCACTCACGGTTCTGCGCTCTTTGGGCTACGACCCCAGCATCGACTATCTCCCATGGAAGCGGGCCTTATTGCTGACCGAGAACGGCGAAGCCCATGCCCTGCTGGACGCAGGCTATAACGAAAAGCGCAGCGAAATATTCAATTACCCCGAGGAGCCCATCAACTACAGCGTCAGTACGCTTTTCTGCATTGACTGTGATCGCAGGATGAGTGTTGACGCCGAGTCTCTGCGGGGGCATCGCATTGCCGTCAATCGGGGCTACGCCTATGCAGGTATTATTGATGAAGACGAAGCCATCGCCACCATTCAGGTGGACAGTTTTGAACAGGGAATGCGTCTGCTCGCTCATGGTCGCGTTGACTTTTACGCGGTAAACCGATTCGTTGGGCTGCATACGCTGCACACCCTGGAAATGCCGCGTATTCAAGCCATCGAGCAAAATCTGGATACGCCTAAACCGGTCTATCTGGTATTCAGCAAAGCCCTGCCCACTGAGGCGCTGAGCCAGAACTTTAGCGATGGTTTGCGGGAGTTCAAGAGCAGCTCAGCCTATCGCGACATTCTCGAGAAGTATGGCATAAGCCACGACTGACATCCGAAGACACGAGTCGGGAGAGAAGGCCATGGCGCCCTAGACGTCGAGCAAGCGATCAACCAGCTCGGGCAGTTTCTCTCCGGCCTTGCCATAAATATGCTCATCAAAACGCGTGTGCACAGCAGACGGCTCCAGATTCAACTCGATGCAATAAGCCCCCGCTGCCTTGGCCTCCTCTACAAATCCGGCTGCCGGGTAAACATTACCCGAAGTGCCAACGGACAGGAACAGGTCACAGCCCATCAATGCCCGATAGATGGTATTCATCTTCAAAGGCATCTCTCCGAACCAGACAATATGCGGACGCAGCCGCCCGCTCTTGCCACAGCAGGGACAGATTGCGTCGGTCGTCAGATCCCCTTCAATATCGAACACCTGATCACTGAAATCACAACGCATCTTCAATAATTCACCATGCATGTGTATCAGGTTCTGGCTACCAGCACGCTCATGGAGGTTGTCAATATTCTGGGTCACCAGGGTGAACTTGCCGGAAAATTCCTGTTCCAGACGCGCCAGTGCAAGATGAGCGGCATTGGGTTTGATATCGCCGTGCAGCAACTGTTGTCTGCGCTCGTTGTAGAAACGCTGCACCAGCTCGGGATTGGCAGCGAAGCCCTGGGGGGTTGCCACGTCTTCAACGCGATGCTCTTCCCATAAACCATCCGCCGCACGAAATGTACGGATACCGGATTCCGCAGAAATACCTGCCCCGGTCAGCACAACGATGGATCGATAGCCTTGTTGATCTCCCATGGCTGTTTACCCCGTGTTGAAATCAGTGGTTGCAGTCAATTGCCCAGATACTTGAGTATCGCTGACCATCTCTGCATTTTATCTTCCCAGCTCATCGCCGCATGGGCGGGACTGGTTGACGGCATCATCAGTAAATCAATCTTATCGAGCGGCAAGGCCTGTATGGATTCGACATGTTTGCGAAACAGTTTACGTGCTGGCTGACCGTTAAATGCGATACAACGCAGCTCCGGGTGGCGCTGCGTCAGCGCTGCAAAATCATTGGCGACCAGTGTATCCTGCTGAATGCTGGAATCCAGACTACCCGGGCGCACACAGGAGGAGATCACATCCCAGATGGCAATGCCATTTGCCCTTACACAGGATTTGCGTGCCAGATAATCCAGGCCTGGATCAAAGCCCAGCAGCTGAGACATGATCCACCAGAAACTGTTGCGGGGATGCGCATAGTAAGCCTGCGCTTCCAGGGAACGCACGCTGGGCAGTGTTCCCAGAATGAGCACCTGAGCGCGCTCGCCAATGATCGGCGGAAAGCCGGTGTCTGCTGAATCAGAAATGGAGGTCAACGTTCTATGCAAGTGTCACGTTAATCGCTGACGATACCCCAATGGCTTTTTCGCGAGCTTCATCAATTGAGCTGCCCAGTGCCAGCCCCACCCCCATGCGCCGCTTGCCGGCCACTTCCGGTTTTCCAAACAGGCGAAGTTGGGTGTCGGGTTGAGCCAGCGCCGTATCAAAACCGGAAAAGACAATGGACTCAGACTCTCCCTCCACCAGCACCACCGATGACGCCGCCGGTCCGTGCTGACGAATCACCGGAATCGGTAAACCGAGTATGGCGCGGGCGTGAAGTGCAAATTCGGACAGATCCTGGGAAATCAGCGTCACCAGACCGGTATCATGGGGACGGGGAGAGACTTCACTGAAATACACCTCATCGCCCTTGATAAATAGCTCGACGCCAAACAGGCCATTTCCGCCCAGACTGGTGGTCACTTTCTCTGCCATCTGCCTGGCTTTTGCCAGTGCAGTCTCTGACATGGGCTGGGGTTGCCAGGACTGTTGATAATCACCGTCTTTCTGAACATGGCCGATGGGAGCACAGAAGCTGGTCTGGCCGCCGTGGCGAACCGTTAACAGGGTAATTTCGTAATCAAAATCGACAAAGCCCTCGACAATGACCTTGCCCTGCCCGGCACGACCACCCGACTGGGCATAATCCCAGGCAGCATCCACCTCATCGGCTGAACGTACAAGGCTCTGGCCCTTGCCGGAGGAACTCATTATGGGCTTGACGACACAAGGCAAACCAATGTTTTCGATGGCGGCGACAAAGGCCTCATAGGACTCGGCAAACTGATAGGGCGAGGTCGGCAACTGCAGTTCTTCTGCCGCGAGACGACGAATGCCTTCACGGTTCATGGTCAGGTGCACCGCTCTGGCCGACGGAATAATAGTGAAACCTTCCTGCTCCAGTTTCACCAGTTCTGCGGTGGCAATGGCTTCGATCTCCGGTACCACCAGATCCGGCTTTTCCGACTCAATCACAGCACGCAGGGCATCAGGGTCAAGCATATCAATGACGTGACTGCGATGCGCCACCTGCATGGCCGGTGCATTGGCGTAACGATCTACAGCAATGACTTCAACACCAAAGCGCTGTAATTCGATAACCACTTCCTTGCCCAATTCTCCGGCACCGCAGAACAGGACTTTTTTCGCTGAGGGGGATAATGGCGTGCCTATTTGGGTCATCTCGAAAGCCTCTTTTTGTTGGTGTGTCTGGCTGCTTGTTGCTGTGTCTGGCGGGTTGCCAGTCGCCTAGATGTACGCCTTGCTCTCACGCTGACGGACCTGCTCCATCACCGCCTGCTTTTCTTCACTACTCATCTGTGACCACTGGGTGATTTCCTCACCACTGCGATAGCAACCGATACAAACATCGTCTTCATCAAGAGCGCAAATGCTGACGCAGGGGGATGCGACTTCAGTCATAGCAAATTACCTGTTTCAAAATCTATCAATCGTTATTCGATACATGACCAATTCAATACATGGCCAACTCAATCCACCGGCACCAGCTGTTTGCGATAGCGCTCGCCATTGCGTACATAGTGCGCCGCGCTGGCTTCGAGCATCTGTTTTTCCGGCGCGCTGAGTTCGCGCTTGATCTTACCCGGTGACCCCAACACCATGGAACCGTCAGGTACCACCATATTTTCCGGAACCAAAGCATTGGCACCGATCAAACAGTGCTTGCCGATTTTGGCACCATTGAGCACCACCGCATTAATGCCGATCAGGCTGTAGTCACCAATGGAACAGCCGTGCAACATGGCTTTGTGGCCAACAGTGACACCTTTACCAATCTCCAGAGGGCGACCTGGATCCACGTGCAGCACGGAACCGTCCTGAACATTTGAGTCCGGCCCAATCACGATGCGATCATTCTCGGCGCGGATCACCACACCAAACCAGATGCTGCATTGTTCATGCAATTCCACATCACCAATCACCGTTGCATTCGGGGCGATGAACGCCGGCGTACCGACTTTTTTGGGGACCAGTTCACCCAGCGCGTACTTCATTTATCTTTCCTCAATTGAATCGGTGTCCCCGTTGATTACGACACTTTGTCGCAACTTATTGCGGATCTTCTTTTTCGAAAATACGAATACCGAAATCAAAGGCGACGTTCACCAGCTCCACCAGTACGATTGCCGACAAGCCCCAGATCTCATAAAGCTCATCCTGGTGTTCGTAATCGTAGCTGGGGACAGACAGGGCCAGCCCCTTGTAAGTCATGCGATCACGACGTTTGGGTTCGGCCTGCTCGATAAAGCTGATGGGAACTTTAAATATGCTGTCCAGCTCATCCAGATTAGGCGTTAGCGGAATATGCTCGTCCACCAGCCCCACATAGGGCGTTACCCGGATACCGTGCAGTGACACCACCTGACTGAGGCTGCCGACCACTTCCACCTGTTGCGGAGCGACACCAATCTCTTCGTGGCATTCACGTAGGGCTGTATTCAGTAGCGTGCCATCTTCCTCATCGAACTTGCCACCGGGAAAAGCCACCTGCCCCTTGTGCGTACTCAGGTGCTGAGCCCGTCGTGTCAGGATGATCGAAGGATCTTTCAGGTTTCGCGTTACCGGCACCAGGATGCCCGCCTCAGGGAGGTTTGCATCAATGGTTTTGGGTTCATGCGCCTGCAGGCGACTTACCAGGGTGTCGATCTGATTCATGTATACTGCCGGTCGTCGCTATCGACGTGTACATTTACGGCGGCCAACATTAGCATAGGTACATGGTGATGTTAATGATGCAACCCACTCAAGCACACGGATAGTTCGTGGCAACGGAGCAGAAAAGGCAAATGAAATACTGCAGTCAGTGCGGCGCAGATGTCGAGCACAGAATACCCGAGGATGACAACCGTCCGCGCTATGTGTGTACCAGCTGCACAATGATCCACTACCAAAACCCGAATATCGTTGCGGGCACGATACCAGTCTATGAGGACAAGATCCTGTTGTGTCGTCGCGCCATTGAACCCCGCTATGGCTTCTGGACTTTGCCGGCCGGCTTCATGGAAAACAAGGAAACCACCACCGAAGCAGCGATGCGAGAGACCCTGGAAGAAGCAGAAGCCGAAGTGGAAATCGAGGGCTTATACACCGTCATCAACGTACCCCAGATCGATCAGGTGCATATGTTTTTTCGTGCCCGTCTGATTGACGGCAAGTTTGGGGCCGGCCCTGAAAGTCTCGAATCCAAACTGTTTGCTGAAGCCGATATTCCCTGGGACGAACTGGCTTTCCCCACGGTTCGGAAAACCCTTGAGCTCTATCTTGAAGAACGCAAATCGGAAAGCTTCGATACTCACGTCACCGACATCATCCGACCGCCACGTTTTCAGGAATCGTAATTCAGTACCGGCTGGGCGGTTGTTCAGCAGCCGCCTAGAAATCCTCCAGCCGTGATACCTCATAGGCGGGCTCTTCATAGGGATGAGCAATCTTCATCGCTCGCACTGCATGCGCAATGAGCTCATCACTGCATACCATCTCGACTTTCAGCTCGGACACGGTTTCCAGCTGATCGGTCTGGCCGATGAAGGGCTGGCTACCAGAAAGCGGTCTGAACTGTCCAGTCCCCAGGGTCTGCCAGCAACAGCAATCGTAGTTCCCGATCTGCCCGGCCCCTGTCAAAAAAACCGCGCTCTTCACTTTTTCCGCTTCAGACTCCGGAACATAGAAACAAAACTTGTACATCAACACCTCCTGACTGGGTAAAACCGCGGTGAAACACCCCTGTTTGCAACGCAGAATCCGCGTCGCTACTGGGGTCTAACGTTAATGACAACCAACTTTATAAACTTACTCACAAAAACTGTGGATAAGTCTGGGGAAAGTTTTTGGAATGCAGCCCGAATTGCCCATTGGGACTGCCCTCTGTTCAAATTGATAATTTTTTGACCCAAAGCTTTTAATCTTTATTTTTCAGACACTTAATAAAGTCAACAAGACTAGATAAAAATTATGGCCCGTTCAATGCTTAGGCAAATATGACTGTTCTATTAGTGTGCATAAATAAACAGACCGAAGCCCAATTTGAGGGCGCATGTCGACATTTTGACCCACTCCTGCAGGTTTTTTGTTCACATTTTTATCAATCAGCCAATTCTTCGGCGCACAGTAATTACATACAATCACATCCAGATACATTTTTTTACATTGGCAGTGAGCTTTGCCGCTAAATTAGCTTTTTAGAACCGTAACATGTTGGAGAACCGGCGGTACCCTAAATTTTTTGCATAAAAAAACCGGGGATAAGAGGCGGTGTGAAAACGTTACGAGAGCAGCTTAGACAAGGCAAAAATTCATGAAAAAGCGCAGTGTATAGGTGATACATGAGCATTTTGAGTGAATTTTTAACGCGGTATAAGCAATCGTAGTGGTTTTTACAAAGCCTCGAAAACCCCGGTTTTCTTTTCTCTGTCTGTTAACTGAAGACCTTACGGGCATTCCTGAACAGGCGTATCCAGGGCGCATCTTCGCCCCAGTCGTCCGGATGCCAGGAATTCTGCACGCTACGGTAAACCCGTTCCGGATGCGGCATCATGATCGTGACTCTGCCCGATGCAGAGGTCACGCCCCCAATCCCTTCTGGTGATCCATTCGGGTTAGCCGGATAGCGTTCGGTCACCTTGCCATAATTGTCCACATAACGCAGTGCAACCTGGGCTTCAGTATTGAGTTGTGCCAGCCGTTCCGGATTGGCGAACTCGGCGCGCCCTTCACCATGCGCCACCGCCACCGGCATCCGGGAACCTGCCATGCCCTCCAGCAACAGGGACGATGACTGCTGGATTTCGACCAGTGACACCCTCGCCTCAAACTGCTCGGAGCGATTGCGTACAAAATGCGGCCAGTGTTCCGTACCGGGAATCAGCGACCGCAAGTTGGACAACATCTGACAACCATTACAAACGCCCAGAGCCAGCGTGTCCTCGTTTGCGAAAAAGGCGGCAAACTGATCACGTACCGCGCCGTTGAACAGGATGGACTTGGCCCAACCTTCTCCGGCCCCCAACACGTCACCGTAGGAGAAACCACCACAGGCCACCAGCGCATTAAAATCAGCCAGCTTCTGTCGACCCGCCATCAAATCACTCATGTGCACATCGATGGCACTGAAGCCTGCACGAGTAAAGGCCGCAGCCATCTCGACCTGGCCGTTCACGCCCTGCTCACGCAATACTGCAATGCGGGGTTTGGCACCGGTGTTGATATACGGTGCAGCAGGGTTTTCAGCCGGATCAAAACCCAGCTCCACGTTAAGGCCCGGATCCTTGTCGTCCAGGAGACTATCGAATTCTTCCTGGGCACAATCGGAATTATCGCGCAATGCCTGCATGCGATAACTGGTTTCGGACCACAGCCGCTGGTAGTGGACTCGCGACTGATCAATGACAGCCTCGCCTTCAAAGAAAAAGCGGATCTTATCGCTGTCGTTCAAAGCGCCGATCACCAGCGTATGTTCACCAAGCCCGGCACCACTGAATTGTTGCAGCACAAATTCAGTGTCTTCCTGTTTCACCTGAATCACCGCACCTAGCTCCTCATTAAAGAGCTCGCGGGCAAAGTGAGTGGGATCCTCAGCCAGCAAATCCAGTTTGATATCCACGCCTACATGACCAGCAAAGGCCATTTCACAGACTGTGGTGAACATGCCGCCATCAGAGCGGTCATGGTAGGCCAGCAGTTTGCCATCACTATTCAGACCCTGAATCACTGCAAAGAAAGCCTTCAGGTCTTCCGGATCATTCACGTCCGGCGTCACCGCGCCCACCTGCTTGTAGACCTGAGTCAGTGCCGAACCACCCAAACGATTCTGACCGTTCGCCAGATCAATCAGGATCAAATCGGTATCACCGGCATCAGTTCGTAATTGCGGTGTAAGTGTTCTACGCACATCCGTTACCGGCGCAAAACCGGAAATAATCAATGACAAAGGTGAAGTCACAGTTCGCGTTTCGGCACCTTCCTGCCAAACGGTTTTCATGGACATGGAATCCTTGCCCACCGGAATCGTGATGCCCAATGCCGGACACAAATCCATCCCCACCGCCTGAACAGTGCGATACAGGTTGTCATCCTCACCGGGATGCCCTGCCGCCGCCATCCAGTTTGCAGACAGCTTGATGTCCGAAATCTGTTCAATGGACGAAGCCGCAAGATTGGTAATGGTCTCACCGACGGCCATGCGACCCGACGCAGGTGCATCAATAATGGCCATGGGCGTGCGTTCACCCATCGCCATCGCCTCACCGGCGTAGCCATCCAGATCTGCCGAAGTCACCGCCACGTCTGCGACCGGCACCTGCCAGGGTCCGACCATCTGATCACGCGTCACCATGCCGGTAATGGATCGGTCACCAATCGTAATCAGGAAGCTCTTACTGGCCACACATGGCAGTTGCAGTATGCGCTCGGCAGCCTCGTTCACATCAATTTGAGTGGAATCGAAAATCGGCTTGGTAAAGAAGCGGGTCTGCACCGAACGGTGCATTTTGGGTGGTTTGCCAAACAGCACCGACATGGGCAGATCCACCGGTTTGTTATCAAACAAAGGATCTTCAACGCACAGATCGTGCTCTTCCAGAGCTTCACCGACCACCGCAAACGGACAGCGTTCGCGTTCGCAAATGGCCTCAAAGCGCGCCATATCCTCTGGCTTCACCGCCATCACATAGCGTTCCTGGGATTCATTACACCAGATCTCATGAGGCGCCATACCCGGCTCATCATTGGGCACTTTACGCAGATCAAAGCGGCCACCGCGGCCACCGTCTTTCACCAGTTCCGGAAAGGCATTGGACAAGCCACCAGCACCCACATCATGAATAAAGGCAATGGGATTCTGATCACCCAGCTGCCAGCAGCGGTCAATCACTTCCTGACAACGACGTTCCATCTCCGGGTTTTCCCGCTGTACCGAGGCAAAATCCAAATCCGCATGACTGGCGCCGGAATCCATGGACGACGCCGCCCCGCCACCCAGACCGATCAACATGGCTGGCCCACCAAGCACGATGAGTTTGGCCCCCACCTGAATGTCGCCTTTTTCGACGTGATCTTCGCGAATGTTGCCCATACCGCCGGCAATCATGATGGGCTTGTGATAGCCACGAATTTCCTGTCCCTCAGGACCGGCTACTTTTTCTTCGTAAGTTCGGAAATAGCCACAGAGATTGGGGCGGCCAAATTCATTATTAAAGGCGGCACCACCAATGGGGCCGTCAAGCATGATATTCAAAGCTGAGGTAATACGCTCAGGTTTGCCGAAATCACTCTCCCAGGCCTGTTCATAACCCGGAATTCGCAGGTTGGACACAGTAAAACCGGTCAATCCCGCTTTGGGCTTGGCCCCCTTACCGGTGGCACCTTCATCACGGATTTCACCACCCGAGCCCGTCGATGCGCCGGAAAAAGGAGAAATCGCTGTAGGATGATTGTGGGTTTCCACCTTCATCAGCAAATGAATGGCTTCGTCGTTAGCCTGGTATTCGCCTGATTCCGGATCCGGATAAAAACGCTTGCCCTGCACACCAGTGATCACCGCGGCATTATCTTTATAGGCCGACAGCACGCCGTCGTTATGCATTTCATAGGTATTCTTGATCATGGCGAACAGGGATTTTTCCTGCGCTTCACCATCTATATCCCAGGAGGCGTTAAAGATCTTGTGCCGGCAATGTTCCGAGTTCGCCTGCGCAAACATCATCAGCTCGACATCGGTAGGGTTACGCTTGAGCTGACAAAACGCCTTGGTCAGATACTCAATTTCATCCTCTGCCAGGGCCAGCCCGATGCGTTTATTCGCCTGTTCGAGGGCACTCTGACCATAGGACAGCACATCAACCGTCGACAGCGGTTTGGGCTCGGTGTGACGGAACAACAGCTCGGCACCAGCCATTTCGTGGAAAACGGCTTCGGTCATGCGATCATGAAACACATCCGACAGTTCATGGCGCTGCGCCATGGTCAGTTTGCCTTCAATCCGCACATAATAGGCTAATCCCCGCTCAATACGCTTGACCGAATCCAGGCCGCAACCTTGCGCAATGTCCGTCGCCTTGCTCGACCAGGGAGAAATCGTGCCCGGCCTGGGAATCACCAGAAACAACACACCTTCGGCAGCCTCAGTTTTGGCACTGGGTCCGTAAGTGAGCAATTTGTTGAGAATGGTGAGCTCTTCAGCAGAAAGATCTTCGGTGTTCTCGATAAAATGCATGTACTCTGCATACACCGATTGCACTTCAGGAAGTGTTTGCTGAATCAGCTTGAGTAGTTTACTGCGACGAAATGGAGAGAGTGCTGGAGCGCCTCGAAGTTCCAACATAATAAAGGCGTACCTCGTGGAAGGATTTTAACGAGGCGGTATTCTACTCGAAAGGTCTGCATGAGTTAAGCGATGATTTCGGGCTTCATCACTGAACCCGGGATCGCCACCAGCACTTTGAATCTGCGTGACAAATCAATTACATGATGTCACAAACTCCGGCATCATTCCGGTTGACTGCTTTACGGCGAGCTGAAACCATTAAGCTGCTGATTTGCTGCTATTATTTCAAGTCTTTAAACCCTGAACAGGATTGTGTGTTTGATCGGATTCTTTCACTACCGCCTTATTAGTCGAAGCGCTCCCGCCGCAAAGGATTCGGGAATGAATCCGGCGGAACCGAGCCGGACTGAGGCGCCGCAGCGACTGCTACTTCGCGCCTGCCTGTTCATGTTGGTCCTGCCACTCCTGAGTGCCTGCAGCAAGCCAACTACCTACGAGAAAATTCTCAAACACAATACCGTGCATGTCATTACCCGCAACGCTCCGGCCGTCTATTTTGAAGGTCGGGAGGGCCCCATGGGCTTTGAGTATGAGCTGGCCCGACTGTTTGCCGAAGACCTCGGCGTTGAACTGGAATTGAAAGTGGCATCAACAAGAAGCCAGATTCTGTCTGCTCTGGACAACAAATATACCCACATTGCAGCGGCCAGCATGGTGGCGAGCGATATTCGGGCGGCACGTTATCAGTACTCAAAACCCTATATGGAAACCACGCCCATCGTGATCTATCGCTACGGCAGCACCCGGCCCAGAGACATTAGCGACATTCTTGGCCATAGCGTTGCGGTAGTAAGCGACAGCTATCATAACGACGAACTCGGCACCCTAAGGGAAAACTACCCGCAACTTGAATGGCAGGCCCTGGATGCTGAAACCATCGATCTGATGCGCATGATTCAGGATGAAGAGTTGGACTACGCCATTATCACTTCCACCGAGCTGGACATTCACCAGGCCTACTATCCGCGTGTCAAAAAAGCTTTTGAGATCGGCGAGCCCCAGCAAATCAGCTGGTACTTTCCGAAAGACAGCGACCAGACTCTGGTAGCCAAAGCCAACGCCTTCTTCTCCCGGATTGAAGAAGACGGCACCCTGCTGCATTTGAAGGAACGCTATTTTGGCCACCTGGGCCAACTCAATTACGTTGGTGCACGAACCTTTATCAAACACATCAGTACGCGCCTGCCCAAATATGAAGAGAAATTTCGCGATGTCAGTGACGATCTGGGTCTGGACTGGCGGCTGATTGCCTCTATTGGCTATCAGGAATCCCATTGGCGCCCCAAGGCCACCTCGCCCACCGGCGTGCGCGGTTTGATGATGCTGACCCGAATTACGGCCAAGGAAATGGGCATCAAGAATCGCCTCGACCCCTTCGCCAGTATTGATGGCGGCGCCCGCTATTTCGATAAAATTCGCAAGCGCATCCCGGAACGGATTTCCGAACCCGACCGCACCTGGTTAGCCCTGGCAGCCTACAACGTGGGCTTCGGTCACCTTGAAGATGCCCGCATCCTGACGGAGAAAGCTGGCAAGGATCCCGACAAGTGGGTCGACGTCAAAGAGTTTCTGCCCCTGTTGCAGAAAAAGAAATACTACAAGCAGACTCGCTACGGCTACGCCCGCGGCAACGAGCCCGTTATCTACGTTCAGAATATTCGTCGTTATTATGATGTGCTGAGCTGGATGACCGAAGCGCAACCGACGGAGCAGGCGCTGGCGCAGACCGAGTTTCAGGAAAACTTTCTGCGCATGGCGCAATAGCAGTAATCGCCTCTGAGATAACGCAAGTTACCTAATCAAAGGCTGTCGATCGATCACAGGCTGCAACGATGTGGTCCTGACTAAAGCCCCTGCCCTGCAAAAAGCGCATTTGTTTGGCGCGTGCTTTCGGATCCGTGTCAACAGACAAGCCAAAGCGTTTTTCTCTCACTTCCTTTGCCAGCGAAAACCAGTCACCATCAAAGGCTTCCATGGCAAGCGAGGCGATAGCATCCGATACCCCGGCCAGGCGTAACTCCTGCCGAATTCTCAGCGGCCCCTGCCCCCGGTTGAAGCGACTGCGAACGATCATTTCCGCATAGCGTTCTTCATTCAGATAGTCCCGTTCTTCAAGCGCATCCAGAGTGGATTCAATGTCCGCAGATTCGAACCCCCTGGCCTTGAGCTTTTGACCCAGCTCCGCGCGGGCATGCTCTCGACGCGAAAGCATACCCAGGGCCACATTCCAGGTCTCCTGTTTGTCACTCATAGTTTTGCTCAGATGATTTCATTGGAAATGACTACCTATTCTGCTTTGGCATGCGCCCGAACGAAAGAGATTCCGTAATCCGGCATTCAGCGTTAGACTATGGTCTCTCTACTCCCGCAGGCAAGCTCTCAGCGCACCTGCTTTGCTGTACGCAATGACGCTGCGACAGGAAATTTAAGGCAATGATTCCACGACGAATCATTCCACCCATATCGCGTCCGAATATCGACGTGATAAACCCGAAACAGAGAGACTCAAGGCCACTATACGTCCTTATAAAAACAGCATAAGCGATTGACTCAGGAAAACACATGTCTACCTTTCTTTCCAAGCTATTCAAACCCAAATGGCAAAGTAAATCTGCCAGCACCCGCATCGAAGCCATTAGATCTCTGGATACCCATTCCGAAGAGGAACAAAAGATTCTGCAGCAGCTGGCAGCAAACGATACCAGCGCAGAGGTACGCGCCCAGGCCATCGCCCGGATCCAGAATAGCCAGATACTGATCAGTCTCCTCAAGGATGCCAGCGCCGAGAGCAAGCCTCTGATTGAGCAACGCCTGCATGAACTGGCCCAATCCCAGTCGCTGACCCTGTTCGATCTGATTGTCGACACACAGTTACTGACCGACATGATCGTGCGTTCAAACAGCCCGGATACCTTTATCACCGGCCTCGGTCACATTGAAGACCCCAAGGCCCTGCTCCGCATTGCCCAGGAAGGTAAAACCAGCCGCATTCGCCAGGCAGCGGCGGAATTGATCGAAACCGAAGAACAGTTAAGTACGCTGACCACCAGCGCCAAAGGCAAGGACAAGTCGGTTTATCAAATCGCCAAAACCAAACTGACTCGCATTAAGGAGCATGTGCGCGAGCGCGAAGCAAGACAGCAAGCCATCGAAAAAGTGATTCAGGCCCTGGAAGAACATGCCCAGACCGAAAGCACCCAACAATACGAGGCCAAGCTGGAAAACCTGGAACAACGCTGGCAAAACTTCGCGTCCTTCGCAGATGCCCAGCAGCAACTGCGTTTCGACAAAGCGCTGGAACAGTGTCGACAGAAACGCGATGACCTGGTTGCCGAGCAACGTCAACGGGAAGAACAGGAAAGACTGGAGCAGGTTGGCGGTGATGAGCAGGAAGCAACGCTTCTCACCCTGTCTCAAACCCTGGAGCGGTTTCGTCAGATTCCCGCCTCCATTCGCGAAACGTCCGCACTGGATGCCCTGATCAAGACTCAGGAGAATCGCTGGCTCGAAGCCACCCGCCATAGCCCGGTGGAAAGGAACCAGAACAAGCACTACCAGCTGCTGATGACCGAGTTGCGTCACTACCATAAAGCCCTGAAAACAGCCGCCGAAAAGCTGCCGGAAATCGAGTCCGAGCTGAAAAAGCACCAGCAAATCCAGCCTGGAGACAGCAAAGCCGAAATCAAATCCAGCGAGTTGAATACCCACAGCCGCAACCTGCGTAAACTGCTGGATGCCGTTGACTGGCCGCGCAACTACGCACTCCCGGAAGTGCTTGATCAGGCGGCACAGGCCCTGGGCGAAACAAAAGAATTGAAACAGGATCTGGCGGCGAATGCCAAAGAAATCCAGCAGGATCTGGATACCACGATTCAGAAACTCGACAAAGCTTTGGATGACAAGCAGCTGAAAAGCTCCAATCGCCATCTCAAGCATGCCCAGAAACTACTGACACAACTATCCAGCAAGCAAGGCGAGCGCTATCACAATCAACTGACTTTGCGTGTCAAGCAAGTGAACGATCTGCGTGACTGGCAGGGATTTGCAGCCCATCCCCGTCAGGAACTGTTGTGTGAAGCCATGGAGAAACTGATCGATCAGCACATGGAGCCGCGGGAAAAGGCGGACAAGATCAAAGCCATGCAAAAAGAATGGAAGACCCTGGGTGGCGCCCGCGATCAGGAACTCTGGCAACGCTTCAAACAGGCGGCGGACAAGGCCTACGAACCCTGCAAAGCGTTTTTTGAAGAACAGAGCCGGCTCAAGGACACCAACATTGAACGTCGGCGCACTCTGATCGGACAACTGGAGAGTTTTATCCAGAACAACGATTGGGAAAGCGCCGACTGGAAAGCCATCGAGCGCATTAACCGCGAAGCCCGCGCCGACTGGAAAAGCGCCTACCCCGTGGACCACAAGCAGAACAAGCCGCTGCAAACCACCTTCAATGCGCTGCTTTCACAACTGGATAAACATCTGGATGGCGAACGCAGCAAGAACCTGGAACTAAAGCAGGCGGTCGTCAGCAAAGCCGAAGCTCTGGTTGAGCATGATGATCTGGACCACGCCATGGCCAATGCCAAAGAATTGCAGAAGGAATGGCAGACCATTGGCATTACCGAACACCGAAAAGACCGCGCCTTGTGGAAGCAGTTTCGCACAGCCTGTGACGCTATTTTTGCGCGTCGCGATCAGATGCGGGAAAGCCGTCGCCAGGAAATCGATGACGCCATACAGTCCTGCGAGCAAATCCTGGCTGACTATGAGTCCCGATATCAGGCCATTGACGCCGATGATGCCAAAGCACTGAACACTTTGCTCGGCGAATGCCGCAAGAGCGTCAAACAGCTTCCCAACTTGCCAAAGAAAACTCTCGATACGATTCAGGGGCGCTATGAGGCCTTGATGCGTTCCATCAAGGCAGGTGTAAAGCAAATCGAGCATGCCCAGGAACGCGCACGCTGGAAAGAGCTGGCTCGCAAGGCAGAACTGTGCCGTCGAAGCTATGCCCAAACGCCTTCAGATGATGCCTTGCAGGCGCTGGACGACGAGTTCGCCAGCCAGACCAGTCTGAGTCCGGATCAGGAAAACCGCATGAAATCCCTGTGGATCAGCGTAAAAGCCGGTCAGGTTCACCCGGATGCCATTGTCGATGAAGATGCCGCGCGGGATCTGTGTATTCGCTGCGAGATCGCTGCGGGCATGGATTCGCCGGAAGCGGATCGCGAACGTCGTATGCAACTGCAGGTGAGCCGACTGTCGGAGGGTATGACTACGGCAAGCGAGCACCTCAGTCGCGAAAGCCAGTTATCAGAATTATTGGAATCGTGGTACGCCAGCGTTGGCTTGTCTGTGGAGCAATTCGCCGCCTTTGATCAGCGCATTGCCGGTGCCATGAAACACTTATTTGGTGAAGTCTGAGCCGGCTTCTGCTCAATCTGGCAAGCTAAGCGTTGACGATAGCAGGCGCACTCAGGTGCGCTTGCTTTCCTTCATATAGCCAAGCGCATTCTTGACCGCTTCCCTGGCCTTGTCCGCCAATTCCTGCCGCTCCACCGGAGAGGTGTAATAGACCATATCCACTTCATGGCGAATGTAGCGAGGAGGAAGGTGATTGAGGGCAACACAGATGACATCGGTGAGAACGTCCTCATCAAGGTTCTGCCCCTCCACCAGATCAGCCAAAGCTTCAATCACCAGCGTTTCGTAATAGTTTTGAATATTGTCCAGCAACGACATGCCGTGCCCCTTTGATTATTGTTTGTTAAGCGAAAAATAGTCGCTGACTCGCAACTACGTCAAGCATCCTGCGCAGGAAGCGCGGCAATTTCCTATTCGGCCGCAAGCGAGCTGGTATGAAAGCTATCAAGCCGTAGCGCATCCAGCGCCCGCAATACCTCCGGCAATGTATCCGGATTACTCAGGAAACGACTCATCAGCTGCATTCCACCAATCGCAATGGGTTTCGGGTTATCCCGGTCGTAAAATTGGGACACCCCCTGCGCTTGAGACAGCAGGCGCTCCCCGGCAGCGACCAGATGGTCCATGTGCTGCGTGGTGTGTCGCTGCGGCGCGATCATTCCGGTGGCTTCATTCAGCGCGGCCTGCACCTCTTCACGAGCCATAAAGTCCATGAATAACGCTGCCGCCTCGGGCTCCTGAACATTGGCGGGAACAAACAGCACATTGGTGGGAGCCTCTTCATAGACCGCCATCTCAGGATCCAGGATGGGAAAGCGAAACACACCAATGTCCGCGCGTAACGAATCCGGGATCTGGGAGGTCCAGAAATTTCCCATCAGCATCACCCCGGCCATGTCGCGATACAAGTACGGTAGCGCCTGTTGCCAGGCTATCTCTCCGTGATTTTCGAGAAAATAGCCGCGGTCCAGTAACTGCCGCCAGTGCTCGAACACTCTGGTAATTTTCGGCGATGAATAGGCAATTCGTCCCTGTGATAAATCCTGATGTAAAGGCAGGCCATTTATACGAAGGTTCAGGTAATCAAACCAGCCAGCTGCCGGCCAGTGTTCTTTCGATCCCAGGGCGATGGGAGCAACTCCCGCATCCTGTAGACGCCTGCAGACTGCCAGAAATTCTTCCCAGTCCGCAGGAACCTGAAGACCCAACTCGTTGAACAGACTCTTCTTGTAGTAGATGCCCCAATGGTAATAGTGAACCGGCAAGCCGTAGGTGACACCACCATGCCGCACTGCGGATTTGGCGCTGGCTTCGATACGCTGATCCCAGTCAAAGCGCTGCCATAGCTCGTCAATCGGCTGCACCCAACCCTGACTGATATACCAGTTCAGACGTTCTCCACCAAACCAGTACATAACATCGCTATGCGCTTCAGCTTTAAGCCAATCCTCGATACTCGCCTTATAACGCTCGGATTCCAGTGCCTGCATATTCACCCGAATATGGGGATACAAAGACTCGAAACGTTTGACCTGGTCGAAATATGCCGTGCGCTGCTCGCCGTTAAAAACCAGCAGGGAAAAGTTTAATGTCGTAGGGGTGGAACTGAGAACGGCTACAGGCAAGAACCACAGCAGCACAAATATGAGGGAACGCGAGGGACGCATTGACTTTGGTACACTCATGAACAGCAATCGAACAACATCGAACAAAACAAGGTGTCGCCGATACTAACCGGACTCTGCCGAAAAGGGGGTTCTATTTGGTAACGATTTGCTCGAATTGTTAACTGCTTCCAATCAAGAAGACCGCCAAACGACAAACAAAACACTGCGTGAAGGTGTGCACAAGGTCCAACTCGATTGTGACCCACTACCTGAAGCTGCAAATCATTACCGCCTTTAACAATAATTAACTGCCTGGCTGCTGGAGGCCCTCCGTGCCTTCACATACAATCGAAAGGAACCCGGGACCCCGCATACGGTCTATACTTGTGTTATCCAAGTGGCAGACTATGTTAAGTTTCCATATTATTTCTCTGAATTTCGAGCTGTTTCATCATGATGCATAAAAAACTGACTCTGTTAATCACCTTGCTGACGCTTGCCCTCGCCGGGGTATCAAGCTTCGCACTGACGCAGGGTGACGACTCAGCGCTGTTACACAACATTGAAGAGTTCACACCCCTGACGCCCGATCGTCAGCAACGTGAAGCCAGTATTCATATTGCCAGATCGCTGTTACTGAGCCATTACCGCAAACAGGACATAGACAAGTCCCTATCAGAGAAAGTCTTCGATAATTACCTGGATTCCCTGGATGGCCAGCGACTCTACCTGCTGCAATCCGACATTGATGAATTCATGCCCTATCGCCACCGTCTGCATGGCGCTCTAAAAACCGGCCAACTTGAACCCGGCTTCCGTATTTACAACCGCTATCAGCAGCGTGTTATCGACCGCCTGCGCCAGCAACTGGATTTTGTTGAAAAGGATCTGAAGAAGCTGGATTTCGAAAAAGACGAGTTCATTCTGACCGATCGTTCAGAGCACCCCTGGGCACAGAGCAATGAAGAGCTGGATGACGTCTGGCGTCGTCGCATCAAGAGTGCGGCCTTATCCCAGAAACTCGCCGGTAAAAAGCTGGAAGAAATCAAGGAAACCCTGACCCAGCGCTATGAAAACCAGCTCAAGCGTAATCTACAGGTTCGCTCTGAAGACGCTTTCCAGGCATACATGAATGCCTTCACCACCGTTTACGACCCCCATACCAACTACTTCTCTCCCCGTTCGTCAGAGAACTTCAACATCAATATGAGTCTGTCGCTGGAAGGCATTGGCGCGGTGCTGCAAGCGGACAACGAATATACCAAGGTGGTTCGTCTGGTACCGGGCGGGCCCGCCTCACAGCAGGGTCAACTCAAGCCTGCTGACCGCATTGTCGGTGTCGCCCAGGAAGACGAAGAAATGGTGAATGTCGTCGGCTGGCGACTGGATGAAGTGGTTGACCTGATTCGCGGTCCCAAGCACTCAGTGGTCAGTCTCGAAGTGATCCCGGCTGAAAGCAAGCTGGATACTGATACCGAAGTCATCAGCATCGTGCGCGACAAAGTTAAACTGGAAGATCAGGCAGCCAGCAGTTCTCTGCTGGAGATCGAACGTCGTGGCGTCACCCAGCGCGTGGGCGTGATTGATATCCCGACTTTCTATTCCGATTTCGCGGCCATGCAGCAAGGCGATCCCAACTACAAGAGCACAACGCGAGATGTGCTCAACCTGCTGCGCGAGCTGCAGCAAGAAGCCCCCCTCGACGGCCTCGTCATTGATCTGCGAGGCAATGGCGGTGGCTCACTGGATGAAGCCAATCGTCTGACCGGCCTGTTTATTAACGAAGGCCCTACTGTTCAAATCCGTGGTGCCAATGACCGCGTTGAGATTATGGAAGACCCGGATCCATCACTGGTCTATGGCGGACCACTGATCGTGCTGGTCGACCGCCTCAGCGCTTCGGCATCGGAAATTTTTGCCGGTGCCATCCAGGACTATGGTCGCGGCCTGATTATGGGCTCACAGACCTTTGGCAAGGGCACGGTGCAATCGGTTCGTCCTTTGAATCATGGTCAGCTCAAGATCACCCAGGCCAAGTTCTATCGCATCTCCGGTGCCAGCACCCAGCACAAGGGCGTGATTCCCGACATTCTGGTACCTGACACCGTTGATACCACCAAGGTGGGTGAAGATGCATTGGAACACGCCCTGAAATGGGATGCGATCCAGTCGGCCAAGTTCATGAACCTGAACTACACCAACAGTCTGACCGAAGAACTGATCTCCAAACACAATCAGCGTTTTGAAAAACATCCTGAATATAAATTGCTGATGGAAGAAATCGCCCTGCTCGAAGAACAGCGCGCAAAAGACAAAGTATCCCTTAACCGCGCACAGCGCGAAGCGGAAAATGCCGCCTTCGACCAGGCCCAACTGGCGATCGTTAATAAGCGTCGTGCGCTGGATGGCCTTCCTCCCTTCAAGGATCTGGACGAGTGGGAAGACTTTATAGAAGCTCAGGCAAGCAAAGAGCAGGAACCTGAAGAGCCCGACTTCGTTGTCGAGGAAAGTGCTGAAGTCCTGCTTGATTTTATCGAGCTGCACACCCAGCTCACCGCACACGCGGCATGATTTACAACTGAGGATTGACTATGACGGATGGTTCAAAGGATGAAGACAAGCTGAGTTCAGATCCATCCGCTCAAAAGGACAACGCAGGCACTGACTCGCGCAAGCGGGACCAGGAAGCGGTCCCGCAACAAAACCCCAACTCTTCTCAAACAAAATCATCGGCTTCGGGCAAAAAAGCCAAAGACGCCGGCGCGTCCAGGCAAGACAAGTCTGCCAAAGACAAAGGCTCCAAAACCAAATCCGTTCCCAAAAGCGAACCCTGGGTGTCGGAAGAAACCATTACCAGTTTTTTTGATCGCATCACCGATGTAACCTCCACAGCCTTCCGCTTTGCCAAGAAAACCACCGACACCTCCTACAAAGTCGGCAAGGCCATCATGCAATCCCAGGATCAACTCAAGCTGATGGTTGCCGCCGGTCAAAGCCTCAAGGACCTTCGCGAGGTCGCCGGCTTAACGGTTAGCGAGTTGAGCGAAGCCATCAACCTGAAGGACAAAACGCTGTTGGAGGCGGTGGAAAACGGCACTGCCACCCTCTCCTTTGAATTGATACTGCGATTATCCGCATTATTGGCAAGGAATGATCCAATTCCGTTTATTCTGAAGTACAGCCGAACCTATTCCCCGGAAACCTGGAAGCTGCTGAATGACTGGGGAGCTGGCCGTTTACCCTTGCAGTATCAACGCGAGCGTGAATTCATTAATATCTATCGCTCCAAAGACCAGTCGCGTCAGTTATCGGATGAGGGGTTTCAACAGGTACTTGAGTTTACCCGCCATGCCTTTAATATGGCCCTGCACTTTATTGCCGAGCAGGAAGCGGCAGTCGAGGCATCCCGTGACCAGATGCGAAACGAGTTCGAAAAACAGGCTGATGCACTCAAGACCAAACCCAACAAAAACGCGCAAAAGGATTCCGACGGACAAAGCGGTTCGGACGAAAATAAAGACTAGAAGAACGCGCGCCTTCTTGGTATTCACGCCCTCTCGCCAGCTCATTCTCAATGCATAACAATCTGACCAAGGGCAGCGTCGGCCAGCAGCTGTACTCCATGACCGTCCCCATGGTGTGGGGCATTTTGTCGATCATGTCCATGAACATCGTCGACACCTTCTATGTCGGTCAACTGGGAACTGACCCTCTGGCCGCCATGGGCTTCACCTTTCCTATCGTCTCCATTCTGCTGAGCCTGGCCTTTGGCGTAGGCATTGGCACCTCATCCGTGATTGCCCGCGCCATCGGTAGCGAACAGAAGGATCAGGTGAAAAGCTACACCACCCAATCCCTGTTTATCGCACTTGGCATCGCGGGTTCGTTCGCCTGGTTTGGCTATCACTATATGGACCCCATTTTCAAACTGCTGGGGGCGCCGGATCATCTCATGCCGCTGATCCACCAGTTTATGGATGTGTGGTTTCTCGGCAGCTTTGTGGTGGTGGTGCCGATGGTGGGCAACTCGGCCATTCGTGCCGCCGGCAACACCAAGATTCCAGGCTTGGTGATGATCACCGTCGCCATCATCAATATATTACTGGACCCTTTGTTGATCTTTGGTTTGTGGGGCTTCCCCCGCATGGAGCTGGCGGGTGCTGCTCTGGCGACCGTCATTTCCTACTCGGTCGCCTTGGTGATGGGCCTATACTTTCTTGGCTACCGGCTGCGTTTTCTGGCCTGGAAGGCCTGTTACGCCCAGATCTGGAGCAGCTGGAAAGCGATTCTCCGCATTGCCATTCCTGCGACCGGCACCAACCTGATAGCGCCCGCATCGGTCGCACTGACCACCTGGATGGTGGCGCGTTACAGCCCGGAGGCCGTGGCCGGCTTCGGTGTCGCCTCCCGAATCGAGTCCATCTGCATTGTGGTCATTATGGGTCTGTCATCCATCATGGGCCCCTTTGTTGGCCAGAACTGGGGCGCCCAGCGCAAGGATCGGGTGGCCAGTGCGCTCAATCTCAGTTTTCGCTTTGTCACCTTCTGGGGACTCGGCATCACCGTGCTGCTGTGGTTACTGGCCGATAGGATTGTGCTGCTGTTCTCGGACGATCCTTTGGTGATCGCCTCCGCCACGCAATATCTGTATATGGTGCCGATCACCTATTTGTTTCTCGGCATCATCATGGTGAGTTCTTCCGCTTCAAACGGCATGGGCAACCCGCACCCCTCTTTGATCATGTCCTTCCTGCGCTTGATCGGGCTATACATTCCCCTCGCCCTTGGTCTATCTTATATGCTTGATCTGTCGGGAATCTATCTGGCCGGGGCCCTCGCCAATGCCTTGGTGGGAATCGGAGCCTGGCACTGGACCGCACGTTTTCGCAAACACACACAGGACTTCAATGGCTAAACGTTCCAAACAGGGTGGACTGGTTTACTCCACGGAATTCGGCCGCACCTGCCCCGAATGTGAACGCGCAATCGAGCAGTGTATCTGCCAATCCGACTCAATCCCGGAAGGCGACGGCATTGTTCGCATCAACCTGGATCGAAAAGGCCGCAAAGGCAAAGGGGTCACCGAAATTCGCGGCCTCTTGCTCGACAGCAATGAGCTGAAAAAACTGGCAAAAGAACTGAAGCAAAAATGCGGTGTCGGCGGAGCCCTGAAGGACGGCGTGATTGAGATCCAGGGGGACCAGCGCGACTTGCTGGTGAAACTGTTGCAAGACAAAGGGTATCAAGTGAAACGCAGTGGCGGCTGACACTGCCATCGACAACACATCAGCACAACTTTATTGCGCCCGGAGGCAAATATGGAACTTGTGATTGGCAATAAAAACTACTCATCCTGGTCACTGCGCCCCTGGTTGCTGCTCTCGCATTTCGACATTCCTTTTGATGAAATCCGCATCCCGCTGAATGAAGAAAACACCCACCAGCAACTGGCGGAATACTCGCCCTCCTTCAAGGTGCCGGTCCTAATCGATGACGACCTGACCATTTGGGAATCTCTGGCCATCTGCGAATATATCTCGGAAAACTATCTGGATGATCAAGGCTGGCCAGTCCGCAAAGCCGACCGCGCCATCAGCCGCGCCTACAGTGCCGAAATGCATTCCGGATTCTCCGCTCTGCGTCAGGAACTCCCCATGAACTGCCGGGCAACGCGCAAAGTGCATTTAAGTGCTGCGGCCAGCAAAGATATTCAGCGCATTGACGGCATGTGGCAGGACGCCCTCAATCGCCACGACGGCGACTGGCTCTTCGGTCGCTTCTCCATCGCCGACTGCATGTTCGCCCCCGTGGCCTCCCGCTTCGCTACGTATCGAATTGACGTATCCGATACCAGCCAGGCTTACATGGACAAACTCCTCACCCTGCCCTCCATGCAACGCTGGTATGAAGCCGCCATTAATGAAAAAGAAGTGATTGGCGAAGACGAAGCGGGAACGGATCTGGATTAGGTGTCAATACCCTTGTACCGGCGATCTTTCCGGCCGTGTTTTCATTGCGGATTTTAGACGGATCTATTCCGAATATTACATGGCTCGTCCAAGCGGTCGTTCGCTTCGGACATAACCCGCGTCTTTGACGATGGCGATTCGATCACCGAACTTGATAAAAAATCGGCATCTACTAGCCTACTAAATATCCTTCAAGACAGCTTGCAGGAGAAGAAGTATGGTCAACTACTTTCAGTCTCCTAGAAAACCCGCTTTCTATTCCTCTTTTTTTATCAGAGTGTTTGTCTTTTCGTGTGCTCTGATATTTCAGTCTTTTGCTTACGCTGATTGTAATAACAAAGAATTGATTAACGGCTGGGGTGGTGAGTGGGTACCTTTCATTATGGGTACTGCAGATAATCCTTCCGGTTTGGATATGGATATATTGGATGCGGTAATCGCCAAGGCGGGATGTAAATGGCGAAATACAGAACGCGAAGTACCGTGGGCGAGGCATCTAAAACTAGTCGAAGCCGGTAAAATAGACCTTGCGACTGCTGCCAGCTGGACGCAAGAAAGAGCGAACTAAGCATATTTTACTATCCCCTACCGAACTGAATACATTGCGCTGTACATCCTGGAGGAACAATTCGAAAAGTATGCCGGACTGAGTTTACGTCAATTAGTGAGCCAGGGCTTTCAACTGGGTACCGTCAGGGGCGATGTGCATGGTGAATTAATGGGCCAGTTTGTCTACGAACTTGGAAAAAACGTCCACATAGTTGACAGCAACGATCAAAACGACGAGAAACTACAGCTTGGTCGTATTGATGGTTATATTGGCTTTCCACCGCACGATTCGATTATCGCAAATAGAAATCATCAGAATAAAAAAATCTTTGTTTTACCAAATTCAGTCACGCCGACCGGCAAAGTACATTTCATGCTCAGCAAAAAGAGCAACAGCGTTGAAGTCCTGGAAGCATTAAATAATGCGATCGTTGAGCTGCAGAAAGATGGAACGATAAAGCAAATCAAAGCGAAGTATGCTTCGAGATTTGATACGGATTTTTATTGAAGGGCTCATTTAACAAAGGGATCTAGCCCGAAATGCAGCACTAATGACTGTGTTGATTGAAATGCTGACACAATTGAAACCCCTCCGCCGCGTCATTGCCGCGCAGGCGGCAATCCATTGTTTAGGGGTTTCAGATTGCACAATATTCAGGGAAGAATATGCAGCCAGCCGTTTACATTATGGCCAATCAAAAACGCGGTACGCTCTATGTTGGTGTTACGAGTAATTTGATTCAACGCGTTTGGCAACACAAACAAGGCTTCGTTGAAGGCTTTTCTAAAAAGTATGAAACAAAGATTCTTGTGCACTACGAACAAGCGAAATCGATGGAATCAGCCATCGTGAGAGAAAAGCAGATCAAGAAATGGAGACGTCAATGGAAGTTGAATTTAATCTTTGAAAACAATCCCGGTTGGGATGATCTGTGGGAAGATGTCGTTGGTCTTTCTTCAACAAACAATGGATTGCCGCCTGCGCGGCAATGACGCGGCGGAGGGGCTCGAATTAAGTCCTCTATTCACCAACAGCCGCTGTAGCAAAGTCGGCGCAAAGAAATTCGCTTTGCCTCAATATTTGTCTCTGCCGCTCCCGCTCTAATTCCCCTTTGCGAGTACCGCTACCAGCGTTGAGATGCCGGCCAGGGTTGTAATCATCCCCATCCAGAAATCACTATGCGGTTTGCCACCGGGACGATCTTTCATTAACACGGCAAACTCGGGCCTGCCACGCTCAAACAGAACAGGCGTTGTCATGCCTTCCTGAAAACGCGCGAAGAGCGCATCCACTTCCTGTTTTACAAAAGGTGCTGAATTGAAAGAGACGCGATCCGAGCGATAAGGTTTGCCGTCCACCTTATAGGTAAATTCCAGATCCACCCGGTATTTCCGATAGCTGTCCTGTTCTTTTGCTTCTCCAACCACACGGACTTTCGCTCCCAAGCCCGTTCGCTTTAATCGAGTGATGGTGCCTGTCGTTTCGGCAAATCGGCCAGGCTGGTTCATTTTGCGCCGACTGAGAACATGACGCAGCATCACGACACTACCGATCAATACGAAAGCAATCCCGACAAAGAATGGTCCCCAAGGCATACGCTGCTCCCTGCTGCTTTAATGTAAGTGATTTCAGCATGGATCATGGATGCGCTTTTGGCCAGCCAGATAAGCCTTTCAGCAGATTCTCTTTGCACCTTTTTTTTGGGGGGGGAGCACAACATCACAGATTGATCAGGCAAAAAAAGCATGGGGACATAGAAAGCGCCGCCCTAGGTCACTAACAAAACCTTTGCGCCGCGAATCGGCTTGAACTTCATATCGACAAGAGCCTCGTTCGCCCGCTCCAGGGGATAGGTTTGAATCTCCGGTTGAATCCGGAGGCGCGCCGCCAGTGCCAGAAATTCCGAGACATCACGCCGACTGACATTGGCGACGGTCTTGATTTCCTTTTCCATCCACAGGTGCGATTCGTACTGGATCTGCACCAGTTCGTTCTGATCCCTGCCTTCTTTACGAATGGCGTTGATGACGAGCCTGCCACCGGGTAGCAGCGCCTCCATGGCCCTGACCACCGGCAACCATGCAGGCGTAGTGTCGATAATGGCGTGTAGCAGCTCTGGAGGCTGTTCATTGGTATCACCTGCCCAGACTGCGCCAAGACTCAGAGCATAGTCACGCTCTTCCTGTCGCCGCGCAAAGACATACACCGGCGAGTTGGGAAACATGCCGTGTATCATTTTCATCATCAGATGGGCCGAGGCGCCGAATCCGGTCATACCCAGGCGCTGGCCGTCCTCAAGTTCGGTCAAGCGCAACGAACGATAGCCAATGGCACCGGCACAGAGCATGGGGGCAGCCGCTTCATCGCTTAATTGCTCCGGCAGAGGAAAGGCATAGGCCACCGGTACGCACAAGTATTCCGCATAGCCACCATCGGCGTCACGACCTGTAGCCAGAAAAGCTGCACAGAGATTGTCGTCTCCCCTCCGGCAGTATTCGCACTCACCACAGCTGGAATAAATCCAGGCGACGCCAACGCGTGTGCCGAGCGCCATGGAATCCACATTGCTACCCAGTGCCTCAACGGTTCCAACCGCCTGATGACCAGGAATACGCGGCAAGGTTTCCGGTGGGGTTCGACCTTCTATTTCATCCAGCTCGGTGTGGCACACACCACAACAATGCACCCGTATCAACACCTCATCTGCCGCAGGCTGCGGGGGCTCTCGATCGACGAATTGTAGGGGCTGACTGTCCTCATTGATTTCGCCCAGATGCGCAATCACCATTGCTTTCATTTGCTGTATTCCGTGTGTTGCTCCATTGCACTCAAAGACTAGCCTGAACAGGACTCATGCGCATTGATCCCGGGCAAGCAGAATAAAACCCATTAGCACTCGGTCCAGCTTTGCGCCAAACCTCCCTGAGCGGTTTCCTTGAACTTGTCGGACATCTCCAGTCCGGTTTGCTTCATGGCACGAATACACTTGTCCAGCGGCATCACGTGCTCGCCACTGCCACGCAGTGCCAATGAAGCGGCAGTGTAGGCTTTGACCGCACCGAAGCCATTGCGCTCAATGCAGGGCACCTGCACCAAACCGTTGACCGGGTCACAGGTCATGCCCAGATGGTGTTCCAGAGCAATCTCGGCGGCATTTTCCACCTGTTTTGGCGTACCGCCCTTCACTTCGCAAAGTCCGGCAGCGGCCATGGCTGCGGCAGATCCAACTTCTCCCTGGCAGCCTACCTCTGCACCGGAAATGGAACTCTTGTGTTTGATCAGGCCGCCAATCGCCGAAGCGGTGAGCAGAAACGGCCGAATCAGCTCGGGGTCGCCGTGTTCATGCTTGAGAAAATAGTAAAGGACGGCGGGAATCACGCCCGCTGCGCCATTGGTTGGCGCTGTGACGACCGGCCGACCAGCCGCGTTTTCCTCATTCACGGCAAAGGCATAGGCACATAGCCAGTCAGCGGTCTGCGTCGCTTCAGGCTTATCGTGACAGCTTTTCAGTAAGGCGGCGGCCCGACGTTCTACGCCCAGCCCCCCAGGCAATTTGCCTTCGGTATTTAGTCCACTGTTGATGCAATGCTCCATGGCCTGCCAGATATCGGCAATACGTTGCTCCAGTTGTCGCTGACTACCCTTCAGTTTCTCAAGTGCCTTGATTTCGTTCGCCCATTTCAATTGGGAAATGCTCAACTCCGCCTTCTCAGCCATTTTCAACATGCTTTCCGAGGAATCGAAGGGATAGGGATAATCATCGGGCTGCTCAAATTTCAGCGGCGCCTCCACCCCATGAATTTCATCGAGGGTGCTGACAAATCCTCCGCCAATAGAAAAATAATGCTCCTGTACCAGCAGCTCATTCTGATTCGACAACACTTCAAATATCAGACCATTGGGATGCTCTGGCAGGGCCGGACCGCAATCGAACACCAGATCCGATTCCGCATCAAACTTCAGCGCCCGACTATCCTGCAAGTGCACCGACGCGCGCTTTTTCAGGGTTTCAAACAAAGCATTCGGGTCCTGCTCACTGAGTTCATCCGGTTGATAGCCATGCAGTCCGAGGATCACCGCTTTGTCAGTACCATGCCCCTTGCCGGTATGCGCCAGAGAGCCCCGCAGGGTCACTTTCAGGCGGAGCTCGTCTTCCCTTCCCGCCAGCTTTTCCTGAGCCAGCTGCCGGAACAGGTTCGCTGCCACCATAGGTCCGACCGTATGCGAGCTGGACGGGCCAATACCCGGCTTGAATAAATCCAGTACGCTGATAAACATATCCCTTCTCCCACAGCTCAATGCAACAAACACGTTGCAATTGTTTCCCTCAATATAGGCCAGTCTGAAGCACTTCGCGTAGCCTGTGTCTGTCAGGCAGATACAAAACCACACTTGAGCCCGCGCCGTTAACGGTTACACTGCGTTCCATCACGGCAGAAAGGAGCGGAAATGAGTTCGCTGGAGACAATAGAAGTATGCTACGGGGACAAGGCCGATGCGGCAGTGATCTGGCTTCATGGCTTGGGAGCCGATGGCCATGATTTTGCCGCGCTGTTGCCGGAACTCAACTTACCCGATTCATTCAATGTTCGCTTTATCTTTCCCCATGCCCCGGATATCCCGGTGACCTGCAATGGCGGCTACATCATGCGCGCCTGGTACGATATTTACGAACTCAGCGTTGATCGGCGAATCAATGAAGCCCACCTGCAGGAATCGGTTCACGCCATTCGGGAGTTGATCGAGCGCGAGCAGGCTCGAGGCATTCCCAGCGAGCGCATCGTGCTTGCCGGTTTTTCCCAGGGCGGTGCGGTGGCCTATCAGGCAGCATTGAGTCACCCCGATGCGCTGGCGGGCCTGCTGGCCATGTCGACTTACATTGCCGATCTGACTTCGCTACCGGCCGCAGCGGTGCAAAAGCACCTGCCTATTCTGGTTCAACACGGCAGTTTCGACCCGGTAGTTTTGGAAGAGAAAGGCAAAAAAGCCTGTGAATGGTTGCTGGAAAACGGCTACCAGGTAAGCTATCAGCGCTACCCTGCCGAGCACCACCTGTGCCCGCAGCAAGTGGAAGATATTTCCCTGTGGTTACAGGAGAGGCTAACACCCTAAAAGGAATTGCAGTGTCAGGAGTGATCCAGATAATCAAGTGAACGCGAGGTCACAACCGGTCCCAATACCTCAAATATCACCGTGGCAGAGATGGTTACCGGCATAACCACGTGAGCAATATCCGGATAGGTATGACTGGCCACCAGTGCCATCCCCATGGCGACCCCCGCCTGGGGTAACAGCGTGATGCCCAGCACCCGCTTCTGCTGTGTTGATGTCCATTTCTCGGGCACCAGCCAGCCTCCGACAAAGCGCCCCGCAATTCTAGCCCCGACAAATATCAGCAGCACCATCAGGATGGCGTCGCCACCATCAAAGCTCAATGCCGCACCGGCCATAATAAAAAACAGCACCAGAAAAGGTTGTTCAATATATTCAATCTCATGGAGATGCTCCGCTGCTTTGTCGGCGAGATTGACCACGACGGTTCCCATGATCATGGCCGCCAGTAAAAAGGACACGCCAAGGTGCAGGGCAATGCCGCCGAGCAGCAGGATAAAGGCCAGGGATTCGACAATAACCGGTTGTTCCGGGCGTTTGCCATTGAGCAGCTTGGCGGCAATGTAGCCCGCGATACCTCCGAGCACGACAGCGCCAACAATTTCGTAGAGCATATGCAACAGCGGTTCAGTCAGACCATTGGTACGGGTTACCAGTCCTACCAGCGCCAGGGCGACACTGAAGACCAGCAGCCCAAGGACATCATCCATGGCGACGATGCCTTCGAGCAGTTTCCCAAATGCGGTTTCCCGCTCTCGTTGCCTGAGCACATCAATCATCGCCGCCGGATCCGTTGCCGCTGCGATCGCGCCGAGAACGATCGCGACCTTGCTGTCGACACCAAAAAGGATGAGTACTGCAGTGACCACAATGGAAGTCACCAGGGTAATGATCAGCGAGGCTACCATGACTCCACGGGCGTACTTTTCCAGATAGTCCCGGGTTAATCGCGCGCCGAGCAGGTAACCGATAATCAGCAGGGTAATGTCGGTGATAAAGGGAAACCATTGACCGCGAATTTCAGACAATAGATCGACACCGTAGGGGCCGAGAGCCACACCGCTGAGCAACAACAAGGTCACCCGGGGAATCTTGAAGAGTCGCGCCAGCGGACTGATAATCAGGGCTACCAGAAACAGCCCCCCCAGTAAAATAAAAAAGCTGCCGCCCTCTGCCACTTAGTTCTCCTCAGTTTCCTGGAAAACAACGCCGGGCATGGCAGGCAAGCTCAGGCGATGTTCCATGGCATTGATCATATTTACGGTGGAATGCCACAACTCCCGATTGCTGTTGAGCAGGCTGGATAGTTCCCGGTATTCAACGCGCTTTTCCTGGATATTTTTCATTATTATTTCGTGCAGCTGCTCGTGGAGGCTTTCATTTTGCCGACGCAAGGTAGCGAGCCGCTGCTCCACATAGCCTGGTTTGTGGGAGTTCAGGAGAATATCGCAAAACTCGGCGTAAATTTGTGTCAGAACTTCAGGAAAATACAATTCAAGCTGAGGTTCCGCGTGAGACTGATGACGAAAGCGAACCAGATCACCGCGCACGTCTTTCAGCGTTTTGGCAGAATAGATGGCATCCCGTGCGCAATGCATAATCAGTGAAAACTGCTGCATTTGCTCGGCATTGAGCTTGCGCGCCTGCAACTCGGCCAGATAGGCATGCATCGCCCCTTCCAGCTGTTTGAGAGCGACGTAACGCTCTTCAAACGACGCCTCTGCATCAAACTGGTGTTCCAGCCAATGCTGCTGCTCAGGTGAGAGTTTGAGGGCATCCCAATCCAGCTTAAGGTTGCGCAGATTCAGCGCCAGAGACTTGGCGATCAAACCTTCCAGCTCCTTGCGCAAGGCGGTCATGGCTGCTTCTATGACTTCCGTTGGAGTCGCATGAAGATAGTGGGTAACGGGCTTGGGTGCGCGTTGAAAAAAACCGGATAACCAGTGGCTGTACTGCTTGAGAAAGGGCACAAAAATGAACAGACCCAGCAGGTTGAAGCTACTGTGAAACAACACCAGACCATAGAGCGGATCCTCAATACCGAAAAAACTCAGCACGGCCGGCAATGCGGGAATCATCAACACAAAGGCCAGTGCATCCACAAAGAGGTTGTAGATCAGATGCGCCAGTGCCAGCTGCTTGGCTACCGGAGCACCTTTCAGGCTGCCCAGGGCTGTGGTGCTGGTCGTGCCGATATCGGCACCCACCACGAGCGCGGCAGCGCCGCTCAAATCGATAAATCCGCTGTTCAGGGCCGTCAGCGCAATCATGGTCATGGCCGAGCTGGATTGAATCACCGCAGTCATGGCCATGCCCACCAGCAGGAATACCGGCAAACTCATTTCTGCCAGCAGCTCGGGACTCAGGATACTCGGCAGATCGGCCACCGCATCTTTCATCTGCACCAAACCGAAAAGCAGTAAGCCCAGGCCAAGGAAAATACCGGCAATGGCATGCTGAACACTTTGTCGATTGGAAAACACCTGAACCAGCGCTGCCAGACCAAACAGCGGCAAGGCAAAGGCTTCCAGATCCATTTTGAAGCCGATGGTGGCAACCACCCAACCCGTAAAGGTAGTCCCCAGATTGGCGCCTAGAATAACCCCCACCGCGTTGAAGAGTGGAATCATGCCGGCACTGGCAAAGGCCAGTACGATCAGACTGACCATGGAACTGCTCTGCAGAATCGCGGTTATCACTGTCCCGCTCAGAACGCTGCTCAGGGGGTTTTGCGTCGACCTTCCAAGCCATTGCTTGACCCGATCACTTCCCAGGGTCTGCAGCCCCAGTTCGAGCTGATGCATACCATAGAGAAAAATACCCAATCCCAAGGCCAGGGCAAGAATAACGCTCATAGAAAACAGATACGTGTGAGAATGAAAAGTCTGCGCATGGTAGCGTGAAAGTACTGCCGGGACCTAGACCCATATCAAGCCGAATAAATGCTTTTCACTCTTGTCGGCCCTCAGCAAACTTTCTATAGTGACCGCGGGTCACACTCGAATTGCTTCGAGGCTGTCTGACAAAAATAATGCCTACACACCACCACGAGACCACTATGTTCAAACGCCAGGGTATTTCCATTCAGGGTCCCCGCCCTCATGGGCTGTCGATTCAACGAGATGATTCCGGGGTCCCGCACATTCGGGCGCAGAATCCCAACGATGCAAACTGGGGACTCGGCTATTGCCACGCCATCGACCGCGGCACCCAACTGTTGATGATGCGCATCCTGGGTCAGGGACGCCTGTGTGAAACCCTCGCAGATAACGAAGACAGTCTCGCGATCGATCTCTTCTTCCGTCGTGCCAACTGGTATCAGCAGGATCCCGCGATGCGGGAAAAACAACTCAAGCAACTGACGCCGGAAACACGACGCTGGTGCCAGGCCTATTGCGATGGTGTCAACGCTGGACTGGCGGCCAAAAAACTGCGTCTGATCCGTTTGCTGGGCTATGAGGCAGAACCCTGGACCATCGACGATACGCTTTTACTTATGCGTATGAGTGGTTATCTAACCCTGTCCCAGTCACAGGCTGAAGTGGAGCGGCTCTTTATCGAGATGGTGCAGGCCGGGATAGAGACCGACAAGCTGGCCGCGCTGTTTCCGATCGAGCCCTCCAGTCTCGAGCGAGAGCAGATCGAAGCCCTTGCTTTACAGGAACGTATCGTGCCGTCGGAGTTGCTTTGGGCCAGCGCCATCCCCCGGGCCATGGCGTCCAACAACTGGGTGATCCATGGCAGCAAGACCCGCAGCGGCAGTGCCATCATGGCGAACGATCCGCATCTGGAAGTGAACCGCCTGCCGAACGTCTGGTATGAAGCCAGCCTCAGCGCGCCGGATTACCGGGTGATGGGCTTCGGCATGGCAGGCTTGCCCGGCATACTCGTTGGCCGTAGCCCCGATATTTCCTGGGGCGCCACCTATACCTTTATGGACACGGTCGACAGCTGGATCGAGGACTGTCGTGACGGCAAGTATCGTCGGGGTAAAAGCTGGCGTTCGTTCACGGTGCGTACCGAGATCATCAAACGTAAACAGCATGCGGACGTCGAACAGCTGTTTTTTGAAAATGCCCATGGCGTGCTGGAAGGTGATCCGAACACTGCGGGCTTTTATCTGACGACCCGCTGGTCTCCCGGCCAGTTTGGAGCGCAGTCGCTCAATGCCAGTTATGACTTGAGCCTGGCCAGCGATGCGAAGACAGCCATGCAGTGTCTGGGACGCATTGAAAGCGCCTGGAACTGGGTGATCGCCGATTCGAAGGGGAATATCGCTTATCAGATGTCGGGACTGGCACCCAAGCGTCATCCTGACTGGAACGGCTTTACACCCGCGCCCGGATGGGACCCGGACTATGACTGGCAGGGCTTTCTCAAGCCCGATGAGCTGCCCCACTCTTATAATCCCAAAGAAGGATACATCGTCACCGCCAATCAGGACCTGAATCATCTAGGCGACATTCCCGTCATCAACATGCCCATGGGTGATTATCGCGCCCAACGCATAGCCCAAGTGCTGGAGGCGGATACCCAGCATGACTTTAACAGCTGTCGTGATCTGCAAATGGACTGCTATTCGCTGCAGGCAGAGGCCTTTCTGGATGTACTCAAACCCTTGCTGACGGCGAACCCGGAACTGGCCAGAACAACTGAAGCGCAGGAGCTTTTTGCCTGGGATGCATGTTACGACACCCAGTCACGCGGCGCCGTGCTCTTTGAAGGTTTTTACGATGCCTTGCGGGAATGCGTGTTTGGCGTCAACGGCCTGGGTGCAGAGGTGCTCACGCACTTAAGCAGCCAAACCGGCATCTTCATCGATTTTTACCAGAACTTTGATCGCTGTCTTTTGAATGTCCATTCTCCCTGGTATAGCGAAATCAATCGTGACCAGGCTTTCATCTCAGCCTTTGAACGAATGCGGGAGCGTGACACGGGCAAACGTTGGGGCGAAATCAACCGCTTCCGTTTTATCAATCAGTTGTTTCAGGGAAAACTGCCCCGCTTTCTGGGTTTTGATACCGATTCTTTCCCGCTGATTGGTGGCCGTGCCACACCCCACCAGGGACAGATTTATACCAGCGCCGGACGCGCCACCAGCTTTGCGCCGTCCATTCGTCTGATTGCGGATATGGCGAGCCCCAATCTGCGTACTTGTCTCGCCGGAGGGCCATCAGATAATCGACTGTCGCCCTGGTACACCTCGGGCATTGAGGACTGGCTGGCTGGCAACTTCAAAACGCTGACAGCGGATTCGGGAGGAGTTGGCTGAGATAGATCCGACTAGGGAACCTGTGACGAGTTATCACTCCCCTAATCCAGATAGCGATCGTAGATCGCTTGAATGCGGCCATCCTTTTTCATCGCCGAAATACTCGTGTCGTATTGCCTGATAATGGCGTCTTTGAGGGGATGATCGGAGGCAATGGAAAAGGCGTTGAAGTAAGGCTTGGATTTCAGGGCCTTGGGCAAATAAGTGATTTGACTGCGATAGCCCTGCTGCTTGGCCCGGTACAAGGCCGAAACCGTGTTCAGAGGCACCAGGTCAATCCTGCTTTTCAAGAGCTTGCGGATATTAAACTCATTGTTGGTCACAACATGATAGTCCAGGCCCGCATCCCAGAACTCACGGGTATAGGCCCAGTCCTGAGTGACGCCAATTCGCAGTCCCTTCAGATCCTCAAAGGAGCTGTAACGGATGGCCTCACGATTTTCAGAACGGATAAAAAAATGCCAACTGACATCTTTATAGCTCTGCTCCGGAAAGATCAGATAGTGTTCCCGATCCTGGGCTCGTGAAAAGCTCAGGACCATGTCGGCACGCCCGCTTTTCATTTCGGAAATGATCCGCGAGCCCGAATTGATCAAACGAATACTGTAAGGCACTTCCAGGGCTTCCAGCACCGCTCTTACCACATCGACATCCACACCTGTGATGCGACCGTTCTCTTCCATTTTGAATGGCTCTTCCGGTGTTCCAAGAATCAGAAATTCCCGATCGGCGGCCAGTGCACTGGCGCTAATCCCGCTGCAACAAAGCAGAACCAGCAAAAACCATCTATAGAGAATCATGTCAGAGTCTCGCGAAGCCAAACACGCTATTTCAGTATAAGCCAGGCTTCAGATTCTCGCTGTGTTATCCATGATTCTGTTTCGATTCAAGGCGCTACAGGGATACCTTTTCTAACCTGGCACAGAGGAAAAGGAAGGTGCTTTTAATAACCACTGTTGCAGAAAAATCTGATGGCTAGATTAATTCCATCTATGGTCGGCTTTTACTTTGCCTTCACCGAGAAGCTGTCCAATACTAGGTGAGCGAGGCTGCGTTCGTCGGCGGGCGCAAGGTCTCGCATATTTTCACCGTGCAGTGGTTCCGAGGTATGAGAATCATGAGACAGCGCCAACTCCAATCTCTGCTGGACTTCCAGACCCAGATTATTGAGAAAATAGCTCTAGAAACCGATCTCAGTTCCTGCCTTCAGGCCATTGCCCGGGATATTGAAGCCTTTCTCAATGACAGTCATCTGCAGTGCTCCATACTCCTGCTTGAAGATAACAAACTCTTTCTGGGAGCGGCGCCAAGCCTGCCCCCAGCCTATTGTGTTGCCATAAACGGTACGGAGATCGGGGCGGCTGTAGGTTCCTGCGGTGCTGCAGTGGCGCAAGGCAAAGAAGTCATTGTCAGCGATATTGCCAGCAGCCCGCTCTGGAAAGATCATCGGGAAGAAGCACTGCGTCATGATTTAAAGGCATGCTGGTCACGTCCCATTGTCAGTTCATCCGGCGCTATGCTGGGCGCTTTCGCCATCTATTTCAGTGAGACTCGCAAACCCACCGCGTTTTACCGGGAAGTGCTCGAACATTTTTGTCATCTCGCCAGTCTTGCCATTGAAAAACACCAGGCCGCCAACCGGGAAGCAACGCTGCTATGCCAGCTGAAACAGGCCCACGAAAAACTGAACTCCCTGCTGGCCTTGTTGCCGGAATTGCTGATTGTGCTCGACGAAAACGGTCGCTATGTGGATATTTACGGCGGCGATCAGTCACTACTGAATCGCAACGCGGAACGCATGCTGGGTTTACAGGTGAAGGATATCTGGCCACCGGTTATGGCCGACAAAATCATGCAGGTGGTGCGATCGACCCTGGATAGCAATCGTGTCAGCCGCTTTGAGCATAGTCTGGTGTCCGAACAGGGCCCCCGGATCATCGAAAACCGTACCGTGGTGGTTAAACACTACAATACCGCGGATCCGGGTAAACGCCACGTGCTCTGGATGGTTCGCGACATCACAGACCAGAAACGTGCGCAGAAGCAGATCGAACAACTGGCTTTCTATGACTCGTTGACGGAGCTTCCAAATCGCCGCTTGCTGATGAACCGCACCCAGAAAGTGATCGGACGTGTCGCGCGGGAACAACTATATGGCGCACTGATTTATATCGATCTCAATGACTTTAAACGCATTAATGACTCGCTGGGCCATTACGTGGGAGATGAACTCCTGATGTCCGTATCCCATCGCCTGCAGGAATCCATTCGCGAGGTGGACACCATCGCTCGCATTGGGGGAGACGAGTTTGTGGTCTTGCTGGAAGCCCTGCGCAGTACTGAAGCCGAGATTGCAGAAGAAGCACGTCTCATCTCAGAGCGGATTCTGGAGAACCTGGACGAGCATTTTGAGCTTTCCGGCGGCCGCTACAAAATTGGTGCGAGCATTGGCATTGCGGTCATAGACCAGGCCGAGACCGACGCCATAGAAGTGCTCAAGCACGCCGATGCCGCCATGTATGAAGCCAAGAAGAATTCGCGTGAATCCATCTGTTTTCATAATGCCCGCTTGCAGGAAGCGCTGGATCAGCGCATTCGTATCGAAAGTGAAATCAATGACGCCCTCGACCATATGGCCTTCCATGCCTTCTTCCAGCCGCAACTGGATCTCGAAGGCCATCTGATCGCTGCCGAAGCCCTGATCCGCTGGCACCATCCCGAGCGAGGATTTATAGCGCCTGATACTTTCATTCCCATTGCCGAACGCATGGGTGTGATCCATCGCATGCAGCAGGTGGTGCTGACCCAGGCGTGCCAGACCCTGAAAATCCTGGAATTGAATCGGGGCTTGAGCGATGACTTTCGCATTGCCATCAATATCTGCCCGAGTCAGCTCAAACAGAAAGACCTGCCTGACACACTAATGAAGACCCTGAACAATTTCGACCTGCCGCCCTCGCGCTTCATTCTTGAAATCACCGAAGGTATGTTAATCGAGGATCTGGATCGCACCATTGAGCTGCTGGAAACCCTTCGAGACCTCGGTTTCAAAATCTCCATTGATGATTTCGGTACCGGCTATTCCTCCCTGTCCTACCTCAACCAATTGCCCGTTAACGAGATCAAGATTGATCGCAGTTTTATTGAAACCATCAATGAGGAACCCAGTACCCAGGGCATCATCGATACCGTTGTATCACTGTCCAATTACATGCATTTTGATGTGATTGCAGAAGGGATTGAAGAAACGACCCAGCTCGATGTCATTCGCACCAAGAAAGTCAAAGGCCTGCAGGGTTATTTATTTGCCAGACCCATGAATCAGGCCCAGTTTGTAGACTATGTGGCAGCCGCCTGAGTAATGGCTGCCAGGCGGGCATCGAGCAAAGCTGTGCAGTGCTGCGGTGCCAGCTCAATCTCGAGACCGCGCTTGCCGGCGCTTAGATAAATCGTTGACCAGTCTGAGGCGCTGCTATCAAGAACGCTGCGCAGACGCTTCTTTTGCCCGAAGGGGCTCACACCCCCCAACACATAGCCCGTGCTGCGTGAGACGCGTTGTTTGTCCGCCATCTGGACTTTTTTGACACCTGTCGCCTTGGCCACAGCCTTCAGATTCAGTTGCTGCGATACCGGTAGCATGGCAACCAGCAACTCGCCGGTTTCGCTTTCAAGCACCAGGGTTTTGAATACCCGCTCGGGGTCGACCTTGAGACTTTCCGCGGCTTCCAGTCCATAACTTTCGGCCCGGGGATCATGCTCATACTGGTGTACTGAAAATGCAATACCGTTTTTCTTCAACAAGTCGATTGCAGGGGTCACAGTCAGCTCTGTTTATTAATAATCGGGCGCTCCATTCTACGGCCCGAAAATAGAAAAATCAGTATTGACCAGCTTAGAGTAATTGGAGCCTAGTTGCGGCCATACACTCTGGGACGGGTATAGCGGAAGAAACCCAGATCCTCTTCTTCCCGTTCAATGGTATGCGCTTCGTCTTTGAAATAGTGCTGACGCAGACGATCCAGCTCGGTTTCCAGCGCGGCTCCCGATAGCTCCGCCTCAGCGTTTTGTCGGGCATCCATATACTCATACCCGTTCTGCCAGCGGGCTTCGAGCTGCTGATCACGTTCCGCCAACTGTGCGATCTGGTTTTCAGTGAAACCCATGTCCCGTCGCAGGGTGTTAATACGTTGCTGCCGCGCCTCCCCGGGCAAGGCTTTCAGATCACGCTGCACGGAATCAAATCCGAAAAAGACCTGTGCCATGACGCCTTTGGCATTAAACACCTCGCCTTCTACGGTAGCGTCAAAACTTTCAGCAAAGGCACTTTTCAGCAGGAACAAACGCTCGTCCATGGTGGTGTCATAGGCGCTATCCAGCATGGCAACGGTTTGCCTGACCGAGGCTTTGCGCTCTTCTTCTGCCGAGATTTCGGCCCGCCAGATTTCTTCTGCGGCCGCGCCAAAGAGCTCACGACGTTTTTCCCAAATGACGCCCTGCTGCTCCAGAATGTTCATTTCATTCAGTGCCAACATGTTGTCGAGTAACCAGCTATCATAGCTGTCCATTTTGGCAATATTCTCCAAAATGGTCGCCGCCAGTTCCGGGAAAGCTCCCCGAATAATGTGCTCGAACAACACCAGGCCTTTATCGGGGTAGGTGCGCAGAAGGTCGTCACGCATGGCTTTCAGGCTCACCTGAAAGGCAACACTGGTGATGCTTTCAGCAAATTGATGTTGCAGGCGCTGTACCAGCTCACTGACCAGTTGTTCTTCATCCATCATGCCCGCACTCGCCGCTTCCGAACGTTTCATTCCCAGGGCTCCGGCCTGCTGCTCGGCACGCTTCTTTTCAGCTAACGGTGGTATCACCACCTCTTCAGTGGCCCTGCTGCCCTGCCGGCTGCTTGCCTGACTTTGCTGCGAGCCGGAATCGGTCGCCTTTAACACGGCATAAGCGCCAATCCCTGCAAGCACGATCACGACCAATATCAGCATAATTTTTTGGCGTGGGGCCTTGGAATGCTTTGTCTGAAGCGGTGCGGAAAAACTTTTTGAGCTCATGCCTGGATACCACGTTTATTATTGGTTTTCGATTTGGGTTAAGTCATCAATTTCAAAGACGGCTAATCAGATCAACGGAGCGCAAGGAAAGGATATCAATCCGTTCAATGTTTTTATGCGTCTCCAAGGCTCCGTTGTTTTTCCTGTCCCTGGAACTACTCTTTCGGGGTTCCCCTTACAGCAAAGGCTGCAGCACCGGCCAGATCAGTTGGGCCAGCTTCAGCGAACCATTTGGCGTTGGGTGAATGTCGTCCGACTCCACATCAGACGCTGGAATCTGGCCTCGCGGATCAACGAAACTGCAGTTTGCATTGCCTGCAACTTCACAGCCATAGGCCAGATAATCGTCACCCAGATTCAGCGCCTGCGTCAGGTTGGCATTGCCACGTGGCAGCTCATAGTAGCCCAGCCAAATGACGTTATCGACGCCTTCCGCATTCATCTGGTTCAACAGATTCACCGCTGTGACATACTGATCTTCGATCAGGTTGACGCAACTTCTGCTGATATACCAGCGCCACCAGTGAGTGCGACAACCATAGGGGTCAAAGGCAATCGCCGGAATCAGAATATCGTTACCGCCGCCATCCATGATGATGGTATCGATATTGGCGTCCGTGCTTTTGGCGTCGGCATACTGCTGAACCACCGAAGTGGCAAACAGACCACCGGACAGCTCGGCGCCACTCTGGGTGTAGTCACGGAAGGTTTCTCCTGCCCAGGCTTCCAGGTTGGCCTGTATCTGACCATCCAGATCAAAAATTGAATCGCCGAGTGTGATGATCTCATTGCGATCAGCATCCTCAACGTAAGGATTCCCGGTACAGCCTACAACACTGGCCGCAACCAGCGCCGCACCGGCGAGTTTCATCAGGGCAGTGCCCTGTGCTTTGAGTGAAGAAAATAGTGTTATTTTCATGTGTGCTCCTGTTGTTTTTATTGAACGGAACTGCCAGCTTAATAAAAGGGGTGGAGGCTGAAGAGTCGGATTACGAACAATTAAAATACGGAGGGCGCTTTTCTTCTATCAACCCGGATTAAGCCCTTGCGGGATCGAGAATTGTGAAGATCGTCACAATAGATATTTGAGTGAATGATAACGAACAACGATACGCCGCAGGTCAGGATTATCGTTTATGAAACGCACCCGATTATATCCATCAAAGGCTGTTTTGTTTCAAGGGTAGCTGCCCTGATCACCAGAGCCTCCGGAGATAAATCAAATTCTCTACAGCTGGTTTCCAGTCTGGTTTTCAGCACCGCTCGTAAAGCGTCCAACTCCGAATCGCATCGGACATTCAGTACAAGAAAATCATTGCGGTCAATGCGACCCAGCACAGATTCAGGCTCCAGTATGGCCTGCACCTTATCAATCAGGGCCTGGCGAGCTTTGGCCGTCGCAGCAGATGCAAGGCCGCCATACGAGCCGCTCCCCAGTGGCAGATGGATTCGTATCACGCCCAGGCGTTCCGCTCGCGATGGCCATTGGCTAAGCGCGTCTTGGAGACCTGAGCGGTTCAGACAACCTGTCTCGGCATCATGCTTCTCCAGCCAGTTCCGATGCCGGTCATTCAAGTGGCCATTCGGTGCCTGCCCTACCAGCATCAGACGCCGTTCACCGGTATCGTTTTCTGTGAACGCAATCAGGTGGCACTGAAAGCCATGCGACATTCCATCACTGTCGATCAGCTGCGCGTTGATCATAAGGTCTGCTACACGCCCCGCCACCAGATCTTTCAATTGCTCCTCCAAAGCTGTTTTATCGGAGGAACAATGCAGTAGTTCCGTCAGTGTCTGTTCCGAGAGATGCACAGAAGACATGCCCAACAGTCGCAGCAGGTAAGGATTAACCCGAATCAGTCGCAAGTTCTCATCTGCCACCAGCATCGGTAAGCTGGAGCGGGTAAACAGCACACTGTCCACATAGTGAGTTGCCTGTACGGCTCTCAGGGCTGAAAGATCCTCTTCCAGAGCCGCATTATTTTCAGCAAGCTCGCCGGCCTCTTCAAGCACTCCGGCCTTACCAGGGATGCCCCGAGTCTGCACGCGTTCTTCATTCAGCAACTGAGCCAACTCCCGGTAGCGACCACCCGACAATAAACTCAGAGCCTTTTCGGTACGCGCCACCCGCTGCAGCGGATAGCTTAATAACAGCAGCAATAAAATCTCCGCCACCACCAGACAGGCCAGCGACCAGCGCACCGTATTCATCCGCGTGCCGGTGAGTTGCGCGTACTCGTCCGAAATATTGGACATAAACAGCAAGCGTCGATTTTCCAGGGGCAGCATTTTCAAGTGATAAACCTGCTGATCGGCGTCACTGAAACGCACACCTTCTGCCAGTACAGCCGGGCTGAATACACTGGCAACCCGTTCAAGCACCTTTTTGCTGCGGGCCGGCTGCGTAATGGCTGCCAGCTCAAGCCCCCAACTGCGCGCGATATTGCTCTGCTCTGCCCGGGATTGCGAGGTCAGGGGCGCCAACAGCGCAAGATCAATATCCGACACCTGTTGAAAGCGCAACATGATATTGCTGAGCACTTCTGTCAACGCCAGTACGCCAACAACCGAGCCCTCATGCAAGAGTGGGTTGTAACTGATGACACGACAGCTTTCCAGGCATTGAACCGCCGACAGGGGCTGTTCCAGACGCAAGACCTGGCGCGCCAGCTCCACATCATGCGCATCGCTGAACTGTCGCAAACGCTGTCCATTAGCGTTATACAGTGCCAGTATCTCAATTCCCGCATCCACCTGAAGGTTCCAGTCCAGCTCATTGAGCTCCTGCTCCAGGATCAACAGATCGTTTCGAATGATCGCCTGCATCAAATCCGTATCCAATGCTGCTGCATTGGACATCTGGGTCATGCGTTGCGCCGCGCCGTCAATCAGACGATGAAATTGCTGATGATGAAGATCATGAATGCCGTTTTGCTCGCGTTCAAAATGGCGTTCGCTCCAGGTATTGAGCACCAGCCAGAACATGGCGAAAGAAGCCAACAGCAACAGCGTCATGGCCCCGAACGCGCGCCAGCGGATGGTGTTATAGCGTTTCAGTGCGAGTCCGGTCATGGTATTACCACCGATAGGCAACTTGAAGCATCGCCGCTGTCCAGTAGCGATCGTCAGTTAAGCGATTGTCCCGATCCAGCAATCGCGCCAGCCCCTCAATGTAGTGAAGTTCACCACGAATTAACCAGTGACCATCCGGCCGGTAGGAAGCGCCGACATTGATGTCGTCAAAATAGCCGTTGGGAAAAGCCTGATCATCGTTGTCACGTACATGACTGGAGTCATAGCGCAGATAGCCTTCCCAACGCTCATTAAAGCGATACAAGCCCTGAACATAATAGGCTTCCTCATAACCACGGCCAATTGCCGGGGCAAGCCCCTGTGCTTCCAACTCGGGAATGCGCGTGAGGAACTTGTGGCGCAGATATTCGACGGTCAGACTCCACTGCAATTGATTGTATTCGAGGGAACTGACCACGCTCTCCGAGTAAAACGACGCGTTGTTGTCATCGAGCACAAAGGGCGCAACAGGTATCGGAAAACGTACGTCAACTTCATACTCCGGACGATAGTAAGTCACTGCGGCACGCCAACCGTCGAACTCATTGCCAAAGCCCAGTTTCACCAGCAGGCTTTTGTCACCCTCCAGGTTTTCCGGTTGCAGGTCCGCAGCTTCCTGAGCTTCGTCCTTGTCGGCAACGGGCTGACTGACAAAGACCTGCAGGGACAGACGGTTTTCATCAAAATCCCGAAACCCGAAAAACTCTATACCGTCGGCTGAATAAAAGGAATTTCGGGTTTGGTCAAAATACACTGACTGGGGCATGACAATGCCGGTACGGGTATGGGGAATATCACGCGTCTCATTGTAAAAGCCATAAGATGAACGAATGCGCCCAAGTCGAAGCCCCAGTGTACTCTCTCCGCTCTGGTAGAAGGGGTAGCTGAAAAATGCATAGTCCACCCGAATATCTTCATCGCTGAATTCACTCACCTTGCGCCCCAGAAGCTGGGCCGAAAAGCGCAAATCACCCCGAATATCAGTGGTAAACAGTACGCCTGCCTCCCACATATCCAGAGACAGGTTGTCATTGGATTCGCTCAGAAAGTTGTAGTCATTGGTGTAAATCACGCTTTGACTGACAAAGGCTTCCCAGTTGAAATGACTAAACCAGGGCTGAGTTTCTGACTCTGCCCGAACCAGGGAAGCGAACGCCAGTGCAATGACCGCACTAGCGTATGGTGAGTGTGTTAACCATTTCATTGTCTACATCGTGCTCCAGGTATCCGATTGCGCCAGGCGTTGCTCTGACCTGCTCCAGCATGTGTGCTTCAGTGGCGACTTGTATCGGTGCGTTCCCTGTTCCGGTATACACCTGACGGTACCACATCGCTTCCAGCTGATTGGGGAAAATGTTAAGGCGCTGTTTACAAAATTTGCCGTGAGTCGCATTGTCCGGCGGCAATACGAACACTGTGATGGGAGTGCCGTCACTCCAGGTATCCTGCTTCATTGCATAGATCGACCGCAACGAACGCAAGCTAAGCTCTGAATCTGCTACCTGTGGATGGGTGACCACTGCGGGCCTGGCCGCAGATGTCTCAGGTTCTGGCGGTGATTCTGCCCGGCAGGTATGAGCAAACAATATCAGGAAAGCCATCTTCAGTATCAGGGTGCGCATAAGCGAAGCCTGGGAATCTTTGATGATGGCAGATGGATACAGCATAGGATGTCGGGTTCAGGAAAATTTGGTGCGCAACATTGCGCATTTATCAAACTCTAGCATGCAAAGGCCCTGCAACGCTTACCAATTACGTACTTTCCCACCCGGTGTGTTCGTTTTCAGCGTAACAAAATGTACATCCCGTGGCGGAGTGGTTAGCATTCATGGCTGCCTGCCATAGGGACGCGGGTGGCCCGAATCGCTATATGATTTCGAGAAAAATAAAAAGGTAAACTCCCCCGGATCTGATCTGCTTTCGCTATACTTTTAGCCATCCCGGTGCTGCTTTGAGCGCTGGGTTTACGCTTACCGTAAAACTGTCGAGCGCAAGTGACTTCAATGTTGATGGGGGGTTCACATGAGTATTCCGGGCACCACGACGAGATGTGCAGCATGTCGCAATGACAGCCTGCTGCGTTTGCCATGGTTGCACCGAACGAACAGCTACTACCTTCATGCTTGACGAGATTTATCCACGGCTTTTGCTGGAACTGTGCACGTCCAGCCTCGGCTATTCCGAGCTAGACATACAGCGTATGCTGGAACGTCTCAGTGATCCTCGTCGGGCCCGTCAGGCCTATGGGCAACTGGTCAAGGAGATTTATCAGCAAAACCCGGATTCTGATATCGGCCTGCGTTTCGGCCAGCACTTGCACCCCCCCACCCTCTGCGATTTCTCCCGCGCCCTGATGACCGCAGATGACCTGCGCAGCAGTCTCAATCTGGTGGAACGTTTTCATCTGGTGCATGGTGCCAGCTACTATGTATTGATCAGCGAACGTGGCGAAGCGCTGAGTATTACCCTTAGCTTCCCCTTTAAGCGCCTCGTTCCCGAAGCCCAGCGGCGCTTCTGTGTCGAAGCGGTTTTTTCCTATATCCTGAATGCCCTGCGGGAAACAGTAAGTGCCGGCATTACGCCTGCAAAAATTGGCTGCGAGTATGCGATGCCGGGTTATGCCGCAGAAGTTTCCAATCAGTTTGCCTGCCCTGTGAGCTATCAACAGCCGGTGTCGGTCATGGAACTGGATGCCAGACTGCTGCAACGAAAACTGATCACCCGGGACAAGGTGCTGCATCAGATTTACCTGAACAAGTGTCTGGAAGCATGGCGACATTCCGAGCGCCTGCAGGACTTTGAATATCGCACGGTCGCCTGCCTGATGCGTAATCATCCAAGCGCCTTTAACAGCCATTCCTTGGCAGACATGCTGAATATTTCCGTGCGTGGTCTGCAAAAACGACTCAGCAAACACAACACCTCATTTTCGGCACTAGCCTCTCTGGCACGCAGAGAACTGGCCAAGATCTACCTGCTGCACTATCAACGCGATATTGATTTCACTGCCGAACAACTGGGTTTTCAGACAACCTCCGGTTTTCGTCGTTTTTTTAAAACCGAGTTCGCGCAGACACCTGCCGAATACGTGGAGCGTTATTCCCGCTTCGGGACCTGATCAGGCTACCAGGTATTACCAGCAGTTTTTTATGGATTTCACGAATTTGCGTTTTAAATTTGCTGCAATTTATTAGAATGCTCGCTAGTCTTAAACGAACGGTGATGCAATGAGGCCTCGCCACTTTTAACAACGCGTTGGATCTCGCGTCGATTGTCTTTTTTAACAAGGTTGTATGCGCCATGAAACTCATAAAGAAATCCTCCAAACTCGACAATGTTTGCTATGACATTCGTGGAGAGGTGGCGCGCGAGGCGAAGCGACTCGAAGAGGAAGGCCATCGCATTCTTAAACTAAACATCGGCAATCCAGCACCTTTTGAGTTTGATGTGCCGGAAGAGATTCAAACCGATGTCATTCGCAATCTACCCAATGCCCAGGGCTATAGTGACTCCAAAGGCCTTTACTCGGCTCGCAAGGCAGTCATGCAGCATTACCAGTCCCGCGGTATTCTGGATGTGGAAATCGAAGATATTTATCTGGGCAATGGCGCCAGCGAACTAATTGTCATGTCCATGCAGGCCCTGCTGGACAACGGTGACGAGGTATTGATTCCGGCACCGGACTATCCTTTATGGACAGCAGCGGTCACCCTCAGCGGCGGCAAGCCCGTCCACTATTTGTGTGACGAAGACAACCACTGGTATCCGAGCATTGAAGACATGCACAGCAAGATCACGGATCGGACCAAAGCCATTGTGGTGATCAACCCAAACAATCCGACCGGGGCGGTGTACCCGGAAGCCCTGCTGAAGCAGATTGTGGAGTTGGCGCGCGAGCACAAACTGATGCTGCTGGCAGACGAAATTTACGACAAGATCTTGTACGACGGCGTGCGCCATACACCGCTGGCGGCACTTTCCAAAGACGTGGTTACACTGACTTACAACGGCCTGTCAAAATCCTATCGCGCAGCGGGCTATCGTTCCGGATGGATGATGATCAGCGGCCCCAAACATTACGCGGAAGATTTTATCGACGGCATTGATATGCTGGCCTCCATGCGCCTGTGTTGTAATGTGCCGGCACAGTTTGCCATCCAAACCGCTTTGGGTGGCTATCAGAGTATCAATGATCTAATCGTCCCGGGTGGGCGCTTCTACGAGCAGCGCAATCTGGCTTGGGAGAAGCTGAACAAGATCAAGGGTGTTTCTTGCGTAAAACCGGCGGGAGCGCTCTATCTTTTCGTGAAGCTGGATCCGGAGATTTATCCCATCTACAACGATGAAAAACTGGTTCTGGACCTGCTGAAACAACAGCGCATTCTGATCGTGCATGGTACCGGCTTCAACCTCAAGGACCAACAACACTACCGCTTTGTGTTCCTGCCAAGGGAAGACGTGCTCGAAGATGCTATCGATCGCTTTGAGACATTCCTCACGACTTATGAGCAACGCCCGGAAGACGCCGATTTGCGGTCAACGAAGTAGCTCCGCTGGAGCTTTATCGTTAAGGCGTCAGTTCTTCTGCATAGTGATAGCGTGACAACTGCTCAATCCAGTCCGGGTCACTGAGCGCTTGCTGGATCAGCGGCGACAACACGTGGAAATCAAGACGCTCTGATTTGGGAAACAGAATCCGACGCTCAAAGCGATCGTGGGGTACTTCGGCTGGCCGCAACTGTGATTCCTTAAACAGCCGATCCCTGAAATGATGGTAGGTCAGGATGCTGGTGATGGTCGCATCAACCCTTCCATACAGCAGCATCTTGAAATCCTGGTTGTCCGAGCTGGTGGGGAACATTTCGATACGGCCCGCCTTGATCAGCTCGGTGACGCCCCAGAAATAGAGACCTCTGGGCAGAGCCATGGACAGGCCAGACAGATCCTCCGGCTTACGATACTGTATATCCGATTCAGAACGGGTCACGACGACATCCCGATCAATCATAAACGCCCCGCTCCAGAGAAAACGCTGCTCTTCCCTGTCCTTAAACCATAAAGGATTGACCCCGATCACCGCGCCATTCAAATTACCCGCCTCAAGGCGATTTTCCAGACGAACGCGGGGCAGAAACTCGATACGGATACTGATCTTGTCCTGACGGGCATTCAGATAGGTCGCAAAACGACGATAGATCCCCGGCTCCAATGATTCCATTGGCCCATCACTTTGGGTGTAGTAAGGCGGTTTGTCGTGGTAGGTATAAAAGGTAAAGGCTTTGATATCTGCAGATACCTGAGATGCAGACAAGATCAGACAGCTTGCCGCGAAACCAATACTGGTGCCGATTGAACGCAGAAAACTTCTTGCTTCCAGCACTGACTCTCTCCGCCCCCAGGTTCGACATCCTGCGCTGAACTCGACAAATTCTCGACGAAAAGCGCCTGCTAAAAAAATTGCTGCTATAACTAAATATAGGCCATTGGAAAACGCTTATCCCGCCTGATTCACTAAAAATTCCGTTTACCACACAAGATAGTCGATGTTTGATATTCACATAGAAGAGTTTTACCTGGACTGCACCAAGATATTGAATCAGCTTTATCAGAGCTTCCCTAAAAAAAGCGCCGTCTTCGTCGAAGATATCTCCGGAGCAGATCAGCCTGATGAATACGGTGTTCACAGTGATCGTTTTCTCGGTTGCTTCGGCGCCATGCTCTGGTTAGCGGACGCGGGGTATATCCAGTTTGAAAGCACTATCCGCCAGGAAGCCGTTGATCAGGCCTGTCTGACAGCGAAAGGTTTGCACCTGTTATCTGCCATCAACCAGAGTCAGGAACTGGAAGCACTGCGCCAACAACTAAGTGACAAGGCGAGCACGCTCACAGGCCGCCCCAATATCGATACGCTGCGATATCTTTTGCGTTTCGGTACTTCTACGCAACTTGGCCTGGCCATGCACCACCTATTGAAAGGGACATCCGGGACATGAAACACACTCCATTTCACGCGCGTACCGAAGCCAATGAGTTCGGGCAGGCAGTCGGTGCCGAAATCGAACATTGGCTAGCCCCTCCCTCGGTGCAGAGCGCCCAACTGACACAGAATCTGGCAGGACGTTACTGCCGCCTTGACCCCCTGCAAGCAGACGATGCATCTCAGCTCCAGGCGGCATTCGATCAGGCTTCGCAAAGTCTTTGGACCTACCTGCCTTATGGCCCTTTTAAAAAACTGGAGGACTATCAGCACTGGATTACGGAATTAAATCGGGACGAACGCCGCGACTGTTTTGCCTACAGCATCCGTTCTGCAAAATCGGAGCAGGTACTGGGTGTCTCAGCCTATCTGAGAATCCTGCCGGAAGCGGGTTCCATCGAAATCGGGCACTTGAGCTTTTCGCCTTTGCTGCAACAGACTCCCGCAGCCACCGAAGCTATTTTTATGATGATTGATGCAGCCTTTCAGCTCGGTTATCGCCGTGTTGAATGGAAATGCAATGATCTCAACATCCCTTCCGTTGCCGCAGCGGGCCGGTTCGGTTTTCGCTTTGAAGGCACCTTCCGCCAGGCCCTGGTCGTGAAAGGCAGAAATCGCAACACCGCATGGTTCTCGATACTGGATCATGAATGGCCGCTAATCCGTCCTTGCTATGAGCGCTGGTTATCTCCTGGTAATTTCGATGATGAAGGCAAACAGAAACAACGCCTGTCTGCCATGGTGCTCGCCATTACCCAAGCCCAGCAAGACAACTAGGCTGTGTGGCTTACATTCCGTGACATCAGCACCACAGGAAATCACCTATATCTGAACTATAATTCATTTTTAGATCTTCAAAGCTGGCTGTCAAAGGAATGCCAATGCGACAAAACCTGATGCGATTCTGTGTATTGTGGTGCTGCGCTTGGGCCTGGCCTGTCGCTCAGGCAGACTCGCTCAAAGTAGGCTTGGGCGAGCTGGACTACCCCCCCTTCTATTTCACCGAAAACGAAGAGCTCAAAGGCGCTGCCATCGAGATCGCCGAAGCCCTTGCCGAGCATGCCAACCATCAGCTGCATTACCATCGAGTTCCCTGGTCGCGCCTGCAGAAAATGCTGAAGCTTGGGCAGATAGATATGGTGATTCTGTATTTTAAAACCGAGGAGAGGGCTCAGGATGTAATCTACACACGAAGCCCTCATCTCTATGAAAACAGCTATTTGGTAGTGCCGACAGAATTGGACGTTCACTACTCCGGAGACCTGAGAGATCTTGATCAGTACAACTTTTTCAACGTCCGTGGATACTCCCATGGAGCCGAATACGACAATGCGGACTATCTGATCAAGGAAGATGTGAACAACGAAACCGAGCTTCTGCTGCGCGTCGCCAGTGGGCGCAACTTTATTGGCGTTGGTAACAAGCCCGCGCTGCAGCTCTACGCCGAAAAAGTCGGCGTCGCCGATAAAATCCACTTTCTCTTGCCTCCCATCGATCATGGCGCCAACTTCATGGCTTTTTCTCGCAAAAACGCGAACGCTGCGGTATTGGCAGAACAATTCAGCGAGGCTTTCGACGATTTTAAAAGCAGCGAAGACTATAAGGCGATTTTGCGGCGTTACGGGTTTAACGACTAAGAACCCTTTGATTCAATCTCCCGCGTAACACACTTCATACAACACAGCATCTTCATATCCCGTCAGAATCTGATGATAGCCGGCTAATTCCCGATCCAGTGCATCATTGCCACTATCGACACACAGAGGTCGACCCTCCAGTGCTTTCAGGCGCTGCTGAGTGGAGACAAATTGCAGGTTTTCCAAACCGATTTTTCGAAGAATGCGTGGACTGATTTGCTGATTCCCCCGTCCCAACACAATACCCTGACCACCGATAATGGAAAGGTAGAGTCTGGCTTTTGGATAGTCTTGCAGTAACTCAAAGAGTTGTTTTTCATGTACGTCCAGAGCGAGCACCTGCCCCCCAAACACAACGTCCACACCCAGTAATGTTGGTTCTTCAACACCCATCACCTGTTTGATATGAGACATCGTCCCGCCCGAACCGAGGACGTAAACGGCATCATCGTCACGGGTTTCCAGTAAGTAGGCCGCCAGTTCATCCAGCATGAGTTCGTCATCGGGCAAACCGGTACATTTGACACTCTGCACCAGGAGCTGATCATCCGGAATCAGCATTTCGCCAAAATAGCGCGTCTGTACCCTGCCGCGAGAAAAAGCCTCTTCATCAATGTCCCGCACCTCAGCCATTCTGGCGGCAACCAGTCGATGACGGATCAGGCTATCGATCACTGACACCGCAGCTTTTGGTGTGATGGCGAATACCCCCGAATGCATTTTCACGCCAGCGGGCAGCCCCAGCACAGCCTGATCTGCACCCACCACGGCGCAGACGTCGCGGGCCGTACCATCACCGCCAGCAAACAACAAGAGATCGACACCTGCATCCTGAATCAAGCGGGTAGCCTCCCGGGTATCCTGTGCGGAGCAGGGATCGGCGGGTTGAAAGACAAGACTGCATTGGATATCCGGAAACTGGCGACATACCTGCTCGCCCATTGGGCCAGCTGCAGTCACCAGATGCAGTGGATGGGAGAGCGCAAGCAGTCCGGACAACACCTCGGTAACCCGCTCAAATACCTTGCTGGTCACGCCGCGTTCGGCAGCAATTGCTGCAGTGTCCTGCCTATCACTCCCTTTCAGGCCGGCGGGACCGCCCAGTCCGGCCACGGGATTAATAATCAGGCCAAGCCTAAAAGCTCGCGCTGTGGTGGCATCAGGCATACTCATCCCTTGCCCCATTTGGCATTGTGCTCGTAGATAAAGTTCGCCAGAGCCAGTCGTGCTTCATCTGACATTTCCAGAAACTGAACCCCCACGACGTAATGAATCTGGTCCTGATCATTACGCTCGCGCTCGATATTGCGAACGATACCGGCCAGTGAAACCTGCTTAAACAAACCACTGACTTCAATATCAAATTCGATCAGCAGTTCATGACCAAACTGCCCCAAGGACTCCTCCGCAACCATGCGAGCCCCGGTTCGGCTGAGGTTATTAATTCGGGCACGTTTCGGCCAATCACCGATAATATTGAAATCACTATCGATTCTGGCATCAATCAGGGTACTGATACGTTCGGCACTGCGAACCTGTTGAAGCTCGATTTCCTCTGGATAAGCCAGATGATAATAGCTGTAGGGTTGGATTGAACGGTACAGTACGTGGGTCTCGAAGGCACACACCTGCTTGCCTTCCAACAAGCGGACCACCAGTTGACTACCCTTCTCCAGATAGGTTTCCTTGCCGTCACGCACAGGTGCAGAGACCAGGATACTGCGTCCGGCCACATATCCAATCAGGCGCACAGCCATTTTCCGAACCGGCGACAGGGTTTCCAGCATCAATGGCGCGCCCACTGGCAAGGCTAACTGGGCAAAACCGGTCTGCGAGGGGGCTTGTTCAACATCCGTCATGGAGAGTTCACATATCAATCAATGAAAGATCGTAGCGTCGGAATGGCGATTGCAAAACACCGGGGAGGCTAATTCTTGATCTTGAATCCAAGCGCTTTGAATTTGCTATGCAAATCAGAATCGACCTGTTTCAGTTGAACTTTAACACCGGAGAATTCGCGCCGGCAGCGATAGTCCCTTCGAAACTGGTCAAAAGCCTGTATTCTCTCCGTTTCCGGCAGGTTCATTGACCACAGCAGGAGACTATGATCATGCCGCACGTCAAAACAGGCACGAATGGCGGTGTGGACACACCAGTCGACATCGGCCACGGAGGTAAAGGTCATTTTCGATAGTGGCGGCTCTTCAAGAAACTGGCCGGCTTTGTGACGCACGGGAAATCCCAGAAAGCGACACAGGGACTGATAAATCATTTCCGTGCCTGCGACCTTGCCATCAAGGCTGTAACCCGCGATATGAGGCGTGCCGATCAACACCCGGCGCATCAGATCCGGACTGATGCAGGGTTCGTTTTCCCACACATCCAGAATCGCGGTAAAGCCATCCTCCCGTTTAAGCCGGGTTAACAGAGCAGGATTGTCTACCACGGCACCTCGACTGGTGTTGATCAGGATCTGGTCGGCTCTGAGACCATCCAGCACCCGCGCATTGATCATGTGTCGTGTCGGATGCTCGCCGTCGGTCGTGAGCGGCACATGCAAAGACAGCACATCGCAGTCCATGACTTCGTCGAAGCTGGCCAGTTCATGCTCTTCGGCATCCAGAAACGGATCACAGGCGAGACAAGTCAGCCCCATTTTTCTGAGCCGCTGAGCCAACAGACTGCCCACATTGCCATAACCAACGATGCCCACCCTGCAGGCATCAAAGTCAAGGTTATGGGTTTCAGTCAGAATGGAAAGGCAGCTGAGGACATATTCCACCACTGCATTGGCGTTGCAACCTGGTGCATTGGCATAGGTGATACCCCTGGACTCCAGATACCCGGTATCCAGATGGTCGGTTCCGATTGTGCAACTGCCCACAAACTTTACCGGACTACCCTCAAGCAATTCGGCATTCACATCCGTGACCGATCGCACTATCAGCACCTCGGCCTCGTTCATATCCTGACGACTAATCAGGCGACCGGGCTTGGCAACAATGTCGCCCACTTCACTAAAAAAACGATCCAGTAAGGGAATGTTTTCGTCAGCAACAATCTTCATGAGGCTTCCATTATTTTTATCATCACTCCGGACAACTGATGGCTGCAGATCACCGGGTCAATCTGATGCCTTGCTGTTTTTGTCCAGGAGGTAGTCAGGATACTCACAGTTCAGTTTCATACCGATATATTCTTCGATTTCCGGCAGTAAAAAGGCGTCATCTTCACAGGCAAATGAAATGGAAACCCCGGTTTCGCCTGCCCGGCCAGTGCGTCCAATTCGATGAACGTAGTCTTCAGGATCTTCCGGCAGGTTGTAGTTGAAGACGTGACTGACACCGTCCACATGAATACCGCGACCCGCCACATCGGTTGCCACCAGGATTTCAATCTGGCCTTTTTTGAATTGATCCAGAGTACGGATGCGCTTTGGCTGAGGCACTTCACCCGATAGCAACGCAGCTTTAATACCTTTTTCTTTCAGTGTCGACTCGAGACGTCGTGTTTCATCACGCCGGTTGCCGAAAATAATCGCTTTGTTAACACGGTTCACTTCGATGTAGCGGCAGATGATTTCCAGTTTTTCATCAGCCGGCACCATAAATATCTTTTGATCCACTTTTTCCGTTGTAAGCTGCTCCGCCTCAATTTCTATGTGAATCGGATTGGTGGTCCAGCGTTTCGACAAATTCAACACGTCTTCACTGAAGGTGGCGCTGAACATCAAGGTTTGCCGTTGATCCACTTTCGAACAGCGGCTGAGTATGCGCTTCACATCCGGAATAAATCCCATGTCGAGCATACGATCGGCTTCATCGATGACCAGGAAATCCAGCTGATCCAGATACACGTCACTGCTGTTCAGAAAATCAATCAGGCGACCGGGGGTAGCGACTAACAGATCGATCACTTCAGAGCGTACATGCTCACGCTGTTTCTGATAGTCGATACCACCAAGCACCGAATACACAGCCATATCCACATATTTGGTCAGTGCCCGGGCATCTTTTTCGATTTGCAGAGCCAACTCACGGGTGGGCGCCAATATCAGCGCTCTCGGTTCGCTGGCGTATCGATCTTCAGCGGGAATGGGACGTCGCATAAGATCGTTGATAATCGTAATCAGAAAGGCTGCGGTTTTACCGGTACCAGTCTGGGCTTTGCCGATAACATCGTGACCCTTCAGGGTATAGGGTAATGACTCCGCCTGAATTTCACTGCAGTACTGGTACTTCAGATCGGCAATTCCGTGCAAGAGATCCAGCTCCAGATTCAGATCATGAAAGCGGGTTTTTCCCTCTTCCTCAGGCACCTGATAGTCTTCAATCCGCCAGGGCTTTTTGACTTTGCGCACTGGCTCGGCAGGTTTATCGGTGCGATTGTCTCTGCGAGAAGCGGAGCCACTGGATTCACCACTTTTTTGGACGGGTGACTTCGAGGAAGCGTTTGCAGGGTTGGGTTGGGATTCCTGTCCGGAATCTTTTTTTGGATGAGTATCTCGGCCTTTTTTACCGAAGAGTCGACCTAACATAGACTTAACTGCGCCTTATGAGCTTCGTCATTGTGTTCCATCATTATGGGTGTACCACAGAAATAAGTGCACAGAGCTTATTCCCGTTCGGGCATCCATGCAAGCCCCGCCCTGCACTTTCACTCACCCGCGATCTTTGACTGGCACCATAACCGATGCCAGCGGTCACAAGCTCATCACATCAAAGCAGGGGTCAAACCCGGACATGGGTCCGTCGTGTGAGCGGTAGGTCTGCCAAAGCGCCTGAACAAAAATGCCGGCTCGTGCTGGCAGCTCACCTTGCCAGTATCGTTGTGCCTGATGCGCCACTTTCATTTTGAAGGCCTCACTGACTCCGACCTCCGGTTGATCAAGATTATCCACACTCAGGCGAAAACGACACCCGCAGACTTCTGCGAAGACCCACTCCAAAGCCTGCGGTTTGATTTCAACCCGCTCGAACTCACGCTGCTGTGATGCATCTCGCCCGTCAGGCTCATACCAGTAGCCATAATCGACCTGCTGACGACGCACCTTGCCAGCAATGCACCAATGGCTGATCTCATGTAAGGCACTGGAGAAGTAATCCCGGGTTGAATAGATACGGTGATAGTCTCCCGGCTCTGCGGCGGGCTGGTACAAAGGCTCACTGGCACCACTAAGCAGAATGGTGCGTTCGCTGTCGCGAAAACAACGGTTGAATACGGATGACAACTCATCGACACACCAGACTCTGGGGTCGAGCAATACAAATTCGGCGTTTCGATTTGGCATTGAATTAATGAATATCAGACTGTGTTTAAGGCAGGCCCAAGAGGGGAAGTAGAGCCATTAATGAAGTGTAATCCCAAGCCTCTAGGCAAATAACTGAGGCAATCTATAATGTCCCGGCACCGCGCTTTCCTCTGCCCTGCTCGGCGCCAACCGTCTCTGTCCTGAAGCTTCTTCAGTGAATCTTAAGGCGCCTGGCGGCAAAATGCGGGGCTATGATACACAAAAGCTCGCTGCGGTCACTAATTGACACAAATCTGCCAAAGGATTCGGAAATACTTCACACCTCCTATGGCACCTTTTGTCTACATTGTAGTCATAGGTTTAACTCAAGCAATCAACATATACTTCTCAACAGATATCGGACGCTCATGACTCGCCTGTTTCCCCTGCTGACCCTAATTTTTCTTACTATCACCAGCTTGGGCAGTCAGGCCAATCTGGCAGACAGCATTGAAGCTCCGGAGTTTCTGAAGGTTGACGAGGCCTTTCAGTTTAGCAGCGACATTGTTGAAAACGGTGTGCGCCTGCACTGGAAGATCGCGGATGATTACTATCTGTATCTCGAACGCTTCAAATTCCGCAGTGAAACCGAAGGCGTCACTCTGGGAGAGGTCACATACTCCACCACAGGTAAAGCCAAACAGGACCCCTACTTTGGAGAGGTCCATGTTATTCACCATGAATTGGAAGCCTTTCTTCCGGTTAACCTGCCTGCAGGCGTCGAAGATGCGGAGCTGAAAATCACCTATCAGGGCTGTGCAGAAGCCGGGCTGTGCTACCCTCCCAAACATCAGTTTATCCTGTATCTGCCCGTCGCCGGTGATACCGAAAGAGCGGCATCATCTACTCCGACAACAGCAATCGACAAGCCTGAGGTGACACCACCGCCTGCCGGCAAGACAGCATTGCCGGCTACAACAGCACCGTCATTGGACAACGCAGCCGGCGTCTTCGGTTTTATTCAGGACAGCAGCCTGCCGATGATCGTGGGCATTTTCTTTTTGCTCGGGCTGGGACTGACATTTACGCCTTGTGTGTTTCCGATGATCCCCATTATTACCAGTATTATCGCGGGTCAGAAGCAGCCAACCGTTGCCAAGTCGCTTATGCTGTCCATCACCTATGTGTTAGGCATGGCGATCACTTACGCGATTGCGGGTGTTGTAACAGGCATGCTCGGCGCAGGCGCCAATGTTCAGGCCGCACTGCAGGACCCATGGATTCTGAGTATTTTTGCAGCGGTTTTTGTAGCCCTGGCGCTGGCCATGTTTGGATTGTATGAGCTGCAACTTCCCGCGTTCATTCGTGACCGCCTGAATCAGACCAGCCAGAATTTAAACGGCGGACAGGTTACCAGCGTCTTCCTGATTGGTGCACTATCGGCTCTGGTGGTGTCACCTTGTGTCTCGGCGCCCCTCGCTGGCGCGCTGCTATATATCAGTGCCACAGCAGACGCTGTGATAGGTGGTCTGTCCCTGTTTGCTCTGGGACTGGGAATGGGTGTGCCGTTGATCATCATCGCTGTTGGTGGAGGTAAGCTGTTTCCAAAGGCGGGTAAATGGATGGATATCGTTAAGGCATTTTTTGGCGTCATGCTGATTGCCGTAGCCATCTGGCTGCTCAGTCGTGTTCTGCCGGGCGAAATCAGTTTATTGCTTTGGGCTCTGCTGGCGGGGCTGAGTGCCACGCAAATGGGCGCCTTTGAAGCCGCCCAATCCGGCTGGCCCCGTCTGGCCAAAGGACTGGGGTTGTTGCTAGCTTTGTATGCTGCACTGCTATTAATAGGCGCCGCGAGCGGTAGCAAAAATCCGCTGGCACCGCTGGAATCATTGACCCGTTCCCAGGGAGAGGTGACGGTAGACACCACCAAAACTGAACAGGCTTTTCGTGTTATCGGCTCGCCACAACAACTCCAAACTGCGCTGGCTACCCCGGGTAATCCGGGCCAACCAAGCCTGGTCGATTTCTACGCGGATTGGTGTATCAGCTGTAAAGTCATGGAGAACCAGGTCTTTCCACTTCCCGGTGTCGCCAGCAAAATGGCACAAATGAATCTGATCAAAGCCGATGTGACTGAGAACTCCCGTGAAAACCAGGCGCTGCTGAATCAATTTGGCTTGTTTGGCCCCCCTTCCATTCTGTTCTTTAACAGCCAGGGCGAAGAACTGAGCAATCTGCGCATCGTCGGCGAAGTCACGGCATCTGATTTCGAAGCAAGACTGGCACAGGCTCTGGCCTCCGATTCTTGACCCCGGGTACATCAGCAGGCAATATAGCGTAGCCTTGAACGCGTGCGAAATCCCTGACGTGTAGCGACATATCCTGATTCCGGATACTTATTATTTCCCCACTGACTTCACCCTACCATCGAGCTATCGCTGCGGTTATCGCCGGTGAGCTTTGCTTCGCAATCATGGGCGCAATCATCAAGCACCTGTCGGACTCCTTACCTAACGAACTGATTGTATTTTTCAGAAACGCTTTCGCGTTTTTGCTGCTGACGCCTCTTATTTTCTGGCGCCAGGGACTTGCCGGATTCAAAACCAGCGAGCTGGGCTTTCATCTATTGCGCGGTGCTATTGGCGTAAGTGCCATGAGCTGCTTCTTTTATATCCTCGGCAAGATGCAGTTTACCGAGGCGATATTACTCAAACTGACGACGCCCTTCTTTATACCTCTGGTGGCATTACTTTGGCTGCGCGAGCGATCCAGTATCCAGACCCTGTTCGCAATAGCGCTCGGCTTCGTGGGCGTTATCTGCATTGTCGATCCGGCAACCCGAGGACTACAGGCTCTGGATATGGTCGCCATCGGATTATTGGGTGCCTTGCTGGCAGCGTTTGCGAAAGTCTGCATTCGGCGCATGCGTCACACCGAACCCAGCCTGCGCATCGTGTTTTACTTCAGCGTATTCGCTTCCTTGTGCTCAGCACCTTTTGCTTATAACAGCTGGGTATCACTGCAAGCCCATCACTATCTCTGGCTTGCTCTGCTGGCTGGCGTCGCGACGGTCGGACAATTGCTGATCACTGCCGCCTACCGAAGGGTCTCCGCCGGAAAGATCGGACAATTCACCTATACCTCACTGGTATTCTCGTCGCTGATGGGATGGCTTATCTGGCAGGAAGCGCTGACAACCGCAACGCTATTGGGCTGTCTGTTTATTGTGACAGCCGGATTGCTGAATATGCGCTCGAAGTAAAGCACAGACTGAAAACAGCAATTACGTTTTCGCTTGCGTCAGGACTTGCGAATAAAGTAGACGAAGGTTTGATCAAGCACTTCTTCCAAGAGCAGCTCATGCCCGAGAAAACGACAGAACTGGGGAATATCCCTCTGAGTGGCCGGATCGGTCGCCACGACCTTTACCACTTCCCCCGCGGCCATGTCGGCAACCTTGGAATGCAACATCATGACCGGTTCAGGGCAATACAAACCCTGAGTTTCAAGTAAATGTTGATACTCCGGCGCTGTCATATGAGCAAAATGACTCCTGGTAAGATGAAGAAAAAGGTGTGATGCAGGCAGGACATTCTGTCTACACTCACCTCGAAAAAAATGGCAAGGGATTTACCAGACATTGCGACAATCTGAACTATGCTAAAAACAATATGCCTTTGAAGTGCCGTCCGCATTACGTCCACGCAGCGCTGGATCATTGCGGCGGTGAGTGTAACCAAAAACAGACGGAAAACCTATGATACGCATAATTATTGATCGCATCATTGCAGAAACGCTGGAAGCGAATTACGAGGAAATGGCCGCAAAAATCCTGCAGCGCTCAGTCGTTGCTCCGGGATTTATCTCCGGCGAATCACTTAAAGATGTCAAAAACCCGAGACACCGGGTGCTACTGTGCAAGTGGCGCAGCCTGGCCGAATGGCAGCAATGGGAAGAATCCCCGGAACGCAAAGAGCTGATGCAGCAAATGAATCTGATGCTGGAGCGTGAAGAAACCATTACGCTGCTGGAAAATCCATAATTCACGGAACTTCGTGAGAGGCATAGAGCGGCAACGCCACGCATGCCTCTCCCATCGACCGCAAACACTGCTACCCACCCACAAGACTCCCTATCTCTGTTTTCTACTTTTGCTTTATCTGCATCGTCTTTACCAAACCGATCATTCCCTATCCCGATTGTCACGATGAGCTACCACTAACTGCATATTTTTTATGCAGCTTTGCACTCCCTTGACTACACTGTTGAGCTACATCAATTTAGTTTCGAGTTTGGTTGATTTTACTAAATTCAATCAGTATTCTTCGCGCGCTGCTGCTGTTGGCGAGCTAAATTGCTCCTATTGCAGTCATTCTGACTGTCTTTATCATCAACCGATTTGATGCCTTCTTCAGCTGCGCCCGGGTGCACTTGAGTTTCAAATGAACTAACCAATGGATCTTCAACGATGAGCAAAGAGATCAATCAAATTACCTACAACTATAAGGTCGTGCGTCAATTCGCGATAATGACCGTTGTCTGGGGCATCGTCGGCATGGCCGCTGGCGTTTTTATTGCCGCACAGCTGGTCTGGCCTGAGCTGAATTTCGATACGCCGTGGTTAAGCTTTGGCCGTATCCGTCCCCTGCATACCAATGCAGTTATCTTTGCTTTCGGCGGAAGTGCACTCTTCGCTACCTCTTTTTATGTGGTTCAACGAACCTGTCAGGCAAGGTTGATCTCTGATTCCCTGGCATCCTTCGTGTTCTGGGGCTGGCAAGCTGTCATCGTTGCTGCCGTCATTACCCTGCCGCTGGGTTACACCAGCTCCAAAGAGTATGCTGAGCTGGAATGGCCAATCGATATTCTGATCACCATCGTCTGGGTTGCCTACGCCATCGTATTCTTCGGTACCATTAGCAAACGAAAGACCAAGCACATCTACGTTGCAAACTGGTTCTATGGCGCGTTCATTATCACGGTAGCTGTGCTCCATATCGGTAATAACCTGGCAGTACCCGTTACCTTCCTGAAGTCCTACTCAATTTATCCCGGTACCGTCGATGCCATGATGCAATGGTGGTACGGCCACAATGCGGTGGGCTTCTTCCTGACAGCAGGCTTCCTGGGCATGATGTACTACTTCGTACCCAAGCAGGCAGACCGTCCGGTTTACTCATACCGTCTGTCCATCGTCCACTTCTGGGCTCTGATTTCGCTTTACGTGTGGGCCGGTGGTCACCACCTGCACTACAGCGCGCTGCCTGACTGGGCACAAAGCGCTGGCATGATTATGTCCCTGATCCTGCTGGCTCCTTCCTGGGGCGGCATGATCAACGGTATGATGACCCTGTCTGGCGCCTGGCACAAACTGCGTACGGACCCTATCCTGCGCTTTCTGGTGGTTTCCCTGTCTTTCTACGGTATGTCTACCTTTGAAGGCCCGATGATGTCCATCAAGACTGTTAACGCTCTGTCCCACAACACAGACTGGACTATCGGTCACGTTCACTCCGGCGCTCTGGGCTGGGTTGCGATGATTTCCATCGGCGCGATCTATCACCTGATTCCAAAGCTCTTCGCTGTCAAAGAAATGTACAGCACCTCCATGATTAACCTGCACTTCTGGCTGGCCACAGCCGGCACGGTTCTGTATATCGCAGCCATGTGGGTAAACGGCATCATGCAAGGCCTGATGTGGCGCGCGGTTAACCAGGACGGCACCCTGACCTACAGCTTTGTTGAGTCGTTGGAAGCCAGTCATCTGGGCTACCTTGTGCGTCTGATCGGCGGAGGCATCTTCCTGTTCGGTATGTTAATCATGGCGGTTAACGTATGGCTTACGATCAAACAAAAGCAGGCGACTGCCCTGGATACTGTTGCTGAAGCGGCCTAGGAGTAAACTCAATGAATCATGAAATAATCGAAAAAAATCTAGGCTTGATGATCCCTCTGATCGTAATCGCGATCAGCTTTGGCTTTCTGGTGGAAGTGGTCCCGCTTTTCTTCCATAAGGACATGCATGAGCCCATCGAAGGACTCAAGCCACACACGGCTTTGCAACTGGAAGGTCGTGATATTTACATTCGGGAAGGCTGTAACGTCTGTCACACGCAAATGATTCGTCCGTTCCGTGCAGAGACCGAACGCTATGGCCACTATTCTGTTGCCGGTGAACATGTCTACGAGCACCCTTTCCTCTGGGGTTCCAAACGTACCGGTCCCGATCTGGCTCGCGTTGGCGGCCGCTACAGTGACGACTGGCACCGTGCTCACCTGTACAACCCGCGCAATGTGGTACCGGAATCCAAAATGCCTTCATACCCGTGGTTGTTTACCACCAAGATCGATCACAAGCTGACACCGGAACGAATGAAGGCACTGCGTGCCGTCGGCGTTCCCTATACGGATGAAGACATTGCCGGCGCTGCGGATGCAGTCAAAGGCAAAATGGAGATCGAGGCTCTGGTGGCCTATTTACAGCAACTCGGCACTGTTCTAAGCAACAAGTAAGAGCCGCAACTATGGATATCAATACGCTTCGAGGTCTGTCCACCATTCTTGTGATGATTGTATTCGTCGGCATTTGCCTGTGGGCTTTCAACAGCAAGAAGAAAAAGGACTTTGATGATGCATCCAACCTGCCGTTTCAGGATGATGAGATCGAGAAGCGTACATTGAGCGAGACAGAGAGAGAAAAAAATGACTAGTTTCTGGAGCTTCTGGGTATCGTTGATCGTACTGGGCAGTATTTTTGGCTGCCTGTGGCTGATCTACGCCACGCGCAAAGGTCAACGCTTTGATACTGAAACTGAAAACACCGTCGGCCATTCTTTTGATGGCATTGAAGAGTACGACAACCCCATGCCCAAGTGGTGGTTGCACCTGTTTATCATTACCTGCATCTTCGGCTTTGCCTATGCGCTGTTGTATCCCACTCTGGGGAACTATCAGGGATTACTGGACTGGTCCTCTACAGGCCAGTGGGAACAAGAGGTTCAGGAAGCGGAAGAAAAATACGGGCCGATTTTTGACGCCTTCGCCGCTCGCCCGATTCCGGAGCTGGCGCAGGACGAAGAAGCCATGAAAGTCGGCCAGCGCCTGTTTGCCAACAATTGTGCGGTATGCCATGGCTCCGCTGGCCGTGGTGCGCTGGGCTTCCCCAACCTCACCGATGACGACTGGCTTTACGGTGGCGACCCGGAGACTATCAAAACCACGCTCATCAACGGGCGAAATGGTCAAATGCCAGCGAAAGGCCTGAAGCCTGACATGAGCAATGAAGACGTGCAGGACCTGACCCATTATCTGCTGGCTTTCAGTGGTCGTTCCGATGACGAAGCCGCTGCCCAGCGTGGTGCAGAAATGTTCCAGACTGCCTGTGCGGCCTGTCATGGTGCCGATGCCAAGGGTATGCAGGCTGTTGGTGCACCGAATCTGACAGATAACATCTGGCTATACGGCAGCACGCCTGCCAAGATCACTCAGACCCTGCTGCATGGTCGCGCCGGTGTCATGCCCGCACAGAAAGACAAGCTCAGCGAAGAAAAGATTCATTTGCTGGCAGCTTACGTTTACAGCCTGTCCAACTAAACAGGCTATAAAAAGTCGTCCCGTTTTCGCCAGGAAGGCGACGTGGGACGACTCAGACAAAACAGTATTGAGCATTATTCCTCCAACAACCGGTTCTCAATAGACGTATGACCCAAAGGGTCTTTCCTGCGGACACAAGGACGGGCTCCGATTTCAGATCATGACGATCGCTTGAGGCTTAAATCAGCCAGCAAAGGGTGAAGTTCAGGCAATGACTGATAAAATTCCTGTCAAGCAAGTCGAACCGGGAACGCAGAAACTCGAAGTTTACGGCGCAGGAGATGCCCAGGCTGGCGTCGACAAAACCGTCGAACTCTACGCCGCCCGTAAAAAAATCTACGTCAAAAAAATCAAAGGCTTTTTCCAGCGTATCCGTCGGGTATCCCTGTGGGCGCTGATGCTGAGCTATTTTCTTGTCTGCTGGATTTCTGTCGGCGGTCAACAACTGGTGCATTTCGACCTCCCTGCCCGCCAGTTTCACCTGTTCGGCATCACCTTCTGGCCTCAGGAATTCGTATTACTGTCGCTGGCACTGATCATCTGCGCCTATGGCCTGTTTTTCATCACGACCCTCTTTGGGCGTGTCTGGTGTGGCTATACCTGTCCGCAGACAGCCTGGACCTTTATCTTCATGTGGATAGAAGAGAAGGTTGAAGGCAGTCGCAATCAGCGCATGAAGCTCGACAAGGAAGCCATGAGTGGCACCAAAGCGAGAAAGAAAGCCACCAAACATCTGCTATGGCTACTGGTTGCCTTCTGGACCGGTTTTACTTTTGTCGGTTATTTCTATCCGATCCGGGAACTCACCCCTGATTTCTTCAGTCTGGGTATCGACAATGGCTGGGCCTATTTCTGGATTGCTTTCTTTACGGTCGCCACCTATCTCAATGCCGGCTGGATGCGAGAGCAGGTATGTCTGTACATGTGCCCATACGCGCGCTTTCAGTCGGTGATGTTTGACTCCAATACACTGATCGTCTCCTACGATAAAGAACGTGGTGACCCCCGAGGCAGCCGAAAACGCAACGCAGATTACAAGGAAATGGGACTTGGTGACTGTGTCGACTGTGGCATGTGCGTGCAGGTATGCCCCACCGGCATCGACATTCGCGATGGCCTGCAATATGAGTGTATCGGTTGTGCCCTGTGTATCGATGCTTGCGATTCGATCATGGAAAAAATGGATTACGCCCCGGGCCTTATCAGCTATACCACGGAAAAAACCCTGCAGGGCAAACCCGAGCATATTGTTCGTCCCAAATCCATTGCTTACGCAAGCATCCTCTTACTAATGGTATCGCTGTTCGCCTACAACATACTGACCCGTATTCCGCTTGAGCTGGATGTCATCAAAGATCGGGGAGCCCTGTATCAGCTGACAGGCATGGGACAAATTGAGAACTCCTACACGCTCAAAATCATGAACATGTCGGATCAGGCGAAGGAATTCCAGCTCAGTGTTGCGGGTATCGAAAGCATGAAGATCACGACTCCGACGAGCTTCTACATTGAATCAGGTGAGGTGTATAACTTGCCCACCAGTGTCGAGGTTGACCCGAAATACATGGAGCGTACACACTACGATATTGAATTCACCGTCACCGCCGTGGATGACGCCAACCTCACGGCCCATAGCGAAAGTCGCTTCCTGGGCAGTGCGCAGTAAGGAGTCGACGACGATGGCTACACTGGAATCTTTGCAAACAATGAGCGACCAATCTTCCGTCAAACCCTGGTATCGTCAACGCTGGCTGTGGTTCGTACTCAGCATTCCCATCGCATCGGTGATACTCAGCAGCATCATGATTTTCTTCGCCGTCAGCGGAAAGGATTCATTGGTGAACGACAACTACTACAAGGACGGCCTGGCCATCAACCAGACTATTGAGCAGGATCAGCTGGCTAAAAAGCTGGACCTGTTGCCGGTCATTTCCATTGCCGAAAACGGCGAAATTCTGGTGCAGGAAGAGGCGCTAAAAACAGGCAAGGAACCCTTTCTTATCCTGAAACTGGTCCACCCCACCATTGGGGATTTCGATCAGGAAATTCGCCTGCTACCTTCTGCCAATGGCTATGTGGGCAATCTGGAAAGCAATGCGCCTGAAGGCCGCTGGTATTTAAGTCTGCTGGCTCATGATGCACGCTGGCGCATCCGTGAGGAGCTGGTTTTCCCCGTCAGTCAACATACTCTGAACCTGCCCTGACCCGCCTATGGCAAACGCCTGTTACCACTGTGGTGAGGATATTCCCAAAGGCTTTCAGGCCAGTCTGAGCATCCATAACGAGGAACGCACATTCTGCTGCTATGGCTGTATGGCCATAGCAGAAATGATCGTGTCCGACGGTCTGGAAAACTTTTACCGACACCGCACGGCGATGGCGCCGAAACCTGACGATTTTACCCAGAGCCAGCAAGACGAGCTGAGACTGTACGACGACCCCGAACTTCAGGCTGAGTTTGTCAGCCGTGAAGGCAGCCTTTCTGAAGCCCATTTAAGTATCGGCGGTATCACCTGCGCGGCCTGTATCTGGTTGCTGGAGAGGGAAATTGGCCGTATGGATGGCGTCAAACAGTTCAGCGTCAACCATAGCTCACACAAGGCGATTCTGATCTGGGAACATAACAGTGCACCGCTGAGCGATATTCTGGTGGCGATTCGCAAACTCGGATACAAAGTTGCGCCCTACCAGGAAGATCAGGTACGACAGGAAGCCAAGCGCGAACGCCGCAATGCGATCTTCCGCATTGCTGTAGCCGGTATCGCCACTATGCAGAACATGATGTTCTCGGTACCCTTGTATCTGGGCATTTATTCAGGCATTGATCAGGAATTTCTATCCCTGTTTCGCTGGGTGAGCATGTTTATGTGCGCCCCGGTGGTGTTTTTTGCTGCTTTGCCTTTTTTCCGTGCAGCCCTGCGGGATATACGCACCCGTCACCTGACCATGGATATTCCGGTCTCACTGGCCATTGGTTTGGCTTACGCGGCGAGCTGTTACATCACCATTTTTACCGAGCCCAGCCTGGAGTCTGACGTCTATTTCGATTCGGTTTCCATGTTCACCTTCTTTCTGTTGCTGGGTCGCTTTATGGAAATGCAAACCCGGCACAGTCACCTGAATTCAGACGCTGAAATGGAGCAGCTGCTCCCCGCTACCGCAATTCGTCAGACAGAAACGGGTGAAGAAAGTGTTCCGGCGCACAAGATTTCCATTGGCGATCATCTGGTAGTCAAGCAGGGCCAGGTCGCCCCGGCTGACGGCATCGTTGTTGAGGGCGAGTCCCGCTTTGATGAGTCGGCCCTGACGGGTGAGTATCTACCGGTATTGAAGCGGGCGAATGATGCAGTGTCCGGCGGCACTGCCAACATCGAAAACACTCTGGTGATTCGCGCCACAGCAACTCCCAGGCAAAGTCGCGTGGCCGCCATCATGCGCTTACTCGACAAGGCCCAGAGCGAGAAGCCACGCACCGCCCTGGTCGCCGATCGCGTCGCCAGTTATTTTGTTGCCTTTGTATTAGCCACCACCAGCCTGACCGGTATCTACTGGTATCAGGAAGATCCTTCGCTGGCTTTTGCGATTATGCTCTCGGTATTGGTCGTTACCTGTCCCTGCGCCCTGTCGCTGGCAACACCCACCGCTCTCACGGCTGCCAATACCGCCCTGCGCAAAGCCGGCTTTCTGATTGCCAAGGGCCATACTCTGGAAGCGCTGAACAGCACCACCGATGTGATCTTCGATAAAACCGGAACCCTGACTCAGGGAAAGCTGGAGATTCACCAGATCAAACTCTTCCAGAATACGCTGGAAGAGCACGCGCTGGCCATCGCTGCCGCATTGGAGTCTCACTCATCCCACCCCATTGCCAAGGCCTTTCAGCCCCATTTTTCGCTCCCCGCCACCAATGTACAAACTGTTCTGGGACGCGGTATCAATGGCGTGGTGCACCACCGGCAATACTGGCTGGGCACATTGGATTACGTGCTGGAGGCGCAGGGAAATCAGGGCGATCTGAGCGCAGACAATCTCAGCAGTCTGCATCCGGGTCAGAGCATTTATCTCAGTAATGGCGAACATATCATCGCCCAGTTTCTCATGAGTGACGCCCTGCGCGACGAAGCCAGGGACTGCGTGCGTGCGCTGCAGCGAGCCGGTATTCAGGTGCATATTCTCAGTGGCGATCACGAATTTTCGGTACGCCACACGGCCATGCAGCTTGGCATTGAACACATTCGCTTTGCACAAACGCCCGAACAGAAACTGGAGTATGTGCGAGACCTGCAACAGCAAGGTCACCAGGTGGCGATGGTGGGCGACGGCATCAACGATTTGCCGGTGTTATCGGGCGCGCGCGTATCCATTGCCATGGGCGCGGCGTCCGACATTACCAAGCTCAATGCCGATGCGATTCTACTGAACGATCATCTGTCGGTACTGACCACCGCCTTTGATAGCGCTCACCGGACGCGTACAATCATCAAACAGAATATGGCCTGGGCCATCGGCTACAACCTGACCATGCTGCCCCTGGCTGCAGCCGGCTGGATACCGCCCTACTTTGCTGCGCTGGGTATGTCACTGAGTTCGGTACTGGTCGTTTTTAATTCAATACGCCTGCGCAAGCTGCGTTCACAGGCAGAGAGCTGACGTCATGGAAATACTCTTCATCCTGATTCCCGTCTCCATCATTCTTGTGGCCGTTGCGATCGGCATTTTCGGCTGGGCAGTCAAGAGTGGTCAATACGACGATCTGGAAGGTCCTGCCCACAGCATTCTCTACGACGATGATGAGGATATGATTCCCGGCCGCGAAGAATCACCAAAAAAAGACAAGGTGAAATCTGCCACGCAAGCGGATGATCGAGAGCCACCTCCGACAGCATGAGTGTTGCAGACATTCAGATTCTTATCTCGGCATTTTTGCTGGGCCTGATGGGCTCGGTCCATTGCCTGGGCATGTGCGGCGGCCTGGCCAGTGCGCTGGGACTGAGCAGTCAGAACGCCCGCAGGATTCCCCTGCACAATGCAGAAGCCTCAGCGCCCGCCTCCTCGGCTTCCCTGCTGCTCGGCTATAACCTCGGCCGCATCAGCTCCTACGCTCTCGCCGGACTGATTGTCGGCTTGATGGGATTCTGGCTCAGCCAAACGCTGGCCACCGCGACGGCCTTGCGCTACCTCGCTGCAATCATGCTGATTCTGATGGGCTTTTACATTGGCCAGTGGTTTAACGGGCTCATCGTCATCGAACGACTCGGGCAGGTACTGTGGCGACGCATTCAGCCTCTGGCGCGTGGTCTCATGCCCATCACCTCGTTCTCCCGCGCATTTACGGTAGGCATGGTATGGGGCTGGTTACCCTGCGGACTGGTTTACTCGGCCCTGATCTGGGCTGGCAGCCAAGGTAATGCCGCGCAGTCGGCTCTGGTGATGATCTGCTTTGGTCTCGGCACCCTGCCTTCGATGCTGGCCACCGGATATTTTGCTACGCAGGTCAGCGCACTCATTCGAAATCAGCACTTTCGGAATGTGGCGGGTAGTTTGATGATTCTGTTCGGTCTTTGGTCATTGCCGGTGGTGCAAAGCCAAGCATATTTACTCATGAACCGCTGAATTAATTGGATACGCAACTTTCCGTCCGCAGGTACGCAAATCCAATTGAGAGGACAATATCCAACTCTGTATTGTTCCAATATGGAACACGAAAACTGTCATAAAACTGTTACTGTCTTATTGATCGAACAATCTTTTCCTCCAAGCCCTCTTTTTTTGTGACACAGTTCACACTATTATTTGAGTTGTGGGATGCAGAAAAGGATGCATTCCCCGCATTATCACGAGTAGTTAAGGAGAAGGTCTATGGCTTCATTTCCCTTTATCACAAGCATATTCGTCGCCATGGCTGCGGCGGTTCTGGTATCAGTTATTGTTAACAAGGGGCTCAAGTCGAAGCAAGAGCAGAACGACGAAGCTTCCAAGCCATCCAGCTAGACTGTCAGACATTGGCCAGGTGAAAACGCCTGGCCTTTTTGTTTCCTCGCCTTTCCCTGCTGCCCTGTTCAGCGTTCCTTCTTTCAATAAGCTAACACTTTAGTACTGACACTCGCATTCAACGCACAGGCACTGCCCGTGCAAATCTAATGCTTCTATCGGGGCAGGATATCCAGAATCTGTACGATGTCGTCATCATCCTTGGGACGCGACGACGACACCACCGCTTCCATTTCATGATCATAGGCTTTGCGATCGCCCTGGCGATTTAGTGCCAGATTCTCAAAATCAAACAACTTGGTATCGGCCAATTGTGATGGCGCGACGTTCTGCAGGGAATTGAAGATGCTTTCGATACGTGAGGGATGCTGACGCTCCCATTCCTGAAGCATGGCCTTGATGTTCTGGCGCTGGAGATTTTCCTGCGAGCCACAGAGGTTGCAGGGGATAATGGGGTATTCCATGATTTCCGCAAAGCGGCTGATATCCTTTTCACGACAGTAGGCCAAAGGACGAATCACCACATTGCGCTCGTCGTCAGACAACAATTTTGGCGGCATTGCCGACAGCTTGGCGCCGTGAAACATGTTCAGAAACAGGGTCTCAACCATGTCATCCTTGTGATGACCGAGGGCAATCTTGGTCGCTTTGATATCTTCAGCAAAGGCATACAAGGTACCGCGACGCAGTCGGGAACACAGCCCACAGGTGGTTTTGCCTTCAGGGATTTTTGATTTGACGATGGAATACGTGTCTTTATCAATGATGTAGTATTCAATACCCAGCGATTCCAGGTATTCGGGCAGGACATGTTCCGGGAAACCGGGCTGCTTCTGATCCAGATTAACCGCGATCAGCTCAAAATCGACCGGCGCACTTTTTTGCAGATTCTGCAGGATGCTCAACATGGTAAAGCTGTCTTTGCCGCCGGACAAACAGACCATCACGCGATCTCCGGCTTCGATCATGTTGTAGTCCTGAATGGCACGACCGACCCCGCTCCGCAGTTTTTTCTGCAGTTTGTTGAACTCGTACTTTTCGGCGCCAAGCAAAGCCTGCATACTGAACCTCGTGAAGCAAATCTGAGCGGGCGGGCATTATACCCATTTCCCTCGCCAGCGAGAAATTTGGTTAACATTTATGCAGCCTACTGCCAGTCACTCCAGCGATGACCTGGATCGCATTGTCGAAACGATCGACCGCTATCTCGATCATTCCCCCAGTTGCAACGAGCATGATCTGATCAAGCATCTGAAAGAGCAGGCCATCGACCCGTTTCCTGATCTGGATCTGAATCACAGCAAGACACTTTTCTGCGCCCACTTTCTCACCAAACATGCCCTGTACACCTTGCAGAGCCGGTACCTGAAAGCGGAACGCTATCTCCTCGACATCACATCGGTACGTGTGCAGCGCCTGCCCTTTTCATCCGGCAGTGAGGCATTGGCCCGACATGACACCGTGCGGGACTACTATCTGGATTTTCGCCATTACTTTGAGACCAGTGAGGAAGATGTCAATCGGATGCTGAATGACTTCTGGCAACGATTTCTGGCACTGGATGACCGTGTAGAAGCACTTGCCGCCCTTGGCCTACCCGCCAGCAGCAATTCGGAGAGGATTAGAAAAGCCTATCGCAGGCTGGCCCAGGAACTTCACCCGGACAAGGGCGGTAACCCGGAAGAATTCGATCGAATCACTCAGGCTAAAGCGACTCTGGACAGGATTTATGGACGCTGAATCAGGTCTTTTTTGGCTTGGCGAAGCCAATGCCGTTCTTACCTTCTGACTTAATGGCATACATGGCCTGGTCTGCGGCCTTCAACAACTCCGTCACCTTTTCACCATGATCCGGATATAAACTGATACCAATGCTGCCCCCGACAATGACGGACAAACCGGCAACATTAAGTGGGCGTTCCAATACGTGAATGACCTTTTCAGCGACTTGCTGTGCTTTTTCCACCGACTCGCAGTTGTAGAGCATCAATACAAACTCATCACCACCGATGCGTGCCAGCATATCCGCCTCCCGAATGGCCATGCGTATCCGCTGAACCACTTCGCACAACACCACATCACCTACTTCATGGCCATACTGATCGTTTACGATCTTGAAGTCGTCCAGATCTATAAACAACATGGCCAGTTTCACGTGCTGACGTTTGGCTAACAGAATTGACTGCTCGGTCTTATCAAAAAACAGGGATCGATTCGCTACCTTAGTCAAGGCATCGGTATGCGCCATTTCTCTGAGTTCCTGCTCCATTCGGTAGCGATCAGTAATGTCATTCGCCATGCAGATCAGTGTGTTCGGCTGGGGTGTCACATTGCGCCAGTCACAGAAAATCCGCTTGCCTTCTTTGGTGAAATTCCAGTTTTCAGAGGTGGTCAGTTCACCGGTTCGCAACACCTCATAGAGAATCTGCTGGACCTGTTCCCGTTCAGACTCGGGTATCAGAAAATCAAACATAGACTTACCGATCACCTCTTCTCTCAGCCAGCCAAACATGGATTCTGCCTGATCGTTCCAGTCGACAATCTCAATCCTTTCGTTGAGCACCATCAAGGCTGAAGGCGCGTAGTCGATAATGTTTTTGAGCCAGATTTCTCTTTCTTCCAGCGTGCGATTCAAGCGCCAGACATAAAGCAACACAGCAAAAATAATTGCGGAAATCGCCAACAGGCCCAGCACCCACTGACGCACTTCGCGAACCTTCATCCCCTCTTCCGGCTGATAGAGGAAGGAATGCAAATCATAATCTGCATGCAGCAAGCCCTGCTGAGCGTAGGTACTGGCAATATGACGCCAGCGACCTTCATGCATATATCCCGGCTCAACCAGATCTGCCTGCAGCAGGTCCATCATCTTCTTGGCCTCAAAAGCCAGGTGCTGACGGGAATGTCGCTGTGTATAGCGTTCATAGATCAGATCAATCATTTCCTCCGGGTGCGCCATGGCATATTGCCAACCTTTGATGGTTGCATCACGAAACGCACGCACTCTATCAGGGTGCTGCCGGATTTCTTCTTCCGTTGTAAAGAAGTTGTCACCATAGAAATCGATCCCCGCCTGACTCGGCAGAAACAAGGAGTATTCCATTCCTGCTTGCTTCAGTGAAAAAGGTTCATCGGTTATATAGACAGACATGCCGACTACCCGACCATCAATGAGGTCCCGGATATCAAAACTATGGTGAACAATATTGAGAAAATCTTTATTGACGCCTTCGCGAGCAAAAAAAGCGAACAACTCGGCTGAATTGGCTTCGATCATCAAGGGCTTTTCGATCAGATCATGAACATGCTGTACGCCGGAATCACGTGCCACAACAAGCCCGAGAGGAGAGTGCTGAAAGATCACTCCCAGTACAACAACCGGCGCTCCCTCCTGATGTCGCAAGAGTAATTCGCTGGTACCGACACCGTATTCGGCTTCGCCATCAATGACAGCGGCAATGGGATCCTGGCCAACAACGGCCTCTTTGATGACCACATCCAGCCCTGCTTCCTTGTAATAGCCCTTTACAAAGGCCGCATAATAGCCGGCAAACTGAAACTGGTGCTTCCATTTCAGCTGCAAGGTAACCGTATCGAGTGAATGCGTGAGAGACGAAAAACTCAACAAGAAACTAACGATAAGGATTCGGCGCAGGGTCAAACCTGATCACTCCAGAAATTCAATCAGATAGAGAAAAAATAGCACAGCTATCCGAGACTGCCCATTTATCGGCCAAGCTCGACAGAGATACCGCGTTGCGCTAAAGCTGCCAGCAGTTTCACGAACGAAGACCCTACTCTGCAGCCGACTCTCTTTCAACCTTGTACTGTCTGAAGCCTCGGGCCAAATAATTTGCCCTGGCTCCCGGATGGTCCTTGCTACAGGTGTGTAGCCAAACTCGTTTGACCGGCTCCCAATCCCAGGCAGATTGAATCGCATGTTCAAGCAGGTTTTTTCCCAATCCCCTGCCTATAAACTGGGGCGCCAAACCAAAGTAGAGAATTTCTACATCAGTTCCGCACTGATGCAGTTCGTAATACCCCGCTATAGCCCCTTCTGAATAGGCCACCCAGGTTCTATGCTTGTCACTTTCAATCAGCGCCTTCCATTGTGCATCGGTCCATGTCAGCTTGTCTTCCCATTGCCAATGCTCGCCCACCAATTGGTAAAGAAAGCGGTTAAACTGCGGCTGAGCAATGCAGCACTCTTCTATCCGAATCGGGAACGGACTAAGCCCGCGGGAATCCCGCGGACGCTCGGTCATTTCGAGGTAATAGATTAAAGCTTCTGACATATTGACCAGGAGGCGATAAAAACACATCCCATGAACAGGATACGGGACTCGATCATAATGGATTTGTTTATGGAGCAGGCATTATCCATGATTGCCGGGACAAGCTCCAAAAGAATTGCTCGACAGCCGACTAGTACGCCACGCGACTTAAACAGCGGGGCTTCCGTTTTAGCGATTCAATCGGACGCCACTTCCTGAAGACGGGACATATCACGCTCAAGAAAGTCTCTGTATACATCGAGAATGCTTTCTTTTTCCCAGTGCAGAAAATGCCCGGCACCTTTCACCAGGTGGTATTCACCATTGGGTATCATTTCCGCAGCCTTACGCGTGTCGAACAAATCCATGATGGTATCGAACTGGCCCATAATGACCAGCGTGTGAGCCTGGATATTTTCCAGTTGTACGTAGTGATTCAGATCTTCAAGCTCGGTGACATGTACGCTGTGCTCGTAGAATGACCGAAACTGGGCATCACTCATGCGATCAAATTGGCTCAGTATCTGCCGCTTCAGGTTTTCCGGTATGTACTGACCGAATTGTTCCAGCATCATCGGAGCAATATCCTTTGCACGCCCTGCTTCAATCAGTTGCTGGACCTGTTTGATCACCGACTTCAATACCATGTTGGGTTTGGTACCAAAACTGCCCAGCAAGGCCCGCTCAAACACTTCCGGATAGCGATCAAGGTACGCTGCCGCCAATACAGCTCCCCAGGATGCGCCGGCAATCGCAGTAAAGGCATCCTGATCAAGTCTGGCTGCTTCCACAATCTGATTCACCACAGCAACTTGCTCCTCAAGGGAGACGCGCGGAGAACCCGACAGAATCTCAGACCTGCCCTGTCCAGGCATATCGAAAACGATGACACGATAATCAGGTAAAAAATAGCTGATGAAAGACTTCCACGCAGACATGGTCTGTTTCGCACCACTAAGACAAAGAATGGTACGTGGTGCATCGCCATATATTCGATATGGTATGCGAAAGCGCTGAAACTCTATTTCGCCTGAGGTTTTCTTCATTCGTCGTCCCTCGCAATCCTGTTTACCCGGTCTGGGCAAAAGCCCATTGTCTTCAACTATAGGTTATATCAGTGATCTGCGCGCAAGGTTGTGAAACAAAGCGCCGTTTTACAAAGTTTTTGCTTACTCCACGGGCAAGTAAGGCCGGCGCAGGTATTCGGTCAGTTCTTCTTCATCCACGACAGATTTACCACCTAACCAGATCGACCAGAGAATGCGAGCGAACAGCTTGTCCTGGTAGCCACTAACAAGCTTGTTGTTGTAGTAAAAAAGCACTCGATCATCGGACAACCACCGCATAGTCAACTCATCTCCATCACGCACATCGCGGTTAATCCCGTCCAGTACCGAATCGAGCATGGGTTCGAGAATCGTCCACTCCTTTTCGCTGGCGTTGCGCTCAAACCCGTCCCAAAGCGCTGATCTCACCCTGCTGGCAGAAATATCATGGTGATAGCGAATACTGAGCTGGCGGGCCGCTCGACCTTCCAGGACGTCGCTAATTAGGGTCGCAGCGGCTTTGTTTTCAACGTAGTGCGCAACATCGTAAATACGCATGAACAAAAACTTGCGCTGGGACTCTCCGGTAAATTCAAATTGGTAGCGTTCGCCTTTCAGATGCCATTGTATGTCGATGGGAAAACCTAACTCACTGGTTTCAGAAGCCGGGGCGACCTGCTCACTCTGTACATTGGTACGGTCTTCAACACTGGCCGCTTTCACATGGAAGGCAAGCAGTATTAAAACCAGAACCAGTTTGGGCATTAAGCAATATCCAATTCTTTCAGTACCTGAGCCAGAGCCCAGGCGGGATCGGTATGCTGTGTGATAGGCCTACCCACCACCAGATAATCTGAGCCTGCTGAAAGCGCTTGCGAGGGAGTCATCACCCGGCGCTGGTCTCCCTGCTCAGCAAAACCAGGACGGATACCCGGCGTCACCAGTTTGAATTTCGCTCCCAAATCCGCCTTCAAGGTCGAGACCTCATGGGAAGAACACACGACACCATCCAGCCCCGCATTCTGGGTCATTTGAGCCAGGTAAGACACCTGATCCATCGGACTTTTCTCGATTCCCAACTCATGCAAATCGCTTTGTTGCATGCTGGTCAACACAGTGACCGCAATCAGCAATGGTCGATGCCGGCACAAAGCCAGGCGTTCAACACAGGCTTCCATCATGCGGCGTCCGCCAGACGCATGAACATTCACCATCCAGACTCCCAGATCCGCTGCCGCAGCCACGGCTGATGCCGTTGTATTGGGTATATCATGGTATTTCAGATCCAGGAACACCTCGAAGCCCATCTTCTGCAGCGCTTCGACCACAGTCGGTCCACTGCGCGTGAACAGCTCTTTACCTACCTTGACCCGACACTGGGTCGGGTCGAGCAACTTCGCCATTTTTATCGCCGAGGTCGCGTTTGGATAGTCCAATGCCACGATCAATGGCGAGTCGGAATCATGTTGTGTTTGCATTCAATTTGTTCCTAAACGTGTTGACTGGTTGCCGCTTTCGTTTCAGCAATATACTCCACAACCGGCTGTGTCGTTTGCCAGCTCTTGCAACTGGGACACATCCAGTGAAGTGTTTCCCCCTTGAAACCACATTGCACACACTGAAAACTTGGACGCTCCTGGTTAAGCTTCGCCAGCAAACCCAAAGCAACTTTTAATGTGTCGTTGTCTGCTCCAAGTCGGGTTTCATACCGGGATTGTGTCAGGACTTCCATCGCTGCCAGACTGGGATGCAAGGTCGCTTCGGTTTTCAGAAACTGAAACGCTTCTTCTGACTTCCCTTCCGCCTCAAGTGATTCAACTATAGCCAGCATTAGGCATACTTGCCCGGTTTGCTTATAAAGAGCTTGCAAATAAGTCTGGTGGGCCGCATAGCTTTGCGTTTCGCAAGTACAACGGAGCATGGGAGACACAATTGCAGCAATATACTCAGGAGTCATTTCTGCCACCTGTTTCAGATGATTCAAAGCATGCCGAAAACGATCCTGTTCGAGCTCAAGTTCAGCCGACATCAAGTGGGCACGGATGCAGCGCTTGTTAAGGGATAGCGCTTTTTTGAGCAAGCGCCGAACAGATAACACGTCCCCCAGCTGCCGTTTTTGCTCAGCCAATTCACAGCAGTAATGGGCAGCTCTGAGAGAAACATCCGAGCCCTTGCGTGAATTCATAGTAGCGGCAGTGTTCAGAGCGCTTTCCCAATCTTTCTCACGCTCATATACATCCAGCAGTAGCTGGCTACTCTTGAATCCATAGGTTTTCGAAGCGTTCAACTGCAGCAACAAAGACTCCGCACGATCAAACAAACCCGCAGCTTTATAATCTTTAGCCAGCTCATAAACGACGGGTTCCGATGCCTGATCAGATAATTCGGGGTGAGCCATCAGATTCTGATGGATAAGAATGGCTTTTTCGACCTCCCCTTCGGTACGAAAATGCTTGCCAATGGAGATATGAATACCCACCGTATCAGGCGTTACTTCCAGGGAATGAATAAACTGATCGAGTGATTCGTCGGTGTAGGAATCAAACAACAATTGCAGGCGATGCTTCATGTTGTCAGAAGGTTGGTAAGGAGTCTCAGCGACTTTCGATTTCGGTTTGGAAAAGCGGCCCAGTAACCAGCCAATTGCCAGGGCAATAAACAAAAATATCCACAACAGCCCCGCGTCCATCTAGCTACCTTTCGCAGTCTCCCCTCTTAATCGGAGGATCTCGGTTTCCTGACGTTCCAGCTTGCGCTCATGGTGCCTCTGCGTCAGTTTTAACTTCACGATTCCGGGCACCCGTACCAGCAAACCAAGCACACCGCCGAGACAGAAGCTCAGCGTAATCAGAAACCCCAGATGCATCGAATCGATACGGTAAAGGTAGAAATCGAGACCAACAATAGCGTCATTGCGGAACGCAAAGGCCGAACCGATAAGGAAGAATAAAATAACAACAATAATGTCGAAAATGAGTTTGAGTCTAGCCATGAAACGGAACCTTGATAGCTGGCGCCATAGTAGCATGGCCATCTATCTTGGGGCGAGACCCGAAAGCGCGATATGGTTGACTCATTTGAAAAGCGCTTTGATTGTAGCTGGCAGAATTAAAGATGCGGGGTTTTGGCAAACATCTAATAGCCTTGCTTGAGGCTATCGTTTACCAAATCCCGAAGTTCTTTACCTGGCTTGAAGTGCGGAACATATTTGGCATCAAGCGTCACCGATTCACCGGTTTTGGGATTGCGACCTACCCTTGGCGAGCGATAATGCAAGGAAAAACTACCAAAACCACGTATCTCGATGCGCTGACCCGATGCCAGGGTCGATGACATCAAATCAAGAATCGTCTTCACCGCCAACTCAACGTCTTTTACAGACAACTGCGTTTGTTTTGAAGCGATAATCTCAACTAGCTCTGACTTTGTCATTGACTTTCCCTAAAAAAGCACTCGTTTTTTTAGTGTAGACAAAGAAATATAAAAGACAAAAAAAACGGGCATATAGCCCGTTTTTTTTGTCTTTTAACAAGAAGTTAGTCGCGATTAACGCAATCTAACAAAGCGCAAATTACTTGTTCTGCATTTGCTCTTTGATCAGATCACCAATCGTGGTTGGCCCCGCAGACTCAACTTGCTTTTCACGAACTTCTTTCATCGCCTGCTTCTCATCATCGATATCTTTCGACTTCACAGACAAATTGATCACGCGGTTTTTGCGATCGATGTTGATGATCTTCGCTTCAACCTCATCACCTTCTTTCAGCTGAGTTGTCAGATCTTCAACGCGATCCTGACTCATTTCAGAAGCTTTAAGGACAGCATCCACGTCAGCATTCAGCTCAACAACTGCTGCTTTCGCATCCACTTCTTTCACAGTACCGGTAATGATCGTGCCTTTGTCGTTAACCTGAACGTACTCGGCAAAAGGATCGCGCTCAAGCTGCTTGATACCCAATGAGATGCGCTCACGCTCAGGATCAACAGAAAGAATAACGGTCTCGATTTCGTCACCTTTCTTGTACTTGCGCACGGCTTCTTCACCAGTTTCGTGCCAGGAAATATCTGACAGGTGAACCAAACCATCAATACCGCCATCAAGACCGATAAAGATACCGAAATCAGTGATTGATTTGATCTTGCCGGAGATGCGGTCTTCCTTGTTGAACTTGCTGGAGAATTCTTCCCATGGGTTAGCATGACACTGCTTGATACCCAGAGAGATACGTCGACGCTCTTCGTCGATATCCAGAACCATCACTTCAACTTCATCACCCACCTGAACCACTTTGGAAGGATGGATGTTCTTGTTGGTCCAATCCATTTCAGATACGTGTACCAGACCTTCAACACCTTCTTCGATTTCAGCAAAGCAGCCGTAATCGGTCAGGTTAGTAACACGTGCCATGACACGGGTATTTTCCGGATAACGCTCTTTGATTTGTACCCAAGGATCTTCACCCAGCTGTTTCAGACCCAGTGATACGCGGTTACGCTCACGATCGAACTTGAGTACTTTAACGTTGATTTCATCACCAACATTCACGATTTCGCTAGGATGCTTGATACGCTTCCAGGCCATGTCAGTAATGTGCAGCAGACCGTCTACACCACCCAGATCAACGAAGGCACCGTAGTCAGTCAGGTTCTTAACGATACCCTTGGCTTCCATACCTTCGGTCATGGACTCAAGCAGTGCATCGCGCTCTGCGCTGTTTTCTGCTTCCAGAACCGCTCGTCGGGAAACCACAACGTTGTTGCGCTTCTGGTCCAGCTTGATAACTTTGAATTCCAGCTCCTTGCCTTCCAGGTGCAGCGTATCCCGAACAGGACGCACATCAACCAGAGAACCAGGCAGGAACGCACGAATAGATTTCAGGTCAACGGTAAAGCCACCCTTAACCTTGCCATTAATCACGCCCTTGACAATTTCTTCTGCCTCAAACGCTTTTTCCAGCTCTTTCCAAGCTTCAGCACGCTTCGCTTTTTCACGTGACAGACGCGTCTCACCAAATCCGTCTTCTACGGCATCCAGAGCAACGTCAACTGTATCGCCAACCTTCAGGTCAACTTCACCGTTTTCCGCCACAAATTGTGAAAGAGGAATCACCCCTTCCGATTTCAAGCCTGCGTTTACAGTAACCCAGTCACTGTCAATATCTACAACAACACCCTGAACAATGGAACCAGGGGTCATATCTATTTCTTTCAGGCTTTCTTCAAATAACTCAGCAAAGCTCTCGCTCATTACATTTCCTGTGATTAATGGTATCCGTATCACCAGCCGATACGGTCTGTTTAAAGTCTTTCAGTCTGCGTTGCTGGCTACGTTGCCAGACTGAAATCTCCGGACTGACTCCGATGTCATTTACCAATCAATGACATCACCCGAGCCAGTACCTGGTCGATAGACAAGTCCGTGGTATCTATGGTCACGGCATCGTCGGCGGGCTTTAAGGGAGCGTTTTTTCGCCCCATATCCCGCGCATCACGCTCTTCTATCTCCCGCAAAAGGGTCGCGATTCTAACATCTTCCCCCTGGGCCTTCAACTGCTTATATCGCCGTTCTGCACGAGCCTGCGCTGAAGCAATCATAAACACTTTGAATGGTGCATCAGGAAAGACGACCGTGCCCATGTCACGACCGTCCGCAACCAGCCCCGGAGCTACGAGAAAATCACGCTGTCTCTGCAACAATGCGGCTCGGACAGACTGCAAAGCAGCAACCTTGGAAGCGTTGTTCCCAGCGGTTTCGGTTCTGATTTCCCGGGTCACATCCTCACCGGCCATCACCACTTTGACCGGCTCACCAAATTCGGATGGTAAAAACTCAATATCCAAGCCCGCTGCGCATTCGGCAACAGCCTGCTCATCGGCCAGATCAATACCCTGCCTCACCGCCGCCAAAGCCGTCAGACGATAAAGCGCACCGCTATCCAGCAGGTGCCAGCCAAGCTGCCTGGCGACAAGTTGCGCGATTGAGCCTTTTCCCGAACCACTGGGGCCATCGATGGTTAAAACAGGTGGAGTGATATCAGCCATTAGCTTTCACTGACCTCGATATTCAGACCCACCTGACGCGCCAGCTCAACAAAATTGGGGAATGAGGTCGCTACATTTGCGCAGTCATTAATCGTAATTTCCCCCTCCGAGCGCAAGGAGGCGACTGAAAAGGCCATGGCAATTCGGTGATCACCATGACTGTGTACTGTGCCACCCTGCATACGACTGCCGCGAATCACAATTCCATCAGGCTTAACATCTGTGCGTACACCAAGTTGAGCCAGACCATCAGCCATGACCTGAATACGATCACTTTCCTTGACTCGCAGCTCTTCGGCACCGGACAGCACTGTTTCACCTTCAGCGCACACCGCGGCAATAAAGATCACCGGAAACTCATCAATCGCCAAGGGCACCAATTCCTGCGGAATGTTAATTCCCTTGAGAGATGCATGCCGCACCCTCAGATCTGCTACAGGCTCTCCGCCAACCTCTGCCTCATTAGTGATCTCAATGTTGGCTCCCATCATCCGCATGATGTCGATAATGCCGGTTCGTGTGGGATTCATGCCAACGTGGCGCAAGGTCAGATCGGCCCCTGGCGTAATCGACGCCGCCACGATAAAAAATGCTGCCGAGGAAATGTCGGCCGGAACGTCTATTTTTCCCGCCGATAGCGATCCGCCCCCCGTTAGAGAAGCCGTCGCGCCCTCGCGCTTCACCGCATATCCAAAGCCATTGAGCATCCGCTCTGTATGGTCGCGGGTTGGCGCCGGTTCGGTCACGCGTGTTTCTCCCTCCGCATACAAACCCGCCAGGAGCAGACAGGATTTCACCTGAGCACTCGCCATGGGCATGGTGTAATCAATGCCTTTGAGTTTCGCTCCGCCCTTTATACGAAGCGGTGGTCGACCACCTTCCCCGGACTCGATCACCGCACCCATTTCACGCAATGGTGCCGCCACCCTTTCCATAGGACGCTTCGACAGGGATTCATCCCCGGTCAACTCGGTATCAAAGGATTGACCAGCCAGAAGACCCGCGAACAGCCGCATTCCTGTGCCGGAATTACCCAGGTAAACAGGACCAGGAGGCGGCTTCAGGCCATGCAGGCCAACGCCATGAATTCTGACCCGCCCCTTGTCCGGCCCCTCAATGACCACGCCCATATCACGGAAGGCCTGCAATGTTGCGAGCGCATCCTCTCCTTCCAGAAATCCCTCGACCTCCGTAATACCCTCAGCTAATGCGCCGAGCATAATCGAACGATGAGACATGGACTTATCACCAGCAACTCGGATTTCACCGCGCACCTGGCCACCAGGCTGGAGCCTGAAAACAACATTATTGGTATTCATGGTATTGGTATAGGACTGTCCGGATAAAATTTTTGAAAAATGCTCGCGCGCTGCGCGGGCCCGCGTAAAAACGCCCAACAAGGTTTGACTATCGCCGGTTTCGATCGCCAGCCTTAATTTGTCGAGGTCATCGACAAAATGAGAGAGTACTTTAAGGGTTGCATCGCGATTGGCTAGAAGGATGTCGTGCCACATTACCGGGTCACTGGCCGCTATTCGCGTGAAGTCGCGAAAACCTCCGGCGGCGTAACGAAAAATGTCCTGATTATCTTCTTCACCAGCGAGCGTATCGACCAGCGAAAAAGCAATCAAATGAGGCAAATGGCTTGTCGCCGCGAGCACTTCATCATGATGCCCGACTTCCATTTCCAGAACCTGAGCACCACAAGCCTTCCACATATCGCGAATACAGTTCAGTGCTTGTGGATCGGTATGAGCAAGGGGGGTCAGGATCACTTTATGCTGCTGAAACAAATTTGAATCAGCGGCTGTGACGCCACTTTTTTCGGAGCCCGCAATGGGATGCCCGGGAACCACATTGGCGGGTACAGAGCCAAATACCTCCTTAACCGCATCAACAAATCCCCCTTTTACACTACCCACATCAGTCAGAATGGCTTCGGCTTTGAGGAATGGCCTAAGCTCTGCCAGCACGGACTCAAATGCTCTGACGGGCACTGCGATGACAACAACATCAGCGTCTGACACGGCCTCCTCAATCGTCGCGGCAGCCTTGTCAACCACGCCGAGTTCGACGCCGAGTCTTGCATCATTAATCCGTGGCGTGTAACCAATCGTTTGTCTGGCGAAGCCGCATTGCTTGAGCGCCTTGGTCAGGGATCCTCCAATGAGGCCCAGACCAATTACCGCAACCGTATCGACTCTGGCCCGGCTCATAAAACCTCTTTCAGGGCAGTAAGAAAACGCTCATTCTCTTCGACCAAGCCAATTGAAATCCTTAAATGATTCGGCATGCCATAGTTGCCAACGGGACGCACAATCACCCCTTTAGACAGAAGCTGCTGATAAACCTCACCTCCATCGCGCCGCACATCAACACAAATGAAGTTACCTTTTGAGGGAATGTACTCCAGCCCAAGGGAGTCAAAGCCCTTCTCCAACTGGGCCATACCCTCTGAATTGATACGACAACCTTTTGCAAGATAAGCCGAATCCTTCAGCACCGCCTCAGCAGCTGCCAGGGCAAAACTGTTAACATTGAAAGGATGTCTTACCCGGTTGAGAATATTGGCGATCTCCGGTGATGACACAGAGTAGCCGACCCTCAAAGAAGCCAGCCCCCAGGCTTTGGAAAAGGTTCTCGTGACAATGAGATTGGGAAATTGCGCGAGCAGATCGAGCCCATTTGGAAAGTCAGGGTCATCAATATATTCGCAGTAAGCTTCATCCAGCACCACAATCACCCTCTCAGGTACCCGGTTGAGAAAGTCGAGCAGCGCTTCCTGAGCAATGGCGGTTCCCGTAGGATTATTAGGATTGGCAATAAAAATCAATTTGGTTTGATCAGTGATGGCTGCGAACATGGCGTCCAGGTCATGGCCCCAGTTCCACGCCGGCGCCACCACCGCCCTGGCGCCCACCGCTTGCGTCGACAAAGCATATACAGCAAACGCATACTGCGAATAAATCACCTCGTCATGGGGACCCGCATACGCCCGGGTAATCAAATCCAGCACATCATTGGAACCGTTCCCCAGAGTTATGCCTTCCACGAGCGCACCACAATGTGTCTTCAATGCTTGCTTGAGCTGATAGCCACTACCATCGGGATAACGCGTCAGTTCAGACAACACACCCGAAATCGCCGAGGTCGCCAGTTCACTGGGACCCAGAGGATTCTCATTGCTGGCAAGCTTGACGATATTCCGTATACCCAGTTCGCGTTCCAACTCCGAAACGGGCTTGCCCGGAGAGTAAGGATGGAGTCCTCTGACTCCAGAGGTCGCCAGCGCAATGTAATCGCAAGAAGAACGACTCAGGTCTCCCATAATCCAATTCCTGTTTTCTGATTGTTTTCCTACAAGACACCTACAGGGTACGAACCAAGATGTTTGATTTCGACAGCATCAGGTGAGATCTCACTGATGACAGCCTTTACCCGCTCATCATCAATGTGGCCTTCAAAATCAATATAAAAAACATAGGCCCATGTACCCGTATGCGAGGGACGCGTTTCCAGACGTGTCAGACTGATGTCGTGACGATGAAAGGGCTCAAGAACGTGATACAGTGCGCCAGGCTTGTTTTTTACCGATACCAGCAAAGAGGTTTTATCCTGACCGCTGGCAGGCACAACTTTGTCACCAACCACCAGAAAACGCGTCGTGTTGTCTGGTCGATCTTCAATATTTTGGGAAAGCTTCAGCAGTCCATAGCGTTCAGCCGCCATGTCTCCGGCGATTGCAGCTACTCCCTCTTCCTGGGTCGCAAGACGAGCTGCTTCAGCATTGCTTGCGACGGATACCCGTTCAACTTGCGCACAGTGGGAATCCAGCCACTTTCGACATTGGGCCAACGATTGTTGATGCGCGTAAATCCGCTTGATTTTGCCGAGCTCGAGGGTCTTGGCAGAAAGTAAATGGTGATGAATTCGCAGTTTCACTTCGCCGGAAATATAGAGAGGTGAATCGACAAAGCTGTCGAGCGTGTGATTGACCATGCCTTCTGTGGAATTCTCCACTGGCACCACGCCATAGTTGGCCTGACCGGACTCAACTTCGCGAAACACCTCATCAATGGCCGCCAGCGGCTGAGCCGAAACGAAATGCCCAAAGTGCTTTAAGGCCGCCGCATGGGTAAAGGTGCCTTCCGGACCCAGAAACGCCACGTTCATCGGCTTTTCCAGTGCCAGACAGCAGGACATGATCTCCCGGAACAGCCTTCCCATATCTTCATTCGGTAAGGGCCCGGAATTACGCTCCATCACCTGGCGCAACACCTGTGCTTCGCGTTCAGGGCGATAATATTGCACATCCTTGCCGCCAGAAGCTTTCTGTTTAACTTCGGCCACTTTTTGGGCACAGGAAGCCCGCTGATTAATCAGTTCCTGAATCTGTCGATCAATCTGATCAATCTGATCACGCAGGACGCCGAGTGCTTTGGTTTCATCTGTCATGACAACTCATCCGCCTGCGATTTAGTGGAGTGCTTCACCATCGGAAGCGTCGTCTTCAGTGCCATCAGCCTGTTGAGAGCCATCAGCCTGTTGAGAGCCTTCTGCTGATGAAGAGCCTTCCGCCAGTTGAGAGCCTTCTGCGGACTGTGCACCATCCCCTGACTCCCCATCCAAAGCCTCCTCTTCCGAGGGCTCTTCAATACGCTCAACCCCGACCAAACGCTCATCTTCCTGGGAAAGTTTGATGAGACGAACCCCCTGGGTATTTCTCCCCAGAACGGAAACTTCTTCCGTGCGGGTACGAACCAGCGTTCCCTTGTCGGAGATCAGCATCAACTCATCGCCCTCGAACACCTGCACTGCGGCAACCAATGCACCGTTGCGCTCGGAACACTGCATCGCAATCACACCCTGACCACCCCGATTGATGACCGAGAATTCATCCAGACGCGTACGCTTGCCATAGCCGTTTTCACTGGCTACCAGCAACAAACCCTGCTCTTCAGGAATAATCAGAGAAACCACCCGTTGCTCCGGCGCGATTCGAATCCCTCGAACACCGCGAGCAGTACGCCCCATCGCGCGCACGTCGGACTCTTTGAAGCGAATCATTTTGCCGGAACTGGCCATGAGCATAATGTCCTGCTCGCCGTCAGTGATAGCGGCACCGATCAGACGGTCCCCTTCATCAAGCCCCAGAGCAATCAGACCGGAGGTACGTGGTCTCGAAAAGTTAGGCAATGGTGTTTTCTTGACCGTGCCCTGCTCTGTCGCCATGAAGACGAAGTGTCCTTCCGAATACTCGTTAACCGGCAGGAAGGTCGTAATCCGCTCTCCTTCGCCTAGGGGCAGGATATTGACCATTGGCCGCCCCTTGGAACCGCGACTTGCCTGGGGAATCTCGAAAACACGCAACCAGTAAACCTTACCTCGGTTACTGAAACACAAGATCGTTGCGTGCGAATTGGCGACCAGCAACTTCTCAATAAAGTCTTCATCTTTCATGGCCGTGGCCGACTTACCACGCCCACCGCGCCGCTGCGCCTGGTAATCTTGCAGAGGCTGGGTCTTGGCATAGCCGGTATGCGAAATAGTCACGACCAGATCTTCCTCGGTAATCAGGTCTGCGACGGTCAGGTCGCGACGCGAGGACATAATTTCTGTGCGACGCTCATCGCCATATTCTTCTTTTATGGCTTCAAGCTCTTCTCGAATCACTTCCATCAATCGCTCAGGGCTTTGCAGAATTTTCAGAAGCTCTGCGATTTTCTCGAGAATTTCCTTGTATTCATTGATCAGTTTCTCGGTTTCCAGACCGGTCAGACGATGCAAGCGCATGTTCAGGATTTCCTGAGCCTGTACAGGAGACAGGAAATACTTGCCATCCCGCAAACCGTACTGGGGCTCCAGATCGTCTGGACGACAGGCGTTTTCACCCGCACGCTCCAGCATTCCCAGCACCTCACCTGGCTCCCAGGCCTGAGCGAGCAGTTTTTCTTTGGCTTCAGCTGCACTTGGAGACTGCTTGATCAGTTCAATAACCGGATCAATATTCGCCAGCGCAACCGTCAAGCCTTCAAGCACATGCCCTCGCTCCCTGGCTTTACGCAATTCAAAGATGGTTCGGCGGGTCACCACTTCTCTGCGGTGCTTGATGAAAATCTCAAGCGCCTGCTTGAGATTGATGGTCTTGGGCTCACCCTCAACCAGCGCAACCATATTGATGCCGAACACATTTTCCAGCTGAGTGTGCGCGTAGAGATTATTCATGATGACATCAGGCACTTCGCCGCGACGAAGCTCGATGACTATCCGCATACCCTCTTTATTGGATTCATCGCGCAGTTCAGAGATACCCTCCACGCGTTTTTCCTTCACCAGTTCGGCAATTTTCTCAATCAGTCTTGCCTTGTTCACCTGGTAGGGAATTTCCGTAACGACGATACGCTCACGACCGTTCTTCTCGGTTTCGACTTCATAGCGGGCCCGCAGATAAATCTTACCTCGACCGCTTCGATACGCTTCTATAATGCCAGCCCGACCATTGATAATGGCCGCCGTAGGGAAATCCGGGCCGGGAATATGCTCCATCAAGCTGTCCACATCGATGTCGGGATCTTCCATCAGGGCAAGACAGCCAGAAATCACTTCATTCAGGTTATGGGGCGGAATATTTGTCGCCATACCAACGGCAATACCGGATGAACCATTGACCAGCAGGTTAGGGACTCGGGTAGGCAGTACTTCAGGAATCTGTTCAGTGCCATCGTAGTTGGGCACAAAATCGACGGTTTCTTTTTCCAGATCCGCCAGCAGGGAATGCGCAAGCTTCTGCATGCGAATTTCGGTATATCGCATGGCCGCCGGGTTGTCGCCATCAATCGAACCAAAGTTTCCTTGTCCGTCTACCAGGGTATAACGAAGCGAAAAGGGCTGCGCCATCCGCACAATGGTGTCGTAAACTGCAGAATCGCCATGGGGGTGATATTTACCTATCACATCACCCACAACACGCGCCGACTTTTTATAAGCCTTGTTCCAATCGTTGTTCAGCTCACTCATCGCAAAAAGTACGCGACGATGCACGGGCTTCAATCCGTCTCGCGCATCAGGCAGAGCACGGCCAACGATAACGCTCATGGCGTAGTCTAGGTAGGATTGTTTGAGTTCGTCTTCGATATTTACGGGAAGGATTTCTTTTGCTTGCTCACCCATATGGACAGCATTCCTGTTTATTCTAAATATTGTGACTTGTCTGATTAGTCGTCCCGGGTTTCAGGCGACGGATGCAGTACACCAATCCGACCGGAATCGCCACCAAAATGACCAGTGACATGCGCCGTAACACGACTTAAACAAAGCTGCCAATACTATCATATCCCGCAGGCAAAAGTGACCAATTATCTTCCGATTCGCAGCGCTTTATGCGCAAAAAACTGGAGCCCGGAAAAATCGCATCTAAGCTTAGGAATAAATAATCATTTCACAGGCACATAGAGCACCAATGAAGAAGTTTCTACTGGTCGAAGACAGCCCCATCGTCGCCAAGATCATCAAGCATATGAGCAAGTCAGACAGCCAGCTTCAATGCGACACTGCCGAATCGTTTGCCGAATCACGCGCACTGGTCGAGCAAAACGGCTCCGACAGCTACCTTGTTGCAGTGGTCGATCTAAATCTGCCCGACGCCCCCAACGGTGAAGTAGTTGACTACATGATCAAGGCAGGTCTGCCAACCATCGTCTTGACTGGCGATTTTGATGAAACACGTCGCGACGCCATGCTGGAGAAAAAGATCGTTGACTACATCGTCAAGGAAAGCCGCTTTTCCTACGAATACGTTATCAAGCTGATCAAGCGACTCCACAAAAACCAGAACATCAAGATCCTCGTCGCAGATGACTCATCCATGTCCCGGAATTACATTGCAGGCCTGCTGAAAACACACCTGTTTCAGGTCGAGACTGCCGATGACGGCGATACTGCCCTGAAAAAACTGCAGGCAGACCGCAGCTTCAGCATGCTGATCACTGACTACAACATGCCGCGCATGAATGGTTTCGATCTGGTTCGAAACATTCGCAAGGATATCGCATTCAACGAACTGATCATTGTGGGACTATCTGGCGAAGGGGATAGCAAACTGTCGGCCAAATTTATCAAAAACGGGGCCAATGACTTTCTTACCAAGCCTTTCAGCCACGAAGAATTCTTTTGCCGCATCCTGCACGACATCGAAAGCATGGAATACCTGCAAACCATGAAACATATGGCCTATCACGACTACATGACGGGGCTGCCGAACAAACGCAAATTTTTCGAAGATGGGGTGCTGGAACTGGATAAGGCACAATCAAAAGGAAGCCCAGTCAGCCTGGCGATCATTGCCATTGACGAGCTTAATCAACTGCAGGACAAGTACGGACTGGATGCCACAGAAGCCACACTCAAAACCCTGGCAAATCTGCTGCCTCGTGCATTTGAACGCTTCCAGTACGCGCGCATCAGCGATGCCGAGCTGGCCATACTCATGATCGGCCTCAATCTGGAACAGACCACAAAACTAGTCGAGAGCTTTCGGGAACTGGTTGAGGATCATATTGTGTTAATGGAAGATCTTAACTTCAATTTCACCATTTCAGCCGGTGTGACATCCGATAACGAAGCCAACCTTATCGAGTTACTGACCCAAGCCGACAATCGACTGTATACCGCCAGAAATGACGGCGGCAACCAGGTCTGCAACGAATAGGCAACGCCGGAGAGGCTAATCGGGACTACAAACCTTGATTCTCAGCCAAACACCACCGTTTTGTTTTCGTGAATAATCACCCGGTCTTCCAGATGTAATCTCAATCCACGCGCCAACACGGTCTTTTCAGCATCCTTACCCAGGCGCACCATATCTTCGATGGCATGACTATGACTGATGCGAATGACATCCTGATCAATAATCGGCCCCTCATCGAGATCCTGAGTGACATAGTGACAGGTCGCGCCAATCAACTTGACCCCCCTATTGTAAGCCTGATGGTATGGTTTGGCTCCGGCGAAGGACGGCAGAAAGCTATGATGAATATTGATCACTTTACCTGCATAACGCTCACACAAAGCGGGCGGCAAAATTTGCATGTATCGCGCCAACACAACCACATCGGCCTGGTACTCATCTATCAGGGATTCCACCTCAGCGAATGAGCGTTCCTTGTCTTCCTTGCTGACCGGAACACAGTGATAGGGAATCTCGTGCCACTCCACCATTCGCCGCAGGTCTTCATGATTGGCAATAACCGCCACAATTTCTGCATTGAGCTCACCACTGTGCCAACGGTGAAGAATGTCCGCCAGACAGTGCGACTCCTTCGACGCCATCAAAACCACTCGCGGCTTGCGATAGGAATCGGAAATTTTCCACTTCATGGAAAATTCCCTGGCAATTGGCTCAAACACGGTTTTGAACGCATCCAGTTCAAACGGCAGTGAGCTGGCTTTGATTTCATTACGCATAAAGAACCAGCCATTCTGCTGATCCGCATGGTAACTGGCTTCGGTAATCCAGCCATTGTATGTGGCCAGAAAATTACTGACTTTCGCGACGATTCCCGTTCTATCGGGGCAGGACACCACCAAGCGATATGTTCGTTCCATTCAACTACTACTTCTATTTACTGTGTTGCTCACGGCCTGCCCGAAACTAGTCCAGCAAGCCGTCTGTTCTGGCTGCCATAATAAAGTCATTGCGATGCAGCCCCCTGATCTTGTGCGTCCACCAGAACACCTGCACCCTTCCCCACTCTACTATGATTTTTGGGTGATGCCCCTCCGATTCAGCCAGTTCACCAACCTCATTCGCAAACGCCATGGCTTCGACGAAATTCCTGAACTTGAACTGCCGCATCAACTGGTCAACACCCTCTTCCTGAATCAATTGCCAGTCTGGAATCTCTCCTAACAAGCTTTTGGCTTGCTCCGATCCAACCGTGGGCGCATCCGCACGGCATGCTTCGCATGATTCTTGATTCAACATCTCGACCTCCTGCTCTGCTTCTGACTCATTCAACAAGGCTTCCAGACAAGCCTTCAACGTTGGCTATGCCATCTGATGGACAGCTATGCCTGTTTGGCGGCAATAATCTTGTCATGCCAGATCTGCGGTGCAGTCTGATGCACGGAACTTCCTTGGGAATCCACCGCTACAGAAACCGGCATATCTTCAACTTCAAACTCATAGATCGCCTCCATCCCCAGCTCGGGAAAGGCCACAACCTCGGCCTTTTTAATGGCTTTGGAAACCAGATAAGCTGCGCCACCGACGGCCATCAAATATACCGCACCGAATTCCTTGATCGCATCAATCGCCACCTGACCACGCTCTGCTTTACCGATCATGCCCAAGAGACCAGTCTTCTCCAGCATAGTGTGGGTAAACTTATCCATTCGCGTTGAGGTAGTCGGTCCTGCAGGGCCAACGACTTCATCACGAACAGGGTCGACCGGCCCGACGTAATAAATGAAGCGTCCATTCAGGTCCACTGGCAAAGACTCACCTGCCGCCAGCATTTCCACCATTTTCTTATGGGCTGCATCACGCCCCGTCAACATCTTGCCCGAAAGCAAAACCGTATCTCCGGGCTGAAGGCTCGCCACCTCCTCTTTTGTTACTGTATCCAGATTAAGGCGCTTAACCTTATCACCTGTTTCCCAGGTAATTTCCGGCCAGTCATCCAGACTAGGAGGTGTCTGCAAGGCCGGACCGTTACCCTTGAGCACAAAATGAGCGTGACGCGTCGCCGCGCAATTGGGAATCATCGCAACCGGCAGAGACGCCGCATGCGTCGGGTAATCTTTGATCTTTACATCCAACACCGTCGTCAGGCCGCCGAGGCCCTGCGCCCCAATACCCAGCTCATTGACCTTGTCCATGATTTCAAGTCGCAGCTCCTCTACGCGATTCTGAGGTCCACGCGCGCGCAGCTCATGTATGTCAATCGGATCCATCAATGATTCTTTCGCCATCACTGCCGCTTTCTCGGCCGTACCGCCAATCCCAATTCCAAGCATACCGGGAGGACACCAGCCCGCCCCCATGGTCGGTACCGTTTTCACGACCCAATCGACAATGCTGTCACTTGGATTCAACATCACCATCTTGGATTTATTTTCGGAGCCGCCACCCTTGGCTGCCACATGAACCTCAACCTCGTCTCCCTCTACCACTTCGTAGTGGATAACCGCCGGTGTATTGTCCTTGGTGTTTTTGCGGGCACCCGCGGGGTCCGCAAGAATGGATGCTCGCAACACGTTGTCCGGATGTGTGTATGCACGTCGCACACCCTCGTTAACCATGTCTGCCACACTCATTTTGGCATCCCACTGCACATTCATACCGATCTTGAGGAAGACCGTCACAATCCCCGTATCCTGACAAATGGGGCGCTTACCCTGCGCGCACATGCGTGAGTTGATCAGAATCTGCGCCATCGCGTCTTTGGCTGCCTGCGACTCTTCTTTCAGATAGGCATCATGAACCGCATGAATAAAATCTTTCGGATGGTAGTAGGAAATAAACTGCAGGGCATCAGCTACGCTATCAATGAAATCGTCTTGGCGGATAATGGACATGGCTTCTCTCAGATAATTTTATTCAACTACATATTCGGCATTGGAGACCGCGGAGCCTCGCTAAGCCCAAATTGAGCGGCGATTGTACTCCTTCTGAAACAGAAGGTGTAGCTGGGTAGAAATGCCCTACGAATTCTGCAAAAAGCAGCATCAACTTTTTGTCGAAATCAAAAATGCTGAGGCCGCCCCCGCTGCTGGTTTTAAGCCCTTGAGCAGCAGGCAAAAAAATTCGACAAAGCCGAGTTTGGTGTCTACGTTTAAACAAGGTCAAAAAATTTTTGTTTTGTCCTCTGCCAAACGCCTCATCACGAGACGTCACGGCGGCCGGAATCAGTGACAGAACCCTTGGGTCAATCCTTAAGAGATGATGCCAGCGCATCAACCAAGATAGCTCGGCTTGATCCAAACGTATTGAGACAATAATTAGGAAAAGGTCCTAACCATGTACAAAAAGAGTATTCTAAGTCTAGCCATAGCGTCCACGCTCACTCTAACGGGATGCTTGGACAACAATAAAATTGAAAATCGCAATACCAATGCGACTCAGAACCCAGTAGAAGCCAGCGATGTAGGCACCTATCCTATTTTCAACCCCGGCACCAGCTCCCTGCCGATTCCTAATGACCTGATTTTTGACAGCACAGCGGCGGACGGCACTTTCGCTGTCACACCCGACCCAACCAATCCGGCGGTTACCGCACTACAAAGTCTGAGCGGTGCCTCTCCCATCGCCCCAATCGATATTGAGATCAGTGCTCGCATAGATCCAACCACGCTGGCCAATAATGTTCATCTGGTTGAGCTGGAATATGCCAGTGGCGATCCGGTAAGAGGCTTGTCAGCGAGCGAACCGCCAACCATCCCTGCTAACCCGCTTGACTGGCCCACTATCGATGTGTCGGAAATAGAACTGGACGGCACCAGCTACATCCGAATCAATCCGACCACCAGACTCGATCCACTGACCCGCTATGTGGTGGTCATTACGGACGGTGTGAAAGACATTAATGGAGATTCTCTCGTCAGATCACCAAGTGTATCGGGTTACGATGTGCTAACTAACGAAGATCAGGGACTGGCAAGCCCCGCTCTGGCCGCAGTGCGCAACCTGATCAACGGCTTGTGGGAGCCCATTGCACTCAACTACCTGGATGCCATTGGTCAGGACGTTACCGCAGACAATCTAGTGCTGACTTACAGTTTCACAACTTCGGACGATGAAAAAGTTCTAGAATACATTGCGGATCCTGCGCAATGGTTTAATGATCAGCTCACACGCTTTATAGGCTCAAGCACTGCTGCTTCTGTTGTTACCAATGAAACAGATGTCGATACCGATGGAGATGTTGATTACACAGATGTCAACCTAGCCGTTACAGCACAGATTGCGGCATTTCCTGATGCAGCAACTCAAACCGCTCTCGATGGCGCAGGCCTGACTTTGGCAGTTATTCAGTCAGTACCTGGATGTGGCGCTGTGACAAATGGTGCTGCATATATTTCCTGCTTGTCCGCGATACTGGGATCACCAGCGGGACCATTCGGCGCCCTGCTACCCACTCCAGCAGCGGCAACAGTATCCTTTGATGATGCCAATAGCACAGACATCAATCTTGTCACCGCCTTGGCATCCAACCTGGGCATTCCGGCTGGCGTCGTGAGCGTGACGGAAGGCACCATTGAAGTTCCCCATTACCTCTCAGAACCCGCTGGCGCAAACGGCCAACCACTGGTCACCGACAGCTGGGTAGCTGACGATACGCTGGCAACAGCAATCAATGGTGCATTTGCAGCCTTGGGATTAACTATTCCTCAAGCAGATCCCCTGGTCTCTGATGTGGTGAACTACGTGTTCCCCTTCCCGAAAAAACAATCTGATCTGGAAATACCCATTCTGGCGATACACCCAACCACCCCTGCAGGTGATATGACACCGGTCATGTACCAGCACGGCATTACCACAGACCGAAGCGCCGCCCTGGCTTTCGGAAGCTCAATGGTTGCCGGTGCAAAAGGCTTGGGTGCTGATCTTGCAATTATCGCCATTGACCAACCCTTACATGGTATCGATGGCATCTCCCCTGCTGAGCAGGCTGCTCTGGCGGAGCAATTGATGACCGCCGGCGGTGTTTTGTCGACTCCTGATGGCGTCATTGATGGTATCGACGCTGACGAGCAGGCCTCCATTGACGCAGTGGTTGCCGGATTGTTTTCGGCCGGAGTCGTTCAGGGCGTTGATGCTGCAACCAATTCCGGCGCTCCAGGCGCAACAAACTGTGTAGACCTGGGCACAAATGGACTCGTCGCAACAACAAATTCGATACTGGGCGGTGCATGTGATGCAGACCCTGTTGTTACTGCGGCGCTAGGTGGAACGGTCGCTTCATCAACTCTGATTAGCGCTCAGGTTCTCGAACGCACCGTTGCATTCGGCGCTTCGACGATTCCTGGTCTGGCAGCCGGTTCCGACGATGAACGCCACTTTGGCTTTACCAGCGGTGGTGCCGGTGTCGCTACTGCAATGGATTTTGCAGGATCCAGCGCAGCCAACTCTTCTGGCTCTATGTTCATCAACCTGACCAGCTTCCTCACCACTCGTGACAATCTGCGTCAGTTGTCAACTGACCTGCTGACTGTTCGCATGACTCTGGACACAATGGATCTGAATGGCGGTGGAGCAGACCTGGATGACACCAACACCTTCTTTATCGGTCACTCTCTGGGTACGGTAAACGGTCTGCCTTTCGTCGTAGCGGCCAACGGCTCGTCAACAACTGCTGATGATATTACCGCTGCAAACCTGTTGACTCCCGGTGGTGGCGTTACACGCCTGATCGAGAATTCTCCTGCATTCTCCGGCCCCATCCTGGCAGGATTGGCTGGACTGGGACTGACACAGGACACTGCTTCTTTCCAAGCCTTCCTGAACATTCTGCAGGCAGCTTCAGATGCGGGTGACGCGATCAACTTCGCTGATCGCCTGTCAGCAGACGATCTGAACACACCAATCCTGTTTACCGAGGTATTGGACGATGCGACGATTCCGAACTCTGTAGACGAAGCTGATGAAGTACTGGGTGATGGCTCCATCTCCTTCCTGTCCGGCACAGAGCCTCTGTTCGCAGAATCAGGTGCAACCAAGATCATCGCGGACAGTGCACTGACACAAAACTACGTGCAGTACACAGAGGGCTTCCACGGAACACCGGTCTTCCCTTCAAGCGGCTCTGCAGAAGAGGCGGATGCCTTTGCTGAGATGATCGGCCAAGCAACTTCGATGGTTCTAACCGGTGGTACCAGCATTGATATTGATGATACTGATGTGCTTGATACCAATCCTTAATCCGCACTGAAGAAAAAATCCCCAGGTGCAACATGCAGCTGGGGATTTTTTTTGTTTTTAACTCCCGCAATATTGACCCAAAAAAACAATCCCGTATAATCCTCCCCGCTGTGCCAGTGTGGTGAAATTGGTAGACACGTCGGATTCAAAATCCGATGCCTTCACGGGCGTGGCGGTTCGAGTCCGCCCACTGGTACCAAGCTCTATCAATCCCCTTTTACGTTACCGCCCTCCCTATCCAGACTTATTCCTAGAGTTATTCGAGGTCACCCGTCCGGTGGACGCAAAATATTGCAATCACACGACAACTGCTTCACAAATAGCAGAGACAATTCACACGAAACAGGCCGTTAAAGGTATATTCAGAACAACAATTGAAAGGCGCCTGAAGCGACCGCTTCAGCACCAAAAACCGTAACAGACGAGTCAGAAATGTACCCAAAAGCCAGAGATACCGACTTTCCCGGCCGTTTCCGTGAAATCGTGTCCGACCCCCTGAATTTTGCAATAGAACGCGACCCAAGGTCCGGTTATATCGACGAAAAAGGCAAAGTCTTTTTGCACAACGGCATCAAAGTGCCCGTTGCAGGCCCGCATGCGTATTATGGGCAATTCAGTGCCATTCTCGTGATCAATCGAGGGGTTCACGAACCTCTAGAGGAATATCTGTTTCAGGAGGTGTTGAAAACGCTTCCCGCCTCGCCTGTCATGCTTGAACTCGGTGCTTACTGGGGGCATTACTCCATGTGGCTGCAATCACGGATACGCGATGCGGAGCTTCACCTGGTTGAGCCTGAGAAAGTCAATTTTGAATCGGGAATTCAGAACTTTAAGGAAAACGGTTTCAAGGGAAAGTTCACCAATGCCTTCGTTGGCAAAGGCCAGTTCAGCGTTGATCAATATATGGCAATGCACTCAATTCCCAAACTGGATATTCTGCATTCGGATATTCAGGGATATGAAGTAGAAATGCTGGAAGACTGTAAAAACACCCTGGCAAACAAAGCAGTGGACAGGATTTTTGTGTCAACACACAGTGATCGCCTTCATCAGGCGGTGACCGATATCCTGAACCAACACGGTTATCGCGTTGAGGTTTCATCTGATGTTGGCAGGGAATCGACATCCTGTGACGGCCTGGTATATGCCACCAGCCCGAATATTGAGCCAACTTTCGAAGACCTCAATCCCTTGGGACGCACAGACATAGTCGAGTGCCAACCCAGACAAATTGCAGAATATTTGGACAGAATCACCTCACAAGAGCGCGGATAAACCGCGCCTTGCTCTGCTCACATTCGAGAACTGGGTAGCGAAACCCGGGGCAGAGTCAGGATTCATCTTCCTCGAGAATATCGACCTGAAAGGAACCTGTATCCATGTGTCGGATCTCGACCGATTCTTCGTCAGATTCAAACACAGATACTCTTCTCAAGTAATCAGGAGTTGTTGAGACCAGAAGGAATCGCTCTCCCTCTTCCAAACTCGATTCGATCTCAAACACGCCTTCCAAAAAACCATATCGCGTCCATGTTTCTGGCTCAAAGTGAAACAGTGGGTCCGCAATGATACGCAAAGGCCGTTTTTCCGAATCCAGCGTAACAATGTGCGGAAAAAACACACCATGCTCGATCCCCTGTTTGGAAAACTCCCGAATAAACGTGCGCAACCTTAACAGATAGTGAGCATCCCTTTTGGGAAGCCTCACTAACAGATACCGGCTATCGCCATGAGGAAAACGATAAGACAGGTCTTCTTTTTCCAGCTCAAAATAGTTGGTTCGCCCTGTGTCGACGAGCGGGATATAACGATTGGGAATACGCTGACAACAGCGGCGTTCAAAATCAGAGAAATAGTCGAAAGCAGGATTTTCAGATAAGCCTAATATGGATAGGGCTTGCGGATCAGGATTGCCAGCTGACTTCGCCACCGAATCTTCCCGACGATATATTGTGGCGGGGGTTTTCTCAACTTTTGAAGAGCTATACTTTTCTTCCAGCGCTCGCTTTATAAGCTCTGGACTGTAAAAGGTTACGCGTTGCTGACCATCAGCGTCGAGCGTGACGAAATAGGGCTGCTTGTCTTCCGAAGAGGCTTTACCTTCTAACAAGAGATCACCATCTACGAACTCTGCCTCATCGACTCTGGTTGCGTCGTAAGCATTCTGTCCCGCACGATTTCTCAGGCGCTGCAGCGCCTCTTCTTTTTCTTTTGCCTCTGCTTCCAGAAACTTTTGTTCGAAAATACTTAGCTTTTTCTCTTCAGGCTCCGATTCGGGTTCGGCGTTTCGATTGAGAGCAGATTTCTCCTCTTCAGTCAGCTCCTCAAGAGGTTCAGCGCTCTCGTTTACACGCTCAGAGACTTCTGACGGAGTACTCTCTTCATTATCACCAAAAGACGATTTAAAAAATATCCTTTTGTTATGCGATTCAACCGTTGATGAAGGAGGCAGAGCCTCTGGTTCTTCAGTCTCATTGATCTCTTTCTCTATTTCTTTTTCGGAAACACTTTCCTCTACTTTTTCCGCAGCAAAATTCCCGAAATTATCCTCGGTTACTCTGTAGCGCTCGGCGAAAGCCGGTGAGACCTGCAAACAAAACCAAATAATCGCCGTAAAGAAGATCAAAGGATTCATAGACATTAGAACTGGCGCCTAAAGCTGACACCCAGTCCAAATATTCGAGTGGAAAACTTCACGTCAAGACCGGCATAAGGGTTATAAACGACGTTGGTGAGGTTAGTACAGTTCAGGTTACAACTGGTATTTGAGGGGATATAGTCGACTGACTGCATATAAAACATACTGGCACTGATCTGCGTTTGCTTGTCCCACTTATATCCAAAACCCAGCCCCCAATGTTTCATATCCCCAATGGGGATGGGACCAAATACATCTCGACTGGCCGGAGAAGTTCTCAACTCCAAACCAAACCGAACGTCCAGACGCGAATTGACATGGTGGGTAAGACCGAAACCATAGTGCCATGTATCTTCCAGACCAACCGGCAATGTTAACGAGGTATCCGTCACCAAAGTAGACAGCAAACGAGCCGTGGTTAGCAATTCGAGGGAGCGGTCAAACTGAAACGTCCATTCATCCCATTCACTCCAATCCGTCCAGGTAGCGTCCATGCTCAAAGACCAGTCAGGTGTCACTCTGATATTAACACCGGTCTTAAACATTTGCGGAATCGTCAGGTCCATGGAGACATTCCCAGACTCACTGGGGACACCACGAGGAAGACCAAGAATCGCTGCGGTAATTGCACCAATGATGGAGCCATTCAAACCCTGCCAAAACGCAGTCCATTCATCGGTGTAGTCCATCAGGAACGTGCCTTTGAGCTTCATATTGGCTTCGCTCATGTAGGAGGCTCCCCAGGAAAACCAATCAGTTGGCTCCCATAGCACTCCAACATTATATGTAGGTGACAAGGTTTCCTGCATATCGATGTCTATTCGACCAATATTATCCCAAGGCCCGATGTTTCCCTGACACAGCGAAAGGAAAGGCTGAAGCGGATCACGACGCTGACCGATGGGCTTGTCAAACTCACAGGCAAAGGCATCCTGTAATATTTCCGCAACAGCGATCAACATGTTTGGCGCACGGTTGTTCTGTGCAATATAAAACCCCTGGTGAGAAAGCTGAATGCCGGCACCTACCGACCATTCATCATTAATTTCATAGCCCACCGCTGGAGAAAAATATGTGTAGCGCTGAATCGCTGCCTCTTTTCCAAGAAAGCCGCCGGGATCCTCGGCATCCTTGAAAAGGTTCGCAGCTGAGTGCATGTAGTTTTTGGTACCGAAGGTGAACTTGGAACCGGGAGGATTGACCGAAAAACCGATTTGAAATGGCAATGGCGCTGGCCCCTGCCAAACCCATTGCTGGAGCCCCCAGCCAGGCAAATACAGGGCGAGTTTACTGGTGTGGCTATGACCGAGACCATCAGGACCAACAACCGGATCCCTCGGCACAGTCGGATCATAGGTGTTAAAGCCGGTACCTTCCAGACCAAACAACTCATAGTCTTCAGGCGCATAATAAGTCGCATCCAGATCCAGACCAATAATCATCTGATCGACTTCAAACTGCCGCTCTTTTAGTTTCGCCAACCCGGCTGGGTTGTGGTAAACGGCCGCTAGGTGCGGATCTCTATCGGCAACAACAGCATTACCCAAAGACATCGCTTTGGTATCGATTGAAATACCGTTGGCAACTTGCGCGTACAGGTGAGGAGGAAACACCAACAGCGCGATCAAACATATACTGATCGCCTTTTTCATCTTCCCGGGAAGCGCCTTCACAAATGAATCCTTCTTTATTCGAACCGTTACCAGTTAAATGCGCCAATATTGATGGGATAAGAGATACCTAGATTTAAATCTGATGCATCCTCAGTGAGACCGAACCCGAAGCTGGTATTAACGATAGTCTTCGGATCTACACGCAGGCCAAGAGATATATTCATGGAGCCGTTGATACTGTCACGGGAAGTGGCCGGGTCCCCACTTGAAAAGTACAGTTTGGTTTCTGTGCTATAACCGACCTGAGCCGACATACTCAGTGACGTGTCATATGACAGAGAGTAGGAAAAGCCCCCGGAAAAAGAAAAACTTTGACCCTGATGAACGGATTTCAGGATACGTCCATTCCGCCCCTGATTCAGGCCATTTTGCTCAAACGCATAACTGGAACTTAATGATCCAAACACAACCACAGGATCAAGAATCTTTGAGACAGAAACTCCAGCGGACGCGGAATAAGTACCAGAACCAGTGCTTAGCTGACGCTGCGTATCTACCTCATAAGGACTGACCCCTGTTTTAGTGCTCAATGTGGAGTTAACTGTAATCGTCGCGCGCCCCGGGACATAAGCAAAGGGCTGCCAACGAACACCCAAACTGACATCACCCCAATCAGTGATCGAAAGCTCTCGTTGCGTGTCATATCGAGTCGCCAAAGGTATGCGCGTACTCAGGGTAAGGTTGTTCAATATCCCATAATCAAAACTGAAGGTGTTGGTAAAAGAATGCGTTGCTGCAGGTACCACGTCCAGGTTTCTGATTGTGTTATTTACAACTTCCAGGTCGATGCGTGAATCTGAGGTGTAGGAGTAATCCAGAGAATATGAAAGAGATTTCCCGCCCGCCTTTAACAGTGAATAGTTCTTCTCGGCGGCCTGGAACACTTCTTCGAGCTGTTGCGTGCTGTCTTCGTCACCTTCCTGTTGGGCCAGGGCTTCACGAGCTTTGTCGACATTGGATTGTTCTTCTGCAATCGTCAGAGACACGTATAGCATCGACATAAAGACGAGCAGAGCTCTGGCCATCCAAACATTCATCACACAGTCCTTTCTAATACTCATCGTCGTTATCATTCAGAGGTTAATTACGCCGGTAATACAAAAACTTCTTAGTGTTATTTATGATATTTCCAGTTTCATCGATCGTTTGCTGATCAAAATTCTTCTGCCGCTCAATTTCATTGTGAAGCTTGCGTTGCAGATTATCGTAGTACTCGGGAAACTCCTGGAACGCCTGAAGCGCGAGGGTCTGATCATCAATAAACCGTAAATCTTCTTCCCTAAGTTCCAGTCCATCAATAGGTTTTGTATTACCCGGGAAAATCACAAACAAAACATTCTGGTCCCACTTTTCTTCAAAGCGGGCAAGTGTGAAGGTGATGTTTCCTTTCGAAGGATCTGCTATGAATACACGCCCATCTTTGATTGTTTTTACAACGACGAAGTGCTTAAAACCTGCATAGTGAATAGGCACAATGGCTGGATGATCCAGCTCTATCAAGTCTTGTATCTCCGCTTTAAATCCACCTGCCGGAAATCCCAGAGCCGTCACCAGACGCTTCATATCCAGCATCGAAAATCCTCGACGGGCAACAATCCTTTCGTTTTCACCGTAGTGCAGCAAACCCTCCATTACCTGACGCTCCTGGAAATTGCGTCCCAGATAATGCTGCAAAACCGTCGTTAAGGCCGCAGATCCGCAACTATAGTCATAAGCCTGACGAACAATGTTACGAAATTTGATTTCTGAAAAAGGCTCGACGATGACTTCTTCACTGATAAACACATCGCCGCTATTCATCGCCACATCGTAGTGAACGACTCCTTTTGGCTGGGGCTCAATGTCCTTGAATTGATGCACCAGATTTAACAGTAACAGCGACGCCGCAGTAACGAGAACCATTATTATTTACGCTTATTGCCTAGAATAACGAACGTGAGGATCGTGAGACCTTGTTATTGTGTGATATGCACGCGTATTTTCAGTTACGCAAAGATACATGAATTCCATTTAAGGGAAAGATAACCAGTCCGCAAAATATGGGGAGCCACGCAAGGCCGGCGGCCTGGCAGGCAAAAGAAAAGAGGCCGAAGCCTCTTTGTCATATTCTCTCTATTTCCGCATCCCGAGTCATAACCTGCTGATAGTTTCGATAATCACCGGCTCCATAACTATCACCAATCATGTCCCGAATTGAGCGTTTTTCAATGGCGCTCACCGAACTGATATCGCCATCTTTTACTTCTTGCAACATCACGACGGAGAAGTCTCCGTCCAAGACTTCAAACCCTTCCAGTTGGTCTTTTCGGTCCGTTGATGGCTCCATCGCAAAAACGTGCGACACGACTTCTCGATTGATCATGATATTGTCACGGGTGATATCGTCATAGACCTGCCAATCCAGACCCATATCTTCTGAGACAATTCCAGGCTCCTCGCCAGCCTCTACTCTCGCCAGAAATGCCTGACCTACTGATGCAGCATATTCCTGTGCCTTTTGAGCAATTAAGGTATCACGAACGCGTTCTTTTACCTGCTCTAATGGAAGCACACTCTCTTCATGATAAGCCTCAACACGGAAAACGATTGCTCGATCATCATCAAGCTCGATAACCTCACTGTTATTTTTATCCTGGAGCAGTTCCTGGTCAAAGAGGATTCTTTGCACTTTAACGTTAGAGAAAATGTTGTCGCGAGATTCTTTCGAGACGCCAGCAAGTTCCTTGATATCCAAACCCAACTCCTCAGCCGGCTCCGTCAAATCTGGCGCTGAATAACTGATATCGGCGAGTTGCTCAATCATATCCACATACAGTCGATCTGCTCTCTCGTCCTTAAGCCGCTGCGTCAGAGAAGCTTGCATTTCTTCAAATTCAGGTATGTCGTTTTGCTCTATCGCGAGCAGTTTGATGAGGTGATAGCCGAACTCTGTTTTGACAGGTTGAGACACCACACCAGTCTCCAGAGAAAACAGCACATCCTCAAAGTCGGAGACATATACACCTCGGGCTGATACCCCCAGGTCTCCGCCAGCCGCAGCAGAACCTTCGTCTTCCGAATACTCTTTTGCCAACGCTTCAAAACTGGCGCCTTCTGCAAGTTTCGCTTCAACTTCCTTAATTTTATCAAGTGCCTGCTGTGCGTCGGTGTCCTCATCGATCTGAATCAGAATATGGGCCGCATGGCGGGATTCTTCGCCCACATACGTTTCTTTTTCCACTTCGTACAATGAACGAACATCCTCCTCGCTAATCTCAACACTATCAGCAAGCTTTCGCTTGTCTACCAATAAGTAGGAGACATCTACGTTCTCGGGCTTCTTGTAGTTCTCTTTATTTTCCTGATAGTAACTTTCTACTTCATCATCACCGACGGAAATAGCATCCAGGTAATCTCTTTTGTATACCGTGGCGACGCCAAACGTTCGACTCTGGCGATCCAATGCAACAATTTCCTGCTGCTCTGGATTCAAAACGAATGCCGAAGCAATAAGCGCTGAACGAGGCTGATTCAGCATGAACTGTTTCCGCAGCGAGTCACGGTAGTCCTTCAAGGTCAATCCGGCATTACGAAGTATCAGCTGCATGCGCTCATTGCTAAATTCGCCATCCACCTTGAATTGATCAACGTTTCGGATGTAACTGTCGACAGCCGCTTCCGAAACATATAAACCCTTTTCATCTGCATCCTGAGCGAGTATTTCTTCATTGATCATACCTTCAAGAACAGATGTCCGAAGTAAACTCTCGTCAATCAAATCAGGATCAGCCCGCTCCCCCATCTGGGCAAGAATCTGTCTGCGTTTGCCTTCTAGCGCTCTCTTGAAGCGGGATTCTGGAATGTCTTCGCCATTGACTGTAGCGACTTCAGGTTCACCACTCAAACCTCCTACAATGGACTCAACACCAAATAATGCAAATGTGACAACAATCAGACCGACGACCACTTTGGCGGCGGTACTTTGTGTGCTGTTACGGATATCCTGAAGCATAAAACCCTCGAATGCTTATTTTCTTATCGTCTTGGATCGGCATCGGCTGCGGGAAACACCCAAAACTATACCTGCCTACAAATACAAAAAAGGCGCATTCGCCTGAACGCGCCTTTTTGTTTTATTAAACGACCTGAATATCAGACCGCAGATGGAAGAGCTCTCCAGGCAGATAAACGCCTGCAACCTTCCAACTCAAAAAGACTCTTAGTTAACAGCGTCCTTCAGAGCTTTACCCGCTTTGAAGCTAGGAATTTTAGCCGCAGCAATCTGGATCTCTGCGCCAGTTTGAGGATTACGACCAGTACGTGCAGCGCGCTCTTTCACAGAGAAGGTACCAAAGCCGATCAGAGTTACCTGGTCACCCTTTTTCAACGCATTTGTTACTGAATCAACAACCGCATCGACTGCACGACCCGCCGCTGCTTTCGAGATATCTGCAGAATCCGCAATTGCATCAATTAGTTCAGACTTATTCACACTAAACCCCTTACGTTTATCTGTTTTGGAATATATAAAATTATAATGATCAGCGCGCGTCATGATCGTTCAAGCGCCCGCTGTTTTATCCCTATGTCGAAGCGATAGAAATAAAGTTGAGAGGTCGGAGCCCCCAGTATTACTGCTGCCTGACGTCACGATGATTTATACCAACTCCTTGAAAGCCCTGTCAAGCAAGGTCTTGAGCTAATGCGTATTTATTCTTTCAGCCGCATCATTCTTGTCTTTTTTCTTGCTTTTAACCGTTTTTTCAGAGGCATTTTCAAGCCCGGCCTGAGGAGAATATGACAAAGCGATATCCAGAACCTCATCGATCCATTTCACCGGAACAATTTTCAATGACTCTTTAATATTATCTGGTATTTCCTTCAGGTCTTTTTCGTTCTCTTCAGGAATAATTACCGTTTTGATACCACCTCGATGCGCTGCCAGCAATTTCTCTTTCAAACCACCAATCGCCAGCACCTGACCCCGCAGCGTAATTTCACCCGTCATAGCGACATCAGACTTGACGGGAACACCGGTAAAAGCTGACACCAATGCCGTACACATGGCGATACCTGCGCTAGGACCGTCTTTTGGAGTCGCACCTTCGGGAACATGTATATGGACATCATGTGTCTCATGATAATCCTCTGAAATATGCAGCGCTTCAGCCCTGCTTCTCACCACTGTCATCGCAGCCTGAATAGACTCCTGCATGACATCACCCAAAGAACCGGTACGAATTACCTTACCCTTACCTCCAACAGTACTGCACTCGATGGTCAACAACTCACCACCTACCTGCGTCCAAGCCAGACCAGTAACCTGACCAACACGGTCTTTCTCATCCGCCACACCGAATTTAAATTTACGAACGCCCAGATAGTCCTCCAGGTTTTTCGAGTCGACATTAACCTCTTTCACAGAGGCCTCAAGCATGACTCGCTTGACCACCTTACGACACACCTTGGCGATTTCTCGCTCTAATCCACGAACCCCAGCCTCCCGAGTGTAAAAACGAATCACATCCCGAATGGCGTCCTCTTCAATCACCAGCTCACCGTCTTTCAAGCCATTATCTTTGAGCTGCTTGGGAATCAGATAACGCTGGGCAATGTTCACTTTTTCATCCTCGGTGTAGCCTGGGATCCGAATGATCTCCATCCGATCCATTAACGCAGGCGGAATGTTCATGCTGTTTGACGTACAAACAAACATGACATCAGACAGATCGTAATCCACTTCGAGATAATGGTCATTGAAAGTATGATTCTGCTCAGGATCCAGAACCTCCAATAAGGCTGACGCCGGATCACCACGATGATCCATCCCCAATTTATCAATCTCATCCAGCAAAAACAGAGGATTCTTTACACCTACTTTTGACATCTTCTGGACCAACTTGCCCGGCATTGAACCGATGTAGGTACGGCGATGCCCCCTAATTTCCGCCTCATCACGCATGCCTCCCAGGGCGACACGTGTGTATTTTCGATTTGTTGCTTTCGCGATAGACTGCCCCAATGACGTTTTACCGACACCGGGAGGACCAACCAGACAGAGCACTGGCCCCTTCAATTTCTTGACTCGACTTTGCACCGCCAGGTATTCGAGGATTCGGTCCTTCACTTCTTCCAGGCCATAGTGATCGCTATCCAAAATCTCGCGAGCTTTGGCGATGTCATGACGAACCTTGCTTCGCTTTTTCCAGGGCAAACCCACCAGCCATTCAACGTAGCTTCGAACCACAGACGCTTCAGACGACATTGGCGACATCATCTTGAGCTTTTTCAACTCCGATTCAGCCTTTTGCTTGGCTTCCTGAGACATACCTACCGTCTGAATCTTGTTCTCCAACTCTTCGAACTCGTTACCACCATCACCGAGAGAACCCATCTCTTTTTGAATGGCTTTCATTTGCTCATTCAAATAGTACTCTCGCTGACTTTTCTCCATCTGTTTTTTGACACGTCCGCGGATCCTTTTTTCAACCTGGATCAGATCCATTTCACCCTCAACCACAGCCAATAGCATTTCAACACGCTGGGCGATGTCGGTTTCTTCGAGAATGTCTTGTTTATCGGATATTTTCAGTTCCAGATGCGCAGCAACTGTATCAATCAATCGCAATGGCTCATCAATTCCAGAGAGGGAATTCACAATTTCCGAGGGAACCTTCTTACTGAGCTTGGCATATTTTTCAAACTGCGACAGCAAGGTCTTCACAAGACCCTGAAGTTCAGATTCTTCCGGCCTGGTTTCAGCAACCTCTTTAACCGTTGCAGACATGTACTCTTCTGAAAATACCTCATCAACGAGAACCCGACGCTCACCTTCAATGAGGACCTTCACTGTTCCATCGGGCAGTCGCAACATCTGCAAAATTGTTGCTACCGTGCCAACTTGGTACAACTCATCCTCGGATGGATCGTCGTGAACTGCATCTTTTTGAGTCAGCAAGAGCAGCTGTTTGTCCTGTTCCATTGCCGATTCCAGAGCAAGGATGGACTTTTCACGCCCAACGAAGAGAGGGATCACCATATGCGGAAACACCACAACATCACGCAGCGGCAGCATTGGCAAACCATTCTGTATCTTCACAGATCTTTTTTCGCTATCACTCATAACCATCCTCAATCACATCTGAAACCTGACTTCTTTAGCTTGGGGCCAAATCCTGAAAAACAAGGCCAAACAATCGTATTTGCTCAAGGTAAATTCATTGTACGCCCGAATCGCAAACAAAAAAAAACCATGAAGAAGTCTCCATGGTTTTTTTCGGTCTAAGCGGCAACACTGTTAGTCATCAGGCACCGCTTTGGGCTGGTCACTGTTGTCATAAATTTTGATAGGATCGGAATCCCCCTTGATCACACTCTCATCAATCACAACCTTGCTTACATTGGATTCGGATGGAATGTGATACATTGTCTCCAACAACACGTTCTCAAGAATTGAACGCAGACCACGCGCCCCGGTTTTTCTTTCCATGGATTTGCGCGCTACGGCTCGGAGAGCATCTTCGCGGAAATCAATTTCCACACCTTCCATCTCAAACAGTTTCTGATACTGTTTGGACAGGGAGTTTTTCGGCTCGGTCAAAATCTCCATCAAGGCGTCTTCATCAAGCTCATTGAGCGTTGCCACCACCGGCAAGCGCCCTACAAACTCGGGAATCAAACCATATTTAACCAGATCCTCAGTTTCAACATCCTTCAGGGTATCCCCCACTGATCGCTCGTTTTCCTTGCTCTTAACCGTCGCACCAAAACCAATACTGCTTTTCTCAGATCGATCCCGGATGACTTTATCAAGCCCGGCAAAAGCACCGCCACAAATGAACAGGATATTGGAGGTATCCACCTGCAGGAACTCCTGCTGAGGATGCTTGCGACCACCTTGTGGCGGTACCGAAGCAACCGTCCCTTCGATCAACTTCAGCAAGGCCTGCTGAACCCCTTCTCCTGATACATCCCGGGTGATTGAAGGGTTGTCGGACTTTCTCGAAATCTTGTCAATTTCATCAATGTAAACAATTCCACGTTGAGCTTTGTCTACATCGTAGTCGCACTTCTGCAGCAATTTCTGGATAATATTCTCGACGTCCTCACCAACATAACCCGCCTCAGTGAGCGTAGTCGCGTCGGCAATCGTGAAGGGAACATTCAACAGGCGAGCCAGCGTTTCGGCGAGAAGCGTTTTACCGCTACCTGTAGGACCAATCAAAAGGATGTTACTTTTTCCTAATTCTATGTCCGATTTTGGACCCTCGAATCGAAGACGCTTGTAATGATTGTATACCGCGACAGATAGAACAATTTTTGCCCTGTCTTGACCGATAACGTAATCATCAAGTGTTGCCTTGATTTCCTGTGGAACCGGCAGCCGATCACTGCTCTCTTCAGATGAACTTTCCTGGATTTCCTCACGGATAATGTCGTTACACAGATCCACACATTCATCGCAGATAAAAACTGACGGGCCCGCAATTAACTTGCGCACTTCGTGCTGGCTTTTTCCGCAAAACGAACAGTAAAGCAACTTGCCGTTGTCTTCACCTTTACCGTTTTTTTCGTCGGTCATTGTAATTCCTATCTTTCTTCTCGAGACGGCTAAATCTCATGCCGCCCACAAGCCCACGTAGCGGGCCAACTCATTTTCTTTGCACTTAAGAGACAGTAATAATTGCTCTAAGTTCTTTTTTCAAGTACCGAATCAATCAAACCATACTCAACAGCGGCAGAACCGTCCATAAAATTGTCACGATCTGTGTCTCTGGAAATGGTATCCATATCCTGACCCGTGTGGCTAGCCATAATTCTATTGAGACGGTCCCGCACCGTCAGTATTTCTTTTGTATGAATTTCGATATCTGTCGCCTGCCCCTGATATCCACCAAGAGGTTGATGGATCATCATTCGCGAATGCGGCAGACAATAGCGTTTACCCTTGGCTCCACCAGTCAATAACAGAGCCCCCATGCTGCAAGCCTGACCAATGCAAAGGGTTGAAACATCCGGCTTGATAAACTGCATTGTGTCGTAAATAGACAAGCCAGCCGTTACAGACCCACCCGGAGAGTTGATATACAGATGGACATCTTTGTCCGGGTTCTCGGATTCCAAAAACAACAATTGTGCAACAACCAGATTGGCCATGTGATCTTCGACCTGGCCTACCATAAAAATCACACGTTCTTTTAACAGGCGAGAGTAAATATCAAAAGATCGTTCTCCCCGTGCGGTCTGCTCAATTACCATCGGGACCAAGCCGCTGTTTTCGATAATGCTTGAAGATCCGCCCATAATCTTTTGATTACTCATACTAAACTCTTACCTCAATCTGATCAGGCTAAAAGCCAAAATTCGTCCATTAAAATTGAAAACAGCCGGAACTTGCCGGCTGTCTTAAAGTGTAGCTGAAAAAAATCACTGAATCAGATTTTTACAGGTCATTTTTCCTCAGTTTCGTCTGCCTTTTTGGGCTCGGCAGGCTTGACCGCATCATCATAGGACATCTTCTTCTTTTTCACCTTCGCCTTGGAAATCACATCCTCGACAACAGCCTCCTCGACGACCAAGGCTTCAATCTGCGCTTTGTTCTCAGGCTGGTTGTAGTAGCTAACCACTTCTTCTGGTGATTCATAAGACGCAGCCAGCTCCTGAATCTTGGCATCAACGGTCGCTGGATCTGCTTTAATGTCATTCGCTTTGACCAATGCGGCAAACAACAAACCTGTTTTCACCCGTGCCTCAGCCTGATCCTTAAACAGCTCGGATGGCAACTGGGAAAGATCCATCTGCTGACCACCTCCAAACTGCTGTACAGCCTCTTGCTTCATCTTGTTGATTTCCTGCTCCAGCATGCTGGCAGGAACATCAACTTCATTCTGCTCCAGCAGCGCATCAACAATCTGCTGCTTTAACTTACCATTGACCGCTTGCTTGAGCTCGCGCTCCATGTTTTTGACAACTTCCTTCTGAAACTCTTCTTCGGAATCTGCCTTAACCCCATACTTGGAGAAAAACTCTTCGTTCATCTCTGGCAGAACGGTGTCCTCGACCTGCTTAACGTCCACCTCAAACTTGACATCCTTACCAGCCAGCTCCTGGTTGGCATAGTCTTCAGGGAACGTCAGTTCGAGCGTGACAGACTCACCAGCCTTGGCACCAACCAAACCTTCTTCGAATCCGGGAATCATCTGGCCGGAACCCAGAGTAATTTTCTGATCCTTACCCGTGCCTCCCTGAAACGCTTCGCCATCCATATAACCAACATAGTCCAGCGTCAGGATGTCTTTTTTCTTGGACTTACGTTTGACTGATTTCAGGGAACCATGCTGGCGGCGCAGAACATCGATCATGTTCTTGATATCTTTATCTTTTATTTCTGCCTCAGGCTTTTCAAGCGTCAGACCAGAAACGTCCGCAACCTCTACTTCTGGATATACTTCAAATACTGCAACGAACTCCAGATCCTTGCCTTCATCCATATTCTTGGGCTCGAATTTTGGATATCCAATTGGTGTAATACCTTCTTGCGTCAAGGCCTCTACGTAAGAGTTACGCATCACTTCACCTATGACCTCTTGACGCACACTCTGACCATAACGCTTCTTAACAACTTTAGTAGGCACCTTGCCGGGACGAAATCCGTTGATTCGAATCGTTTTTGCAGTCTGTTGCAAGCGCTGCTCCACTTCCTGATCAACCTGTTCTGCAGGCACACCAATTGTCATTCGGCGCTCAATGGACGACGTTGTCTCAACAGAAACTTGCATGGAAATTCCTCAACTAATTTTGCTCTGGGTTTACGGTTGCGGCGGGCTCGATGTTACGCCGTCTCCGCATATCTCGGGACACTGGACGCCACTTGGCCTGCTATCAAAAATTATGGGGGACGAATAGTAAGAGCCTGCCCGCACAGAAGCAAGTACTTTATTCACATAAAGAGAGAGAAGACAGAGCGTGCAGAAAGATTTTTCAGAATATTTAATTGGTGCGAAAGGAGAGACTCGAACTCTCACACCTTGCGGTACTGGAACCTAAATCCAGCGCGTCTACCAATTCCGCCACTTTCGCATCTTCACTTGCAAGGCTTGGTAATGACCACACGCTTGAAGTAGAAATTGGGGTGGGCGAAGGGGATCGAACCCTCGACCGCAGGAATCACAATCCTGAGCTCTACCGACTGAGCTACGCCCACCACTGTCCGGGTTATGCTCCATGTAAACATGGCGCGCCCGGTAGGATTCGAACCTACGACCCACGGCTTAGAAGGCCGTTGCTCTATCCAACTGAGCTACGGGCGCTCGAACCCTAACACTTTTTATTTCCAAGAAGGAAATTGGTCGGGGTAGAGAGATTCGAACTCCCGACATCCTGCTCCCAAAGCAGGCGCGCTACCAGACTGCGCTATACCCCGACTACTCTCTGAGGACCAGACTGCCCCTCGAAAAGATGGCGCGAATAATACAGTCGTAATTTTACATCGTCAACCAAATATCGGGCGAAAATTAGCTTTTTGTCTGGCAGCACTTGTTCCCGACCATGCACACTGAAGCCAGGCCTTTACTCTCCCCAGTCACCAGCTCCTGAAAGCTTGCCACAAAGGCCTTTTTATTCCGGCAAACCCATGAGAAAATGCGGCGTTTTTAAAATCAGGACAAACCTTCTATACCATGCCAGCCAAGCTCATTGATGGTAAAACCATTGCCGAACAATTGAAAAACTCCATTGCAGAGAGAGTCGCCGACCGAATAGAAAAAGGCCTGCGAAAACCTGGGTTGGCCGTTATTCTCATCGGAGATGACCCTGCATCTGAGGTATATGTCCGCAACAAAACCAATGCCTGCGACAAGATCGGCTTTAAGTCAGAAGCCGTTGTCCTGCCTAGCTCGACAAAGCAAAGTGACATTGAAAGCCTGATCGATACATTCAATGAAGATTCCAGTATCGACGGCATCCTGCTTCAGCTGCCCCTTCCGGAACATCTCGATAGCGACCCCCTACTGGAACGTATTCGACCAGACAAAGATGTTGATGGTTTTCATCCATTCAATTTAGGCAGACTGGCGCAGAGACTCCCGCTGCTTCGCCCCTGCACCCCTAAAGGCATCATGACGCTTTTGGAAAGCACCGGACAAACCATACGCGGCAAAGATGCAGTGATTGTTGGCGCGTCCAACATTGTAGGCCGCCCAATGGGACTCGAACTTCTGCTTGCTGGCGCCACAGTCACCACAACACACCGCTTTACTCAAAACCTGCCGGAAAAAGTATCTCAGGCAGATATCGTAGTTGTCGCCGCCGGAAAACCAGGTTTGGTCAAGGGTGAATGGATAAAAAAAGGTGCCATTGTTATCGACGTGGGTATTAATCGAACCGAGGCGGGCAAGCTCGTTGGTGATGTGGAGTTTGACGTCGCTCAGGAACGCGCTGGCTGGATTTCCCCGGTGCCCGGAGGCGTGGGACCGATGACAGTGGCGACTCTAATGGAGAACACGCTGTACGCAGCGGAGAATCTTCACGATTGAGAAAGCCTGAAGCTAGAAGCTAGAAGCTAGAAGCTAGAAGCTAGAAGCTAGAAGCTAGAAGCTAGATAACATTTTCGGATTGCACTACAACTGACCACATCATAAAAGATTGGGTGTTTCAGTTTCGTCGCCACGTAGTCCCGGCTTTGCTGTCATCCAATACAACGCCCTGCTCCGCCAGCAAGTCGCGAATACGATCCGATTCCGCCCAATTCTTGTCAGTACGCGCTTGAGCTCGCTCTGCAATCAGGCGTTCAACCTCCGCATCTGCCAAGCCTCCTTCCTTTGCTTCACCTTTGAAAAAAGACTCAGGATCAAGCTGCAAAACCCCTAGAACAGAGCCAAGTTTTTTCAGCAAAGACGCCAATAGAGAAACAGCATCACTATTTTCTTGCTTGGCAGAATTCAGCTTTCGCACCAGGTCAAACAGAACGGCAAGCGCCTCGGGCGTATTGAAGTCATCGGACATCGCCCGCCTGAACCTCTCGACATATTCAGACATCGCATCCGGAATCGAATCATCAGCAAGGTCATGACACTCGACTCCTCTCAAAGCCTGGTAAAACCGTTCCAAAGCCGCATGCGCTTCGGCCAGACTCTCCTCGGAGTAATCCACTTGACTGCGATAGTGACTGGATACCAGAAAATAGCGAATCACTTCAGCGGGGTACTTCTCAAGCACTTCACGAATCGTAAAGAAGTTACCCAGAGATTTGGACATCTTCTCTTTGTTCACCCTCACCGCGCCGGCATGCATCCAGTAATTCACGTAGTGTTTACCGGTTGCTGCTTCGGACTGCGCGATTTCATTTTCATGATGCGGAAACTTCAGATCCGGGCCACCCCCGTGAATATCAAAGGTATCACCCAAACAGCATGTCGACATGGCGGAACACTCGATATGCCAACCGGGTCGACCTTTACCCCAGGGAGAGTCCCAGCTCGCTTCACCTTCTTTAGCCGCTTTCCAAAGTGCAAAATCGAGTGGATCCCGCTTATCATCTATATCATCAGTGCGCTCGCTGGCGCCCGCTATGAGATCCTCAATGTTCTTTTTGCTGAGTTTGCCATAGCCATCAAACTTGCGAACAACGTAGTAAACATCACCATTCGCAGCGACATAGGCATAGCCCTTGTCGATCAGCGTTTGAATCATCTCCAGAATCTGATCCATATGCGCTGTCGCTCTTGGTTCCTGATCCGGAGGCAAAACGGATAAGGCCTCTTCATCTTCATGCATGGCATCAATGAAGCGCGCGGTCAATGACTCAAAGGTCTCTCCGTTTTCAGCCGCACGACGGAAGATTTTGTCGTCCACATCTGTAATATTGCGCACATAGGTCACCTCATAACCAATATGCCGCAGGAAACGCGTAATCACATCAAAACCGACCATAACGCGAGCATGACCAATATGGCAGTAGTCATAAACCGTCATACCGCAGACATACATCCGAATCTTGCCTGCTTCTATTGGTTCGAATACTTCTTTTTTTCCGGACAGCGTGTTGTAAATCTGTAAACTCATGCCTTATTACTCCACACGTCGCGCAGGCCAATGGTTTTGTTAAAGACGACCCGCTCCTGGCAATGATCATAACGATCCGTCACAAAATACCCTTCACGCTCAAACTGGAAATGACTTTCAGGCACGGCCTCAGCAGCAGGCGCCTCAACTACGGCCTCAATCACTGAAAAGCTCTCTGGATTCAGGTGACTCTTGAAATCTTCATCACCAGCATCAGGATTCGGATGATTGAACAGCCGATCATACAAACGGATTTCGGCCTTCACTCCTTTTTCTGCTGACACCCAATGGATAACACCACGAGGTTTGATACCCTCAACATTCTCACCAACCGAACCCGGCACCAGAGAGGCAATCACCTCAAGAGGCTCGCCCTGCTCGTCGTGGACAACTTCTTCGGCCTTGATAATGTAGGCACTGCGCAGACGTACCCAATCGCCAAGAACCAAGCGCTTGAATTTTTTACGAGACAAGCTGGTATCTTCACTGAAGTCGTCGCGATCAATATAAACAGTTTCTGTAAACGGCAGTTGTCTGGCCCCCATCTCGGGCTTGTTGGGATGCACGGGCGCTACCACTGTTTCACAACCGGCTGCAGCATTGGCTTGTTCAAAGTTACGGATACGCACACGAAGCGGCTTCATCACGCACATTGCACGCGGAGCATGCACATTCAGATCATCTCGAATGGCGTGTTCAAGTTGCGCCACATCGACATCGCTGTTGCCTTTTCCACTCACCGGCACCGAATCACAAAAATTTCGAATAGACCGGGCAGTAAATCCCCTGCGGCGCATGCCAGAGATTGTCGGCATGCGCGGATCATCCCAACCTGATACAAGATTTTCATCCACCAACTGCTTCAGTTTGCGTTTGCTTGTTACCGTATAGTTCAGATTCAAACGCCCGAATTCATACTGTCGAGGCGTGTTCGGTACCGGCAGGTTCTCAATAAACCAATCATATAAAGGTCTATGGGCCTGAAACTCCAGAGTACAAATGGAATGCGTGACGCCTTCGATTGCATCTTCCTGTCCATGTGCAAAATCATAGCTGGGATAAATACACCATTTGTCGCCCGTCTGGTGGTGCGACTTTTTGCGAATACGATACAAAATCGGATCTCGCAGGTTCATGTTGGGCGACGCCATATCTATTTTTGCACGCAGCACGCAGGCGCCTTCATCAAATTCGCCAGCACGCATTTTCTCAAACCGCTCCAGATTCTCATCGACACTGCGATTTCGGTAAGGGCTTTCTTTGCCTGGCTTTGTCGCCCACCCCCTGTATTCACTGGCTTCTTCGGCGCTCAAGTCGCAAACATAGGCTTTACCTTCCCGAATCAGATGCAGAGCCCAATCGTAGAACTGTTCGAAATAAGCTGAAGCAAATCTGGCTTCACCCGCCCACTGATAACCCAACCAGCGCACATCTTCCTGAATCGCATCAATGTAAATCTGCTCTTCCTTTTCCGGATTGGTATCATCAAAACGCAAATTGCAGACGCCACCAAACTCTTCAGCCAGGCCAAAATTCAACCAGATTGAGCGAGCGTGCCCTATGTGAAGGAATCCGTTGGGTTCGGGGGGAAATCGCGTGACGACGCGACCTTCGTTAGTGTTGTTTGCCAGATCATTTTCAATGATCGTTTGGAGAAAGTGACGTGATTTCGAAGAATCAGAGTGCGACATACCCGAGCGAGTTCCAGACAAAAATAAAGCGCTGCATTATAGCCAACTCGCAGCGCTCTAAGAAAGCCATCAACTCAGGGAATTGGATCAGATTTTATCGCGGGGGCAATACCTGTCAATCTTACCCATAAAACGGAACAAGGCAGGCAGATTGTTCGCAACAATGGGAATACCAGTAGTCAACAGCGAAACCGAAATATCGCGAGCCTCATCCGCCCAGCAAAGTTTGTTGATCAAACCTATGTGGCCGTAAGCTGCGGCACTGTGTTTACCCCACATACCGACGGGCTCACCGCCCAACATCAAACCTGCACTGTAGCGCATGGGGATCATCAGCGTGCGATCAAACTGCACCGACGCATATTCTTGCGTCGCGCGCTTGACTGTCATTGGATCGCAAATCTGCTTGCCGTTCCAGGCACCACCATTAAGCATCATCTGGAAAAAGCGACCCATTTCTTCTGCGGTTCCATAAATATTCCCCGCAGGAATTACCGCCTGCTTAAAGCGCGGGTCGTTACAAACCTCCTGAACCATATCCAGGGGGCCGCCCAATGCACGCTTGATGATGTGAGACAGAGGAAAGAAAGGCTTCATACCGGTAACAAAATTGTCCGCCGCCAGGTTTGCCGTCTCAGGCGTCATACCATATCGGAAATATTTCATACCCATCGGCTTACGAATGCGTTCGTCCAGAAATTCCTGGATCGTCATTCCGGTCACCTTATTTAACACTCGTTCCAGAATGTAACCACCAGTCAGGGCGTGATAGGCCAACTTATCGCCATGCGCGGAGGCTGGCTCTGCTTCACAGAGGAGATGCCAAATGGTGTCGTTATCCCAAAGCGTTTCGACCGGTAACCCAACTGGCAGACCGGGCACACCGCTACGATGAGACAAAACCTGATGTATCGTCGTATTCTTTTTGCCCCGTTGACCAAACTCAGGGGCGTAAAAACTAATGGGATCATGCAAGTCGATCAACTTGTCCTGATTCAACAAATGCATCAACAGCGCCGTAACAGCCTTGGACGCGGAAAACAAACAAACCGGCGTATCCGGCCGCATCAACTCCAGGCTTTGCGAAGAGTCCGCATGGGGACCGTTGCCTTTGGCGTGGCCAATGGAGCGATGCAGGATAACCTTGCCCTGCCGACGAAAACAAAGGGAAATACCGGGATGCGTCCGAGTGCGGTAAATATCTTCAACCGCGGACCAGATTGCCTCCACTCCGTCATGCGTCATTCCCACGGACTCGGGATCGACCTCCTGAGAGGACTCAACCGTTGTTACCGTAGAAATGGACGTTGGAAGCTTGATCAGATTCATACTTAATCTGTGCGGATAATTGGGTTTCTCCCCAAAAAAACCATGTTCACCTAGGCCTAATATCATCACTCACCACTAAATACTTACGTTACAGGACCTTATTTTCTTCATTTACGATAGGCGAGAGTTGGGAAAATCACAATGACGGGGATCAAATGAAATGACCAATAGTCACAAAGACAAACAGAACGGCTGGTTCCTGAATCCGTTTCAGGCCACAGGGTTTTAAGCTACAATTCGCGCTCGGCAACAGGGCCCGCCCTGCAAGACACGGGGTGCGTCACCACTCCTGCAATTTAATCCGTTACGACGAGCACTATTATGATCTTATTGAAAACCAACTTTGGCGATATCACTCTCGAGCTGGACCACGACAAGGCTCCCGTCACTGCAAAAAATTTCGAACAGTACGTGAAAGACGGGTTTTACGACGGACTGATATTTCACCGTGTGATCAGCAATTTCATGATCCAGGGCGGCGGATTCGAACCCGGTATGACACAACGCCAAACTCGGGAACCCATTGAAAACGAAGCGAAAAACGGTTTGAGCAATGTTAAGGGCAGTATCGCCATGGCACGCACCATGGATCCACACTCGGCTTCTGCCCAGTTTTTTATCAACGTCAAGGACAATGGCTTTCTGGACCATACAGCAGAAACAATGGAAGGTTGGGGCTATGCTGTGTTCGGTAAAGTAGTTGATGGCATGGATGTCGTGGAGAAGATAAAAAACACACCAACAACCATGAAATCTGGACATCAGGACGTACCAACGGACGATGTCGTCATAGAATCTGCCACGATCGTTGAGGCAGACGCCTGATTCCATGATATATCTGATTTCAGACTTGCATCTGGAAGAGACACGCCCCGACATTACCGGGGCGTTCCTGAAATTCCTTGATAGCATCCAGGCACATGCCACAGCTCTGTATATCCTCGGCGACTTTTTTGAATCCTGGATTGGTGACGATGAAAACACACCTCTGCAGCAGCAAATCAAAGCGCGACTTAAATCCTTATCTGAAAGTGGTACGTCTCTTTTTGTGATGCACGGCAATCGGGACTTTCTGATAGGCGACCAATTTTGCGAAGAGACGGGCGCCACCCTATTAGCGGATCCCAGCGTCGTCAATCTGAACGGCCTGAAAGTACTGTTAATGCACGGGGACAGCCTGTGTACCCGTGACACCGCTTACATGAAATTTCGACAGACCATACGCAATCCAGCCTTCCTGAAAACCTTTCTGGATCGTCCACTTGAAGATCGCAAAATCACGGCTCAGCAACTTCGGGCAATGAGCCAGGCAGGCAATCAAGGCAAAAGCATGGAAATCATGGACGTGACTCCTGAGGAAGTTCCGAAGGTAATGCGAAAGCACGGAGTACATTGGTTGATTCACGGCCACACTCACCGCCCGCAAATACACGAAATGAACCTAGACGGACAGACAGCAAAACGAGTCGTTCTGGGGGACTGGGACAAAAGCATTTGGTATGTTCAGGTTGCAGACAGTGCATACCTGTCTCTAAAAGAAATTCCTTTTGAACCAGGCAAAACAACATAACGCTTCGCCCCACCATCAGCAAAATAGCTTTTAGTGACCGGTTCACGGTAATCCGCTGCTCTTGGCGGTAAAATCCGGCGGTGACAATAACAAGAACGACCGTAACATGTTCAGGATTGATTGCCGTACGCTACATATACGCTGCCTTGTTCTGCTTGCTCTAGCGCTGGCAACGGCAGTCCATTCCTCGCCTCACAGAACTATTGATCAATCTGATCTGACGAACAGATTCGACCTTCGCGATGCCTCTTGGGGTGACGGTACGATTCACGAGCTTCAGGGAAACTGGCAGTTTGCCTGGCAGCAGCTTGTTTCACCTGATGCTGCTGATCAATATCAAAAATGGCGTCCGATGCCGGTCCCTGGAGCCTGGAATGACACCTCGAACCCAGTACCCTTTGCAGCAAAAGGCTTTGCCAGCTACCGCCTGATTCTGTTGTTACCAGATAACCTGCGCCAAGTGCACTTGGCGATGCCTGACATGGCGAGCGCCTATCGACTGTGGGCCAACGGGGAACTTAAAACCGGCAATGGCCAAATCGGCAAAAGCAGGGAATCCGAACGTCCCGGATACCTCCCTCGAACGATATCTCTTACACCCGACTCAGGTCGGCTTGAACTGCTGATTCATACCTCAAACTATCACTATCAGTGGGGAGGCATCTGGTATGCCCCACAACTGACAGACGACACCGGACTTTATGCCATCCGCGAGCTGCCAGTGGTAAAAGCAAGCATTTATAGTGCACTACTGCTGGGGACAGGCGTCCTGGCCTTATTGCTATTCCTGTCCCGGCCACAGGATAGAAAAGTATTGTTTTTCGCCCTGTTCTGTCTTGTCATTGGCTTCAGACGACTACTGATTGATGAACGCATTTTTTATCTGACCGGTTGGGGCGACTGGCACAGTTTGCAGTTTCTCGAAAATGCTACGATCTATCTGAGCTTGCCACTTTTCATTGGGTATTTTTATCACTGCTTTCCCCAGGACACTCACAGGCACCTGGTTAGCGCCGGTTGGGCACTCTCGATACCTTTTATGATCACGGCATTGGCCACACCGGTTGATTTCTACACCCAAATGAACGTGCCATTTCAGCTCCTCTGCGTGGCTGTGATCCCCTATATTTTGTGGTGCTATGGAAAAGCATTCAAAGCCCGCAGAAAAGGCGCGCGCATGTTCGGTTTCAGTCTGTTGATATTTGTCATTTGCGTAGCCAATGATGTCTTGACCTATAACTACCTGATCAACACACCCAACATGATGCATTTAGGTGCACTAGCCTTTGTGATGTTCCAGCTCAGCGCGCTGATTCGTCGCTACCTGCAAAATTTTCGCACCATCGAGATCATGTCCCGAAAACTCACCGAACAGAACCGGGAACTGGTACAGCTTGACGCCTTCAAAGATGAGTTTCTTGCCACCACGTCTCACGAGTTGCGCACACCGCTCCATGGCATATCGGGGCTTGTCCGTTCGATGGATCGAAAAGGGAGCAATTTAAACCCGGAACAGCACGACACCCTACAGTTGATCAGTGCCACCACAGAGCGCCTCAACCATCTCGTAAACGATATCCTCGACTACTCCAGTCTTAAACATGGCAAGTTGGAGCTGCATCAACACCCGGTTCACCTACCCCCTCTTGTCAAGAGCGTTCAGTCTACACTCAGCACCTTGATCGACCCCGACAAAGTGCGGTTTGAATGTAACATTGACAGCAATGCGCAATGGGTATTTGCCGATGAACAACGCCTGGAGCAGATCCTGTTCAATCTGCTGGGCAACGCGGTGAAACACACACCTAAAGGCACAATTTGTGTCGATGCACACAGGATGGAAGATGCTGTACACATCAAGATCACGGATACTGGCTCCGGCATTCCTGCCCACGCGCTCGAAAATTTACTCCAGCCTTTTGAGCACTACGTAAATCCCAAAAGTACTCAGGCGAAAGGCAGCGGCCTCGGCTTGACCATCACTCAAAAACTGGTGGAACTACATGCCGGAAGCCTGAGCATTGACTCAAAACCGGATATGGGAACTTGTGTGGAGTTCACGCTCCCCAATGCAGAAGCTCAGAACAGAAGCGCGAACGAGACAAGGCCGGACAGCTACCGTCAGAAACTCACCACAAAGCAGAATCTAACGGTGGCGCGTGGGAATCAAAACTTGCCGGATTTCAGTCTTCCCGCCAACGAGTCAGCCCTCGTGTTTTATGCGGATGACGAAAAGCTCAACAGGGAATTGGTTGAAACCCTGCTTAAAAATGCCGGCTATGAAATCAGGACCTTTGGCAACGGCGAAGACCTGCTCAGTGAAATGGAAAATTTCTTGCCAGATCTGGTATTGCTGGACCTGATGATGCCAGGCCTGAGTGGCATCGAAACCTGTCGCGAATTACGTCAGCAGCACACCAGCCGCGAACTACCGGTTATGATGCTGACAGCCCGACATCAGACTGCCGACATATTGGCCGCCCTCGCCGCAGGCGCCAATGACTATCTGACCAAGCCTTATCATGAAGCCGAATTACTGGCTCGGATGCACAGCCAGCTCAGTATTCGCCGCTTCTGGCAAAGCACTGTTGAGAACGCTCGCCTGGAAGATGCACTCAAGGAACAGACGCGTCTGCACCGGTTACTCAGAGAGACCAATCGACAGCTGGAAAACACCCTGGACTGTGCCAAGGAAGCTCTGGTAATGGCCAGCCTGGAAGGTACGCTGCTCTTTTCCAATCAAGCCGCCGTGGCCCGTCTGGGAAAATCGGGGGCGACAAGCTTATCTCAATTACTGGAACCGGATAGCTACCAGCGACTTGTTAACGCGCTTCATCAAAACTTAAGCCAATTCAGGCTGGCACTGAGGTTTGCAAACATTGAGCATGAGGTAAGCGTCAAAATTTCACTTTACCAGGAGTCGACACCGGGCTTCCTGGTCATGCTTTTGGAAGATGACCTTCAGGACAATAATCAGGAATCAATGCTGGCCACACTAACTGATGAACTGGCCCAAAGTCGTAAACAGATCGCCAAGATCGAGGCCGTCATTTTTCAGGCAACGCGTAAACCATCTGGCCAATCTATCGGGGATGAACAAGCCTTCGAAAGCGCATCTGCTGATCACGATCTGCCCGCCAAAGAACTTGTTGTCAAAACACTACGTACAACACTTCTCAACTGGGAACGCTACACCCATCAAAGCAAGGCGGATCTGGCAGAAAAGAGTAAGTGCTGGCGCGTCTATCTCGACGGTACCACGGCGAAAACCAGAACGCTGGATAAATACCTGAGTGTCAAAACCTTGCCAGCCAAACCGCGCTGGCGAACCGTAATCAAGACAGCAAACTATGTGATCGATAACTGCGAACTCTCTGATTCGGACCGCAATGAACTGGAACAGTTGATTGATGCCCTGGACAATGCCTTCGCCTGATCCACACTCGTCGTGCACATTCGGTAATTGATGACGCCGGCACCAGCGCTTCTGCATTTACCGAACTGTGACACATCCCCCGTTTTGCTCCCGCCTATCGCCCTGTTTGAACACGCTTTTACCCGAATTTGACCTGCCACGACGGCGGATACCCGGCATTATCTGAGACAGCATGCACAGTAAGCCTGAATCCAAGATATTCGTGCCTGCGAAAAACAATTCCAACAACCGAAACGGAGCAATCCCATGCAAACTTCAACAACGCGCAAAGCACGGCTTGGCCTGAGCCTGCTGCTTTTGCTCACCGCACTGATGCCTGCTCTGGCAAGTGCAGAACAAACCGACAAGATCAAGGTCATGTCTCGCAATATCTACCTCGGCGCTGATATCTTCCCCGTATTGGAAGCTGCCAATGACCCGAACCCGCTCGCTGTCCCACTGGCTGTGACGGAAGTTTTTCAGGCCGTCCAGTACACCAACTTCCCCGAGCGCGCAGAAGCCCTGGCAGATGAAATCTATCGTCACCGGCCTCATGTGATTGGTCTGCAGGAAGTGTCTATCTGGCGCACTCAGGTTCCAGGTGACTTTCTGGCCGGTAACCCCAGCCAGGCAGAAACAGTCGTGTATGACTACCTGCAAATTCTGCTCGCCGAACTGGCCGAGCGTGAGCTGGACTACACCGTTGCAATCAGTACCGAAAATGCCGACCTTGAACTTCCCTTTATTGCCGGCTTTGCAGAAGATGGTCAAACACCAATATTTGGTGACGTTCGCCTGACTGATCGCGATGTTATTCTGGTCAAGAATTCCAATCGAGTTTCCTATTCCAACCCCTACGGCGCAAACTTCAGCGTAAACGGCATCACCTCAGTTGGTGGCGTTGATCTTGAATTCACCCGTGGATACAACATGATTGACGTCAACGTCCGCGGTGCAGACTATCGTTTCGTCAACACGCATTTGGAAGTCGGTGGATCCGAGCCCTTCAAATCACTGCAGGCTGTACAGATGAACGAGCTGATGCAAGTGATCGCGGCGACTACACCTTCTGACATGCCTACCATTCTGCTCGGGGACTTTAACAGTAGTCCGGAAGATCAGCCTTTTGTCTCCACTTCAGGCATCCCTGGACTGGATGGCCTACCGCTGGTACCACCTTATTTACAGGCAGTCGGCACCGGATATCTTGATCTGTGGTTGTCCAAGCGCAAGCCCCGCGATGGCTACACATGCTGCTTTGATGCACTGGTATCTGATGAAGAGGCGCAACTGACTTCACGCATCGATCATATCTTCCTGGCTCCCAATGGCCGCGAAGTCAAAAAACTGAAAGCCAAACGTGTTGGCCAGTCTAATGCAGATATGACCGATACCAGCTCACTGTACCCTTCCGATCACGCCGGTGTATTCGGAAAAATCAAGCTGATCAGATAAACACCTGATCCATTCGCCGGAACACTCCTATGTTCCGGCGATTTCCATTTTCCCGCCCGCAGTATCTCCTTCCCCTCGACACCCGCTTGCAACAACCACTAAAACTCAGCGACACTTCGTCCTATACTCTTCTCAAAGTCACGACTTAGCAGCGAGCAATTGATGCCCTTTTCAAATCGTTTTTATGAAGATCAACACATGATGCTGACTACCTGGTCTGGAGAATTGGTAGATGCGGATTTGATCCACCACTATATGGGGGTCTACAACAACAGCCATTGGCAACCAGGATTTGATGAAATTATCGACTTGCGTGACGCCAATATGGATGCTCTGAGCGACCAGGCACTGGAGCAGCTCAGCGAACTCACCGCGCAATGTCTGAATGGTGAATCCCATCGACTGGCCCTGATTGCTCCGTCCAATCTCTCTCACAAACTGGCTCGACTCTACAAAGCCTTCACTCATGTTCCCAATGAGTCCACCCGGGTTTTTCACCATATGAGTGAGGCGGTAGAGTGGCTTAAGGAATCATCCTGAACAGCTAAGCCTGACCGGTTTCGTTATTTTGATGGCCCACTGTGGAAGCGAAATTCATTATCCACATCACGGATCAGCTGCCCTTCCATTTTACGAAAGAATTCAATCCGTTCCTTCAAGGATTCGCCTGCATACTTGGCCGCAAGTTTGAGGTAGTCCTGGTAATGTCTAGCTTCTGATTTCAGCAAGGATAAATAGAAGGTCTTGAGCTCATCATCCAGATAGGGTGCAAGCTTTGCAAAACGCTCGCATGAACGCGCTTCGATGAAAGCGCCAATTATCAACAGATCAATCACTTGTTGCGGCTCTTTCTGGCGCACGTGCTTCCGCAGACCCGAGGCATAGCGGGAAGCGGTTAAATTACCGTATTCGAGTCCCCGGGACTTCAGAATCTTGATGACCTGCTCGAAGTGCCTGAGCTCTTCCCGCGCCAGTCGAGACATTTTCTCCAGTAACTGCACGTCTCGCGGATATCGGTGCATCATATTGAGAGCGCTCATGGCGGCTTTCTTCTCGCAATGGGCGTGATCAACCAGCATCAGCGTTTCATTGTCCAATGCATCCTGAATCCATTGGTCCGGCGTTTCACCTTCAAGAAATGCATGAATGTTAGACAAGTCTGACTGGGTTTGCTTATTCAAGGGCACCTCATCTAAAGCGCGAGTGGAGTCAGCGGAGCGGCATTATATGTATTTTGTCCATGAATGTTGAATATAAGGCAGGCTATAGCTGTGCAACTTAACATTCACGAGAAAAATACGTAGAATACCTGCGCGAAAAATGAGCGTGGACTACACTGCTATGCAGTTTAGAAGGGTTTGCAGGCCAAGGCGCCGGCAAACACACCACCGACCCGTTTCAGTCATCCACAGTTGCTCTGATGTAACAACACAACATACCCGAAAGAAGGTTATTCAAGGAAGCGCCGGCATCTCCATATCATGCGCGACCGTGTTGGTGTATACACATCAAAAAACTGCGAACGATGTACTGGATATCAACTGATGAGGATGAACTAGTGCTAGAAGCATATCGCGCCCACGTCGCTGAACGTGCCGAGTTGAATATTCCACCCAAGCCCCTGAATGCTGAGCAAGCAGCTGGCTTGGTTGAGCTGTTGAAAAACCCGCCCGCCGGCGAAGAAGATTACATCCTGGATCTTATCGAAAACCGCGTTCCACCAGGCGTAGATGAAGCGGCATATGTGAAGGCCGGCTTTCTGACAGCCATTGTAAAAGGTGAAGCGCAGTCTCCCCTGATCGACAAGAAAAAAGCCGTTCAGCTGCTGGGTATGATGCAAGGCGGTTACAACATCGCGACACTGGTGGACTTACTCGACGATGCTGAGCTGGCTGCTCTGGCCGGCGAAGAACTCAAGCACACACTGTTGATGTTCGACGCGTTCAATGATGTCAAAGAGAAAATGGACGCAGGCAATGCCGTTGCTAAAGAAGTGATGGAATCCTGGGCCAATGCAGAATGGTTCACCAACAAAGACAAAGTGCCAGAGAGCATGAAGATGACCGTGTTCAAGGTGACTGGCGAGACCAACACCGATGACCTGTCTCCTGCACCTGATGCCTGGTCACGGCCTGACATCCCGCTTCATGCTCGCGCAGCTTACAAAATGACCCGCGATGGTCTGGAGCCGGAAGAGCATGGCGTCACCGGTCCAATGAAACAGATCGAGGAAATCAAGGCTAAAGGTCACCCGGTTGCTTTCGTTGGTGACGTAGTAGGAACAGGTTCCTCTCGTAAGTCAGCAACTAACTCAGTGCTATGGTTCTTCGGCGATGATATTCCAGGCGTACCAAACAAACGCGCTGGTGGTGTATGCATTGGCAACAAGGTTGCGCCAATCTTCTTCAACACCATGGAAGATGCCGGTGCACTGGTATTTGAAGCCCCTGTAGACAAACTGAACATGGGCGACGTAATCGAGATTCGTCCTTACGAAGGTAAGATTCTGGCAGAAAACGGTGATGTTCTGTCCGAATTCAAATTCAAGTCTCAGGTTATTCTGGACGAAGTTCAGGCAGGTGGCCGAATTCCTTTGATCATCGGCCGCGGTCTGACGACCAAGGCCCGTGAAGCGCTTGGTCTGGGTGCAACCGATATTTTCCGTCTGCCTGTCGATCCTGAAGCTGGTAACAAAGGCTTTACACTGGCGCAGAAAATGGTTGGTCGCGCCTGCGGTCTGCCAGAAGGTCAAGGCGTGCGTCCCGGCACGTACTGCGAACCCAAGATGACGACAGTCGGTTCTCAGGATACTACTGGTCCCATGACCCGCGACGAGTTGAAAGACCTGGCCTGCCTGGGCTTCCAGGCAGATTTGGTTATGCAGTCTTTCTGTCATACCGCGGCGTATCCAAAGCCTGTTGACGTAGAAATGCAACACACCATGCCCGACTTTATTCAAACTCGTGGCGGTGTGGCACTGCGACCTGGTGACGGTATCATTCACTCCTGGTTGAACCGCATGCTGCTACCCGATACAGTGGGTACCGGTGGTGACTCACACACCCGTTTCCCAATGGGTATTTCCTTCCCGGCAGGTTCTGGTCTGGTCGCTTTTGCGGCGGCTACAGGCGTCATGCCTCTGGACATGCCTGAATCGATTCTGGTTCGCTTCAAGGGAGAAATGCAGCCCGGTATCACTCTGCGTGACCTGGTTCATGCCATCCCTTATTACGGCATCAAACAAGGCATCCTGACCGTCGAAAAAGCGGGCAAGATCAACGAGTTCTCAGGTCGTGTACTTGAAATCGAAGGCCTGGATAACCTGACCGTTGAGCAGGCATTCGAACTGTCCGATGCTTCCGCAGAACGCTCTGCAGCCGGTTGTACGATCAAGCTTTCCGAGGAATCGGTTGCTGAGTACCTGCGCTCCAACATCGTGATGCTACGCTGGATGATTGCTGAAGGTTACGGTGACCCGCGAACACTTGAACGTCGTGCCAAGGCAATGGAAGAATGGCTGGCGAATCCTTCTTTGCTGGCTGCCGATGCAGATGCCGAATATGCGCATGTGGTTGAGATCGACCTCGCCGAAATCAAAGAGCCTATCGTTTGTTGTCCGAACGACCCGGACGACGCCAAACTGCTGTCTGACGTCGCTGGCGATAAGGTTGATGAAGTATTCATTGGTTCTTGTATGACCAACATTGGTCACTTCCGTGCAGCCGGTAAGTTGCTGGAGCAAAACAAGGATGAGCTCGAGACGCGTTTGTGGATGTCGCCTCCAACCAAGATGGACCAGGCTCAGCTGATGGAAGAAGGTTACTACAACGTCTACGGCAAAGCCGGTGTTCGCACCGAAATGCCTGGCTGTTCACTGTGTATGGGTAACCAGGCTCGAGTGAAACCCGGTGCTACGGTTCTTTCGACTTCGACGCGTAACTTCCCCAACCGTTTGGGTGATGGCGCTAACGTTTACCTGACCTCTGCCGAGCTTGCTGCGGTAGGTGCGGTATTGGGTAAACTGCCAACGCCTGCGGAATACATGGAATACGCGAAGAACATCGATAGCATGGCCAGCGATATCTATCGCTACCTCAACTTCGATCAAATGGACAATTACACTGAGAAGGCTGCAAGCGCACACGTCGCTGAAGCATAGTCAGTTAATTTTTATATCCTGAAAAACCCGGCTTTCGCCGGGTTTTTTTATGTACAGGATGTACGGTATGCCGCGAGCGCATGGATGCGCAGGAGCGGCGATGGTCAGGATGTACGGACCGAAATTTATTCCAGACCATTTCGGCACTTCTACCATCCATGGCGGTCGGCAGAAAAGTATTCCAGACCATTTCGGCACTCCCGCCATCCATGGCGGTCGGCAGAAAAGTGTTCCAGACTATTTCGGCACTCCCGCCATCCATGGCGGTCGGCAGAAAAGTGTTCCAGACTATTTCGGCACTTCCACCATCCATGGCGGTCGTTTGCCGCGGGCGCATGGACACGCTGGCGGATGCATACAGATTATATTAACCAGTGTTTTTCCCTTCTGCCCAAGGCACGCTTGACCTTCCCCTAGCTGTAAGGTTTAGTCTAGGCTTATTGTAATGAACATGAGATTTGGCTATGAATATCAGTGCCGCATCTGAACTTTCCGGACTCAGCGCAAAGACCATTCGCTACTACGAGAAAATTGATCTCATCACGCCTGTCAAAAGAGCCGCGAACGGCTATCGGGACTACTCCGCGGATGATCTGGATGAACTAAAATTCGTACACCGAGCAAGGCAAACCGGTTTTTCCATTGACGAATGCCGGGACTTGCTGAGTCTTTATAAAAATCCCTCCAGACACAGCAAAGATGTCAAAACGCTGGTCATGGAAAAAGCCGACCAGGTTGCTGAACAGATTGAAACGCTGAAACAAATGCACGCCCATTTGATCGAGATGGCTGAGGCCTGCCGTTCTGATGAGCAGCCTGAATGCGCCATTATCAATGAGCTGAGTGATGCAGACCGCTCTGGAGCACCATGCCATGACTGAAAAGCCCACACACTCATGCTGCCACAACACCCCCAAACCTGAAGAGGCTCAGCCTTCATGCCATGCCAAACAAACAAGCTCCAGCTGCTGCCCTGAAGATACAAACACCATCGACTGGTTGCTGTGGAGCTGTCTGGGTTTAACCACAGCAGCCTATGTTCTCAGCTTTGCAGATCTCAGCCATAACAGCTGGTATGGAGTCATCAGCCATAGCGTACGAGATCTCATTAATACCATGTGGTGGAGTGTGTTGCTGGCGATGGTATTTGTGGGCTTGCTGAGCAAAATCCCGCAACACTTCATCATTTCTGTTTTGGGTAAAGGAGGCACCTTTAAAGGTCTGTGGAGAGCCACTTTAGCGGGGGTATTGCTGGACCTGTGCAGCCACGGAATCCTGATGGTAGGCATGGAGTTGCGCCGCAAGGGCGCAAGCCTTGGTCAGGTTATGGCCTTTCTGATTGCGAGCCCGTGGAATTCATTGTCGCTTACCCTGATTATGATTGCCTTGATCGGTCTGCCCTGGACGCTTGCCTTTATCGCGCTCTCGATAGTACTCGCGATTTCTTCAGGTTGGATTTTCGACCGTCTCGAAGCCAAAGGCAGCCTGCCAGCCTCAGGAATTAGCAATCACCTGCCGGACGATTTCCACTTTTGGCACCAGGCAAAAACCGCACTCCGTGAAGTTAACTGGAATCGTAGCCTCGTTGCAGACGTGGCTCGCTCTGGTATTTCCGGCTCAAAGATGGTGCTGCGCTGGTTGCTTTTCGGTGTTCTGCTGGCATCTGCGATTCGAGCATTCATATCTTTGGACGACTTTCAGACATACTTTGGCCCCACCTTGCTCGGTCTGGGCGCGACAATGATTGCCGCAACCATTATTGAAGTCTGCTCGGAAGGCTCTACCCCGATCGCTGCCGATTTGATGAATCGTGCCGGCGCTCCGGGCAACAGTTTCGCGTTTCTTATGGCGGGTGTTGCGACGGACTACACAGAGATTATGGTTATTCGGGACACCACCAAATCCTGGAAAACGGCTTTGTTTTTGCCCCTGATTACACTACCCCAGGTCATCATCCTCGCCATCCTTCTCAACCAGTTCGCCGGGGGTTAAGCGCTTCGCTTTCAAGCCTGTTCGCCCAAAGCCTTATCCAGATGAACTGAGATGGATCGCTGGACGTCCGACAGACTTTGGGTCGCGTCGACAATTTTGAAACGCTCAGGCGACTCCGCAGCGCGTCGCAGATAGTTATCGCGCACCCGTTGAAAAAATGCTGTTTGCTCCGTTTCAAAGCGGTCGAGCGCGCCACGATTTCGCGCTCTTGCCATACCTATTTCAATGGGTGCATCCAGCAGTAGCGTGAGATCAGGACGAACATTCCCCTGAACAAAATTTTCAAGCAAACTGACTTTTTCCTCCGACACCCCTCGACCACCAGACTGATAGGCATAGGTAGCATCGGTAAAACGATCACAGACCACCCATTTCCCGGAGACCATTGCAGGTAAAATCTTGCTGAGTAGATGCTGTGCGCGAGCCGCAAACATTAACAACAACTCGGTTTCCGACACCACCGGTTCATCTCTTGTGGCGATCAGAACCTCCCGTATCTCTTCGGCTAAAGGCGTACCGCCGGGCTCCCGGGTAACAATACACTCAATACCACGTTGACCAAGGTAATCGGCGATAAACTGAATATTCGTTGATTTACCAACACCCTCTCCGCCTTCGATAGTTATGAACTTGCCGCGTTTCAATTGACTTCCTCAGCCTTTGGACTTGATTGATGGGTGGAACGATAATCTGCGCGCCGGGACAGCTGGTATTTTCGTACAGCCTTATTATGCTCTTCGAAGGTTTTTGAGAAATAATGGGAGCCATCTCCCTTGGCGACAAAATAAAGCGTCTCACCCGCTGCCGGATGCAAGGCTGCGTGAATCGCTTCGCGTCCTGCCAGCGCAATAGGCGTAGGCGGCAGACCATTAATCCGGTAAGTATTGTAAGCAGTGTGCTCTCGCAAATGTGCGCGCGTAATATTGCCCTGATAACGATCACCCAGTCCGTAGATCACTGTAGGGTCCGTCTGCAAGCGCATCCCCTTTTGCAAACGCCGTGTAAATACGCCGGCAATCTCGTCACGCTCCTCAGGATGACCGGTCTCTTTTTCAACGATGGAGGCAAGAATCAGGGCCTCATAAGGGGAAGCCTGCGCGGTGCGATCTGACTTGCCGTTCCACTCTTCCGTCAGTACATCCATCAAGCGAAGGTGTGCTCGCTGAAGGATGGACCAGTCAGTATCGCCCTTATGAAAAAAGTAAGTATCGGGATAGAGACTACCCTCAGGATGGTCGGAAGGCCATTCACTCTGGGCTTTCAGCCGTTGCAGCACTTCCTCATCCGACAATTCCGCGAGGGTGGTATTTATTTTTTCGTGCTCACTGAGATTTTTGCGAGCCTCACGAAACGTACTGCCCTCGACCAGAACGACCCGGTATTCAACGCGCTTGTTGGATACCAACAACTCAAAGAGATTCCTGATTGAGATTCCCGGTTCAAGCTTGAGTTCACCCGCCTTTATTTGTGCTGCCAGATCATGCTGTCTGGCATATAGCTTGGCTACCACGATGTTATGTATGAGCTCTTGCTGCTGCATGCGTCGCAGTACGGAATTCAGACTCTCCCCTCTGGCAACCTCGAAAACAACACCCGTTTCCGGAATGGGCAGAACCTCATCCAGGGCACGATGGTAATAGATGAGCGCCAAAGCGAGGGTAAGAACGATGACGACAATGGAACGAATAACAAAGGCTTTAGACATGAACAGTACTATTGTTTTTGTAGCAGGGTTCGGATCAATTCAATGGACACATGCAAGGGATGGCGCATCAAAGCCCCAAAAATTTATACGCGAGGGTAAGCCAATTTATCTGCAAGGAGAGTTTGAATAGTCCGGCAACGTTTGTCGATACCCAGTTTTCGGGAGCCCAGTTGTTTAACGGGCCAGCAACCAATGATACTGTTGATCATGGCGATTCCGTCAATCTCCTCCAGAATGCTCTCCGATACGGACTCGACTGCAATCTCGAAACCCAGGCTTTTGGCGTTTTCCAACAAATATTGACGAAGGGTACCAGCGACTCCGCAACTGCTTAAATCAGGCGTGACTACCCTGTCCTCAAAGAAAAACAGAGCATTGGTTTTAACACCTTCAACGACATAGCCGTTCAGATCACAGATCAAACCTTCATCGCTTGATAACTCGCGAGATGCCAAAACCTGATCCAGTCGATTCAGATGTTTGATTCCTGCCAGCGCGGGCTGTGGACCCAAACGATAATTTAAAACATCCAGCCTGATACCTTTGCCGGCTTTCTTCTGGTCCAGATCGACGGGCTCAAAGAGCTGGGCCACCACAGTGCAGTCAGCTGACTCTGGTGGCGTATAGCCACGACCTGCACTTCCACGCGTCACAATCACCTTTAACAGGGCATCCCGACTGAGCCCTTTTAACGAAGAGCGCACAGCCTCGTCAAACAAAGCCAGTATGTTCTCCTGCACTCCCAAGGCCAAACGCTCTGCCCCAAGAGCCAGGCGCTGACGATGGTAGTCCAATAGCGGAACTTTTCCCCGCACGACTCGCATGGTTTCAAACAATCCATCTCCATAGGCGAGCCCTCTGTCTGTGATATCGAGGGCCGAGGTTTCAACACCATTAACCAAGGTAATATGGGCTTGTCGCACCACTAGGCACCTTCAAAAGACTGGAAAATAATCGTGGCGTTGGTCCCACCGAAGCCAAAGGAATTGGACAAGACCTTGTCGATTGTTTTCTCCCTGGACTTGTGTGGCACGAAATCCAGGTCGCAGCCATCCTCGGGATCGTCAAGATTAATGGTAGGTGGAGCTAAATTGTTGACCAGAGACAGGACCGAGAAAATTGCCTCAACAGCTCCTGCTGCACCCAAAAGGTGTCCTGTCATCGATTTGGTTGAGCTCACCAGCAGTTCGCTGCTGTGATCAAGGAACAAATCCTTAATGGCTTTGCACTCAGCCACATCCCCCAGAGGCGTCGACGTGCCATGTGCGTTGATGTAGCCGATGTCCTGTGGCTGCAACCCCGCATCGTTCAAGGCGTTTTCCATGGAAGCCCGGGCGCCCGAGCCATCTTCGATGGGCGAAGTAATATGGTGAGCGTCATCACTCATTCCAAAGCCGACCAGTTCTGCATAGATCCTGGCTCCGCGGGCACGCGCGTGCTCAAGCTCTTCAAGAACCAGTACGCCAGCCCCATCTGATAATACGAAACCGTCGCGGGCCTTATCCCAGGGCCGACTCGCTTTGGTAGGTTCATCATTTTGTGTCGATAGCGCTTTGGCATTACCAAATCCCGCCATTGCCACTTCTGTTGTTGCCATTTCAGCCCCGCCAGCCAACATAACATCGGCATCGCCATAGGCAATGGTACGCGCTGCATATCCAATGTTATGTGTACCGGTAGTACAGGCCGTGACGACCGCGATGTTCGGGCCCTTGAAACCATACTTGATCGCCACATTGCCAGAAATCATATTGATGATCGAACTGGGCACAAAGAAGGGAGACACTTTTCTTGGTCCGGACTTCACAAAAGTGTCGCGCACCTGCTCTATGGTTTCTATGCCACCAATACCTGAACCTATTGCCACTCCGGTACGTTTTTTCTGTTCTTCGGAGAGAGATTCGAGCCCCGAGTCTGACACCGCCTGCATCGCAGCTACCATGCCGTATTGCATGAAAGCATCCATTCGACGCGCCTCTTTGCGATCAAGATAGTCAGTGATCTCAAGACCCTTGATCTCTCCACCAATACGCGCACCAAAGCCTTCGGTATCAAATCGTGTAATGAAATCGATGCCACTTTTTCCCGCAACCAATTGCGCCCACGAATCTTCAACAGTGTTTCCCAGCGGGGATAAAATACCCATGCCGGTAACCACGACTCGCCTTTTCATCTAACTCCACCTCTTTTTGAACTGATGCTGCCTGAACTGTTTTACAAAACACTCTTCCGGACCAGTGAGGTCCACAGGAATAGTGTTTTTATAAACGGTACGTGGCAGAACACTAAACTTCCTGTTCGATTACCTAACTCACCATATTTGACGCCAGCCGAAACAAGTCATTAAGTCGATCACTCAAACGCTAAATCAGTTGTTTCGAGCCAACCTTACTGTCACTTCCCCACTCCAGTACATCCACGTACCCGCGGCATACGAACGCCATGGATGGTGGAAGTGCCGAAATAGACTGGAACAAATTTCGGTCCGTACTTCCTGACCATCGCCGCTCCTGCGCATCCATGCGCCCGCGGCATACGACCGCCATGGAGGGCGGAAGTGCCGAAATCGTCTGGAACAGATTTCGGTCCGTACTTCCTGACCATCGCCGCTCCTGCGCATCCATGCGCCCGCGGCATACCGTACTTCCTGTACATAAAAAAACCGTCCAAAGCGTTAACTAAGGACGGTTTCTGTGAGAGTCAGTACAGTAACTTACTGGTTCGCAATGATGTAATCGATTGCTTCCTGTACTGTAGAAAGCTTCTCGGCTTCTTCGTCGGGAATTTCCGTTTCAAACTCTTCTTCCAACGCCATCACCAGCTCTACCGTATCAAGAGAGTCGGCACCCAGGTCTTCGACGAAAGAAGAAGTACTCTGTACTTCAGTCTCTTTCACACCCAGCTGCTCACAGACAATTTTCTTAACACGTTCTTCTACAGTACTCATAGTTTCCTCTCTTTATGATGTAGACCAAGTACTTAATTATTACGAGGCTATGCCCGAATTAGTACGCTTTAACGGTATGCGGTCCGCGGCACCAGATTCGCAACATTCACTTGGCATACCTGAACGTCAGCTGTTGACGCCCCTCCAATTTAACTGCCGGTAGTCTAGTGTAAAGCTGCCGGCTAAACAAGCGCCAGATACCCCTCTATCAGGCCACGCCCTCATGCAAATGGGCCAGCCATAAAAGGAGTTGCTAGCCCATATACATACCACCATTCACCTGCATTGTTTCGCCGGTTATATAACTGGCTTCATCAGACGCCAGGAAGTTAACTGCCGCGGCAACTTCTTCAGGCTGTCCAAGCCTCGCCATTGGAACATGAGCCAGCATGGCGGCGCGGGTTGCATCGGGCAACTCTTCTGTCATATCCGTATCAATAAAACCCGGTGCCACTGCGTTGACGGTAATACCCCGCCCACTAATTTCTTTAGCCAGCGATCGGGTAAACCCTTCAATACCGGCTTTGGACGCACAGTAATTTGCCTGTCCTGCATTCCCCATACTCGCAACGACGGAGCTCACGTTAATGATCCGCCCCCAGCGCGCTTTGGTCATGCCTCGAAGCACAGCTTTGGAGACTCTATAAATCGACCCAAGATTGGTGTTAATTACCGATTGCCAGTCCTCTTCGCCCATGCGCAACAGAAGTCCATCACGTGTAATTCCCGCATTATTAACCAAAACCAGAGGCGCACCATATGCCTGCGTCACCTGCTTGACACCTTCGGCAACCGACTCCGGGTCTGATACATCCATCTTGATGCCATCACCATCCAATCCCCACTTGGAGAAGTAATGGGAGATAGCTGATGCTCCGTCTTCTGTAGTCGCAGTACCAATAACGGTCAACGAATCATCGGCAGCCAAGCGCTTGGCAATTGCCTTACCAATGCCTCTGCTGGCTCCTGTCACCAGGGCGACACGCTTCATCTCACTCATGCTGACTCACTCTCATCCTTTTGCAATACATCCCGTGCAGCCATCAAGGTCTGCAGATCGTTCATGACAAGTGTCGTAACATTCTTGTCAATTCGCCTGTTAAGACCCGCCAATACCTTTCCAGGCCCGCACTCGACAAATGTATCGGCCCCTAACTCGATCAAATAGCCTATGGAATCCGACCAACGCACAGGCTGATACAAATGCGCCAAAAGGTTCGCCCTGAGTGCTTCCAATGATTCAGGTATACGTGCATCGACATTCTGCACGATAGGTATGACAGGTTCGTTAAAATCCAGTTTTGCCATACTCTCCGCCAACGCTTTACCGGCTGGCTCTAACAAGGAGCAATGACAAGGCACACTTACAGGCAGCAGGGTAGCCCGTCTTGCACCTTCGGCCTTGGCCAAATCGATGGCACGCTCCAGCGCAGCCCGACTGCCCGAAATCACGATCTGCCCTGGGGAGTTGTAATTAGCAGCTGACACCACCTCACCTTGAGCAGCCTGTTCGCACAATTTTTGGGCGCTCTTGTCGTCCAGACCCAGCAGGGCAGCCATGCCCCCCTCACCCATGGGCACCGCCTCTTGCATCAGCTCACCGCGTAAGTGAACCAGTTTGACGGTATCCGCCAAACCAAGCACCTCGCTCGCGATCATCGCACTGTATTCACCCAGACTGTGACCACATAGATAGTCCGGTCGAAAATCCGATTGTCGCTGCCACTCCCTCCACATTGCGATACTCGAGGTCAGCACGAGTGGCTGGGTAATAGCGGTTTGATTAATAAAAGACTCAGGCCCTTCGAGAGCCGCCTTCGTCAGATCGATGTTGATTGCCGACGATGCTTCCGCAAAAACCTCTTGTGCAACGGCCGACTCAGCCAACAATTCAGACATCATTCCAACTGCCTGCGAGCCCTGCCCAGGAAACATGAAAACCGATTTCATTCGCTTATCTCACTTGTTCTGCTGACTCATGAACCATTGTCGAAAGATCACACCCGGATGCAATGGCTTTTGAAAACGCTTCATGGGGCCAGGTCCAATTCATAGCCCAATCTTCACACCAGTATATCGTCGAGGCGATTATTGATAAGTGCGGGTAAATCCGCCTCAGCTTCCCGTGCCGCCAAATCAATTGCATGCTCAAACGAACGCTGCCCGGCGTTACCATGACTCTTGACGACCACCCCTTGCAAACCAAGAAACATTGCGCCGTTATGAGTCTCCGGGTCAAGTTGCTTCATGGCCCCTGCCATCATAGGCAACATTATGCGACCCAGTATCTTGCGGTACCAGGAACCCTGAAAAAACTGCCTGACGCCATCAAGAATAATTTTCGCAGCACCTTCAGCACTTTTTAGTGCGACATTGCCGACAAAACCATCGCAAACAATTACATCAGCCGCGTCCCGAAAAATATCACCACCTTCAACGAAACCGATATAGTTGATGGCCTCGCTATCTTCTATAAGCGAAGCAGCAAGCCGCACCTGCTCGTTACCCTTGATACTTTCCCCACCAACATTCAGCAAGGCAACCCTGGGCTGATCGATCCGCTTCATCACCTGAGCCAGCAGCTGACCCATCAAGGCAAACTGCATCAGATGCTCCGACGAGCTATCGACATTAGCCCCCAGATCCAAAACAAAACAGCCACCGCCCTGAGAGGGAAACATCTTCGTAATTGCGGGACGATCAATGCCCGGATACATACCTAATGTCGAGCGCCCCAACATCATCAGCGCCCCGGTATTACCGGCACTGACACATGCATCGGCCAAGCCCTCGGACACCAGCCGCAAAGCGACTGCCATCGAAGAATCCTGCTTTTTCCTCAGTGCGATTGATGGTTTCTCGTCCATCTCGACCACTGAGTCAGCGTGCCAAACCGACACCCGGTCAGACAAATCCCCATTCCCCAAACGCAACAAAGCCTCCAAGCCAGACTGGTCACCGACCAGAATGATCTTGGAAGCTTTGTTTTTTTCAAGAAAGCTGAGTGCTGCCGGGACGACGACCTCTGGGCCCTCGTCTCCACTCATCGCATCAACTGCAATGGTGACTTCAGCAGCCATGGCAGAAAGCGAAGCGCTTAATCTTCCGAGCTTTCGATTACTTTCTTACCACGGTAGAAACCATCTGCCGATACGTGGTGACGACGATGTGTTTCACCAGTTGTTGAATCAACAGAAAGAGTCGCGGAACCCAGAGCGTCATGAGAGCGTCTCATGCCTCGCTTTGAACGGGTTTTCTTGTTTTGCTGAACAGCCATCTTTGTTCTCCTAAGCTAACTATCTCTTCACGCGCACCGGCAAAGCCCGTTTTTGGCTTTCCATGCGTCATGCCTTATTTCTTTACTTTCAACTCCGACAGCACACTGAAAGGATTTTCCTTTTCAGCAGGCGGAGCCTCGTCTGCATCTTTTTTTTCCGAAACCGATTCCGTTTCACCCGAGCCACAATGTTCGTGATAAGCAAACATCGGCAAACTCAAAATCAGTTCTTCTTCAACCATATCCCGCAGGATCAGCTCTTCCGGTTCAACCAGTAATGGTTCGTAGTGTTTCGGAAGATTTTTCGCCTGCTCGTCCGACAGGACAATTCCCAAGGCAAACTCTGACACCAGTGTTTTTTGTACTGGCGACAAGCAGCGTTGGCATTCCAGCCAGAGCTCCGCTTCGAGCCGCCCCGTCACAACGCGCAGATTCTGTTCGTCGCGATCAAATTCCAACTCCACCTTCACTTCGCCAGAATCGTCCGCTAGCATGTCGAGCAACCGGGGCATACACTTGACTGCCAAGGCACCTTTCAAGACCTTGTTTTGGTCTGCATATTTCAGCGGATCGACCGTCTTGGGAAGCGAGTGTTCAGACATAGGCGCGCAATTTTAGGGGCGAGCCAAGACATTGTCAAAACAAATACCGTGATTTTTTGCATTCGTTTTGCTAGCGGACTGCGGCGTATTTGAGTTGCCTTCCGGAACACCACTTGCTGAAATCAGAGAGCATCATTTAAATTGAAAATAATTCTTGCCTCATCAAGCACTTACCGAAAAAAACTACTACAGAACCTGATCCCCAATATTGACTGCATCTCCCCAGACATTGACGAAAGCGGTGTAACTGGAGAACAACCTGATGCACTGGCAAAACGACTCGCCATCGAAAAAGCCAGAATGGTTAGCGAAAAAATCGGGCAAGCCGCTCTGGTCATTGGTTCGGACCAAGTCGCCTGGCTTCACGGCGAACAACTCAAAAAACCGGGAAATCGAGCACAGAACATTACTCAACTGGAAAAATGCAGCGGACAGACTGTGACCTTCTATACGGGCATTTGCCTACTCAACTCCGCAACCCAAAAATATCAAGCCAGCGTCGAACGCTACGAAACCACATTCCGCAAACTCAGCAGAGAACAAATCGAGCGCTACGTAGACAAAGAACAGGCATTCGACTGCGCCGGCGGCTTCAAAATGGAATCACTGGGCATCAGCCTCTTCAGACATATCCGGGGAGATGACCCCAACAGCTTAATCGGACTGCCTCTCATCAAGCTGGTAGACTTTCTCAACAACGAAGGCATCGACATCCCTTGAGCCTGCCGCGCTATCATCACTCGAGGGCTAGCGCAGGCCGACTCCACCGAACTCCATAAATTGAGCCAGGGCTTTTCCTGCTGCAATACCAAGCGAACTTGTAAACTGCTCGAAGGGGTCTGGCTGGGGCGTAAAGTCGACGATTTCTTCCGCACCCACAACCTCACGCGCGACAAAACCGGTGCTTCCCAGACCATCCACCAGCCCCAATTTCAGCGCCTGTTCACCATTCCAGATGAGCCCGGAAAAGATCTTGTCATTATCCTTTTCCAGCCTGTCACCCCGACCTTCACGAACCTTGGCGATGAATTGATCATGGGTCTGGTTCAACACCCCTTCCCAGAATTCAACCTCTTCTGAATTTTCATCACTAAAAGGATCCAAAAAAGCTTTATGTTCACCTGCAGTGTAAAGGCGCCGCTCGACACCAAGCTTGTCCATGGTATCCACAAAACCAAAGCCAGAAGCCACTACACCGATTGAGCCCACCAGACTGGCTTTATCGGCGTATATCTGATCGGCCGCCGCCGCAATATAGTAAGCACCAGACGCCCCGATATCACTGATCACAGCATACAAGGGAATATCAGGATTCAGCTCACGCAGGCGTTTAATCTCGTCGTAGACGTAGCCGGCCTGAACAGGACTTCCTCCCGGGCTATTGATACGCAGAACGACCGCCTGTGTCCCTTCCGCTTCAAACGCCGCTCGTAATCCGGTTACGATGGTATCGGCGCTTGCCCTCTCTTCATCTGCGATAACCCCCCGCACATTAACCATCGCAGTATACGATTCCGCCTGACTTAACCGACCACCATCAAGACCTTGAGTCATTACAACCAACAATGCAAAAAGGTAGCCGAAGGTCAGCAACTTGAAAAAAATACCCCACCTGCGGGACCGACGCTGCTCAATCCCAAGCTGAGACACTAGCTTTTCAATAAGCTTCCACTCTTTTGAGGAGGCATTCTTCTTTTCAATTTCACTGTTATTGCTGTCATTGGGTGTCCAGCTCAAACCTTATCTCCTCTTTCCACTACCGACATACTCAATTCTCTCGATTTTCGTCCAAAGGACGCTCTGCCATTTAACATACATTCAGCAGCTCACTGATATGATCAATGATCCGCAGGGGCTGATGCCGTTCAAGTTGAGGCACATCATGCACGCCGTAACTGACGCCAATCGATGCCATTTCGATTCGGCGAGCCATTTCAAGATCAAACTCTGTATCACCGACGAACAATGAGCGCTCCACCGACACACCTGCTGAACCAATAACCTGCTCAAGCATCATAGGATGAGGCTTTGAGCGTGTTTCATCCGCACAACGCGTCACATCAAAGTACAATCGCAAGCCCGTCGAATCCAAAGCCTTCTCCAGCCCCCTGCGACTCTTTCCCGTCGCCACCGCCAGCGTATAACCCCGGGAGCGAAGACTTTCAAGCGTATCAATGACTCCGTCAAATAACTGGGCTTCACCGGTTTCTTGCTGAAAAAAAGCCTCAGCATAGTGGCGCCTCATGGATTCAACGCCCTCCTCGCCAATACCCGGGTACAAGGACTGAAGCGCTTCACGCATACCCAGACCGATAATTTGCTTGGTTCGATCATGATCAAGCACTGGCAAACCACTCTGCTCAGCTGCGTAGGCGATACTCGACACGATATGCTGCTCGGAGTCCACCAAGGTGCCATCCCAGTCGAAGATAATCAGCTCATAAGCCATCAAGCAAGCCCATTTTCGACAGATTCTCACTGAAGGCTTCATCATAGGGAGCCTCCACCTGCAACTTTCCTCCATCTGGCAAGTCACAAACCAAGGACCTTGCATGCAGCATCAACCGTGATTTCTTCATACCGTAAAACTCGCCTTGCTCTGACGAAATATACTTTGTATCGCCCACAATGGGATGACCATGAAAGGCGACATGCACTCGAATCTGGTGCGTTCTGCCGGTAACCGGCTTTGCCTCAAGCAAGGTGAAATGCTCGGCATGGTTCAGAATACGAAACAAGGTCTGACTTGGTTTTCCGTCCTGGGAAACAGTAACGATACGCTCGCCCGACTTGAGTTCATTTTTACGCAAAGGCGCGTCCACTTTTCTGCGATGCTTCGGCCAACGACCAAAAACGGCAAGATGGTAGGTTTTGTCCACCAGATCATCACGAAAACGCTGATGCAGAAAACGCAAAGCCTTTCTCGATTTGGCAACCAGGATACAACCCGAAGTGTCCCGATCAATGCGATGCACCAATTCAAGAAAGCGCTCGTCGGGCCTCAACTGGCGCAGCGCTTCAATCAAACCAAGATGAATTCCGCTACCTCCATGCACAGCAAGCCCTGAAGGCTTGTTGACCACGATAACTCCGTCATCCTCGTATAACACAGCAGATTCCAGGTATCTGGAAAGAGATTCACTGACTTTCGCAGGCCCGCTTTTTTCTTCCAGACCAAAGACCGGGGGAATTCGGACAACATCGCCGATGGTCAATTTGGTTTCCGGCTTGCAACGCTTTTTGTTAATGCGCACTTCGCCTTTGCGAATAATTCTGTAAATCTTGGATTTGGGTAAACCTTTCAGCTGAGACAGCAAAAAATTATCAATACGCTGCGATTCATTATTGGCATCGATCGTCACCTGCCGTACTGAAGGCCGTGCGTTCTCAGCGACACGGGATTGTGATCCGGGACCATTAGGGGAATTGGACATAAATTGTACGCTTTGGGCTACCAAACGGCTTTTGTGTTGCCGCTACATTTGATTACTGCTATATTCCTGCGGTGCTTATCTCCGGGCTCCCTTTCGGGACAACGCGCCAATCTGGACAGATAGCGGCCCAAATCGAGACGCACACTATATAGCGGCACGAACCAGTTATCAAAGCGGGTTGATCAGTAGAACCTGCACGCCGCATGATCATATTTGCATCCAGTGCATGGAAACAGTCGTTGCATCGAGAGATCCGTACTCGTAAACAGGAACACACGGATCAGAGCGACATGAAATCACCGCACGGGATGCATTGAACGCCTCAGAACTGAACCGAAAAATAGAAACAGCGGCTCATCTCTGAGGCCAAGACTAAAAGATGCGTGAATGTCGCATCGGGTAAACAGAATTATTCAGGTGGTAGTGATCAAGGCATAGCGAACTGCAGTGCCTATCGCCAATCATCGCAGCAAACTCGGGCTGCAAATCTGAGCTCCGCGCGATTTACAGCATGTTATTGCTGTTGCGCGAGACAGATAGCACTAAGACCTTGACGACGTTGCGGAACTGACAAGCATACGCCACAACAATCGGCCATGCGAAGTCCATATTAGCGGTTATCTAAACCAGTTAACGGAAGTTGCTGAAATAGATAACCCTTTTGATTCCGAGACGGAATCAGCGGGACGACAAACGGCCTGCTGTGTTAGCTGCTCCTAACCTGCCTACCCAAAGCGACATTCCGTTGTAGACGGATGTTATCAATGAAAAGAATGCTGATTAACGCAACCCATTCCGAAGAGTTGCGTGTTGCCCTTGTAGACGGACAAAAACTGTATGACCTCGACATCGAGGCCGCCTCTCGGGAACAGAAAAAAGCAAATATCTACAAAGGCAAAATCACTCGAATCGAACCCAGTCTGGAAGCCGCTTTTGTAGACTTCGGTGCCGAAAGACACGGATTCCTACCCCTAAAAGAAATTTCCAAACAGTACTTCAAATCTTCTCCTGGTAAAGGCCGCTTTAACATCAAAGATGTTCTGAAAGAGGGTCAGGAGCTAATTGTTCAGGTCGATAAAGAAGAACGCGGCAACAAAGGTGCAGCACTGACTACTTTTATTAGCCTGGCAGGACGTTACCTCGTCCTGATGCCAAACAATCCTCGTGCCGGCGGCATTTCCCGCCGCATCGAAGGCGAAGACCGCTCACAGTTAAAAGAAGCCATGTCAGGCCTGAATACTCCTGACAATATGGGCGTTATCGTGCGCACAGCAGGCGTAGGCCGCAGCACAGAAGAACTTCAGTGGGACCTGGATTACCTTCTGCAATTCTGGGACTCCATTGCCAGCGCCGCCGAGAGTCGCCCGGCCCCATTCCTGATTTACCAGGAAAGCAATCTCATTATCCGGGCTATACGTGATTATTTGCGCCAGGATATCGGCGAAGTACTGGTTGACGCACCTCTTGTATTTGAAGATGTGCTGAACTTTGTTCGCTCGGTGATGCCGGCCTATGAAAACAAGATCAAACTCTACCAGGACGAGATTCCGCTGTTCAGTCGATATCAAATCGAAGCGCAAATCGAAACAGCCTTCCAACGGGAAGTAAAACTGCCATCGGGTGGCTCGGTCGTTATTGACCCCACTGAAGCCCTGGTATCCATAGATATCAACTCCGCTCGAGCGACCAAAGGCGGAGACATTGAAGAAACAGCTCTGCAAACCAACCTCGAAGCGGCTGAAGAGATTGCTCGACAGTTGCGACTGCGCGATATCGGCGGCCTCATCGTGATCGACTTTATCGACATGGGACCACCCAAAAATCAACGCGAAGTGGAAAACCGGATGCGTCGGGCCCTGGAGCTTGATCGAGCCCGCGTTCAGGTTGGCAAGATTTCACGTTTTGGCCTGCTGGAAATGTCTCGACAGCGCCTGCGACCATCGCTCGGCGAAACCCGTTCAGAAGTCTGCCCACGCTGTAACGGTCAGGGTACCATTCGGGATATTGAATCTCTGGCCTTGTCCATCATGCGCCTGATTTACGAAGAAGCATCCAAGGAGAAAACCGGACAAGTACGGGCTGTCGTGCCTGTTCCCGTCGCCACTTTCCTGCTTAACGAGAAACGCAAGCAAATCGTTGATATCGAAAGCAAACAATCGGTTAACGTGGTCATCGTTCCAAACGAATCTCTCGATACCCCACACTTCGAAGTACTGAGAATTCGCGAAGACGAACAGGAAAGCACGGAAGAGCAGGCAAGCTACACTATCAAACCCGAAATCGGTGAAGACAGCGTGCCTTCGAGTGCGGCAACCCGGGAAGTAGTCCGTGAAGAAGCTGCTGTCAAAACTATTACGCATCAAGCTCCTGCACCAACCAACGAAGAAGAAGTGGGACTGATCAAGAAGCTGACCACCAAGCTTGCAGCCATGTTCGGTAGCGAAGAAAAGGCACAGACTGCCGCTAACGATCAACCCAAGCGTCAGACCCAGCGAAAATCCGGCACCAAAACAAGCAAAAGTGCACAGGACCAGAAAGGCCGACAAACGCCCAGGAGTACTCGCAACAAGTCCGAGGACTCAAAAAACAGCGAAAGTAATGGCAATCGCAATCGATCCGGCAGCAACCGTTCCCGTAACGACAACCGTGGCGGAAATCGTAATCGACCACAAAACAAGCAGGATAAGCGCGACAACCCATCTGTAAGCGCCTCGGAAGAAGAATCCAAGTCGGAAAACAAACGTCCGCGAAGAAATCGTAGCGGCGGTCAGCGTTCTCGAAAATACGAGGAGAAACAGAAGCCGGCACCGATTCAGGAAACAAATAAACAGGCTGAGACAGCAGAAGCCAGCACTGAAGAGAAAAAAGCCGTACAGAAACTGCCGGCTCAGGATGCGCCCAAAACTGAAACAAACGCACAGAAGTCAAACCAGGCCTCAAAAGAACAGGCTGCTGCAGCCGATACAGGGAAAGCTGCCAGCGCTGCCAAAGTTGCCGAGGAAAGCTCCGAAAAATCAACCGCTTCTGCTGCTGGAACAGACAAGTCTGACAAGATCTCTGATGAAAACACCCAAGCAGAAACGAAAAAGGTAACTGACAAATCAGAAAGTGGCACCAGTGCGGATCCTGACGCAGGTTCGGACAAATCCGAATCTGAAAGCAAGCCCGAAGGAACGACCCGACGCCGTTCACGACGCACTCGACGACCCAAAACGCAGGAAAGTGCAGACGCCAAGACGGCAAAACCAAACGCCGACACTAGGTCTTCAAGCCCAAAAGACGAGACTCAAGACAAGTCAGCTCCAGCGACACCTGCATCAAACGAAACAACTCCAGTAGAACCGAAAAAAGCGGAATCTACCGGCGATGATGACAAAAAAGAGTCGACAGCCAAGGAAAGCAAGACCGCTGAAAGCAAACCAAGAGCGACTCGTCGCCGCAAACGTCCAGCCAGTGATCGTGTGCACAACGACCCAAGAGCAAGAAAACAAGGCGAGGACAAAGCTGAATCGACTGGTGAAAACCAGACAAAAGAAAAAGAAGCGCCTCCAGCCACAGGTAATACAGAAAACCAGGAGCCGGAAAGCAAGTCTGGCAACACATCGGATAGCCCTGTAGCATAAGCGCCAAATAACGCAGGTACCATGGGGGCGAATGAGCCCCCATTCTTTTTATTAGCCGACGGATACAACTATGGCCCTTTCCAATCGAGACCTCGATCAGCTCGAAACCATTCTGTTTTCAGATTCAGTTGCTGACGAATCACTGGACTATTTTGGGCTGCACGGTGCGCTTTGCGCCTCCGTTGTGGGTCCGGTCAACATGCCCGATGAGCAACTTGTTCAACTGACTTTCTCCGGCGAAGAAAGTACCTTAAGTGACGACCAGATTGAGCATGTCAAACGCTGCATGGATCAGATCAAACAGGAAGTATTGGAACATCTTCAGGACGGCACACCCATCCTCCTGCCATTTGAAGATGAGGAAGATTACGAAAATGCACTGGAGAGCTGGTGCGCCGGATTTATGGAAGGCTTTTTTCAGCACGAGAAGAGCTGGTTTACCAAAGGCGAGGAAATACCGGCTGAATTGTTGCTTCCTATTATGGCTCTGTCGGGACTTTTTGACTCGGAAGAGTTTAGCCAGATACGCGACAATGAGCGTCTGATGTCACAGTTTGAATCTATCCTCGGAGATCAGCTCACGGACATTTTTTTGTTTTACCACAGTGATTAAACGCTTATAAGTGAAGCTCAGCATTGCGAGCTTTCTGCTATTCAGCCATAGCAATTGCCTTTGCCTCAGACCAGTTGGCCCAGATGGGCCTGATACTTCGCGGTAAGCTCGGCACAGCCCCCAAATCCGCCCATGGGAACTTCGGGCTGTGAAAATCACTCCCCAACGACGCAAGCATTTCATAGCGTTGACATAAATCTGCTAACAAGCCCGTATCTCCCTGTTTTTGTCCGGCGACGATGACTTCGATACCAGCGCCACCAGCCTGCTTAAAGTCTTCAATCAGTTCCCGGAGCCTGGTCAGGGTCATATTGTATTTGCGCGGATGCGCAATCACCGCCTGACCACCCGCACCAACAATCCATTGCGTAACGGTATCGAGAGACGGCCAACTATTCTTCACATCACCGGCTTTACCGGCACCCAGATATTTCTTGAATGCCTCTGCATGAGAAGCCACCAGATTCAGATCCAGCATAGCCTGAGCAAAATGTGGCCGCCCGGGAACACCCGACTCACTATTACTGATCGCTGCCTCCAACAAATCCGGTAAGCCCAGTTTTACAAGCCGATTGGCAATCAAAGACGCACGCTCCAACCTTACACCCTGTTGTTGCTCAATCGCCTGCTGAAATTCCAGGCTTTCCATAGAGAATCCGTACCCTAAAACATGTATCGTCTGACGACGCCACAAGCACGACAGCTCAATACCACTGACCATCTTGATACCCAGATCATTGGCCAGCTCCATTGCCTCAGGCAAACCCGCCACCGTATCGTGGTCGGTCAATGCCAGCAACTGGATTCCCCGCGCCGCTGCTCTTGCCACCAAATCAGCAGGGCTCAGGGTGCCATCCGATGCGAGGCTATGACAATGCAGATCAATAGTTGAACGATTCAAATCTTCTCCCGGGAAAACAACACAAGCAACAGAGCCTCGGCGAGTGTTCCAAAGCACTGCTGGAACAGCATATAATCACGCCTTTGTCCTATTATTCAGTACAAGCAGTTTATCTTATGCCAAGCAGCACAGCGAAAAAAAAACAGAACCAGCATCTGTTTTTGGAACTCATCGTTTGCGTCATCCTGCCAACTATCATTCTGAAATACCTTAGCCCGGAAGATAAGCTCGGACCGGTATATGCGCTGATATTCGGTTTGTCTTTACCGCTTCTTTTTGGGCTCTATCATTTCTTTCAGGAAAAAAAATTCGGCTTTATTCCGGCACTGGGCTTTATCAGTATCTTACTGACCAGCGGCATAGGACTGCTGGAACTGGACCCTAAATATATTGCCATCAAGGAAGCTGCGATTCCCCTGATCATCGGCATTGGCACTATCGTCTCACTCAGGACACCCTACCCTTTGGTTAAAACCTTTATCTATAACGACAAGATACTCCAGATTGACAAAGTGGATGCCGCACTTGAAGAACACAACAATCAGGACCTGTTCGATTATGCACTCAAGATTGCAACATACATTCTAGCCAGTTCGTTTTTGCTCTCAGCGATCTTAAATTACGCACTGGCCAAATATATAGTGACCAGCCCCGCAGGAACCGCCGCGTTTAATGATGAGCTAGGAACCATGAACTTGTTGAGTTACCCGGTGATAACGGTTCCCTGTGTGATCGTGATGATTTACGCCATGATGTATCTGTTCCGGCAAATCAAAACCTTGACCGGTCTGGACTTCGAAGAAATCATTCACCAATAACAAGTGAGATAAACATGTATTACGCCATTATGTCAGTCGATGTGGAAAACAGCCTGCCTTTGCGTCAGCAGGCGCGGCCCGATCATCTGGCCAGACTACAGCACCTGAAGGAACAGGGACGCCTGTTTGTCGCTGGACCTCACCCTGCGATTGACTGTGAAGATCCTGGACCCAATGGTTTTACCGGAAGCTTGGTGATCGCAGAATTCGACAGCCTGGAAGAAGCAGAAACCTGGGCTGACGATGATCCCTACGTTGCGGCGGGAGTTTACCAAAGTGTAACTGTGAAGCCTTTTAAAAAGGTGCTTCCATAGGCGCCGTTTTAACTGCGCGGTGTGATTTGCCCGCTGCGCCGAAATCAGCCATCAAGTCAGACTAAAAAGTGACTGAGTCATGAAAAACATATTAAAGCTTATCGTTACGATAATCGCCTTATCTCCAATTATCTCGTACGCTGAAACCGCGTATATTAACGACAATCTGTATGTACCTCTCCGCAGTGGTGCCGGCCTCAACTTCCGCATTATTCACAAGGGGATAAAAAGCGGTACCAAACTGGAGCTCATCAATCGTGACGAATCCACGGGATATTCAGAAGTCCGAACCCCGGATGGGATGCAAGGCTTCCTCCCTTCCCGGTTTCTCACCGATGAACCCATTGCCCGTCAGCAATTGGTATCTGCAAATCAGCAGTTGGCCAACCTCAAAAAGGAAAACGCAAAACTTGAATCTGAACTGGCGTCTTTGAAAAAGGAACACCAGACCCTGAATTCAAAATTCAACAGCACCCAAAACTCTCTGGAAGATAACAGCGCCGAGCTGGAGCGAATCAAATCGGTTTCTGCGAATGCCCTCAATCTGGACCGTCGGAATCGCGAATTAAGGGAAAGCAACGAACAGTTGCGGAATGACCTGGAACTGCTGCAAGTGGAAAACATGCGACTCAAAGACAAGTCTGAATCAAACATGCTGATGATTGGCGGCGGCTTGGTGTTGCTCGGTGTAATGATTGCCTTGATTCTGCCCATGGTTAAGCCCTCCCGCAAAAACGATAGCTGGGCCTGAACGTCCCACATTTATCGACAACATCCTATATCTAGTGGTTCACCACCCAGTGGACCACAGGGTTTGTAAATCATGGTGAAAAGCTGTGATCTCTTCTGCATCATTATTACCATAGCCTTACTATTCACCTCTGGGGCTTTGACATGGTTAATTTTTGCACTTATAAAGGCAGAGAGTCATCGCGTTGCCTGCGACTTTGGCAATCGATAACTTAATCTGGTCTGTCCATCCATGAGAGGTAATAAGACATGACAAACCTTAGCAGTCGTACTTATGATGAAAAACGCGACTTTATACGGATGAAAGTGGACACAGAAGTCGTCCTCACCCTGGACGGGGAAAACCGAAATGTCAAAGGATATTGCCGTGACCTTAGCGGAACGGGAATGTTAATCGAAGTAGAGGAAGCTATCGCTGAAGGCAGCCAGTGTAAAACCACACTGCCATCAAACAACGAAGCCTTCCCCTCTCTGGATGCTACGGTCAAAGTGCTTCGGTGTACGCAAATTGATGATACGACCTATCATCTGGGAACGGAAATTCTGGATATAGAAAACTAAAAAGCGAACCTGACGGTTCGCTTTTTTCTTATCCGCTCCGTTTAGGCGGGCATTTTCAATGCCTGCGGAGCGACTATGACGCCGTTATTATCGGCGTAAACAAAATGCCCCGGAGTGAAGGTAACGCCTCCAAATTTTACCGGGACATTGAGGTCTCCTATCCCGCGTTTTTCGGTCTTTCTGGGGTTGGTTGCCAAAGCCTGAACACCCAGGCTGGTTTTGGCAATCACATCCACATCACGGATACAGCCATAAATAATCAGACCTGACCAACCATTTTCAGCAGCTTTTTCCGCGAGCATATCCCCAAGCAATGCGTTTCTCATGGAACCACCACCATCAACGACCATAACCCGGCCCTGACCAGGCAACCCTACCTGCTCCTTGACGATTGAATTGTCTTCGAAACACTTAACCGTCACGATTTCCCCACCAAAAGCTTTGATACCACCGTAGTTTTGAAACATGGGTTCAACCACTTCAACTATATCCGGGTATTCATCACACAGATCTGGTGTGACGATGCTAACTTCAATCACGCTTTACTCTCCTTAATCAATAAATTCTTGTCTATACCCTGCTGCACTTGGCTCCTGAACAGACACGAAATCAAACTCAGGACGCCTCATCAGCAAGGAAGAACCAGGTATCCAGCACTGAATCCGGATTCAGGGACACGCTGTCTATACCCTTTTCCATGAGCCACTTGGCCAGATCGGGGTGATCAGACGGTCCCTGACCACATATGCCAATGTACTTGCCTGCCTTGTTGCAGGCTTCAATAGCATTGGAAAGCAGGGCTCTTACCGCATCATTACGCTCATCAAACAGATGGGCAATGATGCCGGAATCTCTATCCAAACCCAGCGTAAGCTGAGTCAGATCGTTGGAACCGATAGAAAAGCCATCGAAGTGCTCAAGAAACTGATCCGCCAATAGTGCGTTAGCAGGCAATTCACACATCATGATCACTTTAAGATCATTCTCGCCACGCTTCAGGCCTTTACTGGCCAACAGATCGACTACCTGTTTGGCCTCTCCAACCGTTCGCACGAAGGGCACCATGATTTCAACATTGGTGAATCCCATCTCATTTCGTACTTTTTTAAGCGCCTCGCACTCGAGATAGAAACAATCCCGGAAGGTTTCAGAGATATATCGGGACGCACCACGAAAACCCAGCATCGGGTTTTCTTCATCGGGCTCATACAAAGTCCCACCAATAAGGTTGGCGTATTCGTTGGACTTGAAGTCGGACAGACGGATAATGACTCGCTTCGGATAGAAGGCAGCCGCCAGAGTCGCCATTCCTTCAACCAGCTTGCTGACATAAAAGTCCACAGGGGATTCATAACCACTGATACGCTTTTCAACTGTCTGCTTCACCTCCTTGGGAAGCGACTCAAAATTGAGCAACGCCTTGGGATGAACACCAATCATTCGATTAATAATAAATTCCAAGCGGGCCAAACCGACACCGTCGTTGGGAAGCGCCTGGAAGTCAAAGGCGCGATCCGGGTTACCCACATTCATCATCAGTTTGAACTTGAGTTCCGGCATGGAATCCACGGTGTTCTCACGTAACTCAAAATCCAGCAAGCCTTCATATATGTACCCGGTATCACCTTCGGCACAGGAAACAGTCACGTTCTGTCCACTCTCAAGAATATCGCTGGCATCGCCACAGCCCACAACCGCAGGAATGCCCAATTCACGGGCAATAATGGCGGCATGACAGGTTCGGCCACCACGATCGGTCACAATGGCAGAGGCACGCTTCATGACTGGCTCCCAATCCGGATCCGTCATGTCAGTCACCAGGACATCGCCTTCTTTAACCTGATCCATGTCGTTGATGCTTTGAATTACTTTGACTGGCCCACTACCAATCTTTTGCCCAATACTGCGACCCTCCACCAGCACCTTACCATGCTCTTTCATCAGGTAGCGCTCAAGCACTGCGGCGCTGGCCCGGCTTTTTACGGTTTCGGGACGCGCCTGTACGATGTAGATCTGGCCATCATCGCCATCTTTGGCCCACTCAATATCCATGGGACGCTTGTAGTGCTTCTCGATAATCAAAGCCTGGCGCGTGAGTTCATTGACATCGTCGTCGGATATTGAAAAACGAAAGCGATCCTCGGGCTCAACCTTGATGGTATCGACTTTTTTGTCCCCTTCTCCGTACACCATTTTGATTGCTTTACTGCCCAAATTACGGCGCAGGATTGCAGGACGACCCGACTCGAAGGTGGGCTTGTAGACATAAAACTCATCAGGGTTCACCGCACCTTGAACCACGGTCTCTCCTAAGCCATAGGACGACGTGATAAATACGACGTCGCGAAAACCGGACTCTGTATCCAGCGTAAACATCACACCACTGGCAGCGGTTTCACTGCGCACCATCTTTTGAATACCTGCAGACAGAGCCACTTCTGCATGCTCAAACTCATGGTGGACACGATAGGAAATAGCACGGTCATTAAACAGGGAAGCGAACACTTCCTTGACCGAGGCCTTGACCGCATCAATACCGATGACATTCAGAAATGTTTCCTGTTGACCGGCAAAAGAGGCCTCCGGCAAATCTTCTGCAGTTGCCGACGACCGCACCGCTACAGCTGTGTGTTCGTTACCTGCCTGCAGCTCAGCAAATGCTGATTCCAGGGCCTGATCCAGTTCGCTTGGAAAAGCAGTCTCCATCACCCAGGAACGAATCTTCGCGCCCGTTTCAGCGAGGGCATTGACGTCTTCGACGTCCAGCTTGGATAGGGCCTCATTGATCCGATCGCTGAGCCCGTCGGTAGCAAGAAAGTCACGGAAAGCTTTTGAAGTCGTGGCAAACCCACCGGGAACGCGAACACCTGCCGCCTCAAGGTTACTGATCATTTCTCCCAATGAGGCATTTTTACCACCGACTCGCTCGACATCATTCATACCAAGCTTATCGAACCAGATAATATAGTCCTGCAAGATTTTTCTCCCCACCTAGCTGTTCGCACGAGGCGATGAAACGCCCCCTTTCAAAAGAAGTGCGGATAATAACACTTTATGCTAGCTTAGTTGATAAGTAGATGCGTTCTCGTCCGGGATTTCTTATCTCCAGTCACTAACGCATTGCCCCATTAAATCCATCACGCCCCATTTGTCTGACGACGAATGACACTACCGAATCATGACAGCGAAACGCACTGCATTCTTTATCTCAGACGGTACCGGTATTACCTCTGAAGCACTTGGTGTCAGCCTCCTGGCCCGCTTTGAAGGTTACGAATTCGACAAGGTCACGTTGCCTTATGTGGATTCCGAGGAAAAAGCACGGGAAACCGTAGACAAGATCAATACCGCTGCCCGCATCGACGGTTCAAAAGCAATTATTTTTGACACCATCGTCGATGATCATATCCGTAGCATTATTGCGACCAGCAACTGCTTCATGATTGATATTTTTGCGGCTTTTCTCAGCCCGCTGGAGCAGGAACTTGGTACTCGATCCTCATACCGGGTCGGACGTTCGCGAATCACTGAATACAGTCGTTATGATCAACGCATTGATGCAATCAATTACGCTCTCGACAATGATGACGGGGCACGAATTAAATACTACGATCAGGCAGACGTGATTCTGATCGGCGTGTCTCGAAGCGGCAAAACGCCCACCTGCTTGTACCTGGCAATGCAATACGGCATCAAGGCGGCTAACTACCCCATTACCGACGATGACCTTGAAGATCAGAAGCTTCCAGCCTGCATTCGCAATTACCGGGAAAAACTGTTTGGACTCACCATTGAACCTGATCGACTGGTATTGATTCGCAATGAACGCCGCCCTAACTCACGTTACGCGTCGGTGCAACAATGCAATCATGAAGTCGAAGAGGCGGAACTGATGTATCGGCGTGAGCGAATCCCTTTCATGAACACGACACATTATTCCGTAGAAGAAATCGCAACCCGTATTATGGTGAAAGCAGATCTGCAGCGGCGCTGTTAGTCATTTGGACACAAGCCGCTGCAACGCAGTATTGCTTAAAGCTCCTGAATCACCAGACCCAGAGATTCCAGCTTGGCCCGGTTACTGGAACTTGAAATGACACCAATGCTGGCCTGCTCAGGACGCAAATACTGTTTACTCACTCGGATCAGGTCATCCAGCGTGACTTTCAGCACTTGAGCCCTGAACTGTTCGCGCTGCTCTTTGCTGCGACCAAATAGAGTGCTGTGATAGTCACCCTTGGCTTCACCAGCAGGAGAGCGAGGCTTGTCTATTTGCGATACCACACCGAGAATCGCCTGCTCCAGTTCTTCAGCATCGTGTTCTTCCTGAACCAACCATTCCAGAGCCGCATCAAAATCATCAAGCGTTTCTGTCAGTCGCGGATCGCGATACGAGAAAAACCGGAATGCTGCCGTCATGGAATCCTGATTGGCTCCACCACCATAGGCGCCACCCTGTTCCCGAATAGCTCGATGCAAAAATCCATTACGCAAAAAACCACCCAGTACGGTGAGAGCCGGTGCATCAGGGTGTCCTACCGGAACCGAGGGATAAGCTTTGGCACAGAAATTAACCTGAGTAGAGGTCAACCAGGCTTCCTTCACCTGGTCTCGAACAGACTCCAGAGAAAAGCGACTGTTGGTCATCGCAGAAAAACTTCCATGCATCTCGGACAGGTATCTGGCAGCTGACTCAACCACATCACTCTCTGCAACAATCAGAAACTGACGGCTACTGCTCGAAATCAAGGCATGAAGCTGTGCCAGCTCTTCCGCCAACGCCTTAAGCCTGGCCGTATCTTCCAATCCATCGTCCAGGGCCTTCATTGCCTTGATACCAGCCATGCCTCCCAGCTCGTAGCTCAGACGGGCGGCCGGACTCATATGACTGGACGCAATACCCATTGCCAAACCATGACCATTGCTGGTGACCGCTTGCTCACGTCGCGCCCGCATTTGCGCAACCAGCTCCTTGATCCTTTCAAGTTCATCGAAGCGCACCTGGGCAATTGTTGTCGCCATCAAATCCGCCAGTTTTTCATGATTTCTTGCTAGCGCTTTGCCGGAGAACACCAGCACTCCCTTAACCTGTTGTTCATCATCAACCCCACCTTTTACTGTGGTGTAGGCTGAGATACCCCCTGTATGGGCAGATTGTTGATTCTGTATATCCAGATAATCTTTGTCACCTACACCCAATTCGCACACGACATTCGTGTAAACCGGCAACAAGGCGCGCTGACGGGCAGTCAGTTCGGGTAAATCAATGACCACTTGTTCATAAACCAGACCATTGGTGCCCTGCACGTAACAGCTTATCTGTTCATTGTTTTCAAAGACCTTCCCTTCCGGTGAGACCAGATGCAAAGGTACATCCTCAATACCAACCTTGGGCAGAATGGACTCGTCATCTTTAGCCATCTGGCGTTCTTTGAGGGCCTTGCTGCGCTCGACAATTGCCATTGCGTCCGCATCTGACAAGGCCGCTTTTTTCTTGTCCAGCTCAGCCCTAACCATTTCCGCTCTCACTTCGTTGAAGCGAAGGTCAGGTTTCATGGTCACAGTGACGCGATGAGGGTTATCCAATAGAAGCTTTCGTACCAGGGATTTGAAATACTCTGGATCTTTAACGCGTTCACGCAACTTTTCCAGCACCGGCTCCAAATCCAGCAAAGCGACAGGATCACCGCCATGCAAAGCGGGCGACAGCGCACTGACAATCAATTGCAGTCCATAAGGAAAACTGTCCCCGGAGATTTCTCTCTGACTCAGCTCAAGCTGATGCAGAACAGCATCCAGACGTTCTTTCTCAATGCCTTTCTCAGCAACGTCTTCCAGCACCTTCAGCATCTCCGCCTCAAATGCTTCTTCATTACCTGGATCACTTCCTTCAAGGCCACAGGCAAAGGCCATTTCGCGATTCGAATCTTCCAGTCCACATAGCGGCGACGGCGCGTGACCAAGCTTGGAAACTTCCAAAGCCCGCTGCAACGGGGCTGCACTGTTCTCAAACAGAACATTCGCCAATAAATGCGCTTCCAGATTCTGCTCCAAATCAAAGCTATGCCCTAACAGCCACGCCATGACCAGGTGCGTTTTGTGCTCGGTAGACTCACCCTCTTCAATCGGGTAGTTTTCCTGAACGCGAATCGGTGCACAGTAACGTTTCTCGTCGTTGACACCTATGCCATGATCCTCTTCCTTAAAGTGCTTCAAAGCGAAGTTCTGAAAACGTTCATGGTGATCTTTCGCGGGGATATCACCGAAAGTAAAGAACACCGCGTTACTGGGATGATAGTGCTTGCGGTAAAAATCCTTGAGCTGCTGATAGCTCAAATCAGTAATATGTTCCGGCTCACCGCCACTGTTATGGTGATAGGTGCTGGTAGGGTAAAGATGACGCGTAAGCGTCTGCCATAACTGACTGACAGGCGAGCTCATGGCCCCCTTCATCTCGTTATATACGACACCTTTATAGGTCAAGGCCGAAGCCGGATTTTCCGGTTCCTCAAACTCCAGCCGGTGCCCTTCCTGAAGAAAATCCATTTCATCCAGACGCGCGAAGAACACCGCATCCAGGTAGACTTCCAGCAGGTTGTTAAAGTCTTTTTTGTTTTTACTTGCGAATGGATAGGCAGTCCAGTCGCTGCTGGTAAAGGCGTTCATAAACGTATTCAATGATCGCCTGATCATCATAAAAAAAGGATCGCGAACCGGATACTTTTTACTGCCGCAAAGAGCCGTATGTTCCAGAATATGTGCCACGCCAGTGCTGTCTGTGGGCACTGTTTTTAAACCCACCAGAAAGACGTTTTCAGAATTCTCCGTAGCAAAATGCAGATGGCGGGCGCCAGTCCCTCGATGCAAATATTCCTGGATTTCGACGTGTAAGGCCTCAATCGCCTGGGATCGAATCAAGGAAAACTCAGGATGCTTACTGATTTCAGATACGGACATAGATTGGCAACTACCTGTGATTTGACTTGGAGCCTATTGAGCAATGCTATTGTATTACCCAACCCTTAGGCGTAAATAGCCCCATACACTACCAAGTTCCGGTCAAACTGCGCAAGATATGTGCCCTCACTCATTCACAGGAAACTCTATTCCGGGAACATGTTAATCATGTCCGTTTCGGCGCAAACTGTGAACCACGTGACAAATCAATCGATTGGAGCAGCAAATATCCGGAAACATGACTAAAATTAACCGGATAGCTTCAATGCTTTTCACCTGTCGCATCCAAACTGATGTATGCACGTTGTCCCGCGTACCCCCTGGAGAGGAATTTAGTACATGGTCGATTTGAGGCCCCTGCTCTTCATCAATGCTCTGATGTTAATGCTGCTGGTGACTGCCGGTTTCGTATCCGTTGGCAAAAATGAGTTGCCGGCCGGTTCAGAAATACCCGAGCCTTGGGTCAGCACAACAGAAGCTCAATCCTCCGAGACAGATGAGCAGAAGCAACCGGACGACGCAGGACCTCAGATTTCGTCCAGCGATGCAAACCAGCCGGAAGTGGATAAGCAGCCTAAAACCGAACAGGTTCTGCTGAGCCGCGAAGAAGCGGAGGAAGCGATCTTCGCAGATGAAGCCGTTTTCGCTGACGAGATCCAACCTCCGCACAAAGACCAGGAGACGGCCAAAGCCATTGAAAGCCTCGCCATGCAGCAAGATGGCCCTGAGCGTCCTATGGTGATCGCTTACCAGCATATCGAAGAGAAAAAAACTGAACCCGTCAAAACGGGCAAGCTGGTCGTGCGCTCCAACGTCCGTGACGACACTGTCCTGGTTAACGGTAAACCCTACGGCCCAACCAAACTGGAGCTTGAGCTGACACCGGGAAGCTACCGGGTAGAAGTTGCAAAAAGCGGATATGAAAGCTGGACCACGCAGGTCGATGTGCGCCGCGGCATGAGCAAAACCCTGGTGGCGCGCCTGGAACATTACACCAAAGTGGAATACGTCAACGGTACCTGGAAAAACGACATCAAAACCGGTGAAGGTAGTTACTTCAAGGAAGGTGTGCTCGAATACAATGGCTCATTCGTCAACGGCAAGTTCCATGGTATCGGTACGATTCGCTATGCGGATGGAACGAAATATCAGGGCGAATGGTTCGAAGGCAAGATGAAAGGTCGCGGCACCTTCACCAGCCCAGAGGGTGACACCTATATAGGGGAAATGGAAGACAATACCTTTAATGGCGAAGGCACATTAACGAAAGCAACCGGAGATATTTACACCGGTTTCTGGATTGATGGCTCACTCAATGGCCAGGGTTCTTTAACAACCAGAGACGGCCTGCTCTATGTGGGAGGCTTCACCGACAATCTGTTCCACGGTAGCGGCTCCCTGACCTATCCAAACGGCGGACACTACGAAGGTTCTTTCTCCAACGGCATGTTCCACGGCAAAGGAACCGAGACCTATCCAAATGGCAAAAAATACGTCGGCCAGTTTATCGAAGGCCTGTATCACGGCAAAGGGGAAATCCTGAACCCCAACGGCAGCAAAATTACCGGTACCTTTAAAGATGGCAAGCCTTTCGGCAAAGCCACCTTGACCACCGCTGAAGGAGAAGTCTTCACGGCGCGATCCAGTGAACCCGGTGTCTGCTACCGACTCAAAAGCTATCGTGCCACAGAGTGTCCACCGCTTGAGGGCTGGTAAAGCAGCCCTATTCCTCTGCTAAATTTGAAGGCGTTGAACTACTTCCCATTTTCCCGATCGATACAGATAGCATTGTATCGAATGTTGTTTATACTGAATTTGAAGGGCGAAAAAAGCCCCATCTAATAGCTGTTTTTGTAACAAAGCCGAGCACTTAGAACGAAGCACTCAGAACGAAGAGGTAAGTAATGACAATACAACGTGCTTTACTGGTTGATGACTCCAAAGTCGCCCGGTTTGCGCTTAGCAAACTTCTGGAGAAGATCAGCCTTAAAGTCGACATGGCAGGCTCGGCCGAAGAAGCGCTTGATCTGTTGAAAAACAGTGAGCGTCCGGACGTCATTTTTATGGACCATTTGATGCCAGGCATGAATGGCGTCGAAGCAAGCAAGTCAATCAAAATGGATCCAGCTACCAGTGACATTCCGATCATCATGTGTACATCCAAAAAATCGGAAGAGTTTACGGAAGAAGCGCTCAACTTCGGTATCTACAACGTGCTGACCAAGCCTGCTGAATCGCATCAGGTCAACGACCTTATTACCCAACTGAATCAGGACATTGAAAACGGCATCCTTCCGCAACCGGCAATCTCGATCGAATTGAGCGACGCGGAGAAACAGGACCTGGGTGAAATGCAGAAAACACCTCTGCCTGAGGAGCTGCAGGAACCGGCACCGGCACCTGTACCCGAAGCAGCAGCCCCTGCCGCTCCTGCGCCAGCTGCATCATCAGCGCCGCTGCCCACTGAAACCATTGAGCAAGTAGCGCGTTCAGCGGTGAAAACACAGGTCAATAACCGCCTTCATGAGCTGCTTTCCAGCCTGTTCGATGAACAGTATGACCACGTCAAGCGAATACTCAGTGATTCGAAAACAGAGCAGCAGGAGCACCTCAAATCCATCATGGATGGCTATGTTGAGTCGATCAACCAGAAAACGGAATCCATTAAGGAAGAGGTCGCCGCAGAAGTCAGCCTGTTTATCAGTAACCAGCTAAAGGAGTTTCGTAACGACATACTCGGCTCACAGAAAGAAGCTGGCATTGGTGCGGATCAGATTGAAGAGCTGAAGGATCATCTGGCCTCAGTCCAATCCATCGACACTGAGTTCTGGCAGAAACTGCAGGCAGAAGCTATCCAGCAAGCCCACGATATTTCGCGCGAAACTGCGGAAGATATCGCCGAGCAAACCATTGACATGTACATCCGCAAACACAGCCGCGAAACCAACAAATTCTACGGCATTGCTCTGGCGACCAGTATCGGCGTATTCGCTATCGGAATTGCCCTGTTGGGCGGCCTGCTCTAATGCTCTAATGCAGATCCGGCCAAAGAGCCGGATCTGCATCTTTCGCACTGCGTTTCATACATCTTTCTTTTCCCTGATAAGCTCATTCAGGCGCAGCCACTGCTCGGGCGTATCGATATCCATCAATACATCACCCAGATCCACAACCGTGTGCGATAGGTTTGACAGGACCTTTCTTGCTCCTTGATCTCCCTTGAGATCCTGCAGTTCGCTAAAGGTTCGCGCCGGGAAGTAAGCCGGAACACCTGCGCCATCCGGATACCGAGAGGCGATAACTGCATCACTTTCTCGATGAATCGCTGCCAACAGAAGCTCCAGTTCGCCAAGGCCGACTAATGGCTGATCTCCAAGCAACAGTAATAGCCCCTGCAATTCCGGTATCTCACGCACCAGAGCGGTGACGGATTCACTGATGCTGCTGCCCAGTCCGGATCGCCAATCCTGAACGGAAACGACGGCAGACGCGGGGATGGATATCAGGGGGTGCGAAAGTATGCTCTGGTAATGTGCTCCGAGGGCAACCTTTATCGGATAGCCAGTCCTTGCGGCATTATCATAGACCCTTTGCAGCATCGGCTTACCCTGGATCATGGCCAGTTGCTTGATTTCACCGAATCGACGACCTTCGCCAGAAGCCATAACCAAAATAGTGATATTCATATAACCAGCCTATTCGGTCACGCGTCGCAGGCATGCAACGAACAGATACATGATGAGACTATGTCGACGGGCAAAGACCGTGTAAAATGCTCGGGTATTTTTACCCCCTGGATTCTCATGCAAGTCGACACTCCCCTATTTTCTTATCCCAAGTACTGGGCCGAATGCTATGGTACCGCGCCGTTTCTTCCCATGTCGCGTGACGAAATGGATGCGTTGGGATGGGACAGTTGCGACGTTATCGTTGTCTGCGGTGATGCCTATGTGGATCATCCCAGTTTCGGTATGGCGGTGATTGGTCGACTGCTGGAATCTCAAGGCTATCGTGTTGGCATTATTGCCCAACCAGACTGGACCTCCAAGACTGACTTCCAGAAACTTGGCAAACCCAATCTGTTTTTCGCCGTGTCGGCAGGCAATATGGACTCGATGATCAATCGCTACACCGCCGACCTGAAGATCAGACATGACGACGCCTATACTCCGGGCAATGTTGGCGGCAAGAGGCCGGACCGGGCCGTCACCGTCTATAGCCAGCGCTGTCGGGAAGCCTTCAAGGATGTGCCGGTTGTCATTGGAGGAATCGAAGCAAGCTTGCGCCGAATCGCCCACTATGACTATTGGTCCAATAAAGTCAGACGCTCCGTTCTGGTGGATTCCAAGGCAGACCTGTTGCTATACGGCAATGCGGAACGCGCAATTACCGAAGTGGCATTTCGCGTATCCCGTGGTGAGCATCCCAGGGCAATGACCAACATCCGCGGCACTGCCTGCATGGTCAAAAGTCTGCCGGAAGACTGGCAGGAAAAAGATTCCACCTTTCTGGACCGTCCCGGTCAGATAGATCCTCCGACTAATCCCTATGCCGAAACTGGCGCCGGGAATGACGCCGCGCCCTGCAAAACCGAGTCGAAAGCCGATACCGACGCCAATAGCGCCCAGGTGCTGCGCTTCATTCCGGCCAAAGGCCAGCAAAAAAGCTATATCCGCTTGCCTGCCTACGAAAAGGTCATCAAGGATCCGGTACTATATGCCCATGCGTCTCGTGTTCTGCACCTGGAAACCAATCCAGCCAATGCCCACGTACTGACGCAAAAGCACGGTGATCGTTACGTCTGGATCAATCCGCCGCCCATTCCCTTAAGCACCGAAGAACTGGATAGCGTTTTTGAGCAAGCCTATCAGCGGGTTCCGCATCCGTCCTACGGCGACGCCAAGATACCGGCCTACGAAATGATCCGGTTTTCAGTCAACATCATGCGGGGGTGTTTCGGCGGCTGTTCATTCTGCTCCATTACCGAACACGAAGGCCGGGTGATACAGAGCCGTTCAGAAGATTCCATCATTCGCGAAATCGAAACCATTCGGGATAAGACACCGGGCTTTACCGGCATTATTTCAGACCTGGGTGGCCCCACGGCCAATATGTACCAACTGAACTGCCGATCAGAGGAAATTCATGCCAATTGCCGTCGTCTCTCGTGTGTGTATCCCGGGATCTGCAAGAATCTGGTGACCGATCATTCGCCGACCACCCAGTTGTATCGTCGCGCACGCGCCCTGCCCGGCATCAAGCGTATCTTCGTGGCATCCGGACTACGTTATGACCTCGCGGTCGAGGACCCTGAATACATCAAGGAACTGGTGACTCACCATGTGGGTGGCTACCTGAAAATTGCACCAGAGCACACGGAAGGCGGGCCCTTGTCCAAGATGATGAAACCGGGCATGGACACCTATTACCGTTTCAAGGAGTTGTTCGACAAGTTTTCCGAACAGGCCGGCAAGAAACAATATCTGATTCCCTATTTCATTGCTGCACATCCGGGCACCCGCGATGAAGATATGATGAATCTGGCCATCTGGCTCAAACAAAATGGCTTCAGGGCCGATCAGGTACAGAACTTTTATCCCTCGCCCATGGCCAGTGCTACGGCCATGTACTACAGCGAACGCGACCCCCTGCGGCGCATCGACTACAAGAGTGACAAAGTGGCGATCCCCAAGGGCATTCGTCAGCGCCGTTTGCACAAAGCCTTCCTGCGCTACCATGATCCCGACAACTGGCCCATGCTGCGAGAGGCCTTGAAGTCCATGGGCAAAGCACATCTTATCGGCTACGGCAAGAAACACCTGATTCCACCCACGCAACCCAGGAATCATGAGTCGAAGGTAAAAAAATCCAGCGCCACGTCAAAAATGCGCAAAGGACAATTTCATACCCAGCATACGGGTCTGCCACCGCGAAAGACCCGCTAACCAGCGAGCCCTGACACCGGCTCTTCAGTTTGTATTCCCTGAGCCGGATCAATATAATGCCGCCCCCGCCAGGCTATCCGGTCGCTCTTATAGTTCGCGCCGGCGAGCCTATACAAGCATAACAAGATCGCTTGCACGTCTGGCTAAACAGTTTGCCGTACCCAGAGGAAAGTCATGTTTGAAATCAACGCCAGCAAGCAACTCAGCATCAAGAACGATGTGCTGTCAGGTCTCACTGTTGCCCTTGCGCTGGTGCCTGAAGCCGTGGCCTTTGCATTCGTTGCCGGCGTTGAACCGCTTGTGGGATTGTATGCCGCATTTATGGTTGGCTTGATCACAGCGTCAATTGGGGGACGTCCGGGCATGATTTCCGGGGCGACCGGAGCACTTGCGGTGGTTATGGTGACATTGGTGGCGGAGCACGGTGTTGAATACCTGTTTGCAGCAGTGGTCCTGATGGGGTTGCTGCAGATAACAGCAGGCTTGCTCAAACTCGGTAAGTTCATTCGCATGGTTCCCCATCCGGTCATGCTCGGCTTCGTAAACGGCCTCGCCATCGTTATCTTTCTGGCCCAGCTCAGTCAATTTGGCGACTCACACGCCGAGAACGGCTGGCTGCAGGGTACAGTTTTGGAAGGTTCAATCATCGATATCGCCTGGTTGCAGGGACAGGCTCTGTATACCATGCTCGGCCTCGTTGTCCTGACCATGGCGATCATTCACTTTTTGCCCAAGCTGACTCGAGCGATCCCCTCTTCTTTGGCCGCCATTATTATTGTGTCGCTTCTGGTTATCGGTCTTGATCTGAATACCCGCGTAGTCGGAGACGTCGCCTCCATTGCCGGATCGCTGCCTGAGTTCAATATTCCGTCCGTACCCTTCAACATGGAAACCCTCAGCATTATCCTGCCCTACTCCATCGTTTTGGCACTCATCGGCCTGATTGAATCTCTGTTGACGCTAAGCCTGATCGACGAGATCACCCAGACGCACGGTAAGGGCAACCGCGAATGCGTGGGTCAGGGTGTTGCCAATACGGTCACCGGTTTTTTTGGTGGCATGGGCGGTTGCGCCATGATCGGGCAAAGTATGATCAATGTGAATTCTGGCGGCCGCGGCCGGCTTTCGGGTATCTCGGCAGCCCTGTTTCTACTCTGCTTCATTCTGTTTGCCTCGTCACTGATAGAACAGATTCCAGTCGCAGCACTGGTAGGTGTGATGTTCATCGTCGTGATCGGCACCTTTGAATGGACCAGTTTCCGGATCATGCGCAAGATACCCCGATCCGACGCCTTCGTTCTGGTCCTGGTTTCTGGCGTCACCGTGGTGACTGACCTTGCCATTGCAGTCGTCGTTGGTGTCATTGTCGCTGCCCTGGTGTTTGCCTGGGAACACGCCAAGCACGTAGTAGTGATTCGCCGTGAAGACGAATCCGGATCGACAATTTACGATGTCGACGGACCACTGTTCTTTGGCTCCATTACCCATTTCATGTCCCAGTTCTCTGTCGCCAGGGACAGCAATGATGTCATCATCGATTTTCAGCGATCACGCGTATGCGACCATTCCGGTCTGGAGGCCATCGACACCCTGGCCGAACGCTACATGAATAGCAACAAATCCCTGCACTTGCGCCACCTAAGCAAAGAATGCCGTCTACTCCTGAAAAAAGCAGGAAACCTTGTGGAAGTAAACGTGATTGAAGACCCGGACTATCATGTCGTCTCAGATAAGCTAGACTAAAAACAGAAGCAGCAGCCCGTTGGCGTTTAAGGCAACATACCGGCGGACTTGCAAAACCCACGTAGATGCTAAACTTTTGATACTGTTTCCCCAAATGGAGAGCTAGCGCATGAGCAAAAAAGACAAACTGGGTTTAGACCGAGTCGTAAGCCGAATCAATAAAGAATTTGAAAAAACATCCGATCAGTTCGATAAACTGGTCAGTGATGCATTCAAGCAATTGGATCAACTTCAATCACAGATCCATGAGCCGATTAAAAAGATCATGCAGGACATGGATAAGATTCGGGATCGCGAAATCTCTCGTTTCCAATCCGAGTTTGACAAGCGCATGCAAGAGTTCAGTGATCTGCAATCCCAGCTGCTTGAAAAACTGGGATTGGACTCTCGCACGAAATCTGCACCGAAAGTCAGCGCAAGTCCCGTCAGGAAGAGTACACCGACAGCGGCTAAAGCCACTACTAAAACAAGTACAGCGAAAAAAGCGCCAGCTAAAAAAGCAGTAAGCAAGCCAGCCACAGCCAAAAAAGCAACTGCCAGTAAAGCACCTGCAAGGAAACCTGCAGCCAAAGCTGCACCAAAACGTGCCGCAAAAACGGCAACACCAAGCAAGGCTGCAGCAACTAAAGCTGCTCCCAAGAAGGCCGCCACCAAACCTGCGGCGAAAAAAGCGCCGGCAAAAAAGGCGCCTGCTAAAAAACCTGCCAGCCCTAAGATTGCCAAGGCGCCAGCGACCAAGCCGAGTTCACCAGCGAAAGCAAGTTCTTCTGCCAATGAACTGACCAAGCTGACTGGGATCGGTCCCGCTTTGGCCAAGCGTTTGAACGACGCAGGCATTAAAACTTTAAAGCAGGTTGCAGCGCCCAATGATGCTGAGAAAAAAGCTTTGTCCGAGTTTGCCAAAGTAAAAGGCTATGATTCCTGGCAAGGCAAAGCGAAAGAACTGACTGCCTGATCATTATTCCCAGTTTATTCGCCAACTCCTCTTCCGGTTCACGCTTCCCATCCTCCGGGAAGTGTGAACCAAATCACAATAAATCCTTATATTTCAACAATGTAAACTCCCATTTCACGTTTTGTTTAAACTAGGTAACTTGAAAGTTCGTTTGCGTTACGATTTACGTATTACCGTTACAATTCTATAACCAAGCCACCTTTTTATTAGTTACCGATCTCCCCTACACTGGTTTTATAACTAGATAAAAGGGTGCGTCCCATTTTGATTCGCTCCCGCTTTAGGACATCGAGATTGCCGAAACCCATGAAACGAGCTATATCATCTAGCCTGACCTGCCTGCTTCTGTTTTTGATCAGCAGCACTGCCATGGCACAAGCCCCCTCAGAAGGTTTATTGGGACCGGATGCGCTGACTTTAATCAAGCTCGTTGGCACCACAATCATCGCGTCCATATTCGGCACCCTTTGTTTCATCCTGTTCCGACTCAACAATCGCTTGCAGAAAAACCTGCGCGCCCACGAAGCCACCGAACACATGATGTCCAAACTCAGCAGTGCAGTCACCAACAGTGGCGCCAGCATTCTGATCATGGATAGCCAGGGCCAGATTGAGTACGTCAACCAGAAATTCTGCCGTATCACCGGTTACCAACATCATGAGGTGATAGGCAAGTCCATCGAAATCCTGAGCCCGAGAAAATCCGCAGGTGAATCGGAAAACTACGTACTGAACAGTGCTTGTCTGAAAAGCAACTGGGAAGGTGAAGTGCTCTGCTCGAAGAAAAACAAAACCGAGTTCTGGAATGCGATTACCGTTTCAGCGGTATATGACAAACATAAAAACATCACCAATTATGTGTTGTCTGCTGTCGACATTACAGCCCTCAAGGACGCCAACAGGAAAATGGAAAACCTGGCGCTCTTTGATTCCCTGACCGGCCTGGCCAACCGACGCCTGTTTATCGACCGTTTGCATCAGTCCATTCTCAATGCCCGCCGTCACAAGACCATGGCTGCGCTGTTCTTTTTGGATCTGGATCAGTTCAAGCGAATCAATGACACCCTCGGTCACCATGCCGGTGACGAACTCTTGCTGATTATTGCTGAACGCCTGAAGGCCTGCGTCCGTAAACAAGATACCGTCGCTCGTCTGGGCGGCGACGAATTTACCATTCTGTTAAACAACATCAATGAAACAGATCGCGTAGCAGGTATCGCCAAGCAGATACTCAGCGCATTAAAAGAACCTATCAAACTCGGCAAGCATGAGGTCATTGTTTCAACCAGTATCGGCATTACACTGGCACCGTCTGACAGCACCTGCAGTGAGACTCTGATGAAAAATGCCGATCTTGCATTGTATCAGGCTAAGGAACGCGGTCGTGATGGCTACTACTTCTTTACCGAAGACCTGAACGTTCGCGCAAACAAATTGCTGCACATCGAAAACGAACTGCGCCATGCCATTCAAAATGGTGATTTTCACCTGCATTACCAGCCCCAGATCAACCTGAAAACCGGCGAGATCACCAGCGTAGAAGCCCTTATACGATGGAATCACCCTGAGAAAGGCGATATTCCTCCTTCAGAATTTATCAGTATTGCCGAAGAAACCGGCCTGATTGTTCCCATCGGTGAGTGGGTGTTGCGCAATGCCTGTGCCCAGATCAAGACTCTGCAGGAACTGACCGGCAAAGACCTTCGCGTCGCGGTCAATCTGTCTCCACGACAATTCAGCGATCCAAAACTGGTTGATATCGTATCTGACGTCCTGAATACCACTGGACTGCCGGCCAACAATCTGGAAATTGAAGTCACCGAAAGCATGCTGATGGACGACATCAATACTGTCATCGGGCGCTTAAACAGTATCAAATCCACAGGCTCCACCATCACAATTGATGACTTTGGCTCTGGTTACTCTTCCCTCAGCTATCTGAAGAGTCTGCCGGTGGATATTCTCAAGGTGGACCAGGAATTCGTTACCGACATCCCTGAAGATCTGAATGCCATGGAAATCGCTTCGGCTGTTATCGCCGTTGCCCATAAGCTGAATCTCAAGGTCATTGCAGAAGGTGTCGAGAACATTGATCAGCGAGACTTCCTTGTGATCAACAAGTGTGACTATGCCCAGGGTTACTTCTTCAGCAAGCCTCTCTCATACGAAGAGCTGCATCGCTTCTTTATTAATGTGGAACGAAAGTCAGCCTGAGCAAGGCTTGATGATCAACGTTCTAGCAACTGTCATTTCATCGAACAAATAGCTCCCGAAAACTCGTTTTTTTCACTGTCATTTGTGACAGGCTGTGAACTCGCTCGGCGAATGTGATGCATGCACAGTGCAAGTGTTAGCTATGTCCCTTTAACAAAGGTTACTTGGCGTATAATTACGTAAAGTTAAGTAACCGGGAGCATTGCCATGATCGCTGCATTGATTCACACACTCGAAGTCATACTCGTTGGACTGATCGGGCTCCTGTGTTATCGCATTACCCGTCTGGCACAAACAAACGAACACAAAAAAGCCGTCAGCGACAAGATGGATCAGTTGATCGATCAGGTTGTACGCAAACCAAAAGTGGTGCCACATAAAGAAGGCTACGCAATCAAAATGGACAGCCTCAAGTCAGCACAGATATTCGCGGGCACTCAGCTGCTCGAAGTAAAACGCGAATTTGCTGATCTGCAGAAAGAACAGCTGGAGTGGCTGCGCGAAGCCATCAGTCTGTATCTCATCGGCGCCATCGATTTTATTGGCAAACAATCCAAGTGTGGCACGCAAAGTCGCCGCCAGTTGATCAATCTGGTTCTTAAAAGCAACCTGCATTTGAGTCCTGACCACGCAGAAGCCTATTTCAACGAAGCACTTCATCGTGCTCCGTGCAGTGACAACGACCATATGGTTCGTGCGGGCGCCAAAGCCGCGAAACTTTGGCTAAAACAAAAAACAGTGCCCAGCGATTTCTCGCTCAGAGCACAGCTGAATGATTGGGGAGTATTTGCCTGAGGGCAACACAACAACAATAAAACACCCCAATGTTGGGAGGCCTCAGGGACAGAGAATCAAACAAATGGGATGCTAACGATGCAGGGCGAAACCGGAAACGGTTTCGCCCTTTATTTTTGACTGCGCGTGGGCGAGTGGAGAGGAAAAAAGACAATCAATACAAGCTAACACCGGGAAGGCAATGCCCTTAGTCCAGGTAAAGCTCCCAGTTCTGCCCGATATGTTCCAGTTCACTGAGAGCATGGCTTGCTTCGTCAGATAGGCGAACGCCCGAAACAGAAGGACGACTCCAACCACCGTCATCCGAACGCACCATGGAATCCAGGTCCACAGATCTCACCTGATAGACCACCTGATCATAGATAACCTTGGAACGATGCGACAAACCGTAGACGAAGCGACAATAATCCAGCTTCAGTCCATACAGGCTCTTTTCAGTTTTATTTATTTTACGGATGAGAACGTCTTTGAGACCGTCAGCGTATTGCATAGTAGTACCTGATCTTTATTGTTATTGTTTCTTGATAGTATGGAGCGGCACACACCACCTATTCGTCCGCAGGCAGCGTCGTGCTTAAGTCATGCCAGTATAGAAATTCGCTAGTTCTCAATCAACTGCCTTGAAGCTTATAACAGCGTTTTAAGAGCTTCAGCGAGCGCTTCCGGGCGCGTATTGTGATCCAGTACCCGCATCAACTCTCCTTCCTCCGAAATCAGATAAAAGTAAGCAGTATGATCAACCGTATAGGCTTTTCCTTCTTCAGGATCCATGGCCTTGAAATAGGTTCCATAGTTTTTGGCGAGCGACTGAATTTCCTCGAGACTGCCCGTGAGACCACGAATATTTGGATGAAAAAACTGAGTATATTCATTGAGTCGAGCTTTGGTATCCCTTGCAGGATCAAGGGTGACAAACAATGCAGGCACCCCGGCAAAGGCGGTATCGCTATTTAAGGCATCGCGGATCACCGTCAGACCTAGTGGGCAAACATCCGGGCAGTAGGTGTAGCCAAAATAGAGGATGACAACCTGGCCCCGAAGATCCTGAAGTCGGAAGGTTTCCCCTTCATTAGACAGGGAAAAATCGCCCCCTTGCAGATACTGCGCCTTGGTATCTTTCAAACTCTGTTTGGAACCGTTTTCAAACAAGCCAATGCTTAATACCAGTGCGGCGGTGAAGGCGAGCAGGCCAGCCAACATAAGTTTTGGATTCATCGCTATCCCAATCTCAATTCAAATTTGGTTTTGATCATCTAAGTATCGCGAAACCATCAAACCGGCGCTGCGGCATCGTGCTCGCTAGCACCCAAATCTATCTGCAACTCAGTAAGCAGGCCATCAAGGGTATAGCGAATGACAAGTCGCCAGATCATGGCGCGATCTACAGTACAGACGGGAATCATTCCATTCAAGAGCCAAACCTGATCTTCCGTCGCACGAATATCCAGAAAATGTTTGCCCATGTCCATATCTCGACCTTCAAACCAGGCATGTGTGATTTGAAAATCATCGATGTCTTGAAGTTGGGGCTGAATCCGAATGCTCAAGGGCGTGAGTACGGGTAAAGATTTTGGCTCAATATCAACACCCAGTTTGAGTTGCCGGGTGAGATTCAGATAGCAGGAGGTATCAGTCTTACATTGTGTGTGAATGCGTTGATCGAAACTCGCCTCTGGCAGACCTTGATCGCGATCGTTAAAGTCGCCAACCGAACTTATCAACACCGCCAGCACCATGAAAGAAAACGCTGTCAGGAGAAGACGTTGTTTAGAGCCTGTTTCAGACACCGCTGGCCAGATCTTTCGAGGCACCAATGGTTCGGGAGTTTTCAAAGTGTCGCAAAAGTTGCTCGATTTTCATCAAATCCTCATCAAGCGCGGTTTTTTCCACCTTGGATGCGAACACAAACTCAACACCATAATTGAAGCGGCTGTGGTGTTTTTCCTTGTAACGGAGAATTCCCTTGATGGTAGGAATAGTGATTTCCGAGTTTTCCCGAGATAATTGAAGTGAAAGCACAACCTCGTCACCAATGTGATAGATCTCATCGGTCTGGATACCCATGCCGTAGTGGCTGAAGTCAAAAGGAACCACCGGAATCCATTCTTTTTTGAACAACGAACGCTTCACGAACACTTTGGATTCAAAGCGTAACCAGCTGCAACGCTCGGCTCGCCTTCTTTCTGAGCTCATAGCTCAATCCTCATGACAGCCATCATTCCTTGCATGCACTTATTCCCTCATTAATTTGATCTTATAGGTCACGCGCCGACCTTCAACACGGGCACCGGTCGCGTAGGTATGGGTTACCGGGGGATCACTGGCAATATTACCCATCGAGGAGATGGTTATCTGATCCACATCACTTTTAAGATAGACCTCTTTTTCATCTTTGGACAAGACATCGAAGAAGTCATAGCCCTGTTCCTGGGCGATTTCAGCGCAACGTTTTAAGGCGAATCGATGTACCTGCTCCCACTCTGTTGACGAACTTTCCGTATATTCCACATAGAAAGTTGTCGCATCTACCTGCAAATCTCGGTAGCCGGCAACGCCGTCCTCGGCTGCCCTATAGGTCGCGGCACAACCCGCCAACAAACATAACAGCAATATTAGTATTAAAGATGAACGCGCCATGTCAGTTGTGATTAATCCAAAAAAAAAAGAAAAAGGCCCGGTAAGACTATGTGGCGTCAGGTCAAGATATGTTTCGCATGCACGCCGTGAGATGCGTCTAGGTTATCTTTTTTGGCGAACTATGCAAGCGTAATGGCGCGCTGATCAAGCCTTTTCGATCCTGTCTTGACCCAACTCAGCAGCAATACACTGATGCGTCAGCTCTGCCAGTTCAACACTGCTCATCTCTGCAAATATCTCCGGTTCGATGCAGGGAAGAACTTTGAGGGATATCTCATGCCGTCCCGTCAGGATCAGGCTCTTCTTTGGCAGCGCCCGGGTTGTGCCAGCAATCACCACCGGCAAAATGGGAAGTTGCAAGCGTTTTGCCAGCTCAAATGCCCCGACCTTGAAAGCTTTTAATTGCCCATTCGGTGAACGTGTACCTTCAGGAAACATGAACACCGAGCTGCCGCTACGAAGGTGCCTTTCACAATGGGCCATCATTTCCTGAATGCTTTGCTTGTCCCCGCGTTTCAGCGGGATGTAATCATTCAACACCATGTTCCAGCCGATGACCGGTACTCTGAAGATTTCTATTTTGGAAACCCACTTGAAATGAATGAACAAACCAAAAGCGATGAGAATATCGAGCAGAGACTGATGGTTACTGACAATCACATAGGTTTGCGCGGGGTCTACAAGCTCACGTCCCTGATAACGAACTCGCCAGTAGGGTGTCAGCCATACATAAACACTAGCCCATAGACAGGCATAAAGGTGTAGGAGTCTGCGTCGCGGATCAAGCGCCACCGTCAACAACCAGATGATCAGGGCACCAACAAAAAAAACCAGGGAAGACAGGGCAATAAAAATCAGCAAGAGGACAGATGCAACAGCATTCAGCATAAGGGATTCGTCAGAGCTTCGTGGTTTCGTTTTTCAGAAAGGTCTGATTATAGATAGCCCGCCTAATGAGACAACCGCCAGACACGCCCTCTTGCCCACCAAAAAAGACAGAGCAGCTCACATTCCGGCCAATGTCCGCTTGATCAGAATACCGGCTTCGCCAAACAAGACAAACAAAAAGCCGGACAGATTGTCCGGCTAGATAGACCTAAAAATCGCCTCTAAAATCGTCCAGTTTCAGTTCGAAATGCGGATCATCCAGCTCTTCGAGTATTCGGCCATAGCCACTGACAAAGCGACTCAGATCCAGCAACTGGTGGAACAGGAATTCCCCCGGATCACGGTATTTCTGACCTCTCAGCCAAAACCCGAACAGGCCCGATGCAGCATAAGAACCCGCGTCTGCGACGCCATTTCCGGCTTGCTTACCCAATACCTGTATCGATGAAATCAATCTGGCAAAGGGCTGATATGACGGTTTGAAAGTTTGCATACAATCCTCCTTTCACGCACCGTTAAACGGAATCAGCGAATGCCGATCCCTATGCTTGAACCCTAGCGCGAACAATTAGAGCAAACACCCTAAACGATCGTTATTTAAGCAATCGTAATATTGTCAAAACGCAAGCATCCAGCGCAGAAAGAAGGCCATCCCGATCCCCAGGTAGTTCCCTGCAGCATAACCCAGAATAGCTGCGGCAAAGCCCGGCACAATCAAAGCACGGTTCTTGAGCGCGCCGGCAATGACCGGAATAAACGGAACCGACATAATGGCGGCAGCCGAGGCAATCAGAAAGGTATCGGTATCAATCCTGAGCAGACGACATATCACGGCATGCAGTAGCAGAGCACCTATCAACATCAGCCCGATGAAGGCGAAAAGGTGCATGTCCAGCTGTGTCAGCACGTCCAGATCGGTCATCGCCCCCATGGTAAAACAGAACACAAGAATCAAATACATCCCTAGCTGAAAGCTGTTTTTAAGGCGATGGATGGCTGGGATCAGTGAGAACAGCAATCCGAAACTGGTAATGAAAATGATCGTCAACACCGATTGCATGCCGCTCGGAAACAGGCCCGCGAGACCAACCGACAAGCCCACTGCCAGCAGGGAAAACAAGGCTGCTTTGATGCTTTCCAGTCGACCACCCCGCTGCAATAAGCGTCGAAAAGCGCCTGCACTCTCGTCCGCCAGATGCGAGAAATCCGAGTCACTCACATCAGGACCGAGCGGTTCATGGGAATAAGGTGACAAAAATCGCCCGAATATGGGCTTGGCGAGAGTCATCACGAACAACAGGTACAAGGCAGATAATAAAATGTCATAGGTGGTCATGGTCACGAATACAGCCTGATCCCCCTCGATGGCAGTTTTTATTGCCGCCATATTCGGGCCACCTCCCGTATAGGCCCCCACGGCCATCGCCGCAATTTGCCAAATAGGATCGAGTTCATGCCGAAACAACCATGCAAGACCGGCGCTGATTATCACAACCGACACCAGTGCAACGGCCATGGAACGCAGGGTCGGCCCCGCATGTAGCAAAGCCTGGCGCACATTCATCGAAAACACCAAAAGCGGCAAGGCCAGTGCAATAGTCAGTTCCGTAATCTGGATCTGGACGGCTTTCACATCCACACCTGGGGTCAATTGCGGCACATCAACCAACGCTGCCAACACAATCCCCGAAGCAAAAGACAACACCACCACGCCCAGCTTGTCCAGCCAGGCTACGCGCTGACACAACACAATCAGAAGGACCGGCGCAAACACAAACAGCAAGGTCACCCATACAGCACTCACCGAATCATTCCCTCCTGTTGCGGCCCCTTTAATACAGGCCACCACTCCTTGATCGATCCTTCGCGGTACACGGCCAGATCGCCAAACTGCAGCATCACCGCTTCACTCTGGTGAGGACGGAAAAACATAAAATCTTCCGTCTCGATCCGGGCCGACTCCGGCAGGGCGTACATTTCCTGATTACTTGAATGTCCAAACAAACGCACGCGTTGCACGCCTGCAGGATAACAAGGGGATGCCAGCCAGTTACCTCCGTAAGTAAAACAGGCCTGAGTCGGCAACAAACCACTTCGAAAGAACAACTCCGCCCACTTTTCAACCATGGGCAATTGCGGTCGTTGCAAACGCTTCAAGACCGGTGTTGCGATAAATGCGGCAGGCTCGTGAAGATCAAGGGTATATACATCGAAGTCGGAGGGTTTAAGCAGCGCAGAGGCGGTCGCCAGTTCATTGCAGACATCATCGGAAGAATACAGGGGATAAGTCGTGCTGCCACCTGCGTTCAAGCAAAGATTATCGACATCAACACCTGAGGGCAGCGCCTCGACGAATTCCCGATAGCGTGATTTGGATTGGGCTTCAGCACGCTTGGGGCCGCCCAGAACCAGTGGAACTTTCGTGATATGGGCTTCGTAGCCCATCAAACCAGTAAGAAACAGATTTTCGGAGCGCGAGATAAACGCCACCGCCCTGCGAAATGCATTCAGGCAACTGAAACCACCCCGGTGCAAGCCGACATCGATTTCCAGATTGATTCGCAGCCGCACATCCAATTCCGCAGCCAGAGCCGCATAGGCATGCAAGCGCTCTTCGCTATCGACCAACCATTGTAGTTGTTGCTCGGGTTTGAACGAACGACCCTGCTGTTCCCGGTACCAAAGGTAATAGCCACGGACGCCCGCGACGGTCATCGGTTTTCCCATCAGTATGTCCGCATCTGACAAGTGCTCGGACAGTTCCTTGAGAAAAGGCAGATGAAAACACATCAGGCGATTCGATTCAGTTTTCGTCAACACGTGTTTTATCAGCGGCAGACTCGGCAAAGACTTGGCAACCAAACGAAAGGCAAAGCCCTGATCGAGCGTGCGTTTCAGCTGAGCAATATTCGCATCCAGTCGCTGTTGATCGATGACCAACACGGGCTGACCTACCCCCGCTCGTTTGAGCGCAGCATCCAGGTTCTGAAAATAGCTTTCGTCTGAGGGCACCACGCGTTTCATCCTGTCCCGATTCATTCTCATTAATAGAACGGGACAAATTCTGACACAGCGAGACAATAAAATAAAAATTTTATTCAGGTTTTGCGGGGTATGCCCGATTGTTTGCTATACCCCGCTCTATTCGGTCGGCACAAATATTTCAGGAAGCGCCGAAGACCGGCGTCCCGGCAGCGGCTCGGTATTCCTGCTTGAGTTTTTCCACCAGAATCTCCATGGCTTCAACTTCCTGAATGCCGGAAACGCCATGTCCTGCACTCCAGAGATCCTTCCAGGCATTGGTATCTCCCAGGTCCAGATCCACGGTCTGTTTTCCCTCAAACACATTCAGATCAATACCCGCCCGCTCAATGGAAGGACGCAGGTAATTGCAATTCACGCCGGTAAATAAATCGGTATAAATCAGATCACGAATCTGGGCGTCGACCAACATGGACTTGTAAGCCGGATCCACTTCGGCTTCTTCGGTCGCGATAAACCGGGTGCCCATGTACGCAAAATCGGCACCCAGGGTCTCGGCAGCACGAATGCCATAGCCGTCATTGATGGCGCCTGCCAACGCCAGCGGCCCATCCCAAAACTCACGTATCTCCCGCACTAGCGCAAAGGGGTTACCCGTACCGGCATGGCCGCCCGCGCCTGCTGTCACCGCGATAATGCCGTCAACACCAGCGGCAATGGCTTTTTTCGCATGCTCCGCATAGATCACATCATGGAATACCACCCCGCCCCATTCATGTACTTCTTCTGCCACCTCAGCGGGATTGCCCTGACTGGTAATCACAAAGGGCACCTGATGCTTTTTCACCAGCGCCCGGTCCGCTGCCAGTCGCGAATTTGAAGGATGCACCACCTGATTGACGCCAAAGGGCGCAACGGGTCGATCCGGATGTGCCTTTTGATAGCCATCAAGCGCTTCTTTTATTTCAGTTAACCACCGATCGAGCAAGGCCTGTGGCCGGGTATTCAGTGCGGGAAAGGTTCCGACAATGCCGTTCTGGCAGGCACTGATGACCAATCTTGGGCTGGACACCAAAAACATGGGCGCACATATGACAGGTAGACTGAGTCGATTGTTAAACAGGGATGGGATAGGCATGGGACTCTCTATGGCACTCTCTATAGCACTCTCAATGAACGGGTTGTTATAGGTCGCACGCATTCTAGCGGAAGACGAAGCTGAGACCCAACTACCGTCCACATTGGAAGTGCCATGGAACCGAACCGCAATATTCGGGTCAGATGGCTGTATCGCATCGCTGAATACGTCCCCGGAGCCCGACATGACCTTTTCCACAACCACCCATTGCTTTCACATGGCGCGAATTCTGTTCGGCCTCATGCTGATGGCACTCCTAAGCACCACCGTTCATGGGGAGGAAAAAATGATTCAGAGTCAGCAGACATCGCCCACGATTCTTGAGCTGTATACCTCACAGGGTTGCAGCAGCTGTCCCCCTGCCGAACGCTGGATCAATGCCATGACCAATCACCCAGGCCTGTGGCATGAGCTGATTCCCATCAATTTTCATGTGGACTACTGGGACTATCTGGGTTGGAAAGATCCATTTGCCATGGAGCAATTCAGTCAGCGTCAGCGCGCCTACCGCCGTAGCGGTCTGACCCGGAACGTCGCCACCCCCGGCTTTGTCGTCAACGGAGAGGGCTGGAACGGCTGGTTTTACGGACGCTCGCTCAGCGACGCCAGTGCCAAACTCAAGGGAAAATTGAGCCTTATTATCAATGCCGAACAAACCAGCATCCGTTACGAATCCACAACGCCGGCAAAGGCGCTTCAGGTACATCTGGCCCGTCTCGGTTTTGGTATTCAAACGTCCGTAAAGCGCGGCGAAAACTCGGGCAAGCACTTGCAACATGACTTTGTGGTCACCGGCCATCATGCCCTTCCCCTGCGCGAAGAAAACGGCAGTTGGCAAGCCCAGACTACCCTGCCCACAAGCCAGGCCGGTAGGGCAACACGCGAGGCGATTGTGGTGTGGGTTCAGGACAGCTCATCACCACGCCCGATACAAATCGCTGCCGATTGGCTATAGTGAAGGCAAAGACAGTCAGTCGATTCGGTGTTGCAAATGACGGGACAAAGACAAATTCTTCGCGCGCAGACAATGGGCGTCGCGTTACTTTTGCTGCTCAGTAGTCCAAGCTGGGCCATGCGTTGCGGAAATGATCTGGTATTGGAAGGTGATACAGACATCTCGGTACTGGACCGTTGCGGGGAACCGGAGCATAAAACCGAATTTTACAAACCCTGCGCCGGACTCGAAAACGGCTGCCGCATTGAACGCTGGGCTTATCGCAAGGGCAGCCGACACTACAGCATGGTGTACATCAAAGAGGGGCGCGTGATAGAGGTGAAAACCGAAGCGCGATAATCCCGTCGATGTTTTACTCACCTCTCAACACAGCCTCACCCTGATAGACATACCCGGCAAAACGCGGCGTTTTCGGCATATAGCTCTGTTCCATACGCGTAATGGAAAACCCGCTCTGCTCAATCAAACCGGGAATCTCCCGATTCAGGTGACACCCTCCTGCCATATGCTTCCAGCATGGGGTCAAACGATCCTGCCAGCGTTTCACCCCCGCATCAGGCGCCGCGCCATGCTCCAGAAACAGGAGCTTGCCATTGGGTCTTAACACCCGGTGCATCTGCTGCATAGCACGCGACCAATCGGGAATGGTACACAGGGTAAAAGTCAACAGCACCGTATCGACGCTGTTATCTTCCAGCGGAATCTGCTCACCCGGCAGATCCAGCCAGGTCACATCAACCTGGGCCTGACTCAAATGATGCTGCGCCATACGACGCATCCCCATGGAGGGCTCCAGGCCATAGACGCGATCAACCTGCCCAGGCTGATAAAACTGCAGATTGATACCGGAGCCCATGCCCACTTCCAGTACCGTTCCGGCACATTGCGGCACCACCTGGCTACGCTGCTTCATCACCTGTCCCAGGGAACAGACCTTGTCGATCACATGCGGCAGAATGCGCTCGTGATAAAACCCCATGTCGAATCTCCTCGTTATTCTTTTACCCAATCCGCGCTGCTTTACTCTATGAAACGTCGATAGATCGTCTAAGCATCCAGCGGCATCTCGGTGGAATATACCACCTTGCGCATGACGAAGCTGGACTGAACCCCGGAAACCCCTTCCACACGGGTTAACTTGCCCAGCAGAAAGTGCTGGTAACTCTCCATGTCCTTGACGATCACCTTGAGCAGATAGTCCGCTTCCGAACCGGTAATCAATAAACACTCCAGCACTTCCGGATAAGACCGAACCGCCGACTCAAACACTTCAAAACGCTCGGGTGTATGACGATCCATGCTGATATGAATCAACGCCATCAGACTCAGCCCCAGTTGCTTCTCGTCCAACAGGGTAACGGTACGTCCGATGATGCCGGCATCCGTCAGCGCCTTGACCCGGCGGGAACAGGGGGATGGCGACAAACCGATACGGTCCGCCAGCTCCAGATTGCTGATTGCCCCATTCTTTTGTAACTCCGACAGAATCAGTCGGTCAGTACGATCCAGTTTCACCAAAATACTTACCTTTTAGACATTATCATCTAAGCATATTTCTATTTATTGGTATTTTTCACCCTTTTTTATATCCATATTAGGCATATATTGCAAATATGCATAAAAACAGAGACAACTTTGCCATCATTCACTCCGGAAGATCACGTAGACTTTCCCCATGATCACGGACTGGCAGTAGGAAGGAAACGAAGCCGCTGACTCACAAGGTCAAGGTTCTGTTGTCACTGCTTAAGACGGATTCACAAGATCCGGATTGTCAGGACATTCCCCCTCAGACCGTGAACACCCTATTCGACAACACCAGAATGTTATGCAGACGGATATATCAGGACGCACTATGAAATCAGTAACGGGTAATTCCGCATCCGGTAACGCTTCAAGGGGCTACACCCATACGAAGTACAGGCCTTTCCCCAAACTGAACAAGCAGGATCGACGCTGGCCTTCACAACAGATCGAGGCCGCGCCCATCTGGTGTGCGGTTGATCTGCGCGACGGTAACCAGGCTCTGATCGAGCCCATGAGCGTCAAACAGAAACAGCGTATGTGGGGCTTGCTGGTGAAAATGGGCTTCAAGGAAATCGAAATCGGTTTTCCTTCCGCTTCCCAGGATGATTTTGATTTCTGCCGCTGGTTGATTGAGGAAGATCAGATTCCTGAGGACGTGACCATTCAGGCTCTGGTGCAGGCACGCGATGAACTGATCGAGCGCACTTACGAAGCATTGGACGGTGCACCACGCGCTATCATCCATGTTTACAACTCCACGTCGCCGGTGCAGCGACAAAAAGTATTCAACATGGACAAGCCTGGCATTGTTGAGATCGCCCGTCATGGCGCGCAAAAGGTGATGGACGAGGCCTCCAAACGCCCCGAAGGCAACTGGCGTTTCCAGTATTCTCCCGAGAGCTTTTCCAGTACCGAAGTGGATTTTGCTGTCGAAGTCTGCAATGCGGTGATTGATGTCTGGCAACCGACCCCCGCCAACAAGGTTATCATCAATCTTCCGGCAACGGTCGAATGCGCGACACCAAATGTTTTCGCCGATCAGGTCGAAACCTTCTGCGATTCCGTCAACCAGCGTGACAGCCTGATTATCAGCCTGCACACCCACAACGACCGCGGTTGCGCGATTGCCGCCGCGGAACTGGGCCTGATGGCGGGCGCCGATCGTATTGAAGGCACACTGATGGGCAACGGTGAGCGTACCGGCAATATGGATAACTACACACTGGCCATGAACCTCTACAGCCAGGGCATTGATCCCAAACTGGATTTATCCAATGCCGATGAAGTCGTTCGGGTCGTCAGCGAATGTACGCAAATCGCCGCGCATCCCCGCCACCCCTGGCTGGGCGAACTGGTCTACACCGCCTTTTCCGGCAGTCATCAGGATGCGATCCGGAAGTGTCTGTCACAGCAGAAGCCGGAAGACAGCTGGGATGTGGCGTACTTACCCATTGATCCGCGCGATCTGGGCCGCGACTATCAATCGGTCATCCGCGTGAACAGCCAATCCGGCAAAGGTGGCGTTGCCTACATCCTGGAACAGGACTTTGGGCTGCATATGCCTCGCTGGATGCAGATAGAAGCCAGTCGAAAAGTGCAGCAGCACGCAGAGAGCACTCATTCCGAAGTTAGCGGCCAGGACATCTGGCGCATTATCCAACAGGCCTTTATGAATCCGGCCGATGGTTTTCACCTCTCTGCCTATCACCTGGATCGGGATGATGACCAGGAACAGATTCGCGCCAGCCTGCAAAGCGGTGACAAGACGATTGAAGTGAATGGGCAGGGAGATGGCGCCCTTGGAGCATTTTGTGATGCCATCTCCAAAACAATGAGCTGGAATCTGGAAATCGTCCACTACGACCAGCATGCGCTGGGCGAAGGCAGCGATGCTAACGCGGCGGCTTACGTGCAACTGAAGATTAATGGCGAACGCTATAGCGGCATGGCCAAGCACCATGATGTGCTCAGCGCCAACTTCGAAGCCATATTGAGCTGCGTTTCTCAGGCACATGCCAATCAGGCAGAGGCTACTTCCGTGGCTTAGCCCGGCGGGTTGCTTCAGCTTCAAGGGGGTTATCCGGCCAGTAGTGCTTGGGATAACGCCCCTTCATATCCTTCTTCACATCCCCATATGGCCCTTGCCAGAAACTGACCAGATCCTGAGTCACCGCCAGTGGACGCTGAGCCGGTGACAAGAGATGCAACATCAGTTTCACCCTGCCCTGCGCCACCGCAGGTGTCTGACTGGCACCGAACATCTCCTGCAGTCTCACCGCCAGTACCGGTGGCTGCTGACCATAATCGATAGCAATTCGCGAACCCGATGGCACCTCCAGCTTTTCCGGCGCCAGCTCGTCCAACCGTTGCGGTAAAGGCCAGGGTAACAGGGTCTGCAACATGGCCTTCAGATCGAGACGGGCAAAGCCACTGAGGCTATCGACGCCATCCAGATAAGGCCCCAGCCAGTTTTCGAGATTGCCGAGCAAGCCCTGCTCCGATACATCCGGCCATTCGCTGCTATGACCCTGAACCAAATCCAGCTGCCTTAACATCACCACCCTGGCCTGCCACTGCCTCAGCGCGGGCGTCCAGGGCAGCAGATCCAGACCCCGGCGACGAAGCAGCGCCAGCAGCGCATCGCGTTTCGTCTCCGCCGGTACATTCTTCAAAACCTGACGCGATATCACCAGTTTACCGATACAGCGTTGTGTCTCGGCGACAAAGCGCTCGCGCTTGTCATCCCAATCAGCAAGCGTCTGCTCCGATACCAGCTCCGCCAGTTCCCGCTCGAACAAGGTTGCATCCAGGGGCAAGGCCAGATAAATCGTATCCTGTCGACTACCGTGCTCTCCGCCAGACTGGGCGACTACGATCCATTCTGACTGCTGCAAAGTGTCTGCTTCAGGCAAACGCGCCGCGCGCCCTGAACTCAGCAGATAGTCCCGACCACCTTCCTTGCGGCGCAAACCGATACGGTCCGGATACGCCAGCGCCAACAGAAAGCCCAGCCAGCGTTCGTCATCGGGATCCGCGACCACCTCCGCGTCGGTGCTGACCTCCTTTTTCAGCTGTTCCAGAAACTGTCGCTGCAAGGCAAGCAGTCGCTGCACCTTTCCTTTGGGTCGTCGGGCGCCTGCATTGGGCGCATCAAACAAGCCGAGTCGAAGACTCAGATCAGGTCCGGCCCCGTGCAAGGGGTCCCGTTCCACCAATAGTGCCGCAATGCGACTGGCCAGTGATGCCAGACCTCGTCTGGCCCCTTCCACCAGCATATGAGCGATGCGCGGATGCACAGGCAAGGCTGAGATCTGCTGACCATGCTTGCTGACCTGCCAGTTTCCCGCTTCATCCTGTTGAAACGCACCCAGCGACTGCAACAACTCACAGGCCTGTTGAAAGGCTCCGGGAGGCGGTGTATCCAGCCAGCGAAGCTCACTGAGATCGGTCGTCCCCCAGCAAGCAAGTTGCAAAGCAAGCGCCGTCAGATCGGCCTGCAATATCTCCGGGCTGGGATGTCGCTCCATCTGATCCTGCTGGGCTTCAGACCACAGCCGATAACAGACTCCGGCACTCATCCGGCCTGCCCGGCCCGCCCGTTGGATACTCGAAGCTCGTGAGATGCGCCGTGTTTGCAGGCGCGTCATACCGGTGCGCGGATCGTAAATAGGTTCCCGACACAATCCGGTGTCGATGACCACACGCACCCCTTCAATGGTCAAACTGCTCTCGGCGATGTTCGTGGCCAGCACAATCTTGCGCTGTCCGGCAGGTGCAGGAGCAATGGCCTGGCTCTGATCCTTGAGCGTCATATCGCCATAAAGAGGTGCCAGCAGCACCGGCTCAAACAGACTCCGATAGGCCGGATCCTGGGCCAGATCTTTCAGGTGCTGTTCCACTGCGCGAATATCGCGTTTTCCGGGAAGAAACACCAATACGCTACCGCTTTCAGCAGCCAGCGCCTCAAGGATGGCCGAGACGACACCGGGTACCGGATTTTCCCCCGGCTGCCAGGGTTTACCATAGCGCACATCCACCGGAAACTGCCGGCCTTCGCTATGGATCACCGGTGCAGGCCTAACTTTGTCAGACAGCACTTCTGAAATACCTTTGTCTTCCAGAGTCGCCGACATCACCAACACTTTCAGCGCTCGCTCACCCTCATCCGGATTGCGAAACAGGGATCGGCCGTGGAGCGTCATACTCAAACCCAAATCCAGGTCCAGACTGCGCTCGTGGAATTCGTCAAAGATCACCAGCCCCACACCTTCGAGGGACGGGTCGTTCTGCAAACGTCGGCTGAGGATGCCCTCTGTGATCACTTCGATACGGGTATTGGGTCCTACCTGGCTATCCAGTCGTACCCGATAGCCTACAGTCTCGCCCACCGACTCTCCCAAGGCACTCGCCATGCGCGCCGCGGCATTGCGTGCTGCGATACGCCGGGGTTCAAGCATCAGAATGCTTTGCCCTTGCAGCCAATCCTCCTGCAACAGGGCAAGCGGCACCCGAGTGGTTTTGCCTGCACCGGGCGGCGCCTGCAACACGGCTTCGTGGTTCTGTGTCAGTGCTTGCCGAAGTTCGGGAAGCACTGCCTCAATGGGAAGATCAGATTGATGATGTGGTGACAGATCAGAAAAGTCGGGCATGCCTGTAGTTTAGCGGCAAGCTCGAAAGGGCTAAAGCGGCAAGGCTAAATCAGTCGCCTCAACACCGCCACCATGATATAGCCATAGCCTATGGTGGCGGGCAGGAACCCAAGCAGAATGCGAAGCTTGTCGGTCAGGGTCTCCGGATTGGCCATGGCCGGCTTCATGGCCAGCACAATAAAGCCGAAGGGATTGTATAGAGCCCCCACACACACCAGTACAATAATGCTGACAGGCAGCTCCAGTACAAAACGCTCCGCCAGATAAAAGCTCATCACCAGCAGCAGGGACATCAACAGGTAATCAATATGCGCCCGAATGAGCTGATGAGGCGCGACAAATATCTTCTTCAAACTCGACACGCGCGCATAGACGATCAGCGAGGCAATCCAGGCCAGCAGCAGAGAAATCAGCATACATAGTGCTGCGGTAACAGGAAGATAGTTTAGTAAGGGCATGATCAAAATTTCCATTGTCTACAAAGCAAAGTATTGGCGACGCTCCACCAGCCGGTGAGCAATGCTGGAGCCCGGCGATATCAGACAGTATGATACCCATCAACGCTCTCTCAAGACTTGTAAGGACCTGCTGCGTGCCAGGCAATCAACTACTGATCACTTCCGGCTTCACCTTCCACTGGGGCCACCTGCCTGACACCGGCTTCCACCGTCACGGCGACATGATATTTCTGGCCAGCCGCGGACAACACGCCTTTCAGGTTCAACTCGACAACGGCGAGACGATTGAGGCTCATAGCGCTTTGGTGGCAGCCGGCGTCAACCACCGTCTGATCAGTCACGGGGAAGCGGTCTGCGCAGCCTATATCGAAGGGGATCAGATGCTGGCCCAGCACTTGCGGAATCAGCTGCTGCAGAACCGACCCCTCATCACAGAGTTATGCTCCCGCCAGCGCCTGGCTTACATGACGTCCAGCCCTGATCGCTTCATGCAGCTTGAACATTACTTCCCTCATGCACCGAGTAGCTCGCTCATGGATGCGCGCGTGCATCGGGCCATGGCTCTGATGCGCAGGGGCTGCAGCTTTTCGCACATTGCCCGGCAACTGCACCTGAGTGAATCCAGACTCAGCCATCTGTTTCGTCAGCACCTGGGCACATCATTCAAGCACTATCGTCTCTGGCAGCAGAGTATGCAGCTGGTTAAAGCCCTCTCGGTGCAGCCCCAGTTCTCGCTCACCCATCATGCGCTGGATCAGGGCTTTAGTGACAGCGCTCACCTGAGCAATACCTTTCGCAAGCTGATTGGTTTGAGCCCTAGACAGGTGCTTGGCAGCTACGATCAGATCATTCAACATCGACCTTGAACCTACGGAATCCATCTACAGAAACCGCAAATAGGAAACGCCAGCATGAAAAGCCTGTTGTTAATCGTCGCCGTCGCCATCATCGTCATGCTAATCTGGCGCAGTCGCAAAGGACCCAGTGCCGCCGAACAGGAATGCCTGAATGCCATTCTTGGCCAGTTGAAAAGCGATTCGAATACCCGAGCCAATACCATCGCTGACATTCTGCAAGAGCACGGATTCACCAAAGAGACCGCGGATTCCGTGACGCGACTGATCAAACCCCGCCTTAACCAGACCGGCATTCGTCCTGACGAACAGGGCCCGGTGCTTCACGAAATCAGCCGGGCCAAACATCATCTTCCTGACTAGGTCACGGCCGTTTAAAGCACTCGTTGCATTTTGAAGTTGATCAAACGCTGCCCACGCAGCTCGACCTCCTGCTCTTCCAGTACAACAAAACCGAGACGCTCAAAGAATGGCCGCGCGGTGATGCTGACATCGGCAGACAGTCGTGTCAGTCCGCGTTCAGAAGCCCGCTCCTGCAGATACGCAAACAGCCGCTGGCCCAGGCCCTGCCCGACCCAATCAGGGTGACAGAAAAACTGATCGATAACCCCATCCGGCTGTAAATCGGCATAGGCTACGATCTCCCCAATCATCTCCAAAACATAGGGTTTAATGTCCCGAATCCGCTGGTAAAACCACTGAGGATTATCGTCATCGGGTGCCCAGGCCAGCAACTGTGCCGGTGTGTAGTCGGCCTTGTTGACCTGATGGACAGATTGTCGAAACAGCGCCCAAAGTGCCTGTTCGTCAGCTATTGCAAATGGGCGAATGTTCATGGGTAAGAGCAGACCTGGTTCAGCAGTTGTGGATAAAAAGATGACGCAACATTGCGGTGATCGTCAAAACATCCATCTTAGCCTAAATCGCTGATTCAAGATCGGCCAATAGCACGTAGCGCTGATCCCCGCCCGCCGATAGCGCGTCAAAAGGATAACAGGTGACCAGCAATAGCGTGGCACGATCACCAGAGCGCACCTGTACTTCCGGAACCTGCGTCACCAGGGACGAACGAATCCGGTAAGAGCGGGAACCCTCAACGGTTTCCAGCACTACCCGGTCACCCGCCTGCAAGTCACGCAGAAAAGCAAAATGGGTATCGCGATGACCAGCGATGGTCAGCAAACTGGCTTCCGATAGTGTTTCCTGTCGACTCACCAGTCCTGCACCAAAGGCCAGGGCATGCCCGGCATCGCCAGCCAGCACATAACGCTGCAACTCCAGTCGCGGCACCGTCAAACGGGCCACCGGCCAGGTATCGGCCCATGGCCAGGGTTTCACGGCTTCACCACTATGCAGGCTTTGCTCCCAGGCTTCCTCTAGCAGCGCTTCTGACAACCAGGCCTTGGCAACGATTTGCCCTGCCTGTCCAAGCTGCCAGACACCCAAGCCCGCTACCAACACTGCCACCAGCAGCACCAGAGTGCTCGACACATTTGCAGACATGCGCTCACTCCCTTGCTGAGGTATTATGTGGAATAACGGGCTTAATCAGCGCTGGCAAACCAGAAAGCCCCAGTCCATAGCGCCAACACCCCATCGCCAACAGCAGAGCCATCACGCCCCACATTACATGAGTCGGCAGTCCACTGGCCGTCTGCGCCAGCATGATTGATTGCGCCTTGTGCTGAATCCTTGGCTGACTATTAGGCTGAAGCTTGTTGGCCGATCCTTTGGGAAGGTTCGACGGTATCGTTGATGACTTGAGTTCACCGCCGGCGCGAACAGGCGTCGCATCCACCGCGACAAAGCTGGTAAACGGCGTCACCAGATGATGCTCCAGCGCCAGGCTGACGATGTCCTCACGCAACATGGCCTTGTCATGGCTCCCCGCTCGCGCATGCCGGGCCTGCAACTCAGCCAACTGACGCCGCGCCCACTCCATTCCAATTCCCTTCCCATTGCTCGCCTCATCCAGCAGCAGTCGGGTGCTTTCGTCACGTTCCAGACGTTCGCCGCCGAGCGTCATGGCCGCCGGAAATGACGCTGTCCGAAACACCATCACCAGCGCCTGACCAAGATACAGGTCCGGTAACTGGGCGGGAAAACTGTCACTCACATCGCCCTCCCAGTTTACCGACAATCCGGTCAACGCCGGTGACTGTAGGCGCCGCAATAACGCTCGCATTTTGGTATTCACATCCTGGGGACGACTGATGTAGGTGAACACGCCTCGCCCGCTCTCGGCGGCCCGGCGCATAAAATAGTGATTCGGTGCCGAGCCAATCCCGACCGTAAACAGCCGACTGCTGCCCAGCCGTTTTTCAATCAGCGCGAACAGATGATCTTCATGGGTCACCGCCCCATCGGTGATAAACACCACCTGTCGCAGACGTGCTTCCTCCCCGTCAGACATCAGCGCCAGTTCCAGAGCCGGATGCATTTCGGTGCCACCGCCGGCCTCGATCCCTTGAATGGTTTGACGCGCCAGTCTCAGGTTAGTCGCCGTTGCCGGCTCGCTCCGGGAAAACAGACGATAGGCCTGATGACTGAAGTGGACCAGATTGAAATAGTCATCCGCATCGAGCCCATCCAGGGCGTCCAGTGCCGCGGCGCGAGCCTGACGAATGGACTCGCCCTGCATACTGCCGGAGACATCCATGACCAGTACCAGCTCGCGCGGACCGGCCTGTTCCGCTCCAGTATCGTGGGAAGGCGGTAACACCATCACCATGCCGAACTCACCCTGTTCATTGGTCTCGTGGAAGACATTGACCTGGGGTTTGTGATGGGCGGCGAAGTGCCATTCCAGCGTAAAGTCCCGATCCGACAGACGGGCATCCGGATCGAGAGACACCTGATAACGGCTCGCGTCCACCCTGTTCAGTTGGATGGGATGACTGCGGCTGAGCACCTGACTCAGCGGGAAACCCGCATCCAGCTCGAGACGGATCCCGACCGGGTTACGATTTGGGCTGGCAGGATGCTGATAGCGTTCAAAACCGGGCTGAGTCGCCATTCCCTCCACATCGCTATCCGAAATACGCGAGGAAGTATAGGGCGGCGTCGCGACCATGGGAAAACGCAGCTGATAACCATGATCTTCGAAATCCAGTACCTGCTGAAACTCGAACTGTACCTCGATCTCCTCACCCGGCGGGATGTTGGCCACCGAGGTACTGAAACGATTGCCCTGATGCTGTTGCAGCAAACTGGCACGCTGTCCAGACTGTTTGGCCTGTTGATAGCGGGCCCGGGCTTTGGCCTTTTCCTGAATCTGGCCTTCTATCACGCGCTCTCCCACGCGCATCGTAAACGCGTCGACGGCCGCTGTATCCGGCAGCGGGTAGGCGTAGCGAGCCTCCACCCAGACCTGAGCCGGATTGGCAAAGCGCTGCGTGACAGTAGCCCTGAGAATCGGCCCCGTCACCTGCATGTCCACCTGGGTGGACAGCACCGGCGCAGGCCAGTGTTCGTCACCATCCCGGGCATGCAGTTGCAGGGCGTATTCCGCTTCCGCCGGCTGGGTTTCCGAGGCGGCCGCCTCATGGGCGAGCATCCAGAAGAGCACCAGGGCGAAACACTTGAGACTGTCCATCAGCAAGGAGATGGCGGACGCGATCCAGGCGCCCGAATGAATCGAAATAACTGTGTTCATGGGAGATCCCCCCAAATAATGTGAGCAATGACGACCGGCCACCCCCAATACGGATGGCCGATGCTCTCAGGCCGAACGATTGCACTCAGCAAGGACGCATTCCTCGACGAGCGCTTCTGCCTGAGCCTGAATGGCCTGCCGATGGGCAGGCGTCAGCCGCGTACAAAAAGGCCGGGAGAATGGCACCACCGCATGGGGCGCATGAATCCACAAGGCTAGTAGCACCTGCTCATCAATGGCGATAAAGTGCTTCATGGTGAACTCTCCCCGAGCGCCGCCAGAGGCTGCTCGACGTCATTCGCCAATGAGAGTTCGATGGCCACGCGGCGATCCAGCACGGTGTTGGCAATATCTCCGAGTTTGGCCACCGCCTGGGACTCACCCATGGCTTCCATCTCGAAACGTTCAGGTGCGATATTGAGTGCCCCAAGGTAGTCACGCACACTTTCCATGCGCGAACGCGCCAGCTCCAGATTCGACTCCAGCGAACCCACCCGGTCGGTGAAGCCGCGCAAGCTCACCGTCAGGCGAGGATAGGCCTGGAGCAAGTCCGCCAGCGCATCGAGACGGGATTGGGCATAGTCCGGCAAGGTCGCCTCACCAAAACGGAAATACACTTCCTGCACGTAGTGGTCTTTCAGCGTGTCGAGCAAGTCCTGATCCTGCTGTTGCTGATGGCGTTGCCGCGCATCCACATCGGCCAGCTGAGCGGACTTCAGCGCATTGGCTCGCGCCAGTTCATTCACCCGCTGCTGGCTTTTTTGCAGAGAGGCCTGTAACTGACTGATGGTATCACTCTGCGCCGTCAGGGATTGCGTCCGGGTGTCCAGCTTGCTCGCCTGATCCTGTCCCCAGCCAACACTGCCACCCAGGGTGGCGCCAATGGCGGCACCGGGAGGGCCGGCAATCACCGCGCCCAGCACAGTACCGATGCCCGCGCCCCAGGCTGTACCTTCGTAGTCGGCCATGGGCGATTCTTCTGCTACGGATTCCCTGGCGCCAAGATCTGCTGCCGCAACCGGCAATACGGTGGAGGACATCAACAGGCTGGTCATTACCAGGGTTTTGTTCATTTTCATCATAAGCTCCTGAGCTGAAGCACCGCCTCGCCGTCCTGGCGAAGACGACCGACCCTATGCCGGACGCTCCCTTCAATGGCGGGCTTCAGTGAGTTCCATTGAACGGATTTCCGGGCGCCAGGTAATGGAGCAACACTGGACGGCAATGGAGATAATCAGGAGTAAGGATGCAGCCGGTGTCCTGTGCGAAGGCGAGGTCAAGCCAATGATTCCGCGGCGTGAACGCGCGAGCGCTCACATCATTGCCGGGGATTGTTGCTGGAGATGCGGGAGAAGCGGTGGAGAAAGTCTGGAGATTCTGCAGAACTCCCCCACTTTGCGTCATTCTGGGTTACAGTTCATACCCAGCAAACAGGGAGACCCCATGAGCCAGCACATCGCCATTATTGAAGACGATATTGACCAGCAACAGAATTACGCCGATGCCCTGCATCGCAAAGGCTTTAAAACCAGCTGCTACAGTTCGGTGGATGAGGCACTGACTGCACTGATCAATGCTCCTGTCGATCTGGTGTTGCTGGATGTGGTGCTGGGAGACGATCAGGACGGCGGTTTTACCATCTGCCGAAAACTGCTGGACCAGGGCCGCGACCTCCCCATCATCTTTCTCAGCGATCGCTCTGAAGAAATCGATCAGGTGTTTGGCCTGAGATTAGGCGCATGGGATTACCAGACCAAACCCATCTCGCTGGCCCTGCTCACCGAACGCATCAAAAGTCTGTTGCGCATTTACGAGGCGCGCAAACAGTCAGCCCCCGGCCCCGATGTATCCAGCGACCATATCCAGCTGGATATGGACAAGTCCTACGTGGCCTGGCATGGCACCACCGTACCGCTCACCCTCACTGAATTCCGTTTGCTGGTCGAGATCATCCAGGCCGGTGCCGAAGGCGTCAGCTATGCCACCCTGTGTGACAGTACCATGCAACGCATGGTGACCAATGGCACCATCAACAGCCATATCAAAAACATCCGCAAGAAGTTCAATGCCGTCGGCCCGACCTTCGACTGTATTCACAACAAGCCCGGCTTTGGTTACCGATGGGAGCGCTCTTAGTGTCTGCGCTGTCTACAAGGTCAGCAAGCTCCAATGCCAAGCGCGGGCCGCGCTTTGGCATCAAACTGCAGGTTGGCCTGCTGGGGCTGGGTCTGCTGTTTATCCCCGTTGTCGCCCTGCAATACTGGGAACAGATTCAGCAGACCACGCTGGATGCACAGGCCAGAATTCAGGAAACCGAGGCGCGGGCCATTGCCACTAGCCTGATCGCGACCCAACCCAATATCCGTAGTCTGCTCGCCGCGGAAACCTTGAACAATGTGCAGAGCCATGCTCTTGGTGCACCGGAACTGAATCGCCCTATTCGCCTTGACGGCCAGTATGGAGACTGGCCACGGAACCTGCAGATCGAACCTGCTTATCCTTATGATGACCCGATCTGGCTGGCCGATCCGGAGACCGCCACCGAGCTGGCTTTCTCTCTGCGCCTGGCACAATCCAACCAGCATTTATATGTCGCGCTCGCCGTGCGCGACGGCAAAGTGGTGACCCGACGACCGGAGCATCTGCGACTCGATCTGGCCGATCATGTTCAGCTGACCTATTACGATGCCATGGGTGGTTTGCAACGGGTGCTGATCCCCGTCGAAAAAGAAGGTGCATTGGCCAGCTACTACACCGATGCCAAATGGCAGTTTGGCAGGGACCGCATTGATCCTCGCGATGACAGCGACATCCCCAGCCATAAAACCGGCATTCAAGGCGTGTGGAAGCGTACAAACGAAGGCTACGCCATGGAGTTTCGCCTGCCCCTGGCCAGCTTCGATGCCGAACAACCACGCATTCATTTTGCGGTGGTCGATGTGGATGACAACCCGCTATACGGCCCCTCGGCCATTGTCGCCACCTTGCCCGAGGGACTGGACGACCAGCTCAATCCTGTCAGTCTCGATGCGCGCGAGCTGCAGCGGGTGATCGATGCCTTCAAATCCGCCTATGCCCGCCTTGCCATCTATGACCAACGTGGACGCGAATGGGCTTACGCCGCCCGCGAGCAAAGCGCTTCCTATTCCGCCTACGATCTGCAGACGCCTCTGGACACCGACTGCGTGAAACAGGCGCTGACCGGTCAGATTGAACCGGTGCGACAACTCACTAACCCGGCCGGTGAAGTGCAACGCCTGGTGGTGTGCTATCCGATCATCGATCAGGGCGAAACGCTCGGTGTGGTGTTGATCGATGAATCCGCCCGACATGTGCTGTCCGCGAACAGAACCCGTATGCAGGAACTTGCCCTTCAGCTGGCCTTGATTACCGGCGGTGTGCTGACGGTACTGGTGCTCTATGCCTTTGTTCTGGTGCGCCGCATTGCGCGCCTGAGTCAGGAAGCCCGACATTCGGTAGACAATCAGGGGCGCATCGCCCACGCCCAGCTCAACAGCAGTCGGCAGTTTCCGGACGAATTGGGCGATCTGTCTCGTACTCTGTCCAGCCTGCTGCAAAGTCAGCAGAGCTATGTGCAGTTTCTGGAACGCATTCCCCAAACCCTGCGCCACGAGATTTCCAATCCCCTCAACAAACTGCGCACCTCGCTCGAAAACCTGCTGGACGAGCAGGAACAGCTCGGCGACAACCCCTATGTGCAGAAGATGGACAAAGGCATCGAACAGATTCATCGCATCACCTTGCAGCTCACCGAAGCCACCAGTCTGGAAACGGCCATGCAACACGAAGAGCTTGCAGCGCTGGACCTGACTGCCTTCCTGCGAGACTACCTCAGTCTGGCATCCGAACGCATCGAGGTACTGATCGATCCGGAGCAGCGGGTGATGATCGAGGCCGACAGCAGTCGTCTGGAACAGCTCTTTGACAAGCTTCTGGACAACGCCCTCAGTTATTGCAGTGAAGGCGGCCATGTATCGGTCTCCCTGCACCGGGAAGCCAAGCACGTGGTAGTCAGCATCAATAATGATGGACCACCGCTGCCAACAGAGAATATTCAGGAACTCTGCGCGCCGATGATTTCAACCCGCTCAACGGGCGATACCATCCACCTGGGTCTGGGACTCCACATCGCCAAACTTATCTGCGACAAACATCGGGCGGAATTGACCGCGCGCAATCGCGACGACCACAGAGGAGTGGTGTTCTCGGTCAGGTTTAAGGTGGTGGGGAAAGATTAAAATGAAGACGGTGGTCGCATCTGCTGGTTGAAGTCTCATGCCTTACTGGCATCTCGCTGACCTCCCCCGAACCATTGAAACATGACCTTTCCGGGTATTGGTCCAGACGCATTAACGATGAGCACAGGATCGTCTACAAAATTGACGAGGACTCCCTCCTTATTGCTCAACTACGCTACTGCTACTAGCGGAATGCGCAGCGGCGAGTGAGACGAGGCCCAGTGACCGCAGGGAGTGATGCTGGCTGGCTTGGTTATGTGGATTTATAGTACACACCTTCCACAACCTCGATGTTTTTTAGCTGAACTTCTGGGTGTTTTTCATTGCTTGCGTTGCAAAGCAGCGTAACTAAAACCTCTGTTTTACCAACTGAGGATTCAATACCTTTGCAGACCTCCAAGAGCCCTCTTGAATCATGAAGCTCAGCAGTAACAACAAACCCCACATAATCTTTGCCACTGGAGTTTATTAGTTGGACTGTACCTTGATAAGAGAACGCTGTTTTTGCAACCCGAGCACCTGAAACGTTGATGCCTTTTGGTAAGTACTCGATATCTTTGGTAGGTCCTCGCGCTGGAGCGACAATATATTGATCGATATAGTACTCGGATGCTTGGTAACCTAAACTGATTCCAATACCCAAGAGCAAACCAATAACTAACCACTTTCCGTAATCTTTCATATCTTCCTTATTTACACATGACGCCTTTAGCTGCGGCGAGCGTCAGTGAGGCCAGCCCCGGAGTGTTTTTCCGGGGCGAACATTGCGCAACTGGTTAGGTGATTTATAGATTTAGAAAGGATTAATATCATTTTATATACATAAACATTATTCGTCTTTCTGCTAAAGAACGTGCTTTTGAAGAAACCCCAGATAACTCCTTGTTCAGTAAGTTATCAATCTTAGAGCGAAACTCCGGCATTTTGTCATGATAATGCTTCATGCTTTCGTTCACGGCCTTTTGTAATTTAATAGCATGAGACAAAGATTTCTCGACATCTTCCTTGGGGCAATCAGAATATTTATCTAATTGTTTTTGCATAACAGCTTGAGTAGGAATTTCACCCCACTTACTAAAATCCCTGAAAATTTCGTAAGTGATATCCATAGTCTCCCTAGAACAGTTAACATCATGCATAAAATCGTTCTCAGATAAGGCTTCTTCGACCCAGAAACACAAAAGTGTTAAAGCAAGAATAACGCTTTTCATTCGGCACCTAACAGTTTATTACACGCATATAAGTGGGGTCACATATAAGTGGGGTCAGATAAGACTTCCTCTTATCGTCCCCCTATTTTAGCAGGCCTAACACGTCGATTTGCCAATACCTCAAGCTCTTTCTTGAACTGTTCACTTCCTAACGCCATTCCTTGATTGCCGCATCACGAATGTCAGGAATCAACTCGGGTTCCACGTGAGTTTTAAAAACCGACTGGTTTAAAGTCTTACCTGACCCCACTTAATTCAAGCATTACTCGACCCTTATATATTTGCTGTGCCACAAAACCAAACGTAAGCTTTCTTTTGAAATTTTGGCGGCTACACCCTCTGCTTTTTCTGCAGTAAATTTCGTTTCCTTGCGGCTATACTTTGGCCGACTTTTTATTACTTGAATTCCGGTAGTGAGCACAGCTCCCTTACGATGCAGCTTCCAGTGACCATGCACGATGTCGTCGCGAAAGCCCTTTAAAGAAGCAACCTTCTCAAGAATGTCTAATATCTCCGCTAATGGATCACCACTGAGCATTGCATTACTAAGACTTCTTAATTTTGCAATTCTTTCTTTAAAAGATTGCCGATTCCAAGGGTCTTTTTCATTCTGTGATTCATGCAACAACATCATATTGAGAACATAGTCTAGTTCAGTTTCAATGTAAGCCCATTGCGCAGCCACGTGCCCTATCGCACGAAACTCGTTGTCCCCAATCATCAGTTTAAGTACTGGCTTATCCATATCTCGATTGCTTAACGCTCTGAATAAGCTGCCGTTTGGAGCGGTGGCGCAAAACGGTCAGCTTAATTCACTTGATACTCATTGAGCCTTCTCCTCAGCTTACCGTGACCGGTAAGCTGGGAAGCGCCAACCACCAAAGTGTATAAGTGGGGTCAGATAAGACTTCCTGTTTTCGTCCCCATATTTTAGCAGGCCTAACACGTCGATTGGCCAATACCTCAAGCTCTTTCTTGAACTGTTCACTTCCTAACGCCATTCCTTGATTGCCGCATCACGAATGTCAGTAATCAACTCGGGTTCCACGTGAGTTTTAAAAACCGACTGGTTTAAAGTCTTACCTGACCCCACTTAATTCCTAAGTGTAATAGAATTTTCGCAAAACGGAGACGTGGCACGGCTTGCCGCTTGCATCGCGTTATTCGGCTGTATTCCTGCGATTGATTACACTTGAGTCAAAAGCGAAGGGTAATAAAGGTGAAGAGTAAAAAGGTAGCGGAGGGATTAAAATTTAATTCCTCCGTCACCTTGTTTGGTTGCATTCAATGGTTCTAGTTTCCAATGCTCTTTCTTGATGGTGCGACGTTAATGAAAGAAAATATTCGTCTACTGCATTTGATTTAGAAATAATCAATATTCCTGTGCCATCAAGTACAGGTTTTGCCCAAAAGAGCTTGCCCATTTTGGATTGACTAAGGTCATCACACGTAACTTCTAAGTCGGATAATGCAGATACTAATGAAAAAGAACCATTTTCATGATTATCTGCGCATGCAGCCAAACTAAAGAGTAATATGATGATTATTGATCTACAGTACATTCCATTCACACGTTACAACGCCAAGCTAAGCTGCGCCGTTTTAGTCCTTGCTTCAGCGCCTAGTTAAAAGTCGGTACTCCGTAATTAGCCGATATGCAACGAAACACCACAGAGACAGAACGATTAGCCTACCTATTATTAAGTTTGTATTGAAACCAAGCATATCAGCATTATCGAGAGCACTGACACCGAATAAGAACATTTTTGAAATGGCGATAAACACTTCATAGCCAACAAAGAGAAGCAGTACAAAAAAGACTAGCTTATGCAAATGCTTGATAGAAAGCGCCGCGACTAAAAACACACAGCGAATGACAGACGATTCAAGGGCGAGCGTAGTAATTTTACGGTTCCATGGATCGGCATTGTACCAGCTTGAAAAGCCCAATTCGGAAGCTCCCGTATACATTGACAGAACAAGGAACCACGGCTCTATGACTAGGAACAAAATGGAGATGGTTAGGTATCGCATGTCTTCCTACATGTTAACAATCGACCACTAACTGAACCTTTAAAAACAGTGGCCGGGCAGAGATCTATTTTCTATTGACAGCGGGAAGGCTCATATGTGTTAGATGGTTACTTGCCACGCATGATGTCAATTTGCTTCTGAATATGCCCATCAAGTAATTGTTACGGAGTCCTATTGAGCACATTGCTAGCTTTTGACATCCCCCAGTACACCAGAATTAGCACGATACCAAAAACCAAATTTGTAGTGATTATATGTGCTGTATTCGATGCGAGAGTGTTTAAAAACCAATCTGGCGACTGTACGAACTGATACGTATTTGTTGCAAATATTGCGAGTACACTTATTGAAATAAATTGCTTTGTAGTCTGATTTTTACTCACCAACAGTACGCCTAGAACCGTTGCTATAGAAGCTAATAGACTTATTAAGAACATATATATGACACCTGACCAATCGATGCCAAATATACCTTTACTCATCTCGAAGCCACCTAAAATAGAAAAAATCACTTTTGCCGACAGGTGAAAAAGAACTACGTAGATAATTGCGATGATTATTTTCATATTTTAAAGCTAAAAGTTTATTACACGGACTTCCTATGAAACCCGAAACCCGCGTTTCAGATCCCGTGATTATAAGTGGGGTTATAAGTGGGGTTATAAGTGGGGTCAGATAAGACTTCCTCTTTTCGTCCCCATATTTTAGCAGGCCTAACACGTCGATTGGCCAATACCTCAAGCTCTTTCTTGAACTGTTCACTTCCTAACGCCATTCCTTGATTGCCGCATCACGAATGTCAGGAATCAACTCGGGTTCCACGTGAGTTTTAAAAACCGACTGGTTTAAAGTCTTACCTGACCCTACTTAATTTTTGTATCCCATTTATTGAACTTCAAATTCAACGTTTGCGGCCTCACGACCATTGATATATAAAACTATTCGTTCTTTGCCACGGGGATCACCTTCAGTTAGCCACATATCCATTATCGAGGGTCCTCTCGAGGTTACGACAATTGATCTAAGGCCCTCTTTCATAACATCTTCGGGGCCATTGATTACTTTACCTTCAACATTTTTAGGAGGCTTGTTCATAAAAAGAACTGCATTGTAGTCAAATTTATTGCTGTGATTTGGAGTGATTAGAAAACCAAAGCGAAGATTTTCCTCACCCAAAATATACGGTATTTGCTGACCTCCACCCCTGTTTAGAACCACGCTTTGGATGAAATTTCCATCATGCTGCCCTCGCTGCAAACACTGCCGGAGGCATAAAATTAAGAGCGCTATGTGGTCGCTCATGGTTGTAATGGTGTCGCCACTCATCGATGATTTCTTTCGCTTCGTCCAAGCTCCGAAACCAATGCCTGTTGAGACACTCGTTTCTAAATTTTCCGTTCAAGCTTTCTACAAACGCATTTTGTGTTGGCTTTCCTGGCTGGATAAATGCCAGCTTTACCCCTGATTCTTTCTGCCAGAAGAACATCGCCTTGCAGGTAAACTCGGTCCCGTTATCACACGTGATTTGGTCCGGTGCTGCACGTTGGTCGATGAGCTGATCAAGGAACCTGGCAACCTGCTGGCCAGAAATCGAGTACGCTGTCAGCTGACCAATGAGTTCCTTTGAATAATCGTCTTTTACATTCAGCACGCGAAACCTTCGCCCGTTGCTAAGCTGGTCTGAAACAAAATCCATCGACCAGCGGACATTAGGGTAAATCGGTACCATGATAGGCTGTCGTGGTCGTTTCAGCTTCTTTCGCTTCCGAATACGCAACTGGAGACTCTCTTCCCTATAAAGACGGTAGGTGCGCTTCTCGTTGATGACGAGTCCCTCATTCCTGAGCATGCCATGCAGCATCTCATAACCGAGTCCCTGATGTTTGCCTGCAAGCTCAATCAAACGTGCTCTGAGCGCTTGATCCGTCCGCGGTATCGGGTTATAGCGATAGGCTGTTCGGCTAATACTCGCAAGCCAACAAGCGCGCCGCTCGCTCAGTCGATGTACCGAGACCAGATGAGTCGCAATGCCTTTACGGCTCGCAGGCTTTACCACTTTTTTGAGAGCACATCTTTCATGGCCTCGTTTTCTAGGAGCTTCTCCGCGAGCAGTTTCTTGAGCTTGTTATTCTCCGTTTCCAGCTCTTTTAATCGCTTGGCTTCGTTCACTTCCAGGCCGGCATACTTGGACCGCCAGTTGTAAAACGTGCCCGTGGAGATATTCATACGGCGGCATATGTCGTCAACTTTTACGCCCGACTCATGCTCTTTGATCGCACCAATGATCTGTTCTTCTGTGTAACGCTTTTTCTTCATATTGAGATTTCCTTTTGGCTAAAGTAACCGGAAATCTCATCCATGTCATGGTTCTATTTTTCGGGGGGAGGTCATTGCGTTGTAGGTTTTACTCTGAAAGAGTTAGTAAATTCATTCCATTCTAAGATCCCAAACACAATTTCATAGTCTGCTGGCTCATATGTTCCATTAGTAGCGCAGCCACCCAGAGCAAGGAAATAAAAAAGCAATCCATGTTTAAATAAGTTACCCACGAAGACTCCCTTTTAGGCTTCACTGATTTTGATAAAACAGTTTATTACACGGAATTCTTATGAAACCCGACGCCCGCATTTCATGTCCCGTGATAAAAACTTAAAACTTACACTTTCATTTCAATGATTTATAGCCTTTGACATCGATTTCTTGATCCACTTCCTGCTGTCAAAATTGAGAATGAATTTTATTGCGACTCCGAAATTCTTATGAAATACGGAAACCAGATGTTTGATCTTTGAAAATCATTGACTTGGTTTTTCCATCTGCGTGAAAGCGGGAGCTCCCTATTCGTTTAACACGAGACCTGCATTCACTTTCGCAAGCGCTTCTATTCCAACTGTTCAGCCATTCTGTATTATTTCAGCGAGGAAGAATAAGATGGCGCGGATTCGAAGTGCATGGACGTCAGATAGAACGAACAAGCGCACACGGCTTTATTCAAAAGGGGAACTCTCTTGTTTTCACAACCCACCCATATCAGCTTTGATCTGCCAGATTGGATGGAACCCTTTGCACAAAACTATGTGACGAGTTCGGATCTGGCGACTCGAATGACCTTTGTCATCGCCGCAGCAAGAAAGAACATCGAAGCAGGAACGGGCGGTCCCTTTGCCGCAGGTGTATTCGAGATCGACACAGGTAAGCTGATCGCGCTGGGGGTTAATTCGGTCACGACTCAGGGTTTGTCCATGCTGCACGCAGAAATGGTGGCGATCAGTCTTGCACAGCGAAAACTGGGGACCTATGATCTCGGCGCGAAAGGCATGACTCCCCTTGAACTGATCACAACAACGGAACCCTGTGCCATGTGTTTGGGTGCCATTCCCTGGTCGGGTATTCGCCATGTTGTCACCGGTTCAAAAGATGAGGACGCCCGAGCCATCGGCTTTGATGAAGGACCGAAGCCCGAGGATTGGATTCAGGCTTTAACCAGCCGGGGGATAGACGTCACCACCGGCCTTGAACGCGAAGCCGCGCGCGGGGTACTACAGCAATATCTTCAGACGGATGGTTGCATCTACAATGGCAGAGAACGCTGAATAAGCATTCCATCTCCACACCTATTTATTGACCAACAAGGCTTAGACACGATGGGCGTTTTTGAACGTTATTTATCCCTGTGGGTTGGGCTCTGCATTATTGCAGGTGTCACGCTCGGCAACCTCATACCGGAGCAGTTTGCCCTGATTGCCTCGCTGGAATGGGCCCACGTCAATCTGGTGGTTGCGGTGCTGATCTGGGTGATGATTTACCCGATGATGGTGCAAATCGATTTCAGCGCGATCAAAGATGTGGGCGAGCGGCCGAAGGGATTGATCCTCACGCTGGTCATCAACTGGTTAATCAAACCCTTTTCGATGGCAGCACTCGGCTGGCTGTTTTTCAAAGTTTTTTTCGCCGACATGGTGGATGCCGAAAGCGCCAATGAATATATCGCGGGCATGATTCTGCTTGGTGTGGCCCCCTGTACGGCCATGGTGTTTGTCTGGAGCCAGCTGACCAAAGGCGACCCCAATTACACCCTGGTTCAGGTATCGGTGAACGACATCATTATGATCTTCGCCTTTGCGCCCATTGCAGCCTTATTGCTGGGTGTGAGCGACATTACCGTTCCCTGGGAAACCCTGCTGTTGTCCGTTGTTCTGTATGTGGTCTTACCTTTGGTTGCAGGCATATTGACCCGCCACCGTATTCTGGGGCAAGGCGGCGACGAGCGACTAAACACCTTTCTGCATACTCTGAAACCCTGGTCAGTTGTCGGCTTATTGGGAACAGTGATTCTGTTGTTTGGCTTTCAGGCGCAGACGATTCTGCAACAACCCCAGACTATCTTATTGATCGCCATTCCCCTGCTCATACAAACCTATGGCATTTTTGCAGTGGCTTACGGTGCCGCCAGGTTTATGAAACTCCCCCACAATATTGCCGCGCCCGCCTGCTTGATCGGCACCTCCAACTTTTTTGAACTGGCCGTCGCCGTCGCGATCTCACTATTCGGACTGCACTCCGGCGCGGCCCTCGCCACGGTGGTGGGCGTATTGGTTGAAGTACCCGTAATGCTGTCACTGGTTTATGTGGTAAACCGGACACGCCACTGGTTTGGAGAAGTTTGAATACGAGCGGTTCTCGGAACCGCCGCTCATACGTATTTGTTATGAAGATCTTCTGCCAAACTTAACACTTCACTTATGATGTCTCATTCGATCTTCTAAATCCTCCGGGCTCAAAAACACATAAGCTTTTCCTGACTTCAGCTTCTTAAGAAGATTTAGCTTATCAGACAATTCCATCAGATCTTTTCTAGCTGTTTCGTAAGCAACGCCGTGAGAGTTTTGATGTTCGTTGATTTTGTAAGTAAACCTTGGGTGCTTCAATGCATGCTTTAGTACTGATAGTTGTCTGAAATTCAGCTTTCCTTTCAGTTTAGCGCTGCCTCCTAAAAGTTTTTCGGCATGTTGGATGCCCGAAATCTTTTCCTCCATATACATTTGAAGCTCTTCAACGGCAGTGCGGATAACGTCCAGCTGATGGAAAATAAAATACGTTAGGTCATTGTCATCCGTTTCGGTATATAAAAAAGCACGACCATATTTTACCGGTGCTGATTTGATAGTCTTGGAAATGGTGGTGTACTCCAATAGCCAATATCCAAACTTGGCTACGCCCCAATAAAATAGTGCTCTGGCAGTCCGTCCGTTACCATCGACAAATGGGTGATCGTATCCGATCATAAAATGAAGAATTATCGCCCTGGTTACCGGGTGGATAAATTCATCGCTATCTCTGTTGTTTGCAAAATTGCACAGATCGATAAGTCTTTGTTCAAGCTCATGGGATGGTGGTGGTATATGTAATGCTTCTCCCTTATTGTCCGAAACATAGACCTTGTCATTTTTGCTTCTGAATTGCCCAGCTTTACCAGGATCCTCCAGGGTGTCTTGTGTCACGATCCGATGAAGCTCTAGTACCATCGATGGCGTGAGTATTTCATCCTTAATCTCATGGATGAACTGCATCGCCTGGTAGTTGTTGTAAATCATCTGTTCCGATTTATCTCTGGGGCTTCGACCTTGACGAATCATCTCTTTCGCGATGTTCCTGGTCGTGCTGGCACCTTCTAACTGCGAAGAATTTATACTTTCTTCTACGAGAGAGCGTATCAGGTAAGTTTTTTGCGTTGATTGGTCTCCAACATATCGATCTGCTGAAGTCGAACCGGCGGAATGCATGTCCAACCAGTGCAAGGCCTCTTGAAGATTTCCTGTATTACAGAACTGAAAAGGCAACCCGTGTTTATCACTCAAGGCAACTCGAGTATATGCGCTATTTCGTGCGAGTTTTGTTCCTAGCCACCATTCCTCAGAACTGAAGCCCGATGGAGGCTCGAGATGCCGCATCTTATCCCAATGCAAATATCGGCCATTTGTGTCTACTGGTTTGAAGACTCTCGTTAGCTCAAGTAGTTGTTCGGTATTACTAGAGCATATCCTTTCAAAAAGGCCTTTATAATCAGGTGGTTTAGACGGTATTTTCAAGGCGCACCATTTCTTTATACTATTTTTTTAAATTCTAGTATCAAAAGATGCCACGAGTAAAGGTTGTGATTGCTTAGCTCGCAGTGGAGATGCACAACTTTGAAACCTTACCCGTACAAACACATGGGCGACACCAAATGATGGCGAAGCACCGCTTCGCGTGCAGGTGCGCGACGCCGATCAGTGATCGGCGGCCGGAAGTCCTCGTCTATCTGCATGCGCAGAAACGAAAAAAGCCCCGATCTTTCGATCGAGGCTTTCGAATAGGGTAACCAGGAGAGGGTTCGAGCAACGCTCGAACGACAGCCGCTTTACCGCGCGTAGCGCCATATAAAGCGCTGGCCGGATTAGTCCGTCTGACAGCGTGCCAACGCTGGCACCTGGGCAATAAAAAAGGCCGTTCATTTCTGAACGGCCTTTTTAGAATTGGTGCCCGGAGAGGGCGACACCAAACGATGGCGAAGCACCGCTTCGCGTGCAGGTGCGCGACGCCGATCAGTGATCGGCGGCCGGAAGTCCTCGTCTATCTGCATGCGCAGAAACGAAAAAAGCCCCGATCTTTCGATCGAGGCTTTCGAATAGGGTAACCAGGAGAGGGTTCGAGCAACGCTCGAACGACAGCCGCTTTACCGCGCGTAGCGCCATATAAAGCGCTGGCCGGATTAGTCCGTCTGACAGCGTGCCAACGCTGGCACCTGGGCAATAAAAAAGGCCGTTCATTTCTGAACGGCCTTTTTAGAATTGGTGCCCGGAGAGGGCGACACCAAACGATGGCGAAGCACCGCTTCGCGTGCAGGTGCGCGACGCCGATCAGTGATCGGCGGCCGGAAGTCCTCGTCTATCTACATGCACTAAAACGAAAAAAGCCCCGATCTTTCGATCGAGGCTTTCGAATAGGGTAACCAGGAGAGGGTTCGAGCAACGCTCGAACGACAGCCGCTTTACCGCGCGTAGCGCCATAAAAAGCGCTGGCCGGATTAGTCCGTCTGACAGCGTGCCAACGCTGGCACCTGGGCAATAAAAAAGGCCGTTCATTTCTGAACGGCCTTTTTAGAATTGGTGCCCGGAGAGGGCGACACCAAACGATGGCGAAGCACCGCTTCGCGTGCAGGTGCGCGACGCCGATCAGTGATCGGCGGCCGGAAGTCCTCGTCTATCTACATGCACTAAAACGAAAAAAGCCCCGATCTTTCGATCGAGGCTTTCGAATATGGTGCCCAGGAGAGGACTTGAACCTCCACGGGGTTGCCCCCACTAGCACCTGAAGCTAGCGTGTCTACCAATTTCACCACCTGGGCTTAACTTGTCGTGGTACTTTTCACCCAATTGTTAGTTCGAACCTGCTGGCCTGTCGGCCAGTTAGCGTGGTCGCTTTCGGCTCCTGCCTCTCGCGACACTCGCGCAATCCTGCGCATCGTCTACCAATTTCACCACCTGGGCTTAACGCTGGCGCTGCCAACGTTGAGGCGCGTAATTTACTGAGGCAGCCATGCTTTGTCAATGCCGCAATTTGGATTTCAGACAAAATTTTTAATTCGCTCCCAAAGCCGACAAGATCGGCGCAAAAAACAACCCGCCAAGAGGCCATAGGCTCGCTTCTAAAGGACATCTGCAGTGCTACGCTGTCTGGCAAAATAGTGCCGCGTCAGTCGCACCACCACAGGCGATAGCAAAAGAATCGCAATCAGGTTGGGGATCGCCATCAGGCCATTGGCGACATCACACAAGGACCACATCAATTCCAGGTTCATTACCGCTCCCAAGGGGAGCAACAGGCAAAACAGTTTTTTATACCAGTCGATATAGCGCGAGCCAAACAGATACCCGGTTCCACGATCCCCGTAATAGCTCCAGCCGACCACACTTGAAAAGGAAAAAAATAACAGGGAAAGGGTCACGGCAATTTTGCCCAAATCCGGAACCGCCGCGTTGAAAGCCATCGTGGTCAGCTCCGAACCACTGACCCCGGTGGTCCATACCCCGGTCACCAGAATCACCAGAGCGGTGATGGTACAAACAATCAGTGTATCGAAGAGAGGACCATTCATCGCTACCAGGCCGGCCCGCACCGGTTCACTGGTTTGCGCCGCAGCCATGGCCATAGGCGTGGTACCCAGGCCCGCTTCGTTACTGAATACCCCTCTGGCGACACCGAACTGTATTGTCACCATCACGCCCGCGCCGGCAAACCCGCCCGTGGCAGCAGTCCCGGTAAAGGCATCATTGAAGATCATGGCAAACGCGGCAGGCACCGCATTGGCATTCAGCCCCAACACCACCAAGGCACTGCCCACATACACCACGAACATCAAGGGCACCAGCTTTGAGACCACCTGACCGATACGGCGCACGCCCCCGACAATAACCAGCCATATCAAGCCCGCGTATACCAGGCCGATCATGAGCTTTGTAGTAAAGATCCGGTCGGACGTTCCCGCATAACCAATCAGGTCACGGAGTGTGTATTCAAGTGTGTCGGCAACCGAATTGGCTTCTACCATGTTGCCGGTACCGAAGGCCGCCAGGATGGCACAGAAGGCGAAGAATTGGGCCAGGGGCTTCCATTGTTTCCCCAGCCCTTTTTCGATGTAGTACATGGGGCCACCGGCGTAGCCCTGCACCGGGTCACGTGTTCGATAGGCCAGGGCAAGTGTTGTACTGGCAAACACCGTTGCCATGCCGACAATGGCAGTCAGCCACATCCAGAAAATGGCACCGGGCCCGCCCAAGGCAATCGCCGTGGCAACACCGGCAATATTGCCATTGCCGATTGCTGCCGAAAGCGCCAGCGTCAAGGCCGCAAACTGGCTTAGCTCTCCCTTGTTTTTGGCAGCTTCGGCATCCTGACCAGAGAGGATCCGCAACGACAACCACAATTTGAAAACCTGTATCAAGCGAAGCCTGACACTCAGGTACAGCCCCGTTCCCACCAACAAAGCGATGGTTAGTGGTCCCCAGACCCATGCGCCGATACTGTCGACAAGCCCTTGCATTATGCACCCGTTAGCCGAGCAAACCCTTCTGCCCAGTCTCCGTTCTCAGTTCAGATAGGGCATTCTGTTCAAGGCAGGCGCGAGTTTCAATGAGTCAGGTCAATCAATATTGGGTCTTGAGACGTGCCACCAACTCAACTTCGCCGTCGGCTTTGACCTCGGCAAGCACGAGTTCCCCTGAGTCCGGATACACACCGGTCAATGCGGTGATCGTCACCTGATGAGTAACAAGAATCGGTGGCGCTTCAAAGTCCTGCTCAGCTAACCATTCCCGCAACTCTGTCAGACGCGGCGCACGTTCCTTGGGACGTTGAAAAAATGAATTCAGAGCCGGCAAGGGCTCCACTTCTCCCAGATCCAGTAAGTCTGCAGTATCCAGACATCGGCACCACTGGCTGGAATACACCTCCGCCTCGGTCAGCCCTACCGCACGCAAACGTTCGCCAATCCGTTGCGCCTGATCTCTCCCGACCTCAGAAAGATTTCTCTGGGTTGAGCAGTCATCAACCTTGAAGTTTTCCGGATCACCCAGGCCGGGTGCCAGCGCGTGCCGCAGGAAAATAACATGATCAGGCGCCTCAATGGCAGAGCGAAAGGCCTCCCGCGAATCCGCCAAGACGTTCGAACCGGCAACGATCAGCCAGAAGCCGCATAGCCAGGTGCATATGCGCCAAGCTAGATTAGTTACATCCCTTTTTTCATTGCCCATTGCCATTGCCCTCTCCCTCCACTTTTTTGAGCTGTCCAGGTGACTCAGCTCCTAACGGTGCTTACGGCAATGGAGCCCGTTCGGATTGCTCGGTATTGGCACCCTGATCGGCTAAACAATGGGACTGAAGATGTTGGGGCTACCTCCACTGGAAAAACCGGGAAACACAAGCTCAGGGTTAGTCCCCCCCAAACGCCTATCCAGCAGCTCGATAAGCACTTCTCGCAGATCGGTGGTTATACGCAGATCTTCACCGTTTTCCAAATCACCATTCGCCAGCCCGGGCCAGTCTGTGTAGATGCTTCCGCCATGAACACCTCCACCCATCAGATAACACAACGAGCCAGTACCGTGATCGACACCATTGGATGCGTTGCTGGCCACACGGCGGCCGAACTCTGTATATACCAGCACAGTAATGGACTGCATCAATGTCCCCATTTCCAGATAGAAGGCATTAAGGGCTTCAGCCAACTGCGTCAAAGACTGATTAATATAGACAGGCAGGTTTTCGTGATGATCCCAATCATCGGAATCCAAACAAACCACCTCCACAGGCAAATTGGATTTTGCCAGTCTCGCCGTTTGTTCAAGTCGGTTTCCCAGGGGTGTATTTGGAAAGCTGACGCTCAAGGGAATGCTGTCCAGATCCGCGGACTGCAGTTCATCAATGGCAGCCAAAGCCGCACTGGCCGGACCCCGATAAGGAATGGTCGGGCGGTATAAACGACTGAGAATCTCTGTATAACCACTATCAATAATTTCCTGATCAAATCCGAAATCGCCAAGATTGCTGACCGCCAACGGTTCGTTCGCACCCTGTAATACCACCGGCACATTACCGCTGATCGCGACTGTCCGAAACGCCGAAGAGTTATTCATGGGGTTGACATTAAGGTGTCGTCCGAGCCAACCGGTATCTGGGCCGCTGGAATCAGTCACACCTCTCTCGACCAGTCCCTGCGCAGCAAAATGAGAACGGGAACCGTGGGGAAAGCCGGTAGCGTGCACCAGTGCCAGGTCGCCAAGATCGAAAATGCCTTTCAAGGGCATGAGCGCCGGATGCAAACCGAAAAAACCATCAAGATCGATGGCACCATTCAACTGCCCTGGAACAGGGACAGCCAGGGCACCGCGCTGCGCGGCATAATTGGCATCACCGTAAGGCACCAGAGAATTAAGGCCATCCGCCGCACCTCGCTGAAAAATACAGACCAGCAAATCCCGGCCAGCCGGTAAAGCACTAGCGCCAATGGTTTGGAAGTTTGAGTCTCGATCTATACGTCGCACGGGGCTACCTCATCTGGAAATAGCTGGAGCTGATCAGGATAGCCGCCACCAGCGGTGCAATCGCTACGGCAACATCATTGCCAAGATCTGTATCCACATCCTGCTCATAGGTATCGGCCAATTCGCTGGCAATTCGTTGACGATCCAGAGGCGCCAACTCCCGCAGTAACAGATTCTGCTCCAGCGCACTGACAATCGTCTCCAGTGTTCTCGCCCCTTCGAGGAGTGCCTCGTAATCAATGCTGATCACATTGATTTCAGGAATTACTGGCGCCAGACTAATAAAAGACAAGCGCCAGCGATTCAGCAGTCCACCAGTACTGGCCCAGTAGGACTCCGTATCGGGATAACCGTCTGGCGTTGGCCAGAAAAATGGCAATTGCCCCAGGATACTCTGAGCGGCATAGAACAAGGCACCGCTATCGGTGGGGTAGCCACTGGGCGCCAGAGTTCGAATCATCTGCGCCAGGTACTCAGATGGTCGTATGAACTTGCTGTCTGCTTCATCGACAAATGCGTCGAGCGCAAATACGGCACGCAGGGTGTCCTTTATATCTCCGCCCGAATCGGTGAAGACGTCGGCCACAGTATTTACATCCGCCATGGAGGGCGTGTCACTGATGAATCGTTTGCACAATTTGGTGGCAATAAACTGCGCGGTCGACGGATGGGCCAGCAATATGTCAATGACCGTTTCACCATCGATCTGACCACCTCCGGCAGCGATCACCTGCCCCAACACTTCCTTCTCGCCGTAATCATGCCAGGCAGGCTGAAACACAAACTCGCCGTAGGTACCGGAATTGGGGAAACGCAGGCTCCAGCCCGTGAAACAACGCGCCACTTCCTGAATATCCGCTTCGGTATAGCCGCCATCTACACCCAGTGTGTGCAGCTCCATCAGCTCACGGGCATAATTTTCATTGGGCGCGCTGGCCAGATTGTTGAAACTGTCCAGATAGAAAAGCATCGCGGCGCTCTTACTGGAGGCCCGCAACAAATCACCGAAATTCCCCAAGGCATGCTGTCGGATCACATTCTGATCATCGGCAGGTTTCAGGGTAGGTCCGAGACCATTGAGCACATGAATGTTGAAGTGATCACTCCAGAACTCAACCATCACTTCGTACAGTTGGCGATTGCTGTAGATCTGGCGATACTGGGTCGCGGACGCCAGTTGACGAGCGACCTCTGCGATGTTGTCGGGAAAGCCCGCGATTAACTGATCCGCTGACTGCGTGCTCAGAGGAAAGAGCGCATCAATAGTCGCTTCAAGGTCTCCATCGTCAATGGCGCTATAGTCGAGCTGGCGCTCCAGGTAGGTATCGATACCCAGTGCTTGGATATCGCTAAGACTGGTACGACTGACACCAAAACTGGTGCGTTTCAAAGTACTGTATTCCGCGCTTGCTGCGGGAATGGCGCCGGACGGTGCTGCTGTTTGGTTGCCGTTCGAACCGCCACTGGAACCACCGCAGGCGCTGAGCACAGGAGCCAGCGCAGACATCAGAATGCTTTTTCCGCCAAGGTCCAACATGCGTCGGCGACTAATGGCCAAGTCCAATACCGACTTTAGATGGTGATCAGATTGAATAGCCACGCGCCCATGCCCAGCAAGAAAAAACGTCCTTAGCTTACGGCAGAGCTGGCAAAAACTTCAATGGCGGGGTGCACATATTAATGCGACCAGCGAATGACTAGGAGTCGACCAACCCCTTAAGCAGACGCACAAAGATGGCGGTGGTGGTATCCAGGTCATGAGCCAGGTCCCGGCGCAGGAGCTTCCATAAATACAAGTCGCTGGCCGCAACATAAGCCGACAGCATCTCGTTGTATTGGTCTTCATCAGGACCAGGTAAATAGGGTTCAAAAATACGGGCGCACCAGGAACGGTGATAGTCTCGGCCGGCACTCAAGACCTTTTGCGCCGCCGCTAGATGTTCCTCAGCAGCAAGCATACGGATCAGACCATCGCCGAAACTCTCATAGTCCTCAAGAAGACAAGTCACCGCACTGAGCACGTCACCAACACGCGCCTTTTCCCGTTCGGCAGGCATGTCCGCTGCCTGACTCTGAATGCCTTTTTCGTAGAGACCTTCTTTCGACCCATAGCGGCGAATCACGGTTCGTACCGACACGCCCGCCTCTGCGGCAATCGCCTCAAGGGTAATGTCAGTAAAGGGTTTCTCGTTCCACAAACGGCTCGCCGCCTCGAAGATGGCGCGCTCGGTTTGCGCCGCCGACTCGGCCCGTTTGGACATGCGATAGGTGCGTTTACTGTCTGCTGTGGTCATGGGTGCTCACGCATTCTTGCGTTCTTTTGTTCGGGAAAGTCACGAATGATGTCACGAAATCACGTATTCCCCCAAGCCCGAAAGGTCAATTTGGTGAAAGCACACGCAAAGCAAAATATTTTCATGTCATCCGTATTGACATTAAATATATTGATGTCACATTATGTGCCACCAATATAGATTAGCGCAGTTTGAATGCGCTTTGTCAGAACAGGAGATCACGTCATGAATGCTCAAGGCATCTACCCGGATAATGCCCCAAGTGTGCATGAACAATTCGAAAAACAATGCCTGAAGAGGCCAACGACAGCCATCGTCCATGAGCAGGGTGTCATGACTTATGCGGAACTGAATATCCACGCGAGCGGCTTGGCCTGCCAGTTATTGGGTCAGCAAATCGAAAACGAAGAGATCGTCGCGGTGCTGATGGAGCGCTCCATCGGAGTAGTGATCGCACAACTGGGTATTTTGAAATCCGGTGCCGCCTACCTGCCCCTGTCACCGGAAGATTTTCCGCCCGAGCGCATCAGGCTGATCTTTGACGATGCCGGCGTTTCCCATGTCGTCAGCCTGCTCAAGTACAAACCACTGCTCGACTCCCTGCAGCAAGGTCTTGATCGCCCCCTGCAATGCTACTACCTGGATGATGAACAACTGCCCGAGCCTGCCAAGCCACTTGCCGGCGACAGCAGGCCATGCCCCCAGCCTGATGATCTGGCTTATGTGATGTACACCTCGGGCTCTACCGGTAAGCCCAAAGGCGTGATGATTACACACGGCAATATTGTCAGTTCAGTCACGCACACCAATTACCTGTCGTTCAAAGACAATGACCCGATACTTCATGCCGCGCCAATTTCGTTTGATGCCGCTACCTTTGAGATTTGGGGCGCCTTGCTGAACGGACTGCCCTTGCACATAGTCAGCAATCGACTGGTCACTGATTTTGATGCCTTTGCTGAGTATATGAATGCCCACCAGGTACGCATCGCCTGGCTCACCTCGGCCCTGTGCAACCTGATTGCCGATACCCGCATGGGCTTCTTCGCCAGCCTCTCGCTTCTGCTGGTGGGCGGTGAAGCACTGTCACCGCAACATATCCGCCGCATCCACCAGGCCCATCCCCAGCTGCAGATTCGCAACAATTACGGGCCCACCGAGAACACCGTGTTTTCCACCAGTTTTCTGGTTGAGGAGGATTTTCAGGGCAACATTCCCATTGGCCACGCAGTCAGCCACAAACGCTGCTACATTCTCGACGAGCAGCGTCGGCCAGTCGCCCCCACACAGATCGGACAACTCTATGTTGCCGGAGCAGGTGTCGCCCGCGGTTACCTGAAACGCCCGAAGGCCAGCCAAAGCAAATTCATGGACGATCCTTTTTATCCCGGCGAGCGCATGTATGCCACGGGTGATCTGTGTCGGCTGAATGCCAATGGAGTCATTGAATATCTGGGGCGCAATGACTCCCAGGTAAAGGTCATGGGGCACCGCATTGAATTGGGTGAAATCGAAGCCGCTCTCAATGCCTGCTCTGGAATAAAACACTCGGTCGTTCTATATCAATCAGTATCCGCCCAGACCAAGGGTATCGTCGCCTATGTGCAGACGGATGACTGCGATTCCAGTACCTGGTCGGAACAACTGGCACAGGCACTTCCGACGTATATGATCCCCAATGTCTTTGTCGAGCTCGAACAGTTCCCGATGACGCTGAATGGAAAAATTGATCGTCAGCAGATGCAGTCATGGCCCGTCCATAAACAGACATCTTCATCCCTGAAAAAGCAGTCGTCGCTCAGCATCAGAGAGATCGTGATCGAGCAGGTTTGCGATATCCTGAACCTTGCCCAGGTCGATAGCCGCCAGAGCTTTTTTGACCTGGGTGGGGATTCTTTATCCGGCACCTGCCTGATGGTGGAGCTATCCCATGTACTGGAGCGGGAGCTACCTCTGCAAACGCTGTATGAAAACCCGATACTCGATGCGCTGATTCATGCCCTGGAACAGGACAATACCTTAGGCAATCAACGTATCTCGACAGACCGGCTGTTGGCCGATGCTACGCTCGATCTCCAGGCCACCAATAGCCTGTCCGAGAACAACAGGACGCGAACCGAGCGTCACTCTCACACCCGGTTGGCAAGCTCCATTTTTCTTACCGGCGCCACCGGCTTCTTTGGTGCCTTCCTGTTAAAAGAACTACTGAGCGAGGCGCACGCGACCGTGTTTTGTCTGGTACGTGCAAAAGACAATGACCATGCTCTGCAACGCATCATCGATACCTTTGCCAAATACCGGATTCCCCTCAGCGATGCCGAAACTGCTCGCATCCAGGCACTGCCGGGCGATCTGGAAAAGCCCTGTCTGGGGTTACCCCAGGCACGTTTTATAGCCCTGTCACGCAATCTGGACGCGGTGTTTCACTGCGGAGCGGCGGTGAACTATGTCGATACCTACGACACGCTGAAGGCTACCAATGTGACAGGCAGCAAGGAGGTGCTTCGCCTGTGCAGTCAGTACCGGCCTATTCCTCTGCACTACATCTCCAGCGTATCTGTCTTTGAAACCATCGGTTTCTTCACCGATCAAAAGATGATTCGGGAAAGCGACAGTGTCGATCTCAGCGCTGACTTTGTCCGGCTCGGTTACAGCCAGAGCAAATGGGTGGCAGAAAAGCTGATGGAAAATGCCCGCGATCAGGGTTTACCCGTCAATATTTATCGTACCGGCTATGTGATGGGCCATTCCGAAACCGGCGTCTCCAACACCACCGACCATATTGCCCGCTACATCGCCGGATGCATCGAAATGGGCTGCGCTCCGATTCTGGATGAATATGCCTCGCTGGCACCGGTTGATCATCTGGCCGCAGCGCTGCGACACATTGCCCTGAAACACCAGCCCCGGGGTGAAACCTTCCACCTGTGCAATCCGGAATTCACCACCGTCAGTGAGATCTATCGGAATATCAAACGCTTCGGCTTTCCGCTGGAGCTGGTCTCCTATACTGAATGGAAACGCAAACTGGCCGAAGCGCCCACAAGCAATCCCTTGTACCCGCTGCTGAGCCTGCATGTCCATGCAGCGCCGGATCATACACTCACCTTACCTGAACTCTATGAGCATAATGCACGCTTTGATTGCCGGGCTCTGCTTAAGGCGCTGGAAGGCAGCAATATTGAGATCCACACCCGCGACCGGCAACTGTTTCAGCGCTGGTTGCGCGACTACGTGCGCGCTGGTCTGATCCTGACAAGCACCTTTCAACGGGCACTCAAGGTTCAGTCGACACTCACTAACGCACGCGACCGACGCTTGCCTGATCCACCTGCTGCCATGGAGGCCGCATGTTAGAAACCGACACCCTGTACCAGCGGAAGATTGACACGGAAAACCATCTCGCCCAGATCAATGCTTACTACGATTCACCGGCGGTGCAGTGGTTTGAAGCCACGGCGAAGCAACAAATTCACCTTGGTTATTGGGATGACAAATACCCTTTTGTTTCCATTGAAAACGCGGCCAAGCGTCTTATGCAAGTGGTCATCGATTTTATCGGCCTGCCCAGGGAAGGGCATTTTTTAGATATCGGGTGTGGCTGTGGTGTCACCACAATGGCAATCGCCCGGCAGAAACACTGTTATGCCAAAGGGGTCACCATTAATCCCCTGCAACAGAAAAAAGCCCAAGACATGGCCATTCAATCTAAACTTTCCCACAGGCTTGGCTTTGCAGTCGCCGATGGCAATGCCCTGCCGTATCCTGATGACAGTTTTGATGCTGTGCTTTTACTGGAATCGATCCACCATATTGGCCATGCCGAGGCCTTGAAAGAAGCTGGCCGGGTTCTGAAGCCGGGGGGACAACTCGTCATTGCCGATGGTGTGGCAATACGGCAAGGCGCCTGTCAAAACCATCAGCAGCGGCTGGGCGAGCTGTTTGTATCCAGAAGTCTGGCCAGCGCGAGACAATGCCAAACATTAATGACGCAGGAAGGTTTCCACACCATTGAAAGCGTTGATCTGACACGCGCCGTCTTGCCCACCTGGCAAAAACTGATGGAAGAAACCCGGGCTCAGCAAAGCCGCATCATCGACACCGAGGGAGTGGTCTTTTATCAGGAACTGCTGGCATTCTGGTCAGAGATGAAACACTTGTGGCGGGAAAGCGCACGCTACATACTCTACACCGGACACAAACCGTAACCGCAAGCCAGAAGGATACTCAGGTGCCGGACACGATTTCATTTTTATTTGTCACTTGGGAAGGTGGTGGCAACGTACCACCGGTTCTGGGTCTCGCTCACCGACTCATTCAGGCCGGGCACACGGTCAGGGTATTGGCCGAACCCTGCATGCGCAAGCAGATCGAAGATATCGGAGCCAACTACCTTGGCTTCAAGAAACACTTTACGCGAACCGACCGATCCATCGATCTGATTCAGGACTGGAAAGCGAAACCCCTGTCGGTGCCCTCCATCGATAATATTCTGATCAATCCTGCCCTCAATGTGGCAGATGAAACGCGACTGGCTTTGGTCAACCAGCATACGGATGTGCTGGTCGCAGATTTCATGATGCCCGGCGCGCTGATCGCAGCCGAATCGCTTGGGGTCAAACGGGTAGCGCTGTTTCATATGCCCGAGTATTTTCCTGGCCCCAATCGACCTCCCGGCGGCCTGGGTGTGTTGCAGGCAAAGGGTCCTCTCGGTCGACTACGTGATGCTGCGCTGACAAAAATCTTCCATAAAGTATTGAGCCAATATACGCCCCGTTTGAATGAGGTTCGACAGCACTTTTCCCTGCCCGCCTACGACAACATTCTGGAAATCTATCATCAGGCGGACTTGCGGCTGATACAGACCAGTCGCGCCTTCGATATCCCTATCGAACCGCCCCCTGCCAACGTACGCTATGTGGGCCCGGTGCTGGATGACCCAGCCTGGGTAGAACCAATGGACCTAAGTTTTTTGGAAAACCCGGATCGGCCTTCGGTACTGGTGAGCTTGTCTTCTACCTTCCAGAACCAACAGGGACTGCTTCAGCGGATTATCGACGCCCTGGGCGCGCTCGACGTGAACGCGGTTGTGACGCTTGGGCCCGCAATGGAAAAGGAACGCTTTTCCGCACGTGACAACGTCAGGCTGATGACTTCAGCGCCCCACTCCATCCTGTTGCCTAAAGTCGATGCGGTGATTACCCACGCCGGTCACGGCACAGTTATGCGAGCGCTGTCATTTGGCAAACCACTGCTCTGCCTTCCCATGGGGAGGGATCAGCTGGATAACGCCGCTCTGGTTGCCCACCATGGCGCCGGCATCGCTCTGAAGAAAAGCGCCGGTTCGAAAGCCATTCGTCGCGCTGTTGAGAAACTGCTGGAAAATCCGCGCTACCGACAGGGTGCCGAAACCATCGCCCGGGATATTCAGCAAGATGCCAATGAAAATCGGGCGGTTCACTTGCTGGAAGCACTCGCGGCAGCTTAGACCTGAGCATCCAGGACCAGACATTTAGGACAGCACAGTCAGCCCGAAGATATAACTGGCCTGCGCCAAACCGGCCAGTGCGCCCAGTACACCACCAATGGCGATCAGCTTGATTTCATCTTCCTGAAAGCAAGGCCGGAGTAATTGTTGAAATTCATGAGCGGGCAGTTGCTTCATGCGCTCAGCCATCAGCGTTTGCACCTGTTGCGCCCGCTGCTGATTGAAGACCGGGTCAGCCAGGGTGTCACTGCTAAGCTGCAATGCCTTCAGACCGGTATCCGTTTTCAGCTCAGCGAAGCCTTCAGCACCCAGCGCTAACTGGGTGAAAGGTTTCACCGCACCGGCCGCTTCATCCACCAGATTTTCAAAGTGCTTCTGAATGATGGAACGCGTGCGTTGTGAGTGGGGGCCATTCACCATGGCCTGCACAATCTTCTGTACCGTCAAAATCTCCGAGGTAACCAATCGGCAGAAGGATTCCGAGACTTCATCCTGACGTTTGAGAAACAAGCCCTGAACCGGGAACCCAAATACCTGACGGGCTTTCAGGGGACGGAAAATCAGATTGAGGGCCACCCAGTTGGTGGCCCAGCCCACCAGGAATCCGCAGATGGGCAAAACCGGCGTAAAGGGAAATGCCCACCACAACAACATTTGTGGCAGACCGAAGAGAACACCGAACCACAACCCGCTTTTGATGATGAAAGAAAATTCCTGTTTGCCGCAGTCAAGGAAAATCCTGTTTAGTAGCGCCGTGTCCTGCTCCAGGGTTTCGATGACCAGTTGCTTGAGATCAAACAGGGATTCAATCTTGGGGCCGATATCCGCCAACAGGTCTTCCATGATATGCGGCAGACGCTGCTCTACGCGCGCATAAACCGTCTTCTTGACCGGTTTTGGCAGGTTGCGCCATAGGGTGTCGTGACGCCCCAACATCACCTCATCCACCAGCTCCGGGATTCTCGGTTGCAAGGTCTGCACAATGTGCTCGACGATCAGCTGAGGATCCATTTGTTCCACCACATCGCCCACCGACCCGATGCGTGACAGGGTTGAATCCACACACATGGTTGCCATGCGTTTGGCTTTTGACGGAATGATCCCCTGCCAGCCCAACAACGGGTGCAGTCCTTTGAACTCCAACGGATAGAAGGTCAACTGAATGGCCAGCCAGTTTGTGATCCAGCCAACCAGGCCTGCGACAAGGGGAATGCTAAGATAGCCGAGTACTTCCTGGCTCATCGATCAGATCTCCGTATCACTCCACCAGATAAAAGTCCTCTTTCGAGGCTGAGCAGTCGGGACACATCCAGTCATCCGGAATATCCTTCCAGCGGGTTCCCGGCGGAAAGCCCTCTTCCGGCCAGCCAAGTTCCTCATCGTAGACCAGGTCACAGGTAATACAGGCGTATTTCGAAAAACTCATGCGACGATCTCCTGCTGCTGTTTCTGCTGTTCCTGGTTCGCGCCGGCTGAGATCATCACAAAATCCGGTTTCTCGCGCACAAAGCAGTCCGGGCATGGGAAGTCTTCTGGCAAATCATCCCACTTGGTGCCTGCGGGGTAGCCTTCGCGTTCGCAGCCTTCTTTTTCGTTATAGTGATAGCCACAATCCGGGCATTCATAAACCGTGTTGCTTGTCATAATCGGTCTCCTCTTCAACATTCAAACGCTATGCGGCGGCAGCCTGTGTGGTGTGCTTCCCGACCTGATGGTAGCGGGCGTAAAGCGCTTCCTTGTGGGAGGGATCCATATTGACTTTATCCATGTCGCCTCCGGCCCATGCCACCACACGATGGTCCATGACCCGACGCCATGCACTGGGGATCAAGGCCAGCCCCATCATGGCGGGATAACCCTGGGGCAATGACGGCGCATCTGCATAATCCCGCAGCAACTGATAGGGACGTGTCGGATGGGCGTGATGATCAGAGTGTCGCTGCAAATGCAGCGTCAGCAGGTTGGACGCCTTGAAGTTGGTATTCCAGGAATGCCTGGGCTGACAACGCTCATAGCGACCGTTTTCCTGCTTCTGGCGCAGGAGCCCATAGTGCTCAATGTAATTAGCCATGGTCAGTTGAAACCAGCCGTAGGCGGCGGTCACCAACAGAAATGGCAGAGCCGCCAGACCAAAGAAAACCGTCATGGTCGCATAGGCAACAAAAGTGATCAGCAGGGTTTGCAACAACTCATTGTGAATGGACAACACCGAACGCTTTTGTCGCTTCAGGCGCTGGGCTTCCAGTGTCCAGCCCCGTTTGGCGGCACCCGGCAGTTCACGCAGGGCAAAGCGATAGATGTTCTCGCCCATGCGTGAGGAGGCAGGATCTTCCGGTGTTGCCACATCTTTGTGATGTCCCTTATTGTGCTCAATGTTGAAGTGGGCGTAGCCGGAAACGGCCGAACAGATCTTGGCAAACCACACCTGGGTTTTATCGTTGAGCTTGTGGCCAAGCTCATGACTCATGGTTAAACCCACTGCATGCATGGCCCCCACACTGAGTATTGCCCCTAACTGGTTGAACCAGGAGAAGTCCCCCTTCACCACCACGAAACACGCTGATATCAGCCCGACCCATTGCATCACAGTGGCCGCATAGAGAATGCCACGGTAATAGGAGCCTTGTGCAAGCAAGACCGCCTCTTCCTCTTCACTCGGGTTATAGGGGTCATCTTCAAAGATGTAATCCACCACGGGTATCACCACCCAGAACACCACCGCCAGGGCCCACAACCACTGCCCATAACCGCTTTGCCAGGCCATCCATGCCGACGCCGTCAGTACCGCCGGGACGATAAGCGTTACCAGATACCAGTATTTCTTGATCGCAGCCCACCGGCTGTTGCCGTCACTTTCGCCAGTTTGTTTGGCTTCAGCAAGCGGCTGCGTTGATGAAACCGACGCATGTTTAGTCATGATCCTCTCCCCTTCGAGTTCGACTCTCGTTCTTTGCAGTTTCCGATCTGTGTCTCCCTCGCCAAGCCGAAAAGCTTGATCGAGTTCACACTTACAATTTGTTTGACTGTTTTATTGTCCTACAATCCAACATTATGTCAACACTTTTCTGATCACACACGCAATCATTTGCAATGGATAACAATAAAAATTCCCTCAAAACCGGACATCGCGATCGCCATGGGATGCGGGCAGCGTGGGCGTTGTTGCTAGCGCAAAGCTTGGGCTTGAGCCTGTTTGCCTCAGCCTTGATGGCAGAAATGCAACCACTTGAAGATGAGCAACTTTCAGAGATTTCGGGACAGGCTTATGTCGCGCTGGATACGGAATCCATCGGCCGCTACGACTATATTCGTGCGTCACTGGGCATGGAGATCAATACGCAACTCAACATTGATGAGCTGAAACTGGGCGAATATCACCGCTGGGAAAACGGTGAGCCTTGCTTCGACTGCACGGGCAATGAGCCGGGCCTGGAAAGCCAGCCGGCTGATATCTGGATAGAGGATCTTTCCCTGGGCTCGATCGCTGAATACTCCGGCATTCAGATGGACGGCAAGTATTACGAAAAAGGCGAGATTGTCCCCTTTCAGCTGTTTGATCCCTATCTTGAACTGGTGAGCGAGGATGGTGAGGTGGTCGGATTTCGGGCCGGCATGCATCAGGCGCGGGGTACGTTTGGGGGCAATATACGCAGTTTGACCGGCAACATTCCTATTAAGGTTCGCGACCGGGCTTCCGCCTTGACCACCGCGCCCAACCGCCCTTGGTGGATAGGTCTTGGTGGCGCGCTTCTCGGCGCCACACCGGTCGCTGGGGATGCACAACTCGTTACCAAACCGGATGAAGTGAACGGCGAAATCGACTACACAACGGGTGGTCAGATCGACTCTGTTCGCGCCACCCATATTGGTTTGCCCGATAACTCCCAGTTCAGCATCGGCCCCATTCCGTTTATCGGTAACATCAACTTCAACACCACCGACTGTAACCTCTTTGGCATTCCCACCTGTTTCCCCTTATCGCAATTTGAAAGTCTGGAGGTAGGCGAGAAACAGGCAGATGGCACTTACGAACCAACCGGCGGCTGGTTTATGTCATTTCAGAAGCAAGCAGTGGAGTGGACAGATCCGGTGGATCAAACAACGGTGATCGCCCCGGCTGGCGCCTTTTTCAGTGTGCCGGTGGGCGGCGTGGAACTGACCCTGGATGAAGCCTTTAACGGTATTCCGCGTAAACAGGTCGAATACATTGACCGCGGCAATGGCCTGTTCTGAACGCGCCTAGTCCAATACCTGAAGCACAATCGCCCGCTGATGATCGGCAAAGTCATGCACTGCCTTCACCAGAAACTCATGATCACGCTCGGTGACACCCTTGGCCATGCTATTGAAGAAGGTACGGCTGTTCCTGATACCGTCATTGCGCACCTGCATGGACAAGTAATAGGTACGATGAATGGCAGGTCGGAGATTTTCCAGCGCCTCAAGCAGATAAGGATTATCTACCAGAGCTGCCGCATCGTGCATCAACTCAAATCCGCTTTCCAGCAACTTCTCAACCTCTTCCGAAGAATGCTCATCCAGCTTTGACATGGCGGTGATTTTGTCTATCAAGGGTTGCAGTGAAGCGATCTCAGTCCACTTATCCGCGAGTGCTGTCACCAGCATTTTCAGCAGCGAAATATAAAAGTCATACAGCGCATTCACATTGTGCGGCGTCAGCGATGATACCATGGCGCCTTTGCGGGGAAGAATATCCACCAGATGCCGCCGCTCCAGAATCAGCAAGGCTTCTCTTACCGGCCCGCGGCTGACTCCCAGATCAGAACAGATTTTCAACTCCTGAATGCGCTCGCAGGGTGCCAGCTCACCCTTGATGATCAGGCGGCCGATATGTTGAGCGATCTGTTCCGAGAGACTTTCGGGGGCTTGGAAAGGGGCTGTACTGTTCATGGGGAATCCTTGTTATTTAAACGGATTGTAGCACAGTCATACAATTGAGGATCTACTCAGGAATGTGTAGGACAAAACCAGGACGCTTGAATCTCCACCATAATCCAGACGACTTTCCAGTTGTTTTTTCCAGTCGTTTTTTGTAATCGTTTTCGTATTCTCTCTTTGAGAAATGAAGGATATCAACACTTTATCAAAGCAGAAACTTTCTTAAATCAGTACCTTCGCTAAACTTATTAGCTAGTCGACCGAATTAATACAATGCGACTGGAATACGAAATAAAAAAACGGAGAGCCTCATGTTAAAAAAACTCATTATGCTCGGAGCAGCTTCCACTATTGTTCTGACAACAGGGTGTGCAAACCTGTCTAAAGAAGATCAGGCCAGCCTGAATACGGCAAGCACCGACGCTACGGAAGCAAAAACTGCCGCTATGGCAGCACAGACATCTGCTGACGCGGCGGCACAAACAGCAAAAAGCGCGGACGCAAAAGCCAAGGCAGCGATGGCAAAAGCTGAAGAAGCGTTGCAAGCCGCCAAGGCAGCGATGATGAAAGCTGAAGAAACCGCGGAGAAAGCCGAACGCATGCTGCAAAAAGCGAGTAGCAAGTAATATCCGTTTTTTACCTGATTTGCTGATGTAAACGAGACAGGCTGACCCGTGCAAGGTCAGTCTTTTTTGTGCCTATTTTCTGAGGTAAGCCGGACGCATCCTCTATTGCCCGATCGAGAGCAAGAAAATCAATGGCCACAAATCCATGTGACTTCTCGATGCGCCCCACCTGTTCTATCACCTGATCGACGATCTGTACGCGGTCAGCTTTTGCTTCCTCTCCGAGATGCAGTTCGACGAACAGTGCCTCACCCTGCATCCCAACTTTTACCGACTCTTTTATAAAGTGAACAGGCGTGTACTTTGGTACTTCCCAAATAAACTTGGCCAGGTCATCGTTGTCCAGGCGAATGCATCCCCGACTCACTTTGGTACCAATCCCGAATGGTTTATTGGTGCCGTGAATAAAATACCCCGGCAAATCAAGCTGAATCGCAAACGGGCCAAGCGGGTTATTCGGACCCGGATACACGACCCGTTCCATTTCCTTTCCATGCTCATCGAAATATTCAGTGCGCACGGACTCAGGCGGATACCAGTTTGGCTGTTCGATTTTTAGCTTAACGTGTGTATTCACGACCGGCGAAGGAGACTCATCCCGACCCACAGCAACAGGATAGGTAATCACCTTTGAGCCATCATCGGGGAAAAAATACAAACGATATTCGCGAAGGTTCACCACAACCCCTTCCCGAATACTCGGCAAAATAAACCGGGACGGAATCAGCACTTCCCTGTCCGGCCCGGGCAACCACGCGTCAACACCCGGGTTGGCATCACGTATTTCATTAAAGCCAATATCGTGCGCCATGCCGATGTCGTACAAGGTATCCTGACTGCTGGCAAGCGTACGATCTATCTCGCCAATCACATCACCTTGAGCCGTCCAGGAAAACTCACGCGCACCTGAAGTGGATGACCATAAGACGGCAGGAAGTAAAACAAGATGAAGCAGTTTTCGAAAGCGCATTCGGTCGCAAATCAGAAAGTTAAGTCGTTGATTTAAATAATAGCGCCTGGTTTGGGATGTGTCAGATGTAAATTGGCTGCTAGACGTGAACTGGGTGAATTTTTAGGGGGATTACAATGACAGAGCTTTTGCGGCGGAAAATAACTGCTCAGGGGTCTGCTTATCGGAAGCCGCTTTACCCATGCCCGAGGCGCTTTTTGCGATTAATTAATTGAGGCCCGTTTTCTCTACTCTTGTCTCTGTTTTTCAAAGTAATCGACAAACCGCCTACACAGCATTCAAAGAATAACATCAAGAAGGCAGAGAAAAATTAACCTGTTGATTTAAATGGTGCCCGGGGCCGGAATCGAACCGGCACGGTGTTGCCACCGAGGGATTTTAAGTCCCTTGCGTCTACCAATTTCGCCACCCGGGCGGAGGGGGGTGGGCTTTGCCGAGGTTGAAAACTTTACAAGCACTGATCCTTGTCGACGCAAGTCAGGTTGCAAGCTTCGCTTACTCTCTTCATTTCCTTGCGGTCGCTATCGGCTCCTGCCTATCGCGACACTCGCGCATCCTGCGCTTCGTCTACCAATTTCGCCACCCGGGCGGAGGGAGGCTTGTGTATCGATTCGAGCCGATTAGGCCAAAAGGAAATGGAGGCGCGAGCCGGAGTCGAACCGGCCTACGTGGATTTGCAATCCAGTGCATAACCGCTTTGCTATCGCGCCATAACTAGTACTGGTGAAGAGTGTAGCACCAAGCCTTCGGTGATTGGATTGCAGCAATCCAGTGCACTCTTTACCTTATGTTCGGGCTGTCGCCCTCGGCGCTTTGCTATCGCGCCATAACTTGTTCGGGCTAAGTTCTCAGTTATTTTTGAACACTGAGAAAATACTGGCCCGCTAACAAAAAACCTCGGATAAAACCGAGGCTTTTGTTATTTGGAGCGGGAAACGAGATTCGAACTCGCGACCCCAACCTTGGCAAGGTTGTGCTCTACCAACTGAGCTATTCCCGCAAAATTCTTTAGATATTTTACTTGCTCACACAAGGTGCGGTTCGGAATCATTTAGAGCACGCTTTGTTGTGCTAATCCCGGCCAGCAATCCCAGATTGCTGTCGCTCCGCTTCGCGCAAAACGATGTTTTGCTACCGCTTGCTACGCCCAACTGAGCTATTCCCGCAAAATTCTGTCCGAGTTTTACTTGCCTTCGCAAGTCGAGGCGTCGGTCTCGCACCTCGAAAGTGGCGCATATATTAACGGATTCGATTAGGGTGTCAAGCGCCGAAATGACCCGATTTCGTTATTTTTCAGGAAGCCTTGTCTTCCGGGGCAAACAGGTATTCCCAGGAGGCAGTCAGGTACAAATACATGGACCACAGGGTCATGCCTGCCGCCAGGTAAACCAGCCCGATTCCACTCCAGAACACCCAGCCATCACTCAACCCCAGCAACAGCAGCAGGATCGCCCACATCTGGCAGGCGGTTTTCACTTTGCCGATATAGGACACGGCAACATTGTCGCGCTTGCCCCGCTCCGCCATCCACTCCCGCAGCGCTGACACCACGATTTCACGACCGATAATGATCATGGAGGGCACGGTAATCCAGGGGGTTTGATAAAACTCGATAATCACTGCCAGCGACATGGCGACCATTAGCTTGTCTGCGACCGGATCCAGAAACGCACCGAAAGGCGTAGTTTGATTCCAGCGACGCGCCAGAAAGCCGTCCAGCCAGTCGGTAGCCGCAGCAATAGCAAATAACGCCGCACAGGCCTGGTGGTTCCAACTGAACGGAAGGTAATAGGCGATGACAAATACCGGGATCAGAATGATCCGCGACAGCGTTAGTATATTGGGTAAATTCATATCCAATCAGGCTTGGCCAGTCTTAATCTCCATGGAGTACGAGATAGATATGCTCTGCCAGCGCTGAACTGATGCCAGACACCTTGGCTATCTCATCAATAGAGGCTTTTTTAATGTTTTGCACGCTACCAAAATAGCGCAGTAAGTCGCGTCGCCGCTTGGGTCCCACGCCATCTATCTGCTCCAGAGCAGATTGACTGCGGGCTTTATCCCGGCGATTACGATGCCCGGTAATCGCAAATCGATGCGATTCGTCACGAATCTGCTGGATCAAATGCAGGCCCGGATTATCTGCCGAGCACGAGACGGTATTGAGTCCACCGTTCTTGTTTGGGATCAGCAAGGTTTCAAAACCGGGTTTGCGCGTGACCCCTTTGGCGATCCCCACCAGCCGCAACTCCGGCAAGTTTAACGCGTTCATGACCTCTATCGCCAGATTTAGTTGGCCTTTGCCACCATCTATAAAAATGATGTCCGGCCACTTTTCCGGATTGTCCTTGAGATTTCGGTAGCGACGACTCAGCACCTGCCGCATGGCGGCGTAGTCATCACCCGGCTCTATGCCTTCAATGTTGAAGCGTCGATAGTCAGACTTGTTCGGTCCTGCCTCGTTAAACACTACGCACGACGCCACGGTTTTTTCACCGGAGCTGTGGCTGATATCGAAACACTCCATGCGTTTGGGATGCTCTTCCAGACCCAAGAGCTGACTCAGAGCCTCCATGCGGTGGAACACGTTTTCCTTATTGCTGAGATAGGTGGCAAGCGCGTTGTCCACATTGGTTTTAGCGAGTTTCTGCCATTGAGCCCGCGCCAGCTTGACCCGGTGAGCGAAACGGACTTCGCTACCCTGCATGGTGCGCAGGGCTTCATTGATCAGCGTTTCATTGGGCAGAGCCAGCGGCAGAATTACTTCTTTCGGCATATCACGTGATTCATGCTGTCCCACGTAATACTGCTCAACAAATGCAGCCAGCTTGTCCTCATCGGAGGCTTCCAGTGGCAATTTTGGGAAGTAATTTTTGTGCCCAAGAATGCGACCCTTGCGCACATACAGCATCGAAAAGGCCGCAACTCCGGGGCCGGCCGCCATGGCAACGACATCCAGATCCATACTGCCCGACTCAACAGCCTGATCTTCCTGCACATGCCGCAAGTGCTCAATCTGGTCTCGCAGTTCGGCGGCTTTCTCAAACTGCAGATCAGCCGCCGCCAGCTCCATTTTCGCGATCAGCTTGCGCAGCAGCTCCGGACTCTTGCCCTGCAGAAACATCACCACATCATCCACATCCTGCTGATACTCTTCTTTGCTAACCAGACCGACACAAGGCGCCTTGCAGCGATGAATCTGATATTGCAGACAAGGGCGCGAACGATTGCGATAAAAACTTTCTTCACACTGACGCACCTTAAAAATCTTCTCCAGCAGCTTGAGGCTTTCTCTTACCGAGCCGGAACTGGGAAAGGGGCCAAAATACTGTCCGGTTTTCCCCTTGCTGCGCACTCTTTTGAGAGACAGGGACGGAAACTCCTTATCACTGGCGAGATAGATATAGGGGTAGGATTTGTCATCACGCAGCAGAATATTGTAAGGCGGTTTAAGACTCTTGATGAGATTCTGTTCGAGAATCAGGGCGTCGGTTTCACTGTTGGTGAGCGTGACTTCGATGTTGGCAATTTTGGTAACGAGCGAACGCGTCTTGACCGATAGGCCCGACTTGTTGAAATAGCTCGATACCCGGTTTTTCAGATTGCGGGCCTTGCCCACGTAAAGCACCTCGCCCTGATCATCCAGCATACGATACACACCGGAGGTGGTGGCCAGGCGTTTGAGAAAGTTTTTTGAGTCAAACCCGGGGGCGGGAGCATCCGCCTGCGGCGCTTCGGATTCCGACGAATTCGATGTTTGGGTTTGCTCAATTGGGGGAATGTTATTTGGGGGCATCTACTTCCAGCAGGCCATTGCGAACTGCCAGTAAGGTTAACTCAACATCACTGTTAATATCGAGCTTCTCAAATATCCGATAGCGATAACTATTGACGGTTTTGGGGCTCAGGCAGAGCTTGTCGGAAATGGTCTGCACTTTCTGACAATCCATGATCATCATGGCGATTTGCAGTTCGCGCTCTGACAATTGTTCAAAAGGCGAATTGGAGGTTTTACCCAGGGCCATGGCCTGGGCGATATCCGGACTGATATAGCGTTCGCCACTGTTAGCCTTTTTGATGGCCCTGATCATCTCGGAAATGTGACTGCTTTTAGACACGTACGCTGACGCGCCCGAATCCATGACTCTGGACGGATAAGGATCTTCGATGCAGGCTGACACCACAACCACATGTGTATCGCTGCAGTGGCGCTTGATTCGTCGAGTTGCCTCCAGACCACCGATACCGGGCATTTTAAGATCCATCAACACCACATCGGGGTGTTGTTTTCTGGCGGTTTCCACGGCTTCCTCGCCGGAACAGGCTTCGCCCATTACTTCAATGGATCCGTCATCCATCAGCATGCGCGCGATCCCGGCTCGTATGAGCTCGTGGTCATCCACAACAAGCACTTTAATCAACTGAGTAAACCCGTATTTTTTTCAAATTGGATATTCGGCAAAACTTCGGTCATCCGTCTGGAGCGTGTAACCAAAGGAAGCGCTCGTCCGAGAAGTCTTGGAGGGCGCGAATCTTAGCCGTCAATCAAGCGGATTTCTGTGACTGCAACAAGATTTTCTCACTAAAGCCCTGCTCTGTCAGCCAATGATTGGCTTCCAGCTCATGATGGAAAACGGCTTTGGCAAAAGGTTGCTGGTCTTTGAAAATCTCTTCGAACTGATACAGCAGGTGACTGCGGTTGTCTGGACCGACGATCACCGCCTGGGCTTTCATTCCCTTAATATAGGACCAGGTGTTCAGCGCTTTGAATGCAGCGATCTGCTGCGATTCGGAAATGAGCATATCAAGCTGTTTGAGGTTAATGACGCACGCCCACTCGCGGGCAAAGTATCGACTGACAAGACGTTTATATTCTGTGCCAAATTCCGCCGTATCATCAGGGCTCCACGACCCAAACATATCGACATACAGGATGTCATGCGCGGGTTTGATCTCATATTTTTGTTCTAGTTGTACCGGATTCATACTACCGCCCTCAAAAGCAATTACATTCCGCTACCCCATTCATCCATTTACTTACGCAGGTAGCACACAACAAGGCTTGATTTGCTGACTCGCTTACATTGTAAAACATGATCTGTGTTTTTGCCCGACGACGTGCCAACCTTTTATCTCTGAACGTGAATTGCTTAATAACCTGTCGCTCTAAAAGCAGAACGTGATCTCAAAACCGTGATTTTCTCCTACCCGCTGGCCCGTAATTTTTTACAGGAAAAATTTTACAAACCCCAAAACACTGTATACATTTACAGATACTGTTTACTTATACAGACCTTGTCACCAATGCCAAGGAATGGAAAGCGCCTGAATAAGGAAGGAACATGATCAAACTAACGCGACGCCAGACTGAAGTGCTCGAACTGATTCGTCGACACGTAGACGAAACCGGGTATCCACCCACCCGAGCGGAAATTGCACAATCACTGGGCTTCAAATCCGCGAATGCCGCAGAGGATCATATCAAGGCGCTGGCCAAGAAAGGGGCCATAGAGATTGTGCCGGGAGCCAGTCGCGGCATTCGCCTGCCCCAGAGTGAGCCCGATGGCTTGCCGATCATTGGTCAGGTTGCCGCCGGTAATCCGATTCTGGGTGAAGAAAACATTGAGGACTACTGTACACTCGCTCCAGAGTTTTTCTCTCCTCCCGCTGACTATCTGCTGCGTGTAAAAGGCATGAGTATGAAGGACATCGGAATTTTTGATGGCGACCTGCTGGCCGTTCACAAAACCGAGCAGGCGCGAAATGGCCAGGTAGTGGTAGCACGCATTGAAGACGAAGTCACCGTCAAACGCTTTCAGAAGAACAGGCACATTGTCGAGCTCTTACCCGAGAATGAGGACTTTGAGCCCATAGTTGTGGATCTCCGGGAGCAACCATTGGATATAGAAGGCCTGGCTGTCGGTGTGATTCGTAAGGAGACTCACTAATGAAACAATTATCCATGTATGAGCACGATTATCTCGAGCCCCATATACCGCAAGGTTCTCAGAATGAGGCTCAAAACGAGACCAACAAAGAGCCCGCTGGCAACATCACTGAAATTATTGTGGCGAGGGGGAATGCCAACCCCATAGAAATGGTGTTGCCGATGCTGACGCACCTGAGTCAGGAAATGCGCTGGTTGGCCTGGGTGAACCCGCCTGTGGAACTATGCCGCACCTGCAAGCAGCAGAATAGCCGCTTAAAGACAGATGAGATCATGCTTCTGAAGCCAAGCACTAAACACTCTACCTTGGAATTGGCCAGAAAGGCATTGGCTGCCGGAACATGTCACGCCGTAGTTGTCTGGGCGGACCAGCTAACAGGGGATGAACTAGAGATTCTGGAACAGGCCTCGGCCTTAGGTGACAGCCACGGCATTATTCTGCGTGGCCGCTAGGAGACTGCCTCCGATCAGAGGCAGCTATATCATTTAATGCAAGGTGTGATGTTCGGAACTTTCCTGATCTTCGGCATCCATAACAGCCTTGGACAGCGCTCCGGCTGCCTGCACACCGGCGCCAATCATGGCCTTTGCGACAGCTACCTGATTTTCCTTCAGGTAATCGCTTACCTCGTCAGAGAAATTGATGACAACCAGCGGTTCACCATCTTCGTCCATTCTCTGAAGTGCGAAGCTGCCGTCTTCCAATTCTACGATTTCCAGATAGGAACTACTCATTACGACTCCTGATCGTTTGTGGCTACCATTCGGTCTGTTCAGACCTTACCGCTGCCACGTATTCTTTAAATTCTGCCAGGACCTGTGACATAACCGCTGCGTGCCAAAAGTTCTGTGCGCTTTCCTTACCGGACACGGCAATTATCATATCATCTGACCCGGTAGCCTCGCCTGGCATTTCTGCATCACTAATCGACCCGGGCTCGACTATCCCTCTAAGCATGATTGCTAACCAACTATCTGGTGCCTTTTTCAGATTTATCAAGCGCTGCACTTCAGACCAGTCCTGATCCGCCAGATCCAAAAACAACGAAAAGCTGGTGGTAATGGAAGCCGGGCTTTCTTTTTGAAAACCCAGCAGCTCATTGAGCCAACAACGCCAGGCTTCAGCGATACTCTGTCCGGCCCCCGCCACCAGACTACGCAAACTTAGCTGAGCGGTACTACCTGACGCCGACAACTCATCATGCAAAGCAAGCAGCGTCTGCGCGTAAAACAGCTGATCATTAGTGCGTTTTTGCCATCTATTCATCTACATTTCTGCCAGGTAAATGGATCATTCCAGGGAACGGGTCGGGCGGTTCCAATTATATAGAAACACGCCAGCCTTTGCGCGTTGCAGTGGAAAACACTGCCCCTGCCTCCCCCAAAGGAGTGAAATGGATAGTAAGCCGCTATCCCTACGGAAGATATTACCTATAATCACTTGCCGAAGCGCGGCATTTGTTCTTAACTAACACTATGAAAAACGTTCGCGTTTCTTGTTTCATCACATTCCATAACAGGATTATCCTGAACCTATGACAACCCCCGTCCTCATTTGTGACGATTCCAGTGTCGCTCGAAAACAAATGGCTCGCTCTCTCCCTGAAGACTGGGATATCGAGATCTCGTTTGCCGGTAATGGTGAAGAAGCTCTGGAAGCCATTCAGGATGGCAAAGGCGATATCATGTTCCTGGATCTGAACATGCCAGTGATGGACGGTTACGAAACACTGGAGCAGATTCAAAAACTGGATCTGCCAACCATGGTTATCGTGGTATCTGGCGACATTCAGCCCGAAGCTCACGAACGCGTGAAAAAGCTTGGTGCCATTGAATTTATCAAGAAGCCCATTGATCAAAACAAGCTCGGTGGTTTACTGGAACAATTCGGTCTGTATCGACCCGGTGCGGCCGCGGCACCGACGGAAAGTGAGGACGCGGCCCCCGCCAAAGCTCCAGCCCCGGTAATCAAAGGCGAAAGCGGAAAAATCGAATACCGGGATTGCATTCAGGAAATTTCCAATGTCGCCATGGGTCAGGCAGCTGATTTGCTTGCCCGCCTGCTGAACGTCTTCGTCAAACTACCGATTCCGAATGTCAATGTACTGGAAGTGAGCGAGTTGCAGATGGCGCTTTCGCTCACCGAACAAGGCGACACCTATTCGGCTGTGTGTCAGGGCTTTATCGGTTCCGGCATATCAGGGGAAGCGCTGCTGATATTCAGTGATTCCAGTTTTGCCGACATGGCCAAACTTCTGGACTACAAGGGTGAGGTCAACCGTACCGTTGAGCTGGAACTATTGATGGAAGTGTCTAGCATCCTGGCTGGCGCTTGCACTAACGGCATTGCCAGTCAGTTGGATATCGGCTTCAGCCAGGGCCATCCCGTTGTATTGGGACAACATGTCAAAGTCAGCGAATTGATCAAAGCCAATTCAACGCGTTGGAAAAAAACCCTGGCCATCGAAATCACCTACGAAATCGAAAACTACAACATCAGCTGTGACCTGTTGCTGCTGTTTACCGAAGACTCTCTGGATAACCTTTACAAACGTCTCTCTTACCTGATGAACTAGATTACCTATGGCGCAAAATTCGATCGACATCAAGGAATTTCACTGGCTGATGGATATGCTCCAGACCATCGACGTCGGTCTGGTGGTGTTGGATAAGAATTTTCAGGTCAAGGTGTGGAATGGTTTCATGGAGAACCATTCAGGCCTTGGGCCTCTTCAGGTAAAAGACAAGAATATTTTTGATCTCTTTGAAGAGCTCCCGGAAGCCTGGCTACGTCACAAAAGTAATTCGGTGTTTATGCTCAAGAGCCGATCGTTCATGACCTGGGAACAGCGCCCTTACCTGTTCAAGTTCAAGAATTATCGCCCCATCACCGGGACCGAAGAATTCATGTATCAGAACATTACCATTTCGCCGCTCATGTCCGCGGACGGTATTGTCAATCACATCGCCATTATCATTTACGACGTCACCGACATTGCATCGAACCGTAAAGCACTGGAGTCCGCCAATGCCGAACTCGAGCAATTGAGCCGCACCGATAGACTGACACAGTTGAATAACCGTGGTTACTGGGAAGAGTGCCTGACCCTGGAGTTCGCGCGCTATAAACGCTACAAGAGCACCTGTTCCGTGGTGATGTTTGACATTGACCATTTTAAGCGAGTTAACGACACCTACGGTCACCAGGCCGGCGATGAAGTGATCAAGCTGGTCTCTGCCGTATTGCGCGAAAATCTGCGCAAAACGGATATTGCCGGACGTTATGGTGGTGAGGAGTTTGGCGTAATTCTGGGTAACACCGATGCCGAGGCCGCTCTCGTTTTCTGTGAGCGCATGCGTAAACAGATCGAAGCACTGGAAGTGGTCCATGAAGATCAGACGATCAAATTCACCATCAGCCTTGGCATCAGTCAGGCAGATGAGAGTCTGACGGACTACAAAACCTGGCTGGAACAGGCGGATCAGGCCCTATATGCCTCAAAAGAAGGCGGCCGAAACCAGACCAATGTGTTTCAAAAAGGTTAATGTCAGCTCTGCGCACTGCGCGTCGTTTTTCCTCACCCAACCCACTTCATGACTCATACAGTTCAAGCAGTTTATAGCGATGAATATTTGCCACGTTAATCTTGCGTCCGGATACAGCGGTGGCGAAAACCAGACCATGACACTTATCCGCGAGCAACTCCGACGCGGCTATCAACTGAGCGTCATTACCAACCCCCGAAGTCCCCTTGCCATGGCGGCCAGGGACGCCGGTTGCCATGTTATCGAAACACCCCACTTCTTACTCAAGCACGGTCGTTCCGTGACCCATGGCTGTGACGCCTTGCATGTACATGAAGCGAAGGCCGTGTATTGGGCCTTACTGCAACACCTTTTGACCGGCATTCCTTATCTGATTACCCGCCGTGTCGATAATCCCGTCAAGCAAAAAGCGTTGTTGCGACTGGCCTATCGACGTGCCGCCCGGGTGATTGGTCTCAGCTCAGCGATTGCAAACGAAATCGAGAAGGCTCTGCCATCGGTAGCAACCGAAATCATTCCCAGCTCGCCAGTGAGTTATCCGGTGAATCCCGAAGCCGTGTCCCAGATCCGACAACGCTTCAACGGCAAATTTCTGGTGATTCAAGCCGCCAAGCTTTACCGGCACAAAGGCTATGATGTCAGTATTGAAGCCGCGCGCTTGCTACAGGAAACACATAAGGATATTCAGTTCTGCTTTCTTGGTGACGGCCCCGAAGAAAGCATGTTGAAAAACCAGGCATCGGGCTTGGATAACGTCTGCTTCACTGGTAAACAGAGCAACATGGGGGATTGGTTCGAAGCAGCGAATCTCCTCATCCACCCATCGCACAGCGAGGGACTCGGCTCGGTCATTCTTGAAGCCAGTATGGCGGGACTTCCGGTAATTGGTACATGCGCAGGCGGTATCCCCGACATTATTCAGGATGGCGAAAACGGCCTGCTGATTGATCCGGGCCAGCCGCAGCAACTGGCAGACGCCATTTTGCGTATGCGCGACGATTCATCCCTGATCGAACATATCCACCAGCATGCCCCAACCTGCCTGGAACCTTTTCTGATTAGCCATACTGCGACTCGATATGAGGAGATTTATCAATCGCTGTAGGCTGTTCTCAGCTTCAATCGTCTTGTTGGATTTTTTTATTTTTCACGGAGATATCCCTTTCCTCTTTTGTCTTGATACACGTTTCTTTTCTTCCCTTTTGCACTCGATTGGCTCTTTGCCGCATTTGCCTTGCTGCGAGTTTTTCTTCCCTTTGCACACAGAATTTTCCTTCCTCCTTTGTCTTGATACAAAGGAGGCAAAAATCACGACGCCACTGTCTGGTCGCTACGCGATACCTTCGTTCGCTTGCACCGAATGGCGACTGTGGAAACTCGCCTGCGGCTCAAACACCCACAGCCTTATATCCATTCAATGCTGCGCTCCCTTAGCCAGACAAAGGGTCGGAAAAGGGTGGGCGCTCTAACCTGACAGGCTGTCGATGAATCTCTCGTGCAGGAGATAAGCCGATTGGACACCTACCCCCAGTAAATGATTGAGCGATACCGGAAACATCAGATCCAAACCCTGGCATGTCTGGGTCTCAGCCTTTTTCCATTCAATGCGTCGCTCTCTCAGCCAGACAATGAGTCAGTAAAAGGGTGGGATTTCTAACATAGCTGGCCATCGATAAAAATCTTTGGCAGGAGATAAGCCGATTGGACACCTACCCGTGTGAATGGCTGAGCGATGCTGGAAAAATCAGATTCAAGCGCTGGCATGTCTGAGCCGCAGGCGAGTTTGTCAGCGCGCTGATTTTGCCGAGACGCGAAGGCACCGCAAAGCGGCCATGAACCGGGGGCGCGCTTTTCCGCTTCCCTTTTGCGCGAGCAAAAGGGAAGAAAAGAAACTTGTATCAAGACAAAGGAGGAAGGGTAAATCCGCGTGCAAAAGGGAAGAAAAGAAACGTGTATCTAGAAAAAGGAGGAGAGAAACACGACTAAAAGAGAAAAAATCACATGATGGCAAAGTCAGCATGGCGCTCAGCCAAGGAAAAGCGAGATTCAAAGCCCTCGCAGAGCGCTTAGCTCAAACAACTAATCCTGACACAGTACCCGCATTTTGAGGGCGGCTTCCTCAATCGCTTCCTCTCCCTTGGCATCCAGTACGCCCCGCTTGGCCTGTTCGCAGGCATTGGCACTTTCGATATGAATCTTTTGGTAAGTACGAGGCATTTCACGTTCGCAGAATACCGGTGCGACGCGACGGAGGTTGGCGGAACGCCCATGCTCTATGGCGACGCAATCTCCCATATGAAAGCCGGAGGATTCTATCAACACGGTGCGCATGGTCTGATTACCCACATCCACCACATAACGGTATACATAGTCCTGGGCTGCGGAGCGTCCAATCGCAGATCCGATCGCCGCACCACCTAGTGCACGCAGTGCTTTGTTACTGCCGGATTGCCCCTCGCCACTCCACAAACCGAGCAAGCCGCCAATCAATGCGCCTCCATGGGTATGGGGACGGGTATCCAGTGGCAGCCGCTCAACACCGACGACGTAGCCATAGCTGATTCGCATGCTGTCTGCCTGGGTCATGGCACTTATGCCCAGTGACAGGAGGATTAAGACAATCGGAAAATGTTTCATAAGCAGTGACCTCTGCCTTTAAATTAGCAGAGAAGACAGCCTGGCTCCACAGCAGAATCGACAACATGATTCTATTCAAGGCACAAAAAAAGGAGCCTGACCAAAGGTCGAGGCTCCTTGATGACAAGGGGTCTAATCGCTAGCAATCAGTTAGACAAGTCGAGCAGCAATTTGTTCAATCGACTGACAAATGTGCCGGGTTCTTTCAATTGCTCACCGCTGGCCAGAGCCGCCTGATCGAACAGAACAAAGGTCAGATCATTGAAGCGCTCTTCGTTCTGCTCGTCATTGAGCTTTTTAACCAGAGGATGTTCAGGGTTAATCTCAAAGCTTGGCTTGGTTTCGGGAACCTTCTGACCCGCGGCTTCCATGATCTTTTTCATCTGTGCATCCATATCGTGGGCACCGGCGACAAGACAGGCTGGCGAGTCGGTCAGTCGATTGGTGACGCGCACGTCTTCCACTTTGTCTTTCAGCAATTCCTTGATCTGCTTGATCAGACTTTCATAGGTCTTGCTGGCTTCTTCCTGCTGTTTCTTGTCTTCCTCACCTTCAATTTCGCCCAGATCCAGCTCACCCTTGGTGATGTCCTGAATGTGCTTGCCTTCGAATTCGTTCAGGTAGGAAATCATCCAGCCATCGATACGATCACTCAGGACAATCACTTCGATACCCTTCTTGCGGAAAATCTCCATGTGTGGACTGCTGATACCGGCCGCGTAACTTTCGGCACTGACGTAATAGATCTTGTCCTGGTTTTCCTGCATGCGGCTGACATAGTCATCCAGCGACTGGTTCTGTGTTGCATCACCGTTCGTGGTGGCAAAACGCAGCAGCTTGGCAATCTTTTCCTTGTTGGCGTAATCTTCAGCCAGACCTTCCTTGATCACCTGACCAAACTCATCCCAGAACGCCTGGTACTGCTCGGGTTCGTTTTTGGCCATCTTGCCAAGCATATCCAGCACACGTTTGGTCAAGGCAGTTTTCATGCTTTCGACGGCTTTGTCACTCTGCAGGATTTCGCGACTGACGTTCAGGGAGAGGTCATTGGAATCCACAATACCTTTGACGAAACGCAGATACAGCGGCAGGAACTGCTCGGCATCATCCATAATGAATACGCGTTGCACATAGAGCTTGAGGCCTCGAGGTACTTCACGGTTATACAGATCAAACGGAGCTTTTGACGGGATATACAACAGACTGGTGTATTCCAGCTTACCTTCCACACGATTGTGGGACCAGCTCATCGGATCCTGGAAGTCGTGGGAGATATGCTTGTAAAAGGACTTGTATTCTTCGTCCTTGATTTCATTTTTGGACAAGGTCCACAGCGCCGTCGCTTCGTTAACGGTTTCGTCTTCAGGCTCTTTCTGTTCCTCACCTTCCTGCGCGGGCATGGGCTCGGATTTCATGATCACCGGGAAGGCAATGTGATCGGAGTATTTCTTCACCAGACTGCGCAGGCGCCAGCCATTGGCGAACTCGGCATCTTCATCTTTCAGATGCAACACAATCTTGGTGCCACGCTCAGGCTTGTCAATGGACGCAATGGTAAATTCGCCTTCACCTTCGGATGACCAGTGCACGCCTTCTGCTGCTGGCTCACCTGCTTTACGCGTATACACATCTACTTTTTTCGCGACGATGAACGCAGAATAAAAACCGACACCAAATTGACCAATCAACTGGGAATCCTGCTTGTTGTCACCGGTAAGCTGTTTCATGAATTCGGCTGTACCCGACTTGGCGATTGTGCCCAGGTTATCGACCACATCTTCCCGGGACATACCAATACCGTTATCGGTAATGGTCACGGTTTTCGCTTCTTCATCAAATTCAAGACGAATTTTCAGGTCACCATCGTCTTCGTACAGGGAATCATCTGACAGGGCTTTAAAGCGCAGTTTGTCTTCTGCGTCCGACGCGTTGGAAATCAATTCACGCAGAAAAATTTCCTTGTTGCTGTACAAGGAGTGAATCATCAGGTGAAGCAGCTGCTTCACTTCGGTCTGGAAGCCTAGGGTCTCTTGATTGGTCTCGAGGTTTTCTTGTGTTGCCATAGCGTTTCTCTTTACCTGTATTTATCTGACCTGTATTTACTGGTTCGGTACTTGTGTCGCGGACCCCGCCATGCGGTATCCGGCAGCAGTGCATGTGGCTGACCCTTCGGGTCCCGCCACGCAAAATTATGTTCGTCAGGTATGTGGGGACGCTCAAAATAAATTCAAGCATGCTCTGCACGCCGGCTTGTGATTTAATGTGGCGCCATACGTTTTCCACTCTCCCCCACAAGAAGAAAATTCTATGCTACGCACACTGGTCATGATTCTGTTTTCCGTCATTGTGTTGATCGGTCTCTCCGCAGCCGTGCTCGATGCCATCTATGGCGGCGGCGATGCCTTCCCTGATCGCACATCCGAACCCCGTCTGTCTGACCAGCAGCTCGAGAAGGTCGCCGATCTTCCTTATCCGCCGGGCAACATTGCCGTTTCCGCCCAGGGCGAGGTATTTTTCACTTTCCATCCGGAAGGTCGTCCCGAATACAACCTGGCTGAGCTGAAAGATGGCAAGGCCGAACCACTCAGAGTGAAAGGTGAGATCCAGTTTGAATCCGTGCTCTCCCTACGCATTGATCAACAGAATCGTCTTTGGATACTGGACTATGCCCAGCATGGTAGCGGCCAACCGAAACTGGCCGCCATTGATCTGGATAGCCGGGAGATTGTTCACCGCTATGATTTTCCAAAAGACATCGCCGGGCTTGGCTCTCATCTGAATGATTTTCAGGTAGACCGGGGCGGAAACTTTATCTTTATTGCCGATGCCAGCATTCTCGGGCTCGACCCGGCCCTAATCGTTTACGACGTACAAAAACAAACAGCCCGTCGTCTGCTGGACGATCATGAATCCGTTGAGCCGGACAAATACGTGCCCGTAGTAGGTGGACAGAAGATGCTGATGTTCGGTGTCTTTGCTATCCGTCCCGGCGTCGATTCCATTGCACTGGACCGCCGCAACGAGTGGCTTTACTTTGCGCCGGTCACCGATGATCACATGCATCGGGTTCGCGTCAGTGATTTGCTGGATCAGAGTCTGAACGAGGAAGCCCTTGCGGCCAAAGTCGAACGCTTTGCCTTGAAAACCATGAGTGATGGCATTACCAGTGACGACCATGGCAATCTTTACATTAGCGATCTGGAGCACAATGCCATTACCATGCTCAATGCCCGTGGCGAGCTGTCTACTTTGATAAAAAGTGAACAGCTACGCTGGCCTGACGGCTTCAGTTTCGGACCGGAGGGCTGGCTGTATGTGACCGCCAGTGCGCTGCAGCATGTGATTGCGAAGCCGGACGGCTATATTGCCCAAAAAGGCCCCTATCAGATCTTCCGCCTGCAGACCGGACAAACCGCCACGCCGGGGCACTAGGAAGTTTCAGGCTATCTAACGGAGCATTCCTAGTCTTCCAGGAGAAAGTGGGCCCGCGCCAGCGCGATGGGTTTATCACGGGACTCCTGCCAGGCGTGGACCTCCACATTGGCGACCCGGCCGCCCTGCCGGGTGACCTCGCAGTAGGCGTAGGTATCCCGGTTCTGGCCGGCGCGGAGATAGTCGAGCGAGAAATCGATAATCTTTGGAAACTTCGGTGTCGACTGTGAGGCCAGCAAATGCAGTGCGCCGGACAATTCCATAAAACCACCAATCACGCCCCCGTGAATCGCCGGTAGAATCGGATTGCCGATATTGCTGTCTTTTCGTTTCAGTACAAAGGTTTGCTCGTCACAGTGCTCATCCACTCCAATGCCGATCAGTTGTGCGTAGGGAATGGCGTCTATCAGCACCTGGTAATTGCGGGAGCCGTTCAACTCCGAGACGACCTGACGGAAATTGGGTGCAAGCTTGAAGGGGTGTTGGCCCGGCTCGAAATTCAATTCAACGCCTTTGGTCATGTGGACCAGAGAGGGAATTCCCTTCGCTCCCATGCGCATAAAGGTCGCGACACAGTGGGCGACAGTACGATCAACCTGATAGGCCTCGCAGCGCATAAACAAAATGTTTGAGGTAACCCGATAGCAGCTGGCCCGGGCATAGACCGACTGGCCAGGCTTGGCAGAACGCATGTAGTCCACCCGAAGATCCAGCGTCGGGCAGAGCTCAAATTCGGGCATGGCACACAGGACCGCCGAGCCCGCGGTGGTGTCCATCAAAGTGGTGATGGCGCCCCCGTGAATCACACCCGTATCCGGATTACCGATAATCCTTTCGCTGTAGGGCAACTCCAGAATCAGTTCGTTTTCCCGAGCCGATACCACCCCGATTTCCAGCTCATGACACTGGGCCAGCACACCAATAAACTGTTCAACCTGAGACAAGAGCTCGGTTTCATCTCTCATACAACACTTCCTGAAAACATGACGTTGGAACGCGATGGTGCCCGGGGCCCGCATCGGTTTTGTGATCTGGCGCACAGTATATTGAGAGTCGTCCCGGAAGTGAAATGCTTCATTGCCACTGCTGAAACTTGCCAGCATGGAAGACTCTGGCGCACAATAAAACGCCATGACCAGCGGTCAGTTGCTCCGCTCACATGTATCAAAGCTTTTGCTGAACGAGACGATCCAGGCATATGACTTCATCACATCCCGTTTTCACCCTCTTTCTATTTCTCATTACGCTAAGCTGGCTTTCGGCCTGTTCCGTCAATCCCGTTACCGGCGAGAAACAACTGCTGTTTACCTCAGCCCAGGATGATCTGGATATCGGCAGAAGCCAATACAAACCGGCTCAGCAATCCCAGGGCGGCGTGTACTATCTTGACCCTGAATTGAGTGCCTACGTCAGCAGAGTCGGACAGAAACTGGCGGCAGTATCCGATCAGCCGGAACTGCCCTATGAATTCGTCATCCTCAACAACTCCGTACCCAACGCCTGGGCCCTTCCATCCGGCAAAATTGCGATCAACCGGGGCCTGCTGGTACAGCTCGAAAACGAAGCCCAGCTGGCAGCGGTGCTCGGCCACGAGATCGTCCATGCAGCAGCACGCCATGGCGCCCAGCGCATGCGCGACAATATCCTGATGCAGGCAGGCCTGGCCGGACTGGGCTTAACGCTGGCGGACAATGACTATCGTCAACTCATTATCGGCGGGGCTACCCTGGGAGCGGGGCTGACCGTGGCTAAATACGGTCGCGATCACGAACTGGAATCCGATTTCTACGGCATGCAGTATATGGCGCGCGCCGGCTATGACCTGCAAGGTGCCGTTGAACTTCAGGAGCTGTTCGTCAAATTCTCGGAAGGCCGCAAAGCCGGCTGGCTCGAAGGTCTGTTCGCGTCACATCCTCCTTCGCCGGAGCGTGTTGCCAAAAACAGGGAAACCGCCAGCGCGCTCAGCGTCAAGAACGGACGTTTGGGAGAACAGGCCTATCAGGAAGCCATCGCCTATCTGAAATCCAAACAATATGCCTACAACAATGCCGACAAGGCAGCACGCGCCTTGCAGAATGGCGAACTCAACGATGCCCTGAATCTGGTAAATGCAGCCATTGAAATCGAACCCAGAGAGGCCTTGTTCCATTCCCTGCGCGGATCGATTCTCGAAAAGCAGGGCAAATCCGAGCTTGCTCTAACTGCCCACAACAAAGCCACGCAGTTACATCCGGACCAGTTTTCCTATTACCTGAGCCGTGCGGAGACGCAAGAGTCTCTCGGTAAGCTGCAAGCGGCGCGCAGCGATTACGAGAAAAGTCTTTCCCTGCTGCCCACCAGCGTTGCAGCCCTGGAACTGGGTCAACTTTATCAGCAAGCCGGAGACAAGCAGCGCGCGCAAAGCCTGTACTCCCAGGCAGCAACGTCTTCGGGGGAATACGGGGAGCAGGCGCGCGTTCGCCTGGCGCGACTGGAAATTAATCAGCAGCCCGGCAAGTACCTGGCCATCACTCACCACCAGGATCCCAAAGGGCCATTATTGGTCCGCATCAGTAACCGTGGCCCTCTGGCCATCGATAGCCTGACGCTGGTGAGCCGGGTACTGGATGCCAGAGGCAATGAAGTCTCAAGCGAAACCTGGAAGATGAATACCCGTTTGGAGCCCGGCACCAACAGCCCCTTCACTCCACTTGAGTCGGTTTATCATCTGCCCAAGGGGCATCAGATCAGCACGCGTATTACCAGGGTGAATCCGGCTCCCTGAATGACAAACACACACCGAGAAAACAAGTAAAAAAGAGATCGCATCATGACCAGTCCACTCGCTTTACCTCTGCCTCTCCCCTGCGGCGTATCGATTCCCAATCGTCTGGGAAAAAGCGCCATGACCGAAGGACTTGCCGATCCATTCGATCGCCCAACCGAACGCCTTGACCGCCTTTACCAGACCTGGTCAGAAGGCGGCACAGGTTTGCTGATCACCGGCAATGTCATGATTGACCGACGCTACCTGGAACGCGCAGGCAATATGGTGCTTGAAGACGATGGTGCGCTGGAGCTATACAAACGACTGGCCAGGGCCGGTACGGTAGCCGGCAATCAGCTCTGGGTGCAACTGAATCACCCCGGTCGGCAATGTCCCCGCATTGTAAACAGCCAACCCCTGTCACCTTCGGATGTGCATCTGGATATGCTCGGCAATTTTGGCAAACCCCGCGCCATGACCGAGGCCGACATTGAAGAAGTGATCGAACGCTTCGCGCGCTCGGCGGCTTTGGTGAAGGCCGCTGGCTTTACCGGTGTGCAGATTCACTGTGCCCATGGGTACCTGCTGAGTCAGTTTCTGTCTCCGAAAATCAATCAGCGTACTGATCAATGGGGCGGCTCACTGGAAAACCGCGCCCGCATCATTCGCCACATTATTCGTCGGGTAAGGGAAACCGTCGGCCCTGGCTATCCGGTCAGCGTCAAACTCAATTCGGCGGACTTTCAAAAAGGCGGCTTCAGCCTGGATGACTGTGTAACGGTCGCAGGCTGGCTCGGCGAGGACAGTGTCGACTTGCTGGAAATCTCCGGCGGTACCTACGAGCAACTCAGTCTGATTGGTGTCGAACCGAAGGATGTGCGCGAAAGCACACGCAAGCGCGAGGCTTACTTTATTGAATATGCAGAACGCATCAAGGCGGCCGCAAAAATCCCGATAATGGTAACCGGTGGTTTTCGCAGTCGCGATGTCATGGAGCGAGCCCTGGAGAATGGTGAAGTCGATGTGGTCGGACTGGCTCGACCGCTATGCACGCAACCGGATTGCTCCAAACGACTGATCGCCGGCGAGCTGGATCAGCTCGATGACTACGAGAACAACCTGGTCTTGGGTAGCGGCTTCTTCGGCAACAACAGCTCATCCAATGTCATCAAGGCCATCAACAGTTTTGGTCAGGTGGGCTTTTACTATTGGCAAATCATCCGTCTGGGAGAAGGCAAGGCTCCTGAACCGGGACTAAAAGTATTTCGTTCGTTCTGTCGTCATATGAAGAATGATTTCAAGCTGAACCTGCGTCGCAAGTTCGCCTGATCGATTCTGCCATTTCATCGCCATGAGTCGCTTTATCACCATCGCCCTGCTGCTGCACATTCCGCTGTTTATTTACCCGGTGCTGCGGCTGGCCGATTGGTTGGAATGGTCTCTGGCGACAACCCTGACGGTGCTGATCCCGGTTACCTTATCCCAGATCATTGCCCGTCGCGTGCTCTATCGACGCGATGGTCTCTGGGTATTTTTCCTGCGTAACACCGCCGACTTTATACTGGGCGCCGCTTTTCTGACCCTGATCGTTCTTCTTGTTTTTGAGATCGCGGTCTTCATAGACGTGCTCAGTCCCCTCAATGCCGGCCACGCCGTGCTGAGCATTATGACACTCGTACTCTTGCTGGGTGTGCGCCATGCGTTCTCGCCCCTCGTCCGGGAAGTTCGACTTGATTCCAGTAAGGTGAACCAGCGCTATCGCTTCGTTCAAATCTCCGATGTGCATATCGGCTCCCGTTCTATCCGTTTTCTCGAGCAACTGGTGCATCGCATCAATCGACTTCAGCCCGATTTCCTCTGCATTACCGGCGACTTTATCGATCAGCCTGGTATTACCGAAGACAAGCTGCGATCTCTTAAAGAGCTGCAATGCCCGGTCTATTACTGCACCGGCAATCATGAGCGCTATGAGGATTTTGATGCCATTATGCAGAGGCTGAATAATCTGGGACTGAATGTCCTGCGCAATCAGGCCATGCAGTACGAAGAACTGACGCTTCTTGGTATCGATGATCAGGAAGATGCCCTGCAGGTTGCCAAGGTCTTACCAACCCTCCCTGTCGATCCATCTCGCTACACCATCCTGCTGTATCACCGCCCCGTGGGACTGGAAGCCTGCGCCGAACATGGTGTCGATTTGATGCTATCGGGTCACACCCACGGTGGTCAGATCATGCCCTTCAACCTGCTGGTGCGTCGGGTCTTCGACCGCACCCGCGGTCTCTATCATTTCGAGCATGCCACGCTCTATGTATCGGAAGGAACAGGTACCTGGGGGCCTTTCCTGCGCCTGGGCACCCGCAGCGAAATCACGCTGTTTACACTGCATCCTTGCTGATCATCGGTACTCGTGAAAGCAGCAGTTTTAATTTCATGCTCATTTCATGAGCCGTAGCAATGGGGTCTTCCTGCATAAAGCAGTGACCTCCGGGCATCTCGCAGAAATCAAAACGTGGGTTCTTGCGACGGATCTTGTCGCGGGAATTCAAAATAAAGGGAAAGGTTTTTTCACCATAAAACATGGTCACGGGCTGACGAATGGTCGCAATGGCTCGCCACAGTTGGCGCGGATAGGTAGCAAAAATATCCGCTTCGATCCGCGGCGGGCATTTCAGGCTGAAACTGCCATCCGGCTCCCTCGTCATGGCGTGATCCAGATAGGATTGCAAACACTCATCATCCCAGCCCTTGAATACCCCGCGCTGGTGAAAGTATTCCCAAAGGGAATCAGCATCCGACCAGGACACCGAACGCACCCGCGCCTGCCTCGCCAGTGAGGTTCGCTGCATCAAACCCAATGAACCCAATACCGAAAAGGTGCGGGCCAGTTTGGGCGGCGCATAGGTAGGATCAAGCAATAGCCCGGCATCAAACAGTTCAGGCTGTTTCGACATGATCAGAGTCGACATGACCGCGCCGTAGCTATGACCGCAGGCGATGCGCGGCACGTCATTCCAGAGATGGGAGAAGTGTGACCAAACCTCGGCAAAGTAACGGGCGCTGCGATCCCAGCCAGCATATTCACCGCCTTCATCACTGTCACCGTGTCCTTGAGCATCGCTGATAAATATGTCGACCTCGTCCTGCAATTCGGCCAACATCTTTTCGTAGGTTAATCCGCAAAATCCATTGCCATGGATAAAATGCAACACCGGCTTGCCGGTAGGTTCCGAGTACACTCCCCGAACAACAAATCCACCTGACACTTCATATTGCCAGGGCCTTAAGGATGTAATCGCTTTCAATCTCACCTCGTCTGCAATAGTCCTTCTAACTCATCCTTGAGCGCGGGCGGCAACCAGAGGGCCTCCTTGCTCAACTCACTCAGCGCCAGGTTTGGATAGACCTGATCACGTAAATGGTGCACGAACTTTAGCGTGATAAAGGCATCAAACCAAGCATTAAACGCTGTTTCCAGATTCTGACCTGACTGACCCTGCAAATGCTTCCAGAAACGCTCAATACCCAAACTCGCCAGCGCACTCTGCAGGGCTGCAAACTGGCTATCGTCCAGCGCCTCCCGGCATCGTTCCGTCAGGTGCGTGCCGACATTGATATCACTCGAAATACGCTTGCTCATCAGCGCCTGCGACAGTGTCTTCACTTTCGCAAGCAGCACGCTCAACAGTGCAAAACAGCGGGGGTGGTACAGGCGATAATCGCGGATCGGATCGTCCAGGTCGGCGATCTTGCTCAGCGCTGGTCCGGTACCGAATGGCACCCGGTCACTGGGTCGTCCGGCAATCTGCAGACGGGGAGCCTCCAGACTTCGGACAGTCCCGATCTTGGCCAGCTTGTTCAGAAAATAAAAATCCTCGCCGCCCGAGCGCCGGGGCATACCCCGGACAATCGCGTAAGCCTGTGGAGTCACCGCAAGGGTCGATCCGATCGTATGAAACGCATAAGTCGACCCTGCCCATGCCAGCGCAGCGACATAGTAGCGCAAACGAAAGTCGTAGAGTTTCGTCGTTACTTCCCAGCCGGGTTCCGCCACATGCTCAAAGTCGTAAACGCTCGCCACCTGCCCGACTTTAGGCTCAGCAATGTCAAAATAGTTCAGAGGAAATACGACATCGGCATCACTGCAATGCAACCAGGCAGGCATAGGTTTTCCCGACAGCTGCTGTCGCCAACTTAAAGCAAGGGCGATATCCAGACCCAGCTTGCGGGCCAGGCCAACTCCCTGCTTGGCCGGCAGGCTCTTGCCATCACTGACCCGATCCAGTACCAGCAAACTTTGCCCGTCTTGAAAACTGACAACAAAGACACCGTCTCCACACTCGGTAAACGCATACCTGGCAAGCAATTCATTCAGGCTTTCTTGCGTACGTGCGCGGGCGGCCGGCGCAGCACTTTCCGGTACATTGAAAACCAGGACAGTCAAACTCGAGCGGTCACAACCAGCCGCCAGCACCTTCTCAATGGCGGACAGGCTTTCATCAAACACTGGCACGACCAGCACATGTCTGAAGTACGGTAACTCCGGAAGCGCTGCGCGCGCTTCCGGTTCCGCATAAGAGGAAAGATATTTCATCAGGGTTTTCTGATCAGTAACAGACATGCAGACCTTACTGGCTGGCTCCAGAGAACAGCGCCAAGGCTACCAGGACTTGTCAGTAATCACCGAGAGGCTCTGCATCCGCGCAGCGATCTCGGATTCACTCATTGCCTGCACCGGAAATTTTCCCCAGACTGGTGCCGGCCAGGCTTCATCAGTCTGGAACCGCACAATATGGTGAATGTGTAACTGGCTGACTACATTCCCCAGCGCAGCCACATTAAGCTTGTCACCCTCAAAGGCCTGCATCAGGGCTTCACCCAGAAATACCGATTCGCGATCCAGCTGCATGCGTTGCTGCGAATCCAGCTGATACAGCTCGGTAGTTTCCGCAACCCGGGGTACCAGGATCACCCAGGGATAGCGGGATTCATTCATCAGCAAGACTTCGCACAGGGGCCACGAAGCCAGCGGCAAGGTATCCGCCTGCAGGCGCTGATCCAGTTGAAATGACGTGCTCAAATTACGCTTCCTGCTTGCGCTGCTGCCAGACCTTTTCCCAATCCAGCGCAGATTGAACGATCACACCCAGATCATCATGATCCGGGGTCCAGCCCAACACCTGTTTGATACGGGTATTGTCGGCCATCAGGGCATCCGGATCCCCGGCACGTCGACCGACTTCTTCAGCCGGAAAATCAACACCAGACCTCTCCTGCACCATCTTGATCACTTCCTTCACCGTAAACCCTCGACCATAGCCACAGTTCAGGGTCTCGGAATCGCCACCTTTTGCCATGTAGTCCAGTGCCATGACGTGGGCTTTGGCCAAATCATCCACATGGATGTAATCACGAATGCAGGTGCCATCGCGGGTGTCGTAGTCAGTACCGAATACCTTCATTCCGGGTCGCGCGCCATTGACACATTCGCAAGCCACCTTGATCAGGTGAGTCGCTTCTGGTGTTGCCTGTCCGAGACGACTCGACAAGTCTGCACCGGCCACGTTGAAGTAGCGCAGAATCACATGTTTGAGATCGGAGGCAAAAGACAGATCGCGAATCATCTGTTCGCTCATCATCTTGGAAGCACCATAAGGATTGATAGGCGCCAGTGGCATCTCTTCGGTCAACACCTTCTCATCCGGCATGCCATATACGGCAGCGGTGGACGAAAACACCATGTAAGGGGTTTTGTACTTTTCCATCACGCCCAAAAGATTCAGCGTATTGCGCGTGTTATTGCGATAGTACTTGAGCGGATTCTCGACCGATTCCGGCACGACTATGTGTGCAGCGAAATGCAGAACCGCTTCAAAATTATGATCTGCAAATACCTGGTCCAGCTTGTCCACATCAGCCAGATCACCCTGAATCAGTTCACCGTAAGTGACTGCCCAGGGATAGCCCGTCGAAAGATTGTCATAGACGATAATATCGTGGCCGGCCTCACCCAATTGCTTCACCACATGACTGCCGATATAGCCGGCACCACCTGTCACCAACACTTTCATAAACTCATCCTTCGTAGAATTGCTAGTAATATCGCTTTAGATCAGAAGCAGGCGCGTGGGCCCCTCATATTCAGTCACTGCGCTCTCCAGGAGCACCATCCGAATCTTTCAAAGCTTTCTTCTCTGCTCGACGGCGGGCAAAAAAGTCGCTCATCTGGCGCCGGCACTCATCTGCCAGCACTCCTTCAGCATAGCCAACCCTGTAATTCATTGCCGCATGTTCAAGCAACGAATTCTGACTCACCACAGCGCCGGCTTTCGGTTCACGGGCACCAAACACAACCCGATCAATGCGGGCATGCACGATAGCACCCACACACATGGTACAGGGCTCAATGGTCACATACAGGGTCGCGCCGGGCATACGGTAGTTATCAATTGTTGCGGCGGCATGACGGATCGCCGCCACTTCAGCGTGGGCCGTGGGATCACACCCGATAATAGGATGATTGCGCCCCTCACCGATGACCTCGCCGTCCAGTACCACCAGCGCACCGACGGGAACCTCTCCCTGATCTCCCGCTTCTTTCGCTAAAGTCAGGGCACGGCGCATAAACTGTTCGTCAGTCGTTTCCGGCCCCTGCTTTTCGGCTCCAGGCTTGGTGTCCGCCACCTTTCGCCTTACTCCCATTCAATTGTTGCGGGAGGCTTCGAGGAAATATCGTAGGTGACGCGGGAAATGCCGGATATTTCATTAATAATGCGATTGGAGACCCGCTCCAGAAACTCATAGGGTAAATGTGCCCAGCGCGCTGTCATAAAGTCGATGGTTTCCACGGCTCGCAATGCCACCACATACTCGTAGCGACGGGCATCGCCGACAACGCCCACCGACTTCACCGGCAGAAATACCGCAAAGGCCTGACTGGTTTTATGGTACAGGTCGGCGCGGTGCAGTTCTTCGATGAAGATATTATCTGCCAGTCGCAACAAATCGGCGTATTCCTTTTTCACTTCACCGAGAATGCGCACACCAAGACCGGGGCCCGGGAAAGGATGACGGTAAACCATATCGTAGGGCAAGCCCAGCTCCAGACCGATCTTGCGGACCTCATCCTTGAACAGTTCACGCAGGGGTTCCACCAGCTTCAGAGCCATGTCTTCGGGCAAACCGCCAACATTGTGGTGAGACTTGATCACATGGGCTTTGCCGGTTTTGGCCGCGGCAGACTCGATCACATCAGGATAGATTGTTCCCTGTGCCAGCCATTTAACGTTATCAATCTTGGCGGCTTCGTCGTCAAACACTTCAATAAAGGTATTGCCGATGAGCTTGCGCTTCTGCTCAGGATCTTCAATTCCATCCAGTCGGGACAGAAAGAGTTCTTCGGCATTGGCCCGAATGACTTTCACCCCCATATTGTCAGCGAACATTTTCATGACCTGATCGCCTTCATTAAGACGCAACAGGCCGTTGTCCACAAACACACAGGTCAACTGATCGCCAATGGCCTTGTGCAGCAGCGCTGCCACCACCGACGAATCCACTCCACCAGACAGGCCTAGCAATACATGATCCGAGCCCACCTGCTCGCGTACCGTTTTAATGGCATCTTCAACGATCTGACTGGGCGTCCACAGGGCATCACAGCCACTGATATGTAATACAAAATGCTCAAGAATACGTTTTCCCTGAAGGGTATGCGTGACTTCCGGGTGAAACTGCACGCCGTAAAAATGCCGATCCGCATCATACATACCGGCTATGGGACAGGAGTCAGTGGTGGCCATCAGTTCGAAGCCTTCCGGCATGGTCACCACTTTATCCCCGTGACTCATCCAGACATCCAGCAGCGCCTCACCGCCCTCACCCACATGATCCTTGATATCGGTCAGCAGCGGTGCGCTACCTTGAGCCGCCACCTGAGCGTAACCAAACTCACGAATATCGGAACCTTCTACTTTTCCACCCAGCTGCTCGGCCATGGTCTGCATGCCGTAGCAAATCCCCAGAACCGGAACCCCCATCTCGAACACGTACTGGGGAGCGCGAGGCGTGTCGCTGCCGGTCACCGATTCCGGACCACCTGCGAGTACAATCGCCTTGGGCGCATACTCACGAATTTCCGCGTCTGTCATGTCGAAGGCACGGATTTCACAGAAAACGCCAATTTCCCGCACGCGACGGGCTATCAACTGGGTGTATTGGGACCCGAAATCGAGGATCAATATGCGATGGGCATGGATATCTGACATGAAAATTCACTCACCTTTGAAACAGAAAACGGGGCTAAGCATCAACGCCGCCCCGTAACAGATACAATTTTTAGCGCTCATTCAGGCTCCGCCTGAATATTCACCAGCTGTTTAACAGCCCTCAACCGATGCGGTAGTTCGGTGCCTCTTTGGTAATGGTTACATCGTGCACATGACTTTCCTGCATACCCGCCGAGGTAATGCGCGTGAACTGAGGCTTGGTGCGCATCTCTTCGATATTTGCACTGCCGGTGTAACCCATACTGGAACGCAGTCCGCCCATCAGCTGATGGATAATGGCCGTCATCGGACCTTTGCAGGCGACTCGACCTTCAATGCCTTCGGGGACCAGTTTATCGACACCGGACTTGATGTCCTGGAAGTAGCGATCACTTGAGCCCTGAGATTGCCCCATGGCACCGAGAGAGCCCATACCGCGATAGGCCTTATAGCTTCGGCCCTGATAAAGTTCGATTTCACCCGGTGCTTCATCAGTTCCCGCAAGCAGGCTGCCAATCATGACGCTGCTCGCGCCAGCAGCAATGGCCTTGGCAATATCGCCGGAGAAACGAATACCACCGTCAGCAATAACGGGAATACCTTTATCTTTTAAGGCTGTCGCCACATTGGCTACGGCAGTAATTTGAGGCACACCAATACCTGCAACAATACGTGTGGTACAGATAGAACCGGGACCAATACCCACTTTCACCGCATCCGCACCAGCTTCCGCCAGCGCCAGCGCCGCTTCGGCTGTAGCGATGTTGCCACCGACGACGTCCACATCCGGATAATTCTGTTTCACCCAACGCACGCGATTGATAACACCTTTGGAATGACCATGCGCAGTATCGACAACAATGACATCAACACCTGCTTTGACCAGCGCGTCGATACGCTCTTCAGTACCCGCACCGGTACCCACTGCTGCACCGACTCTCAGCTGACCATACTTATCCTTGCAGGCATTGGGAAAATCCTGAGACTTCTGGATGTCCTTGACGGTCACCAGACCAGTCAGTTCAAAGTTATCGTTCACCACCAGCACTTTCTCAATGCGGTGTTTGTGCAGAATATCCTTGATGGTCTCGGTATCTTCGCCTTCTTTAACCGTCACCAGCTTGTCTTTAGGCGTCATTATGTCCGTCACTGGAGTATCCAGACGACTTTCAAAACGGATGTCACGACCGGTGACAATACCCAGAAGGTCCTTGCCTTCGACAACCGGTAAGCCCGAGATCTTGTTTGCCGAGGTGATTTCCAGTACTTCACGTACGGTCGTTGAGGGGCTAACAGTGATAGGGTCCTTGACCACACCACTTTCGAATTTCTTGACTGCTTTAACGGTCGCCGCCTGCTCTTCCACCGTCATGTTCTTGTGAACAATACCGAGTCCGCCTTCCTGAGCCATAGCGATTGCCAGAGGAGCTTCTGTGACCGTATCCATCGCCGCTGATATCAGCGGTATGTTGAGTTTGATATTTCGTGTCAGTTGAGAGCTCAGCGAGACTTCGTTGGGCAGAATGTCAGAGTAGCCGGGGAGGAGAAGAACATCGTCAAACGTCAGCGCGTCTTGTGCGATCCGCAACATAGGAATAACCCTTACCATGCCGAGATAAAGCGAGCGATTATATAGATTTCAGCGCTTTGGGTAAAACATTAATTCCAGAACAATTCAGCATGCCATCGGTGCAGCGAAACAACCCTCAGCATCGTATCCCGCCCCTATTACTCAGGAGTTTATCGAGCCTGTGGCTTATTAGGAACTATTCTTGGCGGACCCGGAAAAACCGACATATCCTTTCTTCATAATAACGAGTAGGGAGGTATTCGTTATGTCCGTTGCTCCCAGAATTCAAGCACACCTGTCCCGAGTGGGCGTGCCCTACGAAATTATTCATCACGCCGCCACCGGCACCAGCATGGACTCGGCCCGGGCGGCCCATATTCCAGCCAGCCAAATGGCAAAAGCTGTCACCACCCATGATGGTGACAACTACCGTCTCTGTGTCATTCCGGCCAATCACCGTCTGATGCTGAATTGGCTCAACCGTCATATGCGTGGCCACTACCGTCTGGTCCCTGAAGATGAGCTGGATATGATCTTCGAAGACTGCGAACTGGGTGCCGTACCGGCACTGGGTCAGGTTTACGGTCTACCCGTCATATGGGATCAGTGTCTGCTGAAAATGCCGGAAGTCTATTTTGAAAGTGGCGACCACGAGAATCTGATTCGTCTTGATCATGGCTCGTTCATGCAGGTCATGGGTTTACAGGACCATGCAGTCATCAGCTGCCCAACCGATGAGTACGACGACCAGTCCCATCTGGTCCACTGACAGTTTCTGCAGAATGTTTCCGTTTTTTGTGATGTGCAAACACAAAAAATGTGAAACCAAAAAAGGGTGAGAAGGATTGAAAGAGCGCTTTGATCCGCATCATCCGACAGCCACCTCCCAGTCGAGGTAATGCGGCCCCTCTCGGGGCCGCGACTTATTCTGACGCACGAAATCTCCCGCCCTGGAACAGTCCGCCATAAAACCTGTATCCCGAGCCCTATTGATTCCCGGTTGGAACGGTCTGTACATGACAGAGCGCTAACTCACGGGTTCCGATCATGCTATGGTGAGAACAAACAAAAACAATGCTCTCAGGAGTGCCTCATGACCGCGTCAATCTCGACACCGCTCGCAAGCAAATCCTATCCGCCAGGACCCAAAGGCAATTGGCTGTTGGGCTGTCTCACCGCTTTCTCCAAAGACCCCATTGCCTTTCTTCGCCGCCATCGACAGCACTATGGTGCCTATATGCACTTCAGGCTGGTCAACATTCATGCCTACTGTCTGAGTGATCCGGAGCTGATAAAGGAAGTCTATCTGACTCATCACACCAAGTTCGTCAAAAACCGCTTCTTCTGGGGACACGTCACCGAAATCTTTGGTCGCGGCTTGCTTACCAATGAAGGCGAACCCTGGAAAGTCCAGCGCAAGCTCGCAGCCCCGGCTTTTCAGAAGCGCAGCATCTCAAGCTACATGGACTGCATGGTTGAGTTCTCGGACAAGATGCTGAATCAGTGGCAGGAAGACGAACAACGCTCCCTGCATGATGAGATGATGCGCGTAACCGCCGACATCGCCGCCAAAACCCTGTTCAACAAAAGCCTGGAGGAAGGCGGCCAAAGAGTGCTGAAAGCCGTACATCACATTGAGGAACAGATCCCCATTCGGCTGCGACGTCCTTTCTTCTTCATCGACAGGCTGCCTCTCAAAAATAACCGTATCTATCGGGAGAATCTGGACATTCTGGATCAAGAGGTGCGCAGTTTTATCGAGGACCACAAGGATGATGAAGATGCACCGCAAACCCTGTTGTCCATGCTGATGGCCGCCCGCTATGACGATGGCTCGGCCATGAGCCATCAACAGTTGCGCGACGAAGTCATCTCCATTTTTCTCGCCGGCCATGACACCACAGCCATCTCCCTGTCCTGGACGGCTTATCTCTTGTCGCATCATCCTGATATCAAGGCCCGTATGCTGGAGGAAATCGACACCATACTTGGCAACAAGGCACCAGACTTTGAGGACTTACCACAGCTCCCCTATACGCGCAATGTGCTGAAGGAATCCATGCGCTTGTACCCTGCCGCCTACATGACCGGCCGCGACGCCGCCGAGGATGTCAAAGTGGGGGACCATGTGATCCGCAAAGGCTCAATGGTATTGATCTCGCCCGCGGTCATGCATCGCTTGCCCGAGTATTTCCCTGATCCTGACGACTTCAAACCAGAACGATGGAATGATCTGGATGAACGCGCCATGCGTTATATCTATATACCGTTCGGCGGAGGTCCGAGGGTATGCATTGGCGAACACTTTTCCATGATGGAGGCGATGACGCTGTTGACCATGATGTATCAACGCTTTGATCTTGATTACGCAGGACAGGCACCCGAAGGTCACCTGCTGTCTGCCACCATGGTGCCCAAACAGGGAATGCCCATGCGAATCAAGGCGCGAGGTCAGAGCAAGTTAGAACATGGTTCAACATCGGCCAAGGGAACACGACAGACATCTGCGTTGTCTGAAGCGCACTCACTTGAGAAAACAAAGGTGCGGATCAAACGATGAAACTCAATGCCGACTTTTCCCAACGCGTGGTGATTCGCCCTGAGGACTATCAATGGGTCTCCTCACCCGCTCCCGGCGTCGAGCGCATGATGCTGGATCGCATCGGTGATGAAGTCGCCAGAGCCACTTCGCTGGTTCGCTATGCCCCCAACTCCACCTTCGCAAAGCATCGCCATGACGGCGGTGAAGAAATACTGGTTCTGGAGGGAGAATTCGGTGATGAGCATGGCCTCTACCCGGCCGGAACATATCTGCGCAACCCCATTGGAACCGAGCATTCACCCCGTGTTGGCGCGGAAGGCGCGCTGATATTCGTTAAGCTGCATCAATTCGCGAGCGATGACACGCGCCAGTGTGTACTGCAAAGCCGGGATCTGCCCTGGCAACCAGGGCTGGTGGATGGGTTGGAGGTCAAAGCCCTGCATGATTTTGCAACCGAGCACGCGGCTCTGGTTAGGTGGGCACCCAACACACAGTTCAATTTACATCAGCATTGGGGCGGCGAAGAGATTCTGGTGCTTGACGGTGTCTTTTACGACGAGATGGGAAGCTACCCAAAAGGCAGCTGGTTGCGCAGCCCACATTTATCCAGACATCAGCCCTTTACACGTGAAGAAGGCGCGTTAATCTGGGTTAAAGTGGGACACCTGCCAGAATCTTAAGATTGACGACATTGTCGATGCGCCAGCCGGCTGCATCACTTTTTTTCAGACGCGTGGCGCCAGGGAATCCATTACCGTATCTGCCAGTTCCCCTTCAACCGATTCAGACACGGGCACAGCCTTATGCTGCAATCCCTTTCGCACCCATTTCTGCCACTCCGGCTGCTGACGTCTCACCAGGCGGTTGATGCTACGGACCAGTGCCTGCAGCTCGACGGCGTCAATCACATAGAACAGTAACCAGGCAACGGGTGCTAGACCGAGAATGTTGCGATGAAACCGCGCCCTGGCATCAAAATGAATTTGCAAGGCTATCAGCGTGGACATAAAAGCGATCACACAGGCCAACGGAAGATAGTCACTGGCATAAATCGTATAGCCAAAAAACGCGCCCAGAAAGACCACTTCAAAAAGCAGTGACAATTCGGCATACAAAGCTACTGGCAACAAAAGAAAACACAGGTATGGATTACCCAGGCGCGCATTGAAGAATAATTGACGGTGCTTGATGAAGGTCAGCAGGCGCCCGAACTTCCAGCGCAGGCGTTGCTGGCACAAGCCACGCCAATCACTCGGCCCTTCGGTATAGACAACTGAATCGGCCGCAAAGCGGGTTTTGTAGCCCTCCCGGAGAATCCGGGTCGACATCTCAATATCTTCGGTGATGATGCGGTGATCGAAACCACCCAGCTTGTCCAGCACCTGTTTACGATACGCCGCGGCAGCGCCACCAATGATATACACCGCATTGAAAATCGAGTCGGCACGTTTAAAAAAGAAGCCGTAGAGATACTCAAGCTGCTGTAGCAATGCGATGGGCTTTTTACGATTCCCCACAATCACATTGCCCGCCACCGCACCGACTTTCGGATCGGCAAATCGAGGCAGCATACGTTCAATCGCTTCCGCATCCACCAGACTGTCCGCATCCAGAGTCATGACGAATTCGCCAGTGGCCACTTCCAGGCCGCGATTAAGAGCCCTGGCCTTACCCCCATTGGATAGATTCAGATATCTAATCTGCGCCGTCTTTTCCTGATCCTTGCTCAATGATTTATGGCGAGCAATAAAATTACTCACCAATTGATGGGTGCCATCCGTGGAGCCATCATTAATCACCACTAATTCAAGGTTACTGTACCCTGTGTTCAGTACCGACTGCAGTGTTCGCAAAATTCCTACCTCTTCATTCCAGGCAGGAATCAATACCGTCACCCTGGGTAACTGCATACCCGAGGATTGATTACGGCGCTTCTCCAGCCATGGGTACCAGGGAGCGCTGAGCAATTGAACAAGGTATTTGAAAAAAATAGGCAGCATCAGAACCAACAACCACAGACGCAAGGTCGCCAACTCACCATCGGCAAGTGACACCTCAGTTGTGAACAGCAAATAGAAAACACTTGCCGTCAACAGGTACAGGCATGCAAGGAGTATCAAATGGAATCTTCCGAAATCAGATGCGCTTAAAGCTAACGCTTATTTTACCCTGCACTAATCAGGGCTGGTTATTTTGCGCGCAATTGTGTCAAAATTATTACAGGATGCAACTAACGAATTGGTAAGCTTGGAAAGCATGTGGAAACAGCGACTGGCAGGCATACCCAATAAGTGAGACCTGCTCGTCGCGAGTTCGACTGCTGGCTATCGCGTTCGGCGAAACAGCAATTTGCAATCTATACTTCAGCGATGATTTCAAACCAAGAACAACAGGGAGACATGGTGAGTCGATTATTTCTGGTTGTCGTTTTAGCCTTCATCAGCCTGAATACCTGGTCGGAGGAATCAGAACTCACCGTGATGTTTGGTATCTCGCGACCTCCTTTTATTTCTGAGGCTCCACCCAGCGGCATATCATATGAGTTGTTTGAACTCATTTCATCCCGGCTCGATTGGGCATTCAAACCCGTGTTTGCTCCGAATCAACGCATGGATCTGGAACTTGCCAACATGCATGTTGATGCCATCGTTGAAGTTCAGAAAAACAATGACGAGCTGTTCTTTTCAGACCCCTATATCGCTTACCGAAACTATGCCGTTAGTCGCACTCGTGATCAGCTCGATTTCAAGGATTACAGTGATCTGGAAGGCTATTCAGTTTGCGCCTGGCAGAATGCGACCAAAAATCTGGGAAGCAGCTTCGAAAAGGAAATTCCTTCATTTCGAGAATATAAAGAGTATCCGCTTCAGGAAAAACAGGTTCGTTCCTGGCTCTCTACACAATGCGAAGTCATCATAATCGATGACACACTATTGAAGTGGTGGATCAACTTACTGGCTCCGTCTTTTACTGATCGCCACAGAGAAGTGGATAAAGAGATCGTGTTCGCACCGCTGCCAAACAACAAACTTTGGTGGTACGTAGCGTTTAAACACGAAGCACAACGGGATCAGTTTAACGCTGAATTGCAGAAAATCCGCGCCAACGGTGAATACGATAAAATAAGAGAGCAGGTACTTCTCGAAAGAGAATAACGGGGATCAAGGCATAGCAAGCCAGCATCTCTGCCCTGATCCCACTCACCATTGTGAGCTTTTACTTAAAGCGTTTTCACATCCTCAGCAACGAACTGCTCCAGCGCTTTGGACATCACGTCCACCATCCCCTGAGCACCAGCCTGATTGAAAGCTTGCATCTCTGGTCTCGCCAGCACTTGAGAATACTCATTCAATTCCTTTACAGAAAAATCCTTGTACATGTTCAGAAACAGGAGTCGCATTTGCTGCTCAATCTGCGGCCTGGCCGCATCAATTTGCGTCGCAATCATCGCTTCAATGGAGGCAAGATCTACCGGCTTATCAGGAGACTGAATCGAAGACATTCCCGCAAAGATGGCGCTGGCCAGCGTTTTTTGCATCTTCGTCGATTCTTCGATGACGCCCATTAAATCCAGAAACTGGTCTGCCAACTCAACCCGAGCTGGATCGGCAAGCAAGGATTCTGCGTTTTGCATGGCGTTTTGCATGGCTTCCGGCGTGCTTCCCGCCTCCTCGGCGCGTGCAATACGATTACCAAAGTTACTCTCATACCAATCGATCAGCTTGCTTCCCTGCTGTTCACTCAGGCTATTCTTGAGTGATTGGCTGGCGCCATCAATGAGATTGTTATAGCTGATCACCTTGTCTTGCAGCGCTTTGATCTTGTCCGAATCTGCCTGACCCAAAGGGCTTTGCGCGAACATAACCTGCGCACCAGCCGCCGCTTCCTTCGCCTGTGAATCAATCCCGGACAGGACAATCAGCTTGTCCAGCGTGTCTGAGGAAAGCGGTTCAGCCTGGGCAAAAGCGCAAACAAGAAACGTTATTAAACATGTTACAAGGTACTGAACTTTATTCATGATTATCCTTTTACGATTTCTGTTTTGGAGTGCAGAGATGGTATGCGAATGTCACGATGCATTAAACAAAGGGACGCTCAGACTTTTTCAGGATAAGCTCCACTTCACATAAATCATCAGAGCAATAGTCAACTTCCCTGCAAATACCTTAAAACAACCATTCAGGTTTACCCAGCATCACAAGCCCCAAAACCAGCATCACCAGTCCACTCAGCAGTTTCAGGTAGCGCCCAGCATTCACCGAGAGCTTCTTGCTGCTCAAAGCAATCACCGCGATTGCCACCATCAAGGTATCGTCAGCCATGTAAGCAAGAATATAGAGACCCAGATAGCCATAGTATTCAGCGGATGATAGCGACATGTGTGTCAGAATCGCTGTATACATGGCAGGGAACCCCGCCGTGCACAGCAACTCAATCACATTCACGATCACCGCCAATAGCGTCGCGGCCAGCACTGCAGCGACAATATTGTCAGCCTGAATAATGGCTCGCATGCGTGCATAGATTCCGGGTTTCGCAGATTGGGGGATGGATAAGCTAATGCCCTGAGCCGGTCTGACATAGTCCTTGATATTGATCAGCGCAATCGTAATCGCCAACACGGCCAGAGCATACTGAATGCTTTTGGATAAGCCTACCAATAGAAACATATTGAGCCATGCTGCCATAAATGCGTAGTAGACGAAGCCACTTACAACGACGAAGCTGCCGGCAATCAGCGCCATGCGGGTACGACTTTTCAAATGCACCAACATCGACAGTAAAAACAAAAGCACCCACATGGCACAAGGATTAAAGCCATCCAGCAAGCCGATGGCCAGTGTAAACAGCGGAAGCCCCAGGGTTTCGACGTCAATCTGACCGAACCATGACGTATCGATTGCCCGGGCATTAGCTGGACCATCCTTCCCGACCTGCAGCCCCAACATCTGAACCAGATCAGCGCCGGTTTCCGTCGCATTTTTAAATCCAATCAACATGCGATTCTTGTATAGAAATGTCGGCACGCTCGGGGGCCACTGGCCTGCCGAACGATACAATGCAACAAGCTGGTCAGCAGCCGTTTTGTCTTGGGCGACATCGAAGAATCGCACGCGCACACTTGGGTACTGTGCCAGAAAATCAGGCATAAAATCCTTGGCGTCGCGGCAGTGCGGACACCCTTCGCGTACATATATATCCAGAACGGGATCTGACTGCACCGGCTCGCGCGGCGATTCCTCCTTCGCCAGCACATTTGCAGGCCAGAAAACCAGCATCGCCATCAGCACGATCACAGGCAAGTGGAGCTGCGACGACTCGGATGCTGTCAGGTTTGATATCAGGAACTTAACTTGAGCTTTCCATTTCATTTTGAAGATGTAGTTCGCTAATCGTTGTCTGGAATGTACTCGCGCTAATCCGCTGGCAAGCCCATACTATTTGCCGAGGTATCAATTCAAATCGTCTACGCCCATGCAGTATAGGCAAGCCATACCGAATCGATACTGTCACCTGACGCCTTCGCCAAGTGATATAAGGACGAAATGACATGCATCATTTGGCAGCTTTCCGAGGATTGATTATGCTTCAGGAAACACAGTTTGTTGCACCCTCCGTGTCAGCCAGGGAATTCAAGCAGGCATTATCGTGAAAAATCAAGCTCTGCATCTTCGACTCCGCTATCTGACAGCCTTGCTGTTGATCGCCCTGCTGACCTCTTTTTCAGCGTTCCTGTTCTTCACCGTACTGGATCAACAGAACGATGATGCCGACAAAATCAACGTATCTGGCCGGCAGCGCATGCTGTCGCAAAAGATTGCCCTGTCTGTCACTCGTCTGGATGAATCCGGGTATCGTGAACAGGCGCGACTGGATCTGCAGCAGGCTGTGAATCGTTTCGAGCAAAGCCACCTCTATCTCACCACCAATGCCGACGAGCTGTCTCCAGAGCTCGCCGCGCTTTACTATGGAGGTTCTCCCAGTCTTGACTCTCTTATTAAGCTCTATGTCAGTGCAGCGCGGGCACTGTTTTCCGGCAAGGCTGATTCCCACGACCAGAGCGTTTTCAGCGCCGGTTTCACTGAACCCTTGCTGTTTCAACTAAATGCGGTCGTTGAACAGTATGAATCCGAAGCCAACGAACGGGTTCAGATTCTCAAAAAGCTGGAGCTTGCAGTTTGGATTACCTCTTTGCTGCTGCTTGTGCTGGAAGCGCGCTTTATCTTCTATCCCATGGAGGTGTCGATTAAAAGCTACATTCGGGAGCTGACAGAAAAGCTGAATGCCATTCAGTCACTCGACAGCGAAAAGAAACAGCTGGAAAAGATCGCCAACCAGGACCCTCTAACCGGGCTTTATTCCCTGAAAGCTGCCCGCGACTTCTTGCAGCAGCTGATCAACAAAGCCAACCAGCAGAACTATGAACTGGCGGTGATGTTTCTGGATCTCGACAATTTCAAGCCGATCAACGACCAGTACGGTCATGATGTGGGCGACACGGTGCTGGTGGAAACCGCACGGCGCATCAAGAAGGAGATGCGGACGCAGGATATCGCCTGTCGGGTCGGAGGTGATGAGTTCCTGCTGGTTGTCGATCAACTATCCACCCGCGCGCAACTGGAGTTTTTGTGCAACCGCCTGCTAAGTGCCATCTCCAAACCCATCGAAATAAACGGAGAAACCATCCTGATTCACGCCAGTATTGGCTGCGCCATTTTTCCAGAGCATGCAGTGGACGCCAGCGAACTCAAGAAGTTGGCGGACGACGCCATGTACGAGGCAAAACGCCAGGGCAAGAACAGTTTTTATATTTTCGACCAGCAAGTGGCCAAGGTTTGAGATCTAGACTGGAACATATCGCCACAGGGCGTAAACACTGAGCCCGATCAAGCTTAAAGCCAGCAAAACCAGAACGATTTTTGTCAGCAGCTTGTTCTGAGCAGTTGCCGTAACACTTCTACGTCGCTGACGTTTCTCGTCAATGTGCTCCACCAGAAGCTTCATATTGCGAACGTTAGCCTTGAAGGCGATGTCGGCGATATCTCCAACCACAGGCACCAGACCCACCAGCCAGTCCAGCAGAATATTCCCCAACATCTTCGCCTTCAGTGCCCTCGGCACCCCGAGCTTGGATGCCTCCATCAGAATATACAGGGAAATGACCAGGCCAATGGTTTCGCCGACAACCGGAATCAGACCGATCAGCGAATCCAGCCCAAAGCGGATTCTGGTAAAGGGAATGCGAAACTTGCTATCGGATAAGTCTGCCAGTCGATCGAGACGCTTGAGGGAAGCAAGCAATTGTTCATCGGACAAATCGGGGTGCATAGCGTATTACATTGGTAAATGTGTATTCGAAGGCTCTAGCTTCTAGCTTCTAGCTTCTAGCTTCTAGCTTCTAGCTTCTAGCTTCTAGCTTCCCTCAGTATCACCTTATTTCAATGAGAAACAAAGCGTCATGTTTTCAGTACAAAATACTCAATCAGATGGCTTTAGTTCTGCATGCGCGAGTGCTAAGTTGATCATTATCCATACATGTTAAAGCGGTGTTGTTATGCCCATCAATATCAACGGTTCATCGTCTTACATCAGTCCTAACCGAACCAACAACGACCCGGTGTCCACGGGCTACGAACGTGTTAGTTCGGGCAAGCGGATCAACTCTGCCATTGACGATGCCGCAGGCCTTGCCATTGCCAGTCGATTTTCCAAGGAGATCGATGGCCTGGCGGTCGCCTCCAGGAATGCCGGTGACGGCATTTCACTTGCTCAAACGGCGGACGGCGCTCTGCAAAACCTGAGCAATAATGTTGCCCGTATTCGCGAACTGGCCTTGAGTGCCGCAAACGGCACTCTGACCGATCAGGACCGCCAGGCCCTGGCTGCTGAAGCCGAACAACTCACGGAAGAGAATCAGGGCATTCTGGAAAACACCAGCTTTAACGGCGTCTCCCTGTTCGAAGGCGACAATGAACTTAGCTTGCAGGTCGGACCGAACAATGGTGATCAACTCACCGTTCCGGGTAACAACCTGGGGGAAGCGCTAAATACACTGGGGCTCAACGATATCGACATCAGTACCCAGGCCGGTGCCAGTGAGGCCCTGAGCGTGCTGGATGAAGCCTCCGAAGCCATCACCTCCCAGGCCAGCGACTTTGGCGCCCTCGCCAACCGACTGGAGAACACCATCAATAACCTGGAAACCACCCGCATCAACGAAAGCGAAGCGCGCAGTCGTATTGAGGATGCAGACCTGGCAAAAGAGCTTTCTGATCTCGCCGCAAATCAGGTGAGAGACCAGGCCGGCATTGCGATTCAAGCCCAGGCCAATTCAGATAGGGGCTTAGTGCTGCAATTGCTGCAGTAAACTAACGGAACCTCTCGTTTCAACAATAGGTTTGAATCGACCATCGCGAGCAGCTCAGTGTAGTCGGCTCAAACCTCCTCTCTGTGAGGGGTTACCTGCTCCAACCACCTCTTGCCTTTTCATAAAAACGCAACACACCTGCAACAAAGCCTCGCTAAAGTGGTCTCTCAATCTGGTCTATACCAGATTGGCATTTTGGGCACTATTCAATAATTTAGAGCCTTAACGTAAAACAAAAACCAACGTGGTTTAGACCAAACTAGGAGAACGTAATGCCTACCCTTCAACGGCTGTTTATCGGCAGCCTTATGCTGATCGCTTCGATTACCACAACTTCCAACGCCTGGGCCGACCGTCCGGAGCTCAGCGTGATGGCCTACAACATCATGCAACTACCTGTTCAGGACTGGGACCAGAGTCAGCGCCTCGCACATCTGGATGACGCCATTCGGGCCATGCCTGAAACTCCCGACGTGATCGCCTTCAGCGAAGTCTTTACTGACGATGCCTACAACACACTGCAGTCCATGAGCGATATCTATCCCTACCTCACACCTGTTGTCGGCTTAAATTGCAGCGGCGGTGGCTGGGATTCCATTTCCGGTAACTGTTCCAACAGTCCCTTTGTCATTCGCGGCGGTGTGGTGATCGCCAGTAAGTGGCCCATCGTTGAACAACACCAGCATGTCTTCGTTGCCAGCCTGCAGGGCTCCTGGGACTATCAGTCCAATAAAGGGGCGGCCTATGCCAGCATTGTCAAACAGGGCTACACCTATCACATCGTTGGCACCCATCTGCAAGCGACCCACGATGAAGCCGCAGATCAGGAACACAGCATTCGCATGAGTCAGCTGGATGAGATTACCGAGTGGATGGATGACTTCGGCATTCCCGCCAATGAACCGCTTATTGTCGCCGGCGACATGAATGTGGATTTCAGCCTGAGTTCGCAAGTCGCCGACATGCTGAGCCACAGTCAGTCATCTCTCAACTTCCCCAACACCCAAGGCTTCGGTTCTTATCCGGAAGACAACTGGATGTCCCGCGCTTACAACTACTATTTCGACTATGACATGTGCTACAACGACACGCTCGATTACGTGCTGATCCGCAATGACCACCTGCAAGCAAGCAATAGTGCAGAAATGGAAGTGATCGCGTTGAAATCACCTACGTCCTGGTACTGGTCCTACCTGCGTGGCTGGTGGCCCCTGTGCAGCGGTTGGTACTGGCATGACGGCTATACCACTGACCTGTCGGATCACTATCCGGTCATGGTGAACTACACCTTCTAGACATAAGCGGAGCCGCGGCAGGCAGGGAGTCTGTCGCGCTTCTGTTGTTAAGCGACATCAGAAACCGAAGCCATCATCTTTGAGATCTCGCGCCAGTTCCTCAGCAGCGGTGATCCAGACACTTTTATCGAGCCCGGGCATCACACCCACTTCGATATCGTCGCGGGTTAAACCCGGTACCCATTTTTTCAAAAACGCCGGCAAGGAAATGCTTTTCGGACTTAATCCCGGCTCACCCTGGGCATAGGCCTTGGCGAAATCTGCACTTGGCCAAACGGGACAGTATTCAAAGCCATCCTCTTCCGCATACAGTTTGAGAAAGTGTTGATCGGCATTCACCAGAATCCAGATATCTCTTTCTTCCTCCACGACACTGAGGAAATAGTCGTAGCGCTCTTCACAACTGCAATTCAGTACTGCATCCAGTTCATCTTGATTCATCGTTGAGTCCAAAAGCTACCGGTGAAAGGTTCGAGGGGCATGAGCAGAAGAATATTCTGCTGCGTAAATAAAGTCTAAAAAAACAGCACCTGCTTGCTCAGTGCCACCGCAACGATATAAGCGAAACAGGCCAGCGCCGCGACGAAACAGATCCCCTGCCTCAACGGCGAGCCCCGCTGTTTGATCACCTGCGCACCCAAGCCCACATACACCACCAGTGCTATGATCTTCGCCGCCAGCCAGGGCTGCTCAAGGGGATTAAAATTGGCGTATACAGCCAGTGCAATCGCCGCCGCCAACAGCAGGGTATCGTTGATATGGGGCGCCACCTTGAACCAGAGACTCTGCGTCCAGCCCTGCATTCGGGGACGTGTCCGCGACAGCTGCAAAACCACTACACGAGCGATAAAACCGGTAATGGATAACACAACGAAGAGAATATGGAGGTGTTTGATAATTGGGTACATGGGCAGGCATCTTCTCACATTCGCTTGCTATCTGCCTTCGAAGAAATCGATATTTTTACCTACTGCACACCCGTCGGGAATCCACTGCAGTTGAGCTGGCACTGGCGCACTAATCCAAACGCGTCGCGCGTGAACCACCAACCATCTCCCACATTCGTCGCTCCCCAGCGAGCAACCCTCATCCGCCGCCTATCCCCCACTCCGTCGCTCCCAAACAGCTGCTCATCCCTCACGCTCGTCGCTCCCGCGCAGGCGGGAGCCTAATGTTTTGACCTTCAATCCAAGACATTCTGGACACTACGATTCCTCAAGCGAAGCAACGGTGCAAGTTCAAGAGATTAAAACAATGGATTCCTGCCTTCGCAGGAATGACGGTTGCAGTTGTTATGCTGGGGTGGCGAAAGCAAACATTTTTTGCACTGCCGTAAACAAATTGTTTCCGGGACCGTCGAGTCCCGGCACATCAATGAAAGAAATGATTGACGTATCCACACCCTGATCCCGTAACCGCCCCCAACAACACTCCATTCCACCGAAGCCCTTTATCTCACTGAGCGTTGCGCTAGTATTGAAGCATTTCATATAAACAAGCAGACTCACGTGACCATGCCGAATACCTTTGACGACTATCTGGCTGCCGATGCCTTTTTTGATCATGACCACCCTGCCGTAAACGCCCTGGCTGAAGAACTGACCCGGGACGTGGATGAGCCCATCGAACAGGCGGTGGCTCTGTATCGTTTTGTGCGCGATGAGATCAACTACAACGCCTATACCTTCAAGGCGGAGCCGCATACCTTTTCGGCCAGCTACTGTTTGCAACAGGGCGAGTCCTACTGCATTCCCAAAGCCGTATTGCTGGGGGCGCTATGCCGGGCCAAAGGTATTCCTGCCCGTCTTGGACTGGCGGACGTGCGCAATCATCTGGCGAGCCCACAGTTTCTGGAATACCTGCAAAGCGATGTGTTTGTCATGCACGGCTATATAGACCTGTACCTGAACGGTAAGTGGGTCAAGGCAACACCCGCCTTTGACCGCCGCCTGTGCCGTTTGATGAAGGTGGCTCCGCTGGAATTTGATGGTCGCAAGGACTCCATCTTCCACGAATTCAATGATTCCGGCGAACAGCATATGGAATATCTCGCCGATCACGGTGTCTTTGCCAGCGTTCCCCATCAGCAGATACTCGATGCGGTGCGCGCCGCCTATCCGCATCTTTCGGGGGACCAGCAGAACAAGACAGCCGGCCGGTCTCTGCATGACGACATGCAGGCGCAGCCTTCGGCAGACTAATACGGGCCGAAATCTGCTACACTCACGCCTCAAATCCCTGAGTTGAGTTGCTGTCTGAACTTGCTATGAATGTCGAACCACATGCGTCTGCCAATCCCTCCTTAGCCAACCCTGCCATGAAGCAGGCCATTTCGGTATCCGAACTGAACCGCCAGGCCAAGCGTTTGCTGGAGGTCAGTCTGGGTCAGGTGTGGGTGATGGGTGAGCTGTCCAGTCTGTCGCGTCCCGGTTCCGGCCACTGGTATTTTTCGCTGAAGGATGACAAAGCCCAGGTGCGCTGCGCCATGTTCCGCGGTTTCAACCAGCGACTGAAGTTCATTCCCAAGGAAGGCGACCAGATCATCGTCCGCGCCAAGGTCAGCTTGTATGAGGGGCGCGGTGACTATCAACTCATTGTTGAACACATTGAACCGGCAGGTCTGGGTCAGTTGCAGGCCGCCTTTGAAGCCCTGAAGCTCAAGCTCAGCCAGGAAGGTTTATTCGACCCGGCTCACAAGAAGCCGATCCCCGGTCTAAACCAGCGCATCGTCGTAATCACCTCTGCCACCGGCGCCGTGATTCATGACATTATTTCGGTGACCGGGCGACGCTTTCCCGCCAGCGAAATTTTGTTGATTCCGGTCATGGTTCAGGGCGACGGGGCCGCACAGGCAATCGCCCGGGCCATTGAACTGGCCAATCGGGAACAATTGGGCGATGTCTTGATTGTTGGCCGCGGTGGCGGTTCGCTGGAAGATCTCTGGGCCTTTAATGAAGAAGTTGTTGCCCGCGCCATTTATGCCAGTGACTTGCCCATCGTCAGTGCCGTGGGCCACGAAACCGATGTCACCATCGCCGACTGGGTCGCCGATTACCGTGCGCCAACACCTTCCGCCGCCGCCGAAAAGGTCACACCGGATCAATATGAACTGATGCAGTTTCTCGACGGCCAGCTCCAGCGCCTCACGCATAACATGAACCTGACACTGCGACGACTGGCGGAACGGGTCAGCAACCTCCGCCGCCACATCAAGCATCCGGGCGATGCCCTGCGGGACAAGGTCACGCGTCTGGAAGAATTGCTGCAACGCCTGCATGTCAGCATGCGCCAACATCTGCAAGCGGCCACTCATCGTGTCGATTCGGCAGGTCTACGGCTCGACAAACAGCATCCGGCGGATCGTCTGGCGCGGCAACAGGAAAAGATCGATTATCTGCATTCGCGTCTGATACAGGCGCAAACGGCACGCTTGGAAAAAGCCCGCAATCGCTTGTCTCTGCTAGCGCAAACGCTTAACACGGCAAGTCCGCTGGCGACGCTGGGGCGAGGCTATGCCATTGTTGGCAGTGAGTCACAGCGGGTCCTGACCCGGGCCGATCAGGTAGCGCCGGGTGAAGCTATTCAGGCACAGCTCAAAAGCGGCACGCTCTACTGCACCGTCGACCGCAGTGAAATGCCGGACGAAGGCAGCCAGGATTCCTGAGGACTAGAACGAGTAGCGTAGCGCCGCATAGACATTGGACGTGCGCTCGAACTGGCCAAAGAAGGTATCGGCTTCGTCACCGATAAACTGATTCGCGCCGACCGTCACTTGCCACTGATCCGACACTTTGTACTGTACCTTCGGCTGAAAATAGGCGTCATGGTCACTGGGTGAGTAGTAGGTAAACAACGAGCTGCTGAGATTCTGGTTCAGGGTCAGCCAGGTCAGACGCAGCGTCCATATCTGACGATAATGATCGCGAATACCCTGTATTGCCCCGATGGCCTTCTGCGAGTCGATATAGGCATCAAAATCTTCCATGCGCTCCACGTAATATTGCAGACCGCCCGTCAGGTTTGGCAGCAACTCACGCTCATAGCCCAGCAGCAATCGGGTCTCGCTATTGGCGATAAAGGCATTATCGCCGTCCTTGTCATCGCGGGAGTCATACCGGCCAATCTCGGCAGACGCCACGCCACCCAACAGATTCCCCCGCACGCTGGCACCGTAGAAATTCAGATCCGGGAACAGGAAATCGCCGGTGACCGGATCAATACTGTTGGGGCTTTTCCAGTATCCGGAATACAGATACGCCGCCACTTCCGTCCCCGCCAGATTGCGATAAACACGCAAGGCAAACTCATCCTGATTGGGGCGCCGCACATCAATCCCCTCTGGCGAGCCACTCACCTCACCCACCGTCGGATTAAAAAACGAAATGCGCTCGCCATCAATATAGCGATCGGCATCAAACTCCGGCACCCAGATGAGATCCACATTGGCGACATAGCTATACAGCGCCAGCTTCAGGGCATCCGAAGGCGCTTTCAGGTAGCTCTGGTCACGCCCGAGAAAGAAACTGTTCCAGTCCTTGGGAAAGAGATCGTTGATGAAGAGCTGATCGCCAACGCCCCAGGTAAGAATCTGACGCCCGGCTTTGACATCGATCCACGATGCGGCAGGCCATAGCACCCAGGCCTCGCGCAGATCCGGCCAGCCCTTGCCCTGATTCAATCTCGGGTGCGCAGAATTCGATTCATCATCCACAAGGGCATCGGCACTCAACCGCGCACTAAAAACCGTTTGCTGGTAGTCCAGTGTGCCATTGACGCGCGCTTCCTCAATGGATGTGGTGGCTTGATCCGGATCGTGACGGGTGCGTCCCCCCGCACGCGCTTCCAGAAAGCCGGTGAAGGTCCAGGGAGAAAAGGCGATGGGATCTGCCTTATCGTTACCCGCCAGAGCTTGTTTGCTTTCTGGAATCCCGGGTGCGCCAAGCCCCGGCGGCAGGGCCGGACCACTGCTAGCCTTCGGTTGTGAAGGTTCTCCCAGGCCGGGAGGCAAAGGCGGCGGTGCCGACAAAGCAAGGCCAGCAGCCAACACCAGACATAGGCCAATGCCCCAGGAAACGACTGTTGGCAGTAATCGATTCATGAACTCCACCCTGATTAGCGCAGATACTGAACCGGTGCGCGACGCAGGAAGCGTTCGCTGAAAATGTCTTCAGGCAGGCCGATGTCGTATTCCACCCGATCGTAGGACACCACGGTTTTACTGCCGGAGCGCAGGTCTTCCATGCTGGCCTCGGTGACCGTGGTGAAGCCCTGAATGTTCTCCACCTTCATCACCGTGGCGATACGGTATTTCTCACCGGACTTATCGAAGTATTCGGTCTGAACCGGGATAAAACTGGCCTTGTGGATGTACATGACATAGTGCCCAAACTCCACCGTCTCGGGTGCTTTCGGGGTATTCTTGATGACGTAATACGTGTCGGTCACTTCCAAAAGCTCATGCTGATCGGCATCAAGACTGCGACCACTGACATCCTCATAGAAATAATCCGAGCCCACAAAGCTCGTGCGTTGGTCGGCCGCGGCGATGCGTTTGACCAGATCCAGCGCTGGCAAATACAGCCAGCGGTCATCATCCCGATCCAGATGCTTCCACACCAGAAAGGCCATTTTGTTGACATCGGCGGGCCGCTGAAAATACACATAGAACTGCTGATCACTCTGGTAGGCGCCGCCAGCAATCTCATCACTGTCACTGATGTCCCTGCGCAGAATGGTAAAGCGGCGTTCGCGGCTGCGACCCTGGCTGTCGGTAATAGCCATGCTCACCTGAGCACGTCCATCTTTGCCCTGATAATAGGCAACCTGATTGGTGCGATGAACAATATCATCGACACTGGGTATCGTATCGTCAGCCAGTACAATGGATGACGCCAGACCCAGCAGCAAGGCAATGCTATTGAGGATCGTTTTCATATCAGTGCTCTCCCTGTTCGGATACAGCCGTTTTAAATACCAGGCCTCGCAGCAGGGTCAGTGCCGCAGGCAAAATGAGCAGCGTGGCAAGGCCCGCGCTTACAATGATGGAGGCGATAAAGATACCTACCGTTTGATACGGTACCAGTGGCGCCAACAGCAGCGGCAGGAACCCCGCGCCGAGCACGATGGCATTGCGCGCAATCGCCTGAGCCGGCTCACCAAAGACCTTGGACAAGGCGGCCTGCCAGCTGCCTTCCCGCTTCACCAGCTCCCGCGAACGCGCCAGAAAGTGAATCGCATAGTCCACCGCCAAACCCAGACTGAGGGCACTCAATACCGCCACCGGCATATCATAGTCTTTGCCGATCAAACCGATAATGCCGTAGATCAAGCCTACGGTCAGCGCCAGCGGTACCAAGGCCAGCACGCCAAAAAGCGGTGAACGGAACAGCACGACCATCATTATCAGCACAATCACAAACGAGCCCATAAAGGCATCGAGCATGCCGTTTACCATCTTGTCCTGCCACACCACATTGATGTAGGTGAGACCAAACCAGTTCGCTTCGATGCCCTGCGGTGCAGGATTCGCCGCCACAAATGCATCCAGCGCGGCAACCACTTGTTCCATATCTCGATTGTCGCCACTGCTCAACTGCAACCACATCACGCTGCGACGATAGTCCGGAGTCACGAAGTGCCACAAATCCTGGGGCCGGTGACTGTTCTGATAGGTGATCAGCGTCTGCCCTACCGCATTAGCCGTATCCGGAATACGGAACTGTGCCGGCTCGCCCAGTTGCAGCTCGCGATAGACGGTTTTGACCACATCATTGAGTGCGTTGACCTTACCGACCTGCTCAATGCCTAGCAGATGCGTCTGCAGTTGATCCATCCAGCGCAGCACCTCCGGCTGCTTGAACAGTTCTCCTGCCTGCTCCAGCTCGGACACCCACAATTGCAGATCGTCCCAGCTGTAATAGGCGGCGCCGTCTGCGCTATCGACACCGGTGTTGATAAGTTTTTTCAAGGCAAACAAGGCGTCGGCAATGTCTCCGTTCGCCTGCAACCAGCTGGCCACCTCTTCGTAAGGCGCTGCCGGATCACCCAGCTCAAGGGCCCTGGCTTTGCGCGCCTCCAACTGGGAAAGCAAGCGATCGACAGGCAAGGCTTGGACTTTTTCCGGCGCTGACAATTCCAGATACGCCATATAGGTTCCGCCAAAATGACTGTTCAGGGCATCGTCTGCGATACGAATGGGATGGTCCGCTTCGAACCAGCGAATCGGGTTGTCGTTGACCTCGATCTTGCTGATGCCGATGCCGGCGGTAATGGCCACTAAGACACTGGCCACAATTACCTTGCCGGGCCCCTGAAAGGTCAGACGGCCAAAACCCTGCAAGACGTGTTGAAAGCCGGATGCCGTGTCGTCACTTGAATGCTCGCCATAGCCTTCCAGACGATGCTCGGACAAACTCATGATGTAAGCAGGTATAAACAGGATGGTCCACAACCAGGCCAGAAACACACCGATGGCGATAAACAGGCCAAATACCTGCACCGGAGGAATCGGCGTCAGCATCAGCGACGCAAAGCCGGCCATGGTGGTCAGCGTCGTGAACAGCATAGGTGCAAAGAGTTCATCCAGCACATGTTCAATGGTTTTTTTGCGGTCCTTGTAGCGCGGATACAGATCAAAAAATTCAGACAAAATATGTACCGCATCCAGCACCGCAATGGGCATGATGAAGATGGGAATCATCGAACTCATGATGTGAATGGTATGCCCGCTGATGATTAGCAAGCCCATGGTGGCAAGCGAACATACCATGGCCAGAATCATGGGTGAGGCGACCAGCGATAGCCGCTTGAAGAAATACCAGAGCAACAGAAAGATCACCAACATGGCCAGCGGCGCCGAGATGGCCATCTGGATAAACATCTCAACACCGAAGGTATCTTCCGCCACCGGCAAACCGGTGATGTGTATCTGGTCGCCCGTCGACTCCCAGGATGCCGTATAGTCGAGCAAGGCTTCTCGAATCCGATAGGACACTTCCTTCTCGGTGATCGGAAGATAGAGCGCCAGCGCCTTGCCATCATCCGAAACCAGAGTACCGTTGAGGAAAGGCAGATTCTGCGCCTTTTTCAGCACCGCCAGTGCCTCGGCATCATTCTGCGGCGGCGAAGGCATCAGCCAGGAAAAGTTGACGCTGCCCAAACCACCCTGCTCGATATTATCGACGGTGGATGGCGCCATCACATCAATACTGACCACTCCATGGGTATTTCCGGCTTCATCCTTCCACTTCAGGCCCTTGGCATATTCAGTCAGATCAAACACGCGCTGTAAGGTCGGCGCGTTGAACACCCCCTGTGGATGACTGTCATTCAATACCCCTACCACGATCATGTCATACAGGCCAAAGCGTTCCTTGGCGACATCATGAAACTGCCGCACCGGCTCGTCTTCCGACAACATGTTTTCCGGGTCCGTATCCACGGTAATGGCCGGCAGCATGGACAGTCGCTCCGGCATCAGGGTCGGTAATGCCGCCAGCGCAATGATCACCAGAGTGGATAAGGTCATGACGCTGATGATGGTCCTTGGGTGATAGACCGCGTAATGAATCAGCTTCTGCTTCAAGGCTGTGAACATGCTTTCTCCGCAATACATTCTCTCTGATAAGCGCTATCAGACTGCTCTGTCAGAGACGTTAAATTAGAAAACCATAATATTAGTTGTAATTAATATATGTTTATTCTAATATTAGAGTCAACTAATTTATAGCAGGCAAGAATAGATGAACGTGGAAGAGATGGATCTGGGCACCATGCAGTCGAACGCCGAACAGGCTGCAGCATTGCTGAAGTCGCTGGCCAATCCCAGCCGCCTGATGGTCTTGTGTGCTCTGGTGTCGCGCGAACATACGGTTGGCGAGCTGGAAGAACTCACGGGACTGAGCCAGTCCGCCATCTCCCAGCACATGGCCCGACTGCGTGATGACGAGATTGTGCAAACCCGCCGGGATGCCCAGCGTATTTTCTATTCATTGAAGAACGGCAATGTCCAGAAAATCCTGGAAACCCTGTATGGCATTTACTGCGCCTGACACGGCGCGCTGTTTATTGTGTTAAGAAATGACTCTGAGGAGAACGACTATGAATGTTGATCGAATTGTTTTTGCTGTTGCAGGCCTGTTTATTCTTGCCAGCCTCGCCCTGAGCCAACTGCACTCGGTGTACTGGCTGTGGTTTACCGCCTTTGTTGGCGCCAACATGTTTCAGGCCGCCTTCACCGGCTTCTGCCCCATGGCGATTCTGCTCAAGGCCATTGGCCGACAACCGGGTTGTGCGTTTAAATAGTCATCAAGCTCCGCGACCGACACGCCAAGGACGGCGTGTCTTGTGTCCTTTGCGTTGACGCGAGGCGTATTCTGGCCACACTTGCTAATACCTGGATCTGAAGAGCCAAACTTGAAATCTGTTGCTGAGGCAAAGCGGACCCTGTTACATGCTGGCCGTTCTCACTACCCTCATTGTCGTTGCCAAATTCCCCATATCATTCGTGCATCCCCGTCGTCGTTCGCAAAACCCCATCGTCATTCCCGCGCAGGTGGGACAAAAGCGCTTTAGCGCGTTGAACAACCGAAGGTTGGCCCGAAGGGTAAGCGAAGCGAATAATCCATGGTTTAATCTCGATTCAGAATACTATTCAAGGAAGAATATGGAGCCTACAGTCTACATATTGGCAAGTGGTAAAAGAGGAACCTTGTATGTTGGCGTCACCAGCGATTTGATTCAAAGGGTATGGCAACACAGGGAAGGAATGATTGATGGATTTACTCGTCAATACAAGGCCAAACAACTGGTCTATTTTGAGCAACACGATTCTATGATTGCCGCCATCACGAGGGAAAAACAGATCAAGAAGTGGCGACGTCAATGGAAACGATCACGAAGTTGTTACTGGTACAAAGCGGACGAAATATTTGGGTGATTTCTGCACGTCCCATGCACAAGAGAGAGAGGAAAATTTATGAGCAAGCATAAACAGCCTCCAAAGTTTAAGACTGAGGCCGAAGAGAGAAAATTTTGGGAAGAACATGACTCTGCTGATTATCTGGATTGGAGCAAAGCAGAGAAAGTAAGCATGCCCAACCTAAAACCATCAACCAAAACCATTTCTCTCCGCCTGCCTGAATCTTTGCTCGAGAGCATCAAGATCGAGGCAAACCGAAGAGACATGCCTTATCAGTCTTTGATTAAAGCCTGGCTTGCAGATGACGTGAAGCAAAATCTCACCGCCTCCTAAACCAGCTCCTAGGCTGACAAGCTTTTCTGTTTAGGCTCGTAAAAATAAATGCGTCCCCTTTTTTCTAAATTCTTAACTGGGACAGCAGTGGCTCTGACCCCTTTAATTCGGCGCCCACGGTTACTTGAGGAAAGCATAAGCACTTGCCTTCCGAAGCGAATTCGATAATTGATGGCCATCAAGTTTCATCGCATTTGTGAACCCGCCTTATTTTAATCTCCCAAATAGCCGTTATCCTGCGAGAACGCATGCTTATTTGGCAGTAAGATGGAGAAAAACGAGTCTAAAACCGATACGGTCATCCCCGGTGCAATATTAGAAGACGCAGGTATCGACCCGGATCGTATCGCGTCTGCAGAAATTAGCCATGCCATCAAAGGGACACGCAGTGAGGAGACACTACCAGAGCTAAAGCGTGCCGCTTACGTCGCCCTTTTGTGGCTGGTACTGCAATTGGTCAAACTCACCGAGGCAAGCCTCAATCCCTGGCTTGAAGCGGCGATGGACCTACTTATTGGTCTGATTATGATCCAGGTCGCATGCCAGTCCATTCTGGCTGCCACGGAACGTTTGGCCGCGCGATTCCAATGGGACCATTATGTCGCCGCAACATGGTCAGAGATTCTCTCTACCATACCTGAAATCGTGGTCGTCGCTTTCCTGGCCATGGTGAATCCTTATCTTGCCTTTGTAACGGTAATGCTGACCATCTACAACAATGCTCTGGTATTCAGTTGCTACTCGTTTTTTCTCCCCAAAGACTATCAAGGCAAATACCTGATGCCCAAACCCATCACCGAAGCTGGCTCACAAATTCTGGTGGCGGGCGGCTCACTTGGCTTGATTCTGGGAGCAATGATGCTGAGCGTCCGATTCACCGACAGCGAGGCTATCGGATTCGACAATACGGATCTTATTTTTATCAGCGCACTGCTGCTGGTTCTATTTGTGGTGTATCTGTACCGGCTAACGATTTATTACGCAAATGAAGAACAAAACCTGAAAGAAGTTCTGAGAACGCGCTCATCGCTGTATCGTTTTCGTCTCAAACATCTCTATCAATGGGTTAAACACCGCAGCTGGACCCTGATTGTCACGTTATTCATGATCGGCATAGTGGGGTCATTTATTGGCGGAAGTGCTGTCAACGACTTTGCCGTCACCATGACGCAAGAACTCAATGCCGGCGCTTTTGTGACTGCGTTTTTGCTAGCGATATTTGGCGGTATGAGCGAATACGTGATTCTGTGGAATGCCCACCGCAAAAAAGACTATGGTATCGCTCTCGCCAACGCCTTCGGTGGCATGACACAAGTATTGTTTCTGATCATGCCGCTATCTCTTTTGCTGGGGTCCCTGGTTAGTGTTTCTGATGGAGGCAATCACTGGTTGCCGTTTAGTACCTCAAGTATTTTACTTTTCGTTTTTCTCTTTCCCACTTTCTACACACTGACCGCGCTGCTGGAGGAAAACCACACCTTTGATTTGTTGGATACCGCTGTTTTGGTTTCCATTATCTCCATATTGATTTATCTGCTGCTTTCCTATGGCAACAACATTCACTGAAAGTATTTGAGGCAACGAGTCGCATAAAAGGCATCAGGCGCCTGAATGATGCAGGTCAATATTACAGAAATATGACTCACTATACTGTCTGCTTCTAATGAATCAAACATCACTGCGAAAAGAGATCATTACGTGAGACGCCTACCTTCTTTAAAAAGCGCTTTGCGCAAGCTGTTTGGCCAAGAAAGACAACTTACCCTGGTTGATCGCTGGATAATTGTTGAGTTGCGTGGGTATGCCGCAGGGGATGAAAGCTTTACGCAGGAGCTAGAGCACCAGCTGCTCAACAAAAATTTCGTGCAAATCGCAAAACACGTTCCCGAGCTGGATCGTTTTATTGTCAAAGTTAAGAGGCAAACAGAGGGGCATAAGCGTGAGGTGATTAGTCTGGTTGAGCGCCTGGAAACCAAATTTGGTTATCAGCATGCACTATTTTCGACCCGTACACGCTTTCCTGAAGAAACCCTGACTCGCTATAGAACACTGATTGAGATGGGCATCGATGTGCTTAGTTTCAGCGGTGGCTTGGTCTTGGGGCAGCTGAATCGCCGGTCTTTTAATTTCTTCACTGACCTCTCGGCGTTAAGTGTCCTGGTCGAAAATATCCCTGAATTACGCGGCCCATTGGACAACGTTCTGGGGCATGAAAATAGCGAGTTACTCATTCGGGTCGTCTCTAGTGTCAGTGATTCATTCAGCCACGGCTGGTCCGGCTCTCTGGTAGATTTAATTCACCGCAGTCACGAATGGAAAGCAGAAAAAGCCCGGGAACAGAGTTGGCTGGCTTTTAGAGAACAGTTTCTGGAACGCATCGAGCGCGGCATGATAAGTAAACAAATTCGTGCCAATCGCCCCTGCCCACTTCCTGATGGACCGGTAGAGAAGTATCTGGACACCGCAGAAAAATTCTCACTGGCTAGCTTCAGCGCGGGCATTGCGTTTACCCACAGCTTAAACAGTTCAGCACGTATGCTGTTCACTGCTATTCCGAAGCCGGCCATTCGCGGTCGGGATTCGTTTTGCCTGGAGCTTCTAGAGCGCCTTACCTTGCAGAATATGCTAGTACTTGACCCAGGAAAACTGGCATGCCTTGACAGGGTAGACTGCCTGGCCCTTGATAGCGGTCTGCTGCAACCGAGCAAGCTTGCAGCCACTTCGGTTTACATACAAGGCAAAACACAGCTGGATTCCCAGCAGGTTGAGGAGCTGTTACAAAAAGGCTGCCTGAAGTTAAAACGCTCAACCCTAGTACTTAGTCCAGCTGCAGACGAAACAAAATTGAATGCCCGGGTTGAAAAATGGTGGCAGGAGACGGACCAGCCTCTGAGCTCTCTGTATCTTGTGAAACGCGGCCAGACAATCGTTGCAGCGATCATTGCCCAGAACATTGTAGATGAAACCATTGAATCCATTCAGGCCAAGGCACGTGTTCTCAAGCTCAAAGTCGATTTATTCGATCCGGATAAAGATGACCAGGACAAGATAAAAGCTCGTCTCCAGCAACGGCAACTGCAAGGTTCCGTGATTATGGGTATCGGGCGCTGCGAACTGATTCGCTATTGCGATATTGCCGTTGGCCAGATGCACAAACAAACAGCCTGGCCGTCCACCGCAGATATCGTTGTTTCCGACCCGGTCAGAAGCCTCTGGCTGCTTCTTGATGCTGTCAATGCAGCTAAAGCCATATCACAACAAAGTGTAGAGCTGGCCAAAATTGATGCGTTCAGCGGCCTGATTCTGTCTCTGGACATGCTGGACCCAAGGACCTTGGGACGGATCCGCCTGGCAGCCAATGTGGCAACGCTGGCCTCCATGCTAAACGCCTATCGCGCTGCATTAAAATTGCAAGACATGCCTTCTAACTTGCTTTTCGACACAACACCCTGGCATGCAATGGATACCAGTGTGGTACTCGAACGTTTGGGCAAACGCTTGGAACAGGCGTTAGCCAACAGAGACAGTCTCTCAGAATTACCCTCACAGAGCAGCAGCCCTTCGCTGAAAGAACTCTGGATTGAAGAAATGTCCAGTCCATTGGTTCCCGTATTGCTAACTGGCGCGGGACTCGCGGCTTTCACCGGTGCGATTGTTGATGCACTGCTTATTTCCGCTGTGATCGCCGGTAATGGATTAATTGGCGGCATCCAGCGTCAGAATACCGAAGCCAAGCTTTCTGAAATGGGTATGACCACTGAGCAGGTATTTGAGATCACTCGACTAAACGAGTCTCAAATGGTCTCGAGCGTAGACCTTTTACCTGGCGACATCATTGAACTGGCAGCCGGAGAGGTGGTGCCCGCCGATGCCAGAATTTTGGAGTCCGTATCACTGGAAATGGATGAGTCTTCTTTGACGGGAGAATCCCTGCCAGTCAAAAAATCATCCAAACCAAGCTACAGCATGACAATAGCCGATCGCAAATCGATGATTTACGAGGGTACCGCTGTATGCCAGGGCACGGTTAAAGCCGTCATCGTTGCTGAACAAATCCGCTCCGAGTCCCGCCGGGCCCAAGGCATAAAAGCCCCCCTCTTTAATGGGGTCGAAAGTCGTTTGAACCAACTTACTGAACTCACGGTTCCCATGGCAGCCTTTTCCGGTATTGCAGTCATGCTCTCAGGCCTGTCCCGCAAACAACCCGTTCAGGATGTAATCGGCGCGGGCGTCAGTTTAGCGGTTGCCGCTGTGCCCGAGGGCTTGCCGATTCTAGCCACACTGGCACAACTCTCCGCTGCCAACCGCTTGAGCGACAAAGGTGCCTACGCACGCAATCCAAGAGCGATTGAAGCGCTTGGACGCATGTCGGTACTCTGCGCAGACAAAACCGGGACACTGACTGAAGGCAGTCTGGCTTTAAAGCTCATTGCCATCGATGGCGAGCTGCTGGCCGTCGACCAACTGGATGAAAAGGGCCAACGCGCACTTGAGACCGCCATGCTGGCTAGTCCTGAAGATGTCGGAACCGGTTTAGGGAAGCATATGACTGATGAGGCCGTTGGCAAAGCTGCTCGACTTCACTACCCCGACCTGTGTGCTTCGCTATCGCGCTGGAAACGCGTTAAGGACTTGCCTTTCAAGTCTGAGCGAGGCTATCACGCTTCCTTATTCACATGTGAAGAAGAAAAGCGACTGTGTGCCAAAGGCGCTCCTGACATCTTGCTGGACAAGTGCAACCGCTGGATGCAACCCGATGGACAGATCGTCGAGATTGATGAGGCCAATCGTCAACGCCTGCACGACCTGGCGATTAGTCTGGCAACACGAGGTTACAGAGTGCTGGCCATCACAGATCGCCCCGCACGCAGTTTGACGCTCAATCGAGACAAAGTTACCAACATGGTATTCCGGGGTTATCTGGCCATGTCTGACCCTGTTCGAGAATCCGCCAAAAACTCGGTGAAGGAATTCCATGATGCAGGCATTGCAGTCAAGATGATTACGGGGGATCACCCGGTTACCGCACAGGCGATTGCAAAAGAACTTCAGATTAACGGCCATGCCAAAGTCCTCACCGGTTCTGAAATGAATGCTCTGAGTGACGCTGAGTTAGCTGAAAAAGTCAAAGATGTAGCTGTTTTCGCCCGTGTCACCCCTGCCCAAAAAGCCAAAATTGTTACGGCATTGCAAGCCAACGGCGAAGTGGTCGGCATGACCGGCGATGGCGCCAACGATGCCGCAGCCATTCGTTTGGCTGAAGTGGGTATTGCTCTGGGCGAAGAAAGCAGCTACGCCGCACAAAAAGCGGCTGACTTGTTCGTGGTGGATAGTCGTATCGAAACCATCGTCAGAGCAGTCATGGAAGGCCGGGCACTGTGGACCGCAGTACGCGATGCGGTGAGTCTGCTGGTGGGCGGCAATCTGGGCGAAATCGGCTTCACCTTGATTGCGGGTTTGCTGGATGGCAAATCCCCCCTCAATGCCCGCCAGCTCCTGCTAATCAATTTGCTGACCGATACCGTACCAGCTTTGGCAGTGGCGATGCGCAAACCCGATAAGATCAAGGCTGCACAACTCCTGGCAGAAGGCCCTGAGCAATCTCTGGGAGAATCGCTCAATCGTGAAATTCAATGGCGCGCTGGATTGACTGGCGGTATCACAACTGTCTCATGGGCCCTAGACCGTTGGTTTAGAGGCCCGGAACATGCGTCTACCGTGGGCATGCTCACCCTGATTGGCTCGCAGCTTGTGCAAACTATCGTTGCCGGTAAGGGGTCCAAAGAAGTCATCATCTCATCGGTTGCAGCCTTGGCTGCTTTGGTGGCAATCGTCGAAACACCTGGCGTTTCCACTCTCTTTGGTTGCACCCGACCCGGCATCATTGGCTGGATGAACGTACTTGCCACAACTTCGCTATCTGTCGTGGGTGCCGAAACCCTGCCAAGCCTCGAAGAAATGGGCAACCAGACAGAAGAGAAGATCAGGGATACCGTGCTGGAATGGCTAAGTGAGACAGAGGCTCAAAACGAGCCATCTTCAAACTGATCGGAACCTGTCCCAAGAGACTCACCAAAGTGACGGTACGGAAACCAAATAGCTCGCTGGCCATCGTAATAACACCTGAGGCCCAACAGACTAACAATACGCCGCCATGCTGGAATCGCTTACTCTTCCAACAAAGCCTTCATACCTGAGATCGTCAATTGGGTATAGAGCCGGGCCATCTCATCGACCCTGGGTTCGAAGCCTTCCGCTATCCATCTTTGAATCAAGAGCAACGATCCTCCGGCCCAATAGTCGATGAGAAAGCTCAGCTGCCCACTCGGTACGGCAAACTGCCTGTTATTGAGTGTAACGTGACCGACGATTCTCGACAGGTAGCCTTTAAAACGCTTTAACAACAGGGGTTGTATCGTATCCTGCAAAATGACCTTGCTGAAATCGGCATCCGATTGAAAGGTTTCAAACATCTGTGCGGCGACGACTTCATCGATGGTGTTTGTATGCGTCAGTGCGTCTTCAATTTGAGCAAAGTATTCATCGAACATGTTATCGATATAGTCGATCAGTACTTCCTCCTTTGAGGAAAAGTGCAGATAAAACGTTGCCCGCGCAACGCCCGCCTCTTCTACCAGGTGTTTCACCTGAATCGTGTCGAAGGACTGCCTGGCCAACAACTTCACCAGGGCCTTGCGTATGCGAAGGACTGATTTATTCACCGTACCCAAGTGGACATCCTCTTGTTCATGACCATAAATAGACATTTGCTCAAATACGTCTATTGCAGCTTGGGAAAGCAAATCGATAATAGACACATGTCTATATTTTATATCAGCCGCAGCCATACAAGAAGGAAGATCTGACGTGATAACGATAAGCCCGGAACAGAAAACACAACACAGTTCGGTCTCAGAGCAAGCGAATCAGGACTCGTTTCAAACTTCTCTGTCGATCATCGAGCACGACTTTCCCATGGAGTTTCTGATTGCCGGCGAGCTGGCACAGTTGGAAACCTACGCGATTCCGAGCATATCCAAACTTTTGCACCGGACCGGACAGTACGAAAAGGAAGGACTAAAACGTCTGGATGATACCCGCGCCACCATGTACGGAATTTTCCTTCATCACAAAGACAGTGAAGAAAGACAACAGATGGTTGAGCACCTGAACTGGGTGCATGGTCATTACGACATTGCCAATGAGGATTCCCTGTATACGATTCTTCGGATGTTCTTTCATCCCATCGAGTGGATTCAACGTTGGGGATGGCGAAAGCTGTCAGAGGATGAAATTGACGCCATGACAAGGGAAATGGTGCACATCGGGAAAGCAATGGACATCGAGTTTGAAACAGAGTCTTTTGATGAGCTCTATCTGTGGCAGAAACACTATCGTGAGCAGAAGCAGCAATACAGTCCGACAAATGAAGCAGTTACCCTGGGAACGATTCAGGGGATCAAGGACCACTTTCCACGATGGCTACATCCTGTTATTCCGGGCCTGGTAAAAAGCTTCCTGCATGATGAAGACTTGATGAAAGCACTGGGCCTGAAACCGGCAAACACACTCCAGCGGGGCCTGGCTTATACGCCGCTGCTGATCTGGAAGTACCTGAGCAAGCTATATCGTCCATGGCGTAGAACAGCCTTTTCCAGTGGCTGGCTGGCAAATTACTACCCAAGCTATGAGAATAACCGCGTGGATTATTCCAGGTTGGGGCCAACCAAGCTCATCCAGCATCGGAATAAAAAAAGCGGCTGTCCATTTCATTAGTACGGCCATTGGAAAAGGGTAAAAAGCCATATGTCAGCAGCGTTTGATTCGCCGTCTTTTGATTTACCGTCTTTTGAATTACATAGCCTCAAGATAAATGGCCTGAATATTTCCTATGGTTACCGGTCGGGACATGGCCAGCCTCTGGTGTTTTTGCATGCGACGGGGTTCAACAAAGCGGTCTGGTACCAGGTGGTCAAAAATATTGAGCAGCCGGTTTATCTTTTCGATGTCCCCGGGCATGGAAAAAGCGATCATCCTGAAGGTGAGTTTCACTGGGACCAGACGGCGAACTGGCTGGCTCAGGCAATCGAAGCGTTCAATCTGCAACACGCCCTGGGAATCGGTCACTCCATGGGCGGTCAGGTGGTACTATCCATTGCACATCAACTACCGGCTGTCTTTGATCAACTGCTTCTGCTGGATCCCGTTGTGCTCAGGGAAGCCGATATCCAGTTTCTGCAGAACTTCAAGAGCAACCCGATTGCCAAACGTCGAGACGTCTGGACGTCCCCGGAGGAACTCTATGAGGTGTATTCCCATAAGGCACCTTTCAATGACTGGGACAAGGCCGTGTTAAAGGATTACACGGAACAGGCACTGAAAAGAACGGAAGACGATTCAAACTTCAGGCTCGCCTGTAACCCGGCACTGGAGGCCTGCATTTATCAGAACCTGGGCTCCGAACATCTGCTGGAAAAGCTGCCTGAGATTGCTGTCCCGGTGCACATCATTCGGGCTCGGGCGAAACGGCCCTGTGATCATCCAATGAGTTTTGTGTATTCGCCAACCCGAAGCGATCTGGTTGATTTGCTCCCCAAAGCAAGTGATGAACAGTTGAAAGACTGGAGTCATTTCTTCCCGATGGAATACCCGGACTGGTTACGTGAGAAAATTCTCGCTCTGGTCGCCGACACCGAACCCGCCCGCGTGTCTTAGCTCTTTTGACGGGCTCACGGCTCTTGTGGCAGTGAAAAAGTCAGGAAGAACAGCTGTAGTGTGACACACCACCGGCCTCAAAAAACGCTTTCGGCCTAAGGCGGTAGTACTTGTTTTCGACCTCTGTCGACTGCTCATCATAGGGATGGGTCAAGACCTCCTGCAGCTCATGAACAAGGGTATAGTCACCTGCCATCGCCTGTTGATATGCGGGTACCACCAGCCACTCTCGCCACGTGTATTTGGGATTAACACGCTTCATTTCCTGCGACAGCAATTCTTTGCTCAGATCCCGCTTGAGACGCTGCTTCCATGACTGCAGCCATTGGGACCACTGATTTTCCAGTGCGGCATCCGGATTATGATAAAAGCTCTTTTTGAGCGCCGAGATGTCTTCGGGGATGTTCGACAGTTCGCGGAAGAACATTGTGTAGTCGACGGATGTTTGTACCATAAGCTGCAGCAGTTGGCTCAACAATTCAGCGTCATAGCTTTCCAGACCCAGCTTGGCAGCCCACATCGCTTCCATTTTTTCCTGCATCACGGCAGCAAAGCCAGAACGTATCGTCTCCAGTTGCTCCAGTTGCTCAAGGGCAGCAGGCTGAGACGCCAGCAGAGGCTGCAGTGCGGTGCAAAACATGTCGAAGTTCGCTTGCGCCGCAGCAGGTTGATTCAGGAAAGAAAAATGCCGTCCGCCGCCTGTCCAGGGTTGAAAGAAGGGCTCGAAGCGCTCACAAAATCCGAAGGGACCATAGTCGAGGGTAAAGCCACCACCGGCACAGTTATCACTATTAAAGTTACCCTGGCAGTAGCCAACGCGAATCCAGTTCGCGACCAGCGCCGTCAATCGGTCCCGGAAGCTCCTCGACAACAACACCAGCTTGTCAGCTATCGGCAGATCCTCATGGATCTCATTGGAGTACTCGCGCTCGATGAGATGCAAAACAATCATCTCCAGCTCTTCCAGCGCCTTCGGATGTGCCTCGCTGCGGGAGCGCCGACCAAAAAGTTCAAGCTGCCCGACACGCAAAAAGGAAGGGGCAACACGCGTCGTGATCGCGACCGGGTTCGATACCAGAATATCCGGATCAAATGAGCTTGAGCCATCAGAATACCAGGGACGATCGACCGTCTCGGATAATGAGACGTAAAGGCAGAGTGAGCGGGATGTCGGTACCCCCAATGCATGCATATGCTCTTGCGCCAGAAACTCGCGGATACTGGAGCGCAATACGGCGCGTCCATCTGCGCCCCGACAATAGGGCGTGCGGCCCCCACCCTTTAACTGCATTTCCCAGCGCTGGCCATTAATCACAGCCTCCAGCACTGACACCGCGCGACCATCTCCATAGCCATTGCCTGTCCGGAATGGACACTGCTGCGTGTACTCCGTGCCATAGATGGAAAGCGCATAACCGGTGGCCCACCCTACTTTGAGCATGGGTTCCGGCACATGAGACAAATCACCGGAGAACAAACGACGGAAGTCATCGGTTTGCGCAAGACTGTCGTCGAAACCTAACTCGTGAAAAAGCGTCTTGCTATGCGCCACATACTCGGGCTCTGCAATGGCGGTGGGTTTCACCGGCACATAGTGTCCTGAAAACACTTGCCGGGGCGCGAAATCTTCTCCAGTCATCGTCGCTTGGGGGTCACATCTGAGCGTATCCATCAAAGAATAGTCTACCAGCGTTGCCAGCTCATCGAGTCTGGTGATGGTATGTGGGGAAGCCGTGATCTGCCGATTAGCCATATGCCTTGCTAAACCTTTTTATAGACGAAAAGCCTGCCAAAGCGAGTATAACGAGACAGATACAATTCTGACATTCCGAGCCAGAGCATCTTGTTGAAATGAAGCTCGCATTAAAGGGCAAAAAAAATGGTGTCACGTTGCGATACAAATAGATAGCGGTGACTCAGGTCTGTTTCAGCAAGCGCAGGGTGTTCTCGTCGGCCAGACCTTGAAAAAACCGATCCAGCGCCTGATGAAAACAGGAGTCCGGTCCGGCAACCTGTGCAAACAGGGTCATAGAGGAGTGAAATTTGAGGTTGTCGGGATAGCCGAAGATGGCGTCTACCGAAGGATTGCCGGAGCCCAGTACCCATTGCGTGCAGTCTCTTAATCGGCCCCCCAGCTCCTCATCCGCCAAATAGGCTTTGGCTTCGTTCAATGACTGTAAGGCATATTTTTGCGCCATGGGACTGTGACCCAGCCCCGCCAGCTGAGGAAATATAAACCACATCCAGTGGCTGCGTTTGTGGCCGGACTGTAGCTCGTCCCTTACCGCATTCATCACGCCCTGTTGTGCCGATCTGAAGTGGGCGAAGCGGTCTGTATGTTGTGGGTCTGACATAGTGTCCTGACTCCCCCCAAAAAAACGGGCGCCATCCCAAGCAGGCGTTCCCAACAGTATAGCGGAGAACCTGCCTGCTTCGGTGTGCGCCCACCAATACAGAACAAAATCTGTAGGAGAAAGTAAGGAGTACCCTATGCCTGAAAAATTACCTGTGAATACCGGGCATTAACCGCGGCATCCGCGCCAGACACCCCAGGTCCAGTCGTCGGCCGCGTGATCGAATTCGTCGCCGCAGTTACTGTCTGACGAGCCGCCGGATGCACCGGTGTCCAGACTGCATTTGTCGTGATCCATACAGTCCTTGGTGTAGGAGCTTGGCGCGCCCCAACCGCAACCGCCACCACAGCGACCCATGCAGCCATAGCTGCCGCCACCATTGCTGTTCACTTTGACCGTACGATTACGCACCGTACCGTTGTTGCCAAGATCATAGGTGGCGGTAACGTTGGTTCCTTTATAGATACATGTAATCCCTTCATTGCGCTCGCCTGCCATGGATACCGAGACCAACAACATACTCATGAGCATGCTGACAATTAATGTTTTCATCGCTAGTTCCTCTTGTTTTTGTGCGTTGTTGTGCTTTCTTGCACTTCTTGGTTTCAAACATTGAGCGACTGCTTACTGCCCGGATGCATCGCATGCGATGCCATTGCCACAATGAGGGATACAACTGCCACTGCGGCAAATTCTTTCGAATGATCAATAGCTGGTTTCAATCACCCGCTTGTTGTGCTGATAGTTTTCCGGTGAGTGCGACCAGTAACCCAGCATCTGCACCAGCATAAAACCGTGCTCGGGAATCGGGTCTTCATACTTGCTCATCAACTCCCGGGATAAGAGCTCGGAGCATTGCCGCATCAGTTTTTTCTGATCCGCATCCAGCACGGCGCCACCGCCATCGAGCTCCATCGTCATGCTGGTCAAATCAAAATAGGCAGTGAAATGCAGCTTTTGCTCTTCCTCGTCATCAATGGACAGGGTGAATTTCACCTCGTTATTGGCAAACAGACGGCTCTTGAATTTGAGACGTCCATAGTCGGCGTCCGCACGCCCCTGTAGCAGATGGTGCGTGTTCTGGAACAGCTTGAGTTTTACTTCGGGCTTTTCGTCAGCGTTCGGAAGCAACTCCGCGCCGGAGGCCTCCGTTTCAAAAGGCGCCTGTTCCAGGGCCACACTCAGGCCACTCAGACATAGCAACCATGCCAACAGTGCCATTGGCAGCACTTTGTTTTGGTCAGTAAGAAACTGTCTCATGATTCAGTCTCCATCAGTGATAACGACCCGATTGATGCGCGCGCAGACGCCCAGCCGAAGCCGTCGTTAATTATTGTTTTCCTGATGAACTGCATGATCCTGAATGCGCTGTCGGGAATTGACAGCAGGATCTCGGTTGCCGATCCGGGAGCTTGTTAGCGTTATTCTTCCCGGGGTGCTGGCGCACGCTGATAGCGGCAATGTTCCCTATGGGTGCATAGTAGGAGAAAGCGCACCGGGATGGATTGACTCTCAACGCCGCCTGATTTCCGCGATGGCATCTGGAGACAAAGAACCGTAATGTAGAAAGGGATTTGACCTAAAGATGCTTGAGTAACAGATCCTTGGCCTGATTGATTTTCGCTGCGAGATAATCGTTACCGCCTCGATCCGGATGCAGCTTTTGCATGAGGCTGCGATGGGCCCGACGCACGGCCTCGGCGTCCGCTTCTTCTGATAATCCCAGGATGGAGTAGGCTTCCGAAACCGTCATTTCTGCATCGAAAGATCGCGCTTGCTGAGCGGAATCCTGCTCATCGGCGTCGGCCTCACGCCAGGAATTTCCATAACGCCTGTCAAGATAGGCCTCCAACAATTCAACCGAATCATGATAGGACGCCCGCGCACTGGACAGCAGGTCTTTCAAGGCAGATTCATCAAGATCCGATAAGCGCTTTCCCGCAAACTCGCCTTGCAGGATGTCGCCATCCAGGTCCCCCGAATCATGATCCAGTGTCATCCGCATTAGCGAGGTTTCCACTTCCGACTGCTGGCCGGAATCCGGCTGTTTGGAAGCCTGAGCCTGTTTGTAGAGCTTGCGTAACACAGGCACGTAGCGGATCAAGGGTAACAACTTTTTGGCAAAGGGAATCAGGGCTGTTGCAATCGCCGCAATGTAATGCAGGCGCCCTGTCGCCGCCAACAGACAAACGGCAACAAAGACCAGTCCAAAACCGAAGCGCCACCAGAACTTTTTCATGTCCTGTGGACCCAGGGTATTCACGTAGCGCAACAAGAAGTAGATCGCTAACAATAAAGTGACAATAACGATTATTCGTGCCACATCGACTCCTTCAATTTTTTGCTGATGATAACAGCATTGGTTCTGACACGCCCCCGCGCGGATGCTTCAAGCGACCCTGCATTCAACACAAATCCCAAACAATGGATTGCCGCCTACGCGGCAATGACGTAGTTGGTCGGTCATCCTCCGCATTACTTCCATTATCCTCCGCGCTCCTTCCGTCATCCTCCGAGAAGGCGGAGGACCCATTGTCTTCCCAAGCCAGTCGCACACCCTAGCGTGGTCCCACACGTGAAACGAAGCGGATTGCTGTTGCTTTAAACGACCCCGCTTTCAACACAAAACCCAAAACAGTAGATTGCCGCCTTCGAAGCAATAACGGGGAACATCCGGCGGCGCAATGACAAGGGTCTTCGTAAGCGGTGCATTCATGAGCCGCCTGATTTCTATTTTAGCTGTTCCAGCAAGGCTGCGACCCGTGCCCCTTTATTTGCAGCAATGGCTTTCAACGCGGGTTTTCCACCACTGGCAAAACTGGCTACCGCAGCCAGTAACTCACCCAACTCGTTTGCACTGGCGGCATCAAAACGACAGTGCGCACCACCCGATAATTTTGCCATATGTGCAAAAGCTCTGGCGGCCACCGCATCATCACCATCCTGAAAGATAAACAAAGGGACTTTGTGGATGCCCAGCTGGCCTGCCAGATCACCCAGTTTATCGACACTTTCTTCCACACAATCGCCGATAAACACCACCGCCTGAATGCGCTGCCGGGCCGTTTCCTTCAAGGCATGACGTAAGAGCTTCGCAATCTGGGTGCGACCCGCGAGGCAGGATACGGACACGATAGCCCGCTGCAACACGGCTGCTTCGTGATGCCATGGCGTGGTCTTAAATTCACCATAACCGCGATAGAAACAGAGCTGGATTTCCAGTTCACCGTGACGATTGGCTTCGCTGAACATTTGCGCGTGATAGTGTGAGGCGATATCCCAGGCATGTTCCCGACTCGCGGTCGCATCCAGCGCAAACATCAAGCGCGCCCGTTGTCCCGCATCAGGTCCACGAACAGTTGGTGCATGGCTTCTGACTTTGTCGAGAAACGCCCTGCGCTCCTGATCGCTACTCAAGGGTTTAAGAGGTTTATCTGCCATCAGCAATTCACCGGGCGATATTGAGTTGGTCCTTACGCAGCCGCGCGACGGCTGGCGCCTTCAGACTGGAAATATACAGATGCTCCGGCGTTTCTGTCACACCGGTCATGTGAGAATAGGAGGTATCGGGATCCTGCAGATTGGCCACCACATTGCCCGCCTCATTAAAGGCAATCACATGCCCATACGCCTGGGCACTGGGTCGTATGAAAGCAGGCAAACGCTGCACCACTTCACGTAGGAAAGGCTTGTCCGACAAGGCATCCAGTAAAGCGCTACGAGGCGAAATCAGACCCAGCCAAAACCGTCCATCCAGGCCCAGTGACAAGTTGTCTGGGAAACCGGGAAGGTTTTCCAGCACCACCTCCAGCTCACCCATGCGCTCCGAGTTGATAAATACACGCAGGACTCGATAGTGGCCGGTTTCGTTCACCAGTATCGATTGTTGATCCGGGCTGACAGCAACACCATTGGCGAAGTTGATCCCCTCGGCAATCACCTCTGTTTCCTGCGTCACCGGATCATAGCGCAGCAAACGACCATGACCACCGTGTTCCAGAATATCGAGCAAACTGGCTTCGAAAGTGCCGCCGAAATCAAGCGCCCCAAACTTGCTGGACGCGTCGGAAAAATAGATGCTGCCGTCAACCGCGACATCAACATCGTCGGCATAACGGATCACTTCGCCATTCACCGTATTTGTTAGCACTGACACCTCGGCATTGGGCGCAACAGACAACAGGCCCCGATAGGCATCGGCGACAATCAGATTGCCATGACGATCAAATTCAATCCCCAGCGGTCGCCCGCCGGTATCCGCCCAGCGTTCTGTCTGACCGGACTCGGGTGAGATGCGTACGATCACGCCCTCCCCTGTCGCGGCATAGACGCGTCCGCTAGCATCCAGGGCAATATCTTCAGGCCCATGAAGGTCCTTGAGAGGCCACTGTTCCAGACTGGCCAGTTGCGCATTGCGCTCGTAGGGCCCCTGATAACCGGGATTCGGCGGGGCCTGCCAGGCCACCGGATCTACCGGTACCGGCCATAACAGCAGATACAGGGCCAGAAGCAAAACCAGCCCAAGAATGCCGACAACAGGACGCAAGTATTAGCCCTCTTTGCTTAGGGTTCGCGCATTACGCAGCGTCTCTCGGGCGCGCTCAACGACAGGCAAATCAATCATTTTTCCTTTGTATTCAACGGCGCCTTTACCCGCAGCAATTCCCGCTTCGAATGCTTCCAGTAAACCCTGGGCATGTTCGATTTCGGCGGCACTGGGCGTCAACTCGTCATTCAACACCTCCACCTGTTTCGGGTGAATACAGAAGGCACCGACAAAGCCCATTTGCTTGGCCAGCTTCACGGTGTTGCGGAAGGCCTCCAGATCACTGTAATCAGCAATGGAACCGGGAAAACCCAATGGCATGATATTGGCCCGTCGACAGGCAAAGGTAAGCATCTGATTCGGTAAGGTCAGTGTCGCCGGAAGCGGTTGCATACCTGCGGTGGCAGAAAAATCTTCCGAGCCGAGTGTCATGGCAATCAAACGCGGGTGAGCGGAAGCAATCGCATCAAGATGAGGCAGCGCGGCAACCGATTCAATCATGGCGATCAGGGCCGTATGGCCTTCTGCAAGCCCCCGTGCCTGCTCCAGCTCCGCTATGATGTTAGCTGCCGTCACCACCTGCTGAGGCGAATCAACTTTGGGTAGTACGATCGCCGCGACGCTGGCATCAATCGCTGCATTGAGATCATCCGCCAGGTGTTCACTCTCGATATTGACCCGCACCAGGGCCGCCGCACCATCCTGGCCAACGGTCTTCGCTGAGGGAATCACACATTGACGTGCCTCGGCTTTCTGCTCCAGCGGCACGCTGTCCTCTAGATCGAGAATATAGGCATCAGCGCCTCGGGTATGAGCCTTGGCCACAAATTTCTCGATATGCACCGGAATAAACAATGCCGTGCGCCATCCGGGGTAATTCAGTTTTTCCATGTCTGTCTCCAAAACTTGCCCGGCCTGATTGGTACCCGCCAATCCTTCCGGGCCGAAAAATCAGTCGCCCAGCGTCGCCCGGATACTCATACACAAAAAGCCATCATGATCCGATGACCACAGGGACAACTCACTGCCGTCCTGCTTACCTTCCAGCCGGAAAGGGTGCAGATCGAATGTCGGACGCATGGCCCGGAATTTAAAGTGTTTGAGTCTGGCGTCCGGCAACTGTCGTCGCTGCAGGTCGAGCAATAATGTCACCAGCAACGGGCCATGAACCACCAGCGCCGGGTACAGTTCTTCGTTCACTGCATAGTCCCGGTCATAGTGGATCCGGTGACCGTTGTAGGTCAGTGCCGAGTAACGAAACAGCAGTACCGGATCTGCCTGAATACTGCGTCCGAACTGGGCATCGGTATCGGCGGGTTTGCCTGGTGGCAACTCACTGCGTTCGGTCGGCTGTTCCCGATAGACGATGTTCTGAATTTGGCGAATGCAGAGTGTGTCATTCTGGAAAATCTCGTGACGCACATTGACGAACACCAGTGTACCGGTGCTGCCATCTTTCAACTCCACCGAATCGATGGTCGAAACACGACTGGCTTCAGCCCCTATAATCAGCGGCTTATGGCACTCCACCTCACCGGCGGCCCACATGCGTCGCGGTAAGGGTACCGGAGGCAGAAATCCGCCTTTGTCCGGGTGACCGTCCTTGCCGGTTTCACTGGCCGTTGGTGTCGGCAGAAAATACATCCACTCCCAGAAAGCCGGCAGAGCATCGCCCTTCTGTGGAACTTCCGGATAGTCCAGCGCGGCCGCCAGGGCCTGCGCCTTGAACAGACCAATATCATCGTCGTGGCTTTCCTGTCGGCCTTCCCAACTTTTCAAATGGTCGATATCAATAGCTGTCATGATTCAGATCCTTGCTGTCAATCAGTCGGCACCGGCAACGATGCCGGCATCGTGGAGTTTTCCAATCTCGGCCGCGCTGAGCCCGACCACATCCGCCAACACCTCGTCCGTATTTTCACCCAGACGCGGCGCCGGTCTGGCAGGCTGACGTTCATAGGCAGAGAAATTCCAGGGCGCACCGGCCGCCATGTACTCACCAACTCCTCTCTGTTGGATGGTATTGAACATGGGATTGTCCAGAGAACAATCCGGATCATTTTCCACCATCCCTTTCACACTGCGGTAGCGGCTCCAGCAGACACCATGCTCGTTAAAACGCTGTTCGATGGTGCTGAAATCCTGCTTGGCGATATAGCCTTCAAGACATTCGGAAATGGCGTCGCGAGCCTCGAAGCGATCACCCTCACAAGAGAAATCCTTGCCCAGCTTCTGCGCCAGAGCTTTCATAGCCTCAGTGGTCTCGGTGGCTTCACACAGGGATTTCCATTGTCGGGGCGTTAGTCCGATCACCATCACCCGCACCTGATCACGGGTCAGAAAATCACGTCCGAACGCACCAAATAGATAGTTGCCATAGCGCGGACGTTCGATTCCCAGCTGGGCTTCAGCAATAAAACCCAGATGTCCCATGACCGCCATGGCCGCATCGGCCAGGGCCAGTTTGATATGCTGCCCTTCACCGGTTCGGCTGCGATGCCGCTCGGCAGCCAACAGTCCCAGGGCTGCCATTTGTCCGGTCACCAGATCCCAGGCGGGCAAGACATGATTCGTGGGCGATTGACTGTCGGAAGGACCTGTCAGAAAAGGCAGGCCAATAGATGGGTTGACGGTGTAATCCACCGCCGAGCCACCATGACGATCCCCCTGAATGGTCAACTGGATCAGATCGCTGCGCAGCTCAGAAAGGGCCTCGTAGCCCAACCAGCCCTTGGGTGGAAAGTTGGTCAACAACATGCCGGCGTCATCGCCAGGAGCGGTAATAATCTGCTTGGCAAGTTCCGAGCCTTCAGGAGAACGAAAATTGAGTGCGACAGAACGCTTGGATTTGTTCAATCCTGCCCAGAACAAACTGACATTGTCGTCTGTCACCGGCCAGCGCCGGTAATCCAGTCCACCGCCAATATTGTCAATCCGAATCACGTCTGCGCCGAGCTGCGCAAGCGTCATACCTCCCAGGGGTGCCGCGACAAACGCAGAGGCTTCAACAACACGCATGCCGGATAGAATCGCCTTCATACTGTGAATCCTTATAGTGAGTTGTGCTCAGTATTGTTATTGTTGCTACGCCTGATTTGTCCTTGCTGACAGACAAGAAGGCATGATGACTGATGAGGCTGGCTAGCATAAACCACGACCCTGGCTAAATCCAGACAAGCTCATTGAAGCCCACCACCGGTCTCGGCTATGCTTGTCGCCAAAACAAAAACCTCGTTTCCAACACCGTTGTCTGCTTGCTATGCCTGTCCGTGTTCTCCGCCAAAAAGATCCCGATGACCCCGCCAGTCTGACGCTGGTGGAAGAGGAAGCCGCGCAGCCCGGGCCCGGTGAAGTGAGGCTTCGCTTCACCAGCATCGGACTCAATCGTGCCGATCTGCTTTATCCAGCAAAACGCTACTTCAACAAACCCACCCGCAATACCCGCTTGGGCTTTGAAGGTGCCGGTGTCATAGAGGCCTGTGGAGATGGTGTAAACCGTCAGATTGGCGAGCAGGTGGCGCTCTGCCCCATGAGCTTTGACGTCGTCACCCAGGGCTCACTGGCCGACACAGGTATTTACCGGGAAGATCAATTGCTCAGCAGCCCCAAGGCACTGGATACGACTGCCACCGGCGCTATCTGGATGGCCTATCTGACCGCTTGGGGCGGTCTGATTGATGCCGGCCATTTGGAACATGGACAGACTATCGTGATCACGGCGGCTTCCAGCGCGGTAGGCTTGGCTGCCATGCAAATTGCCCGGGCTACGGACGCGCAAGTCGTTGCCACAACGACGTCACGAGAGAAGGTCGCCATACTCAAAGAAAACGGTGCCGATGCTGTACTCATGCAGCCCCGTGATGAGGACGAGTACCCCCGGTATGTAGAACAGATCAGAGGCCTGACCGGAGGCCAGGGCAGCGATCTGGTATTTGACGCGGTAGCCGGCCCTGCTAGCCAGGCCCTGATTCGTGCGTCAAAGCGTGGTGGCAATATTGTGATTCACGGACTACTGGATCGACGCCCCATGAATGTTCACGCCGGTGTACTGATGAAACGTCTGCTGACATTAAAAGGCTATACCCTGGATCAAAGCCTGAATAAGCCAGAGACCAGGCAGGCGGCCATCGATTGGCTGCTACCGCGTTTCGAATCCGGCGAACTGAAGGTTCCCATTGCCGCAACTTTCAGATTGGCCGACTACGATGCGGCCTTTGAATATCTGGCCTCTAACAAGCAAATTGGCAAAATAGTGGTTGTTCCCTAAAGCGGTTCCCGTTATAACGTGCCTCCTTGTGGCAAGGCACAGTCACATTGCCTAAATATATAAAGACAAAAAACAACAGGAAACACGGCGACATGCGAAGCTATCACGAGCAGCTTCAGATTCACGCATTACATGATCTGACCAACCGCGCTAAAAGCGGCATCATGACCTACATGTTTGTCTGGCTGCTGCTGGCATTCAGCTACGACTTGCTGGACAAGACTCCCCAGTTCTTTTACATCAACACAGCGATTCTGGCTGTCATTCTGTTCGCGCGCATGGCCCATTATCTGGCTCTTAAGCGCAGCTCCACAACACGCGTGACTTATTTGAACCAATGGCTGGTCGTCACCGTGCTGGCCGCCGCTGCGCACTGGGGAGGCATGACCGCGTGGATCATGTACGATCCGCAGCTCGTTGACTTGCGCACGCTGGCACTGCTGATTGTGCCGGCATTCGGCCTCGGTGGCTCCTGTACGCTAAGCATCTCTTCCGAGATTCGCACCCTTTACCCCTCACTGATGTTCATCCCCTTGCTGGTGATTCTTATCCATAAAGGCTCCACCGAGGACTTGCTGATTGCCGCGCTGCTGGTGTTTTCCCTGCTTTATATTTTCAGCTCGTCTCGGGCCTCGCACAATGACTATTGGGAAGCGATCACCAATCATATGGTGGCCGAAGAGCGCGCAGAATTGATGGAGAAGCTCAGTACCACCGACCAGCTGACCCAGCTCAAGAACCGCATGTATTTTGATATCGAATATGCCAAGGAATGGAAGCGCAGTTCGCGACTGAAGTGCCCCCTTTCGTTGATCATGATCGACCTGGATTTCTTTAAGAAGATCAACGACAACTACGGCCATATGTTCGGCGATGAGTGTCTTAAGGCGGTTGCATCGGCGATCTCCAAAGCCGTGAAACGCCCGACGGATGTCGCCGCTCGCTACGGCGGAGAGGAATTTGTGGTGTTGCTCCCCAACACCGATGACAAGGGAGCACGCATCATTGCTGAACGCATTCGGGAAGCCGTTGAAGCACTGAGCCTTATCTATCAGAAAGAAGAGATTCGAATCACCTGTTCCGTCGGTGGTGCCACCGTTGTACCCGATTACAAAGCGGATCGCGCCGAACTGATTCGCCATGCAGACTCTGCGCTCTACCATGCCAAAAATTCTGGCAGAAACCGCTATCATGCCAGTGTAGATGCGAGCGCTTGATGGCGGGAAGCCTCGGGCAAACCAAGCCATTTCTGGGCATGCAATCCTGGAAACTTTTTTTGCTACGACATTTCGGCTATGATCGGGCGCACCAACGGAGTGGCCGCATAACAACAACGCATGGCCGTATTGAATCAGTTGCATAGCAAAAGGCCAGAATAACTGTCCGTATACTGCGCTCACTGACCGCCGCGCTAACACCGCAGCAGCGAACTGATTTGTAACCTGAATATCACCTTGGGAGGCCCCCTTGTCTCAATCAGCAGTCCAGAAAATACAAGAAGCAAAAGCCGTCATCGCCAGCATTCAAACGGCTATCGATGCCTCGCTCAGTTACATCAAAAGCCAGTGCATCAATGAGACGGGTCGCCTGTCAGGCACCAAGCTGGATGATTACCAACTGATCTCCTATGACCTCGCCTATTGCGCCGCCGAATTGTCGGCAGCACGCTCCATTTGCGATTATTCCGAGCGCATTCGTGAAGCGCGTGGCGAGCAGAATGAGTTGTATCTGGAAGAACGTTTTGCTCTGGCCTTCTGTGCCGAAGCCGCCCAAAACACCCGCAACCGGGTTGGCATACGCTATAGCGAGTTCGGTTTGTCAGACGAGCAATTCAAAAACATTTTCGAATCTGATTCGTTGATCTTCTTCTGCAACGCCTATCAACATACTGCCCAACTGGTCGAACTGGGCAATATCATGCTTGAGCAAAACGGACGTACCGGCGACTACATGCTCGATGAGGACAAGGAGATCATGCGTGAGTCCTTCCAGCGTTTTGCCACCGATGTGGTAATGCCGAGAGCCGAGCACATTCACCGGGAAGATCTGATGATCCCCGATGAGATTCTGCAACCACTGGTGGAAATGGGCTGTTTCGGATTGTCCATTCCCGAGCGTTTTGGTGGTCTGCAACCGGACGACCAGGAAGACAACATGGGCATGATCGTGGTAACCGAAGAGCTGTCACGCGGCTCGCTGGCTGCCGCCGGCAGCCTGATTACCCGCCCGGAAATCCTGTCGCGAGCCCTGCAGGCAGGCGGTACCGATGAGCAAAAAGCCCATTGGCTGCCCAAGCTGGCGGCAGCTGATCCCTTCTGTGCGGTGGCCATTACCGAGCCCGACTACGGTTCCGACGTCGCGGGCATGAAACTGAAAGCCACAAAAGTCGACGGCGGCTGGCGCCTCAACGGCAACAAGACCTGGTGTACCTTCGGAGGCAAGGCCGGTGTACTGCTGACCCTGGCGCGTACCGATCCTGATCCTGCTCTGGGTCACAAGGGTTTGAGTATGTTTCTGGTAGAGAAGCCTTCCTTCGATGGCCACGACTTCCGCTACGAGCAGCCGGAAGGCGGCGTACTGAGCGGCAAGGCGATCCCGACCATCGGGTATCGCGGCATGCACTCCTTCGATGTATTCTTTGACAATGTTTTCGTCCCTGATTCCCACTTGCTGGGCGGTGAAGCCGGTCTCGGCAAAGGTTTCTATTTCACCATGGCAGGTTTTTCCGGTGGACGAATTCAAACCGCAGCGCGCGCCAACGGTGTCATGCAGGCGGCCTTCGAAAAGGCCGTCAGCTACGCCAAGGAACGAAAGGTTTTCGGGCAGCCCATCGGCGATTATCAGCTGACTCAGGTCAAACTGGCCCGCATGGCCATGATCCTGATCGCTTCACGCCAGTTCACCTACGGCGTCGGTCGTTTGATGGACGAAGGCAAGGGCCAAATGGAAGCCAGTCTGGTGAAACTGTTTTCCTGTAAGTCCTCGGAGTGGCTAACACGAGAAGCCATGCAGATTCACGGTGGCATGGGCTACGCGGAAGAGACCGCCGTCAGCCGCTACTGGATTGATGCCCGGGTGCTGTCTATTTTCGAAGGCGCCGAGGAAACCCTCGCCCTGAAAGTGATTGCCCGATCGCTGATCGAAAATGCTGCCTGACACACTCCTGGCAGCACCACGTGCATCTGACAACAACAAAGCGAAATAACTATGGCTGACAACAAACAAGCACATGTCATCTATGACAAGGATGGTCAGGCGACAAAGGACCGCCCCTGGATTTTCCGCACCTATGCCGGACATACCAATGTCTGGGCGTCCAACGAGCTCTACCGCAGCAATCTCGCCAAGGGCCAGACAGGGCTGAGTATTGCGCTGGATCTGCCGACCCAGTGTGGCTATAGCTCTGACCACGCCATCGCCCGCCCCGAGATCGGCAAGGTCGGTGTACCGATCAACTCCCTCGACGATTTTCATGTGCTCTTCGATCAGATCCCCATCGATCAGATGAATACCTCCATGACCATCAATGGCACCTCCATGTGGTTGCTGGCGCTGTATGTCGCTCTGGCAGAGGAACGCGGCATCGATATAGCCGAGCTCAAGGGCACAACCCAAAACGACCTGATCAAGGAATACCTGGCCCGGGGCACCTATATCTTTCCGCCGGAAGACTCCATTCGCATGATTGTCGACATGTACGAATACTGTCTGCACAACATACCCGCCTGGAATGCCTCCAACATCTGCTCCTATCATCTGCAGGAAGCCGGTGCGACACCTGTGCAGGAACTGGCCTTCGCGCTAACGACGGCCATCACCGTGCTTGATGCGGTCAAAGAGAGAAACTGCTTCAACGAAGAAGAATTTGAACGCTGTGTCGGGCGCATTTCCTACTTTGTTAACGCCGGCATGCGCTTTGTTGAGGAAGTCTGCAAAATGCGCGCATTCTGCGAGATGTGGGATGAAATTACGCGCGAGCGATACGGCGTCAAGAATCCAAAGTACCGCCGCTTCCGCTATGGCGTTCAGGTCAACTCGCTGGGACTCACTGAAGAGCAACCGGAAAATAATGCCTGGCGTATCCTGATCGAAACCCTTGGCGTGACGCTCAGCCGTAATGCCCGCTGTCGAGCCCTGCAATTACCTGCCTGGAACGAAGCCCTGTCGCTGCCCCGCCCCTGGGACCAGCAATGGTCGCTGCGGCTGCAGCAGATTCTGGCCTATGAAACCGACCTGCTGGAGTACCCGGATCTGTTTGACGGCTCCAAGGTGGTGGAATCCAAAGTGGCGGAGCTGAAGGAACAGGCCTTCGCCGAAATCAACAAGATTCTGGAGATGGGCGGTGGTGTCGAGGCGGTGAAATCCGGCTATATGAAATCAGCATTGGTAGCATCCCAGGGCGAACGCATGACCAAGCTGGTGAACGGTGAACAGGTCGTCGTCGGCAAGAACCGCTGGACCGATGGCATCGAATCGCCCCTTGTCAGTGGTGACGATGGCGGCATTTTCATGGTGGATGCCGACGCCGCCAAGCGCACTATTGAGGCACTGAACAAAACCCGTGAGCAACGGGATGAAGCGGCGGTCAAAGCCAGTCTCGAGCGACTCGCCAATGATGCCCGCAACGGCAATAATATGATGGAAGCCTCCATCTCCTGTGCCAAGGCTCGCGTCACCACGGGCGAGTGGTCAGACACCTTACGGGAGGTCTTCGGCGAGTTCCGTCCGCCAACGGGTGTCGAAGGCCAGGCTTTGCAGCTGGAAAGCGACATGCTGGCGACAGTTAGACAGAAAATCGATACCTTTATCGCACAGCATGGCTATCGCCCTCGCATGGTGGTGGGTAAGCCAGGCCTGGATGGCCATTCCAATGGCGCCGAAATGATCGCCGTGGCTGCCCGTCATGCCGGTTTTGATGTCATCTACTTTGGTATTCGCCTGAGCGCAGCCGACATTGTGCACTCGGCTTTGGAAGAGAATGTTGACGTAATCGGTGTCTCCCTGTTGTCAGGTTCCCATAACGAGATTACCGACCAGATTTTCGAAGAGCTGGAAAAAAGCGGGGCTAAAGAGGCCATTCCGGTCATTCTTGGCGGCATTATCCCCTCACCGGATTTTCAGGGTTTATACAAGAAAGGCGTTAAACGCATCTTTACGCCAAAAGACTTTGATCTGATGACGGTGATGAATGAAATTCTGGATGTCATCAATGCACAGAAGTCTGCTTCCTGAGTTATGGTAGGCAGGAAAACAGCCACTGAGCTGGCTGCGGAAACTGAACTGCAACGTTTAGCCGATGCCATGCAGCAGCCCATGGATGACAAGCTGATCGATCTGCTGGACAAATCCAGGGCGCTGGAGAAATGGCCTCTGGCGCAGCTGATTTCGCTGTTTGAACGTAATCATCAGGACAGCCTGATCGGTCGCCACCAGATCATTTCGCACATAGCGCACGCACAGAAGGGCTTTGAAAAAGAAGCGCTAATTGTCGGCATGACCGGCACACCGGGCGCCGGCAAATCCAGCCTGATCGGCGCCTTGTGTCTGGAACTGCTGGAGGCCCTGCCAAATGCCAGCATTGCCGTTCTCGCAATCGATCCATCCAGTGAAGATTCAGGCGGAGCCCTGTTGGGTGATCGTACCCGTACACGCTTCCCGGTGGATAACAAGCGTCTGTATTTTCGCTCACAGGCCTCTCATCAGGACCTGGGCGGCATGGGTAAAAGCACCTTTCATGTGGTACGCCTGCTGCGCCATCTGTTTGATTTCGTGTTTATTGAAACGGTGGGTATTGGCCAGAGCGAAACCGAAATCCGGCGGCTCAGTGATCACACCTGTCTGGTCATGCAACCGCTTGCAGGTGATCAGGTTCAGTTTCTGAAGGCCGGCATCATGGAGATTCCAGACAGCTTCGTCGTCAACAAATGTGATGAAGAAGCACTGGCCAAACGCAGTCTTCACCTGCTGCGTTCCAGCCTGAAACTGGGTCAGGTCCATGGCTCTGAAGACAAGGTTGCCGATAAACCGGTAATTCCCACCAGCGCCACGACAGGAAAGGGAATCGACGCACTGGCTCGCCATATGAAGGACTTGCTCGAGCAGCGTCAAAACCAAGGAGATGGCTCGCTGGAACGCTCGTGGCACGATCGCGAGCAGTATTTTTTGCGCAAATGGATTATGCAGGCCTGGGGTGAGTTTGGCCTCGGCGTGCTGGATCACTATGGCGAACACGCTGAGTTGACATCAGGAACACTGGAGCAAAAGGAGCTGGCCTTTTCCGAGCTGATCAGCGCCTTTATTCGCCAACTGAATTGAGAACCCTATCACTGCGCCGGGCGCGGGGAATGGGTTGTAATGCGACAAGCTAGAAAAATAAAGATAACAATATTGACTGTAAAAGCGCCTCATCGTCAGGCAACCAAGGCAGGGCCCAACCCGCCGATACGACATCACACACGCGATTCAGCCCCGACTGGCTGGGCCATTGCCCGCAATCCAGTTGGATATGTGCCCCTATTTCGTATTGCGACATAACCATAAGAGGAAAAAAGATGACAAAGGAACTCTATGATATTGGCGAAGCCCCACCCCTTGGCGAAGTCCCGGCCAAAATGCATGGCTGGCTAATTCGTCCGGAACGCTTTGGCGAACCGAATCAGGCATTTCAGCAGGAAGTGATCGATACCCCCGACATCGCCGATGACGAAGTCCTCGTCTACGTTATGGCGGCAGGTGTTAACTACAACAATGTCTGGGCAGGACTTGGCGTACCTATCAACGTGATCGGCGCCCGCAACAAGGCCGGCGAACCGGAGGATTTTCATATCGGTGGTTCGGATGCCTCCGGGATTGTCTACAAGGTCGGTAAGGACGTCACCAACGTCAAGGTAGGCGACGAAGTAGTGATGCACTGCGGCACCTGGCAGAAAAACTGTGAAATGGAACAGAAGGGCAAGGACCCCATGTACGATGCCACCTTCAAGATCTGGGGTTACGAGACCAATTACGGCAGCTTCGCCCAGTTTACCAAGGTTCAGGATCACCAATGTCTGCCCAAGCCAAAACACCTGAATTGGGAAGAAGCAGCCGCCTACATGCTGGTGGGCGCAACCGCTTACCGCATGCTTATGGGCTGGGCACCCAATCAGGTAAAAAAAGACGACGCGGTTCTGGTCTGGGGCGGTGCCGGTGGCTTAGGCTGCATGGCCATTCAGATCGCCCGTGCGATGGAAGCCAAACCCATCGCCGTGGTCTCGGACGACAGCAAATTCGAATACTGCGAAAAGCTCGGTGCCATTGGCTGTGTCAACCGCAAAAATTATGACCACTGGGGCATGCTGCCCCATTGGAAAGACAACGAGGCCTACGGCCAGTGGGCGAAAGGTGCCCGCCAGTTCGGTAAGGATCTCTGGGAAGTGCTGGGCGAGCGTCGCGGCATGGATATCGTCTTCGAACACCCGGGCGAAACCACTGTGCCCACGTCTATCTTCGTTTGTGAAACCGGCGGCATGGTCGTCATCTGCGCTGGCACCACGGGTTACAATGCCACCATAGACCTGCGCTATCACTGGATGCGTCAGAAGCGCTTCCAGGGCTCTCATTTCGCCAATGATGATCAGGCCAAGGGCATCAATGATCTGGTGATTGAAGGCAAGGTAGATCCCTGCCTGTCTCGTGCCTTTTCCTACTCTGAACTGGCTGAATCCCACCAACTGATGTACGAAAACAAGCACCCCCATGGCAACATGTCTATTCTTGTGGGTGCCAAAGACTTCGGTCTGGGTGTGAAAGACTAAGCATGAAGTCCGTAGTCCTGTCGACGCCAGTCGATGGGACTGCCTATTGATTTCCCTGCGCATGATTTCCCGTCAAACGCCAGCTGTCCTTGAGAAACGATCCAGCCAGACAAATGTGGCACCGGTTCACATTCCCACCCTTCTCCCGAACACGCATCCACGGCTTTGATATAGTGAGGAAAAATGAGTGTTGAACACAGGTTTAACACAAGACTGATACCGGACACCGATCTCTCCAAACCTTTCGTATGGCAAAAAAAAACAAGTCTTCCCGCATCAAAAAAACACCAACCCTCAGCCCTGAAACTACCCATCGCGCAGAGGCGATGATGCAACGCGCTATCCCGCTGCACCAAAGGGGTCAGTTAGGTGAAGCCGCGAACCTCTATCAGCAGGTCTTGTCCCTGAACCCGGGACATGCAGCGGCCAACCAGCTTCTGGGCGTTATTGCCCATCAGCAAGGTAACCACGGCCAGGCTGAACAACTGATTCGCAAAGCCATTCAGCTTGACCCTGCTCTGGTACCCGCCTACAACAACTTGGGCGTTGTGTTGCGGGCTCGCAACAAACTCGAAGCCGCGAAAGACAATTATCTGAAGCTGCTATCCCTGAAACCGGACTACGCGGAGGCACACAGTAATCTGGGAATCATACTGGCCGAACTGAAGCAAAGCGGACAGGCTGCTGAGCACCTCGAAAAAGCCGTATCACTGAACCCGAAGCTTATGGATGCCTGGAACACACTGGGTATCGTCAGGAGAAGCGAAGGACGTCTGCAGGACGCAATCCAAAGCTTTGAGAAGGCCATTCAGCTGGCACCGAATTTTGCGGAAGCCCATAACAATCTCGGAAATGCCTATGTGACTGCAGGCCAGATCGACAAGGCCATTGGTGCGTTCCAGCAAGCCATCAAGTTCCAACCCGAATACACCGACGCTCACAGTAATTTGGGCAATGCCTACGAAAAACAGGGCTTGCTGGATGAAGCCTGGTCCCATTTTCAGCGAGCACTGAAACTGAACCCTGCCGACCCTGCCTGTCTGTTCAATTGCGGACTCAATCTTCATGAGCGTGGACACTATGAGGAAGCCGACAACTATTATCAGCAGGCCATTGCAAAGAATCCGGATAACCTTTCTTTTCGCAGCAATGCCGTCATGCTCCTCAACTATACTGATCGTCTGCCGCAGCAAGAGGTATTTGAACAGCACTGTTCCTGGGAAACGGCCTATAAAAAAACGATGGCGAAGCCTGGCCTGCCACCGTTAAAACGCAAGCAAACCAGTCACACTCACATACGCATTGGCTTTGTCTCCGCTGACTTGAGAGAGCACTCCGTTTACTACTTTTTTGAACCCCTTCTGAAACATCTGGACCCGGAGCGCTTTGAGACCTTCTGCTACTACAATCATCATGAACGCGACAGTAAAACCGGCCATATCCAATCCCTGGCCCAACACTGGCGAGATGTAGCGGATCTTGACGATCTCGATCTGGGCAAGCAAATACGAAAGGACAACATTGACATACTGGTGGATCTGTCCGGCCATTCAGCTGGCCATCGACTTGGCACCTTCTGTTATCGTCCTGCACCGGTTCAGGCCACATGGCTGGGTTACCCCAACACCAGTGGTTTGAGCACCATGGATTTTCGCATCACTGATATCATTGCCGATCCGGAAGGCGATCAGGATCAGTTCTACACCGAGGAACTCATTCGTGTCGAAGGCAGTTTCCTGTGCTATCAGGGAAATGACGCCCTCCCCTTCGAGCAGAAACTGCCAGCTGATACCTCCGGCTATCTGACTTTCGGCAGTTTTAATAATCTCACCAAGGTGAACGCAGAGGTCTTGTCTCTGTGGGCAAAATTATTGGCGGCGATTCCGGAATCACGACTGATTCTGAAATCCAAACAACTGGCGAGTCAGTCGCTACGTGACGATATTACAAAGCACTTTACGCAGGCCGGAGTAGACGGCTCTCGTATTGAACTGCATGCCAAACTGGCCAATTATGAAGAACATCTCAGGCTTTATGATCGTATCGATGTGGGGCTGGATCCATTTCCCTACAATGGCACTACGACAACACTCGAAGCCATGTGGATGGGCGTACCCACTCTAACGCTGGTCGGAAACAGACATGCGGGGCGCGTCGGCGCGAGCATCCTTACCCACATGGGACTGGAAGACTTCAATTGCACATCCGGCGACAGCCTGATTGAGCAGGCAAAGCTGTTTAACAGCAACAGAGCTCTGCTACGTGACCTGCGTCCAACGCTTCGTGAGCGCATGCAGGCGTCCCCGCTCGGACAAGCCGAAAATCATGCGAAACATATGGCATCTGCCTTCGAACAGATGCTGCATAAGCAAGGCCAATAGAAACCCGGGCCTAAATCAGGCTTCTTCCGCACGATGTGGAATGTAGCTCTTCGGCATAAAACTGTCTTCCGAGGCCTCACTCAGCGCATGCGCAAAATGCTCTGGATAGGGTTCAGAGAGGAAGGCCCCCTCAGTCTGATACGGGAAAATCTCGTCAAAACGGGCAATACTCTGCTGACTGGCCCGGCGAAACAGATGGGTCCGATTGACCTCATTGGGGCTATGTAAACCTGCGGACGACGCGATATCCACCGCCGCATGAATGGTCTGCTGATGGAAACGTCGAACCCGTTCCGCCTTGTCTTCAACATCAAGCCCTTCGCTGAGCAGAGGGTCCTGAGTCGCGATTCCGGTAGGACAGCGATTGGTATTACAGACCAGGGACTGCACACAGCCCAGGGCCAGCATCATGCCTCGTGCACTGTTGCAAAGATCAGCCCCCAAACCGAGACAACGGATCAAGTGAAAGGCGGTAAAAATCTTTCCTGAGGCGATAATCTTAATATCCTGCCGCAAGCCGAATCCTCTCAGACAATCTGCCACAAAGGCGATGGCGTCCCTGAGCGGCATGCCCACCGAGTTACTGTACTCAAGCGGAGCCGCACCGGTACCGCCTTCGCCACCGTCCACGGTAATGAAATCGGGTTTGATCCCTGTTTTCACCATGGCTTTACAGATGGCCATAAACTCGCTCTGTCGGCCAATGCAGAGCTTGAAGCCAATAGGTTTGCCTCCAGACAGCTCGCGTAGTCGGGCAATAAATTCCAGCATTTCCATGGGCGTGGAAAACGCGCTGTGAGCCGACGGAGACACCACTTCAGTATGTGCCTCGACTCCCCTTGCCCGGGCGATTTCAGCTGAGTTTTTAGCAGCCGGCAGGATGCCACCGTGACCCGGTTTGGCACCTTGGGAGACTTTGACTTCTATCATCTTGACGACGTCCTGTCGGGCCTTGTCCTGAAAGGTTTCTGCACAGAACTTACCATCCGGCGTGCGACAACCAAAGTAGCCCGTCCCGATCTGCCAGACCAGGTCACCGCCATGTTTGAGATGATAGTCCGAGATGGATCCCTCGCCTGTATTGTGAGCAAAGCCGCCCAGCCTGGCGCCCTTGTTCAACGCTTCGATGGCAGTGTGACTCAAGGCACCGAAACTCATGGCCGAGACATTCAACAAACTGGCACTGTAAGGCTGATGGCAATCCGGCCCACCAACCAAGACCCTGGGACTGCGCTGCAGCTCTTCGATATTGAGCGCCGCCATGGAGTGGCTGATCCATTCATAACCGGTGCGATACACATCCATTTTGGTGCCATAGGGATTGCTGTCCAGATCCCCTTTTGCGCGCTGGTAAACAATGGAGCGAAACATGCGACTGATGGGGCGACCATCCACATCGGACTCAATGAAGTACTGCCGGATAAAGGGTCTCACCATCTCCATCAACCAGCGGCCTCGCCCCATCACCGGAAAATTACGCAACAGCGTATGTTCCGTCTGACGCAGGTCATGCCATCCTATCGCCAAAGCGGCAAGCCAAGGCAACAGCAGCCACAATACAAGTGGCCAGAACAGCGCCAACACCAGAACCAGTCCACCGATGATCATCATGATGCGATAAAACGGATGTTGCATGCTGCCTCCTGCGGCCATAAAAGAAAGGGATTAATTCAGCGCGTAAATGTGCTCAAGTAGCAGCTATTTTTCCGGCGGCAAAGAATAGCTGCCGGTGACGTGGGCCACCAGGTCGTCATTGCCATCACTGCGTACGCCGACTTCACAGAAAGCGATGCGTTTACCCAGTTTGAGAATGTTGGCATCGGCCACCAGATCCCGCTGCTCTGGACGCTGCATGAAATTGATATTGAGATTACTGGTGACCGCCATGGCAACCTTGCCGAGACTGCCGAGAATAGCCGCATACATGGCGGTATCTCCTGCGGCCATAATCGTCGGGCCCGAAATGGTGCCGCCGGGTCGCAAGTTACGGGAATCGAAAGGAATGCGAATACGGGCACTGCCCGATCCAATGGCTTCCACTTTCAGGTCAATATCATTGGCCATGGGCACCCACTCGCGAATGAGCGCCTCAACTTCTGCTGCCGTCAGACTCATGCCAGCTCCTGAAGATTTACACTGAGTGTTAGGATGCGGAGCGTAAATGTCCCGTCTAAAACCATTAAACAGGACGATACGAAATGCAACGTAAAAGACTGTACGATCGGGAGCAGCCTCACTAAAATGTGCGCACAGATTATCGCAAGCCATGTCCCGAACGGGGCTTAGTTTGAACCAGGACACATCTTTCGACAACAGGAATTCTCTCAGCCATGCGCGCCAGCCGATTTTTAATAGCGACTCACAAAGAAACCCCCGCCGACGCCGAAGTCATCAGTCATCAGTTGATGCTGCGCGCCGGTCTGATCCGCAAACTCGCGTCTGGACTCTACAACTGGCTGCCCATGGGCTTGCGCGTATTGCGCAAGGTGGAAACCATCGTACGGGAGGAAATGGATCGCTCTGGAGCCCAGGAGCTGCTGATGCCGGTGGTACAACCAGCGGAACTGTGGGAAGAATCGGGCCGCTGGCAACAGTATGGTGGCGAATTGCTGCGTATCAAAGACCGTCACGAGCGCGACTTCTGTCTGGGCCCTACGCATGAAGAGGTTATCACCGACCTGATCCGCAACGAGCTTAAAAGTTACAAACAACTGCCCGCCAACTTTTATCAGATTCAAACCAAATTCCGCGATGAACGGCGGCCCCGCTTCGGTGTCATGCGGGCACGCGAATTTTTAATGAAAGATGCCTATTCGTTTCATGTCGACAAAGCCTCGCTGGATGAAACCTACCAGGTGATGCATCAAACCTACTGTCGCATTTTCGACCGACTGGGTCTGGAATATCGCCCTGTACAGGCCGATTCCGGCAGTATCGGTGGCAGCGCATCCCACGAGTTCCACGTTTTGGCTGACTCTGGCGAAGATGACATTGCCTTCAGCACCGACAGCGATTTCGCTGCCAATATCGAACTGGCTGAGGCCGTTTCACCACTGGATCAAGCGCCTGCTCCGTCAGAGGCACTCAGCGAAGTGGATACCCCTGAGCAGAAAACCATAGAAGACCTGGTGACCTTCCTTGGTGTCGACGCCCAGCAAACCCTGAAGACACTAATCGTGCTTGGTGAGGAAAATGAAGAGGGCAAGTCAGATCTGATCGCGCTGGTGCTGCGCGGTGATCACAGCCTGAATGAAATCAAGGCCGAAAAAATCGAAGGCATTGCCTCGCCACTGGTTTTCGCCAGTGAAGAAGAGGTGAAAGAGACTATTGGCGCGGGCGTGGGCTCACTGGGTCCGGTCGGCCTTGAAATCAGAACCGTCGTGGACCGCAGTGCGGCGGTCGTCGCAGATTTTGTCTGTGGTGCCAACAGGGATGGCGTCCATCTCAAGGGCGTCAACTGGGAACGCGACGTCAAACTTGGTGAAGTCGCGGATTTGCGCAACGTTATCGAAGGTGACCCCTCCCCCGACGGCAAGGGTCGAATTGAAATCAAACGCGGTATCGAAGTCGGCCATATCTTCAAGCTCGGTGACAAATACAGCGCCGCGATGAACGCTACGGTGCTGGATCAGAACGGCAAAGCCAGCATTATGGAAATGGGGTGCTACGGCATTGGTGTTTCACGCATTGTCGCGGCAGCCATTGAACAGAATCACGATGACAATGGCATTATCTGGCCCCTGGCCATTGCGCCTTTCGAGCTGGCTTTGGTTCCGCTGAATATGCACAAATCCGAATTGGTGGCCGAGAAAACCGAGGCCTTGTATGCACAACTGACTGCCCTCGGCATTGACGTGCTGATGGATGACCGCAATGAGCGTCCGGGTTTCAAATTCGCAGATATGGAGCTGATTGGCATCCCGCATCGACTGGTCATCAGTGAGCGTGGGATCAAAGCCGGTACGCTAGAATATAAAGGACGCTCTGACAGCGACAATACAGATATCCCCATGGAGGATGGCATTGCCTTCATTCAAGCCAAATTGGGCCTGGCCTAAGTCGACCCGTTTAATACTGACGCTGTTGCTGGCGCTGGTCAGCCTGGATATCACAGCGCGACAGGTTCCAGATCCGGAGCTGCGTGACCTGTTGATGCAAACCGTCAACGAAGCGGACAGTTTCTATGATCGTTTCGATGCGGAAGTGTGGCTGGTTGACATGTCGGGCCGACTAAAACGCTACATCAAAGATCCCCAGCGTCGTCTGGAGTTACTGAAACGGGTACATGCCGAGGCACGCCGGGCCGATATCGAGCCCGAACTGGTGTTGTCAGTCATTCATGTGGAAAGCGCTTTTGACCGGTTTGCCATTTCCCGTGTCGGCGCTCAGGGCCTGATGCAGGTTATGCCTTTCTGGAAAGATGAGATTGGCCGCCCTGAGGACAACCTGACCAATATCGAGACTAACCTGCGGTATGGCTGCACCATACTCAAACACTATATCGACAAGGAAAAGGGCGACCTCATTCGTGCTCTGGCCCGATACAATGGCAGCCTGGGTCGCACCAAATACCCGGAAAAAGTGCTGACATTCTGGGAAAAATACTGGTTCGTCCGCCACGTTTGAGATTGACCATGCAAGCTGTGATCGTCGACCTGCATATTCCCAGGGAAGAATGGCTGAAAATTTACCGGGGCGAAACCAATCAGGTCTATGCCACCACTCGCGATGGCCGCTCCATCAAGTTTCCGGCCAACATACTGAGTCGTTACACCACTCATGATGGCGTGTATGGAAGCTTTGCCATTTATTTTGATGAACAGGGAAAGTTCCAGAACATCACCAAACTATAATCTTGAGCCTTCAAACGAAAGGATTCTGAGCTCAGCCATCACACGAGATATTCCATGCATATTCACGAAATCATGAGCCTGAAAGAAAACGAACTGGTCCAGCGCCTCAAACCCATGTCGCTGGAAAGACTGGAACATCATGCTCAGGAATTGATTGAGGAAATGGGATCTGACAACTATGCGGGCATCATGAGCCAGGTGATGAAGACGCTCAACCAGCGCAGCGATTCGGAACAGCCTGCCTTCGAACGCGTCCAACAGACGCTACAACAGCATCTGCCCAACCAGGCCTATATGAGCGATATTTACGCGCGCCTGGCCGTCATCGTGATGATGATCATTTCGAAGAAATTCAAGGAAATTTACGAGGGCTGAACACCCTCAAACACAGAGTATTACCAGTCCGGTTTCAGATTCACTTCCTGCACCTGCTCGTTGAGCGTCCAGTAATCATAGAGATAACCGAGTAGAAATACCCCACCGGTGCAAAACCAGATAATGGCCGTGACCCACTTTCCCAGATACAGTCTGTGAATGCCAAACAGACCGAGGAAGGTCAGCAAAATCCAGCTTAAGGTGTAGTTCTTGCGCCCCCCGGCATAGCGCATATCAGCCTGGGCATCCATGGACGGAATCAAGAACAGATCGATTATCCAACCGACGAAAAACAAGCCAAGTGTAAAAAAGTAGATGGTGCCGGAAACCGGGCGACCGTAGTAAAAACGATGGGCGCCGATAAAGCCGAATATCCACAGCAAATAACCAATCAGCACACTATGCGTGTTGGAATTTAATCGATCCATACCAGCCTAGTCTCCCCGTCGTTGTCGCAAGGCCTCAAACAGCAGTATTCCTGTCGCCACCGATACATTCAAACTGCTCACCGTGCCCACCATGGGTATTCGGGTCAGCTGATCACAGTGCTCCCGAGTCAAGCGTCGCAAGCCGCTGCCCTCGGCGCCCATGGCAATAGCCACCGGCCCTTTCAGATCGGTCTGATACACGTCCCGTTCGGCTTCTCCAGCCGCACCGGTAATCCAGATACCGCGCTCCTGCAGCCATTTCATCGTCCGGGCCAGGTTAGTCACGCGAATCACCGGGACGTTCTCGGCTGCGCCTGAGGCGACATTTTTTGCCACCGCGTTCAAAGGCGCGGATTTATCCTTGGGGAGAATCAGTGCATGCACTCCCGCCGCATCTGCCGAACGCAGACAGGCACCCAGGTTGTGTGGATCGGTCACGGAATCAAGTATCAACAGAAAGGGTTCTCCATCGAGATCTTGCAGCAGGGTTTCCAGATCCCCTTCATCCAGCGATGGTGCACTTTGCACCAAAGCCACCACACCCTGATGGCGACCACGGACCAATTCGTCCAGTTCACGACGCTGTACGAACTCCACCGCAATACCGTGGCGACCCGCAAATTCCAGCAATCTGGCCAGACGCTTGTCATCCCGGCCATGGGCCACTTTTAATGCGGTCACTCCATCGGCATCGCGTTTGATCAGCGATTCCACCGCATGGATGCCAAAGACCGTGTCGAGACTGGTTTGGCTCATGGTTTCACAATCTTCCTCTTTCTCGGTTTAATGGGTTCAGCGCCCGGAACACTTGGACTTTTTGGCATCTCGGACGAGGACTTTTTCTTGCCCGGAGCCTTTCGGGAGTCACTGTGTCGCTTGCCCTTTTTGCGGACTTCACTGTCTTTGGTTCGCGACCCCGATTCCGCTCGTCCACCTTTCTTACTACTCTTACCGCTTTTGTTTGCCTTGCCTTCACCCGCAGGTTTCCGTTTTGCTTTGACGCTGCCGGCTTTGTCGGTTCCGCCCTTTCGTGGAGGCAAGGCCTTTTTACTACCCTTTCCTCTCTGCGTTCGCGCCTTCTTGGAACGAGGTTCGACACTTTCCAGTATCAAGTCGATCTTGCGCTCGTCCAGATCAATCTGCGCAACCTGAACCACCACGCTGTCACCCAGACCAAAGCGCGTGCCGGTGCGCTCACCAACCAAGCGCTGTTTCTGCGCATCATATTGATAATAGTCACTGCTGAGCGATGACACATGTACTAATCCCTCGACGTAAAGATCCGCCAGCTCCACGAAGAAACCAAAGCTGGTGACGCCGGAAATAATCCCATCGAAAATTTCACCCAGGTGCTGTTGCAGGTACTCGCATTTGAGCCAGCTCACCACGTCTCGTGTAGCATCATCGGCACGACGTTCAGCCATCGAACAGTGTTCACCCAGCGCTACCATCGCCCCCATATCATAAGGGTAGCGGTAGCGTCCGATATCGAGCCCCTTAGGCCGCTTCACCTGCTCACAGTGCCTGTCACTGTAGATGATGGACTTGATCGCCCGATGCACCAGCAAATCCGGATAGCGACGTATGGGTGAGGTGAAGTGGGCATAGTGGTCATAGGCCAAGCCAAAGTGGCCCTTCTCTTCCGGACTATATACCGCCTGACTCATTGAGCGCAGCAGTACGGTCTGAATGACGCTGAAATCCGGACGCTCCTGAATCTGCTCAATCAGGGCCTGATAATCGGCTGGTGCCGGATCTTCGCCGCCCATCAGCTGCAATCCCAGTTCGGATAGAAAAGCGCGTACATTCTCCAACTTTTCTGATCCAGGTCCTTCATGCACCCGATACAACACTGGCAGTTTCTGCTCACTCAGAAACTGTGCCGTAGCGACATTCGCACACAGCATGCACTCTTCAATAATCTTGTGGGCATCATTGCGCTCCCGTGGAACAATCGCTTCGATCTTGCGCTCATCGCCAAAAATAATCTGGGTTTCGACCGTTTCAAAATCAATAGCACCGCGTTCTGCTCGACGGCCGCGCAATACCTGATACAGGGCATGGAGTTCATAGATCTGCGGCAACAGCTCTGCGAAGTCCTCACAAAGCTGAATGCCCTCGGAAGAATCCGGCTCGTCAATCATGGTACCCACCTGGTTATAGGTCAGGCGCGCATGACTGTGCATGACCCCTTCATAAAACCAGCTCTGTTCAACGATGCCATCGGCCGAGATATCCATTTCGCAGACCATGCACAAGCGATCAACTTTCGGATTCAGTGAACACAATCCATTGGACAATACCTCAGGCAGCATGGGTACCACATGGTCCGGAAAATACACCGAGGTACCACGTTTGTTGGCTTCCCGATCAAGGGCTTCGTTAGGACGCACATAATGGCTAACATCGGCGATGGCCACATACAAACGCCAGCCACCATGGCTTTGACGCTTGCAATACACCGCGTCATCAAAGTCGCGGGCATCTTCACCATCGATCGTTACCAGCGGCAATTCTCGAATATCGACCCGTTTTTGTTTATCCGCTTCCGCGACTTCCGGTTTCAACGACTCAACAGCTGCTCTGACTTCTTCGGGCCATTCAAAGGGAATATTGTAGGCACGAATCGCCACCTCGATTTCCATGCCCGGGGCCATATGATCGCCGAGCACTTCCAGAATTTTTCCGGTGGCGTGATGGCGCTTGGAAGGCTGCTGGGTGATGTCGGCAACGACGTACTGGCCATGTTCAGCGCCGTTGCAGTCTTCCGGAGCGATCAGAACCTGATGGGCAACGCGCTTGTTCTCCACTTCAACAAAGGCAATGCCGCCCTCGCGGAAAAAACGCCCCACCACCTGCGAGGTGTTACGCTCCAGAATATCGACGATGATCGCATGCCCTTTACCCTTTGGATCCACCGTGTCCACGCGCACCAGCACGCGATCGCCATCGAACACCGATTGCATCTGCCGAGCAGACAGAAACAGATCATCGCCAGGCTCATCGGACTGCACAAAACCAAATCCATCCCGATGACCAATGACCGTACCCTTTATCAGATTAACTTTCGCGGTTGGCAGGTATTGATCACGACGATTCCTGACCAACTGGCCATCCCGCGCCATGGCGATCAGACGACGTCGCAGGGCTTCAAAGCTCTCGGGATCATCCAGGCTGAGCTCATGAGCCAGCTCCGGATGGGTCATCGGACCACTTTTGTTATCGAGAAAGTCGAGAATAAACTCCCGACTGGGAATGGGATTCTGGTACTTGCCGGCTTCGCGCTCGGCATGGGGATCTTCGTGATTGGCAGGCTTGCTGTCGGACGGATCGTTGGTTTGAGTCATTCAAAGTCGCATCGATTGTGAAAAGATGGCGACAGTATACCCACAAAGTTTCATATCCGCTAAACAAGGCACGGTTCTGAAATAATCATTTTATCAGGCGTTTTCGATACCATAATAGCGACAAAATTAGGGCAAGAGCCCCCAAAGACCAATCTTGCACTTTCGAAGCAGGGCTATAGAATCCCTGCTTTCAAGTTTTCTCGCTTTGTCCATGAAATCACAATCAATGTTTTCCTGGCAAACGGTTATCAGACCAAATGTGGACGAGCGGCTTTTCCATTTGGATTTTTCCACAGTTAGCGGGTTGCAAATACTGTGTCAGCAATGCGTGCTGGACAAGGGAGTTGATGTGATAAATCAAAAAGAACAAGGCAAGGCAGTTCTTGTTGGCTTTTTCTCGACTATTGGTGATATCGAATGCCTTCAACTGGTTGAAAAGTGGCTGCAATCAATCAACTTCGCCTATGATGTTGTCCCCTATCACGATGATATTGTATTGCACATAAAAAACGCGAAGCCTAAAGACACCGTCACCCCCTCCGATTACAGTCACATCATCGTAATATGCGGACCGTGCTCAAGACAGATCCTTTACAATGTGGGTTTTCGTTTGAGCCAATTTAATCATTGCTTCAAGATCGGCATTAATCTATCAATGCTTGAACCATTGGATGCATGGAACCCCTTTGATCTGCTTTTGGAAAGAGATTCCGGCAGAACCAGTCGACCCGACCTGTCACTATTGGGCCAAAGCGAAAAAAAAATCATAGTTGGCTTGTGTTTTATTGAAAAACAGCCTGAGTACGCGGGTAAAGAGATGCATGCTGAAGTCATTGAAACCGTGACAAACTATTGCCAGGAAAATTCTCTTTCGACCATCAACATTGATACGAGATGGCCATCTCATCGCAACAAACATGGTTACGGCAGCAGCGATGAAATCATTGCGGCGACGCGTGGCGTTGATGTGATCATAACCAACCGACTGCACGGGCTCGTGTTTGCGCTAAAAATGGGTACTCCTGTCATCGCTATTGATGGCATTATGGGTGGCGCCAAAGTGACTGATCAAGCCAAGGCGCTGAATTGGCCTGCATTGATTTCGGCGGCTGACGTCTCCAAGGCATCTCTTGAGAAATGGTTTCAATGGTGCACAAGCGATGAAGCACCACTTCAGATAGAAAAGACAAAGCTACACCTTGAGCTGGATGAGCATAGTATTAGAAATGATTTGCTGACCCCGTTGCGATCAAACGCTCAAACCACCAAAGTACTGCCTGCTGAACCTGTTAAGAAGAAACGAAAGAAAAACAGGCTGTTCAAGAAAATCAAGGCTTTCATCAGGCGCTCTTAGGCTTAATCTTTAAGGCCTGAACAGAACTAAACTAGTCTTATCTCTTCGAGCGAATGGTAGAACGTTACACAGAACCGGTAATTGAATTGTCCACAACAAAAATTCAATCCCCCTCCCTCTTCACTTAATCTATCGCTAACCATTTGTACATTACCAGCGCATCAACCAGACCTTTACTGGCATGTTGATAGGCATTGGGCAAACGTCCCACAATATCGAAACCGCACTTCTGCCAAAGACTGACGGCCACCTCGTTAGTGGACACCACAAAATTGAACTGCATGCCCTGGTAGCCCAACTCGTTCGCCATGGTCTGGGAATGTTCGCACATTGCCCGGGCGACACCTTTGCCTCGTGCTCCAGGAGCCACCATGTAACCGCAATTACACACGTGATTGCCCGGGCCGGGCTGGTTGGTCTTTAGGTAATAACTCCCCAATACCTGTCCGCCCTGTTCGGCAACGTAGGTTTTGCGGGGACCATCCATCCACAGTGCATAGGCCTGATCCCTGGAGACATCACGGGGGTAAGCATAGGTTTCGCCTGCTGCTGCGATCTCCTTAAAAAAAGGCCAGATTTGCTCGAAGTCCTGATCTAACGCTTCGCGTATCGTGATCATCACTCATCTCATCTTTAATTAGTCTGACCAGGAACGCGAGCCTCAACTCATCACCCCTGGATAGCATTACTGCCAGTCATCCAGACCGTACTTGTCGAGAATGGCCTGAAGCTCTCCTTGCTTCCGCAACACGGTCATGGCTTTGTCAAGAAGCGCTGCATAGACCTGTGCCTGCTCCAGTTTCGGAGAGAAAGCAATATAGACATTTTCCGTATAGGCCACGCCGGCAGCCGAAAATTCGTTGGGTGCTGCGCGCGCGTGAAGATGATACTGAAATACGTTTTTGTCCTCGATCAGCGCATCAATCCTCCCCAGAGTCAGTTTCTCAATATTTTGCTTCAGCGCCGTTTTTCCGCTGACGATTTGAATACGTTTTGAGTCCGTATTAGGTTTGATGTAATGCTCAAGCAGCTTTCCATAGGAGTAACCATTGATGACGCCCAAAGTGATACGGTTCAGCGAATCCAGGCCCTCATAGCTCCACGAGAATCCCTTGCGGGTATAGAAGGTTTGACTGGCCTGCCCCAAGGCAATACTGGGGAAAACAAAGTCAGGCGTTTCGCTGCGACCCGTACCAATAATGCCGTGAAATAGCCCGTCTCGAACAGTGGCGATAGCTCGAGCCCAGGGAAGCAATTGATACCGCACCGTATGACCCTGTTTGGCGAAGGCATATTCTGCAATATCCACCATAAATCCGGGCAGCTCATCACCTGGGGCGCAGTTATATGGACACCATTTGTCGGCCACCAATACGATCTCGTCCGCTCTGACAACAGACACCAGAAAAAACAGGATCCACAACGCCAGCACTGTATTCCTGATCTGCTCTGCAAATGTCACCGGGTCTATCGATATACTGCGAGGCATGCGCTACCTCTATCAAAAACGAAGGAATGTACTCACCAATATAGGTGATGTCCTCGCATTCGGGTATTTTTGGCTGTTACAGGCGGATAGCAAGGTGACTAGCCCCTGCCCTGTATTTGACATAAAAAAGCGCCATGCAGGACGGCACGGCGCAAACGGGCTTGCTCAGTTTGAAGACTGTCGCTACTCGATCTCGGCTTTTACCTGCGCCATCAAACGTTCAATTTCCTGCCGGCGGCCACTATCTGCCAGCTCCCTTCCCGGCCTGGGTGCAGCCTGCAAGGCCTTGCTCAGGTAATGCAGCGCGCGTTCGTGTTCGCCCTCACGCTCAAGAAAATCGGCGTAGAAATAGTTGGGATCGATACCCTCCGGATTAATGCTCAATGCTTTCTGCAGGAGCTCGCGAGCCTTGTCATCATCGCCGAAACTGATGGGCCAGCCCGGCACCTGATAATAGAGCACCCCCAGACTGGTATAGGCCGAACCCTGCAGAGCGCCGGAATCAATAGCGAGGGATTTTTCCAGGGCCTCCTTGGAATGACGCACGTGCTTGAGTGCTCCCAGACCACCCGCAAAGCCGGCATAACTTGAACGAATGATTCCCGACCAGATCAATACATCAGCATGATCCGGAAATTGCGCCTGAGCCTCATCGGCCTGCTGCAACAGGGCATCGAATGCCGCCTCCTGCGCATCACCCTCAAGTTCATAGTTAACCTTTGCCCACTGGGCCTGTAACTGACGCACTGTGTCTCCAGCCCCTTCGGCAAGAGTCGTCGTGGACAACGTATGCATGACAATCAATAAGCACGCAGATAACAGATAACGAGTCATAGTCATAACCTCCAATAATTAACTGTGCTGCTTGGCAGCAAAGCGGCGAATCACGGAGAGCTGCTTGTTCAGCGCACCATCCACCACAGATGGAAACAGGGCATTGAGCCAGACGAAAAAGCGTTCTGGCCAACCCAGATAGTAATGTCGGGATTGATGTTTACGAATGGCAGCCATCACTTGCCTGGCGACGGTTTTCGGGTCATCCACGGCGACACCCAGGGCCTCATTCATACGCGTCATGGCATCCGAATTCATTGCCGTGGCTGTCGCTCGGGGAGCAACATAGATGACCTGCACCGGGGTATCCGCCAGCTCGCGTCGAAGGGACTCGGTAAATCCGCGCAACCCGAACTTCGCCGCACAATACACACTTGAACCGGCGTAACCGATACTACCCAGAATCGAGCCAACGTTAACGATGGCGGCATGCGGCTGTCGTGAGAGGTGTTCAGAAAGGTCCCGACACAGCAGCATGGGAACCGTCAGATTAAGCTGCATCATCTGCTCAATGCGTGCCCCGGACATCTCAGCCAGCAAGGCCAGCTCGTTAACGCCGGCAACATTGACCAGCATGCTGACGTTTTGCGCAATCGCAAAGTCAACTAATGCCTCACGCTCCGGGTCCCGGCTTAGATCCGCAGCATACGCAAGATGCCCTTCTCCCTCGAGCTCAGCTGTCAGGGCATTGAGTTTGTCCTCGTCGCGTCCTGTCAGCAGCAAGCAGGCACCTTCTGATGACAGGGTTTTGGCCACTTCTGCACCAATTCCGCCGCTGGCACCGGTCACCAGCACACATTGATTCGTCAATTTCATATCGATGTCCTCATGCAGATTTGGCCAGCTCGGGGCGGCGTACCTGATCCAGCTCCCGAAAGATATTGCCGTACAAATGATAAAAACGATTGGCAGAATGGATGATCAGATCCTGTTCATCCGGGTCCTCTATACGATCCATCAGACCTTCAAAGAATTTGACATGCTCGAGATCGAGCTTGCCGTGGGAATGCAGATAACTGAAGGCCTGATTGGGCAGGCCCAGCGTTTTCTGAATACGATCCGCCGCATCACTGGCGATGCGCACACTGGTGCCCTCCAGCACATGCACCATGCCAAAGAATCCCAGCGGATTAACCCGTGCGATCATGTCGTAGGCATAAGCCACCATCAGCTCAGTAGAGCCATAGGGTTGGCTGTGGCGCACCGTTTCCTTGTCAAAGCCACAGTGCTGGATGTCATTCAATATCCACTCCTGATGGCCCAGCTCTTCTTCGATGTATTCCGCAATCGCCTCTCGCAGCCATTCACGGGACTCCGGGATACGCGCGCCCGCTGCCATCAACAGCGGAACCGTGTGTTTTACATGGTGGTACGCCTGAGTCAGAAAGGCGACGTACTCATCCAGTTGAACATCACCGCTCATGCAACGGGCGATGATGGGCGCCGACAACAGATAGTCGCGGCCAGATAGTGTCGATTGATCGAGTCGTTTAAAAAACGTCATAGCGAAACTCCTGAATAAATTGGATCATGGACTGAGGAATCGTCAGTCATAAGGTTTGATTGGAATGTGTACATGGAGGCAATCTCATCAGCGAAATGCCTGTCGATTTGCAAGCGACGGATTTTTCCATTGGCCGTCATAACCGGTGCCCACTGCTGAGGCTCGAGGCGTTGCCAGTGACCAATTCGTGCATAGTCGGGTAAAGTGGCATTCACCCCTGCGATATGTTCTGTGATCTGCTCATCGCTTATTTGGGCGGGTGCCGATATCAGGGCATACAGCGTGTCACGATCATTGCCACCCACGACACATTGGGAAAACAGCGGGCGCCGGGTCAGTGCCTTTTCCACCCATTCAGGGCTGATATTGCGGCCAAAGCCCGTAATCAGAACATGCTTGCAACGACCCGTTACATTGACCAGACCGTTGCGCAGGGTCACCAAATCCCCCGTATGTACCTGAGGCGGGTACCAACTTTCCGGGTCTGCCAGGTAACCCAGGAAACTGGCTCCCTTAACCACCAGTTCGCCCTGATCGAATGCAAGCTCGAGATGAGGCAATGGCTCTCCGCAGCTTTCCGGATCATCGTCTAATGTGGCGAGTGCGACCACTGACCCACATTCCGACAAACCGTAGCCCTGCACAACCGGCCAACCCAATTGGCGCCCCTGGTTAATCAGCTCACCAGAGACAGGCGCACCACCAACAGCGACAAATTCAAGACTCATCGGCGCTCGATGCCCGGTCGACCCTGCTGCCACCAGCGCGCCCAGAATTTGAGGTAGCAGAATCAGGCTTGTGGGCTGACGCTGATGCAAACAGTCCAACAAGCATTGGGTATCGAGCCCCGAACTGCCGCTCAATCCTCTTTGTGCTGCACCAGCCAGACAAACGCGTCCACCGGCAAGCAAAGGTGCATACACTCCGGCAATGTTTTCCAGCAATGTCGACAAGGGAAGCAGACAGAAATGGCGTGGTTCTGCCAAACCAACCCGCTCCACCAGGGATTCAGCCACTCGCCATTGTTGCTCCAAGCTCAAGCAGACCCCTTTGGGGGCTCCTGTTGAACCCGAGGTATAGGTTATTTTTTGCGTGCCTTCCGGACGAGTAGATGAACAGGCCTCACGTCGGAACGCTCGTAGACATGGCAGCGGACAGCGTTCTGCCAACTCAAAGCCATTGGTCAACACCACGCTCTGTTTCTCTGCGTGCGCCAAGAGAAGCAAATCGACACCCGCATCCTCCACGCAATGCAGGATCTGATCGTCACTGAAGAAAGGCGGCAAAGGTACCAACACACATCCGGCCACTTGAGCGGCAAGATCCGCGACTACCCAGTCGATGGAATTATCGCCGTGCAAGGCCACAACCCGAACGCCCTGAGCACCCAGCCAATCGGCCATGCACAGGACGCGAATATGTAAATCCCGATAGGTCAGCCTCTGGTGGCCATCATCCAACGCAATGCGTTGATCGTTGCGTCCGGATTGAAACACCTTCGAGAGCATCATCCTAGCGTCCATGCTTGATCCTCCCATTAACTTGTTCGGACAAGGAGAGTGAGCGGGATTGCATGGTGGCAACTCGATCCTGTTGAGCCAAAAACAGCTGGCGCAACCAGGGTGAGCTGTGAATTTTCTCGAGTGCATGATCGATACTGCCAACCAATACCCTGGGACGGTTTTTGTAGTAGCGCCCCCACTGCCCGGCTTTATCCCCCAGACACTCTATTCGCGCATCCGCCAAATAGAACGGGGCATACCCCAGACGATTCAGCATACGCTCCACAGCATTCGTCGCGGTAAACACCATCCATTTGAATTCATGACGAGCTAGCAGGGCCGTCAAGGTCAGCATCAGCGCGAGCCCAGCTGTTCGAGAGGTCACCACCAGATTGCCGATTTCCACAATGCTACCGCGACTAACAGGCTGCTCCTGCAAACGGGCTATCAGCTGTTCAATGGGCGCTTCCAAATACTGCTCCAGAAACATCGTGCCGCGATCACCTGGGCAAATGCCCACGGCAGCACCAGGACGACCGGCTTCATCACACCCCAGAAGGACGGGTAGAAAATGATCTACCTCAGCTCCATGAACGGACTTAAAGCGCTGGTATATGAATGCTTCCCAGGTCGCGCGTCGCGGGTGATCGCTATCCAGCAAATAGCAATCAGAATTATGGTATTGAGGCGTTGCCGCACCGCTTTTCTGTTCTGAAAATGAATGCGCATTTGCACTTGCCTGCTCGACTGGTAATGCCATACTTTGCTCCAGTTTTTCCAGTTGATAGCAGTCAGCTTAAGGTGGCAATCTTAATTTCTGCTGAGGAATTCCATGGATTGAATCCTTGATACCGCCTTTATTGGGATTGGGTTCGCAGTTTCGATGTTTGCTAGCTTAAGGAAGCCTTAAGCTGCCAAATGGACACTATGCCCTCAACAAGGTATTCCGGAGATCATTCAGTGCGCATACTATTGATAGAAGATGACAAGCTACTCGGTGATGGCATTGCCACTTCACTGAAGCTGGGGGGCTTTACCGTAGACTGGGTAGAATCCGGTGAACATGCCCTGCATGCTTTAGCCTGCGAGCATTTTGATCTGTGTATTCTGGATATCGGCCTGCCCGGGATGTCAGGATTTGATGTCTTGAAATCATTGCGGGCCGACCACAATCTGATACCCGTGTTAGTGCTCACCGCTCGCGACCAGATCGCGGACCGAGTCAAAGGCCTTGACTACGGCGCCGACGATTACCTGCTTAAACCCTTTGACGTTGAAGAATTAAAGGCGCGAATCCGTGCTCTGGCCCGACGCAATCAGGGAAGCGCCTTACCCGATATTCAAATCGGTGAGCTGCATATTGATCCCAGCAGCAAAGTCGTGACTCGAGGTGGCGAAACCATCAACCTGACACCCAAGGAATACACCCTCCTCCACGAGCTGGCCTTGCATCGGGGACGGGTCATGTCGAAGGAACAACTATCGGAGCTGGTCTATGGCTGGTCGGAAGATGTCGACAGCAACGCGATCGAAGTCCATATCCATAATTTGCGGAAGAAGCTGAAAGGCAACATTATCGAAACGGTACGCGGCTTTGGTTACAAGATTACCTGAGTTCGAACGAAGCATCATCGCAAACCTGTCCAAGTTGTAAGCCTCATTCTTCCGGGTCGCTGCTATAGTTCCCGACTCATGTCATTCATGGAGCGGGAGGTTCCGATGCTCAAACTTTTGTCTTTCTTTCCCCTGATTGCCCTTTTCCTGTTGACGCAGGCCTGCACCACCTTTGACCCCTACACGGGCGAAGAAAAAACCACGAACACGGCCATAGGCGCCAGCATTGGTGCCGGCCTGGGTGCCGTTATCGCCTACATAGACAATAAAGATGAAGACAGCCGCAAACGTAACCAGCGCATACTCGCCGCTGCAGCGGGTGGCGCTGCAGTGGGCGGCGGTATCGGTTACTACATGGATGTTCAGGAAGCCAAACTGCGTAAGCAACTGCGTGGCACCGGTGTGCGTGTGGAACGGGTGGGTGACAACATCAACCTGATCATGCCCGGCAACATTACCTTTGCGACCGACAGCGATGCCATCAAGGCGAGCTTTTACGAAGTACTGAATTCGGTTGCGCTGGTGATCAAAGAGTATGACAAGACTCGCGTGGTCGTCGGCGGGCATACCGATAGCGACGGCAGCGACCAGTACAACCAGAGCCTGTCCGAGCGTCGTGCCTCATCCGTTTCCCAGTATCTGCAATCCCAGGGTGTCGCTCAGGTACGCATCGATGCAGTCGGTTTTGGTGAGCGTCATCCCATTGCCGGCAACGCCACGGCAGAAGGCAAACAGTTGAATCGCCGGGTTGAAATTTCTCTGCTACCCATACAGCAAGACGCGTAAACCCTCTGATCAAGTCTTTCCTCAGGCGAGTCGCTTCACGCGCTCGCCTTTTCTTTTTCCCACGCATGTCAGCCTATAGCAGTTCAATCGCTGTGTCCGGCATGTTGAATCCAGTACTGGACACTCTGTTCGCGCAGAAATGCCTCCGCCTTGTCGCCATGAAGTAAAGCCAGAGTCGACAGAATCCCGGCATTTAGACAGGCATTCGCGGCCACGGATACCGCCCGGGGGGCATCCGTCAGTGCCCACCCGGTTTTGGGATTGAGAATATGGCTGTAGCGGACGCCATCCTTGAGGAGAAAACGTCGACTGTCGCCACTCGTCGCCAACGCTCCACCATGCAGACTGACCGTAGCCACCGCCTGCTGATTACGTTCGCTACTTTCCACACCAACGACCCAAGGCGCGCCATTCAGGCGTGACCCGGAACAGACCAGATCACCACCGAAATTGACCATGTAGGAACAATTCTGCTGCCGATGTTTCTCCAGAGCCTGTCTGATAACCAGAAAAGCCCGGTCTACGGCATATTCTTTTCCGATACCACCAAAATCCAGCTCCATACCCGGTGGTAAAACAACCATTGGACGCTGCCAGCTCACCTTGTCCCAACCAATGAAGGGTAAAAGCGCCTCGATTGCATCCGCTACAGGTACCTGATCACTGCCATCAAAACGCCAGACTTTGCGCAGAACGCCGGAGGTGACATCAAACAAACCCTGACTCAGGTAATAGCACTGGTCTGCAAAATCCAGTAACGCCGCGGTTTCATCATCCAACTCAACCGGCCGACCATTGCTGGCATTAATCCTGGCCATCACATTATTGGATTCATAGCGACTGAATTTGGATTCGATGCGCCAGGTTTCCACTACTGCCGCTTCGAATGCTTGTTCAAAACACGGCTGATCGACGCCCTCCATCAACACTTCACATGAACCTGCCATCGCTTCAAAACAACCCACCCACAAAGCGGGGTTACCGTGATAGCGCGGAGAGGGATGACGAAGAGGATTGTCATCCTGGTGAATGAACAGCCGGGTATCAGAACTCATGAGGTGAAAACACCATTCTATGAAGAAAAAAATGCGGGCACCGCCAGGATGGTCGGGCCCGCTACGCGCTCTCGCTTCAAGAATAGCTTAGAAGGTATATCCGAACTGAACAATCAACGCATCGGTATCCGGATACAGTTCCTGATCACTTAACTTGCCAAAGCCTTCATCGCCCGAGGAACTTTGCAGGTAGTATTCCACCCGGGTATTGAACTCATGCCCCTGATCCAGTTTGAGCCCAAACTTCATCCCCACTGTGATGGCATCAAGATCGCCCAGGCGGTAATCCGCGGAAAGTTCGTCCAGGTTTGGCGAGCCTGCATTGTATTCATCGGAATCAATATAGCGACGATAGAAGTCAGCCTCCGATTGCATGTAATAACGCAAATGTGGCTCCAGATAGTAGCTCGCCTGATTCCAGCGATACCGAAAATCAAAGGTATGAGAATTGATCCCCCAGTCATCCAGCATAAAACGGTAGGAACCATCAATCACATCGCCATTGTCCAAAGCATATTTGGTTTGCCAATACAGACTGTGCTTCAAACGCGAATCGGGCCGCTGCTCATAAAGATGGACGGGATTACCATTGGCGTCGAGGAAATTCCCCCCAAAATTGGCACCAGCATTCGCATCGATGACGCTGACTAATTTGTAAGGATCGGTCAGGTACCCGTCCGCCCAGCTCAAAGCATAATTAAACTGCATGATAGTCTGGCGGTTTACTACCTGGGTGACACCAAACAGCAGATCAAGAATCGTTTTATCATCGGACGAACCATCGCGACTGGCGTCCCGATCTGCGTCAAAAGCGGGAGAGCTTGTGTGGGCCATTTCACTGAGTCCAATAGGCACCCCGCCAACGGGGTCCAGTGAATCAAAAGACAGGGAAGCACCGAAGTTCAAAGTCGTGTTTTTTTGGTTCAGATAGCGCTTCAGTCCGCCACTGATGCCTACTGACATATAGTCGTATTCGCCTGACCCATAGAGGCCGGCTGAATACTCCCAATCTCGATCAATGGGAGCTGTCCAGGTGCCGGAAAGTGCAACGCGGGTATCCTTGAAGGTATCGTCCAAGGGGGATTCATCAGGATCGCTAGTATAGGTCCCATTTCCAGACGGGCTGGTAAAGACAAGGATGTTCTCACTGGGTGTTGCACCGTTTGGCGAAGCACCGGTGAGGGAATCAAATACCGCTTTCAGGTTCAGGCTTTCGCCCTCATCAAAGTATCGGGTAGCGCTGAAGACCGGTTCAAGCGCCATCACACGATCATCAGATTCAGCATAGTAGAGGGTGGCGATGTCGAAATCCCAGCTTCCCGGTTCACCCTGCGCACTGGCCGTCCCAGCTGCCAGTAAACCTGCCGTGGCAGCAGCCAGAGTTGAACCAATATTACGAATGGGCGGAGTATCATCAGCCGGCTTTGAATACGACGTGTTCGCCGCATGCAAAGGATTCTGTTTATCTAGTTGCATCCACAACCTCCACCGCCGAAACTGCGACCGCCACTGGTGGCCTCCTTACTAAAATAAATATGGTCATCCAGGGCCGCTTCCACAGGATCATGAATCAACTGCATATCTTCACGCGCCAGAATATCCCGCTCCCAGGGTTTAACACCCCAGTCGGCACAGGCACTGAGCTGCGCTGCGATCACCAGCAGTGGGGTAATCAAAATCAATTTCATACTGTCATGCTCTCCGTTTTTATTCCGCCAATAACGCCTGAATATGTGCTTCATGAGCCTGTCGACGAGATTCCGAAAAACCGACGAGGCTGTGTCGTATCAGCCCCTTTCTATCGATCAGAAACGACATGGGCATGCCCAATACGTTCATTGCTTCGGCACTGCGTCCCTCAGGATCAAAGGCAATATCAAAAACAGCGGGATTTTCTTCCAGAAACGCATCGGCTGCGTCGCGCTCGCTATCCAGATTAACGGCGATGACTTTAAGGCCATCTTTCTCAAAGCGCGTCTGCATCTGATTCATCCAGGGAAAGGACTGTCGGCAAGGACCGCACCAGGAGGCCCAGAAATCCAGTAGAATTACCTGGCCCTTGAGAGCATCCAATGTCACAGGACCATTGTCCGTCCTTAGCTGCACAGTCTCAGGAAATGGCTGCGATGTATCGGCGGCCAAAACCTGGCTTGCATTCAGGCAAGCCCATACCAGCAGAGACAAGATGACAATTACCTTCATTCATGACTTCCTATTTACACGGACATGGAAAATTTTAACTATCATCAGCCTATACAGACTTTCTTAAGAAAGCCTTAAGCTGGCAACGTGACACTTGATTTGCTCGTCTGCCGTTCAACATTCAAGCTTTCAGGAACCTCAATGGGAAACTTCAGCTCCATCAAACGTTTTTTACTGCTTGCCATTAGTGGCCTGATCATTGTGGCCTGGATTGTGGGCGCCTATTCCAATTTTCTCGAGTCTCGGGAGCAGGTCGAGGAACTGTTTGATGCAGAGCTGGCGCAAATGAGTCGCATGATTCAGTCGATGATCCATGAGCGTTATCAACATGCGGAGCCCGGCTTCGACACCCTCGAGTATCATGACGAAGCCCTGTCTTCACTGGCTTTTGATGATGATGAGGAGGAGTACAACGAATGGGGGCACAAGTACGAACGCAAGTTGGCGTTTCGTGTCTGGGACAAAAACGGCCAACTTATTTTGGAGAACCACGCGGGGCTCCCCACGCGCTTTGACACCTTGAAAGCAGGGTTTTCAGATACCGTCGGTAACCACTTTGACTGGCGCAGTTTTACCCTTCACGATCCCCAGTTCGAATTCTGGGTGCACGTTGCACAAAGGGAAGATGTCCGCACTGAACTGACCGAGGAAATTGCCCTGCATTCTGCCCTACCAGGCTTGTTACTGGTGCCCTTGGTGCTGGTAATCATTGCCTGGACGGTCGCTCGTGGTTTGGCACCTCTGAACAAGATATCCAGAGAGCTGAAGAGCCGGGATTACAACAACCTGTCCCGTCTCGACTCGCAAGCCTATCCAGTCGAGTTAAAGCACCTGGTGGGTGAATTGAACAGCCTGTTTGAGCGCGTCGATGAATCCTACGAACGGGAACGACGCTTTACCGCCGATGCCGCCCATGAACTCAGGACGCCTTTGTCTATTGCCAAAGTACATTTACAGAATATCCTGCAAATCAGTCAGAACGAACAGGTGAAGGATTTTGTCCTCAAGGCCCTGTCCGGCAATGAGCGCTTGATTCATCTGGTCCAGCAACTGCTCATCCTCAGCCGTCTGGATGCAGGTATCGACGCCAGTGACATACAACCGCTGAATTTAAGCAAGCTTTGTGAAAGCCTTTGCGAAGAAATCGAATCGAACAACGAATATAGCACGCACATTCGTCCTGACCTGCCATCGAAGGCTGAGCTATTCGCCAATGAAAGCAGCTTAACCATATTGATACGTAACCTGCTGGACAATGCCTGCCGCTATGGCTCGCCAGATACCCCGGTAGAGGTAATACTCAGCGAGCATTCGCTGACCATACGGAACCATTGCGAGCCTTTGGAAGCAAGCCTGCTGTCTTCGCTGACCGAACGTTTTACACGCGGCAAGCAACAGGGAGCCAGCGGTTCGGGTCTTGGCCTATCGATTTGTCAGCGCATTTGTGAGGTATATGGCTACCATCTGCAACTGCGCAATCGAGACGACGGTGTTCGCGGATTTGAAACTACCGTAGTCTGGTCTCGCCCCACCGGGAATGGTGATTAGACCAAACGTGTCTCAACGTGCTGCTGAGAGAATTTACTTCGCCTGCATATACTGCTCGTGAGTCAGGTGGCGAAAGCCTTTCGACAGGTACTGCATCTGATCTTCAAGAATATGGTGATTCTGCAGGTATAGCAGTTCGCTGAAGGTGGGTTTGAAGGGTACCGCCAGCAATGGCATATTTGCCTCTTCCGGCAGTCTTGCGCCTTTACGCTGGTTGCAGGGGCGACAGGCAGCGACCACATTGTTCCAGGCATCGACGCCTCCTCTCGAACGCGGCAGGATATGGTCCCGCGTCAGCTCACTCCGTGAAAAATGCTGGCCGCAATACATGCACATGTACTGATCACGACGGAACAGGTATTTGTTCATTAAAGGAATATTGATGGCGTGGCGCTTGACTGAACCGTCGACGGCGATGATGGGAGATAGCTGAATGATGGAACGCTTGCCGCTGCGATTGATTCCGCCATGCATGGTGAAGGTCTGTTCCCCGAAAGCCCAGAGCACTTTACCGTTGCATACCAGGTTGGTTGCCATTTCCTTACTGATCCAGCGCAGAGGCCGACCACTCTTATCGATTTTCAACACCACCAGATTACTCATGCACATGCCCTGTCAAAATGATTAGGTAAGCCAGAAGTACAACTGATCGCGATTCAATCTTCCGATTTTTTTATGATTTGCCTTGCAGATTTCTAAAACTAGACAACAAATATGACGGTTTGGGGACAATCTCCAGAATGGTGATGCCTTCTATTTGAATTATAGGATATTTTTTGCGGAAAAAGCGCGAATCGTTATCGGAAGCGCATGAACGGAGCTGAGATAATTGTTCAATATGTGTACTGACACAGGCTTTGCGTTGTACAAAATATCGCCAGATTGATAGGATCCTGTTACAGTTTGAAATAATTAGACAACATTTGTCACACACTCAGAGAGGCATGCCATGTTGTCGGCGAGGCAAATAGCATCCTGTATCGTAACAGTTAGAGGTCGTTACAATGTCTGATAAAGAAATGTCCACCCAGCGCTCGCCGGGACTGCGCCCTGCCCGTCCCTACATCGTTCCCGATTTCGATAAACTTTCCGAACTGGCGAAAACGGAGCCCGGTGCTTTCGAAGCCATGCGCATTGAACTTTGCCAGCAGTTTATAGATTCCGCTCCTGTTGACCTGCAGCGCCGTCTGGAAGGGCTGCAATTCCGCATTGATATGGAACGTCGCCGCTCAGGCAATCCGGTAAAAAACTGCATGACCCTCTCGGCGATGATGAACGACTCATTGAGTCAGCTCAGCCTTGCACTATCCAATCCGGAAGAGTTCCTTCGCGAGAACCGGCAAAACAATGCGGAAATTCTGCCATTCGAGCCGCGGTCTTAGCCACGTCTCACATTCATGCCTTAGCTCTGAATTGAGTTAATTCGATTCTCTATGCTCTAATACCCCGTTTTCTGCGTCCGGACCAGTCAGGTCCGTACAGCGAAATGACTGATGAGGTAAGTGAGCGCGTGCGACCAATCGATCCCCAGTATTACTACCGGAATTTTTTGCACCCACGATATTGGGGTACCTGGCTCGTTATTTTTCTGCTCTATCTGATCTCCTTTCTTCCTTACAATGCCAAAATGTCACTGGGCACCTGGCTCGGCAATCAGTTGTATCGATTTGGAAGTGGTCGACGCAAGACGGCGCGGGGTAATATTCGCGCGTGCTTCCCTGAACTAAGCGCCGAAGAGCAGGAAGAAATGGTCAAGGCCACTTTCATATCCAATGCGCTGGGTTATGTGGAAAGTACCATTGCCTGGTGGGGAGATGTGCAGCCCTTCCTGGATCGTCTGGAAGTGCACGGCAAAGAACATGTGGACGAGGCGCTCGCGCGTGGCAAGGGCGTTCTGCTGGTTGGAGGCCATTTCAGCATCATGGATTTCGCCGGACCTCTGGTCTACAACACTTGTGGCTTTAACTACATGTATCGGCCACAGAACAACCGGCTGATGGACGCCCTGGTGGAACGCTCGCGCCGGCAGTATAGCGGACGAAGCTTTACCAAGCGTCAACTCAAGGATATGAACGAATTCATCAAACAGGGCCACCTGGTCTGGTACGGCCCCGATCAGGATCTTGGCCTCAAGCGCGGCGTCTTTGCCACTTTCTTCGGTATTCCGGCAGCCACGCTCACGACACCTGCCTGGATCGCCCGAGAGACCGGCGCAACGGTGCTGCAGATTGCCCAATTCCGGGAAGGCAACGGTGTGTACAGTGTCTATTTCTCGCCCATTCTGGAAGGCTTTCCGGGCGATGATGAGGTGGAAAATGCCAGCCGACTCAACAAGGGGCTTGAAGAGCAGATCCGTATTCATCCGGAGCAATATCTCTGGTTGCACCGGCGCTTTAAAACCCGCCCCAAGGGTGAACCGAGTATTTATTGAGGCTTAATAGAGGCTGGAAGCTAGAAGCTAGAAGCTAGAAGCTAGAAGCTTATGATGATAAGCCCTCTATTCTAAAAACAATAAAAAACCCCGGTAGCCGAAACTACCGGGGTTTTTATTTTCAGCGAAGCGCTTAGCTTGCTTTCTTCTCTTTTGTCGCCGCGATGACAGCTTCTGCCACCTGGTTCGGACAAGGCATGTAGTGTGAGAACTCCATGGAGAACTGGCCACGACCTGAGGTCATGGTACGCAGGTGTCCAATGTAGCCAAACATTTCAGCCAGAGGAACGTCAGCTTTAACGCGCACACCCGTGGTGCCGGCTTCCTGATCCTTGATCATGCCACGACGACGGTTCAGGTCACCAATGACGTCACCGACGTTGTCATCTGGCGTGAACACGTCCACTTTCATGATCGGTTCCAGCAACTGAGGACCAGCCTTTGGCATGGACTGACGATATGCACCCTTGGCAGCGATCTCAAAGGCAATCGCCGAGGAGTCAACCGCGTGGTAAGCACCATCGTACAATTCAATATCCACGTCCAGAACAGGGAAGCCCGCCAATGGACCTTCTTCCATCATCATCTTGAAGCCCTTCTCGATTGCTGGGAAGAATTCTTTCGGTACGTTACCGCCCACAACGGTTGAGGTGAAGTTGAAACCGGAACCGGTTTCGCCTGGCTTGATACGGTAATCGATCTTACCGAACTGACCAGAACCACCCGATTGCTTCTTGTGCGTGTAGGAATCTTCAATGGGCTGAGTAATTGTTTCACGGTAGGCAACCTGAGGTTGACCCACTTCCAGCTCAACACCGTAAGTACGCTTCAGAATATCTACTTTGATATCCAGGTGCAGCTCACCCATTCCCTTCAGGATGGTCTCGCCTGATTCTTCATCGGTTTCAACCTGGAATGAAGGATCTTCTGCCACCATCTTGCCGATAGCGATACCCATTTTCTCGGTAGAACCCTTATCTTTCGGCTTAACCGCGATAGAGATAACAGGCTCCGGGAAGATCATAGGTTCGAGCGTACAAGGATTATTCGGATCACACAGAGTGTGACCGGTTTGAACATTCTTCATACCGATAACAGCGATGATGTCACCCGCCTGAGCACGATCCAGCTCGCTTCGGTCGTTGGCGTGCATCTCAACCATTCGGCCGATACGCTCGGTTTTTCCGGTAGCAGAGTTAAGGATGGTGTCACCTTTCTTCATGACGCCCGAGTAGATTCGGATAAAGGTCAGAGCACCGTAGCGGTCGTCCATGATTTTGAACGCCAGTGCGCGCAGAGGCTCTTCAGCAGAAACTGTGGCCACTTCGCCAGTTGGCTCACCGGATTCTTCATCAGTCAGTGGCTGAGGATCCACTTCAGTAGGTGATGGCAGGTAATCAACTACCGCATCCAGCACCAGCTGGATACCTTTGTTCTTGAATGCAGAACCACAGTAAGTCGGGAAGAAATCCAGTTTACGTGTACCTTCACGGATACAACGCTTGAGATCTTCGATGGATGGCTCTTCACCTTCTTCCAGGTAAGACATCATCAGATCTTCGTCCTGTTCTACAACAGTCTCGATCAACTGCTCACGGTATTCGGCCGCTTTGTCTTTGAGATCGTCAGGAATATCAACCACTTCGTAGTTTTCAGGCAGACCCGTATCATCCCAGACATACGCTTTCTGAGTCAGAATATCTACAACGCCTTTAAAGTCATCTTCGATGCCAATTGGCAGTGTCATAACCAGGGGATTTGCACCCAGTACACGCTTGACCTGATCAACTACACGATAGAAATCTGCACCCATGCGGTCCAGCTTGTTTACGAAGATGATACGCGCAACTTCAGAGTCATTGGCATAGCGCCAGTTGGTTTCGGACTGGGGTTCAACACCACCGGAACCACAGAATACACCAACACCGCCATCCAGAACTTTCAGAGAACGGTATACCTCAACGGTAAAGTCAACGTGCCCGGGAGTATCGATGATATTCAGTCGATGGTCGTTCCAGAAACAGGTTGTCGCAGCAGACTGGATGGTAATACCACGCTCAGCTTCCTGTTCCATAAAGTCCGTCGTTGCGGCACCGTCGTGAACCTCACCCGTTTTGTGGATTTTACCCGTGAGTTTCAGGATACGTTCGGTGGTAGTCGTTTTACCGGCATCTACGTGCGCGAAGATCCCGATATTTCTGTACTTGGATAAATCTGTCATTGCATTAACTCGGTCAGTGAGGTCAAAAAACGCGCGACAGTATACAGGAATTCTTTCAAATGTTTGAAAAAATTAGCAAACTATTGCGCACATTTTTCTCGAATTTCAAAATCGGGAATCAGATCACGTACAATGCAGCAGGCACTAAGGCGAGGGAATCCCGAAAAACGGACAACACTAGCGGATACGCGTGACAAATAAAAGTCATGTTTTGCAATTTTTTGGTGGTGTCGGCTTTCCTGGCTTCTCTGTGTTTTGTGCGGCAGGGAGAGGGTTGACCAAAGCAAAGCCCCCTGGTTTATCAGGCCAAAGTGTCAGACCATCTTAGCCCATCAAGGAACGCATTCAACGAAAGGCTTCTCAGAACATGATTCAAAGTAATGCTCCCTCAGCAAGAACCGCCTGGGTGGCAGGTGCCTCAGGCCTTGTAGGCCGACATCTGGTTCTACAGCTGTGCGCCAATCCCGGTTACCGAAATGTCGTTGCCTTCGTCCGCAAACATTCGAATGCGGCCTATCTGAACACGGCGAAGGTCATGCAGCACGTGGTGAATTTTGATGACCTGAGAGCTCCGGCTGACCTGCCTGAGGTCGATGACCTCTATTGTGCCCTCGGCACCACAAAGGCGAAAACACCTGACGCCGATGACTATTACCGGATAGATGTCAGTTACCCCCTGCACTTTGCCGAGTTGGGCCTCAAACATCGCGCCACATCCTATGCGCTGGTATCAGCCCATGGCGCTAATCCCTCCTCATTCTCGGCTTATCTGAAAATGAAAGGTGAGCTGGAGCAAAAGCTGAACGAACTGGATTACAAAAAACTAGTGATTGCTCGCCCCGGCTTACTCAAGGGCGAACGCGACGAATTTCGCTTGCTGGAAAGGATGAGTGAGTACATCACCAACTGTCTGCCCGGCAATTATCGTTCGATTCATGCCAGAGATGTCGCGGCCAGCCTGATCGAGCACACTCTTGATAGCACTTCAGGTACGACCTACTTGGCATCCAGGAAGATGCAGGGGGCTTTCCAGTCATGAGTGATACCGATCAAAGCGTTCGCAACAATATCGAGACACTGCTGTCCCAAACCGGCTCCCTGGCCCTGTCCACCCTGCAGACCGATGGTAGCCCGGATATCAGTTACACCCCCTACATCAAGCGCGATGAGCGGCTGTATATCTTCATCAGTCAGCTGGCCAGCCATACTCAAAACCTCAAACAGGATCCGCGCTGTTCCGCACTGATTATCGAAGACGAAGCCAGTGCGAAAAACCTGTTTGCCCGTCGGCGTCTCATTCTCCGAACCCGCGCCGAATTCCTGGATCGTCGTGATCCGAGCTGGCCAGATGTGATGCGAGAATTCGAAGCGCAGCGCGGTAAAACCCTTTCTTTACTCAAGTCCCTGCCAGATTTTCATCTGGTCGCCCTGACCATTTCAGGTGGTAACTATGTTCAGGGATTTGGACAGGCCTTTGCCTTTGAAGGTTGCGATTTTGACAGCGCCAGACAATTGGAAGGGAAATAATGCGAGTCGATAACGCAGCCATATCTTCTATTCCACAGGGCAGCTCCAATTAATTGCGACTAAGATAGTAAACGTAAGCACCGTCTACTATCACACCCATCAATATGGAGACCAGGTATGTCGCGTCAACGCAGTCTGTATTTCGAGATCATCCCGTTAGCGCTGCTGATTCTAAGTATCATCGGCGTTGCGTTTACCCAGATTTGGCCGACACAGAGCCACTACTACTGGTTTGGTCTGTTTGCGGTGTTTTGCGTCATATTCGTTTTTATTGATACTCAACGCGCCGCAAACACAGGATTCAGCGTCGCCATGCTCATGCAGTGGCTGACGACCATCGTGGCACTAGGCATCGTCTATTTGATGATCGAAACCGGAGTCATCAATCATGATCAGGCCGCCTTGTTCAGCATTCTCCTGCTGGCCTTATCGGTCGTTATAAGCGGTATCAAGCTAGGCTTTCGTTTCGTACTGATTGGCCTCTATCTATTTACCATTGTGGCGCTGATCGCCTATTTGGAAGAATTTATCATTCCGCTGTTGATTCTCGCGTTCATCGCACTGATCGTCGAAGCTTTTTGGATTCATAAACGTATCAAGAACTCTGATGACGACACTTCATCCGACGCAGCCAGGCAAACGGACGATTCCTTCAGCCCACCAGGACCTGACGCATAGCCGGCTCACGCGCACGCGCCGCACCTTGTTCGCGGCGCTGCCAAAGTCTTTCGTGCACCCAGTACCCCACAACGTTCACGGCTGGCTCTATCAAAGCGATCGCGCCACCGATTACCCAATCGCCTGTCAGGGCATAGGCAACCGTCAGAGCAATGGAAAAATGCATCATGGTGAAGCTTAGTGTTTTCATTGCCGACCCTCCCCGCAGCAGAGTGTGTTATCTCAACCATTAGCAGAGTATGAGAGTCATGGGAGGCAATAGAACAGCGAAAAAAACTGAAGAAAAAATTCGATAAATCAGATCGGGAAGATCACCAAACAATCAAAATTTCTGCGCATACATACGATAGAACTGCTGGGCAGCACGACCACTGCGACCACCTTTGCTGAGTGCGAACCTTACGGCTTCGGCATGCAATGCTTCGCGATCAGAGGCATGGGGGAACAGCCGATCAACAATCGCCAGATACTCATCCTGTGTAATCGCATAAAACGACAGCCACAAACCAAAACGATCGGACAGGGAGATCTTTTCCTCGATCGCTTCCGCATGATGAATCTCCGTACCCACCACCTGTGATTGCTCATTGTCCTCCATGTATTCAGGCATCAAATGCCGGCGATTGGAAGTGGCATAAATCAAAACATTTTCCGGAGGCAGCTCGATCGAACCTTCGAGCACACTCTTCAGGGCCTTGTAGGTTCCATCGCCTTCGTCAAAGGAGAGATCATCGCAAAACACCAGAAACTTCTGGGGCAATTCGCGGATAGCGTCGACAATCTCGGGCAGATCCAGAAGATCCTCCTTGTCGATCTGAATCACCCGCAGACCCTGATCAAAATAGGCATTGAGCAGCGCCTTGATCACACTGGACTTGCCGGTTCCTCGCGCTCCCCAAAGCAAGACATTGTTGGCAGGCAACCCCTTTATAAACTGTTCGGTGTTGTCGCAAACCAGCTGTTTTTGCCGCTCAATCCCCAAGAGGTCATTGAGAGTAATTTGATCCAGGCGATTGACCGCCCGAAGTCTTGCTGATTTGGCACGCCAGATAGCGGCGGGTACTGCATTCCAATCAATCGTATCTGCCACTCACTAACCCTCGTTTTCGCTTGACAATCCGTCTGGACTCAAGCGATCCTGCCCCCAGCGCTTGACCAAGTGCTGTTCAACACCTAACTGATCCAGCAAACGGGCAACAATAAAGTCCACCAGATCATTAACACTTTGCGGCTGATGATAGAAACCTGGACTCGCGGGCAAGACCACCGCCCCCATTCTGGTCAGACTCAACATATGTTGCAGATGAATTTCCGAATAAGGTGCTTCCCGCGGTACCAGAATCAACTTGCGTCGCTCCTTCAGGGCGACGTCTGCTGCCCGTTCAATAAGGTTGTTACTGGCACCGGTCGCCACCGCTGACAGGGTGCCGGTACTGCAGGGACATATCACCATCTGACTGGGCGCGCCGGATCCCGAAGCAACCGGTGCCATCCAGTCTTCCTTGCCAAATACGCGAATCTGTCCGGGTGCTGCTCCATAAACCTCGGTCAACGAGATTTCCAGTTTTGCAGCCTGGGCGGGCAACTTAATGGCGGTTTCGGTGGCAATCACTATATGCGCGGCCTTGGACACCATCACATACACCTGATGCCCGGCCTGCACCAGACAATCAAGCAATCGCAAGCCGTATTGGGCCCCGGATGCTCCAGTGATTGCCAGCGTAATGGGTGCCTTGAATGTCGTCATGCGAACTCCCGCTCAAGCCAGTCCACCAGCTTGGAATGAATGCCGGCAAAACCGCCATTACTCATAATCACCACGTGCGTTGCGCCGTCAATCTCGTTACGCACCAAATCCAGCAAGGCTTCGACACTCTGCCCGATATGGTGCGGACGGCCCGCCTTCGCCACTTGCTCGCGCAACCAGGGCATATCTGTAAGCTCGGCCCAGATCACCGCATCGGCGACCTTAGCGCTTGCTAAAAGATGATCAGCATGCACCCCCTGCTTCATGGTGTTGGAGCGTGGCTCAATCAGAGCAACGATACGTTCGTCTCCGACTTTACGGCGCAAACCTTCGAGCGTCGTGGCAATCGCCGTAGGATGATGCGCAAAATCATCATAGACATGAATCTCGCCAATTTTCGCCAGCAACTCCATGCGCCGTTTGACGCCTTCAAACGCATTCAGAGCCTGAGCACTGACATCCACTTCGACACCCACATGACGCGCGGCCAGCATGGCTGCCACAGCGTTGGCAATATTATGGTCTCCACTCAATGGCCACTGAACCTCAACGTGCTTATTCCCGAGCGTCAAGGAAAAGCCTTCTTCTCCGGGATCAAGACGAGACCAGGCCACATTATTGCCCGAATTAAGATTGGCCGATTCACTCACAGGCGCATCACCAAAACGCTGGATTTCACTCCAGCACCCCTGCTCCAGCACCTGCTCTATAGCGGGTACATCCGCAGGACAAATAATGCGTCCATTGCCGGGAACTGTTCTTACCAAATGATGAAACTGTCGCTGAATTGCGGCCAGATCGGGAAAGATATCGGCATGATCATACTCAAGATTGTTGATGATGAGTGTGCGTGGCCGGTAGTGAATAAACTTGGAACGCTTGTCGAAGAAGGCACTGTCGTATTCATCGGCCTCGATGACAAAAAAAGGCGTGTTGCCAAGACGCGCCGATACTCCGAAATTAGCGGGAATACCGCCGATCAGAAATCCTGGACTCATGCCGGCATACTCAAGAATCCAGGCCAGCATACTGCTGGTCGTTGTTTTGCCATGGGTCCCGGATGCAGCCAATACCCACTTACCCGGCAAGACGGTTTCAGCAAGCATTCCGGGACCAGAGGTATAAGGCAGGCCCTGATCGAGAATGGCTTCGAGCAGGGGGTTGCCCCGGCTGATGGCATTCCCGACGACATACAGGTCAGCATCCAGCGCCAGCTGTCCCGAATCGAAGCCTTCGTGGAGTTCGATGCCCTGTTCTTCAAGCTGGGTGCTCATGGGCGGATACACCCCCTCATCGCAACCCGTCACACGATATCCCTGCGCCTTTGCCAGCATCGCAAGGCTGCCCATGAACGTGCCACAGATTCCCAGGATATGGATATGCTTCATGCCTTAATGCTCAAACGAGAAACTTCCCTGCGCATCAGCCTCAATGGCTGCATCCATCGCCTTGATATAGGCATCGCGAGATTTCAGCTTGGTTTGATGATGGGCATTCATGTTCAACTGCTTGAATTGCTCGGCCGCCGCAATGGCGGTTTCCATCAATTTTTCGGGTGGCACCACCACATCGAGAAGCCCCGCCTCGATCGCCGTCTCCGGACTGAACATCTCGGCATTGATAACGGAGCGGTTAAAGAAGCGCCTGGGCATGCGGTCACGAGCCATTTCAATACCGGCATGGTGCATGGTCATGCCAATGGCGACTTCGTTCAATCCCAGTTTGAACGGTCCTGACACCCCGATTCGATAATCACTGCATAACAACAGGAAAGCGCCCTTCGCGACCGCATGTCCGGGACAGGCGGCAACGATGGGCGTGGGGAAAGCGATCATTCGGCGCGTCAACTTGGAACCCGCCGTTACCAGACCAATGGCCGCTTCGGGTCCACTTTGCATGGTCTTCAGGTCATAACCACCAGACAGTATGCCCGGCTGCCCCGTCAGCACCACCACCGCCTTTTCTGCTTCTGCCTGATCCAATGCTGCATGCAGTGCATCAATCAGTTCATGGGAAATGGCATTGACCTTGCCATTATTCAGGGTAATGGTGGCAACCTGATTTGAAATATCCAATGCGACCAGTTCGCTCATGTTGATTCCTTGATAAAAAATGAATGAATGCCGCGCATTCAGGAAAGATTCAGAAAGTGCTCTCGATAGTACTTAAGTTCTTCGATGGATTCGCGAATGTCATCCAGAGCAAGATGTACATTTTTCTTTGAGAAGCCGCCCAGAATATCGGGCTTCCAGCGTCTGGCCAGCTCTTTGAGTGAACTGACATCAAGATTGCGGTAGTGAAAAAAGGCTTCCAGTTCCGGCATATACTTAACCAGAAAGCGTCTATCCTGGCCGATGGAATTGCCGCAGATAGGCGATGCCCCCTTGTCGACATATTGCTCCAGGAAACGCAGCGTTTCCATTTCAGCTTCACGCTCGGATACCCGGCTCTCTTTGACTCGCTGGGTAAGACCGGTCGCACCATGGGTTTTGGTACACCATTCGTCCATGGCATCCAGCAGTTCATCCGGTTGGTGCACCGCAATGACCGGCCCTTCAGCAATGGTATTGAGTTCCGAATCCGTTACGATGGAAGCGATCTCGATGATCCGCTCGCGTTCCGGATCCAGACCGGTCATTTCCAGATCAATCCAGATCAGGTTCTCTTTTCGGTTCATAATGTTGCCTTTGCATATGTCGTCGTAAACAGCAGAAAGGGTGTCTTCAAGCTCCGAAGCCCAGCGTATTGCCAGAGCGTCTGAGCACCCGTTTCTGAGCATAGCGCAAAGATAAAGTCTTCGCCCTTGGGAAACAACCGTCGAACATCTGCGCCGGGCGGCGGCCACGAAAAATACCTGTTAGAATGCGTTCGCTCCTTTCCCTTAGCAACCACGATCAGTACATTCGATTTATGGCCAAACGCAAACTGAACCGTCGACAAAAATGGCGAATCGAAAAGGTTCAGGCCGAAAAAGCTGAACGCGCCGCCAAAAAACAGGCAAAGCTTGATCAAAGCATTGATGCCGGTGAGTTAGGTGCAGAGCAGAATGGGTTGGTCATCGCTCACTACGGCCAGCAACTGGAAATCGAAGCCCTGGATGGCCCTCATCAAGGCGAAAACTATCGCTGTTTTGTGCGGGCCAATATGGATGCACTGGTAACCGGTGACGAGGTGGTCTGGCGGGCGGGCAACGATCAAAGCGGCGTGATCGAGGCCCGACAAGAGCGCCGTTCCCTGCTCCAGCGCCCGGACAACTATGGCCAGCTCAAACCCGTCGCCGCCAACATTGATCGCATTGTTATCGTGGTCGCACCGGCACCGGAACCTCACGCCAACCTGATTGATCGCTATCTGGTCGCGGCTGAAACCCTGAACATTCGGCCTGCTATTGTCTTTAACAAAAACGATCTGATCGACGACAGCAACAGGGATCACATTGAATCACTGGCGCAATGCTACCGTGATCTCGGTTATGAAGTACTGATGACCAGCGCCGAGGACATTGCTCATTGCGAATCGGAGCTGCTGGAATGGCTGCGCCACTACACCAGCGTTTTCGTTGGGCAATCGGGAGTTGGAAAGTCTTCTTTGATACGCAGCATTCTGGGCGACGAAACCATCAAGGTGGGCGCTCTTTCCGAATCACGTCAAAAAGGTACCCACACCACCACAACGGCCAAGTTATTCCATATTCCCGGCGGTGGCAGCATTGTCGACTCTCCGGGAATACGTGAATTTGGCTTGTGGCATATCAGTGAACAGGAGTTGCTGGAAGGTTTTGTGGAATTCCGTCCGTTTCTGGGTCACTGCCGTTTTCGTGATTGCCGCCATGAACAGGAACCGGGTTGTGCCTTGCTTGCTGCCTGGGAAAATGGCGAAATCAGCGATGCGCGCATGCAAAGCTATCGGCGCATACTGGCCACACTGGACGACCTGGAAACTTACTAGACAGGCCCGGCGACCAGGATGTCGGCATGTCCCGCTTCGGAGCTGTCTGGCGACTCTCTGTAAAGATCCGCAAACTACCGCTATAGTTGACTACAATCTCTGCCAATTACAGTGCCCATAACGCCTGCAAACACCCTATGACTGACACACCGATGCCTGCTAATCCGGAAGACTGGTCCAGTTTTCTGACGGAAAAACCGCTCCCTTCCCCGTTTCGGATCGGCAGTCTGGTGCTGAAAAATATGAAGCAGAACAGTCTGCCCTATCACAAAATTGCCGACCAGCTGAGTCACGACCCCGTCCTGGCATTTCGCATTATGAACTCGGCAAACGCCGAACGGCCTACGGGCAATCCCTGCAGCAAAACCCTGGATCATGCCATCAGTATGATTGGCACCGAGGAGCTGAAGTCCCTGATTGAGAGCCTGCCCTTCCAGGACTCCTCATCTGAGGATATCAAAAGTTTTTACTACGTACGCACCCTTAGCAGCAGTCTCTACGCAGGGCATCTGGCAGCCGCCATTGCGAGAAAAAAAGACCAGGGAAATCCAGAAGACCTTTATTGGTCCAGCCTCTTTCTGGGCGTCCCCGTCTGGTACATGTGGCGTCATGCCACGCCGGAAATGCGTTTGATCCGCTATGCCATTCGTTCCAATTTCAAACTGCCTGCTGAAGCCGAGCAAGAAGTGTTGGGCTGTACCATGCTGGAACTTTGCAATGCCGTCGTATCCAAGCTGTCGCTGCCAACCCTCGTGCACGAATGCTATGAAAGCTCACGACAGCTGTCGCGATCCCAATGGATTCAAATGGCTCGCCTGGTGAAAGGAGAAGACAAGCCTTGGCGCATTGAAGACCGGGAACTCGCCATTGCAACCCAGCAACCTCATTTTATTGTCATGCTGGCAAATATGGTTGCTCACTACGCTACCCACGACTGGTACTCCCGGTCAGCTCTTCGCAGCCAGAAAATTGTGGCTGCCTACCTGGGAATCCCACTATCTGATGCTATCCGCTTAACCCACGAAGCGGCGGCGGATATGTCCAGAGAGCATCCTCTGCCGGGCGTCATGCTTCCTGCGGCCAAACTCTTCCTTGAACCAAGAGGACGCAAGAAAGCGGTGGCCAGCGCCGCACACGCTCAGGAAAAACACAGCGCCGCAGACGGGCAAGGCGACAAAACTCAGAAAACCGAATCAAGCGCTTCAACGGAGGCGAAAACTCGAGCCCCTGTCAAACCCAATGGACCGCCAGAAGGTTTGTTCAAGGAATTGAGTGACATCATGATTCACCGACCCGGCGAGTTCGTGGACCTGCACGAACTGATGAACGCTGCCACTCAAGCTCTATCATATGGCCTGGATCTGCAGCGCGTAACGGTGAGTCTGATAAACAAGGATGACTCACGACTGCGTACCTACTATTCGGTGGGGTGTCGCGAGCAGAGCGAAATGGCCAATTTCGAAACGCCTATCGTCGGCAGTACGATTTTCAAAAAACTGACAGAAAAACCGGCCAGTCTCTGGGTGCGCGGAAGCACCAACCAGCGGGTCCTGGATCTGATCCCCTCGAATTTCAAACAGGTTATTGAGGTTGACGAATATTTTCTGATGTCCGTTTTTGTCGGCAAAAAAGCCGTGGCTATTTTCTATGCAGACCAGCACCTTGAAGGTGGTTTGAATGAGTGGCAGTACAAGTACTTCAAGTTTCTCTGCGGTGCCGTCACTCATGCCCTGAATCACCAGGCCAAGGAAAAGAAGAAAGCCCGCTCCGGCTAGCGCCAGACCAGGAGCCCCGATACAAAGCGAAGTCATGGAGCTGATTGCCACCTTTTGCTATGATTCGCCGACTTTTGTCACTGCTGTGATGAATCCCTGTACCACTCGGAGACCGCCGCTCTCATGTTACCACTGTTACTGGAACCCGAAGCGCTAGAAGCATTTGTCCAAGCCCCACAAGGTGTTGACTACATCATTGTCGATGTGGGTCAGCGGGAGCGTTATGAATCAGAGCATATTCCCGGTGCCGTATTGGTGACGCCGGCTCAGACCCAGGCAGGAAAGCCCATACCGGGCCTGGCTCCCGATTCTGAAGCGCTGACCAACCTGGTGCAAAGTATCGGTTTGAAACCAGACACTCACGTCATCGTTTATGATGATGAAGGTGGCGGTTGGGCCGGTCGTTTTATCTGGCTCCTGGATGAAATCGGTCATCGACATTACAGCTACCTGAACGGCGGACTAATCGCCTGGAAGCTTTCCGGTTTGCCAGACGAATCCGGAGCGCAAAGTGTTTCGCCTTCGGATATGACCGTTAGTGCTTCCGGCTCAGTTTCAATGACCGCAGACCAGTTGCAGGCTCAGCTGGATGAAAAAGATCTGGTGGTTTGGGATGCGCGTTCTCCTGAAGAGTACCGTGGTGAAAAAATGCATGCAGCGCGCGGCGGCCACATTCCTGGCGCGTGTAATTATGAATGGACGCAGGCCATGGATATGCATCACGGTCGGCGACTGAAACCCCTGGAACAACTCCGCCAGGAACTGAAAGCGGTTGGAATTGACGCAGACAAGCGCATCGTCGCCCACTGCCAAAGCCATCATCGCTCGGGATTGAGCTACCTTATCGGGAAGCTGCTAGAATTCAGAGAGATCAAGGCCTACCCAGGCTCCTGGGGCGAATGGGGCAACGACCCGAAACGCCCCATCGAAATCTGAAGCTGATCGGTACATTGCCAAGCCAACTAAGCAGATCCAGCTATCCTGAACCAACAAAAGTAGTATACCCATGACTCTTGATGACCTGTTTGTCTACACACAGTATCTAACCCCACAACACTTGTTGTCTCGCGGCGTCGGCAAGCTCGCCGAGTGTGAAATCAACGCAATCAAACAGCCCTTCATTGAGTGGTTTATCAAACGCTACGGCGTCAATATGTCCGAGGCACTGCTGGAATCCGCTTCCGATTATCGCCACTTCAACGACTTTTTTACCCGGGCGCTCAAAGATGACGCTCGTCAGATACATCCTGACGCCAGCAGCATTGTTAGTCCGGTGGACGGCACCATCAGCCAACTTGGGCAAATCACACAGGGCCAGGTTTTCCAGGCAAAAGGCCAGAGTTTTAATGTGGTAGAACTGCTGGGCGGTGACGTGGAACGGGCCAAGCCTTTTATGGGCGGCGAGTTTTCAACGATTTACCTGTCACCGAAAGACTATCATCGCATCCATATGCCGATCACCGGCGTCTTGCGGGAAATGGTATACATCCCGGGCAGACTGTTTTCAGTCAATCCGGTGACTACCGCACGCGTACCGCGTTTATTTGCCCGTAACGAACGCGTAGCGGCCATCTTTGATACCGAACTCGGCCCCATGGCTATGGTTTTGGTTGGTGCAATGATCGTTGCCAGCGTTGAAACCGTCTGGGCGGGTTTGGTGGCGCCCATCAGACGACGAGTCAACGCTACAACCTATGGCGATGTGAGCCCTACTATCAAGCTGGAGAAAGGCGAAGAAATGGGACGTTTCAAGCTGGGCTCAACGGTAGTCTTGCTGTTTCCTGAAAACAGCGTCGACTTCAATCAGGCCTTCGGTGCGGAATCACCCCTGCAACTTGGTGAGCAACTCGCGACGATCCGTGGCTGAAGCGCTTTCGCATTGCTCCATAAACTCTTGTAAGTGCGCTACATGTTCGGCAGGTGCTCGCAGCCATGCCTGCATCTGCTGATCACGCTTCTCGCGCCACACTCTGTAGGCGGCAGGTTCTACCGATTCGAGACGCTGCTCCAGGGCCAGATAAGGCTCCATCAGCTGGTAGTAGCGCCGACTCAGTTCAGACGCCCAGGCTTGTACCTCACCGACAAAGTATTTTTGAATCACATTCTGTAGCGCCTCTCGATTAAACAGCTCTCGACTCTGAAGACATAAGCGGCCTTGCTGCTGGCGTTGAAGCAGGATGGCATTGGCCTGTGCCAGCAAAGCGTTTAATTGATTCAGGGCAGCGTACAAATGCCCACCGTCACCAATATGCAATGCCGCCAGATCCTCCTCCAGCTTCTCGATAAGGGGGTCATAGTGTCCGCTTTCCAGATCATCATGGCGTTGCGCCAATCTTCCGATGACCTGCACCGGTGCCAGCGATACCTGAGCCGGATAGTCCGCCAACTGATCAGGCTGCTTCCAGAATAAGCGGGCTTCAGGGCTACCAAGCGTCGCCCGCCAGAAATCTCTACTGATATTCTGACGCTTGCGCTGAAGCGCAGCTTTCAATTTTTCCGCCAGGTCCTGGTTGCCCTCTTCTTCCAGCATAGCCAGGCAGCTTGGTGCAGCCTGGATAAAACGCAAAGATCGCAACAGGGTCTGGGAGTCTCCTGCGAACTCTGCCAGGTTGGTGTTCTGTTCGCCCACGACCGATTGGAGATCACAGCCGTACAGTTTCATAAAATCCAGAATGGAGATCTTCCCGTCCGTATCCTCACCAATGTGCGAGGCACGAGGAGATAGTGCTTTCGCTTCGGGGAAACGAAGGGGCGCAGATATTTCCGATGGCGAATCCAGCTGCCCTGTGTCATCGACTGCCAAAACTGTTGCCAGACGATTCAAATAGTTATTAAGGCGTGACTCGCCGACATTGTCTGAACAGCCCGTTGCCACGGAACACCAGACCAGGAGTAGACATATCAATCGGAATGTCATGGCTGACTCACGCCCGATCGACAGGGAAGGCCAGTACGTCATCAATGTGACGGGTTTGCTGCTGTATCATCAGCAGACGATCCAGGCCCATGGCCACTCCAGAACAAGCAGGCAATCCGGTTTCGAGCGCAGCCAGCAGCAGGTGATCCATGGGTAGAGCGGGCAAGTTCATCGCGACACGCTGTTCATTTTCGGCCTCAAAGCGATGCTTTTGTTCCGTGGGGTCTGTCAGCTCATCATAGCCATTTGCCAGTTCCAGGCCGTCGATGTACAACTCAAACCTGAGCGCTACCCGGTTGCCGTGGGCATCGTGCTTGATTCGCGCCAGCGAGGCTTGAGAAGCAGGATACTCGGTCAGATACACTGCCCGGCCCTTCCCCAGTTCAGGTTCAATACAATGACTGAGCAACAGATTCAGATAGTCATCGCGATTCATCTGTCCACCGCGGTACTCACAATGCTGCTCTGTCAGATCACGCAGATCGTCATCAGCTAATGTAAAGGGATCCACCGCCAGAAACTTCAGAAAGGCTTCTCGATAGGTGAGGACAGATGGCGGACTGATCGACAATAGCTCTTGCAAAAGCGCTGACATCTCCGACATCAGATCAGCCAGATCAAAACCGGGCCGATACCATTCCAGCATAGTAAATTCCGGATTATGGCGTCGACCCCGTTCACCATCCCTAAAGGTTTTACAGATTTGGTAAATGGGGCCACTGCCGCTGGCCAGCAAGCGTTTCATGGCAAACTCTGGCGAGGTATGCAGAAAGGCTGCTCGGGACGAACCGCCGCTGGAAATGAGTTGTGCCTGCACACTTTGCAGATACGGATCGGTGTTGGCGTGCTGACTCAGGATCGGTGTTTCGACTTCCAATACACCACGTTTAAGGAAAAAAGCCCGGATCTGAGCATTAAGCTCAGCCCGGGCCTTGAGGATCTCAAGCGTACATGTTGGCTGCCAATCGGTGGTCATCACGTCCGCCAGGGGATCTCGATCAGGATTTGGCGCGACTGACGTATTCCCCTTTACGGGTGTCGATGCGCAGAACTTCGCCCTCGTTGACAAACAGCGGCACGTTAACCGTTGCGCCGGTGGACAATTTGGCGGGTTTGGTGCCACCCTGAGCGGTATCACCTTTGAGGCCCGGATCCGTTTCAACCACTTCCAGCTCAACGAAGTTCGGCGGCGTCACCGACAAAGGCTGTCCGTTATAAAGGGTTACGATATAGACTTCCTGCTCCTTCAACCATGGCAGGGACTCTTCCACTGCCTTGGCATCTGCTCCGTGCTGTTCGAAGGAACCATCTGTCATCATGAAGTGCCAGAACTCACCGTCGTTGTAGAGGTATTCCATGTCGTATTCCATAACGTCTGCGCCTTCCAGGCTCTCACCTGATCTGAAGGTGCGTTCCCATACACGACCGCTTTTAAGGTTTCTTAGTTTGACGCGGTTAAAGGCTTGCCCCTTACCGGGTTTGACGAATTCGTTCTCGATGATTGAACAGGGATCCCCGTCCAGCATCACCTTAAGTCCCGAGCGAAATTCGTTGGTTGAAAATGTGGCCATGTTTCCTCACCTGACAGTGTCTCGATATACCAAAACAGAGTGATCGATAATCCGGAACCCGCAACAGACCATGACAGGGATACAACAGATGCGTTACGGAATTGTATCTCAAATACCGCCCCCAAATGTCTGGTAATCCAGTGTCCAGCCGTTGTAGATTAACCCCCCTTGATTGCATCAAGGAAATTGTCCCGCAAGCGCGACGATCTGACTCTGAGAATTTGAAGGCGCCAATGATACATCGATCCTCAATAGCTGTCGAAACACAAAATCAGAAGCGTGAGAACTGGCAGCAAATGCTCAGTCAGAGCCGTATCCGAACCGAGCAGCTGTTGAGCATCCTTGGTCTGGAAAGTCATCCTCTGGCTGATGCCAGCGCGGAAGCTCTGTTTGAACTTCGCGTGCCCCGACCCTATCTGGAGAAAATCGAGCACGGCAACCCCAATGACCCTTTGCTACTGCAGATTCTGCCACAGGGTGCCGAGCATCTCTCCCCAGAATCGTTCACACCCGACCCCCTACAGGAGCAGTCCTTTACACCGGTCTCCGGGCTGATCCACAAATACACCAATCGCGTCCTCTGGATCACCAGCCAGGTTTGCGCAATCAACTGTCGTTACTGCTTTCGCCGCAGTTTCCCCTATCAGGAACACCGTCTGTCACGCTCTGACTGGCAGGCACCTTTGAATTACATTGCTGCCAGGCCTCAAATCGATGAGGTGATTCTCAGTGGCGGCGACCCTCTGATTCATCAGAATGACTATCTCTTTGCCCTACTGGAACACATTGATTCTCTGAACAACGTCCAGCGCATTCGCATTCACAGTCGCCTGCCTGTGAGCCTGCCGCAACGTATTGATTCTGAATTATCGAATTTTCTCGGCAGTTTACGCAGCCAAGTCGTGATGGTCATGCATTGCAACCATCCCAATGAGGTGGACCACGAAGTAAGCGCAGCGGTTGAGCGACTCAGGGCGAATAAGGTGCTGGTGCTCAACCAAAGCGTCTTGCTCAAAGGCGTCAATGATTCTGCTGACGTGCTGGCGGATCTGAGCAAAACACTCTTCGCTGCGGGAGTCATTCCTTATTATCTTTTTACCCTTGACCGAGTCGAGGGTGCCTCTCACTTTGATCTGCCCAGAGCGACCGCACGTAAGCTCTATCAGGACCTGATGACCAGATTGCCTGGCTACCTGGTACCCAAATTGGTTGAAGAAGTACCGGGAAAAGGTTCAAAAACGCCCATTGATCTCGGTAACTTGCCGGAATGACACCACCAACTTTTCAAAGATTTACAATTATTACAGGGGTTTACCTGCGAGATCGCGACATTTTCGCAAACCCTGCTATGCTTTCTATATGGAATTTTACCTCGCGGGGCTGAATCGCTTCTTTACAGCTTATGCCTTTGAAAACAAACGTATTTTATTCGGAACTCTGAATGTCTGGTCCTGAAATCGAACTGAACCTGAGTATCCCCGAGCAGAGCCTGGGTTCACTGTCCTTTGCAGATCACACTCCTGCCGCCATTAACAAGTGGGTGAAAGATCTTCCCATGGCCAACGTGGGTGAAACAGCTCGCCAGCTTTACCAGGCCATCATGGAAGTGAACAAGTTAATTGTCAGCCACGCGGTGCGACTGCAAATGCTGGAAAGCTTGCGAGGTCCAATCCACTACGTCTGCAAAGAATTGTCAAAACACTTTCTGAATCAGTCCATTGTATTGCCCGAGAAACAACAGAAAATCGCCAACCTGACCCAGGCCCTGCAAATCCACCTCGCCACTGGTTACAAGATTGTGATGATGGATTCAATGGGTGACATGGCATCAGAAAAAGTACGCAAGAGTTTTGCCTGCGCCGCACACCGTGTCATGAGCGAATACGGCGACGTGCTGCTGCGCGCCAACCAGTTATATACGGCAGCGCCCAAGAACGTCTGGCAGGAAATGCATGATGTGTTCGTGTTTGCCGAGGCAGTCGCACTATTGAAATATGAAATTCGCGACGAAACCAATGTCCACCTTCCCGATACCCGTATCGATCAAGCCTACAAACGCAACCTGCTATTGAGCTGTTGTCGCCCCAATCAACTGCGGCAAAATGACATTCAACTGGCTTACCAGGCTTTCGAAATCTGGTCTGACTATGTGGACGTAGGTGCCGACTTTTCGGTCAACTCGGTTTTCGTCATTAATATGCAGCAGGATTTGCCACCGCGATATCGAAGCCTGCTGCATGACACTTTGGCCGATTACTACTATGGCTTCGACACTGCGGAACTCGTCAGCCGGCTTACCAATCATCTCAGCGCTCTCAAACAGAAGCGGGATGATGGTGTGGTGCATCTGGATGTGCCGGGAGGCATCAATGAAATCCTGCTGAATCACTTTAACCATGCTTTTGGCATTCTGACCAAACGCACCTTCAAACGGGTCGCCAATGATGGCTCGCTGCATTTGTGCATCGGTTTGAGCGCGACTCATTTTTACACCTCGGGCGAGGTCGAGTTCCATGTACAGATGATGCAGCAAGCCGGTGCCAGCGGCAAAGAAAGTGATGACAATATCTTTCTCACCCGGTCGCGCCGTCAACAGGATGCCTGGTCAGAAGCCCATGATGCGGGAAGTGTCGCGTCAAACAACACGCCGGCAGGTGCACCTATCACCTTCAGCCGTCCGGTGTCCAAAGATGGAAAAACCGCCTATCCGAAGTTTACCGTTCCTCTGGTCAACACCAGTCCAGGTGGCTACTGCATGCAATGGCAGGGTGACGTACCGAGCAATGTGCAGGCTGGCGAGTTGATGGCGATTCGGGAAACCGAAAAGCAACCCTGGAGCATTGCCGTCATACGCTGGATACGTCAGGCCAAGCAGAAAGGTACCCAGATCGGTATTGAATTGCTGGCCCCAAGCGCACAACCCTGTGGCGTTCAACTCCTGAATCGCACCGGCGCACCGAGTGAATACCTGAGGGGCGTGCTGTTGCCAGAACTCAGTAGTATCGGCCAACCGGCGACGCTGATTACACCGCGCGTGCCGTTTCAGACAGGCAACAAAGTGTCACTTCGATACGCCGAGACCGAACAAAAATGTGTACTGGAGCAGCGCATAGCCGCCACTGGCAGTTTTAATCAATTCGAACTTTCCGAGTCGGTGTCACTCGATACCATCAAGAGCAAGGAAAGCCCTTCTTCTGCCGGCGACGGCGAAGATGATTTTGATTCACTCTGGCCAACACTGTAGGAACACTCCGGAGCATTGAACTCAAGGCAGGTTCCCCGAGTCAACAACCAATAACCCTGGCGCAAGTCATTTTTGACCGGCGCTCGCTATGAAAAAGAGATCGCTTTAATCTGATGAGCAGAACCAACGATACGCTGTTTTTATTGATTATTGACAAGTCACAGAATGACGCCGAAAAAATGGTCAGCCTGCTGCGGAATGCAGGCATCGCCACGCGCGCGAAACGCATCGAATCTGAAGAAGAGCTGATCGAGTCGCTGGAAGAGCAAGCCTGGGATTTATGTCTGGCCCGGGAAGAAGATGCTGATTTCGACCTGGATCAGGCATTGGTTCATATTCAGCAGAAAGATCGCGACACGCCCTTTATCCTGATGACCCGGGAACGCGATATCGATGAAACGGTAAAACGCATGAAAGCCGGCGCCAAGGACTGTATTCCCTTCGAAGAAGAAGGACATATTGTCGCGGCTGCCAAGCGAGAGATTGCGAACCTGAAGATCCGCAAAGCCCTCCGTCAGATGCAGGTTCAGGTCCATGACATCGAACATCGCTGCGAATTGCTGTTGGACAGTTCCAAAGATGCCATAGCCTATATCAACGATGGTATGCACATATACGCCAACGGCTCCTACCTCGCCTTCCTCGGATATGATGACATTGATGAGATGATCTGCATCCCGGTTCTGGACACCATGACCTCAGAGTCCCAGGAACAGTTCAAAGAGCAGTCCAGACGCTTTCTCGAAACCGAAAACATGGAACCCGTTGAGGGCATTCCCTGTGTGTCACTGCGGGAAGACGGTACCGAGATCAAGGTGCAAATGAGCCTGTCCGAAGCCAGTTATGATGGCGAGCGCTGCATGCAAGTCGTGCTGAGACCCGAGCAGGACAACGCTGAGCTGGAAGAAAAACTCAAGGAAATGAGCCAGATGGATTTGCTCACCGGGCTTTACAACCGACAGTATTTTATGGATCAACTCCATAGCGCCAAAGACCGCGCGCTGAAGTCGGAAGAGCAGTTTGCCGTCTCATACATGGCCATCGACGGCTTCCAGCAGATCAAAGCCGAGCTGGGAATCGCTGATGCCGACCTGATATTACGGGACCTAGCGCATGTGCTTGATGAGCATCGCCCGGAAGATTCTACACTGGCACGACTCAGCGATGACGTATTCGGACTGATTGGCCTCAGTGCCAATAACGACGAAGCCGTTTCCGGTGCGGAAGTCCTGCGCAAGGTCGTGGAAGACCATCTTTTTGAAGTGGTGGGACGTACCATGCAGATCACGCTGAGTATCGGGGTGACGCTGGTGACTGACAATGCACCGAACATCAAGGATATCTTGGGCCGCGCCCAGGTTGCCTCAGAAGATGTGTCCAAGCAGGAAGGTCACGAACACGGTAATGGCGTCCTGCTCTACAAACCCAAGAAGGACAACCCGCTTGATGATCATGACATCGCAACCGATCTGATCTCCGAAGCATTGGAAAATAACCAGTTCAAATTGCTGTTCCAGCCGATCATCAGCCTTCGAGGCTCCAATGAGGAACACTATGAAGCCTTTGTCCGCATGATGAATGAAAAGGGTGAAGAGGTGTCCCCCTACGACTTCCTGCCGCCTCAGGGCCCTAGCCAGATGGCGAACAAGATCGACAAGTGGGTGATACTGCAAACCATCAAGCACCTGAGTGAACATCGTTCAAAAGGCCATGAAACCAAGCTCTTTATCAACCTGACAGCAGAAACCATTCAGGACAAGGACTTTGGTTCCTGGCTCAATGTTGCCTTGAAGGCCGCGCGTCTGCCTGGCGACTCGCTGATATTCCAGATCTCGGAATCCAACGCCATTACCTACATGAAACAAGCCAAGGAGTTTGCCAAAGAGGTCAACACCTTGCACTGCAAGCTTTCCGTGAATCAGTTTGGCCGGGCTCTAAATCCTTTCAATCTCTTGAAACACCTGAATCCCGAGTACATCAAGCTGGAAGGCTCTTTTACCCAGGATATGCAGAAAGGTCAGGAAGCCAAAGAGAACGCCAAGGAAATGATCAAGCAACTGCAGGCAATGGACAAGGCCACGATCGTGCCTCTGGTGGAAAGCGCCGCGCTACTGTCGACGCTATGGCAGGCAGGCGTCAACTATATTCAGGGCTACTATCTGCAGGCCCCAAGCACGGAAATGAACTACGATTTCAGCGAAGAGAACTAGTCGCATACCTATTCTGGTATTGGCGTCTGATTCTTACTCCTGAACTTGGCCTCATCCCAGAGCTGGTCCAGCTCTTCCAGAGACACCTGTTCAAGGGAACGGCCCTGCTGATGCAGCCGTTCCTCGATGTACTGAAAGCGCTGGAAAAACTTTTGATTGGTACTGCGCAAGGAGGCATCAGGGGAAACCCTGAGAAAGCGCGCCAGGTTCACACAACAAAACAGCAGGTCGCCCATTTCATCCTGCAAACGGGCGTGGATTTCCGGCTCTCTTAAACTCTCGACATCTTCTGCCCCGGCAAGAACTTCCCTGACTTCATCAAGTTCTTCTTCAATCTTGGCGAACACCGGTTCAATGTCCTGCCAATCAAAACCATGCTGTGATGCCCGTTTTTGCAATTTTTCAGCCCGATTCAATGACGGCAGGTTTGCGGGAATATCACTAAGTACACTATCTCGCGCCGGATCAAAGCAGGCATCATTCGCCGAATTCATCACGTCTGCCTGTTTTGCTTTCAGCGCGCGCTCCCGGGACTTGATTGCTTCCCATTGTGCCTTGATTTGTTCGTCTGTAAATGAAGTCCCGGCCGGGTGGAAGGCCCTCAAATCACCGTCAGGAAAGACGTGTGGATGACGGCGCACCAGCTTTTCTACGATGTTATTGACCACGTCGTCAAAATCGAAACAGCGCTCTTCAGAACCCAATTGCGAATAGAATATGACCTGAAACAGCAAGTCGCCAAGTTCATCTTTGATCTCATCCCGATCACCCCGCTCAATGGCATCCGCGACCTCGAAAGCTTCTTCAAGAGTGTGCGGAACGATACTGGAGAAACTCTGTTTAAGATCCCATGGACAACCGTGTTCCGGATCTCGTAAACGCGACATCAGGTATCGAAGATCATCAAGGGTGTACATGCTTTTAAGAGCCCTATTCAATCGAAATCAAACTACTCAGCCATTGCGTTTGCGACGCGCATCGATCACGTTCGGCAATTGCTTGATTTTTGCCAATACCTGACCCAATGCCTCCAGCGAAGACACCTCCATCACGATGGTGATGGTGGCAATATTTTCCGACGGATCCGAGTAGGTATTTACACTGGTCAGGTTCACCCGCTCGTCTGCGAGAACCATGGTGATATCGCGTAACAAGCCTTCCCGATCATAGGCCTGAATCTCGATATTAACACTGTAAGATGCGTCCGGCGCACGCCCCCAGGACACTTCAATGATACGGTTAGGCTCCATATCCTCAAGCTGGAGGATATTCATACAATCCTGACGATGAATCGAAACACCACGACCGACTGTGATATATCCGACAATAGGGTCTCCCGGCACCGGACTGCAACAATGTGCCATAGTAGTCAGCAGACGACCGACTCCCTTGATACGAATATCGTCGTTGGACTTTTCCTGGGATTTACGAGATTGCGGAGCAGACAAGCGCAAATCCAGTTGTTTGTCCTTGGGCTGCAACATTTTTTGCGCCACATGTGCCACATGAGTTGGCTTCAGATCGCCGGCACCAATGGCCGCGAACATGGATTCCGAATCCTTGTAATTGGTTTTTTCCGCGAGATCACTAAATATGATATCGCCGATGGAGAGGCGCTTGAACTCATCTTCCAGCAAGGCACGACCGTCGATCACATTCTGCGAGCGATCCTGCATCTTGAACCAGTGAACGACCTTGGCTCTGGAGCGCGATGTCTGCAAGTAACCGAGGCTAGGATTCAGCCAATCGCGGCTTGGCGCCGGATTGTTTGAGGTCAATATCTGCACCTGCTCGCCCGTGCGCAGCGGGTAAGTCAGGGGAACAATGCGGCCGTTAACCTTGGCGCCACGGCAGGCATGACCGACCTCCGTGTGCACGCGATAGGCAAAGTCCACGGGAGTCGCGCCACTTGGTAAGTCCACCACATGGCCGTCGGGCGTAAATACGTAAATACGATCGGCTCCAATGTCGGCGCTGAGCTGCTGGGCAATTTCCGAGACATCCCCCACTTCCTCCTGCCATTCCAGAACCTGGCGTAGCCAGTTGATCTTTTCTTCATAACTGGAAGAACGGCTTTTTACGTCAGTGCCCTTATAACGCCAATGGGCACATACACCCAGCTCGGCCTCTTCATGCATTTCATAGGTACGAATCTGCACTTCCATGACCTTGCCTTCAGGGCCTATTACCGCGGTATGTAGTGAGCGGTAGCCGTTTTCTTTCGGGTTGGCGACATAGTCGTCAAACTCATAGGGGATATGACGCCACAGTGAGTGCACAACGCCCAACGCGGAATAACAGTCCGGAACGGAAGGCACGAGAATACGAAATGCACGAATATCGTAGATTTCAGAAAAATCCAGATTCTTGCGTCGCATCTTTCGCCAGATACTGTAGATGTGCTTGCTGCGCCCCGCCACTTCACCTTCGATGTGGGCGTTTTCCAGCTCCAGCTTGATCTTGTCGGTCACCCGACGGATGAATTCATCCCTGTCTACCCGGCGCTCATCGAGTAGTTTGGCGATTTTTTTATAGGCCGAAGCATGCAGATAGCGAAACGAAAGGTCTTCAAGTTCCCATTTGATGTAGCCGATACCCAAGCGGTGGGCCAGCGGCGCATAGATATCGAATACTTCACGTGCCACGCGCTGGCGTTTTTCTGACGTGGCGTTTTTGACCGCCCGGATGGCACAGGTTCGCTCCGCCAGTTTGATCAAAACCACACGTACATCGTCGATCATGGTGACCAGCATCTTGCGGACATTATCAATCTGGCCCTGGGTCTGACCGAGCACGTTGCCTTTGAAGGGACGATGGGTGGACGAGATGGCGGCCATTTGTGCAACGCCATCTATCAGACGCGCGACTTCCTTACCGAACTCCTTCTCGATAGTGGACAGGTCAACCTTTTCTTCACGAACGGCGCGATACAGGATGGCGGCTACGATGGCATTCTGATCAAGCTCAAGCTCTACCAGAATCTGCGCCATTTCCAGACCAATTTTGAAGCTGCTGTGGTCCTTGGCCCAAATTCTATCCTTCTCGACCGCCTGAGCTTCGATCTCCATACTGGTCTGGCAGGCACGACGGATTTCGTTCAGGTCCTCAAAGTGGCTGATCTCCGCAATACTGCGCAACCACTTTTCGATGCCTTCCTTGCCACCAGCATTGGCGATGTAGTCTTCGCGAACCTGTACCATAGTTCAGAGTTTGCCTGTTTTGAATCAGTCTTTCACGAACAATGCGATAGATTCCACGTGGGCTGTATGCGGAAACATATCCATGACACCGGCTTTCACCAGGCGGTATCCCTGCTCGACCAGCACTCCAGCATCGCGCGCGAGGGTTGCCGGGTTGCAGGACACATAAACGATGCGCTCAGCTTTAAAGCGAGTCATATGACGCACCACGTCCAAGGCACCTGAGCGAGGCGGGTCAATCAGGATTTTATCAAAGCCCTGCTTGGCCCAGGATGCCGCTGTAAAGTCTGTCTGCAGATTTGCGGCGAAAAATGAAACATTTTCCAAGCCATTACGGCGGGCGTTTTCCTGACCCCGTTCCACCATCATATCATCACCCTCAACGCCAATGACCTCTCCCGCCAGTTTTGCGAGTGGTATGGTGAAGTTGCCCAAGCCACAGAAGAGATCAAGAACACGATCATCCTTATTAAGATCGAGCCAGGACAAAGCCCGCGGCACCATCTTACGATTAATTTCAGCATTGACCTGAGTGAAATCCATGGGATGAAAAGCCAGCTCAACCCACTCGGATTCATGTTCCGATCCTTGCTCACCCAGAGGTAAACGATAGTGCAGACGGTCCTCTCCTTCTTCGGGCCAAAGCCTGTGTACACTGTCGACACCTCCTGGCTGCAGAAACAGCATCATGTCGTGCTGCTGGCCAAAGGTGATCAGTTTATCCTTGTCCTCGTCAGTCAGCGGTTCCATATGCCTGACCACCAGAGCGAGTTCGCTATCTCCCATGGCTACTTCAAACTGCGGCAGCGCTCGGTAGACTGACAATGACTGCACCAGTTCGCGCAGCGCCAGCAACTGTGTTCCCAAACGTGGATCAAGTACTTCACAGCGTTGAATATCGGCGATAAAACTGTTGCGCTTCTCGCGAAATCCGACCAGCACCTCATCACGCTTGGATAAATAACGGACACCCAAACGGGCCTTGCCACGATAGCCCAGAGTGGGTCCGGTCAAAGGTTCAATCCACTCTTCAGGTTTGAGCTGCCCAAAATGATCAAATTGTTCAGCCAGCACCTGCTGCTTGAATTCAATTTGCGCCTCGGATTGCATGTGCTGCATGCTGCATCCTCCACAAATGCCGGCATGGGCACAGGGCGGTTCAGTCCGCTCAGATGACGCTTCGACCACTTCCAGGGTTTTCAGCTCATCAAATTTTGCACGTCGCTCGGTATATTGGGCGATTACCTTTTCCCCAGGCAGCGCACCGTCAACAAATTGGGTTTTACCATCAAGGCGAGCGATCCCTCTGCCCTCGTGGCTCAGGCCTGTTATGTCACAGGCGATTGGTTCCTGGGGCAGCTTTTTTCTGCGTCTTCTGGCCATATACTATGCTTGAATTAATGAAGTTTGAGCCACGCTTTGCGAGGCTAGTTGAACACACCGGTTGAAAGGTAACGGTCTCCACGGTCGCAGATAATGGCGACTATCACCGCATTTTCAAGCTCGCTGGACAAACGCAGGGCCCCGGCAACCGCGCCACCTGAAGAAACACCGCAGAAAATACCTTCCTGAGCCGCCAGAGCCTTCATAGTGCGCTCGGCTTCTTCCTGCCCCATATCGATCACCCGATCAACACGACTGGCGTCGAAAATAGATGGCAAATACGCTTCCGGCCAGCGACGAATTCCGGGTATCGAAGCCCCCTCCTGCGGCTGCAATCCAACTATTTCAATGGCTGGATTCTGTTCTTTGAGAAAACGGGACGTTCCCATAATCGTACCGGTCGTGCCCATAGAACTGACAAAGTGCGTAATCTTGCCTTCAGTTTGACGCCAGATTTCCGGTCCCGTCCCCCGATAATGGGCTCCAGGATTATCCTGATTGCCAAACTGGTCCAGCACAATACCCTTGCCTTCAGCCTGCATTTGTTGCGCCAGGTCTCTGGCGCCTTCCATGCTCTGTTCGCGGGTCACATGAATAATGTCCGCACCGTAGGCTGCCATGGATGCCTTACGCTCAGCACTCATATTATCCGGCATGATGAGAATCATCTTGTAGCCTTTGATGGCTGCCGCCATCGCCAATGCAATGCCGGTATTGCCGCTGGTGGCCTCGATCAGGGTATCGCCCGGTTTAATGTCACCGCGTGCCTCGGCACGCTGAATCATACTCATGGCCGGCCGGTCTTTTACCGAGCCAGCAGGATTATTGCCTTCAAGCTTGACCAGTACTGTATTGGAAGTCTTGCCCGGCAAACGCTGCAAGCGAACGAGAGGAGTATTTCCAACATAGTCTTCAATCGTGGGAAATGTCATGACACGCCTTAATCACGTAAGTTTCGGGAGTACATCGGCACCCCTGGTTTTCGTAATGCGCAATGATACACTGCGCGATACCAGATTACTTGCTAATCTGTGTGTCAAATTGCAGCCCCTCGATGCAAACACTTCACCAGAATCGAGTGGCATGAACCGGACCGCCAATCCTGCATGAAAAGTTACAGCCTGTATTCGCGTATCGTGCTGCTAGCAACGCTTCCTTTCGTGATTGTGTTGCTGGTGTTGCTATGGCACATATCCCAGGACCGCTTACTTGAGCAGGAAAGCCAGTACAAAGCGCATCTCGATAGCCTGGTACATTCCGGACTCTGGCGGCTTGGCCAGATCCCGGAAGAGGAACTTTCCTCTCAATCCACGGCGACTCTGGCTGATGAAGTTGCCCGCTCACTCTCCTCCAAGCAGGAGATTCTGGCCGTCATGGTTCTGGACGATCACTACACGGTACTGGGGCACGCAGGTGAAACACCGGCCTCTCAACTCAACCCGGGTAACTTCCCGAACGAGAACTCAGAACTGCTTCCCTTCGGCAACCGGGCCGTCTATATCGCGCCCTTTTATTTTCGGCCGATAGAAATCATCAAAACCGAAGACAACGCCAGCCATGCGGATTTTCAAACCCAACCCTCCAACATGGCGGCACCCGAGACCCTGCGGCAAGCGAAGAGGGGCTGGCTGCTGCTGGAAACGGATTTCCATCCGACCAGGCTATCCAATCTGTCGGTCGTCGGGGAAATTGCTTCCTACGCGGCTTTTTCACTGCTTATTGCCCTGTTTCTGATACGCTACCTGTCACAAAAAATCCTGACTCCCATCAGGGGAATCGGACAGGCCATTGATGGCCTGCTGGCGGGATCCGTCGACACACGCATTCGCAAAGTTGGCGCGCGGGAGATCGAAAAACTGGCAAGCGGAGTCAACGAACTGGCGGAGCGTTTAAGTCTCATTCAGGACGAGATGAAAAAGGAGATCGAACAAACCACAGAAGACCTGCGAGAAACTCTTGAAACCATCGAAATCCAAAACGTGGAACTGGATATTGCCCGCAAGCAGGCGGTGATGGCGAATCGAACCAAGTCGGAATTTCTGGCTAACATGAGCCACGAAATCCGAACGCCTCTCAATGGCATCATTGGCTTTACCAACCTGCTGTTGAAAAGCCCTCTGAACAGCCGCCAGATGGATCATCTTTCCACAATCAAGAAGTCCTCCGAGATTCTTCTGATGATCATTAATGACATTCTGGATTTTTCCAAGATCGAAGCCGGAAAACTGCTACTGGAAAAACGCGCACTGAATCTGCGTGAACTGATTGAAGATGTCGTAACCATGCTTGCACCGACGGCCCACGCCAAAAATCTGGAACTTGTGCATCTGCATTACCAGGACGTTCCGTCAGACATTACCGGTGATTCACTGCGTATCAAGCAAGTCATCACCAATCTGGTCAACAACGCAATTAAATTTACCCAATCCGGCGAGGTTGTCGTGCGCGTTATGCTCGACGACTCACCCGGTGCCATCCGTGACTTTATTCGCGTATCGGTCAGTGACACCGGTGTTGGGTTGTCACGGGCGCAACAGCACAGCATTTTCAATGCCTTCACTCAGGCGGATGCAACAACTGCGAGAAATTTTGGCGGAACCGGTTTGGGACTCGCCATTTCAAAAAAACTGATTGAACAGATGGAAGGAAAAATCGGCTTTGAAAGTGAGCTCGGCAAGGGTTCCACGTTCTGGTTTACTCTGCCGGTGGAGCTGTCTGACAAGACAGAAAACCCAGCGACACTGGATCAACAGAAGTTCAAAATGGCTTTCTGCTTTGAGCCTGTCGAATCTTCCAAACTCGCGCTGCAGCATTTGCTGTCCAGCTGGAACATTCCCCATCGCTTCTGCTCCACGCTCCAGGACTTACTCAGCGAGCTTGAATCCTCAGGTTCAGCGGACGATACGCTGTGCTTTGTCTGCCTCGATCGCTTCCAAATTGATCAAAAATCGGTGCACCAACAACTCGAAGCCATTCGCGCTCACTGCAAATTTCTGATCATGGCCAGCCCGACGCTCGAACGCTATGACCTGGGTTTACTCAAACTGGTCGATACACACCTGATCAAGCCTCTGACGCGTTCTCGATTGATGCATGCCTTTTGCGAGTTGGATGCTCCCACACGCGCCACTGAGTCTGGCGCGATTTCCGAAGCCAATCTGGCAGCAAATAGCATCCGTGTCCTGGTCGTGGATGACAACGATATCAACCTTGCTCTGGTCAAATCCATGCTCGAAGCTCTGGGAATTGGCGTGGTTGAAGCCAATGACGGCTACCAGGCGGTCGAGCATTGTGCTCAGGAATACTTCCCGCTGATACTGATGGATATTCAGATGCCTGGCATGGACGGTGTTGAGACCATGAAAAAAATTCGACTGCTCGACACTCGATTCTCTGATAGCAGCATCGTTGCTCTGACGGCTTACGCCTTGCCTGAGGAGAAACAGTCTTTTCTGGAACAGGGGTTTCAGAGTCTGATCACCAAACCTATCGATGAGTCAAAGCTTATCGAGGTGTTACGCAGCTGCGTCCCCGAGCTTAAGAAGATGGATCCAGATATAGAGAAGAGCGCTCGGCCCGCTATTGTGTCGCCAGAAGCCAAGGGTTCAACAGCATTGGCAATTGTGGATTTGAACGATGGTATTCGCCGCAGTAATGGCAACCGGGATATTGCGATGGACCTGTTTACGCGCCTGCTAAATCGACTCGACGGGGATCGCGCAACCATTGCGCAAAATGCCAACACGCAACAATGGGAAGCACTGGAGGCCAGTATTCATAAACTTTTTGGTGCATCCCAATACTGTGGCATTCCACGTTTACGAGCCAGTCTTGAACGTTGCGAAGACGCTCTGAAGCGAGGACATACTGACTGTATGACGCAGGTTGAAGACGTGCTCAGCAACATTGACCAGGTGCTGGTATGGTACCAGGCCCATCGCGCTGAGCTGGAAGATGGCACACTCAGCTGAACGGAGACGCAGCTTGACCACAATTTTGGTCACAGTTCCAGGCAGAGCAACTTCTATCTGCACAGCATTTTAGTTAAATTAGGGGATTAAGCATGCAGCCTGGGCGTTGGCTAACATACCCTCGCCAATCTGCTACTCCCGGTTTTCAGGATACCCTTTATGCCCTTGAGTTCTAGCGTCTCTTCCTCCCTACACAGTTTTTCCAGATCCTGCATTCTGGTAATGCTAATGGTCCTGTTACAGGCCTGTGGCGTGCCGGGTCCGGGTGGGGGCAGCTCCAGAGACCAAAGCAGTGATGCGCTCATTCCAGAGGTCCGATTTCTGATCCGCCTCAATACCGCCGGCCTAACCTTCAGCAACAATCTCTCAAGAAGTCGAATCTCCGTCGTGCAGCTCAACGAAGATTTTACCGAGCGCCCCTCTCTACCGGCTTCAGTTCCTGCTTATGACGTGATCGAGAATTCAACGGGCGAGTACGAAATACAGTTTGGCAACACTTTTCCGAGCAATCTGAATGTTGTCATCTCAGCGCGCTTCAATGATGACAATGTGCTGTATGCCCCCCTCTATATGTTAGCCAACCAAAGCGAGAGCATTGAGATCAGCGTGCGTAGCCACTATGTGATGAAAAAGCTCTTCGATACAGTAGATGCCGCAACTCTGAATGAACTGATCTCTTGTGACACCACCGGTAATTATGGTTGTGACAACCAGGCTGATGCAAAAATGCGTCTATTGAGAAATATCAGCGAGCTGGCAGGTTTCTATGAACTCGATTTGGCGCAAAGCTCAACTGTTGCTGCCGCGCTTACTGCTATAGACAATTCTGATGATATCCGCACACATGTGGAAACAGCCGTAGCAGATATCACGCGAGTACAATCACCTGTTGCCAAAGGCACACGCCGTGATACCGGAGGTACCTTACCTGGAGAGCTTAATGATCGGCTGACCTACGCGGAAAACTACAACTCGGTATTATTTGGCCTGGGCATCAATCAGGTTTTGCGCAGTGACAACAATGCTGCCGTTGTAAGTGACCGTGTAAGCTTATCCACACTCAGTTCGGATTTTGTCGACGAAACCATTTTGACCGATGAACAAAAGTTTTCGGACAACGTGAACTTGCTTGATATTCGGACAGATGCTTTGTCATCCAATATCATTCATCGTCGCAGCACCCTCACTTTTGACGGCATCGACATTGTACGAGACATTACCGAGCCCAATGTCGACTTTGGCTTTACCAGCAGCGACTCTCATCTGTCAACGGAAGGCTACCTGCTCGCATCAAGGAGATTACTGCAAACCATTAGCGATGCAGACGATGGCGACGACCCTCGCGATATTGGCTGGCAACTGAACCCGGTGTACAGCCAACTTTATCGGGCCAATGACTATGAGCCGGATACCAGCCTTGATCTTGGCATAGATGAGGAAGATCCGGTTTTTGACGCCTCACCTACCTGGCTACTGGGATCCAATTACAGCTCTGGTGCGACTTACTTCGACAATAACATTCTTGACAGCCAATTTACCCGGGGCAACAAAAGGGAAGACATGGATCTGTTTACCTGGGAAATCCACGGCCGAAAAACCGACTCGGATTTCTCCGCAGGCGACATAAATGGCAAAACCTATGGTGTGGTCAGTTACTCCCTGAAACTCAGTGAAACCGGAGAAACCCTGCAACTGTTTGCCGAAACCATGCGCTGGGACGCTGTGGCAGGCGTCTTTGATATCACTCAACCTTCTGCTGAGTTTCGCAGTTATGTGCTGAGCCGGGCCAGTAACAATGCCGTGACTTACACCCCGGATCAAACAGGCATTGTGGCAGATGATTACAGCTTCACACTAAGGGAAACACCCGATATTGAAGGCTTTGTCCAATTGGACAGCGGCTCCCGGGCACCCATGGGTCACGGAACGCAAGATGGACGCCATCTCGCTTTCGCCATGAATACGCTTGAGCGTGGTCGTGGCATTATGATTGCCACTGAACTTGATACCTCGGGATCGCCAAACTTTACTGGCGAAAACTACAAGATTCAGGGCAACGTCATGAGCATGACCAATACCGAAAACACACTCCGCAATGTCAATGGATCGCAACTTTCCATCACCAGCGACCTGAACACTGCAAACTGCAGTGCAAACCTGTCACTGACCTTTCTCAACCGCTCCCATGACGTCGACAACAATTCTGTTTCCGGCAGTCAGTCTGACCTTGGCGCGACGCTACCCAGCACGAGTTGCACGCAGTCTACCAATGCAATTGAAATGACATTTAACAACGTCAATGGCACCACTCTGACTTTGAAAGGTTTTGTCAGCCAGCCTGCAGATGGTGAAGATGCGGGTCGTGTTCTTAGTTTACTTTGGATCCAGAATAATAGCCTCGGATTGGTCTATGCGATGCAAACCCAGAACCTCGCGACTGTTTTTGAGGAATAGCCATGGCTGACACCGATCGCCTCGGGCAAATAGAAGAAAACGTCAGTGAAAGACGGATACTAAGAAAAATCCGCTCGTCACTCGCCTCATTGAGTCGTGATGCGATTGAACAAGCCCTGGTACTTTTCTATACCCTCAAGGCACCCGCCACTCCCCTATGGGTGCGTACAGCCATCATCGGTAGTTTGAGCTACTTCATTAGCATGATTGACGGCATCCCCGACCTGACACCAGTGCTTGGCTATACTGACGACATTACTGTTATGGCTGCCGCCATCGCCAGCCTGTCGGCCTATATTACGCCAGAAATCAAACAGCAGGCGACAGACAAAACCGACCAGATTCTCGGTACGAAACATAAAGACAAGCCCTGATCTGCCCGGACAAATCCCAACTCTTCGGTCATTCAGCTGTAAAAATCGGTACACTTGTTCGCTCAAGGCATTGAATCACTACCAAGCGCTCGCTAGACTCTGACAAATTTTTTGCTTGGAACGACTCATGCTGCATTTCCTCCCCGCCCAACTTAAGGGCAGTCTCATATTTGTTCTGGTGATACTGAACACCTGTGTTGGCCTGCCGATATTGCTTGTCGGCGCCATCATCAAACTGATTCTGCCTTTTCAGGTCATCCAGAAACTGGCAACACGCATGTCCATCGCAACCGCTACAAACTGGGTAAGCTTTAACAGTTTCCTGTTTGCCCTGTTCAACAAGACAGAATGGCAGGTGACGGGCCTTGAAGGATTAAGCAAAAACGAATGGTATCTGGTCAACAGCAACCACCAGTCCTGGGCAGATATTCCGATTGTGCAGAAAGTGCTGAATCGCCGCGTCCCCATGCTCAAGTTTTTTCTCAAGCAGGAGCTGATCTGGGTGCCCATTATCGGCATCTGCTGGTGGGCCCTGGATTTTCCGTTTATGAAACGCTATAGCGCGGATCAGGTGAAGAAGAACCCATCCCTGGCAGGCAAAGACCTTGAAACAACACGCAAAGCCTGTGAAAAATTCAAGACCACACCGGTATCCGTATTCAATTTTCTGGAGGGCACGCGCTTTACGCAGGAAAAACATGACAAGCAGCAATCCCCTTTCACCAACCTGCTCAAACCCAAAGCCGGAGGTGCTGCCTTTGTTCTCGGTAGCATGGGCGAACAACTGCACACCATGCTCGACATTTCCATCATTTACCCCGATGGCAAACATGGCCCCTGGGACCTGATTTGTGGCCGCATTCCCAGAGTCATTGTGCAAATCGACAAGATAGAGATTCCGAAGGAGTTTCTTGGCAAGGACTACGCCAATGATCCGGAATTCAAAGAAGCCTTCCAAACCTGGATAAATGACTTGTGGCTAAGAAAAGATGCGAAGCTATCGCAACTTAAACAGCAGCATAGCCGCTAGGTCACTGAAGACCGGTCACAAAGACTGAGCAACTGGAACGACGGACATAAAAAAACGGGCTCAAAGCCCGTTTTTTTATGTTTTCACAATCGCCTAACGTCGACCTGCGCGTCGCAGAGCGGCGGGCGTAAAGTCTTTCGTACTGAACTCACGTGTGAAGTCATATTTGACAGGCTCTTCGTTAGACAGTCCCGTCGCGATATAACGTCCGGACAACAGGTCGTGAGTTGAATCCACACTGGTGAACAATGCCTTCACATCATAGAAGTACTTGGTATGGGCTTCAGCATGACGCCACAATTCACCGCGACCATCGTAGTGGTCAGCCACCAGTGTTCCCCAGCTATCCTCATCCACATACAAGACTCGCTTGGAATAGATATGGCGCTCACCACTTTTCAGCGTCGCCACCACTTTCCACACTCTGTGCAGCTCATACCGAGCATAATCATTGTTCAAATGGCCAGGTTTCACAAGATCTTCATACTTCAGAGATTTGTCATCCATGCGGTAGGCATTGTAGGGAACATAGAGTTCCTGCTTGCCTTCCAGAGTCCAGTCATAGCGATCTGGTGCGCCGTTGAACATATCAAAGTTGTCCGAAGTACGCAGACCATCAGACGCCGTACCTGGACCATCATAACCAACTTGAGGCGCACGTCGAACACGGCGTTGACCAGCGTTGTAAATCCAGGCACGTCGTGGTTCTTTTACCTGATCAATGGTCTCATGTACCAGCAGTACGTTACCTGCAAGACGAGCCGGTGCGGTTACTACCTGTTTGAAATAAAACATAACGTTGTCGTCGTTATTGCTTGCAAAATCTGACAAACGAAAACGTCTGGAGTACTCCTCATAAAATTTTACAGGCGTATAACTACCGCTCTCCGTTGGCGTCACCTGAACATAGGTCCGATCCAAAGCTCCACCACGGTAACGGAGGATGTGATTCCAAACGACTTCCAACGCGGCCTTAGGGATAGGAAATGGGGTCGTGCCCGCGACGTTCTTGAGGCCGTTTCCACCTTCGATCATTTCCGCATTCAACGCATTCTGTTTAGCGAAGTTGACAATATCTTCGGTAAAACCAATAGGTCGCCGAGAGGGATACACCGGCATGGTATAGGTTGCATAGGTTTGCAGCATGGCTTTCTGACCATCCGACAACTTGTCCGCGTATTGCGCCATGTTTTCACTGGTGATGGTGTACAGAACCTTATCATCCGCAAAGGGATCGATGTAGGGTTTACCCTGCTCATAACCCGCGGGGATTTCTTTCAAACCGCCATCCCAGGCAGGAATAGTTCCATCGGCGTTGCCCGCTTTTTCCGCGCCAACTGGCGTAAGCTCGTTACCCAATTTCGCTGCTTCTTCGGACGACACTTTTGCCATCAGATTGCCCGCATTCATGCTTGCAGCGACCACCCCGACGGCACATATTGTTTTAATTAATTTCATTTAAACTACCTCGTCAAACCGAGCCACAATTGGATGTTAGAAAGAGTACGACACACTAAATGCCAGATTGTCCCGATCAACAATCTCATTGTAGGGCTCACCCCCGAAATAACTGGTATAGGACAGGTTAGCCGTGTACTGGTTGAGATATTCGGCTTTCAAAGAGAGACCGACAGACTTGCGCCCTTCGATAAAGTTGGCGCCAGGTCCCGGTGCAAAACCACTAACGTCATGGGACCATGCCAAAGTTGGACTCAGGTTCACACCTGCAAACACATCGTTGTACAAGAGCGAGGCACGCATACGATAGCCCCATGAGAAATCAGTGACATAACCGTCCTGGTTACATTCGCCAATACTGTTGATCCCCTCACAAGCTGCGACATTTTCTCCGGTACCCGCATAATCCGCAGTCAAACCAAAACTGGTTTGGTCAAAACGGCCATATCGATTTTCATCAACATCTGGCAGATCGTGAACGTAAGTACCGCCGATTTCACCTACCCACGCCAGGCGGCTCGCACCGAGAATCTGATCCCAGAATTTAATACCGGTAAACTGAAGCTGGGAGATGTTGAAGCGATCAAAACCTGACTGTTCCGTACCCAGGAAGTTCTGAGCATCCGCCTCAGCGACAGAGGAGTAGCCATCGCCGTTGGTGTCTTCCACACGATCCTGGAAGACGGGCGAATAGACAATACCATCCGTGTGCGCGCGACCCAGTGCCGCGGCGACCAGGTCAGGTGAGTTCAACTGAACTGGCGCATCCTGTTTAAAGCTGTATTCACCACCAATGGAGATCCCACCTGGGCCAGTCGTATTAAAACTAATACCGTAGAGTTTGATCTGTTCAGGATATTCAATAAAGTATGCGGCACCTGTATCAGGATCCAAACCTTCGCCAACGGTATCGATAACGCCATCTGAATTGGAATCTACAGCAGTTCTACCCCCCACCGTAGGCAACCTACTGTGGTATTGGATGAAGTAGAACCCAAACTCAGTTTCATTCAATTCCGGAACAAACCAGCGCATTGCAATACCGAACTGATCATTGTCCTTTGCATCTCTGTCAGCGGTACGGGGAAGGTAGGTACCGCTGATCTGGTTATCTTCTTGATTGATGCTGTTTAGTGCATACACCGGGCCACAGCCATCGGCCACATAATCCACAGAAGAGAAGAACGTGCCACAATCATCGATGCGGGAACGTTCATAGTCCAATTGAACGAAGGCTTCCACGGTAATGTTCTCCGTCAAGCCTAATGAGCCGTAAACCATGTTAACGGGTAAAAGCGCTTCTTTAATTTCGGCACCCGGCGCACGAATGGCGCCAATATCGACCGGGTTCACAACATTAATACCATTGAAGATAAAGGTACTTTCACCCCAGCTCACCACCTGCTTACCAATACGCACGTTCAAGGGCGTATCACCCAGCCAGAAGTCTCGCCAGATATAGGCGTCCAGAATTTCCGCTCCGGAGGCGTTGTTTTTTCCATCATCACTCAGCGAGTAACGCTGATCATCGTCGCGCAACTCAAAGTCGTACCAGTATTTGGCACGAGCAAAGACGCCCCAGTCTTCATAAGACGCCAGAAAATCGGTATTACCTTTGATGATCGTGGAGTAAGCGTCACCTTTTTCAAAATTCAGGTTACCGTCGTCACTGTTGACAGACCCCCCTTCACCACCATTACCTTGCCCAATCAGCTCAGGCTCTGGATCCTCCATCCTCCAGCTGGATCCTGCACTCAGTGTGGTGTCCAAGCTCGCTTCTACATCGCCCATATAAAACTGAAACGCGCTAGCAGGTGTTGACATCGAAGCTGCAAACGCCACTGCCATAGGAAGCTTGGCGAAGCTAAACAGCCGCTGTGTTTTTTTTGTCATCGAACGCTACTCCGTTATTTTGGAACCATCCATCGGTGAGAGTTATTGATCCCGACAGACTTTTATCTATTCTCGGTTTTTGCTTAAGAAAGTGACCCTTCCACAACAAGATGAAAGCAATCGACCACGCAAGAACGAAGAAACCAATTTGGATTTAAACGCGCATACAAGCAGCAGACTTTCTGCGGCCTATTCATACGCTTTTTACAAAGCATAGACGCTAATTTGCCAATCAACCAATCCAAAACTGATTTTTTTCAATCCCTTAATAGGGATCAGTTCGAGGAAATTCCGGTTCTGGTTCAAACCCTAAAATGCCGACGAATTGTTTGGAAACACAAGGAAAGATTCGAGTTCATCGAATAACAGAGAGACGCCCCTGCAAAACGATTAACACGAACGCCACAAATGCAATCAGAGCACTGAACAAGAATGCTGACTGATACCCGTGCCCATCAACAATTACGCCACTGAGATAGGCGCCAGCTGCACCACCCGCTCCAAAACCCGTGCTGCTATATAACGCCTGCGCCCTACCCTGATTTTCGATTGGAAAGGAGTGATGAACGAAATGAATCGCGGCCGCATGCATCGCTCCAAAAGACATTGCATGCAGGCACTGAGCTAGTATAAGCACAGCAACAACATCCGCGAAGTACGCAATCAGAAGCCAGCGCAATGCAGTGAGCGCCAGGGCAATACACATGATGTGGTTAACGGAGGATCGCCGGAACCACACATGCATGTAGACGAACAATAAAACTTCTGCCCAGACTCCCAAACTCCACAGCAAACCAATATCAATCTTGGAATAATTCAGCGATTCCAGAAAAATACTGAAATAGGTGTAATAGGGGCCGTGAGACAACTGCAACAAAAAACAGACAACGAAAAACAAGGAAACATGCGGATACCTCAAACGTTTCCAGAACACTGCAGCAGAAAATGTATTACCACTCAGAGACTGAGGTTCGGAAAGTTTTGCCATACTCGCAACAGCGATCAACGCCACAATGCTCAACAACACCCAGGGAAACCACTGAATACCATGCCGTTGAAATAGCCATCCTGCGACAACAACACTGACAATAAACCCAATCGAGCCCCATAATCTGATCCGACTATATTTGTCTCTATATTCTGCCAGATTAAATAAGGTTATCACTTCATACTGAGGCAATACCGCATTCCAGAAAAAACTAAACAGCACTATTACCGCTGCAAAATGCCAGAATCCCTCGGCGAAGAAGAACCCTAAATAGGCTACTAAAGTAGAAAACGCTCCCATGCGTACCAAAAACAATCTGTTTTGCTTACGATCTGCGAGCGCCCCCCAAATATTGGGTGCCAATACCTTTGTTACCATCAAAATGGAGGTGAGCTGGGCAATCTCAAGCAAACTAAAATCCTTGGACTCCAGATACAACCCCAGATATGGAGCAAGCAAACCCAGCAAGGCGAAGTAAAAAAAATAGAAGCTCGACAGTTTCGTAAACAGCATTGGAAAAGCGCTTTCCTCATTCCCGAAAAACGGCACGCAGCCATATTAATAAATCGCACTAAAAACGCACAAAGTCGGCCCTGGATATTGATAACACAGGACATTTCCATTAGCTTTATAGCGCCATTTTGGGGCGCCCTCCATGGCAAGCCAAAACAATAACAGAAGCCATTCAATAAAACCCAATACACGCATAAATTCATTGATACCATCCCACCCGGTATCTGAAGAATTTTATAGCCATGCGACACAGGAGAACTCACATGAAATTAATCACTGCGATTATCAAGCCCTTTAAGCTGGATGATGTCCGCACTGCCCTCACCGATATCGGACTTCAAGGCATGACCATTGAAGAAGTGAAGGGATTCGGCAGACAGAAGGGACACACGGAGCTATACCGAGGCGCTGAGTACGTTATCGATTTCGTTCCAAAACTAAAGCTACAAGTAGTTGTTCCTGACAACATGCTGGACCAGGCAACCGAAGCCATTATCAATGCAGCCAACAGTGGCAAAATTGGCGATGGCAAAATTTTTGTCACCGAAGTCCTGCAGGCCGTTCGCATTCGCACCGGCGAAACGGGAGACAACGCAATCTGATCCGCCGTTAAACAACAACTCGAACAAAATCAATTCCAATAACCAGGAAAACACGATGAAATACCTTCTTTTACTGGCTCTGGGTTCTTTTGCCCCTTCCGTCGTATTGGCTGCGGATGGCATGAGCGGTGCTGACACGGCTTGGATCCTCACAGCTACTGCGCTCGTACTGTTTATGACGATCCCCGGCCTGTCTCTTTTTTATGCCGGCCTGGCTCGAAGCAAAAACGTGTTGTCTATCTTGATGCAGTGCTTTGCGCTGACATGCCTTATGTCCGTGCTCTGGTACGTTGCCGGCTACTCTCTAGCGTTTAGCGAAGGCAATGCCTGGGTCGGTGACTTGAGCAATATGTTTATGGCTAACATTACCAAAGAGTCCTTGTCCGGCACTATTCCGGAAGCCCTATTTGCAGCCTTTCAAATGACTTTTGCAGTTATCACACCCGCACTGATCGTCGGTGCTTTTGCAGAACGGATGAAGTTCTCTGCCATGCTGTTGTTTAGCAGTATCTGGCTGCTGGTAGTTTACGCGCCGGTCTGCCACTGGGTTTGGGGTGGCGGCTGGCTCAGTGAGCTAGGCGTGCTTGATTTTGCAGGCGGCATCGTCGTCCACATCACTGCTGGTGTCGCAGCGCTGGTTGCAGCCCTAGTGATTGGAAACCGGAAAGGTTGGCCCGAAACGGCAATGCCTCCGCATAACATGACCATGACCGTTACCGGCGCCGGCATGCTCTGGGTAGGCTGGTTCGGTTTCAACGCGGGCAGCGCATTGGCAGCCGATGAAAACGCCGCCATGGCACTGGTCGCGACACACCTGTCGGCAGCAATGGGATCACTCTCCTGGATGGCTTGCGAATGGAAACGATTCGGCAAACCATCCGTACTCGGCATCGTTACAGGCATGGTGGCTGGTCTCGGTACCATCACACCGGCATCTGGCTCGGTGAGCCCGGCAGGCGCAATCGTAATTGGTCTGCTCGCAGGTTTTGTGTGCTTCAATGCCACCATTTTCATGAAGCAAAAACTCAAAATTGATGATTCGCTGGACGTTTTTCCGGTTCACGGTGTGGGTGGTATTCTCGGATCTTTCCTCGTCGGCATCCTCTGTGCGTCAAACCTCGGTGCATTTAGCGGTTTTGGATTTGGCGGCGACAACGCCTCTATTGGTGATCAGGTGACAAGCCAGATAATCGGTATCGTCAGCACCTTCGTTTATACCGGGATTGCCACCTGGATCATCCTCAAGTTAGTCGATGTTGTGGTTGGTATTCGGGTAGAAAGCGATGACGAAACGATGGGACTTGACCTTGTACTCCATGAAGAGAAAGGTTACGACCTCTAGACGCATGACGCTTCAATAGCAGCAATAAAAACAGGGTGGCTCGTCCACCCTTTTTTATTGCCCGAACAACTCAGAACCGATCCGAACCGGGTCGTGAAATTTTATGGATGAACATGTGTTCCACATATTTTCAAAAACTACAAAAAAACCGGAGGGTCTTTCAACACTCCGGTTTCTATTGTGCAGTCGGCGAATAAGTCATTCGCCTCCCATCTGGCTTGCCGCTAGCTTACAGCGCTGCGTCCAGTTCAGGTACAGCTTCGAACAAGTCAGCAACCAGGCCATAATCAGCAACCTGAAAGATAGGTGCTTCTTCATCTTTATTGATGGCAACAATAACCTTACTTCCTGACATACCGGCCAAGTGCTGGATTGCGCCGGAGATGCCGACAGCGATGTAGAGGTTTGGTGCCACAATTTTACCTGTTTGACCAACCTGCATATCGTTTGGTACGAAACCGGCATCAACTGCTGCACGGGAAGCACCCACCGCTGCGCCGAGCTTGTCTGCAACCGACTCCAGAATCTTGAAGTTGTCGCCGTTCTGCATACCACGACCGCCGGAAATAACAATCGAAGCGGCAGTCAACTCAGGACGATCGGATTCAGCCATTTCTTCACCAACGAATACGGAGATACCCGCATCCTGCACGTTATCAATCGCTTCAACGCCCGCAGATCCACCTTCGGCACCCACAGGATCAAAAGACGTTCCGCGAACAGTGATCACTTTAACCGCATCAGAAGACTGAACAGTCGCAATCGCGTTACCCGCATATATGGGGCGCACGAATGTGTCCGCAGATTCTACTTTGATGATGTCTGAAATCTGAGCTACATCCAGCAAAGCAGCAACCCGAGGCATGAAGTCTTTGCCAGTGGTACCAGCTGAGGTAAGGATGTGCGAATAAGCTTTACCCAAATCTGCAACAAGAAGAGACAAATTCTCTGCCAGGTGATGGCCGTACACTGCATTGTCTGCAAGCAGGACTTTGGCCACGCCCTCGGCTTTGGCTGCCGCTTCGGCGGCTGCACCACAATTTTCACCTGCAACCAATACATCAATGTCACCACCGATAGCTTTCGCTGCATTCAAAACATTGAGAGTTACCGGCTTGAGACTACCGCTTTCATGATCCGCAATTACTAGAATACTCATTAGATCACCTTCGCTTCGTTTTTCAGTTTATCGACCAGTTCAGCAACGTCAGCAACTTTGACACCGGCAGAACGCTTGGGTGGCTCTTCAACTTTAACCACTTTCAGACTGGCAGCCAGTTCAACACCCAGGTCTGCAGGTGATTTAGTATCCAGAGGCTTTTTCTTCGCTTTCATAATGTTAGGCAGCGAAGCGTAACGAGGCTCGTTCAAACGCAAGTCCGTGGTCACAACGGCGGGAAGATTCAAGCCAACCGTCATCAGACCGCCATCAACTTCACGCGTCACGTTAACCTTGTCACCATCAACAACCACTTCGGAAGCAAAAGTACCTTGCGGCATACCAGCCAGAGCGGCCAGCATTTGACCCGTCTGGTTGTTGTCAGAGTCAATTGACTGCTTACCAAGGATAACCAGTTGAGGTTGCTCCTCATCGACAATAGCCTTCAGCATTTTTGCAGCCTGCAAAGACTGAACTTCTTCGTCAGTCTCAACCAGAATACCGCGGTCAGCACCGAGAGCCAGGGCTGTACGGATTTGCTCCTGAGCCACTTTAGGGCCGATCGAAACCACTACGATTTCGCTTGCAACACCTTTCTCTTTCAAGCGCACTGCTTCTTCAACAGCGATTTCACAAAATGGGTTCATTGCCATTTTGATGTTTGTAAGATCGACACCAGTATTGTCGGCCTTCACACGTACTTTGACGTTGTAGTCAATAACTCGTTTAACAGCGACCAGAACCTTCATAGATTCCTCGTTATTTAGCAATTAATGAATTTGTGGGCCATTTCAAGCCAGTTTGAGCAGTGACCCAGACACCGTCGCGAAGCAAATAAAAGCAACAAATTCATACAGTTAGGTGAATTATGAACTTAAATACAGTGTTCGCGGAGCGCATAATACTGCCGATAAAACACCAACAGGTCAATACTTGGTCAGATTTGCGCGGTGGTTCTTCGGGTAAACACTACGCCTGAAAACGACATTCCAATCATAGTGTCACCCTTCATTTTTTACCCCAACAAATTTATCGGGTAGAATTCAAACACCTGTTTGAAATCATCTATTTCAAGGTGCGCGATAATACCAAAGTCTGTATAATCTGCGCGCTTAAAAAGGCCGTGACGGCTGCCTTGCGTTTGCATCGGCCAGGTTCGGCAATAATTGTATCTACGAGGAGAGCTATAGTGGAACGTGAATCGATGGAGTTTGATGTACTCATTGTCGGTGCCGGGCCCGCGGGCCTATCAGCGGCGTGCAGATTGCGCCAAATCGCTGAAGAGAGCGGCAAGGAAATCAGCGTTTGCGTTGTCGAGAAGGGTTCAGAAGTCGGTGCACATATTCTCTCGGGAGCTGTACTGGAACCAACGGCCTTGAATGAACTATTCCCGAAATGGGAAGAAATGGGTGCTCCGCTGAATACAGCGGTTAAAAGCGATGAGTTTTACTTCCTGACCAGCCAGGAAAAATCCGTCAAACTGCCTAACGCATTCATCCCAAAACCCACACACAACGATGGTAACTACATCGTTAGCCTAGGCAACGTTTGTCGCTGGCTGGCAGAACAGGCCGAGTCCCTTGGCGTAGAAGTCTATCCAGGTTTTGCAGCGGCCGAAGTGCTTTTCCATGAAGACGGGCGTGTCAAAGGTGTAGCCACCGGTGACATGGGAGTTTCCGCAGACGGCCAGCAGAAAGACAGCTATATGCCCGGCATGGAACTGCACGCGAAATACACCCTGTTCGCGGAAGGCTGTCGCGGTCATTTGGGCAAAGAGCTGATGGCCAAATTCAACCTGAACGAAGGCAAAGACCCTCAGCACTACGGCATCGGCATCAAAGAACTTTGGGATGTTGATCCATCCAAACACCGCGAAGGCACAGTCATGCACGGTCTTGGCTGGCCACTGAGCGAATCGTCCTCAACTGGAGGCTGGTTCCTCTACCACATTGAAAACAACCAGGTGGTTCTCGGACTGATCACGGATTTGAGCTATAGCAATCCGCATGTTAGCCCCTTCGAAGAAATGCAGCGCTGCAAGCTGAATCCAGTCCTGAAAGACATCCTGGAAGGCGGCAAGCGCGTCAGTTACGGCGCACGCGCATTGATTAAAGGCGGCTTGAATGCTCTACCGAAAATGACATTCCCTGGCGGTATGTTGATCGGATGCGATGCCGGCACAATGAACCCTCTTAAAATCAAAGGCTCTCATACCGCCATGAAAAGCGGTTTGCTGGCGGCAGAAGCCGTGGCAGCTAAGCTGGCAGAAGGCGCTGAGGGAGAAGAAGCGACAAATTTCGACAAGCTATTCCAGGACAGCTGGCTGCATAAAGAACTGTACGACGTGCGCAACTTTGTGGGCGTAATGCATAAGCTGGGAACTTATCTGGGATCGGCGTACACATTTATCGACCAAAATATTTTCGGCGGTAAACTGCCCTTTAATTTCCGTGATCTGACGCAAGATTACGCAGCGCTGAAGCCCGCAGCTGAATGCAAAAAGATCGACTATCCAAAACCGGATAACACGATCACTTTTGATCGATTGTCATCGGTATTTCTTTCTAATACCAACCACGAGGAAGATCAGAAGTGTCATCTCGTGCTGACAGATCCAAGTGTTCCGATCGACAAAAATCTGCCAACCTTCGACGAACCCGCTCAGCGCTACTGTCCTGCTGGTGTGTACGAAGTGGTTGAAAATGACGATGGCAGCAAACGTTTCCAGATCAATGCACAGAACTGCGTTCACTGCAAAACCTGTGACATCAAGGATCCTGCCCAGAACATTACCTGGGTAACGCCAGAGGGCGGTGGCGGCCCCAACTACCCCAACATGTAGGTGTACTGGAACGCTAAAAAAAGGGAGCGATAAGCTCCCTTTTTTGTTCTTCCTGGTTTTCAATATCCGCCCTAATCGTCAAGACGGATTCGCCAGAGCTAATCCAAAGCAAAAAACTGCTTTTGACTCCAAACACCAATTTGACCGGTCACTGGAGATTGCTCCGCTAGCTCAGCCAGCTCATAGTAGACCGGACGTAATAAAAGCGCCTCTAAATTACGACGCACAATCACATAAGGCACAGGCTCTCCGCGATCATTCTTTTCAATACGCAAGGGATGATCTGCACCGACGGTAAAATGATCTCCAACATTCGTCGACATATGCAGACGCTGCTCCTTTCCGACCCCTTCCACATCCATCATTCGCACGACAAACGGAACGTCATCGACCGTGATGCGCATCTTCTCTACTGGTGTTACCAGAAAATAGTCATCATCGTCTTTCCTTAGAATGGAAGAAAAGAGCTGCACAACTGACTCACGCGCCATGGGTTCACCTTGATAATACCATGTGCCATCACGGCCTATCCTGATATCAATCTCACCTTCACGCTCCGGAGACCAACTATCAACAGGAGGACTCCCAGGCGAAGAATCAACCAGCTCGCGAATTTCTGAGGCCAGATTTGGCAGCGTTCGTCCGGTTCCCATAGTTACAACCCTCTCTTCTATGTCAAATGGTCTGGTCTCACTTAATACTACAGCCCGCGTTGCCATTCCTGCCGCAGGATAACGGCGTCCGGATTATGAATAGCCATATCCAACTCTGCCAAAAGCCTCTGCTTATCCTCGCCCAGATGCCCTTTCAAGGGTAGATAGTTCGAGGCATGGTCGCTGCGAAATACCGAATCTTCCAACTCCAACGCCCCTATAAACCGCCTTAATTCTCTAAACAAGCCAGGTTGGTCAAGCATTTCAAAATCAGGATAGCGTTGACGAAAGCGCGCTTCTCCCATGGGAAAACTTACCACTAGTGTCGATACAAAGTCAGGCTGACTCGCATTGATGGCTTTTGCAGAATTCAGAGCATGCTGCTCCGACAACTTTCGACCACCAAGACCATTCAGCACCATGACAGATGATTTCAAGCCGGCATCACGAATTTTCTGTAGCGCCGAAACTGAACTTTCGAAGGTTTCACCCTTATTCACCAGCTCAAGCACTTCATCATCTCCGGATTCCAAACCCACATAAAGAATCGACAAACCCAGCGCTTTCAGTTGTTGCAACTCCTCCACCGATTTCTTGAGCACATTACGCGGCAGACAATAGCTTGACACCCTCTCTAGCCTTGGAAAATTCTCCCGAAGCCAAGTGAGAATCTGAAGCAAGCGCCGCGTTGGCAACACCATGGCATCGCCGTCCGCCAGAAATACGCGCCGAGTTTCCGGAAGTGCCGCCGCTGCCTTCTTAATGTCTGCCAGGACATCGTCATCTTTCCTCGCGCGAAACTTTTTCTGATCTTGCGTATACATTTCGCAAAACGTACATTTATTCCACGAGCAGCCATTGGTGACCGGCAGAATCAGAGATCTGGCTTCACTTGGTGGCCGGAAGACCGGTTCAATGTAATCAATCGGAAAAGCAAACATAGTGTATCGCCACCTAACCCAAAACCACATTATAAAATCAGGCCCAAGCCGTGCAAAACTTTAGCGACCTATTTCCGCAGAATCACGACATTTCTTATCTGAATCACGCTGCTGTCAGTCCATGGCCAAAGGCTGCAGTTGACGCTGCAGTAGCATTTGCCAGGGAGAACGGCTATCAAGGGGCCCGGGATTATCCTCATTGGCTCAAGACAGAAGCTCAATTGCGGCAGCGTTTGTGCAAACTACTTGGCACAAGCGATACGGCGGAAATTGCTCTTGCCAAAAGTACGTCCGAAGCCTTGTCGATGATTGCCTACGGTCTTCGCTGGAAGACTGGAGATGAAATCATCATCACCAATCAGGAATTCCCTTCCAATCGAATCGTCTGGGAGTCCCTGTACTCTCGTGGAGTCACGGTCGTCGTCGCTGATATATCAAACAAGGATCCAATCGCCGCCATCGCTGACTGCATCACTAACAGAACCAGGATGATTTCGGTGAGCTCGGTGCAATATGCCTCCGGTCTCAAAATGGATCTGGAGCGCCTGGGAGCCATCTGCCGCGATTCTAATGTACTGCTCTGTATCGATGCCATTCAAAGCCTGGGGGCTACCCCCTTTGACCAATTAAAAATCCAGGCTGATTTTATCGTCGCCGACGGACATAAATGGATGATGGCCGCAGAAGGGCTTGCCTTGTTCTATATCAAGCAAGAGCGCCAACATGAGCTCCAGCTAAATGAATATGGCTGGCATATGGTGAAAGATAGAGGTAACTATGACCGCATTGACTGGGAGCCCGCCGAGGACGCCACCCGTTTCGAATGCGGTAGCCCAAACATGATGGGCACCCACATACTCAATGCAAGCCTGAAAACACTACTGGACATTGGTATGGAAACCATTCACGAGCAACTGCAAAAGAGAATGGATTATCTGACCGAGCAACTGCTTTCTACTCCCGACATTGACGTGCTATCCCCGATGGACCCAGATCAACGTTCAGGCATCGTGACTTTCCGACCAAGAGCAGAATGCGACCTAAGCACATTGCATAAACAATTGATGGAACGTGGCGTTATCTGTGCACAAAGGGGTGGCGGGATTCGCTTTTCGCCACACTTTTACACAACACCAGAGGCAATCGACAAAGCGATAAACGAGTTAAAAGTGCTTGTTCACGACTAATCCGGAAGATAGTTTTTGCGTTGTTTCGCCAATCCGGCACCAAACTGCTCAAACTCAAGCGTTACGAGCTCACTTGTGGAAAAGGGATAACTCTCATAGATATTGCCGGCAACCAGCAAACTGACCAACTCCCCTACAAGTGGTTGATGCGACACAATCAACAAAGTTGACTCTTCGGCAGCGGCAGACAGTTTGTCCACCACCCTCTGGGGATCACTATCCGGCATGAGAAAGGGCTGCGTGATAATTTCAATTCCCAGATGACGCGAGAACACATTTGCTGTTTCCTGGGCGCGCCGCAAGGGACTCGCCCAAATAGCAGAGACCTCCTGCAACTCAGCCGCACATTGTTTTGCAACGTTTCGTGTTTGTCCTACGCCGTGAGGCGTGAGTGGTCGCTCCCCGTCACTTGGTGCGTTAAAAGAGGCCTCACCATGCCGCGCAATGTACAACCTCATTTCACCTCCTTTTGAACGGGTGACGAAGACACATACTCCAAACACTTATTCCGGACACCACTAGGCATCAGACTCCGGATCCAGCTTAGCATCCGGCCAGTCGCTGAATGGAAAGGGTTTTTGTTCCGAGGAATAGCTCAGGTAATCTCCAATCTGTCGCACGTAAATTGACAGACTACTCCCAAACTCCCGTAAGCTTTCACTTGGCCCACCAGCCAGCAGGTTGAGTACACTCTGGACAACAGTAATGAGCGCGAAGATAAAATCCGTCACGCTGTATATAAGGTAAAACAAAACGATATATACGAGCCTCAGCAGCTTGTTCTCACTCGCTTCACGGGTCTCATCGTTTTCAATCGAATTTGAGGGCTCAGTCGTCATAAAGTTATCCTGTCACAATATTTGTGCTTCCTGCTCAAACTAGATCTCGTCTTTGGGAAGCGTGTATTCCACATCCGTATTCTGTTCAGCGGTCATCAACTGCTCAATCACTTTGTTCAGCGGCACTTCAGCATAGATGACTTGATACAAACCCTGAACCAAAGGCATATAAATACCTTTTTCGTCCGCGAAGCGTTTGACTTGCACGAGAGTATTCACACCTTCTGCAACCTCGCCCAACTCTTCCACGGCTTCTTCAAGGTTTTTCCCCGAGCCGAACGCATAACCAACCCGGTAGTTTCTACTCAAGGGAGAACTACATGTTGCGATCAGGTCTCCGACTCCGGCTAACCCTAGAAAGGTCATAGGATTGGCACCCTGAGCTTCAGCAAAGCGTCCCATCTCGGCCAGACTGCGTGTCATCAACATAGAAAGGGTATTTTCACCCAAACCTTTCGCCGCAGCGATACCTGCCATAATGGCGTAAATATTTTTCAGCGCGCCACCCAGCTCAACGCCATAGACATCTGCACTCGCATACACACGAAAATAGGGGCACCCTAGCACCTGCTGAACGGTCTGTCGTAATTCGGAATTTTCGCTGGCAATTACAGTGGCTGTAAGCTCATGCTGAGCGATTTCTTTGGCCAGATTTGGCCCACCCATGACACCATAGCGGCACTGACCCAGTTCTGCTCGCAGAATATCGCTCATCAGGTTCAGGGAGTCGACTTCAATACCTTTTGTTGTGCTCACCAGCATTTGACTCTCATCAATATGCTCTGCCGACATTCGCACCACACTCCGGAATGACTTGCTGGGAATGGCATAAAATACCAATCCGGCACCAGCCAGTGCGTCCGCCATATCACTTGTGGCTGTCAAATTCGAATGCAGTTGCAAATCCGGCAAGTAGCGTCTGTTGCAATGTTCCGCCTGGATTGCTTCAACAGCCTCTTCATTTCGCATCCAGAGTTTTACCGCATATCCGTTTTCTGCAGCAATGTTTGCTACTACGGTCCCAAAGCTACCACCACCTAGCACCGCAATGGATTGATTATCAGGCATCTAAAACAAAGTCTCTTTTAGCTTATCCGCGTGTTTGCGGCGTAAGATCGATTGGATGCGACTATTGTCGGTCAGGGATATGGAACACGCAAGGGAGATGTCAAAAGAAGCGAGAAACGCCAAAAATATGCAGAAGAGCCTAGCAGAAATGATTGGTAAATCAAACTGGCGGGCCGATCACCCCACCTGAGAAGAAACCTGGTCCTTACCCTCTATTTCAAGGGCATTGACCAAATCTTTAAATTGCTCGTGATTGTGCTCGTTCAAATCCATCAACACACGATGCGCGCAGAGTACGTTTTCACGCACCTCACGCTCATCTGTTTCTTTGGGCGCAAGCTCAACCAGTTCCTGTTTGTTCGAAGCCGGTTCCTTGAGAATCAAAAACACACTATCCAGCCCCATGGTTGTGAGGATGCGTGTAATGTCCGGATTGGTGGAAATAATCGAAGGAAGAAAATGACTCTTTTGCTTGGCTTGAACCGCCAGCTTGGCTAAGAGCCCGAGGGTAGTACTATCGATTAGGGTGGTTTCGCTCAGATCAACCACCAGCGAAGCGAAATTCGGGTCCTGCGTGATCGCTTCAATTGAAGCATCAATAGTAGAGCAAAAGTTCAAGCGCACTTCGCCAACCAGCTTCAGTACGTAAACACCGCTGCACTCTGCCTGTAAAATTCTGCATCTGGACATCGCTACTCAACTCTCAGTTATGACAACTTGTGTTGAATCACTGTCACCCTCAATCGGCTTCATTCACCGTCAAAACGGCAATGTCGTCCGGCAATGCGTCAACATTGCCGAGCCCGAGCGAAGAAAACAGCGATTCTATATCCCGTTGCTCTCTGGAAACAACATCTAAAAGTAACTTTTCTTTATCTTTTAATGTAGAACCGGGTATGACTTCCAAAATCCCATCGGAAAACACGGTAATACGAAAATCCTTCGGCAATTGACGCCGATATACTTCAAACTCCGGATCAGGGAATAACCCGACGGCCATGCCTTTTCCTTCCAGGTATTCAGTTCCTTCTGAGCTGCTCACAATTGGCAGTGGAAAATGACCACCCACGGAATATTCAAGTTCATTACTGGAGCGCTCCAGGATCGCAGCAAACACCGTGACGTGCTTGCCGAGGTCCGAGGCCAGCAGTTCCTGATTCATACGTTTCAAAAACCGCCCCGGGCAGGTAATTTCATCACTAGAACCGCGACGCAAATTTCGCTTCAAACGCATTGTAAGATTCTTCAGCAAGACCGTTATAAAGGCTGACGAAGCACCATGCCCTGAGACGTCTGCGAAATAGAAAAGGCAACGCTCTTTGTCCAGATTGAAATAATCCAGAAAATCACCGCTTAGATACAAAGATGGCTTGATGCGATATTCAAAACGAAAGCCCAGAATCTCTTTCACCGGGTCTGGCAACATTTTGGACTGGACCTTCAAGCCCGCTTTCTGATCAGACCGCAGCTCCTGAATACCTTCACGAAGTTTCTTGTTCCCTTCCTCGAGCTCGTCATGCAAACGCTTATTCATCTTGGCCAGACGAATCTTGTCGAGAATCTTATGGATTACGTGATCAACACTGGCATAGTCTTTCACCGGCTTGAGAATATAATCAGCAGCCCCAGCGCGCAGACAGGCGACAACATCCCCGGCCTTTTGGGTCTCTGAAACAATCACTAGAGGAGCGGGCAGACTGTCATGATGAATATGAGGAAGCAGCTGAATCTCGTCGTTTGTGACATCAGCAAAAATGAGGTCCGGATAATACTCACCCGCGAGATCGCGCGCTTGCTGCAAAGTTTGCGCAGTCTGCACGAAATAGCCTTTGGCTTTCAGATAATCTGACAGACGATTCAGGTCGTGTTCATTTCTATCCACCACCAGAATACGGTCCGCTAGACTCGACATCGACATCTCCTTACCCACTTCCGCTTCCCTTAAACCAAAAAGCTTCATGGAGTATAGGTGAGTTTTTCCAAGCGTCTATAAGGATTTGAGCCCAACCTCAAGTTTTTCCAGTGCAATACGATTTGTACCTAAAACATATGGTCAAATCCGGGATTCAGGCAAAATAATTCGCCTTAAATACCTGCCCCAAAACAACCGAGCTCGACGCTTTATCGGCTCATGTAAAAAGGGTACTCTTACCCTCAAAAGTTAAAATGAGATTAGTCTCAATACTTAGAGTATTCACACTAATTTACAGTCTTTCCTGACTGACATAGTCAACAACAAGGATCTGTGCGCTTGAATCTCAACGTTGAGGACCTTCTGGGGGCCTACCATAAACTCATCATGGACCCGGTTCATGGTGGCATCCCTTTGCTGCAACACGAGGTTGAAATCGTTGACCACGCGCTGTTTCAGCGGCTCCGCTTCATCTGCCAAAACGACATCTTGTCCCTGGTTTTTCCCGGAGCAACTCACTCTCGCTTTCTGCATAGTGTTGGCGCCATGCACGTGGGCGGACGCATGTTTATGGCCATGATTGAAAATGCGCTGAAACGAAAAGCAAAAACCGGACAGAAAGCCTTAAACGGATCAACTCTCGAAGCGATCAGTTATTTCCACCGCCTAGTTCGGGCCGCATGCCTGCTCCACGACAGCGGGCATTGCAGTTTTTCGCATCAGTTCAGCCGCACTCCGGCCATTCGCGAATTACTGTGTCGCCCCGGACGCTTTGACGCACTTTGGGACCAGCAAAATAATGTTGAATCAGTGCTTTCCCATCATCCGGAAGCGCTGGAGCATGAACACTATTCAATTCGCGTCGCCCACCAGATACTGTCTGATATTCACATTGAAGACAGCGAGCTGGCACCAACCGATATTCTTTCTTTAATGGAAACAACCGACAATGCGCCCAGCCCTGTGTTCGCCAAACATGCCTCAGCGCTTTGGCCCATGGTGCAGGAAAGCGGCATCGATGCACCGCTAGCTGTACCACCGGACTTCCCCGACAAGCTGCAACACATGCTCTCCGGCATCATATCTGGTGAACTGGACGCAGACCGCGCCGATTATATGCTCAGAGATGGCTTCCATTCTTCGGTGACCATTGGCGGTTTTAACCTGGATCATCTGCTCAGCAATCTTCATTTGGGCTGGTGCGCGCAAACCGGTTGGACCGGCATCGCCATCGCAGAAAAAGGACTGGGTTCTCTCGAAGACTTTGTGTATAGCCGCCATCAGATGTATCGACAGGTGTATGCCCACAAGACAGCTCAAGGATTCGACTGGTTATTGCGTGCAGCAATCGATGAAGTGATGACGCAACAGGACATTCTCGACTTTGTCGATGACTGCCTGAGTGATATCGAGCAATTTAAATACCTGACGGACAATTATTTTTGGGAAGCCTTTCGCCGATATGCTCAGCAAAATAGCTATTCTTATTCTCAGTGCATATTGGAACGCATAAAAATGCCGCATATCGCCACTCGCATCAACCTGGGCGAAGAGGAAGAAAAAACCTACCTGGAGTTTCTTGCGCGTGAACATAAGCATGATCCGGAGCAAATCGTTGCCTCTTCAATCACAGCACGCTTTACCCGCATACGCGATGACTTTAGCGACATTAAAGTGTTGTGCCGGGACAGGGAAACCAAAGTAGACAGCGTAAAATTGATTTCGCAGACAAGTCAGTTTTTTGCCAAATTCACTGACGACAGGATCACCCATTTTTACCTTGATCCGGTAAAACACAATCAACTCTAGTTGGGTACGACTCTTTCTGGGCAAGGACCAATCTGACAAGCATGAAAACTCGAGACCGGATACTTCACACCAGCCTTGCTCTTTTTAATGACTTGGGTGAGCCCAACGTCACCACCCTTCTGATAGCCGATGAACTCGAAATCAGCCCGGGCAACCTGTATTACCACTTCAAGAGCAAGACCGACATTCTGACCGAATTGTTCGGTTGGTATGAAAACGAGATCAGCCCCTTACTGGAGGTTCCTGACGCCCCAATGGACATTGAGGACCAATGGTTTTTTCTGCACCTGATATTTGAGACCATCGCCCGCTATCGCTTCATCTACAAGGATGTTGTTAACGTTCTTGAGCGCTATGAGAAAATCAAACCAAGGTTTCACCGCATTGTCTCCAGGAAAAGATCCGCCTCCTTTATGATTCTGAGCAGCCTGAAGCAACAGGGCGATCTGCATGCCAGTGACAATGAACTCGAGGCCCTCGGCGAAAACATTGTGTTGACCGCAACGTTCTGGCTCAACTACGCCATTATTGCTGATCATGAAATCGATGAGAGCGTTCTGGCTCGCGGTGTATACCAGGTCATTTCTCTTGTCGCTCCCTATCTTGCAGATGCCCAGCGAAAGCAATTGGAAGTGTTGAAGGCGGCATACCTATAGGGTCAGGTTTAGACCCGGAAGGGGCGGATAAAAAAGATAAGAAATAAGAGCGCGTGTGAAGCGCGCCACGCGCGCCAAACGACCACTAGCTAAACTCTAACGCTTATTTTTCAAGTTTTTTGATGCGCGCTTCCAACATCGAAATACGCTCTTCGAGCTCTTTGATACGGTTATTTCCGGGTATTCCCAAACGTTCCAAAGCTGCATTAACGCGCTGATCAAACACATTCTCAAGCTTGCCAAAGGTATCTGTCGCGCGCTCCTTGACGCCCTCAACCCTGTCTTCAACGGCCTTAAAGCGCTTTTCGACCGCGCCTCGGGTCATGTTTTCAATTTCCTCGCCTTCTTTAACGAGCTTTTCAAAAATTTTGCCAGTATCTTCCTCTGCCTTGTTGTAGGCCCCCAAGCCTGCCAGCCAGATTTGACGCGCCGATTCCTTAATTTTCTCTGACAGCTGTACGCCCTGATCTGTTTCGCTTGCTGTTTTCTTTTTTGCCATTGGTATTCCCCCAAAGAGTTTCGGCGATTCTAGCGTACTTCATCTGCACTGTCTGCGTTGGCCAAGGCGTTTTATCCGCCGATTTTGGGATCGAATTCCGCCACGAAAACAAAAGAATTTACAATTTAGCCTTTGTTTAACAGCGATATTTTGACTATACCCTTGTTATCAGGCGCAATTGAAATCACACCTTAGTTCGCCCGTCCAAGCTTTTAGTAACAGGCCATTTCAGCGAGGCCAGATACAGGAACGTCCAACACCATTATGGGTCTAAAAAGCAAGTCAAAACTCATCGACCTGATTGTTTCCTGGTTAACCCATGAACGCCCGCCCAGCCCCATCCCCATGAGCGATTTCGAGCGCATACGCTACGAAATAAAACCCGGCGATGTGATTCTTGTTGAAGGACGAAGCCGGGTCAGCGACGTCATCAAGACCATCACACAGAGTCGCTGGTCCCATGCAGCGCTCTATATAGGTCGAGTCCACGAAATAGAGAATCCGCGAGCGCGGCAGCGTATCAAGGATTGTTTTGACGGCCAGCCCGACGTCCAGTTAATTATCGAGAGTGAATTGGGCAAGGGAACCATCGTTCGACCCATGTCCACCTACGACCGTGATCACTTGCGCATCTGTCGGCCCAGAGACCTGACTTTCAGTGACGCCCAGAAAGTCATCAACTATTCCATTGATCGCCTGGGCAGTGATTATGATGTTCGCCAAATATTTGATTTGCTTAGGTTTCTGTTTCCCTGGCTAATCATGCCGCGACGCTGGCGCTCAAGCCTGTTTACCTCGCACGTTGGTAAAACCACGAAAACTGTATGCTCCACGATGATTGCCGAAGCGTTTGCTTCCATACAGTATCCTATCCTGCCGCTGGTCAAACGCAGTGAGAATCATGAAGTCAAAATTTATCGCCGCAATCCCAAGCTCTGTACGCCCAGCGATTTTGACTATTCTCCTTATTTTGACATTATCAAGTACCCCTTTATGAACTTCGCGCAGTCGCAGCCCCACTATAGGCTCCTACCCTGGGATCTTGACAACCAGCACCCGGACCATCCTCTTCAATAGCTCGAGACGGGGTCAAATATCCCGTCTCGCTTTTATAATGAAATAAACTTAAAACGCAGTATTTTCTGGTTGTATTCTGAGCAAAGTGACTAATACTTCTTAGTACTGACGGATGAAGTGCCATCAGTCAGTGCAAGTGAAAGACTTTCATGGATACTACTCGCACTTATTGCCGGATATGCGTCCTAGCCTATCCGGTTTTTTTATGCCCATTTCCCCTCATCGGCGTTGCCCGGCCAGTCATGATAGTCTTAACTTATTGAATAACTGACAAATCAATGGATTGTCACCCTCCTGCCTGGAGGAGCGCTCATTGAACTCGCCCAATTAGGAAACTGAATCGATAAGATGGAGCTAAGCTTCTCAACCATCAGTCATGGTACTGGTGCCATCGCATACCTGTTGCTTGGCATTTACATTATCAGCCGCTATTTTCGGCGCACAACTGATCGCGCTCTATTCACCGCAGCATTCGTCTCGGCCTTGTGGTTATTGGTATTAGCACTGCAAAATAATCCTATCTCCATCCCTTTCTACATGCGCTACACCATAGAGCTTACTCGCAATGCAGCCTGGTTCGGGGTGCTTTATGCTCTGCTGGGCATTCGCTTTGTTCCCACCCAAAAACTCGGAAAGACCCGTTTTTATACCACCTTGAGCGTATTGGTGCTTCTCGCTGCCATGCTGGCGGTGACCCTCTACGAGGGAATCACCGGCGCCTATGTAATATCAGGCAGTACCATGTTGATAATGCAGGTAGCGATCTCACTCGTAGGCCTGCTGCTACTCGAACAGGTATGGCGTAACGCCAGTCTGTATAGTCGCTCTGGCATCAAATATCTGACCATCGCTATTGCCGCCCTGTTCGGCTATGACTTTTTCATGTACTCCGATGCGCTGTTGTTTCAGGAGCTATCAACACCCTTATGGGACACCCGCGGGGCGATCAATGCTATCGCCGCACCCTTTATCGCCCTGACCATGATTAACAGCCGCAAACAGCCTATTGGCATGCACGTTTCACGGCAAATGGTGTTCCACACAACGACCCTGACCCTGGCCGGGATCTATCTGTTATTTATTTCGGCAGGCGGTTACTACATCAGCCTGTTTGGCGGCACCTGGGGTGAAGCCCTGCGCGTACTTTTCATTTTTGCTGGCATTTTGCTTTTAGTTGTGCTGATCAGCTCCCCGATCATACGTGCTCGTATCATGGTATTTATCAGCAAGAATTTCTTCGATTACAAATATGACTATCGGGATGAATGGATAAAGAGTACCAACGCGCTAAGGAACAGGAGCGAAAGCGCTCCCCTGCCCCAGCAAATCATTCAGGTTCTAGGCGAACTGGTCGGCAGCAGAAGCGGAGCAATCTGGTGTCTGAATGATGATGGCAATTTTAGCCACCGTGCTCGCCTTAATCTTCCTGAGCAGAAATTTGAAGATATTGATCTTAGTTCCGACCTGGCTCTGTTTTTTAATGAACATGACTGGATCATCAATCTCCATGAATACATGCTGGATCCCACTAAATACAACCTCATTGAGATCCCCGATGGCATGACTCGACAGGATGATCCCTGGTTGATTATTCCGCTGCGGACGACAGACCGGATCGCTGGCATCGTTCTATTGTGTAACCCCATGTCTGACATCGATCTGAACTGGGAAAACTACGACCTGCTTCGCATCGTCGCTCAACAGGCTTCCAGCTATCTGGAACAAACAGATTCACAGGAGAAACTGGCAGAAGCCAGGCAATTTGAGGCTGTCAACAAAACCTCAGCGTTTCTGGTTCATGACATAAAAACTATCATCGCGCAGCTTTCCCTGTTGGTGAAAAATGCGGAAAAACACAAGCATAATCCTGCTTTCGTCGATGACATGATTCGAACGACCAGTCATACCGTCGAAAAAATGGACCACCTGCTCAAGCAAATACGCAACCCGGCGATGGAAGAATCTCCAGAAGACGTCGAACTCGGCAAAATTTTGATGGACATTTATGAAAGCCACAAAAGCTCCTCCCCCATACCCATGCTCGAAGCACCGGACAACGACATCTGGGTAAGAGCCGACCACAATCAGCTGAAATCGGTTATCGGACATATTATCCAAAATGCCATCGACGCAACGGATAAGGACGGTGAAGTGTCGATTGCGACCAAACAGTCTCCTGGAACCGTTTTTATTTTCATTCAGGATAACGGCATCGGGATGAGCGAAGACTTTGTCAACAACCAGTTATTCAAACCCTTCCAAAGCACCAAGGGCTTAACAGGAATGGGAATAGGCGTGTACCAAAGTCGAGAATATTTGCGTAGAATCGGTGGCTCTATCAGCGTTACCAGTCAGTTGGGGGTTGGCACGGTCTTCACGCTCAAGATTCCGACCGTCATGGAAAACAAATACGCAGGCCAATCGGAATAGATGTCCTATATTTAAACGACGCACTTGCAAATCAGTCGCCCAGTAGGCGATTGATTAGATGCAGCTTGAAGCCAACAAGGAAAGCAGAGTTATTGTGAAAAGAAAATTGCTCATAGTGGAAGACGACCCAGGCTTGCAGAGTCAGATGCGCTGGTGCTTTGAAGATGTAGAAGTCTACGTCGCCTCTGATCGCGAAACCGCACTCTCCAATTTAAGGCGAGTCGAACCGCAGGTGGTCACGCTTGATCTTGGACTCCCCCCCGACCCTGGTGGTTCCAGCGAAGGCTTTCGCACTCTTGAGGAAATCCTGCGCCTCGCTCCGAACACAAAGGTGATTGTGGTAACAGGCCGGGAAGAAAAAGAAAACGCGGTGACTGCGATAGGTATGGGAGCGAGTGACTTTTTCCAGAAACCACTGGACGCTGACATTCTAACATTCATCGTCGACAGGGCCTTCCGTTTGTACGAACTGGAAAAGGAAAACCAGGAACTCAGCATGGGGGAATCCACCTCGCGTCTTAAAGGCGTGATTGCGAGTAGCCCGAAAATGCTGGAAGTCTGTCGCACTATCGAAAAAATAGCTCCTGCAGATGTAACGACCTTATTGCTGGGAGAAACCGGTACTGGAAAAGAAGTTCTGGCCAAAGCAATTCATGAATTGAGCGATAGAAAAGACAAATCGTTTTCCGCCATCAATTGCGCAGCCATTCCGGAGAACCTGCTTGAAAGTGAGCTCTTCGGCTATGAAAAAGGAGCCTTTACCGGCGCTACTCAGTTAAAAAAAGGGAAAATTGAGCTAGCCGACGGAGGCACTTTGTTTCTCGATGAAATTGGCGATATGCCGATGGCCCTGCAACCAAAAATGCTTCGATTCCTGCAGGAACGCGTTATCGAGCGAGTGGGTGGAGTACGCCAGATTCCAGTTGATGTCCGTGTTATTTGCGCAACGCATCAGGATATCCAGTCGCTTATTGAGCAGAACCTGTTTCGGGAAGACCTCTACTATCGCGTTAGTGAAATATCTCTGAATATCCCACCGTTGCGAGCGCGCGAGGGTGATTCTGTGATTATTGCCCAGGCCTTATTGAAATCACTTGGCAAGCAACTGAACCGCCCCAATCTCCGTCTTAGTGATGACGCGATGCGTGCGATCAAAAATTATGACTGGCCTGGCAATGTGAGGGAAATGATCAACAAAGTGAAACGCGCGGCGATCATGGCAGACGACAAAACCATCACCGCCTCAGATCTTGAACTCTGTGACGCTCTGTCTTTGAGCGAAGATGCTCTGAACCTGCGCCAGATTCGCGATGCAGCGGAGAAAACAGCAGTAGTGCAAGCCATTCAGGCATCGCAACACAACATGGCCAAAGCCGCACGTTTACTAGGTATCACGCGCCCAACATTGTATAACCTGGCAGAAAAGTACGACATCAAAACCGGCCACAAAGAAGAGCAACACTGACACGGCGTTGATTCTCAGGGCACAAAAAAAGCGCGCCTAAAAAGAGGCTCTGTAAAAACGTTACGAGAGCAGCTTAGACAAGGCAAAAATTCATGAAAAAGCGCAGTGTATAGGTGATACATGAGCATTTTGAGTGAATTTTTAACGCGGTATAAGCAATCGCAGTAGCTTTTACACAGCCTCTTTTTAGGCGCGCTTTTTTGTTTTTGGCTGGATACGCGACCTTAAAGAGCCGCTTTAGCTTCCTTCAGATGCTCTGCAATTTCATTATTGCCTGGTGCCAGCTGATTCGCTTTCTCCAAATAGGCAAGCCCCTCTCTGATCTGCCCGTTTTTGAACAGCACCCAGCCATAGCTGTCCAATACTGCTGGACTTTCTGGAGCCAATTCTGCCGCTTTCTTGAGCAAGGGCAGTGCGCGATTATCCTGTTTCTCGAAATACAACCATCCCAGATTATTCATAGCTGCGACATGATTAGGGTCGAGTTCCAGGAGATTTTCGTATAGTTCAGCTGCACGGGTTCTCTGTCCTCGCTGCTGATACTGCATTGCCTGGAACAAATTAGCAGGAACGCTATCAGGAAATCGCTGAACCCAGCTCGCAAGCAGTTCATTTCTGGCTGCGGTTTCGTTCAGAATGCTCAACGTTCGATGCAATTTCTCCGCCGCGATTTCCGACGGATTGGTCTCCCAGGCATCCTTATAAAAACCGTTAGCTATTTCAGTCTTGTCCTGAGCCAAGGCAACATCACCCTCCAGAATTGGAATAACAGGATGCGATGGATCAAGATTCTTGATTTGCCCGATTACCTTTTCCGCCTCGTTCAATTTGCCTGCTTTTATTTCAAGATCCACCATAAAAGAGAGCAAGCGCACATTTTCCGGCTCACTGACCAATAGTGAAGCCAAACGGTCACGCGCTGTTGAGAAATCCGCTGACTTCAATGCATGCGTCCCCTCTGCATAGGCAACACCTTTAGAAAGCTCATCAATGAGCTTCTGATCCTTGCTCAAAGACTGAACGGATTTCAGGTAGCGATTCGCTGCATCGAAATCAGCATTTACCACTGCGGCCTGGATCAGGACGACGTATGGGGCTGCTCTGCCATTTCGCTTCGCTAGCGATTCAAGTTTCTGCCGGGCCTCTGCTTCTTTGCCGCGCGCTAAATAGGTAGAGTAAAATCCTTTATAACCGAGTTGTTGCTCCGGATACTCTTCTACAAAATCACTAAAAGTCCTCTCAGCGGCCTCATATTTCTTTAACGCAATTTCGGCTCGCCCTTTTGCAAAAAGAGCCATTCGATGCTCTTCTTCACTGGAGCGATAGTTCAGCGCAGCACCAAACAGCTCACTCGCCTTGACCAGATTCTTTTTCATGACCTGAAAATAACCAGCAACCATATTGCTTGCAAAATCTTCCGGATAGTTTTTCAGGTGCGCGTTCACAAAGCTCTCTGTCTTCGCAACAGATTCATTGCGCAACAGGTATCCAACCATGCCCTGAAGTACCGTTCGATCTTTTGGAGCACTCTTGTATGCGCGATCAAGGTAGCTCTTCTCTTGAGCAATATCCGCTTTGGGCCCATTACGATAGTAATTTGCCAGAATTAGACTAACCCGGACGTTCTCTGGATCAATTTCTAACGCACGTTTGAGGGCTTTTTCTCCTTTACTGAATTGTTGATCAGAAATCGCCGCAATCCCATAAAGAGCCAAGGTCGGCGCAGATTCATTTCGTTCTATGTCAGGCCCTAAAATTTCGATCACCTTTTTAGGATCGTTGAGCTTGAGGTTGGCCGCAGCATATACATGCTTCACCAAAGGATTGGCGACCTCCGGGTCGACACTGTCCGAAAGAATCTCAGAGGCCTGTTGAGTATCACCTTTCAGATAGCGAATAATCCCCAGCAGTTGATTGGACTTATTGTGACTTGGATATTTTTCGAGTATTTCGCTCAACAAACCTTCAGCACTATCCAGCTCTCCTTTCTGAAACTGCTCTACTGCCTTACCATACTTCTCATTTACTTCATTTGCGCCAGGGAAAGCCTCTGCCAATAGTTTGGTGTAAATATAGGCTTCATTGGAACGTCCCAGACGAGTCAAAACGTATGACAACCTTTCCAATGCTGCAGCTTTCTCCGGTTCCATCACATCTGTGTTGGGTAGTACAGACAAGAGGTCACTGAGCACTGTTTCTGCTTTTTCCAGTTGCTCCTGGTTGATATGAATTCCCGCAAGAAGCAATTGCCCGCGACGATAGCTGTCATCCTCCTTGTTAATTGTTTTTAGCGCTTCCAGCGCCTGAGATAATTTGCCTTCTATCGATAGCAGCCCTGCTTTTCCGACCATAGCGGCACCATCCGTTGGGTTTTCATTCAACAATGACTGATATATTGAAGCTGCTTTACCACTTTCCCCCAAGCCTGTTAGTACTCTTGCTTTCAACAGCTGTGATTCACGTGAGTTATCCAGATATTTATCCGCAACATCCTTGGCTGACTGAAACTTTCCAAGTCCTAAATGTGTTTCTACCAACTCTGCGTAATAAGCCTGGTTTTTTTCAGCTTTAATTTGATTCAGTAGATCCAGCGCTCCTTGGTGATGCCCCACTTTATTGAGCATATCCGCATAACGTATCACTGGTTCCGCAGCGCCCTCTGACTTTTTAAGTGCATTCTTATACTCAATGATGGCTGCCTTATACTGCCCCTGTTCCTGATAGGCCTGAGCCCTTTCCAGATGCTGCGCATTGCTTTCCTGCGTATCCGACGTTCCGCACGCCGATAGAGAAAGAGCCATAAACAATGCGAGAAGACGCAGCGACATGATTGAATGAAATGCCGGGTATTGACTGAAAACCATGGGACAAGATCCTTGTTTAAACTGTCGATAAAACAGAAAGGGCAATTTAACTGAGTCAACTGCCTGTGACAACAGACAGCGTCTCATTGAGGGAGGCGATTATCAGATGTAACGTCTTTCAGCGAGGTAGACGAGAATCTGCTCCACACACTGATCAACAGACAGCATTCCCGCATCCAGCGCAAGTTCTGGCGCCTGTGGGACTTCGTAGGTCGAGTCGATTCCCGTGAAATTCTTGATTTCACCCTGTCGAGCCTTTTTGTATAAGCCCTTGGGATCACGCTCCTCACAGACAGAAAGGTCTGTTGCCACATAGACTTCTATGAACTCTCCTATGGGAAAAAGGTTACGCACCATCTGACGGTCAGACTTGAAAGGTGAAATAAACGCAGACAAAACAATCAGACCAGCATCAACAAAGAGTTTCCCCACTTCGCCGATGCGACGAATATTTTCAATACGATCCTGATCAGTAAACCCGAGGTCCTTATTCAGCCCATGACGAACATTGTCCCCATCCAGTAAATAGGTGTGCTTATTGCGACCATAAAGCGCCTCATCAAGAGCATTGGCGATGGTCGACTTTCCAGCACCACTCAGCCCCGTGAACCACAGCATACATGGATGCTGCGATTTCTGTTCTGCCCTCGCAGTCCGCTGGATTTGGTGGTCGTGCCATTTAATGTCATTATTTTTCATTCTCTATCCCAAGAGTCACTATGTTTGCCGTTTAGCACCTTGCCTTGACTCGGCTGAAGTAAAAAAGCGCCGCGCAGGTTTCTTCATAGAGCGTTTAAGCTTTCTACCAGAGTTTTCCAGCCGATAAATCAACTTTGGTTTTCTGAAAGACACCATCAATAGAGCCTCAGACTCGTCAGCGAGGCTTTTCTTATATCGGTCATTTCCTCCCATAAAGTCGTACTTTTCCATTCCCTTGTCCAAATAATATTCTATCGCCATAGCATGGCTCACCAACCCGGGTTTAAGTTTGGGATCACTTTCCCGTTTCAAAGCACTCAAGTAGAAATACACTCGTCCGCGATAAATCAAATTGTATAGATAAGCAATCACCACCTCCCCACATCTGACGCGAAGCACATCTATACAACCAGACTCCCAGGTTCTCGAAATCAGGTTCCGATGAAAACGATTAAACTCCTCATTCGCAAAACCACTGCCATTTATCCCTACGCCCCATCGAGCGAGGTGCAATGGTGCCGCCTCGAATAAGAAATCAATTGCTTGATTGGCCGAAGATGCCCTTTCCAGGACCATAGGTGATTGCGCCTCATACTGACGAAGAGAACGCTTGATTTGATAGCGGGTATTTCGGGATAGGGTCGAGAGGTAGCCAGTGCCTTTTCGCCGTAACGAGGACAGGTCTATGCAGTAGCTCTTACTGCACCAGATTTCATGGAACGATAAACCGGAAGCGGACGACAATTCCTCAACCACTGTCGCCGTCGATGCGCCTATGACCAGCTCATCCCATCCATTAATTTTTCTAATCAGGAATTCCATCATAAGAGGAAGCAGAACATCGCGATGCATATCGTCCAAAAGCATCTGATTGTACTCAGGCCAGATCTGGTCTTTGACCGGATCACCCGTCTGATTGCAATTCAGGGTATTCACCGGAATGCATTTAAGCGCTCGACCACGACTTCTGCAAACGGCGAGGAGCCCGACGATTTTCCCCTGATAGTAAGCTTTGACAATCTGAACATCAGGATCAAAGGTATACAACCAACTTCCTATCCAATGCCATGATAGAAAGAAAGAATGTTCGGCTCGGCTTTGCAAGGCGAGCCACTCGCCCTTCAGTTTATTCGCATCGAACGCTTCAACCAGTATCTCGTATGGCTCTACCGAATCAGGCATAGCCACCACAATTTTCCGAGCATTGACTAAACCGTCTCAGGATAATAGCAGACACCGGCTTCTCTCTAACCGAGACATAATAGAGTGACTATCACTTGCGCCCGATAGGCAAGTAATCCAAACCATAGGATTTCACGATCACCGGATCGTACAGATTTCTGCCATCAACTATCACCGGCGTTTTCAAGGACGATTTGACTGCTTCATAATCCATGGCTCGAAAGGCCTTCCACTCCGTGCAAATAACCAGTGCATCCGCTCCATCAATCGCTGATTCTTTAGACTCAACCAGGTCAAGGTCATCTCTGTCCCCATAAATGCGGCGACATTCTTCGCCCGCTTCAGGATCGTATGCCTTCACTTTCGCACCCGAAGCCCAAAGCGATTCCATCAACACTCTCGAAGGCGCTTCCCGCATATCGTCCGTTTCTGGTTTGAAAGCCAAGCCCCAAACGGCAATCGTTTTACCTGACAGCTTACCGTCAAAATACTTACTAAGCTTTTCAAACAAACGATGCTTTTGCCTGTTGTTTACGCTTTCAACTGCCTGCACGAGCTCGGCTTCGTAGCCAACAGAATTGGCTATTCGTGTCAGCGCCTGAACATCTTTTGGAAAACAAGACCCGCCATAGCCAGCCCCGGGATAAATAAAGTGATAACCGATACGGGGATCCGAACCAATTCCCAGACGCACTTGCTCAATATCCGCATCCAAGCGTTCGGCCAGATTTGCCATTTCATTCATAAAACTGATTTTGGTGGCAAGCATCGCGTTGGCAGCATACTTGGTTAGCTCTGCCGAACGCACATCCATAAACAACACCTTGTCGTGATTCCTGTTGAACGGTGCATAAAGCTCGCGCATGGGGGCTTCCGACTCTGGACGGGAAATACCAATGACGATGCGATCCGGCTTCATAAAATCACCAACCGCTGCCCCCTCTTTCAAGAACTCCGGGTTCGATACAACGTCATAGGGAATATTTACACCGCGCGCTTTCAATACCTCTGATATTTTGGCACTGACCTTATCGCCTGTACCTACCGGCACCGTGGACTTATCAATTACGATTTTCTCGTCCTGCATATGTGTGGCAATCGTTTCCGCTACTTTTAACACGTACTGCAAATCTGCCGAACCATCTTCATCAGGAGGAGTGCCGACCGCAATGAACTGCAGCCGGGCATGCTGAATCGCTTCTTCTGCGTTCGTCGTAAACTTCAGGTTTCCGGCGGCAAAGTTGTTTTTTACTATCGGTTCGAGTCCAGGCTCGTAAATCGGAATGAAACCTTGGTTTAGCTTGTTCACCTTGCTCTCATCAACATCCACACACATAACATCGTGGCCAACATCCGCTAAACACGCACCTGTCACCAGACCAACATAACCTGTGCCGAAGATTGAAACTTTCATACTATTCCTACCAATATATTTGATGTCCGGTTTTCAAAAACTTTATACCAGACCGTTAAACAAAACTCACTTTCCCTATCGAAAGCTAAGGCAAGCTTTTTACGACAAATGGCCCCACTATTTTTGTCAACCAGACCGGAAGCTTTTTCCACATCGCTATCAACAATTTGTACTTGGGATTATTCGGATTCAGCTCGGGCAACTCGTCTCCTTGTGACAACCAGTATTGCCAATATAATGGAACAGGTTCGGCCCCCCACTGTCGCTTGAAACGATAGGTGCCGGCGTCCGGAGAAGAACGCCCGAAATCGAAATAGCGATATCCTTTCGCGATGGCGCTTTTCAAAACGCTCCAGTAAAGCATCATGTTGGCATTCGTGGCATTTACCGACTTTAAAGTCGAAGCCCAGGGTATCTCCAGCGTATCCTTAAAACCAACAAGTATAGCGGCCGAGACTGGCTTTTCATTGAGATACAACACAGCCACATGTGCATCGCCAATCAAATCGCCCTGAAAGAGCTCGTAGAAAAACTGTTTAGCATACACAGGCGTACCAAGATCTCGCATATTTTGAGCAAATACGGCATAAAAATCATCAATACATTCTTGCTTGCCCAGTATAAACCTGAAGGAAAACCTGTCAGCCTTTCTGATCTGCGCTCTTACCTTGCTTCCTATGCGCTGAAAAAGCGTCTCATCATCCTTCGGCAAACGAAGCAACATCGATACCTTGCTGCTTTTTTCAAGCCAGTCTGTTCTCTGGCGAACCCCTCTCAGCTCTATATGCCCCGCCCCGTGCTTTCTAGCCAGTTCTATTGCACCATTCAAGAGTGCGCTTTCAATGGCTGGCGAATCGGCCAGCACACCGCCATAGTTGAAGAAGGGAATTGAAACAAAATAATTGCCAAACAAACGACTTTTGATTTGTACCAGTGGCAACACACCAACAACCTTGCCTCGCGGATCAAGAGCATTCAAATAAAAACACTGATGACCAAAGGCATTTTCAATCAGTATTCTAAAGCCCCAACGAAGATAGCCGTTACTTCCCATTGTTTTCGAGACATAATCATCCCAGCGCTGCGGATCCGCTTCCGCCAGCTCGACCGTGACACCATCATCAACGTCCCTAAAAACGACAGGAGCCAGAAAATGGGGAGGTTCAGCCCGTATTATGGATTCTTCCGCATCATCCACCTTTTTTGCTTCGGTTTCTCTGGATGAGCCTTCTTTAACATTGGTGAGTTCTTTAATCCGGGAGGTAACTTGTTTCATCTCACGGATAAGCGTTTCCACAGGCAAACCGGATTTCTTGGCTTCGCCGATTTTTCGCGACAGCATTCCTTTGCGATCCTGCAAGGTTTCCAGGTTCGACATGACATCTTCGGGGAGTTCACTTGCCATTATCCAACTACTATCCTTTTTCTGACCGGGAATAAAAATTCATACACAACAGCGGGGAACTAGGATGCCTGATGGCGAGCCGTTTCAAGCTGACTGATGCCAACAGACGTTGAAATATCTATTGATCGGAGACTTTCTGTCATTGTGCCAAAGTTAAAATCCTTGATAATTCTCCGCAAGCGACCCTCACATTTATCCAGATTTGTATAGTGACGAAAACGCGAAAACCAGGACGCACCATCGATCCGTGGCTGCTCCGAATCAATTTCCCAAGGATGTAAATAAAAAATCTGAGGAAGGCTATTGCCTCGACTGGCTATGCGAAAAAGCAATTTGGATAAAAAGTAGGGGTATTGGCGAAAATAGCCTCCTCCCGCAGCAGGCACTGACAATCCCATCACCTTGGCCGTCGTCAAGGGGTATTCAATCAGCTTTCTACCACTGCTCGTAATCAACTCATAGGGCTGTTCAGGACTACTTGGCATCCCATAACGATCGTGCCTGATAGGAAAAATGCTTGAATCCCAGGTAAAACCCAAATCCGCCAGAATATCCAAGGCCCAAATGGAATTGGTGGTGATCGAGTAACTCGCGGCCCGGTAACCTAACACGGGTCGCTGAACAATCTCTTCAAGGATTTCCTTGCTCCGACGCGTTTCTTCTCTGAATACTTCGGGAGTTTGAGAGTATATCAGTTGATGACTGTAGCCATGGGAGGCAACCTCATGGCCGCGATCTGCGATTTCCTTCACCAGACCGGGAAAGCGCTCGGCCACCCAGCCAAGGACGAAGAACGTCGCTTTCATCGCGTTTTCATCAAAAATTTCCAAGATCCTTTGAGTGTTGTGCTCCACCCGGGAAGGATATTCTGGCCATTTTTGCACATCAATTACGTTGGAAAAGGCTGCAACATGGTAGTAGTCTTCAACATCGATTGTCATCGCGTGAGTGACAGGACTGCTGTTCAAGTATCCTCCTCGAAGGTTTTCAGCACCAAATAATGAATCCCGACGGCTTGTCGTGCAGACAGTATACATCCATATCTTCAGACTTAATGACAAATCCAAACAGTTATGAAACTTTTTTTGAAATCGACTCTGGATCTTGCTTTTACCCTGCTGGCATTGCCTTTTATCATCCTTTTCAAACTGCTTGCCCGTTTACTAAACAAAGACGACTTGACCGCCAGCTTTTCGCAACTGTTGAGTCTAGTGCCCGGCAAGACCGGAAGCTATTTGCGACGTAATTTTTATCACTATGCCCTGCATCAGAGTTCCCGCGAATGCTTTATAGGTTTTGGTGCACTTTTTTCGCACTCGAACACAACTATCTCCAAAAACGTATATATCGGACCCCAGTGCAACGTAGGCATGTGCGAGCTTGGCACGGGAGTTTTGCTAGGCAGCGGCGTTCACATACTAAGCGGCAAAAAACAGCATCTTTTTGACGACCTCGAAACACCAATACAGGAGCAAGGGGGACACTTCGAAAAAATCACAATCGGTGAAGACACCTGGATAGGCAACAACGCCGTCATCATGGCGAATATTGGTAAAAAATGTATCGTAGGTGCCGGAGCGGTCGTATCAAAAGACCTTCCCGATTTCAGTATTGCCGCGGGCAATCCAGCGAAGATAATAAAACAGCGAACCTGAACTCAGGGCAAATGACGCACTGCAGCATTGCTGACAAAGTCATGAGCATCCACGAGACTATCCCGCACCGATTGCATCTCTTTGCTTACCAGTGGTCTGGACACCAATAGCAAAGCCGCCGCCCCCTGCCCTCCGAACAATTTATCCCATGTTTGACGCAACTTTGCGACCAAGGGGCTGGGCGTAATGCTTCCCCCCACCATGTATCCACCTACAATCAGTCTCTGAGCTCCGCTAGACGACACAATTTCCTTAGCTTCCAAACTGGCACCGCCTGGTGAAAACACACCGTAGTTTGACCTTAGCGACCAATTATTGATGTCATACCAGCGATTGCCCCGCGATACCAGCTCCTGCCCCTCTTCATCTGCTGCGAACCAATAAAACGCCAAGTCAACAGGCTCTTCGAAGCGATTCATTCGCCCTTCCAAAACGACGCTGGCGCCGTTCACTTCCGCTTTCCATTCGTTGCTTTTTCGGAGATCGAGCAAGGCAACCAGCTCGGCCAGTTCAATTTGAGGTATGGCGACTCCTGATTGACTGGACAGCGCCCACTTCCAGATCAGGAAGGGCATCAAAACTATAATCGCGACCACCGATGATCGCCTTACTAACTTGATATCGGCTAAACCATCTGTGAAATCCTGTTTTACGTCAGACAATGGTTTCTCGATCTTTTTCAGTAATTCGCCCACCACAATCAGAAGCACTAAAACAATGGCAAAGAAAAACCAACCGTATACCAGATGATCCGCTCCCACTGCGACGGTCATGTCACTGTAATAGCCTGCCATGACAATCCCCGTAACCCGAAGAGCATTGGCCAGAATAGGTACAATGATTGCCAGAACCATGAACAAACACTTAAAACTGAATCGCTGATAGGTGAGGTGGCCATAAATAGCGCCGAAGACCAGTGAGCCAATGAAAAACCGAATACCTGAACACGCTTCGGCGACAACAAATTTTCCATTGGGAATCTCGATGTAGAGTCCGGTATTAAAAATGGGAATACCCGTAAAACCCAGCAACCATACGGACATATCGGCTGTAACGGCTTGCAGGGTAGGAATGAGCTCCTCTCCAACCGGCACAGAAAACAAAACGAACAAGAGCGGGAACCAGAGTTTTAGTGCAATCGTGTTTCCCACTAAAAACCAGACCAGCAGCGAAAACGAAGTAAATGCTGCAAAATGCTGAAATACCTGGATGCCACCCACATAACCGAACAAGCCAAGCAACAGCACCAGTACCAGACCAGGCAAAACCGCATAACTGGGCCGCAATGCATCCCACTGGATTTGCTTACGCATCCTCCAGATCAGATACACCGCGCCAGGAAGTATAAAGAAACCATGGGAAAATATTTCGGACACATACCATATCCGAGCAGCGGAACTGATGGCATCGAAGAAAAGCACCACCCAAACCACGGCCAATAACCACAGGGGCCAATACCGGGAATCACTCAGAAAGCCGGAAAACGGGAGACGCTTGCTTTGAGATTGCATCCAATATCCTTAAATCCAAAATCATTTACATCAGAATACAAGGGGGTATACTCCGGTGCCTTCGGAAGCCATTGTCAGCGGGCAAATCGCAAGTGAACCCATCAGATTTCAGGATGCACCGAGAGTAACAGGGATGATTTTAACCCAATTGCATCTATCAGAACGCACCGGAGCCCATCGTAGCGATGAACCCTTGCGCTGCGGTATACCTTTACCGCAGGGCTCGCACCATACCTCAGATCGCTTGAAGCTGTCGACATTAGATGGAAAACCTGTCCCATCACACTTTACCGCTACAGCCCACTGGCCGGACGGATCGATAAAATGGGTGTTAGCAGACTTCGTCACAAGCCTTGCCAGTAATGAGAGCACCGTCCTTAACCTTGTTGAAAATGCAGACCTTACTGAGTCGACAAACCCCGTGGAGATCCAGGGTGATGACGAGGAAATACGTATCACAACTGGAGAACACAGATTTTCGATTGACAAGCGCTCGTTTCGCTTGCGTTATTTCGCCATGCATGGCGAGAGATTCGTGCTCAAAAACGAGCATTTTCTGGAACTGGTTGCCATCGACGGAAAAAAGATTGGCAACCGAATTGATACGATTGAATCCGGAGGACTCGAAAATAGCGTTCGTCCCACGCTGATACTCGGCGGAACTTTCGATACACTCGATCATGAAAACAAAGTTGCCCTGCCGTGTCGATTTCATTGTGAGCTTGCTTTTGTGAGTGGCCACGGCCATGTCGCGATAAACCTGAGAATACACAATCCAAATCGCGCCTTTCACGATGGTGGTATTTGGGATTTGGGAGACAAGGGTTCTGCTTTCATCAAAGGCTTCTCCTTGAACAGCAAGCAGTTCTCGGAAAACTCGGGCTACCTGTTCCGTTTGAACAATGAACAAAAGTGGCAAAAGGTCAGCGACAACTCCCTAAGCATTTATCAGGAGTCAAGCGGCGGAAAAAACTGGTTAAGTAACACCCATCTCGATCAGCACGCCAGAATTCCACATCAAATCCAGGGATATATCTGCAAAAATGGTTCAAACAGCGAGCAACATGGATCTCGAGCCACACCATCTGTTCTGATTCATTCCGGTGATAGTCGCTGCGGCATGTACATGGAGAACTTTTGGCAAAACTTCCCCTCTGCGATAAAGATCGACCAGGATTTATGTCGCCTGGAGCTTTTCGCTTCAGACTATCCATCTCCAATGGAGCTGCAAGGCGGAGAAGCCAAAACCTACACCGTTCTTGCCGATTTCGACGCAGGCGATAATGCCTTGCGAGGTGCGCGTGGTGGCGTTCAGGTAACGCTTCCAAATGAACACTATGCTAAAACAGGGGTATTGCCGTTTTTTTCCGTAGCCTCTGAACCAGACCCCGTTCAGAAGATCATTAATCAGGGACTTGAAGGAAACAGCAACTATTTTCTTAAGCGTGAAATGATTGACGAATACGGGTGGCGACATTTTGGCGAACTGTATGCTGACCATGAAGCAATCGGACACAAAGGCGACCAAGCATTTATCTCCCACTACAACAACCAGTATGATTCGATCTACGGTTTCTTCAGGATGTATACCAAAACAGGGGATTTTCGATGGTTTGAACTCTTCGATGATCTGGCCCGACATGTTGCTGACATAGACGTCTACCAGACTGAAGAAGATCGGGATGAATATAATGGCGGCCTGTTCTGGCACACCGATCATTATCTGCAAGCATTCACATGTACGCACCGTACCTATTCGAAGTACCAGAAAGATGGTCAAGTGGAAGGCGGTGGGCCTGGATCAGAGCACTGCTATACAAGTGGCCTGCTCTACCACTATCTGATGACAGGCTCCACCATATCCAAAACCGCCGTGTTAACCATTCGCTCCTGGATTGAGAGAATAAATGAAGGCAGCGGCACGCTAATAGAAACGCTTCTCGACATAAAAAGTTCTGACATCCCCAAATGTAAGGCCGCGCTGAAGCACCGATACTTCAATCCCTTCAAATACCCTTTGACCCGAGGTACCGGCAACTACATATCCACAATTCTCGATAGCTACCAGCTCTCCCCCGCCCCCGAAGAGCTGCAAAAAATAGAAGCCATCATCAGAAACACTTTACACCCTGAGGAGGATGTCAGTCTGAGAGGCCTGGATGATGTAGAGAACGCATGGTCATATGTCATTCTCTTGCAGGCAATTGTGAAATATTTACTCGTTAAACAAAAATCGAAACTTTATGACGATGAGTTTTATTACGCCAGAGACTGCTTGATGAACTACGCGCGCTGGATGCTTGAGAATGAATACCCTTATCTTGAGAAACCGGAAATCCTTGACTATCCCAATCACACTTGGACCGCACAGGACTTCCGAAAATCATATGTTCTATTCGCGGCGTCTTCCTACGAGCAAGACGCTACCAGAAAGCAGGCAATGATCTCCAGGGCAAGGGAGTTTCACGACTATACCGTTAAAGTTTTATCGTCTAGCAATGAAAGTCAATGCTCGCGACATTTGGCTATCATGATGCAGAACGAAGGTCCATTCACTTACTACGGACACTCAGCCCCTGACTTGGATGACGCGGCACTTTTAAAAGTGAAACATCCTGGTTTTCAACTTCCGGGAGCCGTTAGTATATTTACTGGATCACTGCTAAAGATAATCGGCGCACTGAGAAAGCTATCTATAATGAATGAACTGAGATGGCTGAGCTATCGTTCACAGAGAGTAGCCAAAATGCTCGAGCAGAAGAGATTAAAGGCCAAGCGTATTTAAACTAACGCCAAGGACAGACCCCGACATGCTTGTTTCATTTATCATCCCGCACAAAGGACGGCTGGAAATGCTGCGTCAGACCGTCAAATCTATCTGTTCACAAGAGTTCGATCTTGAGCAGATCGAGGTGATCGTCGTTTCGCAGAATGAAGTGCTCGCTCCAGAAGATCTGAAGCTGGCTTCAACACAGGCTAATCTGAGAATTTTTCTGCGACCAGAGCAGGAAACGATCTCCGCTTTAAGAAATTATGGCGTCGAACACAGTCAGGGTGAATACATCGCTTTTCTAGACGCGGACATAGACCTTTCACGCAACTGGCTTAGCGCTATGCTGGAAGAGCTACAATCGGAACCAGCTCGCGTTCTGGTCAGCGCAATCCAGGACGAAGGCGACACGCCCTGTCCGCTTGAGCGGATCCGAACGTGCCTGAGCAATGCCGAAACAGACACGCCCGTTACCTTTCTACCCGGCAGAAATCTGCTTCTTTCCCGCGCAACTTTTGATCAATCCGGCGGGTTTCCCGAGCATCTCATCACCTGCGAGGATTACTACTTTACCCACGCCGTTTCCCAACTCGGTGTGCTCTATTACTCATCCAAAGCCAGCTATGTCCATCTGGGCGAAGACAAGTCATACAGGGAGATGTTTAAAAAAGAGATATGGCGTGGGCAATCAAATCTGCAATCGCTGAGAGGTAGAAAGATACCGCTGAGGGAGCTGCCAAGCTTCCTGGTTCCAATCTGGATTCTGGTTTTCGCAATTGTGTGCCTTGTGGCTCTGTTATCAGCAGAGCCTTCGCTTGCGATTGCCAGTGCACTGTTGCTCGCACTCCCTATTAGCCTTTACGCGCTTCGTTTGTATCGAGCCTCTTCAAATTCCATTTCGTTTTTTGAGATTACCAAGTTTTATGTGGTTTACTTCCCAGCGCGCATTGCTGGTACATTCGCCGGACTGGTGAAAGCCATTCACCCTTAGTCACCCATGGTAAACAGTGCTATGCCCCCTCAAACAACAAATATTCTTCAATTTATCTGCCCCACTGGTTTTTACGGTGCTGAACGCTGGATTATTGCATTGGCAAAACACATGAATCGCGAAGCAATGCGCAACGATCTCGCTGTCACGGTCGAACCGGGAATGAAGAAGCTTGCGCTCGTAGAAGGATTTCAAGAACTAAACTTGAAAACATTCGAACTTAGCATGTCCAACCCCTTTGATATAAGAGTTATTAGCCAGCTTTGCACCCTGATAAGGGAAAGAAAGATCGATATTATTCATACACATGGATACAAATCTGATATTTTAGGACTCATCGCGGCCAAGATAACCGGAATAAAATGCGTTGCAACGCCACATGGTTTTGAAAACGCGGATGACTGGAAGCTCAAGACCTATATCAAGCTGGGATGCTGGTCGTTCAGGTTTTTTCATCATCTCGCGCCCCTTTCCACGCAACTGTACGATGATGTCATCAATGCAGGGGTCAAGCCGGAAAAAGTCAGTTACATCCAGAATGGAGTCGACCTGAGCGAAGTCGAAGCCATTCGCGACTCCGACCAATATCGAGGTTCCTCAGCCGAAGAGAAGACCGTCGGCTTTATTGGTCAAATGATTAGCAGGAAAAATATCGGTGAGTTGCTTGACGTTTTTGACCAGCTTGCAAAAAAACACCAGAACTTGCGGCTCGTACTGCTGGGTGACGGAGAGGAAAGAGACTCTCTGGAGCGCTATGCCAACACCCTGGCCTCGACCTCCCGTATAGACTTTTTGGGCTTCCGGGACGATCGCCTTCAACTTCTAAAAACCTTTGATCTTTTTGTTATGACCTCTACTTTGGAAGGTATTCCCCGATGCTTGATGGAAACAATGGGTATGGGCATTCCTGTAGCCGCATATGACATTCCCGGCATAGATCAATTGATCAAACACGAGGACACCGGATTGCTCGCCCCACTTCATGACAAGGAAACACTGGCCAAATGCTGGGAGTCGCTGCTATTCGATGAACAAAAAGCGCAAGAAATTTCAGAAAACGCTAAAGCATTCGTCTACAAGCATTACTCTGCTCAACGCATGGCGGCTGAATATGAAGCATTATTTAAAAAGCTTGAGGGGCTTGCCTGAAACATGTCCACTGCAAGGCAGATACTATTCGTCGTAACCATCGATACAGAAGAGGAATGGGACTGGTCGGGCGCTTTTCCGCAGAAAGACTGCTCGCTTTCAAACATAGACGAAATCCCACGTTTCCAGGACTTTTGCGATTCACATGGTGTCCACCCCACCTATCTGATCGACTATGCGGTCGCGGCGGACCAGAATTGCAGCAAGATAATACAGAACATCGCAAAACAGGATAATGTCGAAATTGGCGCGCATCTTCACCCCTGGTGCAATCCTCCATATTACGGCCCCACCTATGAGCGAGAATCTCACGTCGTTAACCTGCCAATTGACCATGTTGAATCCAAGCTGGTTCAACTGGATCAAACTATCTCCGAAAAAATTGGTATCAAGGCAAAATGTTTCAGAACCGGTCGCTGGGGTATTAACAGCGACATCATCAAACTCCTCGTCAAGCATGGCTACGAAGTAGACAGCAGCGTTTACCCCTACTACTCAAACCAGTTTTTCTCATGCCACGGCGCCCCAACGCAGCCCTACTGGCCCAATCACGACAACCCTTTGCAGGAAGGTCTGGACAAAAGCATATTCGAGTTTCCGATAACCGCCGGGTTTAACCGTAAAGACTTCGAATCATGGGATCGCTTTCATCGTCTCGCTTCCGATACACCATTGTCTTATCTAAAAATCATCGGAATTCTCTGGCGTACAGGATTGTTACGAAAAATCTACTTCAGCCCTGAATTGTCCAGTTTGGAAGACATGCTAACCATTGCTGACATGTCTATTAAGCGCGGAGCACCAGCGCTGCACATGTATTTCCATAGCCCCAGTCTAAAAGCAGGCTGCAGCCCATTCGTAGAATCCAATAAAGAAGTCTCTGCTTTCTACGACAGAATGAAAACACTTCTGGAAACTCTAAATAGCAAATACAATCTGAAATTTTGCACTCTCTCGGAAGCCGCATGTATTCTCCAGAGTGCGTGAACAGCTAATTGATCTCTCAAGCTCCGGGCATTTTGACGATACGAACAAATGAACCAGGGGCCAAATCATCCATTTCGGCAGATAAGCACTCAACATCTAAGCAGCGTACATAAGACTCATTGTCAGCAAGACTTGTGCACTTACCATCGCGAAAGATCAACTCACCGCCCACAGCAACCGCTGGCCACCAACGCTTGAAAATGCGGTCAAGCAAGGAAACAGGCACGGCACCAACATCCAGGAAAACCAAATCATAGCGGCCGTCTTCAACGGGATACTCAAGCGCATCGGCTATCAGCGGATTTACTTTGTCGCTCAAGTCCACCCTTTCCAACGCCCGCATTAGATCTTCCGAAAACCGCCGCTGCCCTTCCAAAGCACCGCTATCAATTGAAGTCACTGTTGCTCCAGCCGCAGCAAGCAAAAATGCAGTTCCCCCTTTAAAGCGCCCAATCTCCAGAACATTGGGAGACACCAAGCTCTTGATTTTTCGGTATAACCAGGCCGCCTCCTCAATGGTTAATCGGGATAATCCATGATTCAGCGAATTTGAAGTGAACAGAAACGAACAATCGTCAAAACCTGAAATTGCCTGGGGACCGTTTTCCATAAAAGCTTCAAGACTGGCTCTTTCGATGGCGAATTGGTCAGAAAGACGATGTATGAGCCACTCATATGAGGGAGGATGCCTTAACACCTGATCAATTAATCGATGGAGAGGGCCATCGAACACATTAAAAACAAAGTTCCGCATATGCGCGCCGATCCCCATATTTCACCTCCAGTGCTGACAAAGCCATCATTTTGAGAAAAACTTCCTAGTTTCTTTTCTTTCCTTTTCCTTCTATTGAACAACCACCCGCGGCCAGAAAGACTGCGGTACAACAAAACAACTGTCGGAAGAAATCATCTTTACGTCATATTAAATTAACATCAATCGTATAAATTCACGACTTTGCTTCAATCCAATCGCCATTGCTATGGCAGGGAGTGAACACCAATGAGCAAAATCGCCCATCTACGAGCAAAGACACCCGCTGATTTTTCAAGATTCGCAGCCAGACTGTACTTTTCTCACCGCATTTTCAACGCAGAAAACCTGACTCTGCAGGTTTCACCCTACCAACTGGTTCCGATCCGACAACGACTGGCTTACAACCTGCTGTTTCTTGATGCCTTTGGCTTCAGCCTCGAACAATACGAAAAAAACTGGGCCTATCCGCAGTATTTTATTGGCGCATACATCAAAAAAAGATTGGTTTGTGGTTACTTCGCCATCATACGACGAGCCAGGATCAATGAAAAAGAAATTACTGTAGCCGGTCTAGGAGGTCTGGTCTGCCATCAACATCTGAGAGGTCGCGGCCTTGCTTCCCGAATGCTCAAAAATACCTGGTTGACTCTGTGTCAAAACCATCATGCCGAGCTGGGCCTGCTGATATGTAGCGGTCACAACATCAGCTTTTACCAAAGTCTGGGGTGGAAAATCTGTCCGGCTAGCATCGAGTTTGAAGAAACCAGACAAACCCGATCGTTTCATTTCAATACGATGTACTTGCCCAATACCCACAACTCTCTTTCCAAAGATGATGTTCTGGATCTTCAAGGAAAGCTGTGGTGATGCTTCGGCCCAATACCTTCCTAAACGCCTGAGTATTTTCGGCGTGAACAGTTTCTCAGTCCCTTTACAGTTTTTTACAACATCGGTATCACTCCTTTCAGGTATTGATATACTCTTAAGGTACACACCTGTGAAGTCGTGACGCGTTAGGACAGGGAATCAAAGTCAATTCTGAAGGAAATACACAAATGCCTATAGTCGAACAGCCGATTCTCAGCATCGGCATGCCCGCCTATAACAGTGAACAGGATCTTGAAGCCGCAATCGACGCCATATTGGCACAGACTTTCGAAAATTTTGAACTAATCATTTCAGATAATGGCTCGACAGACCGTACGCAAGAGATATGCGAGGCCTATTGCCGCCAAGACAAGCGCGTTAATTATCATCGAAATAGCGAAAACATTGGCGCATCCGGAAACTATAATAAGGTATTTGAACTGTCCCGAGCCAAGTACTTCAAATGGGCGTCCTCAAATGACCATTGTGAACCAGACTTTTTTGAGCGCTGCATTGATGCACTCGAACAGAACCCCAAGGCCGTGCTGGCTTACCCGAAAACACGCCTATACTCAGGAAGACTGGATAACTACTTCGACTACCAGGAAAGTCTGTCAACCGTTGGCATGGAATCACCCGCAGAACGCATGGCGCACGTGATAGACGAGTTGAGACTCAACAATATTATGAATGGCATTTTTCTTCGCGAAGTACTCGCTAAAACACCATTGATGATTCCGTTTTTTGCGTCGGACAGTTGTTTGATGGCTGAAGTTGCCTTGTATGGCGAGTTCGAGGAGATAGACGAGTATCTTTTTTATCGTCAAATGGATCAAGAATCCTCAACCTCTATGCAGGATACAGAGACCATGACAGAACACTACCAGCCTGGAAGCAACAAGCCGATGCGTTTTCAGAACTGGAAGGCCTATCTTTTTTATTTGTCAGCAATAATGCGCAGCGATCTGATGGCATCAGAAAAATTGAAGGCCTGCAAAGAGATTGCCAGAAGAATGGTTTGGCATAAAAGCAAACTGTTCAGAGACTTCTTATTCTGGAAACCATTCCGTTCATCTACTTCAACTAACTGGAAGGAACTATAAGGTGATTGACCACAAACCCAACTGCAGGTTTTGCGGAACGAAAATTGAGCACAGTTTCGTTGATCTCGGCATGTCCCCCTTATGCCAGACACACATTAAGCCTGAGCAACTGAATTCCATGGAGCCCTTTTATCCGCTTCATGCCTATGTTTGCACACAGTGCTATCTTGTCCAGTTAGACGAATACGTCACTCCAGATGATATTTTCAGCGATTACGACTATTTCTCGTCATTTTCAGACAGCTGGGTCGAACATGCCCGAAAATATACGGAAATGATCACCGAACGGCTTTCACTCGACTCTGACAGTCTGGTGATGGAAATCGCGAGTAACGATGGCTATCTGCTGCAGCACTTCGTCAAAAAACAGATCCCCGTCTTAGGCATTGAACCCGCAGCCAATGTGGCCAAAGCCGCAGAAGAAAAAGGGATTCGGACGACAGTCAGATTCTTTGGTGAAGACACTGCGAATGCCGTTCGCTCGGAGTATGGCCCGGCAAATCTTCTTCTTGGAAACAATGTCCTGGCGCACGTACCAAATATCAATGACTTTGTGGCAGGTATGAAAGCTCTACTGGCAGAAGACGGCGTTCTGACCATGGAGTTCCCGCATCTACTCAAGCTGATAGATGAGAACCAGTTTGACACCATTTACCATGAACACTTTTCCTACCTGTCTTTCTTTACTGTCGAGCAGATTTTTGCCAAGCACGGTTTAACCCTGTTTGACGTCGAAGAACTTCCCTCACACGGTGGCTCCCTGCGAATTTTTGGTCGACATACAGAAAATACGGATCTCGCGGTCACTGAAAATGTAGAAAAACTGCGGGCGGAAGAAATCAGTCGGGGCATCAGCTCGCTTGAGCTGTACAAGGCTTTCGAAGAAAAGGTAAAGGAAACAAAACGGAAGCTTCTCGAGTTTCTGATAGAGAAGAAACGAGAAGGCAAGAAAGTGGTAGGCTACGGCGCCCCAGGCAAAGGCAACACCTTGCTGAATTACTGTGGAATCAGACAGGATTTTCTGGATTATACAACCGACCGTAGCCCTCAGAAACAGGGAAAATACACGCCGGGAACGCGAATACCCATCCTGGACCCTTCGGTAATCAAAGAGACCAAACCGGATTATATTCTGATACTCCCATGGAACCTGGCCCGCGAAATTACAGAGCAACACGCATATGTTAAAGAATGGGGGGGCAAATTCGTTGTACCAATCCCTGAGGTGGCGGTTCTGGACTAATTGCCAAAGCAGAATCTAAAGTTTACGAGATTATCGAAAAGGAAAATTGCCACATGAATATTCTAGTTACTGGAACCGAAGGCTATATCGGTTCATTACTTGCCCCTTTGCTGATGCAGGCAGGCCACGATGTTACCGGCCTGGATACGGGGTTCTATCGAGACGGCTGGTTGTACAGCAGCCAGAAAAACATTCCGTACCAAGCCAAACTGATCAATAAAGATTTGCGAAATATCGAGCTTTCGGATCTAAAAGGTATCGACGCGGTCGTCCATCTTGCAGAACTGTCAAACGATCCGCTCGGTCAGAACAACCCCGAAATTACACATCAAATCAACCACAAAGGCAGCGTCAGGATAGCCCAGCTTTGTAAGGAAGCAGGTATTGAACGTTTCGTTTACACGTCTTCCTGTAGCGTCTACGGTGCCGGCAGCGGTGATTTTCTGGACGAGACCTGCGAAACCAACCCACAGACGGCCTACGCGGAATGTAAAGTCAAAGTAGAGCAGGATGTTTCAAAGATGGCTGACGACAAGTTCAGCCCGGTATTTTTGCGGAATGCGACAGCATTCGGCGCCTCGCCTCGCATGCGTTTTGATATCGTGCTGAATGACTTGTCGGGCCTTGCGTGGACAGAGAAAAAGATTGCAATGATTAGCGACGGCAGCCCATGGCGTCCGCTGGTTCACGTACTGGATATCTGTAAAGCGATTAAATGTGCGGTGGAAGCACCTCGAGAAACAATCCATAATCAGATTTTCAACGTCGGTGACAACAGCGACAATTATCGGGTTCGGGAGATCGCTGAGATCGTAGGTTCAACTTTCCCCGGCTGTGAAACCACTTTCGGCGACAGCAGTGGCGATAACCGAAGCTATCGTGTCAACTTTGACAAGATCAATTCTGAGCTGCCCGGCTTCTCGTGCGACTGGAACGCAGAAAAAGGCGCGCAGCAGTTGCTTCAGGTATTTAGCCAGATCGATATGTCTAAAGAGGTGTTTCAGGCGCGTCCCTTCACACGACTAAAACAGCTTAAGTACCTGCTCTCGACACAACAGATTGATGACGCTTTCTTCTGGCGTTTTTAAAGCGAAATTCTTAGTCGAGTAACCATCTGCAATGAATGATTTTAATTGGGCGCCGTTCTCCCGAGACAAAAGCGAAAAGGTTTTGGGAGAAGAAGCTTATTCTCTGATTCGCACTTTGTACCCGATTTGCCGGAGTATTACAGGCCCCGGCATTCGCGCAACCCTGCGACATTTGGAAGAATACGCGGGTGTGCAGATCCATGGAGTTGACACCGGCACCACCGTATTTGACTGGACGATTCCTGACGAATGGCATATTGAAGACGGCTACATAGCAACCCTGAATGGTGAAAAGGTAGTCGACTTTAAAAATCACAATTTGCACGTTGTCAGTTATAGCGAACCCGTAGACAGAGTGGTTGGCATCGATGAACTGCAACAACATCTGCATAGTATTCCGGAGAAACCAGACTGGATTCCCTACCGCACGTCGTACTACAACAAGACCTGGGGATTTTGCCTGAGTGATAAGCAGAGACGCTCGCTTTCGGACAAGGAATACAGGGTTGTCATTGACAGTGCCTTCAAGCCTGGCCAGCTGAATTATGGCGAAGTGTACATCCCTGGAAGCAGTGATGATGAATTCCTGATTTTCACGCACATCTGTCATCCATCCCTGTGTAACGACAACCTGAGTGGAATAAGCATCGCTGCACAACTGATTAATCAACTCAAAAGTCAGGACTCACTTAACCGTTCCTATCGTTTTGTATTTGCGCCAGCAACTATCGGTTCTATTACGTGGTTGCATCAGAACCGAAATAACCTTGAAAAAGTAAAGGCTGGACTGGTCCTCGCAGTTGCCGGAGACTCAGGGTATCTGCACTACAAAGAGAGCAGACAGGGAAACAGCTACATTGACAAACTGGTGCGACACATTCTGTCTGCCAGCGAACGAGAATTCACCGAGCTTCCGTTTTCACCCTACGGCTATGACGAGAGGCAATTTTGTTCTCCGGGTTTCAACCTGCCAATGGGTAGTCTCATGCGCACACCCAATGGACGCTATCCCGAATATCATACTTCTGCCGACAATCTAGACCTGGTTCAGGCACAGTATCTGGGCAAAACCATTGGCGCCTATCTCGATATACTGGATGCCTTTGATAAAGACGGTGTTTTTGAAAATCTCTCGCCTTTTGGGGAACCTCAACTCGGTAAGCGAGGACTTTATCGAAAAACCGGGGGGCTGCAGGACATTGAAACCAGCATACTCGCCAAGTTGTGGGTGCTGAATCAATCCGATGGTTCCAAATCGCTGCTGGATATTGCTGAAAAGTCCGGTCTGGAAATCCAACTGATTCAGGCTGCTGCAGGAGAGCTTCACGGGGCAAGCTTGCTAAAACGAATCGCTTAATTAACCAAGGATAGTAAAAAAATGAAAGTCGTACTGTTTTGCGGTGGTCTAGGTACCCGCCTGAGAGAATACTCCGAAACGATTCCCAAGCCACTGGCGACCATCGGGCAACGGCCTATCATATGGCACCTGATGAAATACTATGCACAACAGGGACACAAGGAATTTATTTTGTGCCTGGGATATCGAGGCGATCTTATAAAGGACTACTTTCTGAACTACGAAGAAACCATCTCCAACAACTTCGTACTGTCTAAAGGTGGGCGGGAAATTGAATTGCTCAGCCAGGATATTGATGACTGGAAAATAACATTTATCGACACAGGGATGCATTCCAATATCGGACAACGCTTGATGGCGATCAAACCCTGGTTGGGTGACGATGAATACTTTCTTGCCAACTATAGTGATGGCCTTTCAGATATTGATATGCAATCTCAAATTGATCTCACCCGAAGCAACAATGCCGTGGCAAGTTTCGTTAGAGTTCGCCCATCTCAGAGCTTTCATGCTGTAGAAGCCGATGACTCAGGCCTGGTGACGCAAATTGAACACGTCGGCGGAGCTGAATACTGGATTAACGGCGGTTTTTTTGTTCTTCACCGCGATATTTTTAAGTACATGGAACCCGGTGATGAGCTCGTAGAAGAACCTTTCCAGAGGCTCATAAAAGAGAAAAAGCTTTACTCTCAGCGATACGAGGGATTCTGGGCCGCGATGGATACCTTTAAAGATAAAAAACGTTTTGACACTTTGTACGACTCGGGGGATACCCCTTGGATGATCTGGAAAAATGATTAAGCTAGCCCCGCAAGCAGCTCACGCCCCGAGCATTTTGGCACTGGGCGCACACTGTGACGATATTGAAATTGGCTGCGGTGCAGCCATTGAGTCGGTGATAAAAACGAATCCGGACGCCACGATCCACTGGATTGTATTTACCTCTAACGAGAAGCGGGAACAGGAAGCAAGGGCTGGAGCCAGTCATTTCGCTGGTTCAGCGGCCAAACTTGATATTATCGTTCATGATTTCAGGGATGGATTCCTGCCCTATCACGGACTTGCAGTTAAAGAAGCGTTTGAAGACATCAAGAGTAAAATCAAGCCAGATCTGGTTTTCACCCACTTCAGGCATGATCTTCATCAAGATCATCGATTGATCTCCGAGCTAACCTGGAATACTTTCAGGAATCACCAGATTCTGGAGTATGAAATTCCAAAGTGGGATGGCGACCTTGGCTCCCCCAATGTATTTTTACCGGTAAGCGAAGATCAAGCAAAGCGAAAGATTGATATTCTTCAGCGCGTGTACAACAGCCAGAATACCAAAGCCTGGTTCACCGATGATCTATTCTGGTCTCTGCTGCGCATCCGCGGTATGGAATGCAACTCACCATCAGGGCTTGCTGAAGCTTTTTACTCAAGAAAAATGCTCCTTAATCCAGAATTTACTAGAAGCAGCAGCGACTCTGCGCTTTGAGTCTCAAGCCAACACGAAGTGATAAAACTGTTTGGAATTAATTTGTCATGAATAAACCGAGGGAGGTGAGCGCTAGCATCATAATGCCCGCTTACAATTCAGCCCCCTACATTGCTCAATCCATAGACAGCGTTTTTCAGCAGACCTTCGATGACTGGGAACTCATTGTTATCGACGACGGCTCAACTGATAACACCGTCGATATCGTCAACGGTTACGGTGATAGAGTCAGATTTTTACGTCAAAAGAATCAAGGTGCCGCTGCCGCCAGAAATTATGGTGCCCAGGAAGCGCATGGCACCTGGCTGGCCTTTTTGGATTCCGACGATATCTGGATGCCTGACAAACTCGAAAAACAGATGGAACTGACTGATCGCTATAACTGGTCTTGCACAGATTCCGTATTTTTTGGTCACAATCACGACGGCACTACTCGCTCCAGTGATGTGAGCCCACACACATCGGATGACGTTCTATCAACACTGGTCGTCAACAACTTTATCGGCACCTCAACCGTGCTCATGAAGAAGTCTGTTTTTTTCGAATGTGGCGGTTTTGATCAATCCCTTAAAGCTCTGCAAGACTGGGATCTTTGGCTAAAAGTGGCCTCAAAACACAGTTTGGGGTATGTAGCGGATGCTGCTGTTCGCTATCGCGTCCATGCAAAATCCACGTCTCGTTCAACCCGAAACACGCACCAGTACCACATGGAAGTGATTCGTCGAACCTTCTCTAAGGGCGGTGTCGGCGAAAAGTTGGTCAATTTGCGGAAAAAAGCCTTGGCGGAATCATTTGGAATTCTGGCGATCATTTCAGAAGATACCGGTGATTTTTCGTTTGCCTTTCTATGCAGTTTAAAATCAGCCTACTATCAACCATGGCAGGCTTACCGATGGAAAAGCTTGGCTCGCATCGGACTTGGCTGGTTACGATCAAAATTTCGCCCCGCGCCTGCCTGATGCAACTTATTCTGGGAGCCCCCTGGGCATTGGGCGGGATAGACCGATATTCTTTCGGTTGATTAATCCGATGGCAACGTATTTGATTTGTAAAGGAAAAATATTATAAATGTGCGGTTTGGCAGGTTTTACTCGCTTCACTTCCGACTATGGCGACAACGATACTTTGCTGCAAATGGGAGCGGCCATTCATCATCGGGGGCCTGATGCAAACGGCACCTACCTGGATGATCAAGTGGGACTCTGCCATCAGCGACTCAGCATTCTCGATCTGAGCGAAGCAGGAACCCAGCCCATGCACAATGCTGACAGTAGCATTGTTGTGGTATTCAATGGTGAGATCTATAACTTTCAGGAACTCAAAGCACCTCTCGAAAAAGCCGGGCACCAGTTTTCGACCCAAACCGATACTGAAGTGATTCTTGCCTTGTATGAAAAAGAGGGCATCTCCTTCGTCGAGAAACTGGCAGGTATGTTTGCTATCGCTATTTGGGACACGAGAAAAGACAATCTGCACCTGATCCGCGACCGGATTGGAAAAAAACCGCTCTACTACTATCACAATGACGATACTTTTGTATTCGGCTCCGAAATTAAAGCCATATTACAAGCGCCTTCCATAGATAAAACTCTGAGACCCGATGCAATCTATGACTTTTTCGCTTATCAGTATATACCCGACCCCAAAAGCATCTATCAGCATATCCATAAGATAAAACCTGGTCATTTTCTGACCATTAACAAAGATGGATTTTCAGAAAAGCGGTATTGGGATATTACTTTTGACAATAATGCAAAGCTCTCGGAATCCGAGATTAAAGAAGAGTTACTCGACCTTATTCGACACTGCACCAAACAAAGAATGATCAGTGACGTCCCCCTCGGAGCATTTCTTAGTGGTGGTGTGGATTCAAGCGGAATTGTTGCGCTCATGGCGCAACAAAGTGATCAAGTTACCACCTGCTCTATCGGTTTTGACGAAAAAAGATACAACGAAACCGAGTTTGCCCAAATCGTCGCCAAACAATACCAGACTGACCACCATGAATATGTTGTAGAAAGTGGCTTTGAAAAAAATCTGGAGGAGATCGCGAAATTTTTTGACGAGCCGTTCGCAGATCAATCACTGGTGCCCACCTTTTATGTTTCCAAACTGGCTCGGCAAGCGGTCACGGTAGCATTGGCGGGAGATGGCGGCGATGAGATATTTGCCGGGTATGAGAAGTACCTGGTAGACCAGACAGAGAACATGCTGCGCGACAAGATACCCCTGTTTTTGCGCAAACAAATTTTCAATCGAATATCCGGTACGCTCAAACAACTACCATTTGCCTTTGCAAGGCGGGCTGGCTCGCTACTACATAGCTTAAGCCTTGATCCTGCCGCTGCCTTTTATGTATCAAACGCACAAATCGACGACATGACATGGCAAGATCTTGTTACTGATGCCTTTCAAAAAACGCTTGGAGACTACCATCCCAGTGAAATCAGCATCAAAGCATACAACGACAACAATGGCCCGGATCATGTCTCCAGAATCCTCTACACGGACATGAAAACCTTTTTACCGGGAGACATCCTGGTCAAAGTAGATCGTATGAGTATGGCCCACTCACTCGAGGTTCGTGCGCCACTGCTGGATCATCGCGTCATCGAATATGCGGCTCGCATTCCCTCTCAGCTCAAGTTAAAAAAGCAGGAAAAGAAATACATCCTTAAAGAATGCTTTAAAAGCCTGCTTCCTGACGAAATCCTGTATCGGAAAAAAATGGGATTCTCCGTGCCCTTGGCGTCCTGGCTGCGACATGAACTAAAACCGATTTGCGAGCGCGAATTGTTTGCTGAGAACAGCTGTCTGTTGAGCTATTTTGATCCCGCAAAAATCCGCAATTACTGGGATCAACACCAATCCGGAAAATTTGACCACAGCGCTCTGCTCTGGAGCATGCTGATGTTTTGCCTCTGGTTCAAAGTCTACCAGGCCGAGGCTTAGCCCTTCTTATGTCGCAAATAAAAGCGAGTCCAAAGATCAAAATTCTTCATGTGACCTACGACATGAGAATTGGCGGCACAGAACAAGTGATCAAAAATCTGATCCAGGGAGCTGACCTCGATACTTACCGTCAGAGTATTTTTTGCCTCGAGTCACCCATCGGGCCTTGGGGGGAGGAACTGATTTCACTTGGCATTGAAGTGAGTGGCGGTAATCGCAGTCCCGGGTTTGACCGGTCTCTGGTAAGGAAGCTACGTAAAACCATCAAACAAAACACCATTCAAATCGTACACTGTCATCAGTATACGCCTTATATTTATGGGTTACTGGCCGCTGTGGGGACCGGAGCTAAAGTGATTTTTACCGAGCACGGACGCTTCTATCCTGATACATCGAGCTGGAAGCGCATGCTGTTGAATCCGGTATTTTCGCGTTTCACGGCCAGCATCACAGCAATATCGGAAGCAACAAAACAAGCCCTTGTTGAATATGAGAACTTTTCCTCTTCCAGGATTGATGTAATCTATAACGGCATTCGCGACATCGCCCAAGAGAAGGCTGTCGAAAACGCTGATGCCTTTAAAAGCAAATGGAACATCCCCCTCAATGACCTTGTTTTTGGTACCGTTGCCAGGCTTGATCCGATTAAAAACCAGAAAATGATGATCGATGCCTTTGCGCTGTCTCAGGCAAAAAAACCTGACCAGAGCCTGGTGATCATTGGCGATGGAGAACTGAGAGACGAACTCGAACAGCAGGCTCACAAACTCGGTATTGCCAACAAAGTGACATTTACTGGCTACATGCCGAATCCTATCGCGGCGTTACACGCTATCGACGTGTTCTTATTATCTTCCCTGAGTGAAGGAACATCCATGACATTACTTGAAGCGATGTGCTTGGGAAAACCCTGCGTAGTGACTGATGCAGGCGGCAATCCTGAGATCGTGGAAAACGGAATAACCGGCTTTGTCACACCCAATAATGATACTCAAAGCTTCGCGGAAGCCATGGAGAACATTGCCGACAGTGATGATTCTGCCCGCGAGGATCTGACTCGAGCTTCACGGCTTCGCTACGAAAACATGTTCACAGAACATATCATGCGGCGCCGTTACTATGACTTGTATAAACAGATTCTGGCCTGATGTAAGCCAATCCTTTTAGCAAATAACCGTCCAACCCAATTTTGAGATCAGTTTAATGACAGGAATGAAAAGCGCGTTGTTTTTTACCGTATTTGCGCAGCAATCTGTCCAGGTGATTAGTTTGGTCTCTGTCGTTGTGCTGGCCCGATTGCTTACCCCGGCCGAAGTCGGTGTTTACGCCATCGCCAGCTCAATTGCTCTTTTAGCCATCGAATTGCGCTCTCTCGGCGTTGGTCAATTTCTGGTTCGGGAAGTTGAAATCAATGAAGACAAGATACGTCGTTCGATCGGCGTCATGGTGCTCATCTCCTGGGGGCTTGGCGCCATTATCGCAATCTCAGCGCCATTCGTAGATGATTTTTACAACGAGCCCGCTCTGTCCACTCTATTGTGGATCATCGCCATCAGTTTTCTGCTTTCGCCTTTTGCAAGCGTTCCTTATGCCCTCCTTTCAAGGGAAATGAAGTTCAAGCAAATATTTTTCGTAAAGTTTGGCAGTAACTTCATTCTCACAGCGACCAGTATCGTGCTCGTCGTGCTGGACTTCAGTTACTACGGACTTGCCATTGGACTCTTGGCAGGATCGGTTTCAGAGTTTTTGATCATCCAGTATTTCACGCCAAAAGGAACCCCGTGGAAGCCAAGTTTTAAAAACATGGGCCAACTAATTCAATTTGGTATGCTTGTCAGTGTGGCGCAACTGTTCACGAGGTTTTCCGAGTCGATATCAGATTTAGTCATTGGCCGGGCTGGAACCATGACAGATGTCGGCCTTTTCTCCCGTGGTTTAGGACTGATTCTCTTCATCAATAAGATCATCGTCCAGGCTGCCGGCCCAGTAGTGCTACCCTATCTTTCATCGATCAATCGCGCCGGGCAGTCTGTAAGTGAAGCCTATCTAAAAGTCATCTCTCTACAAAGTGCATTTAGTCTGCCTGTTCTTATCGTCGTCCATGTAGCCGCTTTTCCGATCATCAGACTGATGTTTGGTGATCAATGGGACGCGGCCATACCTATCGCGTCAGCATTGGCCATTTGGGCAATGCTTCAGGCCGTTCACAGCTTCTCGGATACTGCCTTGGTCGCGCTTGGCGCAGAAAAATTGATGTTTGTTACTTCACTGGTGATTTTTGCGGTTCGGATTGCCCTGGTCATCTTCGCGTCTTTTTACTTTGGGGAGTTCCGACTGATCAATGTCGCCTGGGCACTTGTATTGTCTGGCGTTATCGAAATTGTGCTGAAAACCCTGGCCATTAAATTGGGGGTCGGCGCGGGAGTTTTCGGAATGTACAGACGACTCATCCCATCCTTGTTGACGACATTATTGTGCTGGCTTGCTGCAGAATGTATCGATTACTTTGTAGGATACAATACTGAAGAACCCTGGATATCCTTTCTGTACACTGCGCTGGTCATGCCTCTGGTTTGGCTGGCTAGCCTCAGAGTCACCCGGCATGAGGTGTGGGCAATAATCTTGACGTATATACCCAGCTTCCTTAAAAGACCCGATCCATGAAGAAGCCCATCTTTAACTACTAACCGCTTGCGCTTTACCGAGAATCCTTCGCAATGGAAATTCGCTCTCTCATATCCATAAAAGGCTTTTCAACAAGTCGAAACAAGACTTCTGACAAAATCAAGCTTATAAGGACTGTTAGGACAAAATAAATTATAAAGGGGGTATCTTTGAAATAACGAGCCATCAACGCAAGAGACTCGGGATGAAGCAAGTAAAGTGCATAGGACCTGGTTGCGATATAATGAGCGCCTGGAAAATAAAATCGATTAAGAATTTGAGCGCTAGAGTTAGCAAAGATTACCCATATAGAAAAAACCACGGCTAAGACTAAGGGACTAGGATTCTGCAACCATTCTTCCCAACCTTGATACCTGGCAATAAAAAAACAAACAAACAAACAACAGGAGGGTAAAAAGCAGGCTCGCGATATCACCGCAAACCGGTCCCAAACACCCTGGAAGCAGTACCGGATTTGAGCAATTATCACTCCAGCTATGCAACCATCCATTCGGACATGGGTTTCCTCTGAGTATTCAAACCAACCTAGTACACGAAATACCGATGGTACAATCAAAATAACACAGAGCGCGGCTAACGATACAAACCTCGAAAGCTTTGACAGAAATAAGAGTAGTGGCGCAATTACCAAATAAAACTGTTCCTCTACACAGAGAGACCAGCTAACCGAAAAAAATTCAAGAGGGAAATCATAGTTCTGGATAAAAAAGAAGTATTCCAAAGGAAAATCTACATTTTCTTTTGTTAAGTACCGCTGAATGACAGAGGCGCTTAAAACAGCAAAATAGGCAGGTAATGTTCGAAACCATCGACGCACCCAAAACTTCTTTACGTCGATCGTTGAGGTATTGAGGGCTTCTTTAAAGAGTTGCGAACCCAGCAGCCAGCCGGAAAGAACAAAAAATAGATCAACACCAACACCACCAAGCTGGAGCGGTGCCAGAAAGCTCGGCGCGCCGTACGATAGGACAGAGTGAGCCAAAACAACGATTAAGATTGCCACAGAGCGCAGCGTATCCATTGATCTGTAACGTACTTTCATTCTCTAACCCTGCGCCTTGCTATTGGAAATAGTCGAACCAGTTGCAATCATCAAGCTGTGGCCCATCTTCGGACTAACCACCTTCTAGCCGGCATTTCAATCAGATGATAAGTCGCAACAGAAAACAAAATCGTTGCAAATACATAGCTTAATAACCAAAAAGAACTGGCCACCTCTTCGTTTTCCAAGAAAGCTTTGGTCATAAAATCCAGAACAAAAAAGTGGGACAGGTATAAGGAATAGGAAATTTCACCCAAATAAACCAATACAGCATTCGATAACACTTTTTGAATCCTTCCTTGGAAACTGACCAATCCACATAAAAGCATAGAGAAACACAAAGGGACAAAAAAATAATCTTCGATGTCAATTGACTGCAAGAACACAAAGAGAAGGATTGAAAGCCATGTCAAACACATTCCAAACACAGCGTTAACTAGCTTAAATCTGAAAACCAGCATGTATATACATATACCCGCTGTAAACTCACAAACACCGCGAAGAAGACCAAGGGAACCAATACCTTCCCCGATACTAGAGAAACCAAGCGCACCGAAAGATACAGAAACCAAAGTCATGGAAACCAAGTACAAAATTAATATCATCCAATAACTTGATCGGTAAATTAGCCAGGCGAGAAAGGGAAAGATAAGATAAGCGAAAAACTCAATACTTATTGACCAAGAGGGTATATTCCAAGTGAAATGGTATCCTGTCCACCATGTATCTACGAGCAATAATTTTGCTAGAAAGCCCTCTGGAGAATAGCGTTCAGGCTCTACTGATCGACCTGTCGCGACTAAGGCAAGAGGTATCGAAACATATAGTAGTAGAACAAAAAAGTGAAGAGGGTAAATTCTAGCTATACGCTTCAAAATAAATTTTTTGTATTGCCTCGGAGTAACTTCCGAAAATGTGGATAAGTAGGTATACCCAAGAATAAAACCACTCAATACGAAAAAAAAATCTACTGCCAAAAATCCATTATAAATCACATCATAAGCAAGCCCTAGATTATCGCGACTAAAATGGGGTTTTGCATGAAACAAGACAACCAAGATTGCTGCAAGTCCGCGCAGCGAAGTTAGATAGTTCATATGTCAGGCTTCACCCTTTTCCCTAGGTACATTTCGAATGCTAACGCTTAGAAATAATAAATAAAAAATCCAGGGCATATAGGCTATCCCAACAAACAGACCTCCAAGACCAAATGTGGCGATAGAAATCAGTAAGACAATGGAAATGTCTGTGTGCCAATCCTCGTAAGTTCTTCCAAAGTAAGTCTTAAAGACCGGCACTATAGCTGAAATAATAAAACATAAGTAAATAAACAGCCCTGCAAATCCAAGTTCGCCCAACACTTCAAAAATTATGCTATGAAAAGCCTTACCCTTCGGATTTGGATCAAACTCTTCGTCATCTCCTGCGTACAAGTGTAACTGCTCCTTGTTATCCAAATATGAATAAAACCCCCCCCCAAACCAGGGATTTTCACTTGCATAGTCTATAGTCCATCTCCACACGACCAGCCTTCCGAGAGCTGACTCTTCCTTATTCGGATCAGAAAGAGTACTCATTCTTTCAACCCAATCCTTAGGTAAAAAGGGAAAAGAGGCAATTACTAGAAATATACATAGACTTGCTACCAGAGCTTTCTTTTTCGAAAACAAAAACAGGCAAAAGCAAAGAAACATAAAACACACTAACCCTGACCTTGCATAAGTCCCAATGGCCGCTAGCACAGCAGTGAAAGCCGCTAGATATATGTAATATCTTAGATATCGTTTTTGAGCCATGACTGCAGAACGTCGCCATAAAAAATAAAGCAATGGGAGCATAACTATGGCCATTATCGACAAAGTACTAGTTTCGGTAATACCACTGTTTTTTGTTGAGGTTTGTATTACCGATACTGCGTAACCGCCCCCTCCCCCTAGGGTTTTGAGACCTCCGATCATAGTGAAGAAAATCACTGAGGACACAAAAACCCACATGAAAAACTCAATTTTGCGTTTCGAATCAAGGATAAAAGGTATAAAGCCAGCGATAAGAATGATTTTTATAACAATATCGAACTTAAACCAAGCCAAACTCTGGTGATTAGCCATCGTAGTTGATAGGTATATCCAAAGAGCAAAGACAGCTAAAAAAAACGTTGGAAGCTTATATTTAGGAGACCGAATTGCTTGAAAGTTTAAGGCGACGGATAAAAAAAAACTCAGCGTTAATAACATAGACAGAGGTTTTCCTGCCAAGAAACTGTATGACAACAGTTGAGGAGTGACAGTATCAACCCAGACGACACCAGATAAAGCGACATAAGGCCTAGTTAGGCCAAAAACCACAAACAAAAGAATTATGATAGAAAATAGGGTATCAGTTAACATTGCTAATCTTCGCGTTCGCGCGTGTAGTACATGATTACCGATAATAAAATCATGAAAAGCACTATTTTTGCTATATTTTCAATCATGCTGTTTCAACTCATAGGTTCATATTTTCGAGCGTGACATTCTATAGCTTTTGCTATGCATCACAACAAAAGCTAAGAGTAGTTTGAGTTATTTCTCATCCTTCTAAACCTTTTCTGGTAAAAAAAACCATACTGGCCTAGGTTGAATGAATAGGTCAGCCATGTAGGAGACATCTCCAATGATCACAAACTCACACTCTGCACAAAAAACAACCATAGAATATATGCTTAGCGTAAAACTAAGATTGTTTTTTCTGTGCACTTTTCTTGCTTATCCTCAACTAAGCCTAGGAGCGCTGCCGCTCTTTAGCATTAGTGATCTAACTTATGAGGGGGCTTTCAGGCTATCAAGCAGTACTCACGGCGAATCTAGCATGAGTTATGCCGAGGGCATTTTGACTTATAATCCAGATAACAATTCACTTTTTGTCGTTGGCGCGACCAACCAACAAGCCATCGCTGAGTTCCCAATACCGCAATTGGTGAAAAGCGAAAAACTTAGTGACCTGAATGTTTCAAGCTCACCGATACAAGACTTTTCTAGAGTATTGAATCGTGCTTATTCAGGCAACCCCCAGGCAATAGACCGTGTCGGAGGACTCGAGTACTCAAACGGCCAACTATTTGTCAATGCTTACGAATATTATGATGCACCCGCAAATAATACCCACACCACTCTTGCAATTAGAAATGCTAGAGATATAGCGAGTTCAAATGTGGATGGTTACTTTGAATTGACAGGAGCTGCACATGCAGCTGGATGGATTTCGAGATTACCCTCATACTGGCAAAGCATACTAGGTGCTACGCATATCAGTGGTCAGTGCGGTCTTGCCATTTCTACAAGGTTAAGTATTGGACCATCAGGTTTTGTATGGAATCCTGAATATGTGGACACCAATTTAAACCAGGGGCCCGTCGATGCCGCAGCTATATTGGATTTCAACTTGACCAATCCACTCAATGGCGATTTGTACAATGAAAGCGGAACAAATGATATTTGGACCCACATTTCCCGAGCGACGTATGGCTTCGTGATACCGGGTACACGCACATACGCAACAATTGGCTATTCAGGCGGACATGATTCGGGATTGGGATACAAAATCACTCAAAATACTGGATATGTCTGCGGTGGTCCTTGTTCTTATGACTCAAGCGATAACTACAACTTCTACTGGCTATGGGACCTAGATGACCTCGTACGTGTAAAGCTGGGCCAATTGCAACCGCACGAAGTAGAACCATATGATTATGGGAGATTTACCGTACCTTTTGGTACTGGAACTGATAATAAAATTGGCGGAGGCACATACGACCAAGCAAACAATTTGCTGTATCTCTCTATTTTGAAAGCTGACAATGAGGGATTTCATCGTGGCCCAGTGATTATTGCATTTTCCGTCGAGGGCGCCTCGACCGAAGGTGGTTCTGGTGGTGGTTCTGGTGGTGGCTCTGACGGTGGTTCTGGTGGTTCTTCCTCTGCTCTAGCCGCGGCGCCAACAAATTTTTCTGCCACTGTAACGGTAGATTCTGAAGACAGCTCTGGAGATAGTGGAGGCGACTCTTCCAGCTCTGGTGGTAGTGACACCTCTACAAGCACTAGCGCAAACTTCAATCCAGCATTCCCATCCGACGCTCCTCCCCCGCTCGAAATCCCAAGCGGTACAACCGTGAATGTGAGCTCGAATAGCGAATTGCAGACGGCTGTATCCAGTCTGCAGGACAATACGATTTTGCGTCTGGCGCCTGGAACTTACAATCTCTCCAATACGCTTTATATTCGAAAAAACAACATCACTCTTGTGGGCACCGGAAACACTGCTGAGGATGTCGTTCTGGTCGGCAAAGGCATGGATAACGCGAGCTACGGCAATGTCCCACATGGAATATGGAGCGACGCAACGGGATTAACCATCACCAATTTAACGATTCGTGATGTGTTCTCGCATACGATTATATTTAATCCAGGAGCGGAACAACCCCACATCTATAATGTGCGCCTGATTAATTCGGGAGAACAGTTCATCAAAGCCAATCCCAGTGGATTTGGAAACGGTGTAGACGGCGGCATTGTCGAGTACTCGTCAATGGAGTACACCAATGGCCCTCCTTCGACAGACCATGGCGGGGGTGGTACCGGTTATACAAACGGTGTTGATGTCCATGCGGGTCAAAATTGGATAGTTCGTAATAATCTGTTCAAGAATTTCCACACTCCGGATTCAGCAGATAATCTCTGGAATCCGGCGATACTAATGTGGAATGGCGCGGCAGGCACTATTGCTGAAAACAATGTGTTCATTAACGTCGATAGAGCCATCGCTTTTGGACTATTTGATAATGCATCCGGTCAGGATCATAGCGGCGGTATCATTCGTAACAACATGATCTATTACGAATCCGGGCTTTACAGCAGTAGCCGAAAAACCAATTCAGATGCTGCCATTATTGTTTGGGACTCCAATAGCACAAAAGTATTCCACAATACGGTGTTAACCAATGGAAACCTCAATAAGTCCATTGAATTCCGCTTTGCTACAAGCGGCGGAGAAGTGAGAAATAACCTTGTTGATGCAACTATTGGCTATCGCAATAATGGCACCTTTGATCAAAGTGGCAATAGTTCCAGTGCTGCTTCAAACCTCTTCGTTGACGCTTCGGCGGGTAATTTGCACCTGTCCTCTAGTGGCGCTAACAGTGTTGGGGAAGTCGCCGGTCTCGTTGACGTACCAACGGACTTTGATGGAGAAAGCAGAGGGTCAAATTCAGAACCCGGTGCGGACAGCTTTTAGATAAAAATAAGGATAGAATATAGGCCGAGCCTCATTTGTTGAGGCTCGGCCTTTTAGTTTCAGGTAACGCATTTTCAAAGAGCATCAAATGTCAAACGGAAAATTGAACATTGCAATAATCTCCCACCGCGTCCCATACCCACCCAACAAAGGCGAAAAAATACGTACTTTCTACCAAATTAAGCATTTGGTGGAGCAAGGGCATAAAGTTCATGTATTTTTTCCAACAGAGTCAGAAAACGATGAGCGACTCGCGGAGGAATTAAGACAACTTTTGGGCATCAACACCGACAGTGTTCCTGTTAGAGGAAAGTGGACTTACCTGCTCGGTCTTTTACAAGGGCTCCCTCTTAGTATCGTTAACTTTTACACGCCCTCGCTACAACGACTCATAGACGAACACCTGAATACACACCTGACTAATGTTTTGATGTGTACCAGCTCGAGCATGGCCGAATATGTCTTTAAGTCCACAAGCAAAATGCTGTCCGGTCAGCACCGTCCGAAACTGATTATGGATTTTATGGATCTAGACTCAGACAAATGGAGACAATATGCGGAGTTGAAAAGCTTTCCATTTAGCCTGGTATTCCAGCGTGAGAGCAAAACACTATTCAAATACGAACAACGCATCCACCGTTACTTCGATCATTGTTTTTTTATTTCCCAGGCTGAGGTCGATCTGTTGCATCATCTAGACAGTGACCTAGGCAAATTACATGTAATCGCCAACGGCTTGGATACCCGTTTTTTTTGTCCTCCTGCAGAACCTCGTGGAAAACCCTTGCCAAGGTTACTCTTTACGGGGGTGATGGATTATTTCCCTAACTCAGATGCAGTGCATTGGTTTATAGAAAATATATGGCCTGAGTTCAGGGGCGAGTTTCCGAATGCAGAGTTCGTCATTGCAGGGATGAATCCAAGCCAACGCCTGCTTGATCTAAACGATCAAAATGGCATCGTTGTTACGGGCTATGTGGACGATATAAAGAAGTATTTTGACGAGGCTGATATTTTCGTTGCACCGTTTCAAATAGCTCGAGGCGTACAAAACAAGGTGCTGCAAGCATTCGCATGCGGTCTTCCGGTAGTGGGGACGCCAATTGCGATGGAAGGCATTCAATGTGAACGGGATGTGCATGCCTTGGTAGCAGATTCACCTGATGCCTTTCTGAAGGCTCTGATAACTGCTGCCAAAGATGAAGACCTTAGGAGAAAATTAAGCCAAGCATCCCTGGCTCTTATTCATTCGAGGTATTCCTGGGAGGGGGTGCTGGCGGAATTAGACCACATCATATCTTGAGGATGTTCTAACTGACCTGTTAGTATCATCCAAATTAGCACACTAGTATCTAAAGTAACTTCCACTTTACCCCAAGATTAAGTGATAACTCTTCAAACTCACGCAGACTATTCGAATTATTATATCGGGAATCAAATTGGAGAAGCGCATCAAACGAAAGACGCTTGGTGAATTGATAACCGCTGGTTAAACCATAGGTATGACGGCGATCCCGCCCGTCTTCGGGGGCATCAAGAAACTCATTGATTTCATACTGATAACTGAAACCGGCATTTAAACTTGAGGTTACCGCCCAAGTCAAAGAAAGCATTGCCCCCTTGGTTTCCTCATTGTTTTCCAGGATACGATAATCCTGCTTGGTGAAATACCCTTCTAAGTCATAGATAACACCGCCAAGATCCCGAATAAGCCCTAGTTTATAACGGCGGGTCTTGAGAATATCGTCCTGCTCTACCGCATCCAAATTACCTTCTGCTTGTCGCTCCTGAACCTCATCAAAATCGAACCCTATCGTAGTGTCAGATATATCTTCCTGATAGGTCAAAATCACTTTATGCTCAAACACATCGTCTTTTTCAAATCGTATGTTGGCGTACCTTGCGTCTTCTCTGGGGTCAAGTTCAGGATCGATTTTTGTTTTACCGTACTCAATTCTCACCAAGCCTTTTGCAATCTGCCGGGTAAGTCCCAAACTATTCGTTACTCGGTGATACTCGTCCTCCCCATCACCATCGATTACTACTTCATAACGGCTGTTCACGAAGACATCAAAGCCCTCGTTTACGGAGTACAACAGCCCCAAATTTGAGTCAGAGCGTTTCGAATCAGAAATATCTTCGTTGGAATTTTCGACGTTTACATACTGGCTTCCAGCCGAGAGAATCGCTGCATTGCTAATCTTGTATCGAAAACTGGGCCCCGTTCTAAAAGTATCCCTGAATTCCCTGTTATCGGGGTTCTCTAATTCGGATTGGTCTCGGCGGGTTTCTTCACGCGTGAAGCTACTCTGCCAATCCAGAAAGGACTCTACCAGACCGAAATTTACGAGACCAAAACCGGTAGTAATCGAAGTATTATCTTCGTAAGAGTCATTAAAATAAAACTCGTCACGAATATTGATAGAACCATCTGCTTGTAGTCGCTTACCTTCTTCCTTGAAGGCAATGTCTAATTCCAAGCCTCGCAATACATCATCATCCTTGTCTTTAGAGGCCCGATATATATTGTCCGAGTATTCAGTATCTAGTCTGGCAGAGGACTCCAGTTGTAATGCATTGACTGGACTAGCCAGAATCAATGTTAAAATCGCACAAATGGTCGCTATTCGCGATTGCATGGCTTAAGATTTCCGTTTCAGTTGTTGTAAACAAGGCCGGTCAGCTTGTCCTTGCCGACGATCTCAATGGCGCTCTCAATCTGAGGTTCGGTAGCCCTCCCGTGCGGAACGACTAATAAGACAATGTCAGCAATATCTGACAAAATTCTCGCTTCCGACGAGCTCAAAATCGGCGGAGCGTCGATAAAAATAAATCGGTCAGGGTAGCGGGATCGAACCTCTTGTATAAAAGCATTCATTTTTCTGGACGAAAAATACTCAGCAGCACCCTCGCAGTTGCTACCCAAGGGAATGGCTCGCAACCTCGGTATTCCGGTAGCGTATACAATATCCTTGATATCGATATTACCCAAACTGAGATAATCGGTAATGCCGTGCTCAGCCTCACCAATAATTAAATCCTGAATACTTGGGCCATAAAGGTTAGCATCGATTATAAGACTTGTTTTTGCCTTATCGAGGGCAAAAACGGCTGCCAGATTTTTCGTTATGTAACTCGCGCCACCTCCGTGATTAGTCGAGCTCACCATACAGACAAAGTTGTTGTGCCGCTGCCCTTGTAATAACTGCGTTCTCAACTCACGAAAAATGTTAAGTATTCTGGCATTCGCCATACCTGGATAGATAATTTTGAGTTCCTGGAGCGTAGCTTCCGAAAAACTCTCCACCTCTCCCATTTTGGCAATATCTGCTCCCTCATTTGCAGTCTGCTTCGACTGATAGAGAGTCTTTATCTCGCTGGTCTTCTGTTTCATCTAAATCGCCCCGATCTTGGAAGCGTACGCCAAGCCCAGATAACAGGCCAGAATTAATAATATTAAGAAGGCTGACAACACTATATCCACTTTGAAAACACGCTTTGAAATAGGCGTAGTCATATGAGGAACGACCGCGAGCATTGGCACATTCAAACCATTCAAACGCTCTGGAAATCTGACTCTAGGATCGACCAATACAAAAGCGACAAAAATAGCAATTGTTACCAAGCCCCCAACGATCGGGCCAGCCATCACAAAATGCAAAAAGCGCAATCCCACCGGATACAGAGGAGGTAAGGCAGGTTCCTGAACCCTGTAGGTAACACCCTGTCCTTCAATATTCAGCGTCATGGAAAGCCTGGCTTTCTCTTTCCGCTCCAGCATATCTTCATAGATTTTCTTCGTAACGTTATAGTCACGCGTCAGCTCGGCTTCTTCCGCGCCTCTTTCCGCTACACGCGCCCTGCGGTCATATTCCTTTTCCAATAGCTCATTCAGAGCCTCAACACGCTTCATCTTGGCCTGTTTTTCAGTTGTCGTCTGAGAAAGCCTGCTACGCAACTCCTGATAAAGCGGATTCAGCGTTTTTTCTTCTTCACTGATATTAACCTGTCCCTTGTCTGCTCGTTTAGAAGCTTCACGAATTCCTTCCTTTACGTCTTCAATCTGGTATTTCAGGCTCACCACATCCGGATAATCGTCGGTATACACCAAAAGCAACGAACTCAGGCGGGCCTGAAGCTCTTCAAGACGCTGGCTGTATACATCAGCCTTGTAGGCAGAAACCGCGAACTGATCTTCGTCTTTCAATTGCCTCTGTAAAGAGGCTATTGTTGTTTCATCCTCTTCTATGGCAATTTTTAAGCCTTCAATCTGTTCACGCAAACGGGCAATGCTTCCATCTACATCTCCGTCTCTACCATCAAAATTAAACGCCCTAAACTCTTTCAGGCGCTCCTCGGCTAAAACCAACTGCTCTTTGTACTGTTTGACCTGATTGTCAATAAATAGAAACGCTTCTCGGCTCTCGGAACGCTGTTCTTCAGAACTGGTTTTGATAAACACATCAATCACGGTATTGATGACCTTATAGGCATCGTCAGCCGTCGAATCGGAATAACTGATTTTAATATATCCTGATCCCAGCCCAAGAACTTTGATTCGCCCTCGTAATTGATTAATCTTTTGCCCCAATTGCTCTGCCGATTCAAATTGATCCATTGAATACAGTTGTTCAACCACCTTTTGAAGCAGACTCGGTGATTGCAGCATCTCCTTGACGACCGTCGTTTGGTTTTTGACGTCCGTTTGCTCAGCCTGATTATGCAATAGCGGTCTCAGGATATTTTGATTATCGGCAAAAATGGTGGCTGAAGTCTCGAAAGTCGATGGAGAAAACATCCCCATCACGAGCACCAGAAAGCTCACCGCAGCAAAAGTCAGCAATGCCAGGAATTTCTTTTGCCAAATCTCCCTAATGACTACTTTGACGTAGGAGAGTACTAATTCAAAATCCATAAGCGACTAGAATCCTCTTTCAGGAACCGAAATGATGTCCTGAGGGTAGAGCGTGTAGTTCGAATCCAGCACACCTTTTTCGAGAATATCGTTCAGGTATATCGGGTACACTTTTGCTCCTTCACTCGTCTGACGATAAAGCTTTGTTTCATTTCCGTTTGCGAAGGGGGTCAATCCGCCAGCTGCCAGAACCACGTCAAGAACAGTAATCCCCTTTCGGTAGGGCAAGGACTGTTGTTTGGCTACAGCACCTGTCACACGAATTCGGTGAATGTACTCAGCACTGGTCGGATTGGTAACGATAACGGTTACCTTAGGGTTGCGAATAAAGTCATTCAGTGCTGACTCAATTTCTTCCGACAACTGTTGAGTAGACTTTCCATCCACTTTCACATCACCAACCAAAGGAACAGAGATTTTCCCGTCGGGACGCACCGTGACTCCAACCGACAAGTCCTCGTTTCTCCAGACATTGACTTGTACAGCATCTCCAATGCCGAGCAAATATTCGTCAACAATACCGATACTTGACTCAACAGGCTGCTCTTCAACCGTGTTGACGCTGCTACATCCATACAGGAATGCAACCGCAGCGGCTAATAATAACCAGTAAGGAGATTTTGTGTGTGTCATGAGTTATTCCTATCAAACATTTTCAAAACAGTTACATTTTCCTTGGCATCGCATTAATCGCTTTCCGGCCTAGCATGCAACCAATAGTAATTAGTGCACACCCTTGCCCAACAACACCACCTCGACAGTCTGAATCACAATCAGAATATCAATAAATATACTGTGGTTTTTCACATAGTACAGATCATATTTTAGTTTATTGCGAGCATCATCCACCGATGCGCCATAGGGATACTTCAACTGTGCCCACCCCATTAAACCAGGTTTAACCCGATGGCGGGCATCGTAGAATGGAATCTCGTTTTTTAGTTCTTCAACAAACTGGGGGCGCTCAGGCCTGGGACCGACAAAACTCATGTCACCTTTCAGGACATTATATAGCTGTGGAAGCTCGTCCAGACGGGTGTTTCGAATAAAGGCACCAACACGAGTGACTCTCGCATCATTCTTCTGAGCCCAAACAGCTTTTCCATCTTTTTCAGCGTCCTGAGTCATACTGCGAAATTTGTTGATAGAAAATTCTTTGCCATTGAGCCCAACTCGCACCTGTTTGTATATGACCGGACCACCACTTTCCAAATAAATAGCTATAGCCGTCAGCAACATTAAAGGCCAGGTCAAAGTAATTAAGATGAGAGCGATAACGAGGTCAAATACTCGTTTCACCATATCCCGAGACTGGGAGTAAACGAACCCATCGGAAAACAAAGCCCATCCCGGACGCAACATGGATACTTCAATTTTTAACAATTCCCGCTCAATAAAGGCAAGGGGATCGGTCACTCTAATCCCCTTCAGCTTGCAATCCAGCAGTTCATCAACCGGAATGTCACCCCCCTCACTACGCCTCCGCTCATCTGGGGCAATGACCACCTCACTAATGTTGTTCGTTTTAACGAAAGCGACCCAATCTTCAGGTATATCCAGAAGCGGATGATTATCCACCTTCACTTCTCCCTGACCACTTGGGATACAACCTTCAATAACGAAACCAAGCTCTGTATTGGCTGCATCTATTCTGTCCAAAACAGATTTGGCATTGGAGCCAGCTCCCAAAATTACGACTTTTCTTGTTAACTGGGCTAAATCTACTGCTTTAAAGAAAAACAACCGTGTTATCAAAACCAAAACAAGTGCGCTGCCAATGGCAAAAGCCAGAACACCCCTACCTAAATAAAGGTCCGGAAACACGTAGTACAGAATGGTTAAACTCGCGGTCCCCAGAAAAAAGTAGCTCACCACTGTTCGCAACACCATTCCGGCCAAGCCTTCCCTGAAAACGCTCGTGTACACGCCCATTGCCAGCGAACAACAACTTAACATGGCAGCAAATACCGTTCTTTGCAACGCTGGGAACTCCAATACAATTTGATACTCGATCATTAGATTCCGAAGCCAGACTCCTGCATCAACTGCCAACATCAGAAAACAGAACTCTATGGCTCCAAGAAGCAAAAATTTGGTGTGAAGGTAATGATTTAGAACTCGAACGTGAGCCAACTGATTGTCCCTTAAGGCGTGTTTAATCTAATTCAATAAAAGCTTCATAGAAAGATACTAGACTAGAACTTCCTATAGAGAAGTCATCCCTAACTTATATTTGAAACTTCGTCCGCATTATGCAATAACGCGCACAGTTATTTAAGGCGTAAGAGAAGTTTACAACCACGATTTTAAAGTTTTTTGACTATTTTCCCTAAAAGAGCAATATGGACACTCCAAGCAAAATCTGCATTATCGGGCAAGGCTATGTTGGCCTGCCTCTCGCCGTGGAATTCGGCAAGCTTTACCCCACCATCGGTTTTGATATTAAGGAAGACAGGATACAGGAGCTCAAGGAGGGCATTGACAGCACTCTGGAATGTTCATCCGAAGAACTGGCAGAATCCAGGCAGCTGCAGTTTTCCTCATCATTGGACGACATTCGCGACGCCAATGTCTACATCGTCACCGTACCCACTCCGATAGACCAATACAAAACACCAAACCTGACTCCTCTGATCAAAGCCAGTGAAATGCTGGGCAAGGTCGTCAAACAGGGTGATTATGTCATTTACGAATCGACGGTATATCCCGGAGCCACAGAAGACGATTGCATACCGCTGATTGAAAAGCACTCCGGCCTGAAGCTGAATCAGGACTTCTTTGCAGGCTACAGCCCCGAACGCATAAATCCAGGTGACAAAGAGCACCGAGTCACCAATATATTGAAAGTTACTTCCGGCTCAACGCCTGAGGCTGCCGAGTTCATCGACAGGCTTTACCGCAGCGTCATAACCGCTGGCACCCACAAAGCCAGCTCCATTCGGGTCGCGGAAGCCGCTAAAGTTATTGAAAACACCCAGCGTGACGTCAATATCGCCCTGATCAATGAACTGTCACTGATATTCGACAAGATGGGCATCGACACCCTGGAAGTGTTGGAAGCCGCTGGTACCAAATGGAATTTCCTGCCCTTCCGACCAGGTCTCGTAGGCGGTCACTGTATCGGTGTTGACCCCTATTATCTGACTCACAAGGCGCAATCCATAGGCTACCATCCGGAAATGATTCTGTCCGGGCGACGCATCAACGACAATATGTCCGCACACATTGCGGAGAAAGTACTGAAGTTAATGACCCGCAAGAAAATTCAGGTCGTGGACTCCAACATCCTGGTCATGGGCCTGACTTTCAAGGAAAACTGCCCCGATATCCGCAACACCAAAGTGATCGACGTTATCCAAGAGCTGGACGGCTTTCATGCAAACATCGACATTTACGACCCCTGGGCCAGCGCAGAAGAGGTCACGGCGGAATATCAACTATCTCTCACAGAGACACCGAAACCGAATCACTATGATGCCATAGTGATGTGTGTCGGCCACGACCAGATCAAGGAAATGGGCATTACCAGGATACGTGAGCTATGCAAGTCAAACCACGTCATCTATGACGTCAAACATATACTGGCCAAAGAAGATGTTGACGGCCGACTATAGATGCTAGCAGCCGATGGCCACCATCGGCACTCACTACATCCTTAGCGCTCTGGGCGGAGCAAAAGCCCGGGGCCTCTCCCCTGAGCGCCTGCTGCAACAGGCCCGCATCCCGAAACACCAATTAACAGATCCCAAAGCCCGCTTTCACGTAGAACTGGTGGCTCGTTTATATGCGGGTATCGCGAAAGCCCTTAATGACGAGTTCATGGGTTTCACGGAACGCCCTATCAAATACGGCACTTTTGCCCTGATGGCAGACTGGGTAAGTCACAGCTCAACCTTGGAGGAGATGCTGCGCAAAGGCATTCGTTTTTACAATCAGATCACCGATGAACTCCGCATGTCATTGGAAGTAGGCGACGAACACGTCTACCTGACCACCGAATTTCGGCGCCCGGAACTGGATTTCGAACACTTTTACATAGAGTACTGGCACGTCATCTGGCACCGTTTTGCCAGCTGGTACATCGGCAAACCCATAAAACTGCTGGGCGCATACATCAACTATACGCCCATCGACGAAGCCGAATTCCAACTCTTATTCCGCTGCCCAACCCATATGGGCAGCCGCTTCAACCGACTGGTTTTTCACCGCAAATATCTCTCGGAACCATTGATTCGTTCGGCTCGCGAGCTTCAGGACTTCCTGCATCGGGCTCCAATCGACCTGTTGACCATCCCAGGCGAAGACACCAGCTTGTCTGCCCAAATCCACCAGGCTATCGAACCAAAACACATGCAGAACGACCAGCCCCTGCTATTACCATCCAGTCAGGAGATCGCGAAGCACCTAGGGATGAGCGAGCAAACCTTGCGCCGAAAGCTTAGCGCTGAAGGGATTAGCTACCAGCAAATAAAAGACAACCTGCGCCACGATCTGGCGAAGAAATTATTGGGAGATCCGAATCTGGCCATTGCACAAATATCCAAGCGCATGGGTTTTAGCGAGCCAAGAGCTTTTACCCGGGCTTTTAAACACTGGTCCGGGCTGACCCCACGAAACTATCGGGAAGAGAAATTAGCACGCGGCAAATTGCGATGAGCGGTTCGGTGACTTTTAGTGAAGCGCTAAGGTGTCCTAAATGAGCGATTATGTCTATATTAGTGCTGTTTTTTTGTCAAAGAACTTAAACAAATAACCATTTTATTATTTGTATTTCAATATCTTATTGAATTTTTTATTAATGTTAGCAGTTGGCAGCATAGAGTTCACATAGCAAACATCAACCGGTATGATCCCTGACCAATTCCAGCTCCTTGTGTATCAGTTTTGTCCAGTTTCTTCAGCTTTAGGTTCATAGTAGGCGTTTTAGAGAACCAGGACTTATTCAAGCAGGCATTTGGGGGCTACACTAACGATCATTATTTGCGGCAACAAAAGATAAAATCATGACCAATGCCAAACAATCCAGCGTCTCTCTAAGCAATCCTTTTAACCCGGAAAAAGAGGTGGAGTTCAGTATTCCCGGGCAAGCTTCCTATGAACCGGGTCTATATGAAGAAACCCTGAAAAAAGGTTACGACCTGATCAAGCGCCCACGAAAAGCCGCCGGCGTCACAGCCATCAGTCGACAGCACAGCAAAAACCGGATGACTATCTGGGAACGCATCGCCGTATTAACCGACGAAGAACCAACCATTCTGTTCCAGAACTGGGGCAAGAATCTGGACGGCGCCTCACTGGTCACCGCCATTATCAAAGTAAATGGTCGCGATGTAGCCCTCTATGGCCATGACTTCACAGTACGCGCGGGCTCCATGGACGCGACCAATGGCAAAAAGCTCGCCCGCCTGATGGAGTTAGCCGGCAAACGCCGTATCCCGCTCGTTGGACTCAATGACAGCGCCGGAGCCTATGTACCAGCAGGCGTTGGCGGACTCGACGGCTATGCCGAGGCTTTCACTGCCCTGCGCAAAATCAGCGGGGTGGTTCCAAGCATAATGTGTATGTTTGGCTTCAATGCGGGTGGCGGTTCCTACCTGCCGCGTCAGGGCAGTTTCATGATTCAACCCAATGATACCTTTTTCGGCCTGACCGGACCCGGCGTCGTGAAAAGTGTATTGGGCGAGGATGTCACACCGGAAGAATTGGGTGGACCCAGCGTCCACAGCCAAAGCGGTGTGACAGACTTCGTGGTAAAAGACGAACTCAGCGCCCTGAAAAAAGTCAAACAGCTGCTGAACTATCTGCCCGGGAACAACGCTGAGCTGGCGCCGTTCCAGCCGACCTCAGACCCTGTTGACCGCAAAACCTGGGATATCGACATCCTTCTCAAGAAAGCCTTCAATAGCCCCAATGGCTTCAATACACCAATCGATGTCTCCATTATTATTCAGCAGTTGTGCGACCACGGCGATTTCATGGAAATACAGCCTGACCGGGCGCGTAATACAGTCACAGCTCTAGGACGCATGGGCGGACATGTTATCGGCTTTATGGCGAACAACAGTGCGGTGGCTTCCGGCCAAGTAGATATCGACGCGGCCTACAAGAATGCCCGCTTCATCCGCTTTTGCAATCTCTACAACATACCGATGATCTTCATGGAAGATACCACCGGCTTCCTGCCCGGAAAGGATCAGGAGTCCAATGGTATCGTTCAGGCTGGGCGCGCCATGCTCGACGCCATTATTGATCTGCGCACGCCTCGCTTCCTGGTCATTATTCGCAATGCCTTTGGCGGCGCTTACGCCTCCTATAACTGCTACAACACCGGAGCCGACTTCGTTTGTGCCCTCCCAACCACGCGGACGGCCGTAATGGGCCCCGCGGGTGTTGAGTTCGTCTACAAGCATGAACTAAGGGAAATTCGTGCAGCGGTCAAACGTGGTGAACAAAGCCCGGAATGGGCGAAGGAGCAGGAAGCGCTGCTGTCCAAACGCTACGAAGAAGAGCTGATGAACCCCAATGAAGCCCTCAGCCTCGGTTCCATCTCGCAGATCGTCATGCCCCGAGACTTGCGCAAAGTGCTGTGCGAAAACATGGAATTTCATCTTCGACACTATACGCCCGAACCTCTCAGCGGTGTTCAACGAGAGTTTTTCTAATCCAACACACGCGAACACTAGCCTACGAATTCGAGACTGAACATGAGCAACGAACATTATCTGCATAACCCGCTGACCCACAAAGACCGGCAACTCAAGAAATCACTCTCCAAGTGGGTGCGCAGTTTCGACTGCCGTCATATGCGCCCATTGATTATCTGCCGCGGCCCCATTCGCAAGGAAGCGATGGATGTCTTCGTTGAAATGGGTATCACTCACTATGGTATTTTGCTGTCGGAAAAGGACAGCATCGTTTACCAGAATGCACTGGCGCCAGAGTTACGTCAGCTGACCGACCCTAATCGGGTTCATCGCGTCCCCGACTATACTGGCGCGGACAAAGACGAACGCGAAAGCCGTATCCGCCAGATCATACGCATCGCCAGAGAAAATGATTACAACAGCATTTTCGCAGGCTACGGTTTTATGGCGGAAGATGAAAACATGGTGCGCGCCATGGAAGAAGCGGGCCTCACCTTTATCGGGCCCTGTTCACGTACGGTCCATGATGCAGGCATGAAGGATGAAGCCAAGCGCACCGCTCTGCAAGTGGGAGTCAGTGTCACTCCAGGTATTGATAATGCGACGACACTGACCCTGGTAAAAAAATATCCCAATGAAGCTGCCTTGCTGTCAGCAGTAAAAAAACACAAACTCGTGCTGGATCAAAAGCGTTTCGACACTGCATCTACGATCGTTGACAAGGCTGACGTGGTGCTGGCTGCGAGCTATAAGAAAGGTATCGATCTGTATTCCATTCCTGAGTTACAGGAAACCATTCGCGAACAGGTAATGGAAATCAATCATCAATACCCGGAAAACCGAATCCGTCTGAAGTGCATCGGTGGCGGTGGTGGCAAGGGCCAGCGTATCCTGGCCAGCCCCAAGGCCTACAAGGGCGATTTGGAAAGTCGCATCAAGCAGGCGGCAGACAAGGCTCCTGCTCTGGTTCTGGAAATTCTGAACGAAGTCAAAGCGACCGGCAAAGGGGACAACAAAAATGTCCTGATTGAACTGAACATCGAAACCACGCGCCACCAGGAAATTCAGGTCATCGGCAATGGTGAGTGGACTCTGGCGCTTGGGGGCCGGGACTGTTCGCTTCAAATGCATGAGCAGAAGTTGCTGGAAGTCTCCGTTACCACAGAAGACCTTGAAACCGCCCTGTCCCAGGCGATCAAAGACGGACGCGACAACGAAGCCAAAATTCTAAGTCAGGACATCAAAACCCTTCAGGCCATGGAGGACGAATCAGAACGCTTCGGCGAAGCAGTCGGGCTGGACAATGTGTCTACATTCGAATGTATCGTTGATCGTGACAAGCATTTCTTCATGGAAATGAATACCCGAATCCAGGTGGAACACCGGGTTACAGAACTTTGCTACAGTCTGAAATTCGTCAATCCTGACGACGAATCCGACTTCTTTGTCGTCGAATCTCTGGTTGAGGCTATGGTACTGCTGGCGGCTCATGGCAAACGCCTTCCCCGCCCAACGCGTATTAATCGCAACAATGCCTCAGTGGAGGCTCGCCTGAACGCCACTAACCAGGCGCTTGCGCCCCATGCAGGGGGCGTAATCGAATACTGGTCAGATGCCATCAAAGGGGAAATCCGTGATGACCAGGGCATCAGCCTGCATAACCCCGATACCGATGTCTTCATGAAGTATCACCTGGCCGGAGCCTACGACAGCAATATTGCACTGTTGCTGACCGTCGGTAATAACCGCCTCGATACCTACGAGAAAATGGCTGAAGTCCTGCGGCTAACCAAGCTCGAAGGCAAGGATCTTTCGACTAATCTGGAGTTCCACTACGGCCTGATTCACTGGTTTATCGGTAACAACATCAATGCTCGCCCGACAACACGCTTTATCGTTCCCTATCTCACCGCAGTGGGGCGCCTTAAGCAGGAAGCCAACAACCTGTCACTGGAATACGCCTACCAGAAAATCTGTGAAGGTCTGCTGACAAAAGAAAAGAACACCGATGCACGCACCTCCCTGCAAACCGTGCTGCAACGCAAACAGCTGCTACTCACTCGTCCTATTGGAAGATTGTTTGCTGAGCCACATGTGCTTGCCGGCTGGCTCAGCCGAAATCGTTCACACTTCAAACTGGACAAGGAAGGCCATATCCAGTGGCTGATTAACCCGGTTCGTGTTCTCGACGACACCTACCACTTCCTGAATATGGATTTCTGCGAAGCCAACGCTGCGTCAAGTATGATTTGGGACCATGACAACGAAGTGCTGCAATCCGCTCTCGCCTTTTATGACGCTGTTGAAGAAAAACTGGGCACAAACGATTTCAGCAAGATCGACAAGGCATTGCGCAAAAACAAGGCTCCCGAAGGATTTGATGACGATGTCTGGCCATCGATCAAGGCCGCACACAAGGGTTACCAGGTCGCCAATGAATTGCTGAACCTGCTGCCTCATATTGGCCTCAGCACCGAGTTCTATGCATTGAAAGTGAATGAGGATCTCACCATTGACATTCCGGAGGCTCTGCTCGATGAGGAGCTCCAGGTACAAATGGCAAAAGTTCTGGTACCGCCTCCTATGGCTAAAGGCGATGAAATCCTGGCGGCGTCCGGCGGCATGTTCTACGCCTGTGAAGCACCCGGAATGCCGCCTTTCGTGCAAGCAGGCGATCACTTTGAGGCTGGACAGCCACTTTACATTGTTGAAGTGATGAAAATGTTCAACAAGGTTAATGCCCCCTTCGCCGGCACCATTGAAAAAGTCCTGGTGGAGAAGGATGGCAGCATCATCAAGAAAGGCCAGCCACTGTTTAAAATTATCCCTGATGAAAAGGTTGTGGTGGAAACACCCGCCGAAATTGAAACACGACAGCACGCCAATACCGATCGCTTTTTGGAAAAGATTGCCTGAGCAAGGCCTTAGGAGGAGCAACAGATGATTACCGGACTAGACCATATCGCCATTGCCGTACCCGACTTGCACAAAGCGATTGAACGCTTTGCCGAGGACTTTGGCCTTGATCTGAAAGGCACGGAGGATGTGCCCGAAGCGAAAACCAGTGCCGCTTTTTTTCCCATCCAGAAAACCAGTATTGAGCTGGTGCATCCACTAAATGGTGAAGGCCCGGTTCAGAAATATCTTGAAAAGAAAGGGGGCGGCATCCACCACCTTTGTTTTCGAAGTGATGATATCGAAGCGGATGTGGAACGCCTTCGCGCGAAGGGCTATGAATTCCTGAGTGAATCTCCCACCCGCGGGGCCCACAACTGCAAGGTCATTTTTATACACCCCAAGAGCTGCGATGGCGTGTTGGTCGAACTAAACCAACCCATGGAATAAGAGTCGCAGCACGCCCGATACCAGAATGATGACAATACCGGAATAACGATGACAGACAAGAGCAAAGCAAATCTTGCCGACTGGGAAGCCCTGGCAACGAAACAAATGAAGGGTGTGACCCCAGATGAAATGACCTGGAATTCGCCGGAAGGCATTCCGGTCAAGGTCCTCTACACCAGTGAAGATACACAAAACCTGGAACACACGAATACTCTACCTGGCATGGCCCCCTTCGTTCGTGGCCCTATGGCCACCATGTACGCGGGACGCCCCTGGACTATTCGTCAGTATGCCGGTTTCTCAACCGCGGAAGAGTCCAACGCTTTCTATCGCAAGAATCTGGCTGCCGGCGCCCAGGGTATCTCGGTGGCTTTCGATCTGGCCACGCACCGGGGTTATGATTCCGACCATCCCCGCGTAACCGGAGATGTGGGTAAAGCCGGTGTGGCTATCGATTCTGTTGAAGATATGAAGGTGCTGTTTGATGGCATTCCCCTGGACAAGGTGTCGGTTTCCATGACCATGAATGGTGCCGTTCTTCCCATTCTCGCCAATTACATTGTCGCAGCCGAGGAACAGGGCGTGTCACAGGCACAGCTTTCCGGCACGATCCAGAACGATATCCTCAAAGAATTTATGGTGCGTAACACCTACATCTATCCGCCCGAGCCCTCGATGCGCATCATTGGCGATATTATTGCCTATTCCTCTGAAAACATGCCGCGTTTCAACAGCATATCCATATCCGGCTACCACATTCAGGAAGCGGGTGCCGATGCTTCGCTGGAACTGGCTTATACGCTTAGTGATGGCCGTGAATATGTGCGCACCGCCCTGAATGCCGGACTCGATGTGGATGCCTTCGCACCCCGCCTGTCGTTTTTCTGGGGCATCGGCATGAACTTCTATATGGAGATTGCCAAACTCCGGGCGGGCCGTCTGTTATGGCACCGCATTATGCAGGAGTTTGAACCGAAGAATCCCAAATCCTCCATGTTACGCACCCACTCTCAGACCTCTGGTTGGTCGCTGACCGAACAGGATCCTTACAACAACGTGATCCGCACCACCATCGAGGCCATGGCTGCGGTATTTGGTGGCACCCAGTCATTGCATACCAACGCCCTGGATGAAGCAGTGGCCTTGCCTACCGAATTTTCGGCACGTATTGCCCGCAATACCCAGATCATTATTCAGGAAGAAACCGGTATCTGCCAGGTCGCCGACCCCTGGGGGGGCTCCTATATGATGGAAAGCCTGACCCAGCAAATTGCTGACAAAGCCTGGGAGCTGATTGAGGAAATTGAAGCCAAAGGCGGCATGGCCAAAGCCATCGAAGATGGCCTGCCCAAACTCCGGATTGAAGAAAGCGCTGCAAAAAAGCAGGCACGTATTGATCTGGGTGAAGACGTCATCGTGGGCGTCAACAAATACAAGCTGGATCATGAGGACGATCTCGATATTCTCGAGGTCGATAACGTCAAAGTACGCGAGTCACAAATCAAGGGGCTCGAAAAGCTGCGCGCCAATCGCGACAATACTGCAGTAGAAAAAGCCCTCGCAGCCATCACTGACGCAGCAAAAGCCGGCAGCGGCAATCTGCTAGCCTTAAGCATCGAGGCGGCAAGACTGCGAGCGACCGTCGGTGAGATCTCAGCTGCGATGGAAACCGTATACGGTCGCTATCAGGCTCAGGCGCGAACGATCAGTGGGGTTTATGCGGCACCCTATGAAAACGACGACGATTGGCAGGCGATCAAAACTGAAATCGAAGCCTTCGAACAACAACATGGCCGACGCCCCCGTATGCTGGTCTCGAAAATGGGGCAGGACGGTCATGATCGCGGCGCCAAAATTATCGCCACAGCCTTTGCCGATATCGGCTTTGACATTGACCTCTCTCCGATGTTTTCAACGCCCGAAGAAGTTGCCAAGCAGGCCGTCGAAAACGATGTTCACGTCGTCGGCGTGAGTTCACAGGCTGCTGGCCACAAGACGCTTGTTCCGGAACTCATAGAGGCGCTAAAAAAGGAAGGCGCAGACGATATCATCGTGGTTGCCGGCGGCGTTATCCCCAAGCAGGACTATGGTTTTCTTGAAAATGCCGGTGTCAAAGGCATCTTCGGTCCCGGCACCAAAATCGTCGATTCAGCCAGAGTAGTGTTGAAAGCCATCCAGGATGCAGATTCCGCCTGATCATGACAATGGAAATGGACATTCAGACACTGGCGACTGGCCTTCGCAGCGGTAATCGCCGCAGCCTCGCCAAGTCCATTACTCTGGTCGAGAGCAAGCATCCTGACCACAACGTCCTGGCTCAGGAGCTACTGAATACCGTACTGGCGGATACCGGAAAGAGCATTCGCATTGGCATTACCGGCACCCCCGGTGTCGGCAAGTCCACCTTTATTGAAGCCTTTGGCTCCCACCTGATCGAGCTTGGAAAACGCGTGGCCGTGCTCGCAGTCGACCCCAGTTCGCCCTTGCGAGGAGGGAGTATTCTCGGCGACAAGACTCGTATGGAACAGTTGTCACGCAAACCCGAGGCCTTCATCCGCCCCAGCCCCTCAGAAGGAGCGCTGGGAGGCGTTGCCCAAAAAACCCGGGAAAGCATGTTGCTATGCGAGGCAAGCGGTTACGACGTGATTCTGGTTGAAACCGTCGGTGTCGGCCAGTCAGAGTATGAAGTCGCCGCAATGGTGGATTTCTTTCTGGTTCTTATGCAACCCAACGCCGGCGACGAGCTCCAGGGTATCAAGCGCGGCATTATGGAACTGGCCGATGCATTGGTGATCAACAAGGCTGATGGTGACAATCTGGCTCAAGCCCAGCAGAGCTGTAACCACTACCAGAACGCCTTCCATCTCATGCAGCAGGACCGCCCCTGGAAGGTGCAGGTGCTGACGTGCTCGTCCTTGCAACAAACGGGCATTGTCGAAATCTGGAAGATGATCGGTGAATTCGAAACCCGGATGAAAAGCAGTGGCGACTTCGAGCGCAAACGTCTGCATCAGGTGCATGACTGGTTTCAGAAGCTGGTTCGCGAAATGCTTGACCAGAAACTCAAGCAAAGCCCCGAGGTACAACAAGCACTCCCGCGCATAGAGCAAGCCATTCAGGACCATCGCCTGACACCCTATGCAGCTGCCAGGGAACTGATAGAGTTGATGTAGCGGAAGTCGGAAGTCGGAAGTCGGAAGTCGGAAGTCGGAAGTCGGAAGTCGGAAGTCGGAAGTCGGAAGTCGGAAGTCGGAAGTCGGAAGTCGGAAGTCGGAAGTCGGAAGTCGGAAGTCGGAAGTCGGAAGTCGGAAGTCGGAAGTCGGAAGTCGGAAGTCGGAAGTCGGAAGTCGGAAGTCGGAAGTCGGAAGTCGGAAGTCGGAAGTCGGAAGTCTAAAAAAGTGTTCCCATTTCAGTCGTTGGTGTCTAGCTTCCAGCTTCTAGCTTCTAGACAATATCAGACAGGGATTACTCAATCACAACGGGCTCAATCTCCAGAGTGACGCCGAACTTGTCCTGAATATCTGACTGGATCGCATCCGCCAGAGCCAGCACCTCGGTTTGTGTCGCTTCACCATAATTAACCATCACCAGCGCCTGCTGAGCATGCATGCCCAAATCACCGACTCGCTTGCCTTTCCAGCCGGCCTGATCAAGCAACCAGCCTGCGGCCAGTTTGACCTCCCCATTTGCCAGCGGATACTGCACCATATTTTCAAAGCGCTTCCGCAGATCGGCCGCCACCTCCGCAGACACCACCGGGTTCTTGAAAAAACTACCGGCATTCGGCAGGTCTTGGGCATCGGGAAGCTTGGCCTCCCGAATCTCAATCACTCGACTGCGGACATCGGCAACACTAAGCTCCGATTGTCCCTGAAGCGCCTTCAGCTCACCGTAGTTGAGCACAAATGGTCGCGAGGCGGATAACGCCACCACCACTTCCGTAATCAGGTAACGCCCCGGGGCGCGCTTGAATCGACTGTCACGATAGGCAAAGTCACACTGCTCTTTTGCCAGTGTTTCAAGTTGACCGGTTTCGAGATCGAATACGCTGACTTCAACCAGCACGTCGGCAAGCTCAACACCGTAGGCACCAATATTCTGGATAGGCGCCGCACCGACAGTTCCGGGAATCCAGGAAAGATTTTCCAGACCGCAAAGCCCACGCCCCACTGTCATCGCCACGAGAGTATCCCACAACATACCCGCACCAGCATGGACATGAACCAGATCAGCCGAGACCTTTTCGAAGCGAACTCCATCTGCCATGAACTGCAGTACGGGCCGTTCAAGCTTGGCAGGTAACACGACATTGCTACCCGCCCCCAATATCAACACAGTCCGCTCGGCGAGCTTCAATTCAGCCCACTGGTCCTGCAAAGCCTTCTCTGTCGCAATGCAGATCAACTCCTTGCAACTTGCTTCCAGCGCAAGGGTATTGGTCAGCGGGAAAAACTTGGGTTTAATCATTTATTGGTGTCCAGGAATCGCCGCAGCAAGCCCTCGCTGGCTGACTCTACCAAATCGAGGACGTGCTCAAAGCCCTGATCCCCACCGTAATAGGGGTCGGGCACTTCACGTTCCGGCATTTCGGTGTAATCCAGAAACAGTTCAATTTTGTGCTGTAGTGAAGGCGGACACTCCGCTTTCAGGTCAGTTAGATTCTGTTTGTCCATCGCGAGAATGTAATCGAACTGTTCAAAATCACTCTCGCTAACCTGGCGGGCGCGCAAGTGTGACAACTCGAAACCACGGGCGCTGGCAGCCGACTGGGCCCGGCGATCTGGAGGATTCCCCACATGCCAGGCCCCGGTCCCGGCAGAATCAATTTGAAAGCGATTTTCCAGGTTCCGCGCCTTCACGATGGATTCAAACACGCCATGTGCTGTCGGTGAGCGACAGATATTCCCCAGACAAACGAAGAGTACTTTATGCATCACCACTACCCTGCTCTGCCATCCAGTCCCGCACACGCTGTAAATCTGCTTCCGTATCCACGCCTGGGGCAGGAGGACAACAGGACACATCCACGTGAATTCGCACGCCATTTGTCAAAGCTCTAAGCTGCTCAAGACTCTCCACTACTTCAGTCATGCTCGGAGACCACACCACGAAGCTATTGAGAAAATCCACCCGGTACGCATAAATGCCGATATGACGATAGTATTCGGAATTTGATGCCAAATGAGGTGTTGGCTCCGAGAAAGTTGACCGCGACCAGGGAATGGGTGCTCGACTGAAATAATTGGCAAAACCCTGTTGATCGAAAACGACTTTGACGACATTCGGATCAAACACCGAAGCCGGGTCATGAATCCGTTCGCACAGTGTCGCAATACCTGCATCCTCATGACTCGCAAGATTACTGGCTACCTGATCAATCAATTCTGGCGGGATCAATGGCTCATCCCCCTGAACATTCACGACAATGGCTTCATCATCAAGCTCAAGGATCTGCGCGACTTCCTGCAAACGATCGGTGCCGGAAGGGTGACCGTCGGAAGTCATGATTACTTCCGCACCAAAGTTTTGAACAGCCGCCTCGATGCGAGCGTCGTCGGTTGCCACCACTACACGTGATGCGCTGGAAGCCTGAGCACGCTCAACCACATGCTGTATCATGGGTTTGCCTCCTATATCGGCGAGCGGCTTACCTGGCAGCCTCGACGAGGCATAGCGGGCGGGAATCACGACGGTAAAGTCCATGCTTGCAATCCTTCAGTGATTTGCTTGAAAAAGTGCGGGGCTGGCTACTTTCCCAACTTTTCATCAGTGCTCAGTGTTCGCGCCTCGGATTCCAGCATCACGGGAATCTCGTCACGAATGGGAAAAGCCAAGCCGTCAGCACGACAAATCAGTTCACTCTTTTCCCGATCATAGATCAACTCTCCCTTACAGAGGGGGCAAGCAAGAATTGACAACAATTTCTTATCCATTGGAACTCCTGAAAGTTAAGGCACCCGGTTAATCTGGCGACAAGCAAGTTGGACCCGGGTAACCTTTCTCGGTCAAACGCTCGGTTACGGCTGCAAACAAATCCGGACTTAGATGGGCCTGAACAGGAATATACCAGGCATTTTCCAGATTCAGGTGGCGGCACTTCACCGCATCCTTTTCCGTCATCAACAAGGGCAAGTCCGCTGAAAAACTCAGATCTTCCGGGCAATATGGATGATGGTCTGCAAACGCATGGCGCTCTATATTCAGGTTCGCCCGGGCCAGCATATCAAAAAAACGCTCCGGATTGCCGATGCCGGCTATGGCATGTACCCGCGCACCGGCGAAATCGCTTAGCGGGCGCTGTTGGTGACCATCGAGCGACAATACCATGCCTGGCTGCAAGTCCATCCGAAAAGCATGAGCCAGGGTACTTGAGTGGCTCTGGCCATTACAGACCAGAAAATCAATGCTCTCGAGTCGCTGAATCGATTCACGCAAGGGGCCAGCTGGCAACAACAAACGATTGCCGAACTCGCGGCGGCCATCCACCACACAAATCTCCACGTCTCGCTGCAAAGCGTAGTGCTGCAAACCATCGTCTGCGATCACCACGTTGCAACCCAGCTCAATGAGTTTCTCGGTCGCTAGCTTGCGCCGGGGAGATACCGCGACTGGACAATGTGTCTGGAGATGAATCATTAGTGGTTCATCTCCTACCTGATCAACCTGCGAATCCCTGGTGACCACTCGAACCTCATTGTCACGAATACTGGCTCCATAGCCGCGACTGACCACCCCAGGCTTAAAACCGGCGGCGCTGAAATGCGCCAGCAGATAGCTCACCAGAGGTGATTTACCGGTACCACCCAGGGTGATATTCCCTACAACAATCACCGGTACCGGAGCACGGTAGCTTTCCAGCAAACCAAGCCGATAGCATTGTCGACGGATGGCTGTCACCAGGGCATAAAGCCAAACCAGAGGGACTAACAGGTACAGCCACCTGGCACCACGGTACCAGGCATCCAGCATTTGATTCGAGGTATTCTCGGGCATAAAGCTAGCCGTCGATGTTTTCGTCAGCCAGGTTCATCTTGTACAACTTGGCATATTCCCCGTCCTTCGCCAGTAGCTCAGAATGATTGCCCTGCTCGATGATCTGCCCCTCATCCATCACGATAATACGATCAGCATTTTCAACTGTTGACAGTCGATGGGCAATGACCAGCGTCGTTCGCCCGACCATCAGCTTTTCAAGCTCATGCTGAATCACTTTTTCAGATTCATTATCGAGTGCCGAGGTGGCCTCATCGAGAATCAGAATCGGCGCATCCTTGAGTAGAGCGCGTGCAATCGCGATGCGCTGGCGTTGCCCCCCGGACAGGGAGATACCATTGTCCCCAACCAGTGACTCAAAACCATCGTCCTTGTTTTGAATGAATTCCAGCGCATTGGCTTTTTCAGCCGCATCCTTCATCTGTTCATCGGGGACTGCTTCAAGACGACCGTATGCAATGTTCCGGGCAAGAGTATCATTGAACAGCGTGACATTCTGGGTAACCAGGGCAATCTGGTCGCGCAGGGATCTGAGGGAATACTCTCTCAGTGGCGTACCATCCAGGCGGATTTCACCCTCGGATGGCTCGTAGAATCGCGGAATCAAATTTGCGATGGTTGATTTGCCACTTCCGGAACGTCCCACCAGCGCAACTGTTTCTCCGGGTTTAACAGTTAGATTGATACCCTTGAGCACATCGCGACTATTGGATGCGTAACGAAACCGGACGTTGTCAAACACCAGTTCGCCTTTCACTTCTGCAGCGACATGCGTGCCAGTATCGGTCTCAGGTGGTGCATCCATCACCTGGAACAGGTCGCGAGCTGCCGCAACACCGCGCTGAATTTTCTCATTTACCTGGGTCAACTGCCGAATCGGCTTTGCCATGGTCGATGCCGCAGCAATGATCACCACGAAACTGCCTGCGGTCATATCACCGCGGACCTCCGGCGCCAGGGCCAGCCAAATCAGAATCGCAATCGCAAGCGCAACCAGCAACTGAATGACGGGTGTGCTGAGCGCCTTGGTCAGCTGCATCTTCAGGCTCTGCTTAAGGTTGTATTCACTGGCTTCCGTGAAGCGCTGCATCTCATAGTCTTCGCCCCCAAAAATACGTACCACACGAAACCCGTGCACCACCTCAGAGGTAACATGCGTCACGTCGCCCACTGAACTCATAATTCGCTTACTGAGCTTGCGAAAACGCTTGCTGACATAGCTGACGGTTAAGCCGATAAAGGGTCCAAGACAGAAAAATATCAGGGTCAGTTTCCAGTTAGAGGTAAACATCACGATCATCAAACCCACCACAGTGAGACCTTCCCGAACAATGACCGTAATCGCATCCGTTGCCGCCGAGGACACCTGCTCTACATTATAGGTAATGCGTGAGATCAGGTGACCAGAAGCGTTGGTATCGAAGAACTGACTCGGTAAACGCAGATAGCGATCGAATATCTGTGTACGGATCTGATGGACAACATTCCGGCCGACGTAGGCGATATAATAGCTACCGAGAAAGCCGCCCAAACCGCGCATGGCGAAGAGGCCAATGATCAAGGCCGGCAATAAAAAACGGCTTTCATCAGTGGGGTTCTCGACAACCTGTATCACGTATTCCAGCGCCTTTGCCATCATTGCGCTGGCACCGGCATATATGGCGTTACCGATAATACTGAGGATAAAAAAGAATTTGAGGGGTTTGAGATACACCAGCAGGCGCCGGTACAGATCCCAGTTGGAGTCCTCAATCTCTGGCAGGGACTCCGTATTGCTACGAATGGGAGACCGAGACATTCAATCTCCTTGAAGGCTAATTGGCATCAGCACTACGCTGGGTCGTAATGCTCAACTGGACGAATCCAAGCTGACCTGCCACGTCCATGACGCGTACGACATGTTCGTGGGCTGTCTTGGCGTCGGCTGTAATGATGAAAGGTAACTTGGTATCACCATTGGAGAGCTTCTGAACCGCTTTCTTCAAGGTGTCTTCCTGATTATTGACCAGCGCACGCTCGTTCACCATGTAATTGCCTTCGGCATTCACCACAACTTCGATTTCTTTCACTGTCGGCTTGGCCGGTTCGCCACTTGATTGGGGCAAATCGATTTCGAGATGGCTCTCTTTGGTAAAGGTGGTGGACACCATAAAAAAGATCAGCAACAGAAACACCACGTCGATCAATGGTGTCAGGTTGACGGAGACCTCTTCGCCGGCCTGTCGTTTGAATTTCAAGAGACCTGCTCTCCCACCTTGGTGGATTCACGATCACCATGGACCACTTCAACCAATCGCAGCGCATCCTGTTCCATATCCACCACAATTTCATCTACCCGACGGAGAAAGTAACGATGGAAAATCAATGCCGGAATGGCGACGGTCAAACCCGCTGCTGTGGTAATCAAGGCTTCCGAAATTCCGCCGGCGAGCGCCGCGGCATTGCCAGCACCTTCGAGTTGCAGCTGTGCGAACACCTTGATCATACCGATAACCGTACCCAGCAGACCCAAGAGTGGTGCAATCACGGCAACGGTACCCAGAGCCGTCAAAAAGCGTTCCATTTCGTGGACCACGTGACTGGCTTCTTCCTGAATACTCTCTTTCATGATTTCGCGGCCGTGTTTGGCGTTCACCAGACCGGCAGCAAGCACCCGACCAATTGGAGCGGCATCTTTCAGTTCGCGCAAGCGTTTTGAGTTCAACTCCTTGTTTCGAATCCAGCCCCACAGCTCATTGACCAGTGATTTTGGCGACAGGCGACTGACTCTCAAAGTCCAGAATCGCTCGATAATAATGGCCAGTGCCAAAACCGAACACAGCAGCAACGGAAACATGATAATGCCGCCCGGTTTCAATAGATCTAACACGTTGGATTCTCCCGGAGTTATTTTGTGGCGATACTTTATCACAACCAGCTTGCGAGAAAAGCCCGACGCTCTGTTCTCTGGGCTTTCATACTAAAATTTCATTCCCCGGAGCTTTTTCCCTGCATCCAGAATGGCCGGTCTTCGTCTCGCAGAACGTCAATGTGCAGCTCGGGCGGCACGGCTTGAGCATCAAAATCCCGCAATCCAAAACGGATCGCGCCGGTCTCTGACGTCATCAGTGGCTTTGCGCCATACCACAGAACCCGATCGACCACTGCCTGGTGCGGATGACCAAAACGATTCTGGTAACCTGCTGAAAACACTACGTAGCGGGGATTGACCCTCTTTAGGAGGGCATGGGATGTGGCAAAGCGTGAGCCATGATGACCGGCAATCAGTACGTCTGCTTGCAAGTCCCCCTGATACTGTCGCAGAAAATCAAGCTCTCCTTTCCCTTCCAGATCCCCCATCATCAGAAAGCGGACCCGATCAAGTGTCAGCATGACAACGCAGGAGGCATTGTTGGAACTATTCGGCACATATCCGAGGGGAGGAAACAGAACTTCGATTGCCAGCCTGTGCTGCTGCCAGCGCTGACCCGTATAGCAGGCTGTGAAGCGGCTGTGCGAAGGCAGACGCTCAGGCTCTCCGGACCATCTGTATATGGGGTCAAACCGACTAATCAAGGCATCAGCTTGACCCGTATGATCGCTGTCACCATGACTGAGCAACATACCCGTCATGCTGTTTAGCTGATGCTGTCGTGACAGATAGGGCGCAATGGCGGACTCCGCGACGGAGTAGCGACCATATTGCGGACCACTATCGAACAGCCATGTCCACTCCCCATGCCGGACAAACATCGCCAGCCCCTGACCGGCATCAAACACCACCAGCTCATGTCCTTGATGCTGAGCAATTCGAGAAGGCACTACCAGATACAAAACCAGGATGGCGATTGTGATCACGCGGAAAAAGCTCTGCCGCCAGACCATCAGCATCACCAATAAAATCGATGCATAGCTGAGCCCAGCAAGCAGGCTACTCTCCAGCTTAAAAGGGAAATTGATGGTACGAAGGGATTCAAAGTATGCATATAGACCATGCAAACAAAGATCCAGTGCGGAAAACAGCAACGCTCCAGCTTCAGGACTCACCAATGACACCAAAAAGGCCAGCAGCGCTCCGGGCAAAATCACCAGTGACACCCAAGGTATTGCCACGAGATTTGCCGGAACACTGGCACCAAAGTGTGCAAGTCCAAACAGACTGGACAGAGCCACAAGTGCCAGCGTCATGAACAACTGTACCGCAAAAAGCATGGTCAGGTTGAAGCGATACTCAAACAGCGCAGCCAGACACAAAAGCCAGAACACCGCATAGAAGGAATACCAGAACCCCAAGCTCAGCGTCACCAGAGGATCTAGCAGCAGAACCACTGTCAGAGCCAGCAGATAGCCTTTAAACGGACTCACACGCCAGCCGCGTTCGCGAACCAGTAAAATGCACATTCCCATCATCCAGGCCCGCTGGGCTGAGGCCGGAAAGCCGACCAGCACAATGTAAGCAAAGGAGAGCACGGCAATCAGCAGCAGCCCAGCGATGCCGGGCCGAAGTGCAGCACCAAACACCAACAGCACTATGCCCACGTGCAAACCCGAAATGGCCATCAGATGTTGCGTTCCGGTCTGCTGGAGCAATCTGTGCTCTTGATCAGAAAGCGCACTGCGGTCTCCCAGAATCAATGCTCTCAAGGTGCCGTAATGTTCCAGATCGCCAATAGCTTCAACCAATCGCTCTCCAATAATCCAGCGCTGACGGTTGGCCCTGTAAAGCAGTTGATCAAGCCCCCCCGGATGCCATTGATGTTGAAGTGACAGTTGCTCTTTAATTCTGCCGCGCGCCGCGATGCGCTGGTAAAACAGATACTGTTCATAGGACACCCCTGTCGCATTGGCTGTGCTGTGGGGAGCCTGCAGCTCGACACGCAAACGCCAGAACGCCTCCTCAACATTAAGCTGTGTATCCTCCAGCCAACGTAAATCCATACGACTGTGAATCGCTACCCAGGATTGCCCAGAATCATCTGATAGTGCACGAGCGCAAAAACGTATCGCCTGATTAAAACGCCTCTGTTTGGGGAGAGAACAGGCAAAGCCGATTACTTCAACCGTTTTATTCTGATCTGCCAGAAAATCAATGTCAGCCTGATGTGACTGAGCCACAAGCGACGCGTAAAACCAGCCGGCAAGCAGCAACAAAAAGGGAATAAGGAATCGAGGCAGGCAGGTTGCCAGCACCAGGACTGCAACAAAAATATAATGCGTCCACGCTAACAACACGCCGGAACAATAGAGTATGATGACCCCGGCACAAAATGCCGCCATCCATGCTGTCATCCGCTCATCCTTGAGTCTATGATTTAGCAAAGCAGGCGTTGAACGCCTACTCTTAACTACTTGTTTTTTGTTTCACGCGGGCCTGGCCCGAACGTCAGTATGCCAAAAGACTTCATCAAAAAATATCTGCCAGATCCCGAAAAAATGAAAGCGCATAAGTCTTTGGCGTTCATGGGTGAGGTCTTGCACGAGCCCAATCTTTGGCATTTGAATCGACATTCGGTCACTAAAGCATTCGCCATTGGCCTGTTTTGGGGCTGTATTCCGATGCCTTTGCAAATGGTGGCTGCGGCTTTAATGGCCGTCAGACTAAACGCCAACCTGCCACTCTCCGTGATGCTGGTGTGGTTCAGTAATCCGGTCACCATGCCCCCGATTTTTTACTTTGAGTATTTGATCGGCGCCTGGCTGCTGGACATGCCGGCTATGGCTTTCGAATACGAACTCTCTGTCGAATGGATTACCGGAAAGCTCTATGAAGTCGGCTTTCCCATGTTTGTGGGAGCTTTCTTGTGCGGGATAATTCTGTCTTTCTCGGGCTACATGCTGGTGGACCGAATTTGGCGGCGCAGCGTCCGACGCAAATGGCACTTGCGCCAGCAGAAACGCTTGCAGCACGTGCAATCGGCAACTGCTTCAAAACAGGAATCCCTGACCTCCAAGCCAAAAAACCATTGAAGTGTGCACTGCACATTAAGCACAAAGCGAAACGGCGCGCCTTTTACTGTTTACAATGGACATACTCTTAGTCGGTCGATGCCAGGGTTTTCAAGTGCCCGTCTTCCATCAACATCACACGATCCATCTTGTGTGCCAACTGCGTGTCATGGGTGACGATAACGAAGCTGGTTCGCAGCTCATGCTGCAATGAAAGCATGATTTCCTGAATTTTTCTGGCGGTACCTTCATCAAGGTTACCTGTCGGCTCATCCATCAATACACACCTTGGCTCATTGACCAGCGCGCGGGCAATGGCAACGCGTTGGCGTTCACCTCCGGAAAGCTCTGAAGGTTTATGCATGGCACGACTGGAAAGGCCAACTTTCTCAAGCAATTGACTTGCCGCCCGTTCCGCCTGCCGACGCTTGGTACCATTGATATACAGCGGCATGGCGACATTCTCAATGGCCGTGAACTCCATCAACAGGTGATGAAACTGATAGACAAAGCCCAGGTAACGGTTACGTAGCATGGTCAGAGTCTTGTCCGAACAGGCTGTCAGATCGGTCCCACACAATTCCACGTTACCTGAAGATGGACGATCGAGACCACCGAGGATATTCAGGAGCGTTGTCTTTCCGGCACCGGAGCTGCCCAGCACACTGACGGATTCCCCCGGTGCCAGTTGAAAGTCCAGATTTTCGAAAATGCAGAGTGACTTGTTGGCCTCATCGTATTTTTTGCCCAGACCTTTGGCATTGATTACCCAATCACTCATAGCGCAAGGCCTCCGCCGGCTGAACCTTGGATGCTCGCCAGGCCGGATAGAGTGTTGCCAGCAAGCTCATCAACAATGCAGACCCGGTGACAATCACCACATCTTCCTGACGCAATTCGGAGGGTAAATCACTGATAAAATAAACGTCTGGGTTCAAAAACTGGGTTTTCATGACTACTTCAATAAACTGAATGATTTCACTCACATTCAGGGCAAGCACTATTCCAGCGGCCGTCCCGATCAAGGTGCCAATCACACCTATATAGGCACCTTGCACAATAAATATCCCCATGATGGCGCCAGGCGACGCTCCCATGGTTCTTAGAATGGCAATATCCGCTTTCTTGTCAGTGACCACCATCACCAGCGTCGAAATAATATTAAAAGCAGCCACCGCGACAATAACCATCAGCAGCAGACCAATCATGGTTTTCTCCATGCGGATCGCCTGGAACAGATTGCCATGTGTTCGGGTCCAGTCCACGCTGTAATAGGCCTGTTCGAGATTACTCGCTATTTCGTAGGCAACTTTGGGCGCATCGAAAAGATCGTTCATTTTCAGACGCACGCCATGAACATAACCTTTCATGCGCAGAATTTTTGCCGCATCATCCATGTGAATCAGCGTCAAGCTGGCATCCAGATCGGCACCAACGCGAAATACACCTTTCACCACAAAGCGCTTCAGACGGGGGAAGACTCCCGCAGGGGTCAATGACGCTTCCGGTAACACGACGGTCACTTTGTCACCTAACTCGAGGCGCAACTGCCGAGCCAGTATCTCTCCGATGATGATGCCAAACTCACCGGATTCCAGATCATCGAGTCTGCCCTGTATCATATGCCGTGAAATGATCGATACCTGCTGTTCTTCTTCGGGCAAAATACCGTTTAACTGTATGCCATTCACCGAACCATTACTGGTTACCATTCCCTGAGCCTGGACAAAGGGAGCGGCCGCGACCACTTCGGGATGCGCCGTCATCTTTTGATCCAGCGTCTGCCAATCACGCATATTGCCATAGGGCTTGATCACCGCATGTGGCACCATACCAAGAATGCGCTGCTGCAATTCGCGATCAAAACCATTCATGACGGACAACACGGTGATCAGCAGGGCAACACCAATGATCATACCCACCATGGAGATCAGGGAAATAAAGGATATAAAGTGATTGCGGCGCTTGGCAGAGGTATAGCGCAAGCCAATTCGGGCTGGATAGAGTTTTAGCATCGCGCGATTAAACCATACCTCCGTAGCTGAAAACCAGATACATCAAGCGAAAGGTTTTGATGAATAGATTCGCCATTTTGAATGCTCACCCTGCTCACGAATCAAAGAGCTTGGAAGTTTCCGCAATCCGGCGGGCAGAATCGGGGTTTCTTTGCTTTAATTAGTGCAACCGATTGAAGCTTTAGACAGTGGCCCGGAATCCATGAGCAAACCAATTCAAACGATTGAAGAACTCGCCAATCGCCGCCAGTACTTCCGTATTGAAGACACCGCTTCCGTTGAAGTCGCTCCCATGCAGCCTGGGCAATCTGTGGGTGAGTTTTTTGATCTCAATCCCGAGTTTGGACTGATTTCAGAATTCCAGCTCCTGGACGTAGAGTCCAAACACCTGCTGAGAACCATCACGGATCGGGACAAAAACCTCGGTCAGTTTCTCAAGGTAATGAATAAAAAACTGGACTCATTATCCCGCGTGATCGCCCTAAGCCACCAGAAGACTACAAAAGAGACTGTGCAACGGGTGAATCTCAGCGAAGGCGGAATTGCGCTTCCCTACCCGGACCAGCTGGAGCCCGGTCAGGATATGGCCATCAAGCTCGTCCTGTTGCCCGATTACAGCGGTTTGCTGCTGGCGGGAAAAGTCCTTTCCTGCCAGGGCGAGCCACCCTACACCTTACACGTGGAATTTCATGCGATATCCGAGGCTCATCAGCAATTGATCGCCCGCCATATTATGCGCAAACAAAGCCAGCAGCTTCATGACAAAGAAAGTGAATCCAAGCCTTCATCCTAAGTGGCCGGTAATAACCTGGTTCTTGCTCGCCGTCTTGCTAGCCCAACCTTTGGCTGCACTGGCGGAGACCATCGAAATCCCATTGGGACAACAGGGCAATATTATCAAGGTAGCCACGCCTTCCCGGGGCATGCAGCAGGACCTTGTAATCCGTCAATTTGGCGAGCCCGTGAAAAAAAGCGAAGCGAAAGGAAATCCTCCCATCATGCGCTGGGAGTACAACGATTTTACGGTGTATTTTGAGGGAAACCATGTCATACACAGCGTACTCAAACATCGTCCCATACACCCCGTAGCTACTGACGAAAACAATTCTTCTCTCCAGGCAGATTAAATGGTAAAAAGCGCCGTTTTTTGCTCAACCTGTATAGATCATCGAGTACATTATGACCGCTGACCGCCGCTTACCTGCAGAATGGGAACACCAGTCTGCCATTCTGCTCACCTGGCCTCACGGGGATACCGATTGGGCGCCTTATCTGGAAGAAACCGAAGCAATTTATCTGGATATCGCCAAGGCAATCCTTGAAGACCAGAACCTGATTGTCAGCTGTGAGGATGTCGCCAGACTAAACTGGATTCAATCCCAATTGGACTCGACGCTTGAATCCACTGAGCACCAATTGTTCGTATACTCTTTGCCAGCCGATGATACCTGGACACGCGATCACGGCCCCATTACGGTTCTGGAACGAGGCAGAGCGGTGATGCTGGATTTCATCTTTAATGCCTGGGGCGATAAGTATGCTGCCGAAAAAGACGATGCCATTACCCGGAGATTGCACAATCAGGGTGCTTTTGGTGACACCCCTATTCGGCAGATTGACTTCGTACTCGAAGGCGGCTCCATCGAATCCGATGGTCTTGGCACGATACTGACCACCTCAACCTGTCTGATGACCGATTCCAGAAACACCAGTTTGAACCGCGCAGAAATCGAGTCAGCTCTGGGAAGCTATTTGGGAGCGACTCGCGTTTTGTGGTTGGAAAACGGTCATCTGAGTGGTGACGACACCGATGCACACATCGATACTCTGGCCCGATTCTGCAATCCGGACACCATCTGCTATGTGCAATGCAATGATCCTGACGATGAGCACTATGTGAGTCTGAACAAAATGGAACAGGAATTAAAGCAGCTTCAGACCCTAGAAGGAGAGCCCTACAAGCTGGTACCCCTGCCTATGGCATCTGCGATTTATGAGGGTGACAAACGACTGCCGGCAACTTACGCCAATTTCCTTATCACGAATCACAGCGTTTTGTTGCCAGTCTATGGGGTAGCCGAAGACGAAATAGCCAAGGCCCGTCTGACAGAGTGTTTCCCCGAACGCCGCATCAAGAGTATTGATTGCCGGGGCCTGATCCGCCAGCATGGCAGCCTGCATTGCGTTACCATGCAGCTGCCCGAATCTGTTGCAGCACCAATACAAAACTGAATAGCCGAGAAACACATAATGTCGAATACCTTAAAAATTGCTGCCATCCAGCATGCGGTGTTTCCCAATGTAGAGGCAAGCTATACGCATTACACACAAGCGGTCAGCGAATGCGCGAGAGCAGGCGCGCGCCTGATCATATTGCAGGAGCTGCATAACGGCCCGTATTTCTGTCAGACCGAGGATGTACGTAACTTTGATCTAGCCGAGACGATCCCCGGTCCCACCAGTGATTTTCTAGGCTCGCTGGCACGGGACCATGACTGTGTCATCGTCGGATCAATCTTTGAAAAGCGGGCCGTCGGCCTATATCACAATACGGCTATTGTGTTGGATACTGAAGGGTCTCTCGCGGGTATATATCGCAAGATGCACATACCCGACGACCCGGCGTTCTATGAGAAGTTTTACTTCACGCCGGGAGATGCGCAGGCAGAATCACTGCATGGTTTTCAACCTGTCTCCACCTCGGTGGGCAAGCTCGGCGTTCTCGTGTGTTGGGATCAATGGTATCCGGAAGCGGCGCGCTTGATGGCGCTGGCAGGTGCCGATATGCTGATTTACCCAACGGCCATAGGCTGGGATCCCAACGACACGGACGACGAAAAGCTGCGTCAGAAAGAAGCCTGGATCACCATTCAGCGCTCCCATGCCATCGCCAACAATCTGCCCGTTATTGCCTGCAATCGTTGCGGCTTTGAGAGCAGTCCGGACCCGGAGGCCTCTGGCATTCAGTTTTGGGGCAATAGTTTTATCGCCGGACAGCAGGGGGAAATTCTGGCTCGCGCTAAAGAGACCCCCACTCAGCTGATGGCCGAAATCGATCTGGATAAAACTGAACACACGCGTCGCATCTGGCCCTATTTCCGCGATCGCCGGATCGATGCCTACCAACACCTGACACGCCGCTATCTCGACAAATTATAAGCATCCCTTGCACACGTTGAACTAAGAGCAAGCAACATGGCCCAAATCAAAGCAGTTGAACAATGCCTCGCACAACTTAACCAGATTATTCTGGGCAAAGAGCATGAAATAAAGCTTGCGCTCACTTGCCTGCTCGCCAAAGGGCACCTGCTGATCGAAGACCTACCCGGTATGGGTAAAACAACTCTGTCTCACGCTCTGTCAAAAACCCTGGGACTTAGCTACCAGCGTGTTCAGTTTACCAATGACATGTTGCCGGCGGACCTTCTGGGCGTGAATATTTTCGACAAAGGCACAGGGAAATTCAGTTTTCATCCGGGCCCCATTTTCGCCAACGTGGTACTGGCGGATGAAATAAACCGGGCCTCTCCGAAGACCCAGAGCGCTCTTCTCGAGGCGATGGAAGAAAAACAGGTCACTACAGAAGGTGAAACGCGACCTCTACCACCCACTTTTTTTGTTATCGCAACGCAAAACCCCTCCGATCAAGCGGGAACCTACCCGCTGCCGGAGTCGCAACTGGATCGTTTCATGATGCGCATCAGCCTGGGCTATCCCGACGCAGAAGCGGAAAAGGCCTTGTTGCTAGGCGTGAATCGCAGAGACATGGTGGACAAGATACAGGCAAGTGTCAGTGAGGATGTGCTCCCCAAAATCCAGCAGCTGGTCGTCAGGGTAAAGGCATCTGAACGCTTGGTCGATTATCTGTACAAACTGGTGGAATACAGCCGGCTACATACGGAAACCAGCCACGGCTTAAGCCCTCGGGCCGCGATGGCGCTGTTACAGGCCTCCAAGGCCTGGGCTTTGATAGACGGCCGCAATCATGTCACACCGGATGATGTTCAGGCCGTGTTTCCAAGTGTTGCCGAACACCGCATCAGTGGCGGATTTAATCACCCCGACAACCCCAATAGCATAAAAATCCTCAAAGCCGTTGATATTTTCTAGTTTGCGCCCATCTTACAGCCAAACCGGTCCGCATGGTTTGGGTAACGATGATTCAGATATAGTGAACTTAATCTTCGATTCAATTTGATTCCCGATGTTTTTTTTCGTGGTAACATGCGCCGCAGTCGTCAGAATACAGATTATGAGAGGTCAGTAAATGAGCAATCCCAAGCATGCCAAACTATTGATTCTGGGTTCAGGCCCTGCGGGTTACACCGCAGCAGTCTATGCTGCACGCGCCAACCTGGAGCCGGTCGTGATAACCGGAATCCAAGCGGGTGGTCAATTGACGCAAACCACCGATGTCGATAACTGGCCCGGGGACGTAGAAGGCCTGCAAGGCCCTGATCTCATGCAACGTATGCAGCAACATGCAGAGCGTTTTAACACGGAGATTGTTTTCGACCATATCAACAAGGCTGATCTGTCAAAACGACCTTTTACGCTGACCGGCGATTCAGGTGAGTACACCTGCGATGCACTGGTTATTGCCACAGGTGCATCGGCGATGTATCTGGGACTGGATTCTGAAGAAGCCTTCGCGGGCAAGGGCGTAAGCGCCTGTGCGACCTGTGATGGTTTTTTCTACCGCAACCAAACAGTTTGCGTAGTAGGTGGCGGTAATACAGCAGTGGAAGAAGCGCTTTATCTGTCCAATATCGCCAAGGAAGTTATTCTCATCCATCGCCGAGACACACTGCGTGCTGAAAAAATTCTCCAGGACAAACTGTTTGAAAAAGCAGAAAACGGCAACATTCGCCTGGAATGGAATCACACCCTGGAAGAAGTACTGGGCGATGATACCGGCGTAACCGGCGTGCGTATCAAATCGACTGAATCCGGTGAAACCAAAGACATCGATTTGGCGGGCGTCTTCATTGCGATTGGGCACAAACCTAATACAGAATTGTTCACAGATCAGCTGGAAATGAGCAATGGCTATATCCTGATTCGCTCAGGATTGAACGGCGGCGTCACGTCTACCAGCGTACCGGGTGTATTTGCAGCCGGAGATGTCACGGACCAGGTATATCGTCAAGCAGTCACCTCTGCAGGCTTCGGCTGCATGGCTGCACTGGATGCAGAAAAGTTCCTCGACGAACAATAAGCACTCAAATCCAGGGAGGCATTCAGCCTCCCTTTTTGGTACTCAGGTGATATTAAGTAGGTGACATGTCCACCATTCCCTGGCTGGAAGATGACATGGACTTCCCCCCTGTCGAATCTGCACTCGAAGAACCGAATGGATTGTTGGCGGCAGGCGGAGATTTGTCTTCAGCACGACTGAGTCGCGCCTACCAGGCGGGTATTTTTCCCTGGTATAGCGAACAGCAGCCTATTCTCTGGTGGAGCCCAAATCCTCGCTGCGTGCTATTTCCGGAACGTGTACATATTTCCAGAAGCCTGCGCAAACACATCCGCCAGAAGCAACCGGGAGTCAGTTTTGACCGGGCCTTCGCCGAGGTCATACATCACTGTGCAAATTTACGACTGGATGACGGCACCTGGATTACAACGGATATGGAAGCCGCCTATTTACGTCTGCACGAGCAAGGCCTCGCTCATTCGGTAGAGGTATGGGATGGTACAGATCTCGTAGGAGGTTTGTATGGCATCGCCATGGGGCGATGTTTTTTCGGCGAATCCATGTTTTCACGACAAACCAACGCATCAAAAGTTGCGTTCGCGGCCCTGTGCAGGCAATTGGAAGTCTGGCACTATGCCATCATCGACTGTCAGGTGGAAAATGAACATCTGCTCTCTCTGGGGGCAGAACTTATCGACCGCAAGCGCTTCTCATCTATACTGAAAGACAATGTAAAACAAAGCGCTGATCACTCGGACTGGCATTTTGACGAAAATATAATGTCCTTGTTGCTCACCCCCTGATCCGGAGGGCGTCTGCCATGACAAACCTGCAAACGCTTGTGTTCTATGCGACACCAGAACACGATTGCAGTTACCTGCCTGGTGAGAAAGCCACGACCATGTTCCTGGATCCCAAAGCGCTGGTCACAACGGATATCTACACTCAGCTTTCGCGCTTCGGTTTTCGTCGCAGCGGCAATCACTTCTATCGCCCTCACTGTAATCATTGCAAAGCCTGTATACCCATTCGACTCCCCGTGGAATCCTTCCGCAGCTCACGCAGTCAGCGCAGGGTTATGAAAAGGAATGCTGGCGTCAACTATCAGATAATGGCCCCCGACTTCCATGAAGATCACTATTTGCTATATGAAAAATATATCTGCGAACGTCATCGTGATGGTGATATGTATCCACCAAGCCGGGAACAATATCGCTCGTTCCTGGTAGAGGGACATGCCAGTACCCGCTTTGTGGAGTTTTCAATCGAGGGTCGTTTGTACGCAGTCGCTGTCGTGGATGTCCTGATCGATGGTATTTCTGCCATCTACACTTTTTTTGACCCTGAACTGGAAAAACTGAGCCCGGGTACCTTTGCTGTGCTCTGGCAACTTCAATATGCCTCTGAGCAAAAGTTGCCGTATATCTACCTTGGCTACTTCATAAAGAACTGCCAGAAAATGTCCTACAAGAACCAGTTCCACCCCTTCGAGGCCCTGATTAACGATCAGTGGCTGCATGAAAGCGATCTTGAGAGGATCATCGAACAATCACCGCCCTCGCCTGAGTCATAAAAAGAGTTTTTGCGAATTGCCCTGCTTTCAGGCAGAATGTCGCTTTTTTAATCATAGCCCCCCCGGAGAATGCTGCTTTCAGGGAGGCGATCAAGAGAATTTTCAAGCGAGGTTGCGCTTTAATGGCGAAAGAAGATGTCATTGAAATGGAAGGTACGATTGTTGATACCTTACCTAACACCATGTTCAGAGTTGAACTAGAAAATGGACACGTGGTCACTGCACACATTTCAGGAAAAATGCGTAAAAACTACATTCGCATCCTGACTGGTGACAAAGTCAAAGTAGAACTGACGCCTTACGATCTGAGCAAAGGCCGCATTACCTACCGCGCCCGCTAGTGCAGCATGCAAAAAAGGGGACTCAAGAGTCCCCTTTTTTCTTTCCTGTTTTATTTCTAGAGTCTTTCTTTGAGCAAGCAGATCGCGCTGCCGGCTTTCCTCAATACGCTGCTTTGCCGGTTATGCTGGCACTTCCTCGAAGTCAAAGACTATCTCACCATCTCTTAGTGTGATATTTACTTCACCACCGTTAGACAAGCTGCCAAACAATATCTCCTCAGCAAGCGGCTTTTTGATCGCGTCCTGTATCAGGCGAGACATGGGCCTGGCACCCATTTTGTCATCATAGCCTTTCTCTGCGAGGAAAGACTTGGCCTCATCGTCAACATGCAACACCACGTGCTTCTCATCCAGCTGCGCCTGCAATTCTGTCAGGAACTTGTCGACAACATAGCAAACCGTATCTTTTCCTAGCGGCGCAAACTGAATAATGCTGTCGAGGCGGTTTCTGAACTCTGGCGTGAACAGCTTGTTCAGCGCCTCCATACCATCTGTTGAATGATCCTGCTCACTAAAACCAATGGACCGTCGACTCATGTCTTCTGCCCCGGCGTTAGTTGTCATCACCAGCACTACATGGCGAAAATCAGCCTTACGACCATTGTTGTCGGTCAGCGTGCCGTGGTCCATCACCTGCAATAACAAATTGAAGACTTCTGGATGCGCCTTTTCGATTTCATCCAGCAAGAGTACGCAATGGGGGCTCTTATTCACTGCTTCAGTCAACAAGCCGCCCTGATCATACCCAACATAACCCGGAGGCGCGCCAATCAGGCGACTGACCGTATGACGTTCCATGTATTCGGACATGTCAAAACGCACCAGCTCGACACCCATCACTTTCGCCAACTGTTTGGTTACCTCGGTTTTACCAACGCCAGTCGGGCCAGCAAACAGGAAAGCACCATCCGGTTTTTCAGGTGACTTCAAACCGGCTCGCGCCAACTTGATGGCAGTTGCCAGTGTTTCTATGGCTGGATCCTGACCAAAGACCACCATTTTAAGGTCTCGCTCGATATTGCGTAACATATCCTTGTCTGAAGTGCTGACGTTCCTTGGTGGAATACGGGCAATCTTCGCCACGACATCTTCGATCGCCTGAACGCCGATTACCTTTTTGCGCTTACCTTCCAGCTTCAGTCTCTGACTGGCACCCGCTTCATCAATCACATCAATCGCTTTATCTGGCATATGACGATCAGTGATATAACGATCCGCTAACTCTGCCGCCGCTCGCAAGGCCTTGTCTGTATACTTGAGCTCGTGATGCTCTTCAAACTGAGGCTTCAGCCCCTTGAGAATCAGGAAGGTGTCTTCCACGCTCGGTTCATTGACGTCGATCTTCTGAAAGCGGCGAGCCAAGGCACTATCTTTCTCAAAAATGCCACGGAATTCTGTAAATGTAGTAGAGCCGATGCAACGTACTTCGCCCGAGCTCAGCAGTGGCTTAAGCAAATTCGAGGCGTCCATGACACCACCTGATGCCGAGCCAGCTCCGATTATGGTGTGGATTTCATCGATAAAGAGAATGGCATGATCGCGCTTTTTAAGCTCAGCCAGCAGCGCCTTGAATCGTTTTTCGAAATCACCACGATACTTGGTTCCTGCCAGCAAAGCTCCCAGATCCAGGGAATAGACTTCGGCATCTGCAATGATTTCAGGAACGTTGCCATCCACTATTTTCTTGGCCAGGCCTTCAGCAATGGCGGTCTTACCGACACCCGCTTCTCCGACCAGCAAAGGATTGTTTTTTCGGCGTCTCGCAAGAATCTGTACAACGCGATCAACCTCATGTTCTCGGCCAATGAGAGGATCAATTCTTCCCTGGCCCGCGAGCTCATTCAGATTGGTTGCATAATTTTCAAGTGGATTGCTTTGGCCACTCTCTTCAAGGCCTTCCTCTGCGGCTTCCGAAGAATCACCGCTCTGCTCTTCTGTGTGACCGGGGACTTTCGAAATACCATGAGAAATGTAATTAACAATGTCGATACGTGCGACATTCTGCTTCTTCAGAACGTAAACAGCCTGACTTTCCTGTTCGCTGAAAATTGCGACCAGTACGTTTGCACCGGTAACCTCTTTCTTGCCTGAGGACTGCACGTGGAATACTGCACGCTGCAATACTCTTTGGAATCCAAGAGTAGGCTGTGTCTCACGCTCATCATCAGAAGCGGGAATAAGTGGAGTCGTGGAATCGACGAACTCGGTCAGCTCCTGACGCAGCTCATTCAAATCCGTACCGCAGGCACCCAGTACTTTCACCGCCGCATCATTATCCAGCAGCGCCAGCAACAAGTGCTCAACTGTCATAAATTCGTGACGCTTCTCCCGAGCATTCTTGAATGCTTCGTTCAAGGTCAATTCCAGGTCTTTACTTAACATCTCTCACCCCAGAAATATTCAATCAATCAAGCTTCTGTAGCTCGCACATCAAAGGATGATCGCACTCCGCAGAGTACTGATTCACCTGCGCTACCTTCGTTTCAGCAATATCCCTGGTGAATACTCCGCAAATCGCTTTGCCCTGCGTATGCACGGCCAGCATCACCTGCGTCGCCTTTTCTTCGTCCATGGAGAAAAAACGCACCAGAACCTCAACCACAAAATCCATCGGTGTGTAATCATCATTGAGCATGACAACCTGATACATGGATGGGCGTTTCAGTGCCGGTTTTTCAGGAACTACCATCAGACCATCATCGTGTTGAGGGTCTTCTTCAGTTCCTTGGTTTAATATTAGTAGAGAATTTTGAAATTTACTCATAATGCGATACGAAAATTTACATTTTTGACAAGCCACGGAAAAATCCTGGATATGCCTCTCGCAATCGGCATTTTAGGGCAATCGTTTCCGGAAAAATCCTGCACGAAAACCTCAGTCCGAATGACATTGATGGGGGCGAAACCCTATTTTGCAACAATTCGGACTACAAAGGAAAAGTACGAAAATAAATGAGGCTCTCGGCACAATTTGTGCGAATTAATCCAGGCACTTCCTGAATATACAAATTAGCGTGCTCAATCCCGCTTTTTTTGGCTAAAGCTCTTGACTACCAAAGAAGAATATTCAAAAGTATTGCGTTGTTGCAGTACACCCTCATTTAGCCAATAAAAATAAAACTTCAAACATTCTGCAATCGTAGTGTTATCGATACGGAATGTTGGACACGGGAGTCGATTATGCCTCAAGGTAAAGTCAAGTGGTTTAATAACGCCAAGGGTTACGGGTTTATCATCGAAGACGGCTGTTCCGAGGATCTGTTCGCACACTTCTCCTCTATCCAAATGGAAGGCTATAAAACGTTGAAAGCAGGCCAGTCAGTCAGCTTCGACAAACAGCCTAGCGGTAAAGGCATTCATGCCGTCAATATTTGCTCTCTCGAAATGATTCAGCCTCATGGTCCTGATGCATCAGTTGACGATGAAATTATTTCAGTAGAAGAAGAGCAACACATGGCTCGCCACAGGGAAGATGCTGCCGCAACTGGCAGTGAGAAGGAGACCAGCGAAACAAAACCAGAAAAATTGCCGCATACTGAATCACGCTCGATTCAGACCGACAAGAGTTTGTTCAACGGCCAGCAAGACTGGTTTAGTCTACCTTGGCCCAGTTATCCGCAGCATTGAAAGATGCTGCACCTCAGCCCCTGCCCCGCATAGTTTGCTTTTACGTCTATTTCGCTTCGCTAAGATTATTCATTGCCATCCATGTTATTGATTATTGCCCGACCAAACTCGGACGCTTTCAGCAAGGTCGCATCAGGCATCAGCCTTTCAAAATCATAGGTCACCGTTTTTGCTTCGATGGCACCTTCCATGCCTCGAAGAATCAGATCCGCGGCTTCTATCCAGCCGAGATGCCTTAGCATCATTTCTGCAGACAAGATCAACGATCCGGGATTCACCTTATCCTGCCCCGCATATTTCGGCGCAGTACCATGCGTGGCTTCGAACAAGGCCACACTACCGCCAATGTTAGCGCCGGGAGCAATACCAATACCACCGACTTCTGCTGCAAGCGCATCGGATATATAATCGCCATTGAGGTTCAAGGTTGCGATCACCGCGTAGTCCTCCGGCCGCATCAGGATTTGTTGCAGAAACGCATCGGCGATCACATCCTTGATCACGATTTCGCGACCAGTTTGCGGGTTATTGAACTGATGCCATGGACCACCATCGAGAGGCTTTGCGCCGAAGCGCTCGCGTGCGAGTTCATAGCCCCAATCCTTGAACGCGCCCTCGGTGTATTTCATGATGTTGCCCTTATGTACCAGAGTCACTGATGGTTCATCATTGTCGATGGCATACTGAATCGCCTTACGCACGAGCCGTTTACTCCCCTCCTCCGAAACTGGCTTGATACCTATGCCACAGCCTTGAGGGAAACGAATATTAGTGACGCCCAGCTCGTCCTGAAGAAAGAGGATAAGCTTTGTCGCTTCTGCACTGTTGGCCTGCCACTCAATGCCCGCATATATGTCTTCGGAGTTTTCCCGGAAGATCACCATATTGGTCTTTTCAGGATGATTGACCGGGCTGGGCACGCCTTTAAACCAGCGTACCGGACGCTGACAAACATACAAGTCCAGCTCTTGTCTGAGCGCCACATTAAGAGAACGAATACCACCACCAACAGGCGTTGTCAGCGGACCTTTGATCCCTACGGAAAACTCTTTGAGGGCTTCGAGCGTTTCTTCGGGCAACCACTGGTCAGGCCCATATTCGCGAGTCGCCTTTTCGCCGGCATATATCTCCATCCAGGCAATCGATCGCGATCCCATATACGCCCGCTCTACCGCTGCATTAACGACAGCTTTCATTGGCGGCGTCACATCCACACCGATTCCATCGCCTTCTATGAAGGGAATAATCGGATGATTGGGCACATGCAACGACAGATCTGAATTGACGCGTATCTTGTCACCGTCGACTGGCACTTTGATCTTTTGATATCCCATTCCCAATCCCCTTTGGCATTTCCAATCTGATCTTGTTTAAGTTAGTTAATGATAGACCATAAGCTCTGACGACCATTCGAGATCCCACATTTTTTTAGCTATCATGGGCTTTCAGACCTCACCCAAAAATACTGCATGTCGACATTGATTCTATTGAACAAACCTTACCAGGTACTGTGTCAATTTACCGATAGCGAAGGTCGCGCCACCTTGGCGGATCATATCGATGAACCCGATATATATCCTGCCGGACGTCTTGACTACGATTCGGAAGGGCTCGTCGCCCTAACCTCAGATGGCCAATTGCAGGCTCGCATCGCTGACCCAAAGTTCAAACTCAGTAAAACCTATTGGGTTCAGGTAGAAGGTGAATTTACGGAAGCAGAGCTGGAACAACTCAGACGCGGCATCGAGCTCAAAGACGGCAAGACCCTGCCCGCCACGGCAACAAGAATCGAGGATCCGGAGATATGGCCAAGAATACCTCCAATTCGTCATCGCGAGTCCCAAAAAACCAGCTGGATAGAGCTGACCATACGAGAAGGAAGAAACCGACAGGTTCGACGAATGACCGCTGCGCTGAACCACCCTACATTGCGGCTCATAAGAGTGAGAATCGGAGATTGGCATATCGGCAAGCTTCAGCCTGGTGAATATCGAACCGAAAGCGTTCACTTACCTAAAGCCTCAAATCGCCGTAAAGGTAGCGGATCTTCAACACCCCATGGAAGGAGAAGAAAACCACAATGATATGGACGCCACACGCCACCGTTGCGACAGTTGTCGAAAACGAGGGCAAGTTGCTCATGGTTGAAGAAATGTGTCACGGACAGCGGGTATTCAATCAGCCAGCTGGCCATGTAGACGAAGAAGAATCCATTTTTGACGCCGCTATACGGGAAACACTGGAAGAAACCGGCTGGCAGGTCAAACTGGATAAATTTATTGGTACCTACATATACACCGCACCACAAAACGGCGTTACCTATTATCGTTTCTGTTTTTCCGCACAGCCAGTAGCACAAACGAGCAATGAATTGGATCAGGACATCGTGGCAGCCCACTGGATGAATATCGACGACATATACGCCTTGGGCAGACAACTGCGAAGCCCACTGGTAACTCGCTGCATTGACGACTACCTCAATCGCCCCATGCTCCCCCTGGATTATATTTACGAGCATTCTAGCACCGACTAACCACGCCTTTATGGCAGATGGACACCAGCTGAAATTTGCTGCCAAACGAGTTAGAATCGCGCCCCATTATCAGTAAGCACTACGAGTACCCTCAGCGTATGACCAAGTCTATCCATCAAACCCGAGTGATTGTCGGAATGTCCGGTGGCGTAGATTCCTCCGTTTCCGCCCTGTTGTTGAAACAGCAGGGGTATCAGGTGGAAGGCTTGTTTATGAAAAACTGGGACGAAGACGACGGCACCGAATACTGCACGGCCATTGCAGATCTCAACGATGCCCAAAAGGTATGCGATAAACTCGGCATCCATCTGCATCAGGCAAACTTCGCCGCCGAATACTGGGATCGGGTATTCGAGCATTTCCTGACAGAATACAAGGCGGGCCGTACGCCCAATCCCGATATCCTCTGCAACAAGGAAATCAAGTTCAAAGCCTTTCTGGATTATGCCGTGACGCTCGGTGCCGACTACATTGCTACTGGCCACTACGTGCGAACCAGGCAGGATGAGAACGGTCACACCCTGCTACTCAAAGGATTGGATGGCAATAAGGATCAAAGCTATTTTTTGCACGCCGTGGGTGAATCGAAACTGGCACGAACGCTTTTCCCAATTGGAGAACTGGACAAACCTGAAGTTCGGCAAATAGCCGAAGGTCATGACCTGGTGACGGCTAACAAGAAAGACAGTACCGGCATCTGCTTTATTGGGGAACGCAAATTCTCCGATTTCCTGAAGCAATATCTTCCCGCTCAGCCGGGAAATATTGAAACAGAAAACGGAGATATTATAGGCACCCATCAAGGCCTGATGTATCACACCATTGGCCAACGCCAGGGGCTCGGCATTGGGGGTCTTAAAAACTATGATGAATCCCCCTGGTATGTGGCCGGCAAAGATCTTGAACGCAACACCCTGATTGTCGTTCAGGGCAAACAAAACCCGTTGTTGTTCAGCTCGGGACTTATTGCCGAACAACTCGAATGGATCAACGGCGAGCCGGAGATTTTCCCTATTCACTGTGCTGCCAAGGTGCGCTACCGACAAAGCGATCAGGCCTGTACCGTGTCCAAACTGGAAGACGGTAAAATTCACGTGATCTTTGATCAGGCTCAGCGAGCTGTAACGCCTGGACAGTCAGTGGTGTTTTATCAAGGTGAGCAATGCCTCGGAGGGGGAATCATTGCACAAACTGAACAGACTGAAGACCTCAACTCATCCCTTACCGGCCAAATGAGTGCGCAACCATGACCAAACTTGAACAACAGGCCATTGCTCTCGCGGGCCTCTTCCAAGCTTGTGAACTTGTCAATGACATCGCTAAAACGGGGCAGTGCGATCAGACCGCATTGGAAACCGCTATCAGCAGCCTGTTTGTCACCAGTCCCGAGACGACACTCGAAGTATTTGGATCAACGTCTAGGATCGGAATAGGACTGCGCGCCTTGCAGAAGATCATGCAGAACCGCAGTGACAATGCAGGCATGAATTCGGTCCGTTACGCACTGGCCATCATGCACCTGGAAGCCAAGCTGAGAAAAAACCCTCCCATGCTGGACACCATCGGTCAGCGACTGAGTCGGGCGGAGGAACAAGTCAGCCATTTCGGCATATTGCATGAAAACATCTTCGACAGTCTTGCTTCGCTGTATTCAGATACCATCAGCACCTTTAGTCTGCGGATTCAGGTAAACGGCGACCCCAATTATCTGCAAATGCCTGCCAACGCCGCCAAAATTCGTTCTCTGTTACTCGCTGCCATTCGCGCAGCCATTCTATGGCGACAAGTTGGTGGACATCGCTGGCAGCTGATTTTCAAGCGCAAAGCCCTCGCCGAAACGGCTGGTCGTCTGCTGGCTGCGCATTGATTCTGTAAGGCTTGTCGATCTTATAGTATGATTGCCGACCAAATTTGGCACAGCCCATACTGAATGGTCTCATCAAACAAGCTGAGTTCATGTCGGTCAGCCGGGCTCGAAGGCATTTTTTCGTTTATCAGAGACATTCCATGCAATTATCTTCTCTTACTGCTGTATCCCCCGTGGACGGCCGCTATGGCTCCAAAGTCAGCGATCTGCGCTCCGTTTTTAGTGAATTTGGCTTGATTCGTTTTCGGGTTGAGGTTGAAGTCCGCTGGTTTCAGACTCTGGCAGCACATCCCGAGATCACAGAGCTTCCTGCGTTTTCAGAAGGCGCGAACGCTTTTCTGGACAAGCTGGTGGCAAACTTCTCACTTGAGGATGCAGAGCGCGTCAAAGAGATCGAGCGAACAACCAATCACGACGTCAAGGCAGTCGAATACCTGATCAAAGAGAAAATTGCCAGCGTCAAGGACTCGCTCCCGGAACTCGCCAAAGGCGCTGAATTTGTGCACTTTGCCTGCACCTCGGAAGACATCAACAACCTCTCTCATGGCTTGATGCTGCGTAACGGCCTGCAGAGCACCCTGCTTCCCGCCATGGAAGAAGTGACCGCGAAATTGCAAAGCCTGGCGCTGGATCTGGCAGAACAACCCATGCTGTCACGCACTCATGGTCAGACCGCGTCCCCCTCAACGATGGGTAAAGAACTGGCCAACGTGGTTGCCCGACTCAAACGCCAACTCAAACAGATCGAGGCAGTTGAAATACTTGGAAAGATCAACGGTGCTGTGGGCAACTACAATGCGCATTTGTCTGCGTACCCCAATGTCGACTGGGCAGCCAACGCCCGCCAGTTTGTTGAAAAACTGGGTTTGACCTTCAACCCCTACACCACCCAGATTGAACCCCACGATTATATTGCCGAACTGTTTGATGCCGTTGCCCGCTTCAACACCATATTGATCGATCTGGATCGCGATGTCTGGGCCTACATTTCACTGGGCTATTTCAAGCAGAGAACCGTCGCCGGCGAAGTTGGCTCATCGACTATGCCTCACAAAGTTAACCCCATTGACTTTGAAAACTCGGAAGGCAACCTGGGTCTTGCCAACGCCATTCTGAACCACCTGTCGCAAAAGCTACCTGTTTCGCGCTGGCAGCGTGACCTGACGGATTCCACTGTTCTGAGAAATCTCGGGGTCGGTCTGGCGCACAGTCTGATTGCATACCAGGCAACAATGAAAGGCCTCAATAAACTGGAGATCAATCCAGCTCGACTGGCTGAAGATCTGGATAATGCCTGGGAGATCATGGCAGAACCGATCCAGACCGTCATGCGCCGTTACGAAGTTGAGGAAGCCTATGAGAAACTCAAGGCCCTGACCCGTGGCAATGTCATGAATCAAGCCAGCATCCAGCAGTTCATTGGAACGCTTGAGATCCCGGAACAGGCCAAACAGGAATTGATGGCGCTTACTCCTGCGAGCTATATCGGTAATGCCATTGCCCAGGCTAAAGCCATCACCGAGCAATGAAACAACGGTCTCTGTCAGTTCCTCTGGATGTGCTCGGTGGCATCAGCGCCGAGCACTTTCTTCAGCACTACTGGCAGAAAAAGCCGCTATTAGTCCGGCAAGCAATCGCAAATTTCGAGAGTCCCATTGAGGCCGATGAACTCGCCGGCCTTGCCATGGAAAACGACGTCGAGTCGCGCATCATAGAGGAGAAAAGCTCTCCGCACTGGAGCCTTCGCCACGGCCCTTTCGAAGAATCCGATTTTCATTCCTTACCCGACAGTCATTGGACACTTTTGATTCAACAGCTGGATGCCTGGGTTCCTGAAATCAACGCACTGAAATCCCGATTCGATTTTATCCCCAACTGGCGTATCGACGACATCATGGCCTCTTACGCGCCAGATCAGGGAAGTGTCGGCCCTCATTTCGACCACTATGATGTCTTTCTATTGCAAGCAGAGGGACGACGCCGTTGGCAACTGGGACAGTGGTGTGACGCTGACAGCAAACGCCTTGCCGATACCCCCCTCAATATACTGTCCGAATTTGATGCCAAACAGGACTGGATCCTGGAGCCAGGAGATCTGCTCTATCTACCTCCACGGCTCGCTCACTATGGTGTTGCTCAGGGCGAGTGCATTACCCTTTCGATCGGCTTTCGAGCGCCTACCCATGCACAGATCGTAGGAGAATTTGCCGACTACATACTGTCACAGGACAATCTGGAAACCCGCTTCTATACCGACGAGAACCCTGCGTACATGCAGCATCCTGGCGAGATCAATGCCGATGCCCAGAACAACGTGCATCGAATTTTACGTCGCTATATTGATGACCCGCAAAATCTGCGCCGATGGCTGGGTGAATACCTGACCTCACCCAAGAATCCTGCGATCCTGGCGCCAGCGAAAAATGGCTTAAACCGTTCACAATTGCGGGATCGATTGGAATCAGGCCTTGCCTTGTCCAGAAATGAGGGCTCGCGTTTTGCCTACATCCTCGACGCTGACGCCTTGCATCTGTTTGTTGATGGTACTGGCTATCCATTAGACATCACGCTGCTTGAGGCCGTAAAGACGCTTTGTGAACCTGAAGAGCAGTACCTTGATTCACGGGTTCTGGAACCATCGAATCCGCAAATCGTGGATTTAGTCATGGACCTGTTGAATCGCGGTAGTTTATATTTCAGTGATGATGACGATAACCAGTTATTTGACGGTACCGATTTTCGGCTTTGATTCATGGCTCTGATTAAAATATTTCATCGGCACAATGACCAGCTTAATGCCGATCAGAAAAGTCTATTGGCGGAGCACCTCAACAGCCATCGAGATGCACTGCCTGCCAGGCAATTGCTAAGTCACCCAAGTGATGAAAGTTCTCGCATCACCTTGTTTGCCGAACTGGGTCAGATGCTCGTGGCGACACTGGAAATCAAACAGCAAGATACTCACGCTATTTTTCAAAACCTGGTAGTACACCGAAAATTTCGCGGGCAAGGCCTGGCTCTGCAGATGGTATTGCGCGGTTTGACGGTAGCCCGGCAGGAAGGGCTCGAACGAGCCAAGGTGGCTTGCCTGGAGTCGCATCTAAAGCTGTTCCGGCAAGCAGGCTTCGTGATCCAGAACAGGCCTCAGGATGCGGAGCGAAAACAGTTTTATATTACTGAAAATCCATGTATTTCATTTTACCTGGCCGCTCGTAAATCACGCCTGATGCACCCACCAGCGACGGGGCCAAACCTGCAGGACTGTCTGATCATTGGAAAAGACCTGGATACCCATAATTTCCATGACGAAGAACAGTATCTCGATCTGCACCGCAGTTTACTGGCTCAGGCAGCGCAGCGCGTTTGGCTGCTGTGCGATTCATTGCAGAACCCTGTCATGAGAGACCCGGACACTGCCCAATCACTATTACGCCTGGTCAAATCAAACCCGCACGCGGAGATCAAGTTGCTTATCGCGGACGATAAGTCTGGTGCGGGCTACTACAATCCCACTATCGCCATGGCACAGCGACTCAGCAGCTACATTGAAATTCGCACCCTTAAGAGTACCGGCGTGCCACTGAACGAGATGCTGACATTGGTAGATTATTCGGCCTGTATCTACCGAAAGCATCTCAGCGATTGCAGTGGTTTTGCCAACTTCAACAGCCGCCTTCTGGCAGAGCGACTCCGCTATAACTTTGACCACCACTGGCAATTCGCCAAAGTTTCCCAGCAACTTCGCCGCCTCGCTATCTGAAACCTTCCAGACTTGCACCCGACCTGCAATCTGTTTTTAATGTGACGCTGCTACCTTCTTCATCTATCTTTTAGGAAGGTGCCATAGACTTGGCACAGAGCTCTATGCCGGGCCATAACAGGCGATCACGAATAACAACATGGATGCCCAATGGATACCACTGGCGATTCCCTTGAAACGCAATACCTCTCTATTCGCAGACAAAGCGAAAGACTCTGCGAACATCTGGACGTGGAAGACCTGAATTTACAGGCCATCTGTGAAACCAGCCCCCTCAAATGGCACCTTGCTCATACGACCTGGTTTTTTGAAACCTTTTTGTTAAAGCCCTATTTGACGAACTACATGGCATTGGATGATCGCTACGAATATCTTTTCAATTCCTACTACAACTCTGTCGGTAAACAATTTCCGAGAGCACAGAGGCACCTGATTTCGCGGCCCAATATCAACGAAGTGCGCGCCTACCGAAGACATGTGGACGAAGGCATCCAGCAACTTCTGCAAAGAAGTGAACAGTCTGCTGAGATTCGATCACGTCTGGTTCTCGGCCTGCATCACGAGCAACAACACCAGGAACTCATGCTGACGGACCTGAAATATAATTTTTCACTAAATCCCCTTTCCCCAAAATACTGCGAAGAAGCACTGCCCGAAGTCTCCAGGCCATGCAAACTGGAACTTATTGAATGCTCCGGCGGTCTAATTGAAATCGGAGCAACCATCTCCCGGGCTGAAAGTTACACCAGCTTCCATTTTGATAATGAAACACCACGCCACAAGACTTATCTACAGGGATTTGCCATCGCCAATCGCCTTACTACCAATGCAGAGTATCTGGAGTTTATTGAAGACGGCGGATACCAGACCCCGCAATGGTGGTCATCCGATGGCTGGGCGATGGTGCAGCAAAAAAGCTGGGAAGCTCCGCTCTACTGGTACAGGGATGGGCGCCAGTTTCGTCACTTCACCCTGCATGGCGAGCAAGCTCTAAACGGAGAGCACCCGGTCTGTCACGTAAGTTTGTATGAGGCCCACGCCTTCGCGAACTGGTCAGGTAAACGCCTCTGTCGCGAGCAGGAGTGGGAGCATGTGGCAAGCCAGCACAGGATTCAGGGGCAGTTCCAGTCTCCAAAACTGGCTCATCCTGTGGGCACTAGCACTGGCACTAGCAAGGAGATACATGATCTTTTTGGCTCGGTATGGGAGTGGACTCAAAGCGCCTATGCTCCCTACCCCGGTTATCGCCCTGAATCTGGCGCTCTCGGAGAATACAATGGCAAATTCATGATGAACCAGGTTGTGCTCCGCGGCGGATCCGTTGCCAGCCCTCAAGCCCATATCCGCGCAAGCTATCGGAACTTTTTTTATCCGTCGGACCGTTGGCAATTTAGCGGTATTCGTTTGGCAGAAGACATAGAACAATAAACCTCAGCCCACGGGAGTCATCATGCAGAATGCTGCTATCCAACTGAGTGAAACCGAAAATGGCCTTCAGATCCACGATGTGCCCACGCCTGTTTGTGATCAACGCAGCGAATTGATGGCTGGCCTGAGAGCGGAGCAAAAATGGGTATCGCCCAAGTATTTCTATGACGACAAAGGCAGCCGGCTGTTTGATCAGATTACGCAACTTCCCGAATACTACCCAACCCGAGCAGAACAGGACATCCTGTCCCGACACGGCGAAGAAATATCCAGCTATCTGTCACATGACGGCGCCTTACTGGAGCCCGGAAGTGGTAGCTGTAACAAAGTCCCTTATCTACTACGACACGCCTTGCCGGGCAGCTATGTGCCCATTGAAATATCCCGAGAGTGTCTGATCGCGTCTTCAGAGGACTTGCAGGCACAGTTTCCCAAACTCGATATCCAGGCGATCTGTTCCGATTTTACCGTCTTGAGTCAGCTACCAAAGGCTGTCGCGGACTTTCCCAGAAAGACAGCGTTTTTCCCCGGCTCGACGATTGGAAATTTCACTCCAGAGGAGGCTTGCCAGCTTCTTAAACAAATCAGACGCTATATTGGTAAAGACGGCACTTTGCTGATAGGCGTTGATTTGCTCAAACCCATTCAGGTATTACACCGGGCTTACAACGACCGCAGCGGAATCACTGCCAGATTCAATCTGAATCTGCTGGATCATATTGCGCGCATTCTGAATACTGATTTTGATGTGGCCGGATTTGAACATCTGGCACGATTCAATGCGAGCCAACAGCGCGTCGAAATGCACCTACGCTGCACGCGTGACCATAGCGTGCAAATTGATCATGAGAATATCCGCTTTCGCAAAGGTGAAACCATTCATACAGAAAACTCCTACAAGTACACCACTGATCAGTTTGAGGCCTTAGCGAATCAAGCCGGCTTCAAACGCCTTCAGAGCTGGTACGATTCTCAGGGGTATTTCAGTTTCCATTGCTTTCAGGCGAACACTGAATAGTCACCGAATACAAAAAAGCCGGGAAACCCCGGCTTTTTAAGTTTTGCTTTACGTCTTTAATATTTAAGCCTGAGCTTTAAACTTCAGACGATAAGCGTGCAGAAGAGGCTCTGTGTAACCGCTTGGCTGCTCCTTCCCTTTGAAGATAAGATCTGAGGCTGCCTGGAACGCAACGCCATCAAAGTTCGGCGCCATATTGATGTAGCTCGGATCACCAGCGTTCTGCTGGTCTACAACCGCAGCCATACGCTTCAGACTTTCTTCCACCTGCTCGCGGCTACAAACACCATGCTCCAGCCAGTTCGCGACGTGCTGGGAAGAAATACGCAAGGTTGCACGATCTTCCATCAAGCCAACATTATTGATATCAGGTACTTTTGAACATCCCACACCCTGGTCAATCCAGCGTACAACATAGCCCAGGATACCCTGACAGTTGTTGTCAATTTCGCGCTGAATGTCTTCAGCAGACAAGGAAGACGGATCTTCCAGCAGAGGGATAGTCAGAATGTCATCAACCGATGCATGAGCGCGTTGCTTGATTTCGTCCTGCGTCGCAAATACGTCCACTTTATGGTAGTGCAAAGCGTGCAGCGTAGCTGCCGTTGGTGAAGGAACCCACGCAGTATTGGCACCAGACTTCGGATGGCCTATTTTCTGTTCCATCATCATGCCCATCTCGTCAGGGATAGGCCACATGCCTTTACCAATCTGTGCGCGCCCCTGTAGGCCCGTTTCCAGACCGGTATCAACGTTCCAGTCTTCGTATGCGTTGATCCAGGTTTGCTGCTTCATGACCGTCTTGGGCACGAAAGGACCCGCCAGCATGGAGGTATGTATCTCATCACCGGTGCGATCCAGGAAGCCTGTGTTGATAAAGACAACACGATCTTTCGCCGCGCGGATACATTCTTTCAGGTTAACCGTGGTACGACGCTCCTCGTCCATAATACCCATTTTCATGGTGAAACGGGGCAGGCCCAGGGCATCTTCGACGCGACCAAAGAGCTCATTGGCAAAGGCCACTTCTTCAGGGCCGTGCATCTTCGGCTTGACGATATTTACTGAACCTGTCGTTGAGTTTTTAAAGGGCGCATTGCCTTTCAGGTCATGCATGGCGATCAAAGTGGTGATCATGCCATCCATAATACCTTCCGGAATTTCACTACCATCTTCCAGCAAAATTGCAGGATTGGTCATCAGGTGGCCCACATTGCGCACGAACAACATGGAACGGCCCTTCAAGGTAAAGGACTCGCCTTGAGGATTCAGGTATTCGCGATCGGGATTCATACGACGCGTAAAGGTTTTGCCGCCTTTGCTTACCTGTTCTTCCAGGTTACCCTGCATCAGGCCCAACCAGTTACCGTAAGTAATTACCTTGTCTTCAGCATCAACGGCGGCAACAGAGTCTTCGCAATCCATAATGGTAGTCAGAGCAGCTTCCATCAGTACATCTTTCACGCCTGCTGCGTCAGTCTGACCAATGGGGCTGGTGGCATCGATCTGAATCTCGAAACGCAAACCGTTGTTCTGAAGCAGAATACCGGTTGGCGCCGTTGCGTCACCGGTATAGCCGACAAATTTTTCCGTATCTTTCAATCCGCTGGTTGAACCATCTTTCAGGCTGACCTGCAATGTGCCATCAACAACCTGATAGCCTGTGCTGTCTGCATGATCACCAGCAGCCAATGGCGCAGCATCATTCAGGAAAGCCCGTGCGTAGGCAATGACCTTGTCGCCACGAACCTTGTTGTAACTGGATCCCTTTTCAGCGCCACCCTCTTCGGAAATCACGTTGGTGCCATAAAGGGCATCATACAGAGAACCCCAACGTGAATTGGCCGCGTTAAGCGCGAAACGCGCGTTCATCACAGGAACCACCAGCTGCGGACCAGCCATCTGACCAATCTCAGGCTCTACATTTTCCGTGGTCGCGGAAAAATCCGCTCCCTCTGGAACCAGGTAACCAATGTCCTGCAAAAAGGCTTTATACTCAGCGAAGTTGTGAGGCTGACCTTTACGTTCGGTGTGGTAAGCATCGATTTTCGCTTGAATGTCATCTCGCTTCGCCAGCAATTCGCGGTTGCGTGGTGCCAGCTCGTTGGCGATCGCACCGAAACCTGACCAAAACTGCTCAGGATCAACACCTGTGCCCGGGATTGCTTTTTCGTTTACGAAATCGTACAGCTCTTTTGCGACTTGCAGGCCGCCAGCCTGAATACGTTCTGTCATCTTAGTATCAGCCTCAACGCTAAAATAAGGTGTGTTTTCGGAAGCACCGGGCGAGCGAAATTAACCGCCTGGTTTAGACCTTCCGAGCTGGAAAAGGCGCAAGATTTTACATGAAAAACCCCAAAACCCCAAATCAAAACAGATAAGCAGCCGGGCAGTCACGGCATCTGCCAGCTTTGCTTTTCCCCCTTGCAGTCACAGCGCAGATACATGCCGAATAGATTTCACACATTCTATTTAGGCAAGCTTCGTCTATACTCAATTCAGTAATTCAAAAAATTTATTGTTTTTTAGATGCTTAACTATGTCTGTCACCCATATCACCATAGCAATCTTCGCCATCATCTGCGTTTGTATCGTAGTTATTTATATTGGCCAGGCGCGGGAACGCGCGCGCGTTGAAAAAGTCAGAAAGATCTCGGCTCTCACTGAACGACATCGCAGGATGCAGTGTCTGCTGCATGAACTACCGCCTCAGTACCTCACCAATGAATTGCGCGCGATGATTGCGGAGCGCTCCATCGAAACACTACAGGAACTGGCAGGCCTTAAAAATGATGCCCGTACCATGGAAAATCTCGAACAGGATCGGGAGTTTCTGAAAAATATTCAGGAAAACAATCCCAGCTTCAAACCGGTTAAAATACGCGACGAGAACGCCGGAAAAGAAGTTCGCAAGTTACTGCAGGTGCTGTACACCTTTATTCAGACTCAGAACAAACGAAAACTGCTCGATGCTGCCAGCACCAAAAAATATCTCAGCCAAATCGTATTTGCTGCCAGCCAATCGAAAGCGGATATGTTCGCCGCGCGCGCGGAACAGGCGATTAAAATCGAAAAACCCCGGGTAGCTATTCACAACTATCACAACGCAATCGCAGCGTTTAAGGACATGGCGAATCATCCTCAGGCCGCGCAAGCGATTACCCAGTATCGCAGAAAAATAAAGGAACTGGAGCAACATGCGGATGGACAAAAGCAGGCCACTCGTGCGGCAAGTCAGTCCAAACTTGAAGCCAGTGATGAATGGAGCGATTTTCTCAAGGATGATGACGACTGGAAGAAGAAAAACACCTATGACGACTGAAACGCTTCAGTCGTCACAAGCACACACTCTCAGGCAAATTCCTAACCGGCCAGAGCCGCTTCAAGATCCGTCTCAATGTCTTTCGGTTCCGTTTTTGGCGCATAGCGCTTGATCACATTGCCATCCTTGCCCACCAGAAACTTGGTGAAGTTCCATTTGATTTTTTCAGATCCCAGCAAGCCCTTGGCGGCACTCTTTAAATGTTCAAACAGGGGATGAGCATCCGGACCATTGACATCGATTTTGGAGTACATGGGGAAAGTAACCCCGTAATTGAGCTCACAAAACTCGCTGATTTCTGCATCTGAACCCGGATCCTGTTTCAAAAACTGATTGCAGGGAAAGCCGAGTATCTCCAGGCCCTGATCCCGATATTTCTCGTATAAGGCTTCGAGCCCCTTGAACTGCGGTGTGAAACCGCATTTGCTGGCGGTGTTAACAATCAACAGTACCTTGCCGCGATAGTCTTCCAGGTTGGTTTCCTGTCCCTTGATGGTTGTCACTTTATAGTCATAAAGGTCCGCCACAAATTTCTCCTTCTAAGCTCATTGTGAATGGTTGGACGGCAATTAAACGCGCCAATACCGTATTTGGATTTGTTGCCTGTGTAAAAGCCTGGCAATCACATAGGACAAGCCGGCTACAGGAGTGCTAGCTTGCCATAGAAACCCGACCAGTCCCAGCGCTGCGTTACAAGCGATCAAACAAGGAAAGGGACGTGATCTGAGAAAAGGACGAATAGGCGGCTTCCAGGGTAAATTGCTGTATCGACAACAGACTGACAGCTTCTGCATAGTCGACAGCTTCCAGATCATTGAGGAATTCCTGGGTCAGTATTTCCACATCCTTGAGCTGCTCATCCGTGGTTTCGATGGTATTGAGACGCGCACCAATCTGCGAGCGGGCTTCCAGTATGGAGGTCTGTGCGTTGTCCAGATTGGAAAGCGTGGAAGCTAACATCTCATCGAAGATATCGCGCCCCTGGGAAGTATTGTTGAAATTTTCGAGACCATAGACAAACTTCTCTATGGTTGTCAGTACGCCCTGTTTGGCAGTGGATTCAACAAAAAAACTATCACCAGTTACAGGACTTCCGGCAATCTCAAACTGCACACCCTGAACCTGAATAGGCTGACTGGGTGTGTAGCTGGCATTGGCCAGAAGCGTTCGTCCGGTGGAAGACTCCGTCACATTAAAGGTTGTCGCGGAGGTGAAGGTAATGGTCATATCCTCGGGATAAAACTCATCATAGACTTCCTGGTCAATCACCTGACCGACGGTAATCTGTCCGGGTGGGTTGGCCTGATTGTTGGGGCTGGCCGTAGTAAAGAACGTACGATCCACGGCGGGGATATCCTGAAAGATTTCCTTACCATTTTCTGTCGACGCAATAGTCACGCTGGGTTCTATCTGGACAAAACGTCTGCCTTCATCCCCCCGATACTCATAGGCACCTGAGACATTTTTCTGAAAGGGTTCAGTGTTGCCCTGAAATCCCGCAAATACATACTCGCCGCTGGCTTCCTGGGTATTCAGCAAACCGGCCAGCTGCCCCAGGCGCTCTTCAACCTCGGCACCGATTGATTTCAGATCACTTTCATTCAGCGCACCGTTACCGGCTGTGACAGCCAGCTCACGTATACGTTGAACCACATCCGTGATGCCACCAAGCAAGTCATCCTGCAGTTTCAAACGGCCTTCGACCAGCTCGATATTGCGTTGAAACTGGGCATTCAATGCCAGTTCCTGATTCAACTCCAGAATCCGGGTAGAGGCCACAGGATCGTCCGCAGGCGTGAGTACTTTTTTGCCGGTGGAAAGCTGTAGCTGCGTCTTCTGCTGCTGAGCGGTGACATTCTGAATCTCCTGAATACCGCGCCCGAAAATCTGTTGAGTGGAAACTCTCATAGTGCACCAACGCTTCGGCGAACCAGCGCCGCAATAGAAGGATGTTCAATTAAGCGAATGTGGAGCCGAGTCAAAAGATTCATCGGAAGGCTCCCAGCAGGGTATCAAATAGCTCTCTCGCAACCGATACCACTTGCGCGGAGGCGTTGTAGGCCGCCTGAAACTGGATCAAACGCCCTGCCTCTTCGTCCAGGTTAACACCGGAAATCGACTCCCTGTTGGCAATCGACTGATTTAGCAAGGCTTCTGCAGCTTCCGCATCCAAACGGGCACGATTGGTGACAGTACCTATCTCTTCAACAATCTGCGAGTAGGCTTCGCCGTAACTGATGATGCCATTGCCGATAGTACCAGCACCTTCCAGCGCTGCGATGCCCAGGGCATTGCGGTTGTCTGAAACCCCGTCAGTGTTGTAATCGATAGTGAAACGATCACCCGCTTCGACTTCTCCCTGTATTTCGAACTGAAAGCCGTAGTACGTTGATTCCGCGACGGGAGCGAGATCAAACACGGTGGACGCATCCGCCGTGAAACTGATGCCATCGGCCATACGTACATCCAGCGCACCACCCACCGCAACGCCCTGACCGGCAGCGACTGTTTGAGTCGCAAGTACGGGTGTTCCTGCACTGTAGGGATCCAGCTTGCTGACATCAATGCTATCGCCGGCGCCTGTGACCACCACTTCAATATCGTCACCGGTGAAGCTGCGAATATCAAGGTGCACACCGTTGGAGGTGGCGACAATATTCTGATCCTGAAGAGTGGTATTGGCGTTGATCAAATCCGCCAAGGCATCGGGGCCAAAGGTATCGGGCGGTGTAACGGTCAACACTTCGCCATTGATCTGTAAACCCAGTGGAGTGGGATCACCATCATCGACGAAATTATCCAGGCGCACCAGGGTGTAAGCATTGACCTCAACCCCTGAGACGTTTTGCAAATCTGCTGCAATATCTGCCGCCGAGCTGTTCGCCGCGATACTCACGGTTTGTCCGGTAACAATCCCGGTATTCGGATCACGGGAGAGGAAGTTCAGGTTCTGCGCGCCGTAGCCGTTCACAAACGGGCCCGCTCCTGGAGCAGGTACCACCAGAGTATCGGGACCACCCGCTGACACAAGGGTCTGCCCGGGGTCTTCGGTAAATATTTTGTTGGACAGGCCCTGAGCGTAGTGCCTATTGTTCATGGGAGGGTCCAGCGGAACCGGATTAGCCGGATCACTCAGGTCCACCACGTCGTATACCGTGTCACTAAGAAAGCGAATACCCAAGGGAGGCGACAACTCTCCTGTATTTGCGAAAATGGGAATGGTCTGGTTGGTCAAGGGGTTTTCCACATCCAGCATGACGCCGGAGGTAATTTGACCATTTCCAGTATTTCCGTAATTGGCATCGGCCCGAATCGGCGCCGCCAAGGCAATTTCTTCAACCCGATCCACGATCTGGGTGATATTTGAAGCACCATCTCTCGTGGGCAACAAGGTAAAGCGATCCCCCGTCTTGAAGGTTCCGCTTTCGAACTGAATCTCAAAACCGTCCACTTCCAGCGTTGTCGGGAAGACGCCTGGCAGTGAAGCCTTAGTGACAACTGTATTGTCTGCGCCACTGTAAACGACGTAGTCTGTATCACTGGGTCCCTCGAAGCGGATTTCGTAATTATCAGTGGTCAGTTGTGCAGTATCGATAATCTCGACTCGCATAATCTGATCAGAAGGTGGCAGGTTATTGCCATTGGGTATCACTCGAGCTCGTGCCAGGGACTGCGAATTGATGTCGTTAAAAAATGGTCCACCCAGATTGTTCTCCAGATCCATTCCCAGGGAATGCTGGTCATTAATCGTTTCAGAGAACGCCATGGCAATGCGCCCCAGACTGTTAATAGCCTGTGTCAGATCCGTTTCCCTGAATTCCACCAACCCGCCGATACGTCCTCCGGTAAGGTCATCAGTGATGATCTGATTGGTGCCATTGGAGGTGAGTGCAATTTCCAGTTTTGATGAATCTTTTGGACTGGTGACGGCAGCCATGCGCGTAAAGTCATTGCCCACAACCAATGGCTGTCCATTCCCAACGAACACATTGACGCGACCATCACCCAGATCAAATGATGAAACGTTTACCATTTCCGAAAGCTTTCGCAGGGTTTCATCGCGTTCGTCCAGCAGATCGTTAGGCAAATCTCCCTGACCCGCCGCGGTTGCGGTGGCAATGGACTGGTTCAGTTCCGCCAGACTCTGCGCCAGACTGTTAATCTTGGAGACCGATGCTTCCAGCTCCTGATCGATATTGTCCAACTGGGTTTTCAAACGCTGGTCCAGCGAACGAAAACGGGAAACCAGGCCCTCGGTTTGTGTCAGCAACAGCTGTCGCTGGGGAACAGATGTTGGATCATCCGCAGCACCCTGAAAGGCCTGAAAAAAATTACTTAATGCGGGCGTCAGACCCGTTGAGGTGCTGGCTATTAGATTATCGACTGCTCCAGCCTGTTCGAGCAGCGCATTGCGCTCTGCATAAACGGTCGTATCGGCACGCACCTGCTCAACAATGAAGCTCTCTGAAATACGGCGAATGGTTTCGATGCTGACGCCCTGCCCCAGATATCCCGACCCCGTTCGGAGGGAAAAATTATCCTCAAATACAGCCTGCTGGCGGGTATACCCCTCGGTATTGGTATTCGCTACATTGTTACCGGTAACAGAGAGCGCCACCTGATGGGCTCTCAGTCCACTCAATCCAATTCCGATAATATCTGCCATTACTTACCTCCTATGGCATCCAGCTCTGCTTCGAAACCGAAGACTGCAACAAGGGAGCATCCGCAGTTACTGCTGTCGAGCTGGCTTCCGAAAAAGACAAATAGTTGTCCAGAATGCGGCCAATCTTGTCGCCATAATTCGGATCGGTGGCATAACCTGACTCCTGCAGAGCATCCGCAAACGCCTTGGGATCATCAATGTGCTCAAATACTGCCTGGTAGCGATCGTTTTGTTTCAGGAAGCGGGCGTAGTCACCGAAGCTTTCGCCATAGGAGGCATAGGCACGAAAGTCGGCCTGCTCTTTCATGGCAATCCCCTGACGATATTCGGTTGTGGTAATCGTTGCCTTGTCACCCTGCCAGCCATTATGGGCCTTGATGCCAAACAGGTTAAAACTGGGGGAACCATCGGCTTTGAAAATCTGATGCTTGCCCCATCCAGTCTCAAGAGCCGACTGCGCCAGCATTAAACGCGCATCAATACCGGTTTCGGCTTCCACCTGCCGGGCATAGGGATACAAGGACTCAATAAAGGCCTCGGGTGACGAAAAGTCCATGCTTGGTGCCGACGTTTTTTCTGTCAAAGCCGGTGCCGCCGATTGGCCATCAAGCGAAATTGAATCGGCTTTATTCAGGGCTTTCTCCGCCACGGTATCCTGCACTTTCTGAACAGCAGCTATCAGTTCCTCAGCGCGCTCTCGACCTGGAAACAGTCGACGCTCATAGCTGTTGACATCAAAGCCGCCGCGAGATCCGGACGGGCTCAAGCCATCCATCCCCGGACGGCTGACCGGTGATACGTCCTTCGACAGCTGACGCTTGATCACGTCGGCCAAGCCCAAACCTTTGCTGGTCGACAGGGTCACGGCAAGCTGGCTATCAAACATCTGCTGATAGAACTCGGTTTGCGAGCTCTGCAGCATGTTGCCCTCTGCGAAGACCTGGTTAGCATCACGCATACTTTTGATCATCATGGAAACAAAGATGGATTCAAATTGCTGAGCGACCGCATCGAGGCGCGCGTCCGCAGCGCCTTCCTGCTTCACTTTCAAAGATTGCAAAGCACTTAAATCGTTGTAGTTCTGCAGACGCGTCATCTGATCCAGTGACGCGGGAGAATGCATCTTCATCGAAGACCTCCTAAATCACTATCAAATCGGCTTTCAAAGCCCCGGCCTGTTTCAGCGCTTCCAGAACCGCCATGATGTCTCCGGGCGCCGCGCCTACCTGATTTACCGCCTGTACGATCTGGCTTAATGTTGCCGCCGGACCAAACTGGAACATACGTGCAGGTTCCTCATTTACCTCCACCTCGGAACGGGGAACCACAACCGTATCGCCATCCCCAAGTGGATTCGGCTGACTAACCGCCGCCGACTCGGAAATGGTCACGGACAAACTGCCGTGAGTGACTGCCGCCGGCAGCACCTTCACGTTCTGGCCAACAACTATCGTGCCGGTACGAGAGTTAATAACCACCTTGGCGGGCCCCTCACCGGTTTCAACATTGAGGTTTTCCAGCATGGACAGATAGCTCACCCGCTGGGATGCATCCCGCGGCGCCTTCACCGATATGGAAGCACCATCATGGGCATAGGCGGTTCCGGCACCCAGCAGATCATTGATACGCTCGACCACGTTCACTGCTGTCGTGAAGTCTGGCTGATGCAAATCAAAGGTCAGGGTATCGCCGCGATGAAAAGGTGTTGGAATACTCTGCTCAACGGTTGCGCCATTGGGAATCCGACCGACACTGGGAACGTTCACCTTGATGGATGAACCGTCGGCCCCTTCGGCACCAAAGCCACCCACCACCAGGCTGCCTTGAGACATGGCATAAATCCGGCCATCAGCGCCTTTCAAAGGCGTCATAATCAGGCTGCCACCGCGTAGGCTGCCGGCATCACCGAGAGACGAGACAGTGACATCAATTTTTTGACCGGGTTTGGCAAAGGCCGGCAGATCTGCATGCACAGCCACAGCTGCTACATTTCTCGCTTTAGGATCCACACCAGCGGGAATGGTAATACCAAATTTGTTCATCAGGTTACGGAAAGTCTGACTCGTGAAAGGCGTGTTATCGCCTGTACCATCGAGGCCTACCACAAGACCATATCCCACCAGCTGGTTGCTGCGCACACCCTGAATGCTGGCAATGTCCTTAAGTCGGTCCGCCAGCGCGACAGAACTGAGCATCAGAGTGAACAAAATGACGACTAATGAAGGCAAAGACACGCCGTGCTTTGCCCGGTTTTGTTGTGAACTTCTCGTGCCAAACCTCACATGAACCACCACTCACTGTTGAAGAATCGCGACAACCAGCCCTGACGATTAACATCGTCAAACTCACCGGTTCCGCCATACGCAATCCGGGCATCGGCAACCTTCGATGAAGGTATGGTATTGTCGGTGCCGATATCCTGAGGCCGCACCAGTCCGGTCAGGCGGATATATTCATCCCCCTGATTCAGCTTCAGCCACTTCTCTCCCTGAATGCGCAAAATCCCGTTAGGCAGCACCGCGGAGACTGTCACGGAAATACTGCCCTGCAAGCTATTGCTTTGATCGCTTTTGGCGCTGCCTTCAAAGGCGCGTTCAAAGTTCGGATCGGTCAGCAGGCTCATGCCCTTGTAGTTAATGGCATTACCCAGAATGGTCGCCTCGTTGAAGTCGATCTCATCATCTTTGTCGTAGGCCGTGTCGGCGCTCTTTGAAGCCGATGTATTCTCCTGCAGGACCACTGTGAGTATGTCACCCACATTCAGGGCCACCTGATCTCCGTAGAAGCTGAAATTACGATTACTTTGATAGATCGAACCGTTGATCTGCTCGCCCATATGCATGGCGCTCGCCGGAATCGGAGCAAATCTTGGGTCATCAGGCATCGGATGCTCACGCGTCAGCGTGCTGCACGCCGACACACTCAGCAGCGCCAGAATTACCGCCCCACATTCAAAGCTTTTTCGAGACAACATGCGCTTCACCTCAATCCGGAATGACTATAGATTCTGAGAGATAAACTGCAGCATCTGATCCGCCGTGGAGACGACCTTCGAGTTCATCTCGTAGGCGCGCTGAGTAGTGATCATATCCACCAGCTCTTCCACCACATCAACATTGGATTGCTCCAGCATTCCCTGATTCAGCACACCAAGACCATTCAGGCCTGGCGTTCCAACCTGGGGAGCGCCACTGGCTTCGGTCTCGCGAAACAGGTTATTGCCTATCGCCTTCAGCCCCTGAGGGTTAATAAAGTCGACGGTATCGATCTGCCCTAATTGGGTGACTGCAGTTTCACCGCTTACCGCTGCCGTCACCACGCCGTCTTCACCAATCGTCAGCAAGGAAGTGTTTTCGGGAACAGTGATAGCGGGTTCAAGAGGGTGTCCATTGGCGGTAACAACTTGCCCATCAGAATTAATCTGAAACTGACCATCCCGTGTATAGGCGGTGGTGCCATCGGGAAGCAGTATCTGAAACATACCACGCCCATTGACGGCAATATCCAGAGCCTGCTCGGTTACTTCCAGAGAACCCTGGGTAAATTGTTTGGTAGTACCCACAACGCGCACCCCCGTACCCAATTGCAAACCGGAAGGTAGCTGGGAATCCTGGGAAGTGAGCGCGCCAGGCTCGCGTTTGACTTGGTACAGCAAATCCTGAAATACCGCATCGTCGCGCTTGTAGCCGACGGTACCGACATTAGCCAGATTATTGGAAATAGTCGTCAGCGCAGTGTCTTGTGCGCTTAGCCCGGTTTTGCTGACATACAGAGCTGAATGCATGCTGAATCTCCCAAATTGATATGCTACTTCGAATCAATTTGACCCGGAGCAAAAGCAGCAAGATTCTGCCGCTTTTAGCCCTATAAACAGGTCTTATCAGGAGAGTTGCAACAAGCGTGCCGAAGCTTCACTATTTTGATCAGCCTGGCCCATTAATTTAACTTGCAGCTCGTACTGGCGAGAGAGGGAAAGGATGTCAGTCAATTCACTGACAGCGTTGACATTGGAACCTTCGAGAAAGCCCTGCTCAACCCGCAGGGTACCATCTACTTCGACTGCCGGTGCACCGGGCTTTAGGTGGATCAAACCGTCTTCCTGCTTTTCAAGATTTTCTGCTGGAGGATTGACGAGGCGAATACGGTCGACCTGAGCAAGCTGAACACCTTGCCCTCCCAATGGCAGTATCGAAATCGTGCCATCGGATCCAATCTCAATGGATGAGGCAGGCGGAATCGCAATCGGCCCACCATTCCCGAGCACCGGCAATCCGCCACCGGTTCTCAGAACCCCGTTCACATCCACCTGCAAATCACCCGCCCGGGTGTAAGCTTCGGTGCCATCAGGCGCCTGCACCGCCACCCAGCCCTCGCCTTTCAGGGCGATATCGAGATTGTTACCGGTTTCCATCAAGGGCCCTTGCTCGAAATTCGTCGCCGGTCGTTCGGTGAGTGCGTAGGCCCGGCTGGCGTAGTGCTCACCGAAAACAGGCATAGCTCGAGCCTGGGCATAATCTTCCTTGAACCCGGTGGTATTCACATTGGCCAGATTATTAGCATGTGCGCGCTGGGAAAGCATATTCTGCTTGGCCCCACTCATGGCGATATAAAGCGCTTTATCCATACAAATACTCCACTACAGATTGCCCTTCCTGAACATCAGGATTTTTAGATATTCAGAATGGTCTGCTGAATGGTGTCCGCCGTTTCAATAGTCTTCGAGTTTGCCTGATAGTTGCGCTGCGCGATAATCAGATTAACCAGCTCGTTCGACAGATCAACGTTCGACTGCTCAACTGCCGACGCAGTCAAGACGCCCAACGATGCCGTTCCTGGTGCACCCACAACCGGATCACCGGAAGCAAAGGTTTGTACCCAAACTGTATCGCCCGCAGGCGCCAAACCTTCCACATCATTAAAGTTTGCCAGCGCAACCTGCCCCAACACCAATGATTCACCGTTAGAAAAGCGTGAGAGAATAATGCCGGAAGCATCCACATCAAGCCCCACCAGACGCCCTGTGGTAAACCCGTTCTGACTGAGGTCATTCACCGCAAAGGGACTACCGTATTGAGTCAAATCCGCCACATCAATTTCAAAATTGGAGCTGGTTGGCGGAGTCGGTATCGGCAAAGTGCCACCATTGACCACATTCAAAGGCACCAACGCACCATTTGGATTGCCGTCCTCATCTAACGGCTGCCAGTTTGAAATCAAGACGTCATCCGTCAAGGTATCATTGACGGTACCATCCTCGTTGAACACCAGGTTAAAGGTGGCGCGAGACGGCGTGTTACCGATCAGTGGGTCGCCCACATCTTCACCGTCAATCTGCACATGCATTTGCCAGGTATTGGGTTGAGTCGAGGTATTCTGCTCCTGTTTCACAAAATACATACTCAAGACGTGCGCATTCCCGAGACTGTCATAAATGGTGGTAGAGGTGGCATGGTTATAGGTGCCTGGATCCACCGGATCAAACTGGTTGTTAACGAAGGGCTGGCCGACGAAATTCGCCAGCACTGGCGTCGTCGCACTGACGTTGGCAAGCGTTACATCATCGTCAAGAATAAAGGTCACGACACCACCAACAGCTCCCTGTGTCTGCCCCTGATTCAGAGTAAGTGTGGTCGGGCCCGCGGCATCGGTTCCTTCAACTTCAAAAGCATCGGCCGCGCCGCCGGCAAATCCAAACACCAGATCAGCACCCTGGTCCTGAATAATCCGCAGATCATTGGTGTTGGGATCAATAACCGCGGTGACACCAACCAGAGCTGAGGCATTGATCTTAGCCCCCAGATCCGCCAACTGCTCAGCAACCGTCGCCCCGGTAGGCTGAAAATTAATTCCGTTAACCGTCACATTCATACTGCCCGAGGCATTGGCATAGGAGGCTGCCAGGATAGTTGCAGAGGTGCTGGCCGTCGCCTCGATACCATTCAGCGCTCCGAATTGTGCCGCGATCGCTCCTGCTGATGCGTTGGCAGCAGTGGTCACCTGTTGTGTCGAACCATCAGCAAAATTCACATCAACTGTTTGCGCCAAATAACCATTCAGGGTTCCCGCCTGTGGAATACCGATGGTCGTACCATCCGAGTCCAGCGTCGAACCACTTTCACTCAATACACTTTCGGATGAATCCAGATTCAACAGCGTATCAACATTTGTTGTCTGTCGAGGCGCCAAATCACTGGTTTCGACAACCAGATCACCCAAAACCCCTGATACGGTACCCTCTTCATCCGCCTGAAAACCCTGGACACGCATACCGGTGTTATTCACCAGGAAACCATTTCGATCAACTCCGAATTGCCCCGCCCGGGAATACTTGGCTTCTCCCTGGTCACTCAACACAAAATAGCCGGTACCCGTGATAGCCAGATCCAGCCCACTGTCGGTAAAACTGACATTGCCCTGACTATGCAGCTGGCGCACATTCTGCACCGTGACACCATCACCGATATTCGCTACACCGCCACTGAAGAAGCTGTTGGAGTAGATATCACCAAACTCTGCGCGCGAACGCTTGAAGCCGACGGTACTGGCATTGGCGATATTGTTACCGGTCACTTCCAGCTCTGTGGAAGACGCTCTTAAACCACTTAATGCAACGTTAAATGTCATGCTACACCTCTACTGAAGACAAATTAGTTAATCTCACGCACGTTTTCGAGCGGTACGGACCCCATCCCTGACAGGTTTAGTGTGATTTCGCCCGTTTGCGCGATCGACACACTATTTACATTTGCTGATAGCAGTGTGCTTAACTGCTTGGTTTCACCACCGCCACTGGCTTCTGCTTTAATCGTGTAATCGTCATAGGGCAGCAACTCTCCTTCAGCATTGGTACCGTCCCAGACGAATGGAACAGAACCTGCGGACTGCTGCCCCAAATCCCAACTGTTGACCAGTTCACCAGAAGGATTGTAAATACTCACTTTCAGACTTCCGGTACTCGAAGGCACCTCCACCACACCGGAAATGGTACCGTCTGCCGCCATCGGAGATTCCGTCGCAGGTACCAGAACCGAACGCCCTACCATCGCCGAAGCCTGCAAGGCCTGTGTTGACTGGTACTGCGTTGAAAAGCTGTTCACAGTGGAATTGAGCTGCTGCATCTCTTCCAATGCACTGAACTCGGCAAGCTGGGAAATGAACTCTCCGTTGTCCTGTGGATCGAGCGGACTCTGGTTTTCCAGCTGCGCAATCATCAGCTCCATAAACTCATTTTTGCCGAGATCAGAATCGCCACTGGCTTTTTTATTGCCGTTATCAATCCTGTAATCGGCCAGGACATCGGTACTGCTATTTACACTTGTCATGATCGCATCATCTCCTTACTGGCCCAGAGTCAGGATGCGCTGCATCATGTTTTTTGCAGCATCCATTACATCAACATTGGTTTGAAAACTTCTGGAAGCCGACAGCATGTCCGCCATCTCTTCCACGACATTCACGTTGGGATACATGACGTATCCCTGCTCATCAGCCAGAGGATGATCCGGCTGATAGCGCATATCCAGGGGCGCATCACTTTCGACGATTCCATTGACCTGAACACCTCTGGATTCCGGCTGCCCATCAAGCGGAATCCCCTGCTCCTGCATCATCACACTATGCTGAATCGCGGAGAAAAGCGGCTTGCGGGCTCGATAGACTTCATCGATGCTGCTGGCAGCGCTGTCCGCATTCGCAATGTTGCTAGCGGTTGTATTCAAACGAATCGACTGTGCCGCCATACCGGAACCGGCGATATCAAAAATTCTGTTCAGCGCCATCGTTATTCACCCTTAATCGCTGAGCTCAATCCCTTGAACTTGCTGTTGAGAAACTGAAAGCTTGCCTGTAAATCCATGGCATTCTTGGAAAATTCAGCAATTTCCCTTTGTGTTTCGACCGTGTTGCCATCAACAGAGGGCTGCAAGGCGGATCGATATAGCAGCGCGTTGGCCGGTTCAAAATTGCCATGCGGCAAATGATTACCGTCCGTCGTCGTCATTTTCAGCGATGCATCCATCTGATCATTGAGTATCGCTTTGAAGTCGATATCGCGAGCTTTGAAGCCCGGTGTATCCGCGTTGGCGAGGTTATTCGCCAGTATTTCTGCGCGTCTGGACCGAACTTCGAGGGCCTCAGCATGGATACCCAAAGCTTTGTCGAAACTGATTGCCATGACTACTCCTCTCGGCACCTGTATGAAATGTGCAGCATCCGATTTCGCGCTGACACTCATCTTTCGTATACCAAAGCAATTGCAATGCCAAAACCAAATACCCTTTAAATACAATCGCTTGAGATTTTATTAACAAAACCAACACGGCAAACTGATGCCTGTAGCGGCAGTATTCGGAACGCTCGATAATTTACCTTGGGAGATTGCAAAAGCAGTGCCGAAGGTTTGACAGGATAGAATGCAAGTACCGCTGTATTTCAGGGAAGGAGAATGAGAGAAAGGGAGGACCGCGCAATAGGAAAGGTCACTACGCGGTCAGAGGTGGTCAGAAAAATAATATGCTGATATGGAGGACGAGCGGAAACAGGTGCTCCAGCTATTGGACTGGCTCATTCCAATTCACGAAAAAATCATCCAGTTCAAAATGAGGAACCGACTTCCCTTCTCCCTGGGGTGTGCCCAGATACAGAAAACCGACGATGGTTTCATGCTCTTTGACGCCCAGGCCCGCTCTAACCGTCTCGTCGCTCGCAAGCGGGCCGGTTCTCCAGATACCTCCAAAGCCCTCGGCCTGCAGAGACAGCAACATGTACCCCATACCCACGCCGCACGAAACCAGCTGTTCCTCAAGGGGCACTTTGGGGTGTGGACTCGGCTTGGCAATACCCACCACTATCATCGGAGCACGCATGGGCATCGTGCGGAACTTTTCCTGCTGCGATATGGAAACCTGAGGATCATCTGCCAGCGCTGCGTCGCAAAACAGCTGCCCCAAAGCAACTCTGGCATCACCCTGAATGACCAGGTAACGCCAGGGGCGCAGCAGCATATGATCTGGCGCCCGTAAGGCTGACCGGTATATGTTTTCCAACACATCCTGGTCAGGCGCAGGCTCTGTCAATCGCGGATAGGAAACCCGATTACATATCATCTCAACCAAGGGATGCGTCATCTACAATGCCTCCAATCAATTTAGCATTCGCTTAGAATTGTTATGCCGGAAGGGAACTGATACTCTAGCCAGCGTCCACTCGAGGTGCTTGCAGGCGATGTACAGACTCGCAAACTGACAGGCACCAATGCTTCGGCCACTCGTCAGTCCCAGCAAGATGCGTTGGCCTATAAAGCTGGCGGACTGCCCGTTCATGTGCCAAGCGGCTCAGATCGCTACCTTGACACATTCGACCCAAGCGTCACAAGTAACGGGTGTCCAAGAACAAGAGGTAGAGGTGCCGGAACAAAGGCACCAATAGTTGATGTACCCATGATCCCAAGAAAACTCGTAGCTGAAGATTCGCCACCTTCCGTGATGCCCGCCTATAACGGCCGGGTACTCGCCTATTTGACATCCAGTATCACTGTCATCACCGGTATTCTGCAAGGGCACTTCAGTAACAAACTGATTTGGTTCGTCCCGGCGGCCATGCTCTGGCCGCACCTGTTGTACTTTATTATCCGCTACCTGAAACTGCATCAAAGTGCCGCTGCCAGGGAAAACACCCTTTTGATTGATGGCGCACTTGCCGGCCTGACGATTGTTCTGATCGACTTCAGTTTGACCACTACCATTTTTATTCTGCTGATGGCCAGCTTCAGCTTTATTATTGTTGGCGGGATGCGGGTATGGTTGCTGGGTAATTTCATTACCCTGATATCGGTCATTATATCGTCGATGATTTTCGGCTTGCAGTTTGCGCCAGATGCGCCGCCGATCGTCAGCATTGTTGCGGGTATTGGTACCGGTATTTACGTCTCGGTTACCGCGTTTTATACACACCAGCAAGCCAAGGCACTGGTCAAGGCAAAGTCTCAAATTCAACATCAACGCGAACAATCCATATCCCTCTCTCATAAGCTAGCCAAGTATCTATCACCGCAGGTTTGGCAATCGATATTTACCGGCGAGCGCGATGTGCGCCTCGAAACCCAACGTAAAAAGCTGACCATTTTCTTTTCGGATATCAAAGGCTTTACCGAGCTGGCGGAGGAAATGGAACCCGAGGGGCTCACCGAACTACTAAACAATTACTTCAACGAAATGTCCCAGATCGCGCTGAAGTACGGTGGCACCATCGATAAATTTGTTGGTGACAGCATCATGATTTTCTTTGGTGACCCCACGAGTCGCGGCGCCAAGGAAGACACCCTGGCATGCGTCGCGATGGCCATTGAGATGCGCAAGCACATGAAGATTCTGCGCCAGAAATGGCAAAGCCAGGGCATCAAAACACCATTGCAGATCCGTATCGGAATCAGCACCGGTTACAGCACCGTAGGTAACTTCGGCGCTGAAAACCGCATGGACTACACCATTATCGGCAAAGAGGTAAATCTTGCCTCTCGCCTGGAGTCACTGGCGGAACCCGGTGAAATTCTCATCTCCTACGAAACCTTCTCATTAGTCAAAGACAAGGTCATGTGCCGGGACAAAGGCGAGATCACAGTGAAAGGTTTTACTCGCCCGGTTCCAATCTACCAGATTGTCGACTTCCGCCGCGATATTGGTGCAGGTCAGAGTTTCATTGAGCATGAGACCGAAGGTTTCGCCCTCTACATCGACACCGATAAAATTAATCACGATGATCGTGACCAGGTGGTTCGCGCACTGGAACGCGCCGCCGACAAGCTCAAGGATATTTGAAGAAAGACAAGGGCCCTACCCTTACTGTCTGACCAACCTTTCCGTAGCAGCCTTCTCAGAGTAGTCACGGGTGGCCCGATATGGATTGATATCCAGGCCTCCACGACGCGTGTAACGCGCATAAACGCTCAATGACTCACAGGCGCATCGTTGCACCACATCACAGAAAATACGCTCAACACAGTGCTCGTGAAAATCCTGACATTGTCTGAATGACACCAGATACTGAAGTAAAGAAGCGTGATCAATTCGAGGGCCGCGATAGGAAATAAAAACGGATCCCCAATCAGGCTGCCCGGTCACCGGGCAGTTTGATCTCAGCAAATCGCTATAAAGCGTCTCTTCTACGGTCTCGCCATCTTCATCGTTAATCAGCTTCAGCAGGCCTGCATCCGGCGTATACACAAATCTATCCGCATCCAGATCATCCAGACAAATTGCCTTTCCAATCGTCTCGCTTATTGTCAGGCTGTGATCTCGAAGGGACATGATGTGCACTCCGACTGGCGCACCGGCCGCCGCTGACAAGTCCCGCTTCAGGGTTGTTTCGAGACTCTCCGGTGTTTCAAACGCAGTCTGATTCAGGCTGTTCAAATACAGCTTGAAAGACTTGGATTCGATAATCTTCGGTGAATCTGCAGGAATGCGAAATTCCGCCACGGCAACCTGCGGTTTTCCATTGGGTAACAACCAGGACAACTCATACGCCGTCCATAAATCCTCTCCCTGGAATTTCGCCACCTGATCCTGGGGTAACCCATTGCGGTTGTCCGCTCTCGCAATCGGATACAACAATGCCGGATCATAATCATGATCGTAGGCCGTCTCTTTACCTAACAGACTGTCTTCAACTTTTTTCATCAGCAAGCTCGCTCACAGAACAACAGTGGCTAGGATCGAATTCCGCGACCACGATTCAACAAGGACAGGGAAAAAGCGAAGAGAACGACAATAAACCCCAGCACCATGGCATAGGCAAATCCAATATGAATGTCACTGACGCCAAGAATGCCGTAACGAAAAGCGTTCACCATGTACAGGATTGGATTGATCTGCGACACGCCCTGCCAGAACTCAGGCAAAAGGCTGATGCTGTAAAACACACCACCAAGGTACGTGAGAGGGGTCAGCACGAAGGTGGGAACGATGGAAATGTCGTCAAACTTGGTCGCATACACGGCATTGATAAAACCACCCAGTGAGAACAACACTGCTGTCAGCAGAACAATCGACGCTGTAACCCACAGATCATGGATTTTTAACTCGGTAAAGCCAAGTGACAATAGTGTGACGATAAAGCCGACCGCCAGACCTCTGGCTACTCCACCCGCAACATAACCTGTGAGTACAACCCAGTTTGGCACAGGCGACACCAGAATTTCCTCAATGCTGCGCTGGAACTTCATGCCAAAAAAAGACGACACCACATTGGAGTAAGAGTTAGTGATAACGGACATCATGATCAATCCGGGAACGATAAAATCCATGTAGCCGTGACCATCCATCTCACCGATTCGCGGACCAATCAGGTTGCCAAAAATTACAAAGTACAAAGCCATGGTGATGGCCGGAGGTAACAGAGTCTGCGCCCAGATTCGGGTAAACCGGCGAACCTCTTTGACAACAATGGTGCTGAAAGCCACCCAGATCTGATAGTGCGTCATGACTTACCCTCCGCCTTCAAACCCGAGGTATCATTCGACTCCACCAAGTCCAGAAACAACTCTTCCAGTCGTCCCGACCGAGTGCGTAAACTACGCACCTTCCAGGGCTGATCAGCGATCGCTGCAAACAGGGCATTCATGTTCTGATCCCGGTCCACGTCCACTTCGATCTGGCCTTCATTATTCAACCGCGCACTAAAGCCTTCGATTTCCGGCACTTCGTCAACCACCCTATCGGTATCCAGAACAAAGGTTTCCGTATGCAGCTTGGCTAGCAGTTCGCGCATACTGGTATTTTCCAGAATTTTCCCATGATCAATAATGGCAATGTTACGGCACAAGGCCTCAGCCTCTTCAAGGTAATGGGTGGTCAGAATGATCGTTGTCCCCAGCGCATTGATATCCTGAAGGAATCGCCACATGCTTCGGCGTAATTCGATATCGACGCCGGCGGTCGGCTCATCCAGTATCAGCAAGCGAGGATTGTGAACCAAAGCCCTGGCGATCATCAGCCGGCGTTTCATACCTCCGGACAACATACGCGAAGGCTGATCACGCTTCTCCCATAAGCCCAGCTGTTTCATCAGACTGTCGGCAGTATCGGTCGCCTCAGCGGCAGGGATACCATAATAGCCCGCTTGAGTGACCAGAATATCGCGCACTTTTTCAAACTGGTTGAAATTGACTTCCTGCGGCACGACCCCTAAACAGGTTTTGGCCATCACGGCATTGGTATCCAGATCGTAGCCAAAGACCTTGACCGAACCACTACTCTTGTTTACCAGCGAAGAAACGATTCCAAGGGTTGTCGACTTGCCGGCTCCATTCGGGCCAAGCAAAGCGAAGAAGTCTCCTTCCTCAACCGAAAAATCAATGGATTTGAGGGCCTGGTGGCCGTTCTCATAGGTTTTGCTTAATTGGCTTATTTCCAGGGCTTTGGGCATGAAAGACCTTTAAAGAAAAAACAGACGCTGCCTAGGAGGAAACAGACTGTGATAAATGATCATCAGAATAAAACTGCTAGCCTAGATTGCGGCACTTCCTGTTTTTTCAAGGGCAAAAAAAAGGCGTCCCAAGGACACCTTCTTGATTCATGCTACCTTAGCTGGCCAAGGACCCGGCAAAGTGCCGCCAGCTCCAGCGCGATTTCGCACCGGTAATCAGATACTCGTTCTCATCGATATCGTAGGCGCCCTTTGGCAGGCTTTGTGTAATAAATAAATGCGAACGACGGCCGGGTACCTCATTGCATTCTTTCAGATCCAGAGGACGACCCGCCTTCAAAGGCTGCTTGTTCTCATCGAGCACTACCAGGACTTTTGGCATCAGCCGACGATCCATATTGTGTCCCATGACGATCGCCACTTCACCGGAACTGAGTTCAACCAGAGTGCCTGTTGGATACACCCCAACCGCTTCGATAAAACGCTCAACCAGGTCCTGTTGAAACAGGATGTTTCTCAATTCATAAAGACACGACACAGCTTCCAGTGGCGACATGCCTCGGGAGGTATCCCGGGGTGTAATGAGCTCCTGATAATAGTCCACCAGTCCCGCGATCTTCGCGAGCAAGGGAATACGATCCCCCGTCAGACCTTGCGGATAGCCACTACCGTTGTGTCGCTCCTGATGGTAGCGGGCAATGGCGATGACCCCGGCAGGGAGCGATTCCATATCTTCAAGAATTTCGACACCGGCGAGAACATAAGACCTGAAGTCTTTCAGCGCCTCTTTGTCCATGGTATCCGGATTCGCTGCCTGCTCCAGAGTTTCCTGTGACAGACGCGTCTTGCCAATATGGGAGAGCAAAACCCCCATTGCCAGTGTCTTGAGCAGATGTTTCTCCAGACCCAGATGTCGACCGAACACCAGTGCCCAGATGGATGCCTTCACCACATGCTGGTAGCTATGCGCATCCTCTTCGTTCATTTTCGCCAGCCAGACCAGTGCATCCGGATTTCGAATCACACTGTCAACCATGCCATCGGCAACGCTCTCGGTTTCTTTTACCGAGACACTGCCGCCGTATTGTACACTGGAGAAAACGTTATCAATGGCTTCATAGATGTGCTTGTGCAAACGACTGGCTTTGCTCACTTCTTTCTTGATCGAAGCGCTCGACTGATAGCTAACCGGCGCCTTAATCTTGATTGGCGGCAGCTTCAATACGTTCGCCGTGTCCTGCTCGACTTTTTGCGCCTGCTTGCGCTTGGGATTAAACCTTGCGTGTGGCTCGTAATCACTGCTTTTCTGTCGTTTGACGTCGATGTATACATGTCGGCAATACTGTGCCAGCGCTTTGACGTCTTCATCGTCACGAATGTAGAAACCCTGTAAGGGAAAAGGCGTCTCATGCCAGGGGCGATCCAAATCGGACACGAACATCCCCTCTCGAAGACTGCCAACCTCTGTCTTTGAACGATTCATTGCCATGATTCAACCTATAAAAATTCAGGCACCAACGCCTTCCAAACAATAGGGGTATTTTGGTCAAATCAAGATCAGAAACCACTGCATCAGGTAGTGATTTGTAAACACAGGTAACGCCACGGCTAAGATTGTTATTTCTGTGATCCAAGCCCGATTGCACTGTAAGCAAATTGGCATTTAACAGCCAACGAGCGGCCACTTCCAGCGCTTCAGAAGAAATCAGGCATCCGGGTCGCAGATGGAAGAGTGGTTGGAAATCGTCGGTATTAATTCATCAAGGGGCTTACCCTTAATTTTCTTGGTAGAAATAACGTAGGGGATGGAAGAGTTGAGCAGATAATCCACATTGCGCTTCTCGTCCTCTGTGATGACTTCTGTTTGTTTCGGACGGCACTGCAAGGTCAAAAGCACTTCACCCTCTAGTGACAAGATATCGCGAGCACCCTGGCGATCAGTAATGCTGCCACACAACATATCGTCTTCAATGGCCAGACCGCGCCTGTCGACATCCTGATCCCCATCTCCGCAGTAGTAAATACCCTGCGCCTCCGCCCCTTCACAGCGACGACCGGCACCAAAGGAGGCATCATAGAAATAGAGCTTGCGGTCACTACACTGGGTTTGTAAAACCACGGGTAAAGCTCGGCGTTTATCTTCGGTCCAGCCTTCATAACGTACTGTTTGCCAATGCACCCTGAATTGGCGAACTTCTCCAGCAGAGTTCTCCGCGGTAAAGATCCCGTAGTGGGTGGTGTAATCAGTAGTCGCACATGCGCTAACCAAAACTGCTAAGACGACGACACAAAGGAGTCCCGCCATCCTTCGAAATAGGTGATTCATCAGTACTCTCTAAAAAACGTTGCCGGGGCATGGTACCGGAAAGCGACTCATGATCGAAGCTGAATCTCCACCGGAAAAGAGCGTATTGTGGGAATATTCCAATACATGGCTTGACACTTTCAATAATTGTAGTGAGAATTGTTCTCGTTTTTGTTTGTATTGCTAAAAACTCAACTACACAAGGATTCCCGATGCTACGCAAATTACTAGGACTAGTGGCTCTCGCGACCTTTCTGGTCACCCCGCTTGCTCAAGCCAACGATGAAGTCAATGTCTATTCATATCGCCAGCCTTTCCTGATCCAACCGCTTTTCGATGCCTTCACCAATGAAACCGGCATTGACGTCAATGTGGTATTCGCAAAAAAAGGACTTGCTGAAAGACTGGCCAGAGAAGGTAAAAACTCACCTGCAGATCTCGTGTTCACTGTCGATATCGGTCGTTTAAACGAGGTCGTTGAGAAGGATGTTGTACAAGCCGTGCAATCAGACGTTCTGAACAGCAATATACCTGAACAGTACCGCGACCCCGATGGCAAGTGGTTTGGACTAACCACCCGCACCCGTTCAATTTATGTTTCGAAGGAACGTGCAGATAGGGACTCTATTACCCGCTACGAAGATCTGGCCAAGCCCGAGTGGAAAGGTAAAATCTGCACGCGTAGCGGTAAACACCCCTACAATCTGGCGTTAATCGCATCAATGATCGCCCACCATGGAGAAGCAGAAACCGAAACCTGGTTACGAGGCGTCAAAGCCAACCTGGCACGCAAACCACAAGGCAATGATCGGGCACAGGTCAAGGCTATAAAAGAAGGTGTTTGCGACCTTTCCCTTGGTAACAACTACTATTACGGCAAGATGATTAACGATGAAGAACAGCGAGCATGGGCAGATGCCGTCTTCATTACTTTCCCCAACCAGCAGGATCGCGGCACACACGTGAATATCAGCGGTATGGCCCTGACTAAAAGCGCTCCTAACAAAACCGAAGCGATCAGGCTAATGGAGTTTTTGAGCGACAAGCTGGCGCAGAAAATTTATGCTGAACAGAATTATGAGTACCCGGTCAACCCCAGGGTTGAAGCTTCGGGCCTGGTCCAGTCATGGGGTTCATTCAAAGCTGATACGCTTTCGCTCAGCAAGATTGCTGAACTGCGCTCGCAAGCTGCCAAGCTCGTAGATCGCGTAGATTTTGACGGATAGTCTGAAAGACCTTATCCTTCGCATGCTTTTCTGAAGCGGCCATTTGGCCGCTTTTCTCGTTTCAGGAGTTTCACCAAGCATGTCTCGCATGGCCGCCATGTGGCGAATACAGTCTCAGGAGCGCCCCTGGTTCCTGTCTTCGCTTGTCATTGCCATACTGATCGGTTTACCGCTGGCATCGGTACTCTATCTGGCCTTTTTCCCCGACGAAAATATCTGGCCACATCTGATGGCAACGGTACTACCCCGTTACCTGGAAAATACCGCCATATTGATGGTTGGCGTTGGTCTCCTGACCTTTGCCATTGGTACCGGCGCAGCCTGGTTGATGGTGATGTATGACTTTCCCGGCAAGCGCTGGCTGAGTTGGGCACTATTGCTACCTTTTGCTGTACCCGCCTATGTCGTTGCCTATGTCTACACCGATCTACTCGAATACGCCGGACCGGTGCAGATGGCTTTGAGAAATCTTTTCTCCTGGGATTCTGCCCAGGACTACTGGTTTCCGGAAATACGAAGCATGGGAGGCGCGATTCTGATGATGTCGCTCGCCCTGTATCCCTATGTTTATATGCTTGCTCGAGCCGCATTTCTTGAACAATCTGTCGCGCTTTATCAGACTGCGCGTAGCCTCGGCACAAGTCCTCTGGGCTATTTTTTCCGGGTCTCACTTCCCATAGCACGTCCGGCAATCGCCGTGGGTCTGGCACTGGTGTTGATGGAGACACTGAACGATTTCGGCACGGTCGACTACTTCGCTGTCCAAACTTTGACCGCAGGTCTCTATGACACCTGGCTAAACATGAGCAACCTCGGAGGGGCTGCTCAAATCGCCAGCCTGATGGTTGCCATCGTCGTCATTCTGATCACTCTCGAACGTTACTCTCGGCGCCGGCAGAAACAATTTCAATCACGTACCGCGAGTGAGCCTATTGCTCCCCAAAAGCTAAGCGGTGCACGGGCTGCTCTGGCAACAACCGCTGCGGCAAGCCCTTTTGTGTTGGGTTTTCTGATACCTTTTCTGGTATTGACGCACTATGCCTTCAACTACTTTTCAGTAAGCTGGAATGCCGACTTCATTCGCCACGCTTTCAATAGCTTTTCTTTATCCGCCGGCGCAGCCTTCATCACACTGGTTTTAGGCATCGTACTCGCCTACAGCAAGCGCCTGAACCGCAACGCACTCACCAGCTCCATGATTCGAGTCGCCAGTCTCGGTTATGCCGTTCCCGGCGCAGTGTTGGCCGTCGGCATCATCATTCCCTTCGCAGCCCTGGACAACGCCGTTGATAGCCTGATGCGAGCCCGCTTCGATCATTCAACTGGTCTGATACTAAGTGGCACTGCATTCGCGATTTTGTTTGCCTATTGTGTGCGCTTTCTTGCCGTCGCTTCCGGGTCTGTCGAATCCAGCCTGGAAAAAGTCACCTTCAATATGGATATGGCCTCGCGTTCACTCGGTCAGAGCACCTTGCATACGCTGCTTTACGTCCATCTTCCGATTATTCGCCGAGGCGCTTTGACCGCTATGCTGGTGGTATTCGTCGATTGCATGAAAGAGCTACCTGCAACCCTGATACTACGCCCCTTCAACTTTGAAACGCTGGCAACGCAGGTTTACCAGTTTGCATCCGATGAATTGTTGGAACAGAGTGCACTTTCAGCTCTGGTCATTGTCCTGGTGGGCATCATCCCGGTTATGCTGCTGGATCGTTCTATCGGGAAAAACAAAAACGCCTGATCCAAAGGCAGGTCTCGGGCCGGGTGCTTGTTCGGAGGCTATTCTCGCCAACAAACACCTTCTCAAATGACTTCGCACAACGAAAAAGGGCCCATAATCATGGACCCTTTCTGTCAGACAGAACGTGTAGTGCCCTGAGTTATTCCCAGATCACTTTTTGTTTGCTTGAATACCAGGCGTCCTGCTTGCCCTTGTAGGTGTCTTCAACGACGTTACGCTTGATCTTCATGGTCGGCGTGAGAAATTCATTCTCAATACCCCAGACATCCTTCACGATCACAACGAATTGCAGTTGCTCGTGAGGGTCAACACTGTTGTTCACCTCTTTCATGACTTCCATCAATTCCGGCTCCAGAGTCTTGCGGAACTCAGGATCATCACGTTTGGGCAGGTTTTCCTCTGACAGCAAAATCAAGGCATGTGGCTGAGGACACTCGGCACCCGCAACACAAACCATTTCGATGGCATCATGACTAACGATTTTGTTCTCAATGGGAGCCGGCGCTACGTATTTTCCTTTACTGGTCTTGAAGATTTCCTTGATTCTACCCGTAATTTTGAGGCGGCCCTGACCGTCAATTTCACCCTTGTCTCCAGTCAACAGGAAACCATCTTCCGTGAAACTCTCCTTGGTTTTTTCCTCATCCTTGTAGTAACCCATCATGTTTGCAGGACTGTTGACTTCGATTTCTCCAATTTCAGAGATACGGTGCTGAACACCAGGCAAGGGCTCACCAACATAACCTACCTTGGAGCGTCCAGGGAAGGAAATGTGCGAGTAGGCAAAGTTTTCGGACATACCATAGCCTTCCAGCAGCTCCAGTCCCAAGCGACGATACCAATTGATAATGTCTTCAGACAACGGCGCCGAACCACTTCCCGCGAATCGACAATACTCCAGACCAAGACCTGTGAGGATTTTCTTTTTCACAATCTTGTTGAGGAATGGAACCTTGAGGAAACGGTCAATTTTCTTGGGCGGCATCTTCTTGAAAATGCCGAGCTGGAACTTGGACCAGAGACGGGGAACGGAAATAAAGATTGTAGGCCGGGCTCTTCTCAGATCTTCAACAAAGGTATTCAGATCTTCCGCAAAAAACAGCTGAAAGCCAATATGCAAGGAGGCTTGCTCCACAGCGTAGCGCTCGAATACGTGGGCCAAAGGCAAATACGAAAGCATGCGGTCGGTCGGATACATTTCGAGCGCCTGAGCAACACCACTGGCAGCGACGCCCATCGCATAGAATGACAACATCACACCCTTTGGCTTTCCCGTACTCCCTGAGGTGTAAACGATGGTTGCCAGCTCATCTGGCTCACGCACGGTGTCTTCTTTCATCGGTGCATTTTCCGCCACAATGTTATCCCATGTGGGGTAATCGTTTGGCGGACTTAAGGGATAGGAAATACAGGGCAGGTCTTCAGGTACGCCGGGCTTCATGGTATCCCAGTCGTCCAACTTGCCAACAAACAAGACCTTGGACTCACTGTGTTCGAGAATATAACTGACGGTTTCAGCATTGAGCGTGGGGTAAAGAGGAACCGTAATGTGCCCAGCCATCCAAATCGCCAGATCGGTCATAATCCAATGGGCACAGTTTTTGGACAAAATAGCGACCTTGCTCTTTGGCGGCAGATCGAGAGACTTCAGATAAGTGGCCATGCGACGGGCTTCGCCCACCGCACGGTTCCAGGTATATTCCTGCACCACACCGTTGCCCATGGGCTGGGTCAGGTAAATATCATCAGCTCTGGCTTTTTCCCATCGGTAAACTTGTTCTAGCGGAAGCGAAACTTTGTTGAGTGAAGTCATTGTGATTGTCGTAGCCTTTTTGTCTTTGATTCAGGTAAATCCTTACCATATTCTACGTGTAGCGAGAGCCTGTCATGATAGTAGGTGTCGCGCAAAAAGAAAATATATCTGCCACATTAATACACGTCGATTGCTCGCGCTTAACTCACTCTCGAATCAATGTTGAAAAACGGCTGCAATCACTTAAGCTTGAATGAATACCCTTTTTTCCGGTTTCCCTCTATGCAAATTGAACCGTCCAGCCAATTCGCTGACGAAATAGCGGATACACCTTACACCTGCACACAATGCAGCGGTGCACGCATGGTTCCAGCCATTTTAGAGAACGAGCCTGATTATACGGACAATTATATTTGTCCCAACTGCCAGCATCACGACACAATCCCCAGCCTTTCCAACATAGCCAGCCAGGTCCTCACTAGCTTGATGGGTGGAGGTATTTGCATCTACTTGCTGATTGTTTATCTGGCCAAACTCTTATCGGGCTTCCAGTACGGCAGTATGGAAGACGCATTGCAAAACTCGGCACTGATCCTGATATCTTTTGCCTTTACCGTCGGCTTTACCTACGTTCTGGTCCAGGGTTGTCTTGGTTACGCCCATCGGCGCCGCTACACCGCCAACCCGCTTCGAAAACAAAAGTTGCCGGACTAGGATAACCAGCGAGTCAAATAAGCAATGTATTCAAGAATCAAAGCCTTGATTTGAGCACCTTCCCTGGACAGCAATAACACATTCAGGGCCAAAGACAGACAAAAGAACACCCCCAATGCAATCGTCAGCCAGTTGACGCGCCGATACTCGATGACTCGTTCAATCGTTGGTTGCACTTTGGTGCGGTCATCGCGCTCCTGAACCCGTGTTTTGGCCTGCTCAATAAATGGCAAGAGCTCCGACGCCACAGCCTCCACGCTCTGCGGGCGCTCAAGGGGGTCATGCGACAGCATCCGTTCCACCAGAATCTGAATATCCCGGGGCTGCTTGATAAAGTGCTGGGATTTTACCAAACGCCCTTCTTTAAAGGTCGGCGGAAAACTTGTCAGGGCGTGGTAAAAGACAGCACCCAGTGAAAAGATGTCGGCGAGCTCGCTGGTTTCTTTTTCTGGCGCACCGTACCAATTGCGCTCTTCAGCCTTCAAACGGTAGTGCTCATCCAGACCAAAATCACTCACTTTTACCTGCATATCGGCTGTCAGCAGAATATTGCTGGGCCGCAGGTTGCCATGCACAATGCGGTTCTGATGGGCGTTAGCGAGACCTTTACACGCCTGAACCGCGATTCTGAGAAAGCTCTGCAACTCCATTGGCTGAATCAACCGGTCCTGCAGGCTCCCTCCCGAAACGTAATCCATCACAATGATGAATACACTATCGTTTTTGGATGCTCCTAGAATACGAACAATATTGGGATGCTTAATAGACTGAAGCAATTTCGCTTCTTTATATCCGGCCGTTGATTCGGTCTTCTTTTTGATGACCAGGAGCTTCTGAGAGCTTTTGTCTTCGTAGAGATAGGCGGCGCCAAACTTGTCTTCCTGCATCACATCCAGAAGTTCAAATTTTTTCGCAATGGCGCTCAGACCCTGCCCAGCCCGGTTCGCTTGCTCCTGGCCGATATGCTGCCCCTTAACGGCACGCAGCAAGCGCGTTTTCACTTCCTCGACAGATTGGGGACGCTTGGACGGATCGGGTTCGAGACAACGCTGAATCAAATCCGATACTGTCTGACCAACCTGCGAATTGATCTGTACGGAAGACAGTCCGTTGGGAGACGGTAACTGCCCCGTAAACAACTCAAACATCACGACCCCTAGTGAATAGATATCACTGAGCTTGGTCGTCTCGGCAATTCCCCGATGCTGTTCTGGCGCCATGTAGGCCTCAGTCCCCATGATCAGTCGGGTTTCCTCAGACTGGTCTTCCCTGTCACTCTTGAAGAAAGAGGCAATTCCAAAGTCCAGGAGGCGCGCAAAGCCCTCCTGATCAACAATCACGTTGGCCGGTTTGATATCACGATGAATGACATCAAGCTTGTGAGCATAGGCCACGCCCTTGCAGAGCTGGATTGCGATATCCAAACGCTCATTGTAAGTATATTTGTTATCACGAATGGCATCGGCGAGGTTCGTCCCCTCCACATATTCCATCACAAAAACGGGCCGACCCTTGCTGGTCATCCCCTTATCAATGACGTGAATAATGTTAGGGTGATTCAAGCGCGCAATAATCAGAGATTCCTGCTGGAAGCGCTTGATAACAGAGGGGTTGTCGGAAAGTGTTGCAGAGAGAACCTTGATCGCTACAGGGCGATTCAGCGAAGTCTGCATACCCTTGTAAACGGTGGCCATTCCGCCTTCGCCGATTTTTTCCTGGTACTGGTAACGTCCTTCTTTCATTTTCAGTAATCCGGATCTAGAGCAGCACTATCAGCAGCACAATAGCAATCAGTATGAGTCCCAACAGGAAGGGGCGTTGTGCTCGATGTTCTTCGTAGGGTCTGCGATCAAAGCGGTTTCTCCGACCTTTCGATCTGAATTCGTGAGCGTGAATTGACGTTTCCTGGGAATGATAACGGATCAACGCGATACTGATATTGTCTGGCCCTCCTGCCTCCAGCGCTAACTCTAGAAGCTGAGCCACAGCCTTGTCAGGCTCTTTACTCGCCATCACGGCCTGGTACATAGCCTCATCATCAACAACGCCGCACAAACCATCCGAACACAGGAGCAAATAGTCACCATCATGCAATTCTCCCAAACTCTTCGGAATTTGCGGCAAACTCATCTGCCCCAAGGCCTGGGTCAGCTCATGTTGCCCAGGATGAGACGCAACTTCTTCTGCTTTTATTTGACCCGAATCAAAAAGTCGATTGGCAACGTTATGATCGGCCGTAATCTGACTGATACCCTCACTATCAACGAAGTAAGCCCGGCTATCCCCTACCCAGGCCAGCTCAAAATGCATATCTTCAAAGCGACTTACTACCAGTGTCGTCGCCATACCGGCAAACTCCGGATTCTGTTCGATAGCCTCCAATATTGATTGATTCGCAGCTTCTACGGCTTCAAGTAAGTTCTGCCCCTGTCGAATCCGTCGTTCTATGGTCTGTAACGCAAGCTGGCTAGCCACGTCACCATGACCATTGCCACCCACGCCATCAGCAACCGCCCAGATACCCAGCTGCTTTTGTTCCAGAACACTATCTTCATTGGATTCGCGTACGCGGCCTGGATCACAAATTACAGCGGACTCGAGCATGCCTTCCTTCTCTGCATGTAAATGGATGAAATCGTGGCTGATCAGGCGCCACCTGGAAACGGAGTTTACCTTCTGAGTATAGCGCTTGCACCGACTTCTCCCCATTTATCTCGAAAAAATTCAGCCACTTGCCTCAAAAATACAAGAGAAAAACAAAGAATCTCGAAGAGTCTGATTCTGCGGCTATACTTGCTAAACAATACGGTAAAACCGTCGCAACGACTGTTTTCCAGGGAAACTCTTTCAAGATGGTTCAACAGGCATGTTAAAACTGCAATTTCGAGACCGACGCCGGGAAGCCGTATGGCTGGTTGATAGTACATTTACCATCGGTCGCGCACCGCAAAACAGCCTAATGATCGATGATGCCTCCTTACAGGAAGTGCATGCGGAAATACGATCAGGCACTGACGGCATTACGCTGCAAAACCGTGCCGGTGGCACTTCAATGTGGGTCAACGGCATCCCTGTGGCTGACAAAACCACACTCAAGGTTGGCGACCAGATTACTTTGGGCCACCTTGATCTGGAGTTAATTGATCCGAAAGCGGCGACCGAATTTGCCAATGCGCCAGCCAGCAAGCCCTCTGGCCGGGGCTGGAGCATTCATTCCAAAGCCAGCTGGCTCGAACAGAACCGCTTTCCCATCGAGGGCAAAGTGGTGATCGGGCGGGACAGCGCCTGCGATATTGCGTTGCCATTGGAACATCTGTCGCGCCGACATGTTGAGCTGGATATTCGCGGCGGACAACTTTTTTTGAAAGACCTGGACTCATCAAACGGCACCTTCCTCAATGGTGAACGCGTCAGCGAATCGCCTGTAAAACCCGGTGACAAGATCAAACTCGACGTTGTTACCTTTGAGGTGTCTGGCCCAGAACATGATCCTCACAAAACCATTATTCGCACAGCACCTGCGAGCGGATCCAAAAGCAAACAGAAGTCATCTGCTTCGACGCCAAAAACTACTGCGCAACGGCCGTCACCTGCCAAGGCGAAAACAGCACCGGCATCAAAAGCAGCAAGCCCTAAAAAGCTGGTGGCATCGGGTAAGCAGGACTGGCTTCAAAATCAGGAAGAGACACCAAATGAGCCCAAAAAAAACCGCACAGGTGCGGCTCTGCTACTAGTATCCGCTATCCTGGCAGTGGGTGCCATTGTTCTGGTAGCGATGGCATTGTGAAAATTGATCGGACCCGGCTGAACTGTCGCGAAACGGACTCTCTCCTATCCTGAACGCTGCATAAGAAGTATAAGTTTGGACAATGCCTCGCTCAGCTCCTGGACAACCATTTCATCCCGATCAATAACCAGCCAACGCTCAAATTTGTCAGCAGGATGATAGACCCAACAGGCATATTCATCATTGGAACACCCCGTTCGGATAAATGGATCCAAGCCAAGAACCTTAAACCGAACCATCTTTAAAGTCGGCTGGCCGTCTCTATAGGCCTTTTCCTGAACCATCAAATCCTGTCCCTCAATAGCAAGCGAATACACGACCCCTGATCGCCGCTCGGTCGACTTGACGCGGGATCCCGTATAGGCATGCGCAGCCAACAAACTATTTGCCTGCATCAATAGAGCTTTCTTGGGATCATCTGTCAGATAGAGCGCCTGCAGGGATTTAATGTAGCCGTCGCTTCTTCCCTCTTGTGCCGGTGCGATTTCCGCTTTTTCCGATACTGGCTCCGCCTCCTGCTGTTGTAAAACCAGCTCTTCTATGCGCGTAATATTCAGCAAAGCCTGCTGGTAATAGTTACCCTCTTGCCCGGCTTCAATTACGTAAGTTTCGAAGTTGGCCTGTGCTTCCTCATAACTCCCCAAAGCCTGATTCACCCTGCCTGCAAAAAAGTGGAACGCTTCCGGCAATGGACGGGAGAGGGCTTGCAAAGCCTGCATCTGCGCGTCGGCCTTTTGCCACTCCCCCGCATTGACCGATTGTTCAATAGCCAGCATCAGCCGATTCGCCTCATGCTCTGGCGGTAGGCCCGTTGCGTGTGATTGCGAACCCAATATTGTCAGTAAAACAGCAGCCCAAAAGGCCATACAAACCTGCTTCATTTTGTCACTACTCTCTCCAAAGGTGGCGGCCGCTTACTGGTGAAACCATAAGCTCGCCACATTGCCCTGCCATTTGACGTTTTCAATTCATTAGACCATGAAAAACCAAATCGAAATGGCAAAAAAAATGGCCCCAAAGGGCCATTCATATATTAGTAAGCTGATGAGGATTTGCAAAAATGATCAGGAGGCACAGACCAGCTTGGCTTCATCCAACATGGCGTGGACAACCTTGTCCGACATCACGCGATCAGATTCCGCCACATCCGAATCTTCGGCCGCAACCATAATGATTTCGCCATCAATTTCTTCACTCAGCACGGGTAATTCGAGCTCTTCCATGCTCTCAGTGATTGGACTTTCAGCTACAGTTTGCTCAGCGGGAGCTTCTCTCTCTACCGCTGTTTTCGCAGCAACAGGAGCCGCAGCCCTGAAGGCTGTGATATCCGCCGTTGGTGCTTCGAAAAATCCACCTATGTAATCATTGAGAATTGCTGTAGACGTGGCTTGAGCGGCCGGTTGAGGAGCCCCGTCAGCTGGCGCGATCGTGCGCGCATTCTGCGTTTTTTGCGCTTTATTTAATTCGCGCTGCGTGCTTTCCTGCACAGTAAATTCCTGGTAACAACGATTGATTCGTACCGCTAGGAGCAAGACTAACAATGCTGTGGCAAGCTCTAGCACATGAATTATTGTACTGATGAACATCTTTTTGCCTTTCCGATAAGGACTGATGAGAACTGCGCCAGGATAATCAGGTCAAGTACACATTTCGCATCGTTTTTTAGTGTTTTTATATCTTGCCGAAACAAGTCTTGACTCAATTATACGTTTGCGATCTTAGCAAAATGTGAACTGATGGTCATTTTAAAAATCAGGAAATTTCAAGTTCTTTTACGATTCCTTCTTGCAATTTTATTTTCCCAATCAGGCCAGCTTGTTAGGAAAAATATCCAGAATTGACTTGATCCATTTGTTACAAAAAAAAAGATGAATCTCAGTTCAATTTATATACCCATGGGAGCGGCGATTCTAAACTTTACTGTCTTCCTGTTCCCTTTCAGCTAGCTCATTTTCTAGCTCAGAATCGGGCTGGCGAATCACCTCCAGTCTCTCGAGCTCCACGTCTGAGTGCAGCGGCTCAATGTCCGGCATAGTGCGAGTCACTTTGTTGGATAACTTGTTGAAGCGCTCCACCTTGCCGTGAAGGCCCTGCTGACCAACCAAGGCCGTCACGGTGCTGTTGTACTGCTTACCTGCCGTCAGCAATGTACCACCCAACTTCTGCAGTCTTTCGGCAAGAAGGCAAACCTGATTATAAACATCCCCGGCACGATCACTGATTTCTCTCGCTTCGTTGTTGCTGCGTTCGATCATCCAGAGATTGGCAACGGTACGCAGAATGGGCATCAAAGTCGTGTGTGACACCAGGATCACACCTTTCTGATATCCGTAGTTGAAAAGATCCCTGCTGTGTTTCATGACCTCAATATAGGCTGGCTCAATGGGCATAAACATCAGCACAAAGCTGGGACTTCGCATCCCAATCAGATTGCTGTAATCCTTCCCTGACAGACTATCAATATGATTTCGAACCGCTTTTGCATGGGCATCCAGCGCCGCCGTCGCCGACTCCTCATCCTCGGCGGCAATCGCCGCGTCATAGTCCACAAGAGACACTTTACTATCGATAATCAGGTGTTTGCCATCAGGCAAATTGACAATGAAGTCGGGATAGTTATTGCGTCCGGTTTCATCTTTAAAATGCGCCTGAGATTCATAGTGGTCACCTTTCACCAAACCTGCCAACTGCAACGTTCGCTCCAGCTGCACCTCCCCCCATGAACCTATCTTTTTCTTATCTCCTTTTAAAGCCTCAGTCAGGTTTTTGGCGTCGGCCGTCATATCCTGATTCAGCTTGCGCAGATACTCCAGCTCTTTGCGCAAGCTTCCGGCAGACTCGGAATTCTCCTTGTGTATACCGTCAACCCGAGCGCGGAACTCCGAAATCTGCTCCCGGAAGGGTTTCAACAATTGCTCCAGGGATTGTTGCGTAGCACTCGAGAAGGTCTTGCCTTTCTCTTCAAAAATGCGATTCGCGAGGTTTTGAAATTCTTTCTCAAGGGCTTGTTTTTGTTCTCCAAACTGAGCCAACTGCAGCTTATGCTGGCGATCACGCTCATCCAGGGAGGCGGTTAGTGCGGAGTGTTTTTCCGACAAATTCTGATACGCCCGCTGCTCAGACTCGAGACGTGATCGCAGTGTTTCTATCGACGCATTCGATTGCTCAAGTCGTTCACTTATTTCCTGGCGCGACTTCTCCAGAGCTCTCAGTTCCGCGACACTTGCTTCCCTCTGTCTCTCTGCCTGATGCGCAGCATCTCGCAACACCTCTTGCTGAGCCTGAAGGTTTGCAACATCTTGACGAACCCGTTCCAGCTCCTCCTGAGCATGCTGCAAATGACTTTCACTACGCTGACGCTCAATCTCCATAGCCTGCAGGTCATTTGCGCGCTGATCCACAAGATGTTCCAAGCCAGTTTTTTCCAATTTGAGACGTCGATACAGAATGGCGAGCGTCACAAGCGATGCCAGAGCGAGAGAGAGAACAACCACCAACACCAGCAATGGGCTATCCAGTTCAATCATGAAAATCTTATCCTTTCGCTTACTTGGGCTGCTTAGCCAGGGTGTCCAGGCGGGCGATTTCAAATGCCATGCGCTCTCGCGTCGTGTTGATCAGACCATCAACATCCGAAGCATCCAGCCCTTTTGTCTCTATGGCTTCCAGCACGCTAACGTGCACGTCAGCAGAATGCCAGCGATTTAAATCCATTTGTTGGCAATAGTTATTGGCACAGATGGGAATGATCGGTACCTGCGCCTGAAGTGCCATGTAAAACGCACCTTTTTTAAATGGCAACAAGCCTCGACCTCGACTCCTGGTCCCTTCCGGGAAAACCCAGATGGAGGTGTCGTGATGTCGTATCGCGTCGGTTACCTGACTCATCACATCGATGGACTGCTGGCTTTTACTGCGATCTATCATGATATTGCCAGCGAGCCAGTAGACCTGTCCAAAGATGGGCAAATATTTAAGACTTTTTTTGCCTACGCTGACGGTGCGTCGGGGCACCACAGCACCATGAACAAACAAATCAAGATTATCCTGATGGTTCGCGACCACGACGCAGGAATGCAGGTTAGTGAGGCGCTCTCCGCCCTCCACATGCAGCTTCATCCCCAGCACTCGCAGACCAGCATAACTGAACATGCGACCACACAAACGCGTGTTATCCGGGTTAAAGGGTCGAAAGAGGCATAGCAAGGTACCGAGCAAAGCAATAACAAAGAAACTCAACAGAGCCAGGACGACTCGAATCAGTTTTAGCATACAGGTGCGTTCCGGCGCAGGGTCAGAATTTCATGGAAGAATTGTCGCGCAGTATACATGAGTCGGAAATCCGCATCATTCCCATGCCTTTCAAGTGCTTGCAACATTTCTGATTCAGCGCACTCTAGAAAACGTGCATTCGCTGAACGACAAAAAGTGATCCACCTTCGATACGCCGGCGTAAGGCAGATTGCGCGCACCAAAAACCTGTTTACTCGAAGGAGACATCATGAAAACCAAACTACTCATTTGCTCCACCGTTCTGCTCAGCAGTTTTCTGGTTGCCTGCAGCGACGATGATGACAACAATTCAACACCGACCGCCCAAGTGCGCGCGATCCACGCTGTACCTGATGCGCCGCCGGTGAACATTAAGTTCAATGGCAATGCAGCGGTCACCATGCTCGACTATGCGGAGAATTCCGGTTTCGCCACTGTCGACGCAGATACCTACGACATTGCCGTAGAGGCCATTCTTCCGGGTGATAACGCAGATGTGATCACGGTCGACGACGCGGAACTGGCGGAAGACAGTTTAACCACCATATTTGCAGTCGGAACGGTGGATGATGGTGATACGCAGGACCTTGAAGCTCTCGTTGTAGCCGAACCCGCGAACACACCTGCGGCGGGTGAAGTTGCAATCAAGGTCGTCCACGCAGCACCCGTGGCCGGAGCCGTTGATATTTTCGTAACAACGCCCGGTGCTGCGTTAGGTGGCGAAGTACCTATCGATGCAGACTACAAAGCCAGCGCCGATTTACCAACAGCGGTGCCGGTCGGCAACTACCAGGTTCGCATAACAGAAGACGGCAATTCAGCTAACGTTCTGTACGATTCTGGCAGCATCGATTTCACGCCCTTCGCAGGCCAGAAATTACTGGTCGCAGCCATGAACACCACTAACCAGGCAGAGACTGACGCCTCGCCGGTCAAGCTGGTAGCCATCAACAACACGACTCAAGTGGAAATACTCGATACCAATACTCAGGCAGGTGCTAAAGTCGTTCACCTTTCCCCGGATGCGGGCACTATAGTCGGTGCAGTTGAAGTGTTTGCCAATGATGTGGTTGAGCTGATCGACTCCTTCGAGTACACGGACATTGTCGCCGATGCTTCCACCTATGCCTTGGTTGATGCGGGTACCTATGATTTTGATGTATCAGACGATGACAGTGTCAATGACCCTCCGGCGGCAAACTTTTCACTGGATGGTGCCGCACTTTCGGCTGGGTCGGAAACGACCGTTATCGCAGTTGGATACGTCAATACAACACCCGAGTTTGACCTGATCGCCAGTGTCGATGAGAACCGTGCTTATGACACGCACGCTCGCGTCAAAGTGATTCATGGTGCCGCCGCGGTGGCAGATGTGGATGTATACGTTGCACCCGCCGGGGACTATTCAACAGCAGACATCAATGCCGGAAATGGCCCGGACGCCCTGTTGGAGGATTTTAGCTTCAAAGCGGACAGCGGTTACGTGGATGTGGCTGAAGATAATTACGACATCTTTGTCGTCGATGTCATCAGCGGCACAGTTGTTATTGAGGCGAATAACGTGGGCATTGCTGCTGGCGCAGTACTGACTGTTATTGCCCGGGGCCCTGACGGTGACGGAGATCCTGCCGGAACCGGGCTTGTTGTACTGAGCAACTAATCCTTCGATGCCATAGTAAGCAGGGTGGTGTCTTTCACATCGCCCTGCGTACTCCCCGGAATAAGGATAACTAGTGGCTCAAAGCAAGTCGGTGAGCAAAAATCCTAAACCGATTCGCTGCGTTTTGCTGTCATAGTCAATCAGGCTTTCACCATAGCCCTCGTAAAACTGTACAAATCCTTTCATTCTTCCCCACAAAGGAAAACTCACACCCAGCTCAATACCACCTTTACCCGTTTCCATGCTGTAGCGGATCACACTGCTGTACTCAAACTGTTCATCATTGTAGACGGCAACAAACTCGGAATGACCCAGAAACTCATCGATATCTGGATTGTCATCACCATCTGGTTTCGGCGGTGTATCCGGATCTCCATCATCTTCCTTTTCATCTTCTGGAATTCTATACCAGGGCTGTAAGTAAAGCGCCCAACGTTCCCTTAAGAATCCAAGACCAACAAATAAACGATTCCAGCTCCGACTCAGGAGCTGACTGCGTCCATTGGATTCATGCTCAAAGCCGACACGGGTAAAAAACGCGCCATCCCATGCCGCAAAAGGCAAGGGTGCCTGATAAAACACTTCCGGACGGTAGTTGGTTTCGCGAAAAGGCTTCGAGACTTTACCATTGAATACCTGCCAAAAGGACTTCATGGTAAAACCAAAGTAAACGCCGTCGTTTTCTACAAGTAGATCCTGGTATGACAGCGGCACCTTCAAGCTGATTTGCAGCTTGGCCTCAGAGTGCTGGATGGGGTCATCCACCTCGGGAAACACCGATTGGTCCAGCCAGGGTGCCTGATTGGGATATTTGTTGTGAGTAAAGGGAAGCAGGTAATTCTGACGATGAGGGGTAATAACAAATGCGCTGTCTTCGGTGATTTTTTCTTTGATGATTCTGCTTGGAACCTTACTGCCACCCTGTAGCGACCGACACTGCTCTCGTATCTCCGCCACGGTAGTGCCATCAGCACTGGTCGCCACTGAGTTAAGTACACACTCTTCCGCATCTGCAGCCAATACATTCCCGGCAAGCAACATACCTATGATGCATAATCCCCATCGCCACATTATCGATTTTCCCAAGTACCAGATAGAAAGAACGGCATGATAATGCTTTGGATATGATCTGGAAACAAGCATGGCTAGCAGTCGCTTTGAACAAGCAACAAAGATGTTTAGGAAAGAGAAAATTGGTCGGGGCGAGAGGATTTGAACCTCCGACCACATGCACCCCATGCATGTGCGCTACCAGGCTGCGCTACGCCCCGACACGTGGGAGGGACCTCCCAACTGAACGCTGCGAATCATACAGGATGAACTCACAGAAATAAACAAAAAACGCCGTGATTGTACGGCGTCTTTTTGTGATTGGATCAACCTAAAACTCAGTTGTTGAGCACTTCGAGAACTTCTTCCAATTCGGAAATCATCTGCTTCACCAACTGGTTGGTTTGTGTCGCATCTTCCTTGTTGTCGTCGCTGACCAATTTCTGCTTAGCGCCGCCAATGGTGTAGCCCTGGTCGTACAACAAACTCCTGATCTGTCTGATGGTCAGGACATCCTGACGCTGATAGTAACGACGGTTTCCACGACGTTTTACCGGAGAAAGCTGAGGAAACTCCTGTTCCCAATAACGCAATACATGCGCCTTCACACCGCACAACTCGCTGACCTCACCTATGGTGAAATAGCGTTTTCCCGGAATCGGGGGTAATTCGTGATTATGACTGGGTTCCAGCATAGGCTTCTACTTTTGCTTTTAATTTTTGTCCTGGTCGAAAAGTGACTACGCGTCTAGCCGATATCGGTATTTCTTCACCGGTTTTTGGATTCCGTCCCGGGCGTTGTTTTTTATCCCTGAGATCGAAATTCCCAAACCCCGAAAGTTTGACCTGCTCATTATGGCCTAATGCTTCGCTAATTTCATCAAAGAATGCTTCCACCATTTCCTTGGCTTCGCGCTTGTTAAGCCCTACTTCGTCGTACAGGCGCTCAGCCATATCGGCCTTTGTCAAAGCCCCCATTCTTTAACTCCTCAATCGTGCATTAAACTTATCCGTTAGTGCAGTGACGATTTTGTCAAACGCTTGCGCGATCTCTTCATCATTCAGCGTACGATCCAGACGCTGCCAAACCAGAGCCAACCCGATACTTTTCTGATTCTCGTCCAGGTTGTTTCCAGAATAGACATCAAACACGCGGAGATCTGTTAAATCACTACCGGCACTTGTTCTTACGACAGCCTCAATATCACTAAAGGACACTGCTTTATCGATCAGTATCGCTAAATCTCGTCGAACCTCAGGAAATTTAGAAACTTCAGTAAAATAAGGCACTTGGCCTTGAACTGTCTTTTCTAAGCATAGTTCAAACATATAAACCGGGCCATTTAAATCCAATGAATTTTGTAATTTTGGGTGAACCGCTCCCAAATACCCGATAATTTCACCGTTTTTAACGATCTGTGCACTCTGACCTGGGTGCAAAGCCGGATGATTACCTTGTTCAAATGCTACTTTTTTATCAATAGGTAACAACAGGCTCTCCAAATCTCCTTTGGCGTCATAAAAATCCAAAGGTCGCTTGGTGTTTGCCCAGTTCTCAGCCTCAACAGAACCGGACAGCACCCCTGCAAGCATGCGAGTTTGCACAATCTCATCGTTTTGACGGACAAATTTCAGACCGGTCTCGAATAACTTCACGCGCTGCTGCTGTCGATTCTGATTGTAAGAAAGCGCAGACAACAAACCAGGCCACAATGACGTCCTCATCACTGCCATGTCACTGGAAATGGGATTTGCCAATGCGATACTGTCTTCGTCCGGATTGACTTCCGCCTGCAAGGTCTGATCAACAAAACTGTAGGTTATGGCTTCCTGATAACCCAGAGTTACCAGGGCATTGGCTAGATGATCAACCGGGAATATAGCTTCGTCATGAGCCTGCAGGCTCATGACTCCCATTGCCTGGGTTTTAGGCAAGTTGTTGTAACCATAAATACGCCCGACTTCCTCGATCAAATCGGGCTCAATGGCGATATCGAAACGATAGCTGGGAATGGCAAACAGCCAGCCGGCTTCGTCTTGTTCGAGCACTTCCAGACCAAGACGCACAAGAATCTCTTCGATTTCTTCGCGGGGAATGGCTACGCCAAGCAGAGACTCAACCTTTTCCTCCCGCAAACGGACTGTGCGCGACTTAGGCAGTTCAGATGGGTCGGCCGTTTCCACCACTGGGCCTGCCTGACCACCGACAATGTCAATTAAGAGCGCTGTAGCTCGCTCAATAGCGCGATGCTGGAGTTGATAATCCACCCCCCGTTCAAAACGGTGAGACGAATCTGTATGCAAGCCATAGGATCTCGCTTTACCGGCGATTTCAAGAGGACTGAAAAAAGCACATTCCAGAAAGATGTTCTGTGTCGCGGGAGTCACGCCGCTGGCTTCCCCCCCCATTATTCCGGCAATCGCAAGCGGGCCAGTTTGATCCGCAATCACCAGGGTATCATCTCGAAGCGCGACATCCTGGCCATCCAGCAACACCAGTTTTTCACCTGCCTTTGCTTTGCGCACCTCAATACTGCCTTGCAATCGGTCCAGGTCGAATGCATGCATGGGTTGCCCGAGTTCCAGCAGGATGTAGTTGGTCACATCTACCGCCGGATCAATACTGCGCAAACCACTGCGCCTCAGTTTTTCCTGCATCCACAATGGTGTTTCCTGACTCAGATCTACCCCTTTAATCACTCTCCCGAGGTATTTTGGGCAACCTTGTGAGTGCGAAATCTCTACATCAAAGGTTTCATCGTGGGTGACAGCTACCTCAGTGAGGTCAGGCTCGGTAACAGACATTTTGTTCAACACACCTACTTCGCGAGCCAAGCCTGCGATGGACAGGCAATCACTGCGATTGGGCGTCAAATCCACCTCTATCGACATATCGTCCAGACCAAGATACGAACGCAGGTTTTGACCCACTGGCGCGTCGGAGCTTAGCTCCATCAAACCATCAGAAGCTTCAGATAAACCCAGCTCCGCTTCAGCGCACAGCATGCCGAATGACTCAACGCCACGAAGCTTGGCTTTCTTTATCTTGAAGTCACCCGGTAATACTGCACCGACGCGAGCAAATGGAACTTTGATACCGGCACGGGCATTGGGCGCACCGCACACAACCTTGTGTACCGTTTCACCATCGGAGACATCGCATACACGTAATTTGTCCGCATCCGGATGCTGCTCAACAGACTTTACTTCTGCAACGATGACTCCCTCAAAGCGTTCCGCTACCGGATCGATGCCATCCACTTCGAGGCCAGCCATGGTAATTTGTGCACCGAGCGCCTCGGTATCAATTTCCGGACTGACCCACTCTCTCAGCCACTGCTCACTGAATTTCATTCGGCTTCCACTTTTACAAAATTAATTAGTTGAACTGCTTCAGGAAACGCAGATCGTTTTCAAAGAACATACGCAGATCGTTCACGCCGTATCGCAACATGGCCAGGCGCTCGACACCCAAACCAAATGCAAAGCCCGAGTATTTTTCGGGATCCACACCACTGGCTTCGAAGACTTTCGGGTGCACCATTCCACAACCCATCACCTCAAGCCATTTGATGTTTCCATCAGCGTCTCGTCCCCACTCAATATCGACTTCGGCGGACGGCTCAGTAAACGGAAAGTAGGAAGGACGGAAGCGCACTTCCAGCTCGCGCTCAAAAAATACACGCAGAAATTCTTCTATAGTCGTCTTGAGGTCCGCGAAACTGACCCGTTCTTCAACGAGGAGCCCTTCGACCTGATGGAACATGGGTGTGTGAGTCTGATCTGAGTCGCATCGATAGACCCGCCCCGGACAGATCATTCTGAATGGTGGCTTTCCTTGCTCCATCGTACGCACCTGAACAGGAGAGGTATGAGTGCGCAACAATGTGCTGGCATCGAAATAAAAGGTGTCGTGCATCGCACGCGCCGGGTGATGACCAGGAATATTCAGAGCTTCAAAATTATGGTAATCGTCCTCAATTTCAGGACCCACTTCAACGGAGTAGCCTGCCTTGGTAAAGAACTGCTCAATACGGCGCATGGTTTTTGTAACAGGATGCAGACCACCAAGATCTGTCGCCCGCCCCGGTAGTGTGACATCAACGGCTTCCGAAAGAAGCTTTTGCTCCAGAAGCGCGGTTTCCATCTTGCTCTTCTTTGCCGAAATCTTCTCCGAGACACGCTCTTTCGCTTCATTGATTCGTGCGCCCGCAGCGGGTCGCTCGGCCGGATCAAGTTTCCCCAGGCCTTTCAGAAGCTGGGTCAACGCCCCTTTTTTTCCCAGATAATCGACCCGAACCTGATCTAGCGACTGCATGGACTCCGCGTTGGCCACCGCGTCCAATGCCTGCTCTACCAGTTCTCCAAGGTTTTCCATTGAGTGTGCTCCACAAATAAAAATAGGGGGAAAGAAACCTCACCCCCTATTACTTCTCGCTATTGAAAGTATGGTGGCCGATTCAAGAAAGCGCGTTCTCCAATCATCACCACACATCTAGCATTAGTCAGCCAATGCAGTTTTGGCCTTTTCTACCACTGCTGCAAAAACCGGCGCATCATTCATAGCCAGATCAGCCAGAACTTTACGATCAATTTCTACATTTGCTTTTTTCAGTCCCGCAATCAGGCGGCTATAAGACAAACCATTGTTTCTGGCTCCCGCATTGATTCGGGCAATCCATAGACGACGGAATTGACGCTTACGCTGCTTGCGGTCACGGTAAGCATATTGACCCGCTTTAATGACCGCTTGCTTGGCTACGCGATAAACGCGACTTCTCGCGCCGTAGTAACCTTTCGCTTGCTTAAGAACTTTTTTGTGTCGACGATTAGCTGTGACACCACGTTTTACACGAGGCATGAGAGACTCCTTTACTTAATCTGATTTTAACCGGTTACACACGCAGCATGCGCTTGATCATTGGCTGGTCGGAATCTGCAACTTGCTTGCAGCCTCGCAGCTGACGCTTACGCTTGGGTGATTTCTTAGTCAAAATGTGACTGGTAAAGGATTGCTTATGCTTGTATCCCTTGGCCGTCTTTTTAAAGCGCTTGGCCGCTCCGCTTTTTACCTTCATTTTTGGCATCGTTAATAACTCCGCATTTGATCTTTTCGATCTGATTAATACAAGGCAACCCTAAAAACTGCCGGGTTACTTTTTCTTTTTGGGGGCGACGACCATCATCATCTGACGACCTTCCATTTTAGGTCGCTGTTCGACAACACCATACTCTTCAAGATCTGTCTCGATCCTTTCAAGTAACTGCATGCCGATCTCCTGATGAGCCATTTCGCGGCCTCGGTAACGGATTGTCACCTTGGCCTTATCCCCATGCTCAAGGAAACGTATCAGGTTGCGCAGTTTTACCTGATAATCCCCTTCTTCCGTCCCTGGTCGTAATTTAATTTCTTTAACTTGCGTCTGTTTCTGCTTTTTCTTCTGAGCCGCTTTCTGCTTTTTCTCTTCAAACAGCTTTTTACCGTAATCCATAATCTTACACACAATAGGATCACTATCGGCTATCTGAACAAGATCCAAACTAGCTTGCTCGGCCTGGGCAAGTGCATCTTCCAGCGAGACAATTCCGAGTTGCTCACCTTCAGCACTAATTAATCTGACTTCAGATGCTTCAATATTCTCATTAATATTGGCGCGTTTTGCCCGACCAACTTGCTTATTTCGTTTAATGTCACAATCTCCACATTAAAAAATGCCGATAGAGACAGCTCTTCTCCGGCGATGACTACCTACCGAAGCGTGCTACCTGTATCAGCTTGAACGACCTTTCCGTTCTGACTCTTCTCTAAACAGGTCTAGGGCTTTGTCCAAAGACATAACACCCAAGTCTTCGCCTGTTCGAGTTCGGATGGCCACTGTATTGTTTTCCATCTCTTTGTCGCCTACGACCAAGAGATAGGGAATCTTGCTAAGTGTGTGCTCGCGAATTTTAAAGCCGATCTTCTCGTTTCTCAAGTCCAGATAGCACCTATATCCCCTGTCTTCGAGAGATTCTTGAACTTTTTTACAATAATCCGCCTGTCGATCGGTGATATTGAGCACTGCGACCTGGTGCGGAGCCAGCCAAAATGGAAAGGCCCCCTCATATTGCTCAATCAAAATACCGATAAAACGTTCAAAGGAACCCAGAACCGCACGGTGCAACATAACCGGAATCTTTCGATCCTGGTCATCGGTAACATATTGTGCACCCAATCGACCGGGCATAGAGAAATCCACCTGGATCGTGCCACACTGCCAGACCCGACCAATACAGTCTTTCAAGGAAAACTCAATCTTGGGTCCGTAAAACGCACCTTCACCCGGCAATAGTTCCCATTTCAATTTCTGCGCATCCAGGGCTTCAGCCAATGCAGCTTCTGCTTTATCCCAGACTTCATCCGAGCCAACTCGCTGCTCAGGGCGGGTGGAGAGCTTGTAGAGAATTTCCGTAAATCCGAAATCCTCATAGACCTCATGAAGCATGTCGATAAAGTTGGCCACTTCCGATTGAATCTGTTCTTCGGTACAGAATATATGGGCATCGTCCTGAACAAATCCACGAACACGCATTATGCCGTGTAACGCTCCCGACGCTTCATTGCGGTGACAGGATCCAAACTCCGCCAGACGCAGTGGTAGCTCTTTATAGCTCTTCAAGCCCTGATTAAAGACCTGAATATGGCAAGGGCAATTCATGGGCTTGATGGCAAAGTCACTGTTTTCCGAATGCGTTGTGAACATCTGCTCACTGAACTTGTCCCAGTGACCGGACTTTTCCCAAAGAGTACGATCCACCACCTGCGGAGTCTTTATTTCCTGATAGCCATACTTTCGTTGTTTGGCTCGCATGTAACTCTCGATTTCCTGGTACACGCGCCAGCCTTTGTCGTGCCAGAACACCATTCCAGGCGCTTCGTCCTGCAAATGAAACAGGTCAAGCTTTTTGGCTATTTTACGGTGATCACGCTTTTCGGCTTCCTGCAAACGCTGCAGGTAGGCCTTTAACTGCTTTTTGTCAGCCCAAGCTGTGCCATAGATACGCTGCAGCATCTTATTGTCGGAATCGCCGCGCCAGTATGCTCCGGATATACGCATTAACTTAAAATGATGGCAGAACTTCATATTAGGCACATGGGGACCTCGACACATATCAATGTATTCTTCGTGATGATAGAGCCCCGGTTTGTCAGTACCATCAATATCGCGATCCAGAATTTCCATCTTGTAGCTTTCAGAACGCGTTTTGAACGTTTCGTAGGCCTGCTGCCATGACACCGTCTTCTTAACCACATCGTAGTTGGTCTTCGCCAATTCAAGCATGCGCTTTTCCAACGCCGCCATATCTTCGTCAGTCAAACGATGGTCAAGATCCACGTCATAGTAGAAACCATTTTCAATGACCGGACCGATTGCCATCTTGGTGTCAGGCCATAGTTGCTTGATGGCATGACCAAGAAGATGAGCACAGGAGTGACGAATGATTTCCAGACCATCTTCATCCTTAGCGGTAATAATGCTGAGCTCAGCATCCTCTGTTATCTGCTCACAGGCATCTTTCAAGTCACCATTGACTCGCCCGGCTATGGTCGCTTTTGCAAGTCCGGGGCCGATATCCGCGGCCACTTCATGGATCGAAACAGGTTTATCAAAGGAGCGTTGACTCCCATCAGGAAGAGTAATAACAGGCATGTAAACCTCAGCGTCAGTGGTGGCCCCTACTCTGGGCCACGTGAATTGGCTTAAAACGAAGCGGCGATTTTATACAATCGAGACAAAAAAACCACCGCAGTCCCGCCTGACAAGGAAAAAATGTCGACTGGTAGCAAATTAGATTGTTCTCAAAAAAGAAAAGCCCCGATCACTCGGGGCTTAAACAGCTTGGTAATTCGCTTTTATTTGGCAGTTGCCGCTTCACCAATACCCGCTTTTTTTGCAAGCTTGGCTGGATTTAACAAGAAGCGCGCCATCGCTGGCAGCAACCACAATGCGCCCACCATATTCCAGAGGAACATGAAGAACAGCAAAATACCCATGTCTGCCTGGAACTTGATGGGAGAGAAAATCCAGGTACAAACACCTATCGCCAGGGTCACACCTGTAAAGCTCACCGCTTTACCCGTTGTTCTCAGTGTTTCGAAATAGGCTTCCTGCAATGGCAGGCCCTCTTTCAACTTGGTCTCAAGCTGGCTGAAGATATAGATACCGTAGTCGACACCAATACCCACACCAAGGGCGATTACCGGGAGCGTTGCCACCTTGATCCCGATACCCAGTTGTGCCATCAACGCCTCACATAACACTGAGGTCAACGCCAGGGGAGTCACAATACATATCACCGCGGCCAATGACCGGAAAGTGATAAGACAAAGGAAACTGACAACCGAGTAAACGGAAATCAGCATGACATTCTTGGCTTTCGAAATCACCTGGTTGGTGGCCGCTTCCACGCCCGCGTTACCGGCACCAAGCAAAAACTCATAGTTTTCACTCGGATATTCAGCGATCAACTCCTCCATCGTATCTACCACACGATCCAGAGTCTCCGCTTCGTGATCGGTCAGATAGACAATCAGCGGTGTCATACTACAATCGGTGTTCACCAAACCGGATGGAGCTCGCTGTATTGAAGAGTTGATGATGGATTCGTTGCGAGACAACTCATACCATTTCAGACTGCCCTCGTTGAGCGCTTTCGTTACCAGCTTGGATACACTAACCAGCGAAGCTGTTGATTCAACGCCGGCTGTGTTTTCCAGGCGCCACTGCATTCGATCCATAACATCCATCAACTCATAGGTCGCACAGCCTTCCGGAGGCGTCTTGATCATGACGACAAGGATGTCCGCACTGGTACTGTAGTTGCTGATAATGTAATCGTTATCGAGGTTATACCGGGAATCCGGTCGGAGTTCGGGTGCGCCTTTATCAAGATCCCCTATTTTCAGATCTTTCTGATAGTAGAGACCAATCGCACAACCCAGAATCGCGATCAAAACTGAAATCGGTGCAACGCTGGGGTGCGCCATAAATGACAACACACGCCATTTTTTAAGTCCCTCGGTTTCCACACGTTTTGCATGCCTCAACCCGCCTTTGCTCAGCCCAAGGTAAGACATAATAACCGGGTGCAAAACCAGATTGGTGACAATAATAACGGCAACACCAACGCCGGCAGCCACCGCCAGATCCTTGATCACATCAATCTCTATAAACAGCAAGGTCAGGAAGCCAATAGCGTCACTCACCAGAGCCAAAATACCGGGTCGAACCAGGTTTCTGAATGCAAGACGTGCACTCATCAGAGGATTGAATCCGTGAGCCTGCTGTACACCCAGTTGATTAACAATCTGAACACCATGACTGATGCCAATAGCAAAAACCAGAAACGGAACCAGAACCGAATAAGGATCCATGCCATAACCCAGCAGCTTGAGAATTCCAAGTTGCCAGATAACTGCAATAATCGAGGTGACTATCGGAACGATTGTGCCGACGAAACAGCGTGAATATATATAGAGGAAAACAAGAGTCAAACCGATCGTCACCAGCGCGAACATGGCGATGGATGCAATCCCTTCAATCAGATCCCCAACCTTCTTGGCAAACCCGATGATATGAATCTGCACATTGGGATTTTTCGCCTGATATTTATCCCGAATCTTGGCTTCAAGTTCTTGTGAAAAGGCTTTGTAATCCAGCGGCTCTTTGGTTTCCGGATTAATCTCGAACAATGGGGCGTAAACGATGGTGGACTTAAAATTGTCTGCAACGAGGCGTCCCACCTGACCGGACTTAAGGATATTCTGACGCAGCTGATCCAGCGAGCGTTTTGAGCCATCGTAACCATCCGGAATCACCGGTCCGCCCTGAAAACCATCCTCGGTTACTTCAACCCAGCGCACGTTTGGAGTCCACAAGGATTTCAATCCACTGCGATCCACTCCAGACAAATAGAAAACCTCGTCAGTGATTTCGCTCAAGGTTTCCATGTAAGCTTTATTAAAGATCTCCCCTTCCTTGACTGCCACGGCAATACGGATGGAGTTACCCAGGTTTTCAAGATCCTCTCGGTTATCAAGCATGTTGACAATGAAAGGATGCTCCAACGGAATCAAGCGTTCGAACGACGCATCCGGCTTGATCTGCGCAGCGTTAAATCCAAGGAAAACCGTTGCCAGTAAAAACAGCGCCAGAATAACCGGACGATTGGAGAAAATGATTCGTTCCGCGATCGGACCGGATCCTACCGCTTTTGTATTTCCGACAGTGTCATTGTTCTCAGTTGACATCCATCAATCCCCTTAAATTCAGTTTTAAGTTTTGGTTGTTATAGGTTCTGACCCGCGGCATTCGTCAGATTGGCGCCATTTTCCCCGACTACAACCAACTTGTTACTATCGATAAACACCGTTGCGACATTGCCCAGACGATTCTCCCGCACACGCTCAGTAAACGACCTGCCGCCATCATTGCTCAACAGAACCGCTCCGGAATTACCTACGATAGACACCTTTCCGGAGCCGTTGTAGTCACCGCCCATCAAGGTGTTTTCGGTTTCCGCATCGACATCTTCCCAGGTAATGCCACCATCTTCGGAACGAAACAGATTGCCACGCAGCCCGAAAACCAAAGCAACATCTTCTTCACCCGTACCTGTTACGCCAAAAAAAGAGCCGCTGTACGGACTATCAATTGTTTCCCAATTTTCACCACGATCCTCTGAACGGAAAAGAACGCCCGCTTCACCGCAAATAATGACTGTGCCGCCTTCAATCTGGGAAATGGCGTTGAGGTGAAAGCGATCCTGGTTTTCAATTCTGGTTCCGTAGTTTTCCCAGCTGTTACCACCATCACTGGTTTTAAACAGAAAACCATAAGCACCGACAACGAAACCTTCTTGTCGGTTGAAAAAGTGGACATCCAATAAAGGTTTACTGGCACCCACTTCAGCATCGATGTTAGCGTCTTCCAGAGCAAAGGTTGCATCTTCGAGCGCCCATTCCAGATCTCCGGCTTCATCTTCGCTCGCATTCGCGAGCTGTTCTTCAAGATCCGCGACTTTGTTTTCCGCCTGCGTGATGATCATTTTGTTCGCAGAATTGCCATCGAACTGCTTCGTCCAGGTCTGGCCGCCATCCTGCGTGTGCAACACCACACCTCCGTGTCCGACCGCCCAGCCATGGGTATCGTCCACAAAACTAATCGCCGTCAATAACACAGACACCGGAACGTCGGACTGACGCCAGGATCGACCATTGTTATCCGAAAACAGAATGTGCCCCCTCGCTCCAACACTGACGAGACGGTCACCGACCTTTTCGACATCGAGCAACAGAGCACGGTGGGCGATATCAGACTTGACGGCCGGCGTTTCCAATACGTCCTGAACAGCAAAGCTCGGTACGCTGACCGAGCCAAGTGACAAAAATGATGCAAAAAGAGTGACTCGTAATCGGGAATATACTGAGTTCATCTAGCAGCCTTACTAAGCAGTGATTGACTGTCATGCTGCGACTTCAATACTTCCGCAGCATGACTCGTGAATGGTGTTGTTAGCGCTTAACGACCCCGTCGGCGCAGGGAAGACGGCTTGAAGTAGCGCTTGTTCGGCACCTTGTCTTCGAATACAGGAGCTTGTTTTTCTTCTGAATATAGTCCATTAGCGCTATATCGGCGAGATTGAAGATCATGAAAAATCGTTGCGTTGGACCAGACACCTGGTAACTCATAGAAATTCATTAGAGATGCCATGCTTACACGCCATAATTCATCACGGTTATCGTACTGATCCACCAATGCGATCCCCCAACTATCCTCATCAACATAGAACACTCGTGTCTTGTAAATGTGGCGCGCGTTTTCCTTGAGAGTCGCTTCAACCACATGCACCCGATGCAGCTCCCAGCGAATATAATCAGGATTAAGATGACCAGGCATTACCAGGTCTGCATACTTCACATCAGGTTGCGTGAGCTTGTAGTTGTTGTAGGGAATAAAAAACTCTTTCACACCTTTGTATTCCCAGTTGTAACGATCCGGCGCCCCGTTATACATATCGGTATCATCGGCTGTTCTCGTATTATCTGAAGAGGCGATGGGCGAATCGTAGGCCAAATTCGGCGCGCGACGAACACGACGCTGCCCTGAGTTATAGTCCCAAGCCTGGCGCTTGTCCTTCACCTGATCCAGAGTTTCGTGAACCAGCAAGGCCCCGCCTGCCAGCCGTGCCGGAGCTTTATTAAAGGTCAGGAAATAGAAAAGGATGTTTTCCATTTTCTCAAAGCTGCCTTTAGGGTTGTGAAAGTTGAAGAACACTTCCTGCTGTTTCGTAATCGGTGCGTAATCACCATCTCGCTGCACCGCTACCTCTGTTGTTCGTGCAGTAGAAAAGATACCACGCCATCGAGTCAGGTGATTCCAGATGGTCTGCAGCGCCTTATCTTCATTGCTGCCGTGGAGAATGGGAAAAGGCACACCACCATAGGCATTTTTGATGCCTACACCACCGCGCGAAAGCTCAGCGGTCAGCGCGTTCTCTTTGGTATTTTTCAACACCCAGTCCGGCATGGTATGTGACCGATGCGTCGGATATACATGCATCTTGAAGGTATCGGTGTAGGTATCGAACAAGGCAAACTGGCCCGGACTCAGGTACTTCTTGAACCCTTTGTAGTTGCTTTCATCAATGGTGAACTTGATCTCATCAGCTGCATAGGGGTCGATGTGATGCTGCCCTGTACCCTCATATCCAGCAGGTGGCTCGGACAAGCCTCCTGTCCATTCCGGAATCGTACCGCTCTTGTTTCCTGCCTTTATCGAGCCAAACGGTGTCAGTGATTTCCCCAGCTTACTGGCTTCCTCTTTGGACACACCTGCACTGACATTGACCGCACCCAGCACCAGCGTCAATACACTGCACAACACAACAAACTTGTTATTCATACGAATACCTTGAAACACACTTTGATTATTTGAATACAACGCGTCACGGCAGAAACGAAACCCCGAAAATCGCCCAGCATCAGATACTGCCAGTTATCAACTCCGGCATTTTGAGCTGGTTCTTTTTATCAAAACAGATAAGAAAGAAACGCCATCCTATTAATTTTTAGCAGATTTTCTGGCGCTGTCTATGTGAGATTTGTTATGAAATATGTCTGAAGAGCAGGGGCCGCGAGATTCGCAACCATGCGACTCGCGGCCAGACTTTAGAGGAAGTAGCTATGACGCCGTTGGTAGACTTTTTTCGACGACCTCCCTGACGTCTTTGGATAACTTACCCTTGGCGTGAATGCGTTTTAACTGTGCCAACATCAACTGCTGCCGGTCAGAATCAAACTTACGCCAGCGTGTCAGCGGCGTCAGCAAGCGTGACGCGATCTGCGGATTCATATCATCCAGCTGGATAATATGATCTGCCAAAAAGGCGTAACCCTCGCCTGACTTGTCATGAAAGCGGACGTGGTTCTGGCCACAATATGAACCAATAACACTGCGTACTTTATTGGGGTTGGTTAAACTGAACTCAGGCAAAGCCATCAATGACTGAATACATGCCAGATCCGCGAATACAGGACTGGATGCCTGGATTGCGAACCACTGCTCCATCACTTGCGCATCTTCTCGCCAGCGTTGATAAAATCTCCGCAACGCATCCTTCGCTGCCTGCCCTGAACCGGAATTAACAAGCACTGACAAAGCAGCGCTGCTATCCGTCATGGACTGAGCCTCATCAAATTGCTTTTTAGCGCTGGCAATCACTGCTTCATCGGCTTCCGCAGACATCAGTGACAACACTGCATTTTTCAACGCCCTCGAGGACATGGCTTCGTCATCAAGGCGACTCCCCATCACCGGGTCCGAATTGGCTGCATAGACGGCCGCCAATTCATCTCGCAAGGCTTTCGCCAGTGCGCTTCGCACAAACTCCCTCGCCGCATGAATCGCATCCACGTCCGCCTCTTCCGCTCTCTGAATCAAATAGGATTCTGAGGGCAGCATTAGCAATTTACATGCTGTCGCCTTGTCCACATTTCTGTCTGTCAACACAGACCGGAAGGCTTCGATGAAACCGTCCGACACAGCCAGCTCACGCCCTTCCCTGACGGCTTCGATCAATTCATCAAGAATACTAAGCGCCAGACGCTGGCCTGCATCCCAGCGATTGAAACCATCACTGTCATGGGACATTAAAAAGCGCAAATCATCCGTCGTATAATCGAAGTAGAGTTTGACGGGTGCAGAAAATCCTCGCAGTAAGGACGGAACCGGCTTGACGGAAACACCCCCAAAGCTCACCTGCTCTTGCGTCTCAGTCATTTCGAAGATCCATTCAGCCTGGCCTTCCGCCGGACTCAACGGCATCTCCTTGCCCTCTGAATCCAAAAGTCCCAAACGGATTGGAATGTGGAACGGCAACTTCTCAGCCTGGCCCGGAGTGGGCGGACAGCTCTGTTGAAAACTCAGCGTATAAACCTGAGCTTCAGCGTCATAGTGCTCTCGAACCCTGACTTCAGGGGTACCACTTTGCTCGTACCAGCGCTTGAACTGGGACAGATCTCTACCCGACACGGCTTCCATCGCTGCCACAAAATCATCGGTCGTCACCGCACAACCATCATGACGCTCAAAATACAGGTCACTGCCCGCACGGAACTGCTCGGGCCCCAAAAGCGTATGCAGCATCCTCACCAGCTCGGCACCTTTTTCGTATACCGTCAGGGTATAGAAATTGGAAATTTCCATATACGAAGCGGGGCGTACCGGATGCGACATAGGGCCTGCATCCTCTGCGAACTGGGCTGTTCTGAGCATATTCACGTCTTCAATACGCTTGACCTCCCGGGAATGCATATCGGCTGAAAACTCTGCATCCCGGAATACCGTAAAGCCTTCCTTGAGACTCAGCTGGAACCAATCCCGACAGGTGACCCGATTGCCGGACCAGTTGTGAAAGTATTCGTGGGCAACAATGGCCTCAATGCGCTGGTAGGCGGAATCTGTTGTCGTTTCCGGCTTGGCCAACACACAGGAAGAGTTGAAGATATTGAGTCCTTTGTTTTCCATTGCCCCCATGTTGAAATCATCCACGGCGACAATCATGAAAATATCCAGGTCGTATTCCCGACCGTAAACCTCTTCATCCCATTTCATGGATCGTTTAAGACAGTCCAACGCGAAATCGCACTTGTCGGCATTTTTGTGATCCACGTAAATTCGCAAATCAATTTCCCGGTCCGACATAGTGACGAAAGTGTCCCGCTGACAGTGCAGATCACCGGCTACCAGAGCGAACAGATAGCATGGTTTCGGAAATGGATCTTCCCAGGTCACAAAGTGACGGCCATCTCCAAGCTCACCGCTCTCGACAGGGTTACCGTTGGACAGCAACAGAGGATAGCGAGCCTTGTCTGCTTCAATACGCGTCGTGAAGACGCTCAGTACATCCGGTCGATCCAGGTAATAGGTAATGCGACGAAATCCCTCTGCTTCACACTGGGTGCAAAACATGGAAGCGGATTTATACAAGCCTTCCAGTCTTTTATTATCCTGTGGACGAATCCAGGTGACACACTCCAGCTCAAACTGCGTAGGCACCTGTTCCACCGTCAAGCCGGTTTCATCCACCGAATACTGCGTATCGACCAGGTTAACACCATCAAGACTTATTCCTCGTAACTCCAGATCTTCACCATCCAGGCGCAGTTGCGTCGCATTAGAACCGTCTCGCCGACGCAAGCGCAGATGCGACAGCACTTCTGCACCGTCCTCAAACAAGCGCACCGTCAGGTGCACACTGTCCACAAAAAAATCGGGCTCCTGATAATCTTTCAGGTAAACGATATTGGCACTGGCTTCTCGCATGGAGTCCTCAATCATATTGGTGATACTGAAGGATCTGCCGGTCTGGTCGACTCAGGCATCAGCTACGCTAACAACGACATCATAGGCCGTATATTTGCGCACATTTAAACTGGCATTCTTAAAGATAAGATACTGTCCCTTGATTGCAATCAAGGTGTCTTCAATTACCGGTGATTTGTCCAGATTGTAGGTCTTGGCTTTTTGTGGCCATTCCAATGACGGGTATTCAAAACTGTAAGGTTTGTCTTCTATCAACCAATCCATCTGCTCATCGGGATGCTCCGACGCCAATTCGCGCAATTCATCATCAGCACGCTGCATCAGGGAGTCTCGCTCGGCACGTAAATCAATACTCTCAACTTCGTGCTTGAGCATTTTTCGCCAATTGGTTTTATCTGCCACCCATTGCTTAAGCAGCGTCTCCACCAGACCGGACATATAGCGTGAAGATACTTGCATGACTGGCAGTGCTTCGACAGCTCCCTGATCAATCCATCGCGTAGGAATCTGGGATCGTCGCGTAATCCCAACTTTAAGGCCGGACGAATTTGCCAGATAGACAATGTGCGGTTGCATACAGTGCGCGTCCGCCCACTCTGGCTCGCGACAGGTGCCTTTATGATAGTGGCACAATTCAGGGCTCATGATACAACGGTCGCATCGCGCGAGTTTCTGGAAACAGGGATAACAGAAGCCTTGATTAAAACTCTTTTTCGTCAGTCTCTGACAATACTGGCAGCGAATCTCGCCGCGATATTCTATCGTCAGCTGTTTCCCAAGCAGCTCATTGAGATCAACACGCTCGTCGCCAAGCATCAGTTCATAGCTGACTGGCGCTTCGTGACTAACACGCATTTTTTCCAAACGCCCGGATGCAATCGGTTTTGAGCTCATTCCCTTCCTATCCTTTCAGTTTTGCATCAACATAATCAGTGCAGTACACGAATGGTATCGGTGTCGTCATTGCCGCCATCCTTTTTCGCCTCTTTATCAGAACCACAGGGAGTGGTTTTGCGGCTGCGATCGATATAACCAATTCGCTCCTTCTCTTCCATTTGATGGCGCGCTTCATAAAGCATCACTGCCTGCATGCAGATTTCCTTTTGCTCCTTGGTAAGCTCACGACCATCCGGCCATTTCCCAAGTTCAAGCGCCTGCTTGAAACGCTCATAAATTTCGGGGGTTAATTGCTGGGCTGCATCTTCAAATTTCATAGGGATACCGCATCAAGGAAAGAGGCCGGAGAATAGCAATCGCAGGCCAGTGACTCAAGTGGGGGCCAGCCAGGGCTTGTCTGTCATTACAAAGAAACGCTGCCGGAAAACAAAAGTCAGAAAAACTGTTGACGATGCAAATGATACTAATTATCATTTGCATCAGATGTTCGGTTGATACCAGACATCTGCAAGGAAGCATTGCAGCTCAACCTCCGGTCGACCCTGCCATGTTTCACTTGGTCTCTCTCATCAGAAATTATCACAATTATTAGTGAGCGCCGGCAGTAACAGACATAAGACTGTTTTGCCGGCTTTTTTCTTTCTGATTTCGATCTAGACGCTGGCTTTCACTCTCGAGGTCGTTAGCCATCCCCAAAGCAAACCCGCCAGCAAACCATAGAGATGGGCTGAGTTCGCCATGCGTCCCAAGCCGATCCATTCCGTCAACGACGTGTAGCCTATCAGCAGCCAGATAATGCTGAATCGAAACAACGCTTCCGGAAAAAATACGCCGGGCTCGGCACGCTTCCACATCCAGCAATATCCCACGAGGCCATAGACTACGCCAGACAGACCACCAAAGAGATAGCCTCCATCCAGCAGCTGCGCCACATTGGATATGATCGAAACAAATACCGCCAGGGTGACAAAGCTGAAAGAGCCCTTGCGAATTTCCAGTTGCCCTCCAAGCACCCACATCATCAATACATTGAAAACAATATGCATGAGATTGAAATGCAGCAGATCCGGCGTTATCAAACGCCACACCTGTCCATCTGCAAGGCTCATCAAAAGCCCACTCAGTCGTCCCTCTAGCGTATTCAGATTCACATCAAGCTGCAGCGGATCCAAGATCAGCAGAGCCCGCAACAGCGGACCGCCCTGACCAAACTGGGTAAAAAAAGCAACCAGCACACTGAGTGCGATAAAAGCAAACAATACCGGAGCCTGGGAAGGGGTTGCGCGTGGATATGCCACAACGCTAGTCTGGGCCACTTGTTCTGCAGAATTCTGTAACAGATGCTGACGCAAGTTCTCACGAAAATCCGGATCATTCAGGTAGCGATCCAGAGCCTCACTAACTTGCTCCCGATACGCATCGCTCTGCATGTAGATGATCTGCTGTCCCTGGACCTCCGAAATTCGATGCGGCAAGCCCCTGTCCCACAAAAACTGACTGAAAAGGCTCAAATCCGCGTCCAGGGGAGCGGAGGCGATATGAATCATGAACGATTCACCTCTACCCAGATGAACTTGTCTGCGCAGAGTTCATCCTCATCGTCCATTCTGTAGGCGACAAGCTTGCCATATTTAACCGCGCTGTAATCCAGACAAGCGACATTACTGGTAATCGGCTTGGGTTCACCATCCATCCAGTAATGTCCGACAAAAACCGGCGGTTCACTTGAGGGGTAACTCAATAACTGTTGCTTTTCAATCGCCGTCAATTCCCGATGAGCCATGTATTCCGGCAGAGGATCGGGCTGAAAAACCACATCACTGTAGGTTTGCGGGCGATCACTCCAGAATTTGGTTCGAAACATATGCCTTGCCAAACCATCCCTACCCAGAATGGTTTCACCGTTAGGCAACTCCAATGCTGTCCCGCGAGTCAACTTGTCTACCAGACGATATGCAAAGGTGCCGGGCTGGGCGGATTCATGAAGAAAATCTTCATCAATGCAATGGCTCTTACTCATTGTCTTGAAACGCTCAATGGATTGCGCATCCCAACAGGCATGCACTACCCGAAAGTGTTCCTTCTCAAGAAAAAGTGGTATCTGGTGAAACCAGCTTAAAAAGTCCTGCCACTCGCGGGGATATTCCGAAAATTGCTCAAGGGTTTCCCTGATCAGACGATGATGACGGGCATTATGTTCCCGCAAAAAAGTGCGCCCGGAACCATCTCGCCCTTGAGTGCAATAGCACATGGCATTGTACTCATGATTTCCAAGCACAATTTCCGCCTGCTTGCCGTCAACCATATCCCTTACGATATGCAGGGCTTCACGAATACGGGGCCCTCGATCAACGATATCGCCAAGAAAAATAACCTTTCGTACAGGATGCCGATAACACCCATTGGTATGGGTGTAACCCATCAACTTCAGCAACTTCTCCAAGGATTGCGCACAGCCGTGGATATCCCCAATCAGATCGTAGCCCTGAACTGCTTTTAACTTCATCACTTCACCCTTATCAGGCCTGCTAGCTATTTAAAAGGTTATGGGCCCAGCCAAGCTTTTCACGGCAGGTTTCATAGAAGTTATGGGAGGTGGGGTGAATCAAGCGAACCTTTTGCGGCTTCTTGGTAATACTGACCGAATCTCCCGGCGCCACGGGAATATGATGCTGACCATCACAGCTCACCTGAGGATAAATTTCATTGCCTTCACCAATGACGATCTTGATTTCACTTTTACCATCGACAACGATCGGTCGACTGCTCAACGTGTGAGCGAACATTGGCACCAAAGCAATGGCATCCAGCTTCGGATGCAACAGGGGGCCACCAGCAGACAGGGAATAAGCGGTCGACCCGGTAGGCGTTGATACAATCAGACCATCTGATCGCTGGCTATAGACAAACTGCCCTTCGATGAACAGGTCAAAGCCGATCATGCGGGTGGATTTACCGGGATGTAGCACGATGTCGTTCAGACAGGTTCCAAAACCAATGGGCTCGCCATTGCGTTTCACATGCACATCCAGAAGAAAACGCTTCTCCTGAATAAACTCGCCTGAAAGAACATCTCCTATTTTATCTTCCAGTTCATCCGGCGAAATATCCGTCAGGAAACCGAGGCGTCCGCGATTCACACCGAGCAACGGTACGTTGGATTTGGCCAGCTCCCGAGCGGCACCAAGCAGACTGCCGTCACCACCAACGACGATAACCAGGTCACAGACTTCACCCATCATCTTGACGCTGGACGATTGCAGTCCATGCCCTGGAATCAATGCCCCAATATTTTCTTCAATGATCAGGTGGTAGCCCTCGCTGATGAGATACTTTTTCAGGCGCCTCAGTGTATCGACAACCTGAACGCTTCCCATGCGACCAATCAAACCAATATTGCGGAAATGCTCCATAATCTAAACGACACCTGTATCAATCAAAAAGTTAAGGGGGCCTGTCAGTTCTACCAATCATTCGAACTGCCGGATCACACCAAAGCTGTTATGTTAGCAGATTGTATACACGAAAAACGGATTGCTGCGACCATCGCAGAAATCAATTATGACCTATCCGGAAACGGTAGCCTGAAACCATGGATATGCCCCTGCCCGACCTGACACACCCTGCGTCAAGCAAGTTGTCACGAGATATGCGAAACCTGATATGGCTATTGCAGAGCGAAAATTTACTGCACGCTCATCCCAGCGGTATCGAACAACTGGTAAACCTGAAACCCTCCCGTGAATTCATCAGCCGAATTCATTCCTCCGATTTTGAAAACCTGCTTTCCAAAAATCTCGCGGATCTGAAATCTGGATTCCTTGGCAGTTACTTTGAAGCCTTGTATGCCTTCTATCTGAAACATGAACCCTGCTATGAAATAGCCGCGCAAAATCTGCAGATACATGAAAATGGGAAAACCATCGGGGAGTTCGACTTTATCGTTTTGGATAAGCGCTTTGATCAACATGTTCATCACGAACTTGCGATCAAGTTTTATCTCGGCGTACCGCAGCACCAGGCACATCTTTGGATCGGTCCCCAAAGCGTTGATCGCCTGGATTTGAAGATAGAGAAACTGCGACAACAACAGCTAAACCTGGCGAACCATCCCTCCGCCCAAAAACGCCTTGCGCAGCTCGGTATTGAGGTTGTTGCCAGTCAGGCGCTGGTTAAAGGTTTCCTGTTTAAACCTGAATATCCACCCGGTGTCAGCATCCCGCCTTACATTAATCCTGCTCACTTGAAAGGAAACTGGTTGAAACCATCGGAGCTCGCCCACTATCAGCACAGGCTGGGAGAAGACGCCGAAAAATCGTTCTGGATGCGCCTGGATAAACGCAACTGGCTGGCACCGCAGTGCTTTGCCATTGATGCAAGGGAGCACTCAAGTCCAATGCCCTGGAATATACTCTGCGAGAAACTGGATACCGGAACGTTAATGGAGAACCGGCCGATTCAGCTTGCCAGACTTGGAAAGCACTCATCACACTGGCTGGAAGAAGAACGCCTATTCATTGTTCCCGAAGACTGGCCTCGACTCACCAAACCCCCGCCAGCCCTGTAAGCCACCGGTGTGAACAAACAGAATTCTGGAATCGAGGTCAATCCGCTCCTGACGGACCCACTCAGCCAGACCAAACAGGGCCTTCCCTGTGTAGACTGGATCCAGCAACAGACCAAATCTGGCGTGAATATCCGAGATGAATTCTCGCAATCGGGGATTAAGTTTGGCAAAGCCTCCAAAATGGTAGTCATGGGATATTTCCCAGCGGGCGTGGGAAGCCTCATGCACAATCAACTGTTCAACCCGGTGCTCAAGATCATAGGCACCTTTAAGGGCAGAAAAACCAAGACAGAACGCGTCCGGCGACGTCGATGCCACGAGTCCCGCGAGGGTCGTACCGGATCCAACAGGACAAACAACGAGATCATAGTTCGGCTCGGCCGATTCCAATACTCGCGAGAACATCTCTGCCAGACCCAGCATGGCTAGAGGACTTTCCCCTCCCTCGGGCACCACCCAGGCATCAGGATAAAGAGATTGAACGCGCGCTTCTGCCTGCATTGGAGCCAGACTGCGAAAGTCGTGTCGGCTAACCCATTCAATCTGCATACCCCAGCGTTGACAGTCCTGTAAGGTGGGAGACAGCGATGCCGGAGATTCTCCACGAACCAAACCTTTAGTCTTCAATCCCAACTTGTATCCCGCATAAGCCAGGGCATGCAGGTGATTGGAGTAGGCACCACCAAAACTGACAAGCGAGCGCTTTCCTTCTGCCAACGCAGACTCCAGGTGGTATTTCAACTTGTACCACTTGTTGCCGGAAATAAACGGGTGGACACGATCCAGGCGCAAACAATGAAGCTCGCCAGTGAACTGCGGTAACACCGCGTTAGGAAGCTCTTCGACTTGAGGAAGTATTGCAAACAGATCAGACAGGTCTGACAGACACAGAGTAGTACTCACGCATTACATCCTTTCAACCAGCGACTACTCAAGATCCTCAGGCTGGTGCTCTGCGCACCGATCATCAATACCTGGTTCAAACTCACTGGGTGAACTGATTTTCTCGACAGCATGGTGACAACTGGTGCCATCCGACAGGCGCTGCTTACAGACAGGATGTTCATAGTGCTCAAGCCATGCCCGATAATGCTCCTCTGTCACAAAGCACTTGCTGGCAACGAAAGCGATGGGATTCTCCACATACTCGCGAATCTCATTGGAACTCATGGTGATGTGACCCGCACCCGGATGGTATGCGGTGTAAACCACTTCCAGTTCTTTCAGCTTTTCGATGATGGCATCATCACTGCCAGCGATCGCAGGATTTTCCTTGAGCTCTTCCAACTCGGCCCGAAGCTGCTCCTCACGTTCATCACGATAGGCCAGATCAATGTCCCGACGATCCAATTGTTCCCGCAACAACACCAGTTCAGCTTCCAGCTTCTGCTTTTCCAGTTTTTCCTTTTCTCCAGCCGAGGCATTTTTCAGCTTGCGTTCCAGATCCTCTACGAGCTGTGACTGCCCAGATACCTTGTCCTGCAAACTGATGTACTGCTCATTGCGAGCGGACAGTTTTTCCTGCAGTTTTTCGTTGTTGAGCTTGAGATGTTCAATCTGCTGACGTAATTCCTGAATTTCATTCTTGTAGGCATGAATCAGGATGCGCTGCTCCCGATCAGAATTGTCATCAGCTTTTTCTCGATAGGCTTCGAGCGTACGTATCCGTAAACGCTGTTCTTTCAGCAAACGTGCGAGTTTGATGCGCTTGTCGTTGTCGGAGGCAAGAGCCAGATCTTCGTCGATGGAGTCATCATTGCCACCTGATGCGGCAAGCGTAGGTACATCCTCCTCAGGCGCTTCAAATTTGAAGCGCAAACGGTTTTCTTCCACCGCCTTTTTAACAAGCAAAAAATCATTACTACCGGGTGTCATGTCAGGATCCCAGAGATCGTCCCGGTGCCAATTGATGGAACACTGGGATTTGCAGGCCAGTCGTATGGGGCCTCCCCCCAGGTCCGGACCACTGCCACTGATTTCAGCTAAACGCTCGACCGGAACATTCCAGCCGGAATCTGCACGGCCGTCCTCATCAAAGTACAGCAGAAAAAAAACCGCCGCCCTTATCTTTCCGGTCTTGTCGATCAATGTGTAGACCGCTTTTGCCTCTTCATCCTCATAATCAGGCAAAGCCCCCAAACCATCCAGCAAGGCTTCGAACTCTGAAAACAGCATATGCCGACTGACGGCACGATTGCGAATAAAGTAGATTGCGGCATGAATACCGGCTCCCCGGTTTCCCATAAGATCCCCTAAGCGAAGAAACAAGCAAGATGTTTTTTCCAGTTTAGTTGATCCGACGTAATGCACACGCAATTCGACAATTTATTGTTCGACAAGATTCACAAAACAGAAGATTGCAAACAGCTGCCAGGAAGGAATGAGGGATTGCCCGAAAGCTACGGACAATCCCTGGAGAGAAGTACTAGCGGGAATTCTTACAAAGAAGCAGCTAATCTTGCCCCTTGGTTGATGGCTCGCTTGGCGTCCAGCTCGGCCGCCACATCAGCACCACCAATCAGGTGCACGTTTTCACCTGCGGCTTCCAGATCACTTTGCAACTCTCGTAGCGGATCCTGACCCGCACAGATAATCACGGTATCCACTTCCAAAGTCTTGGGTTCATCATTAACCAGAATTTGGAATCCCTGATCATCAATGCGCTCGTAGGAACAACCGTTGATCATCTTCACATTGCGATTCTTCAGGGAAGTACGATGAATCCAGCCGGTGGTCTTGCCAAGATTCTTGCCCACTTTGGATTTTTTGCGTTGCAGCAGATATACCTCACGGGAGACCAGGGGCAAGTGCGGCTCAACACCCTTGATGCCGCCCTGATGTTCCATATTCAAATCAACTCCCCATTCTTTCATGAACAGATCAATATCCATACTGGGCGATTTACCATCGTGGGTAATGTATTCCGCTACATCAAAACCAATGCCGCCTGCACCTACAATCGCCACACGTTTGCCGACGGGTTTGCGACCCAGCAAGGCATCGAGATAACCGATGACATTTTCACGATCCACGCCTGGAATCTCCGGAGTCCGTGGCGCGATACCGGTGGCCAGAATAATCTCATCGTAGCCCTGATTAGCCAGATCTTCCGCTGATACACGGGTATTCAACTGCAAATTCACTCCGGTCTTTTTGATCATCTGACCGAAATATCGCAAGGTTTCGTAGAACTCTTCCTTACCCGGAATCAGCTTCGCTACATTGAACTGCCCACCAATCTCGCTGTTGGAGTCAAACAAAGTCACATCGTGACCACGTTCAGCAGCGATGGTTGAACAAGCCAGTCCAGCCGGGCCTGCACCAATCACTGCGATTTTCTTGGGCGATTGGGTCTTGACGTACACAAGCTCGGTCTCATGACATGCACGCGGATTCACAAGACAGGACGTCAGCTTCATCTGGAAAGTATGATCGAGACACGCCTGGTTACAACCGATACAGGTATTGATCTCATCCGCTTTGCCCTGCTCAGCCTTGGCAACAAAATCTGCATCTGCCAGGAAAGGTCGAGCCATGGAGACCATATCGGCATGACCATCCGCCAGCACTTTTTCCGCCACATCAGGCATATTGATTCGGTTTGTGGTCACCAGCGGAATGGAAATCTCACCCTTCAGCTTGGCTGTAACTTTGGTAAAAGCCGCTCGGGGAACCATGGTGGCAATAGTCGGCACGCGAGCTTCGTGCCAGCCAATTCCGGTATTGATAATAGTCGCACCTGCTTTCTCAATTTCCTTTGCCAGCAGAACCACCTCGTCCCAAGTGCTACCATCTTCGATCAGATCAAGCATGGAGAGGCGATAGATGATAATAAAGTCAGTCCCGACTCGTTCGCGAATTTGACTGACTATCTCCAGCGGCAAACGGATCCGATTCTCATAGGATCCACCCCAACGATCTGTACGCTTGTTGACGTGGGATACGATGAACTGGTTGATGAAGTATCCTTCCGAGCCCATGACCTCTACACCGTCATAGCCCGCTCGCTGAGCCAGGGCAGCACAGTTAACGAAGGCTTCAATTTGTTCTTCAATCTCTTCTTCCGTCAATTCATGTGGCACAAAAGGATTGATCGGTGCCTGAACAGCTGAAGGGGCAACCAGCTTGGGATGATAGGCATAGCGTCCCGCGTGCAGAATCTGCATACAGATCTTGCCGCCGGCTTCATGAACCGCCTGCGTCACGACCTTATGCTCATCAGATTCTTCTTCATTACTCATTTTGCCAGCACCAGGGCCTACCGCACCGGCCTCGTTAGGCGCAATACCACCAGTGACGATAATGCCGACACCTCCACGAGCGCGCTCGGCGTAAAAAGCGGCCATTTTTTCAAAACCATTGGGCGACTCTTCGAGCCCGGTATGCATGGATCCCATCAGTACGCGGTTTTTCAGGGTAGTAAAACCCAAATCCAGAGGGGCTAATAAATTCGGATAATGCTTGGAATGACTGGCTTCGCTCATCAATGATCTCCATTTAATCAGGGAGGTTATTATTTAGAGGAGCCATAAAGTATAGATCATGTACTGAACCAACAATCACTATAGTGAACATTTTTGTATCTTAAATTAACATTACTCTTTTAACTATGCGATTTTTTACCATGAGCTCCAACAAGATTCCTCTGGGAGACATATCGGTCAACTTTGTTCATGCCATTCTGGCTACCATGCGGCACTTAAAAATATCCTCCATTGATTTACTGGATCGCTTCAACCTTAACCAGGAATACCTGACGACGCCCGACGCCCGCATCAGCATTCCCAAGTTCATGCGCCTTGGTCACGAAGCCATTCGGCTCAGCAAAACTCCCGAATTTGGTCTGATCATGGGCTCGAAGATGTTGATTTCAGATATTGGATTGGCAGGCTTTGCAGCCATGACTGCCAGGGATCTACGCGGGGCCCTGGAAACACTGATCGAGTTCGAAACCCTAAGCAGTCAGAATACCCGCGGCCACTCGTCCTGCTATATGGACGCACATCGACTGGTGACACAGTTTTATTCCATCAGCCCCTACAATCACTACAACTATTTTGTCGTGGACTCCATGCTCAGTACCTGGTTTGAGCTATCAATCTGGCTAAGTAAAGAAGATAAGGTCCTGCACCATGTAGAGGTGGAATACACGAACCGGCAATATCAGGATGCATATGAACAACGCTTCAACTGCCCGGTGCAATTTGGTGCTAAGCGCAATGCGCTCGTCTTCAAACGAGGCATGGAGAAATCGCCGGTTTTCTACGCCAATGAAGCCAATCATTTGGAAGTCCGGGCTGTTTGTGAGCAGAAAAAGACCCAACTTGCAAAAGGCCGAACCTTGCGAGATCGGGTGATTGAGCTTATCGGAACTCTATTGACGGGCTCACCACCTAAAATAGATGAGGTGGCTGACAAAATGGGCATGGCGGGCTGGACTCTGCGACGGCGCTTGAAGGCGGAGAACCTTCACTATCACAGCATTTTGGATGAGACCCGCGAGGCCCTGGCAAAAACCTACGTCGCGGATACCGAACACAATTTCACGGAAATCGCATTTTTGCTGGGCTTTTCCTCTCCCGCAGCTTTTCAACGGGCATTCAAACGTTGGACGGGGCTTAGCCCAGGAGAATTCAGAAGACTGTCTTGATTCGACAAAATTTTTTAGACGACGAGAGCGCTAGAGTTCCTCCGCGTCATCAACTTCATCATCCTCAAATTCCTGGGTATCTTGTTCTAACAACTCTTCTTCGTAATCACTCATTACTTGTCTCTTCTACTCTTTTTGGAATCGAGAGCAGATTAGAAGGTTGTGATGACACTTTTATGACAGTGTTTTTTACCGATTTGAGCGCCTTCACAAAACCCAACATAACTCCATGCTGACCTGCTCGGTCACAACAACTCAGTGCATTTCGCTTAGTCGGGAAAACAGACAGACAGCAGCCATAAGGCCCTGGGTAAAGAGGTATACGAAAATTCAAATAGCTAAGACTGGAAAACACCCCTAGGGCGCTTGTTTTCTTTAAATTGGCGGACCGGACGGGATTTATCTTGAGCGGCCTTAAGGTCGTCAAGCCCCCTTCGGGGCAGCGTTCCTTCGTCTCGCTGTCCAAACTGCTCTTTAATCGCAGTTTGTCAGAACCGCTTCGCGGGTTCTCGTCCCACTTTATTTCAGGCATAAAAAAACACCCAACAGGGTGCTTCTTTTTTTGTAAATTGGCGGACCGGACGGGACTCGAACCCGCGACCCCCGGCGTGACAGGCCGGTATTCTAACCAACTGAACTACCGGTCCGCGATCTTTACACTTCTTCGCCTGCATTGCGTGCAAGCTATTACCCTTACGCTAAGAAGGCGTTTGGTGGGTGGTACAGGGATCGAACCTGTGACCCTCGCCTTGTAAGGGCGATGCTCTCCCAGCTGAGCTAACCACCCATTTGGGTATCGATTCAAGACTGATGCATTATTGGCGGACCGGACGGGACTCGAACCCGCGACCCCCGGCGTGACAGGCCGGTATTCTAACCAACTGAACTACCGGTCCGCGACCATGCAACGATTTTCTCATCCCTCGAAGTCATCGCTTCCAGAGATGAGTTTGGTGGGTGGTACAGGGATCGAACCTGTGACCCTCGCCTTGTAAGGGCGATGCTCTCCCAGCTGAGCTAACCACCCAACTCAAATCGAGATGCGCATTTTAACGATTTATCGGTCACTGTCAATCACAAATACCGCATTTTTCAGTAATGTGACAGAGGAAGCATTTGAGGACACCTCAGTCTTGCTCAAGCTATTGATATCTTTAAAAGAAAAGCATAATTGAAACAAAAAAACGGGCCTGCTGGCCCGTTAGTTTTTGCGCTAATTTGATCCCTCGAGACAAAAAGCTACGAAGTTAATTCAACACCTGCATCATACGCTTGAACTCCGCACGTCGCTCTTCATCCATACGACGATTCAATCCGGCAATTTCAGGTGGCCGCCAATCATCGTTACCGTCAAAATCTGGCCAGAACCACCACTCATCTTCTTGAGCTGCTGCCTCAATAGCGGCCTGCCTTTGGGCCTCTTCACGCTCGATCATCGATTTGGGCTTCACGATCTCACCTTCCTGTGCCGCACGCTCCAGGCGATCGAGCATCAATTCATCATTCAGAGTCAAGCCGGAGCGAGGAGCGCGCCAGGGAGCCAGCCAGTTTCGCTTGGGCTGCCTGAGATCCTGTATCGCCTCCAAGTATTCCTCTTTATCTTCTCTTAGTGCATACAGCTCTTCTTCGAGCGTCAGGTCGGGTCCACCACGCAGCTCCCGATACATGTCACTGGGCAGATAAAATAAGGGAAATCCGAATATGAAGTTATTGGACCAAGGCCAGATAATGGAAAACCAGCCATAGTCCTGCATCTCGCCTTTCAGCAGCTCCTGGACGCGCTCCGAATCATTGGGAGTCCAGAAAGAATGAGTGAGGTAACGAGTTTTACTCATTTCTCTAAGGGCCAGCTCCTCGTCAACAAGCTGAACATCCGCTGTCGCCATTTCATCGTCCGGCGACAAATCTGGATGCAAGCGCGCGGGAAGGGACACTTCCGAATGACGAATGTAATGGATCGATCCCGGGTCAATCTCCATACCAATATCGGCCAAGAGGTTAAGGTCGAAAGCTATCATCAACTTATCATCAAAGGCCTCGAAACCTATTAGGGGCAGCAGGCTTTTTCGCGCCGTAATATCGTAACTACCTGCGGGTAGCTCAATTACGGTATAGCTATTACCACGGAGATTAAATACGATTTCGTCGTTGACGTAGTAACTGGGTGCCTCAAGTTCTTCTGAAGCCCATTGGCTATCAGGACGATAGAAGTAAACCAGCCCGTTGGTTTCCTTGTCCCATTCGCTTTCCGAGAGCTGCTCAAAAAGCTCGCCGTCTGTATTTGGGAAATAATAGGAACCCAGATTGCGGCCGGTAGACCAGTAGATAGAGGGATACCAGCCTCGCCCCTGCTTGTGGTATGGCTTGGAATACGGCGCAGTGGTGTCAGCGTTCGCGCTAAACGGCACCCAAACCAACGCGACGACAACGAGTATTCTCAACAACCCCAACATGCGTACTTTCCCTATCATGACGTACAAACGCATGAATTCTAACAGCCAATGCTCTGAATTTTTGCGATCTACCTCATGTCGCTGACAAGTCTTCAGGGCCCACCTAGCTTGAGTTGCACATCATTAAGTTGCCTTTCCAGTTCGACCACACGCTCGTTCAGCTGCTGCCGACTGGTGTCAATTGAAGCAATTGCTGAGCTATTCAGCTTAACTGCCGAAACCGCCTTATCCAATTCCGCCATTTTCTGACGCAACTGTGACAGCGATTCGTTCATGGATTCTCGCGTCACTGCCACCTCACTGGAAGCTGCGCTCACCTGGACATCCATACCGCGCAATGATCGATTGACCTCTTCCAATTTGGCATTTAACGATTGCTGAGCCTCACTTAAACGCAACGACTGCTTTTTCTGCTCAGCCAGAAGCTTTGCCAGATTATTCTCCAGCCCCGCGATCGCTGCATCGTTATTCTGGATCGCCTTCTTATTCCGGTCGTTGGACACACCCCAGAGCTTGCGCATTTCAGAATCCAGAAATGCGAGTTTTTTCTCCACCTGCGAGCCACTGGCCGCCAGCTCTTCACCGGTCTCGCTCACCTCGCCTTCGAGACGCGCCAGCAATAGCTTGCTTTGCCCAATGAAACCCGAAGCATCCTCCAACTCCATGCGCAAGGCTGCCAGTTCGTTGTGCTGTTGCCAGTACAGCCACCCCAGCGCCGCAACCGTCATGAGACACACAACAATCAACAGGGACGAAAAGACAGATGAGCCCGACTTTCCGGGTGTTTTGACTACACTGCTTTTAGCTGCGGGTGCTTTGGTTTTTTTTCCTGACTGTCGTTTTCGAAACTGATCCAGTTCGTCCCGATCAGGCCTCAGACTATCCATGAATTCCCCTTGCGATAATTGTTGCTTTTGGGGGATTCTAACTGCTATGCGCGTGAATAATAAATAGAATTTGCATGCCCAGTGTCGAGTCACTAATATATGCGGTCTTTTTTTGGCCGGATCACCGGATATCGCATGCGGCAAGCGCGCGATAAGGGTGAAAAGACATTCGTAATTGAGGTAAGAAGATGCAGCCAACTGTCGGAATCATCATGGGATCCAAATCGGACTGGCCTACGATGGAACATGCCGCAAACATGCTGGACTCCTTGCATGTCAGCTACGAAGTCAAAGTCGTCTCAGCCCACCGAACACCAGACTTGTTATTCGACTATGCCAAAAGCGCCGAGTCCCGCGGCATTCAGGTAATTATCGCCGGTGCGGGAGGCGCTGCACATCTGCCAGGTATGGCTGCCGCTCAGACCAATCTCCCCGTTCTTGGTGTTCCTGTACAATCGAAGGCTTTGAACGGACTCGATTCGCTATTGTCCATTGCTCAAATGCCCGGGGGTGTTGCAGTTGGGACCTTGGCCATTGGCACTGCAGGAGCCAAGAATGCGGGCCTGCTAGCTGCACAGATCGTCGCCCTGAATGATGCCAAGGTGAAAGCGGCGATTAATGCTTTTAGAGAACAGCAAACTGAAACGGTTCTGAATCAACCTGATCCAAGAGGCTGAATCATGAAGACCATCGGTATACTCGGTGCAGGACAATTGGGACGCATGCTTGCGCTCGCAGGCTATCCACTGGAACTGGACTTTCGTTTTTATGACACGTCCGGCAGCCCTAGCGCCGGCTTGGGTCAGATCACCATCGACACAGAAGGCAAGCTGGACAACCCGGAGCTTGCTCAATTTCTCAAAGACGTTGATATCGTTTCCTATGAATTCGAGCACCTTCCTCTCGAACTCGTTCAATATATAGAAGAGCACAGCACGCTTTACCCTCCAGCTGAATCGATCCGGGTATGCCAGAATCGGGCGGAAGAAAAAGCTCTGTTCACCAAGCTCGGCATTCCAACCCCGGATTATCGCGTCATCAATTCGCTGCCCGCACTCGAAAAAGCGGTTGAGGAACTGGGTTGCCCCGTTGTCACGAAAACGGTAACTGAAGGCTACGACGGCAAGGGTCAGTTTGTTATTAAAGATGCCAGTCAGTGCCAACAGGCATGGCAATCCATTGGCAACAAAACGCTTATCGCCGAACAGTTTATTCAGTTCAAACGCGAACTTTCCGTAATCGCCGTGCGCAACAGCAAAGACGAAATGGCAGTGTATCCTCTGGCCGAAAACAGCCATCACGAAGGTATTTTGCGTTACTCAACAGCACCCGCCCCAAAAGTCGATCCAGAGATTGCGTCCCAGGCACAAAGCTATATAAAAGAGCTGATGCATGAGCTGGGGCACGTTGGCATCCTCACTCTGGAATTGTTCGAAACCGACAATGGCCTAATGGCCAATGAAATGGCGCCCAGGGTGCATAACTCCGGTCACTGGAGCATAGAAGGCGCAACCTGTAGCCAGTTTGAAAACCACATTCGTGCCATTTGCGGTATGCCCCTGGGTGACACAGAAGCCAAGCGCCCGACATGCATGATCAATATCATCGGACAGAAAGGCGATGTGCAGAAAATGCTGTCCCTGCCCTACGCCCACCTCCACCTATATGGAAAAACCGAGCGCGCCGGAAGAAAACTCGGGCACGTAACCGTTCAGGCCGACACATATGAGGAACTTGCCTGGCGCGTCAAAAACCTCGCTGAACTGCTTCCCGGAAGCCCTGAATTCAAGGGCTACGAATAGCTTTTTCTGAAATCCCATGCTACGTGGATTCACCTAAACTTAGGTGTTATTATCCTGCTCACAATAACCATAAGCACAAGGCCGGCTACCGTCGGCAATCAATCACCACAACATCAACTGAATGGAGAGCCCAAATGGCGATCGAATTACCTGCGTTACCGTATGCAATTGATGCTTTGGCACCACATATTTCCCAGGAAACTTTGGAATATCACCACGGCAAGCACCACAAAACTTACGTGGATAAACTGAATGGCATGATCCCGGGCACAGAATACGAAGGCAAGGAACTCGAGGACATTATCAAAAGCTCCAGCGGCCCGGTCTTCAATAACGCGGCGCAAATCTGGAACCATACCTTTTACTGGCACTGCCTGAGCCCCAACGGCGGCGGTGAACCAACAGGCGCTGTCGCTGACGCAATCAACAGCGCATTCGGTTCGTTTGCTGACTTCCAATCACAGTTCAATGACAAAGCCGTCAACAACTTCGGCTCAAGCTGGACTTGGCTGGTCAAGAACAATGATGGCAGCCTGGAAATCGTGAATACCAGCAACGCCGGTACACCGATGACCGAAGGACAAACTGCCTTGTTGACGGTTGATCTTTGGGAACACGCTTACTACATTGACTACCGCAACGCGCGTCCGAAGTATCTGGATGCGTTCTGGGCCCTGGTAAACTGGGATTTTGTTGCGGAAAACCTGGCCAAGTAATTCCGTCAGAGACTGCAGCTACCAGCTACCGTCGAAAGGCGGTAGCACGAGCAAAAAAGCCAAGACATTTGTCTTGGCTTTTTTGATTCTCATCGATTTGAAACACTGCTTCGAGTCTATTTAATCTTCATACCCTTGTAGATACTGTCCACATCAGGCTTAGGTAGCTGATCAAGATCTTCCCGGTCCTCTCCGTTACTTTCTTTAATTGCCAGATTCAACTCCCAGAGCTGATCAAACTTCTCATCCGTTACACTTTTCGTTGAAGCTTTATCCCGAAGAATGGTGGGCTTCAAAAACACCAGCAGATTCTGTTTGGTGACCGTCTGGGACGTACTCTTGAACAATCGCCCCAACCAGGGAATATCTCCCAGCAGCGGCACCTTACTCTCACTCATGCTGACGTTATCAGTAATCAAGCCGCCTAGCACAATGGTCTCACCATTGTCCGCCAGCACATTGGTTTTGATCTGACGCTTGGTCGTGATGATGTCGGCACCGGCGGTGGACGGTGAAACGTCCGAAATTTCCTGCTCAATCTCCAATCGAACCAAATCCCCTTCGCTGATACTCGGTGTCACAATCAATTTCACCCCGACATCCTCACGTTCAATGGTTGTAAAGGGATCCGAGGTACCAGCGCCTGTTGAACTCGACTGGCCGGTAATAATGGGAATATTTTCGCCAACGATAATAGAGGATTCCTGGTTATCCATGGTGATAACCTTGGGCGTAGACAGCACGTTGGCGCCAGCATCCCCTTCAAGGGCCTGGATAAGAGCCCCCCAACTGACACCACTATCACTGGTTTCACCAACACCTAAAGTAAGCCCTGTCGATGGCGATCCAAGCGTAGAGGCATCCAGATCGCCATCCGCATCATTATCCTTGGCGATCAGCGCACCGAGGATATTCGCCGTACTGATGCCGATTTCGCTGAAATTGGTAAAGGCACCGGGAATCGAAGCCCCCTGATCGTAAAGCGCCCACTGAATACCCAGTTTGTTGTCATTCTTGTCTGAAATCTCAACAATTGCTGCTTCTATCAATACCTGGGCACGACGAATATCCAGCTGCTCAATGACACCTTCCAGTTCTTGTAAAAGAGAAGGCTCCGCTCGCAAGACCAGCGCATTCAAGCCTTCGTCGGCATAAACGCTGGCTTCCGTCGTTTTCTGACCTTTGCCTTTTTCCTGCTCACTCGCGATATCACCCATCAGGCCCTTGAGCAATTCGGCAATGTCTTCTGCATCGGCATGCTTGAGACGCACCACTTTGGTCTTACCACCCGTGGACGATGGCTGATCCAGCTTGGCAATCAACACGCGCATTTTGTCCCGGAAGGATTCATCACCACGCAGGATCAAACGGTTGCTACGCTGATCTGCCACTACACTGAATTTATTGGCGCTGGCTTTACCCTTCGCATCGCCCAGCTCAGCCGGGGCCAGCTCTTCCAAAAGCTTGACCATATCTCCCACCCAGGCTTCTTGAAGCTGAACCACTTCAAGCTCGTATTTGGAAGGACTGTCCAGCTCGTCAATAATGTTGGAGATGCGCTCAATGTTGTTGACGTGATCACTGATGATCAGGGCATTGGCCGCCGCCACGCCCGCCAGATGTCCGTACTTGGCCACCATTGGACGTAAAATAGGAACCAGCTCCAAGGCATTGGCGTTGTTCACTTGAATCACACGGGTGACAATCTGTTCAGCAGGAATGCGCCCCATGAAACGATCATTACTGGCGGTTTGCTTGGCATTATTCTGTTGTACGATCTTGACAACACCCTCGCCCGGAATCGCAGCGAAGCCATGTACGCCAAGCACTGACAGAAACATCTCATAGACGGCATGCTTATCCATCGAGGCATTGGAAACCACCGTGACCTTGCCTTTAACACGCGGATCAATGACAAAACTGTAGCCCGTGATATCAGCAATCTGGGTCACAAACGCCCGGATGTCCGCATCTTTGAGGTTAACTTTCCAGCTTTGCTCCTGCGCTGTTACCGATAGCGAACCCAGCATAAAAAGGCCCGCCAACAAGCTGATCAAACCATGTGTCTTTAACTTCATTTGTTATCCATTTTCATTGTTGTCCGGCCTCGCGTAGACGAACTCGCTTATCTCAGGGGATAGTTGATGTAAAAACTGGCTCCGTCACGTACGACCTCAACTTCCAGACTACCCTGCTCATATAACGTTTGCATTAAAGCTTTATCTTTTTGTATGTCACCCAATGTATGCCCGTTGACCGAGCGAATGACATCACCTTTTTGCAAATTCAATCCTGCCAACATAGGGTTATTGCCCTGATAAACATAACCACCATCTTCTGCCTGTGTCAGACCTACCGAACGCAAGGCTTGTTCCGGATTTTCGGTCAGTCGCCGGGTTGCCTCTTCAACGAATTGCTCAGGCGTATCGATGTCCGCTTCCGATTCTTCTTCTACAACCTGGCTCTGCGCGATCCGGCTTTGCCCCAGCTCCACCGCATCTTCAAAGGCCAGCGTTTCCAGCTGACCGTTCCGGCGCAGTAACACACGATCACTATATACCTCTTCCAGTACCGCATTGCCCGGTAAAGTATCACCAATGCGATAGTAATCGGCAGGCTTACCTATCTCTTCAACTATAGCACCGGATTCTCCGCCCTGCTCCGCAGTGAAAACACCTTTTAAAATCAGCCGTAAACGGGTTTTCGGCGCAACGGTAGGACGCGATACCTGCTCGACCTTCTTAAGCCCTTCTTTACCGAAGAGATGATAGCGCTCCGGCTGATATCCCGAATCCGTACTGACCTGAGATTGATGAGACGATACCGGCGACAACACCATTACCGCCGAAGGCGCCGGCGACAACATATACCAGACTAACTGAGACACTAACCAGGCCAGATACATCACCAGCGTGATTGCCAACAGAGACTGAAGGCGGCCAATCCAGGGGCTGACAGGAGATTTCTCCGTATTCATAGAGGCAGCCCTTTGCTCAACACATCAGGCTGTTTGACTTTGAATACCACATCACTTTCCTCTGCATGTGGCGCATGCTCGCCTGCCAAATCCAGCAGACGGCGACGAATCTGTGCCAGGCCGGCCCCATCCGGCGTCAGGCTGGCTTCGATCACATCGAATTGCGCATCAGCATCACGAATTCCCAAGTAAATAGAACCATCATCCCGGGTTTGTAGATCTGCCCGAAACGCGGGCATAAGGGGCTGTCGAATATTCCGACCGACCGGATAAGCAATCATGCCACCACTCCAGCTCGCTTTGCCTGAGGCAGACAGGATGGTTTCCGGCGAAATCACCAGATCGAGATTTCTGGCACTCAGCTGCCCGGCCAATTGCACTCTCTGTCGCACAAAAAAAGGATTCAAGCGCTCCAAGTCCAGGTCCAGACTTTCCATGGACACATCAACCTGCTCCATCGCCACAGCCACCAGGGCATCGGCGCTACCGGCATGGCTGCGCCAAGCCAACTGCAGGGGCAACGCACCTGATATCAAGTCGGTAAACCGAATATCCCAGTCCAGTATCGACTCAAGTTGCTGATAGCGAAAATGTACTTTGCCATCCCATACGGTCCCTTCAAATGCCAGCACCTGAATACCCAAACGGCGCGTATCGATACTCGACTCCAGCCATTGGCTCCACACAAACGCAGCGGGTAGCGTCGCTATCAGAAACACAGCCAGACCCAGTACAAACAGGACTGAATATAAAATGACTTTTTTAATCACAATGAAAGAACTGTCGCTTAAGAGATCACGCACGACCACATAAGACTCTGTCGGCCACTAGGTCATACTGAAAGTGCGCCCAATTACAGACTATTTACTGGGCGAAATCTAGTTATATTAACGGTTTTTCATTCGCTTTCTGAGGAAGAGTCCGCACGTCTTTGATTTAAAAGAACAGCCATAAAAAAACCCGGCACGAAGCCGGGTTTTTTCTTAACCAGGGGAACAGCGATTACATCATGCCGCCCATTCCACCCATGCCACCCATATCAGGCATAGCAGGCGCAGGGTTGTCTTCAACAGCTTCAGTAACCATACATTCAGTTGTGATCATCAGACCCGCAACAGAACCGGCTGCCTGCAGTGCAGAGCGTGTGACTTTTGCCGGATCCAGAATACCCATTTCTAGCATATCGCCATATTCGCCTGTCGCAGCGTTGTAACCGAAGCTACCTTCACCCTGCTTCACTTTGTCAGATACCACAGACCCTTCACCGCCGGCGTTGCCAACGATCTGGCGCAATGGCGCTTCCATCGCACGACGCAGCAGGTTGATGCCCACATTTTGATCTTCGTTGTCACCTTCCAGTGAATCCAGAGATTGCAGCGCGCGAATCAATGCAACACCACCACCTGCTACAACACCTTCTTCAACAGCAGCGCGAGTTGAGTGCAGCGCATCTTCAACACGTGCTTTCTTCTCTTTCATTTCCACTTCAGAACCGGCACCGACACGAATAACCGCAACACCGCCAGCAAGCTTGGCAACGCGCTCTTGCAGTTTTTCACGATCATAGTCGGAGCTGCTGTCTTCGATTTGCTTACGGATCTGACCAACACGCGCTTCGATTGCTGCAGACTGACCAGCACCGTCAACAATCGTGGTGTTTTCCTTGCTGATCGTCACGTTCTTCGCCGTACCCAGATCATCCAGAGTAGCGTTTTCCAGAGAACGACCCACTTCTTCGGAGATAACGGTACCACCAGTCAGGGTCGCGATATCTTCCAGCATTTCTTTACGACGATCACCAAAACCAGGTGCTTTAACCGCCGCCACTTTTACAATGCCGCGCATATTGTTCACAACCAAAGTTGCAAGCGCTTCACCTTCCACATCTTCAGCGATGATCAACAGTGGCTTGCTGGATTTGGCAACATTTTCCAGAACAGGAAGCAGTTCGCGAATATTGGAGATTTTCTTGTCGACCAGAAGAATGAATGGATTTTCAAGCTCTGCACTCATGTTGTCCTGGTTATTAATGAAGTAAGGAGACAGGTAACCACGATCGAATTGCATACCTTCAACCACGTCCAGCTCGTCTTCGAAACCACTGCCTTCTTCAACAGTGATGACGCCTTCCTTACCCACTTTTTCCATGGCATCAGCAATGATCTTACCAACGGATACGTCGCTGTTCGCAGAGATCGTACCGACCTGGGCGATGGACTTGCTGTCTTCACATGGACGGGCGAATCCACGAACCGCTTCCACGGCTACGGCAACACCCTTATCAATACCACGCTTCAGGTCCATCGGGTTCATACCCGCTGCTACGGCTTTCAGACCCTCATTAACAATGGCCTGTGCAAGAACGGTTGCCGTTGTGGTACCGTCACCCGCCGCATCATTGGTTTGGGAAGCAACTTCCTTCACCATCTGCGCGCCCATGTTTTCGAACTTGTCTTTCAGTTCAATTTCTTTTGCGACAGACACACCGTCTTTAGTCACGGTTGGCGCGCCAAACGACTTGTCCAGAACTACGTTACGACCCTTGGGTCCCAACGTCACTTTCACCGCGTCGGCCAGAATATTCACACCTTCAAGCATGCCCTTACGAGCTGCATCACCAAACTTTACATCTTTAGCTGTCATAACGATTTCCTGTTTCTATAAATAGTTGATACGAGAATGAGTGCTGAATGCTAATTTAGCCTTCAATCACACCGTAAATTTCGCTTTCACTCATGATCAGCAGCTCTTCGCCATCGATTTTGACGGCATTGCCTGCGTACTGACCAAATACGACGGTATCACCCACTTTTACAGCCAAAGCTTGCACATCACCATTATCAAGCGCTTTGCCCGCGCCAACCGCTAAGACCTCGCCCTGGGATGGCTTTTCTTTGGCACTGCCTGGCAGCACGATGCCACCGGCGGTGGTTTCCTCTTCTTCTTTACGGCGCACAACAACACGATCGTGTAATGGACGGATTTTCATCTCAATGATTCTCCTAACAGGTTTTCAATCCGAATTAGCCTTCACCGAATCGGTGAAAGATTTTGTTTGTAAAACAGCACCTTAATGAATAACGCGCTGCTTTTCCTCAACGAGTGGCTTGTAAATGGGGATGATGGATTGCTTTTCAAGCGCTTTTTTGCCGATTTTCTGTTTTTTTTATCGGCGTGAAGAATCGTCGTCCTTGTCCAACTCCTGGAACTCACCTTCGATAACGTCAACATCCCTGGAAGTGCGCGAACCAGGCCTGCGTTGCCGGCCCCTCACCTCTGTGTAGGAATAGAAAACGCCGCCCTGGTTTTGCTGCTGTGCCGCTTTCATGGTTTGCGCCATCACAGTACCTGACCATTGACGAATCATCGCCTTCCTTACCGGAGGAGTCAGCAACAGAAAGCCAACACAGTCCGTCACAAACCCGGGCGTCAGCAACAAGGCACCTGCCACCGCCAGCATGATCCCCTCGCCAATTTCCGAAAGGGGAATCTGACCCTCATTGACCTTACGATTGGCGCTCAACAGGGTCTGCAGTCCCTGCTGTTTCAGTAGCGCAACACCAATCATGGCAGTCAACAATACCAGGGCAATTGTTGGCATAGCGCCAATAAACGACCCCACCTGGATCAGCAGCCACATTTCCAGAACCGGGATAATAATGAAAAGAATAAACAGGATACGCATGAAAAACGCCTTTCAGACTGTGCGTGAGCGAGACGACACATCGGGAACAGACAGGCCCGCATGGGCCTTGCTATGATGGACGACTTGTATGTGTATTCCAATATATGAAGGTAAAGCATGAAACTTCAAGACTCGGTAATTGCCATTACCGGCGGCGCCCAGGGCCTGGGCAAGGCAACGGCCAAATATCTGGCCAATCAAGGGGCCAGGATCGCGCTGATCGACCTGAAAGCAGATACCTTGCTAACGAGCAAAGAAGAGCTGGAAGAGCTGTCTGCAAGCAGAATTGAAGCCTATGTCTGTAACGTCGCAGATGAAGAACAGGTCATTCGCACCTTCGAGCAAATTCTGACAGATTTTGGTCAGCTCGATGTCTTGGTGAATAACGCGGGGGTGTTACGCGACGCCCTGCTGATCAAAACTGAGGACGGCAAGGTCACCCGAAAAATGTCCCTCGCCGAGTGGCAAACGGTGATCGACATAAATCTCACCGGGGTGTTCCTGTGCGGACGCGAAGCCAGCATCAAAATGATTGAGAGCGGACGCCCTGGCTGTCTGATCAATCTTTCCAGTATTGCCCGCGCCGGTAATATCGGCCAATCCAACTACAGTGCCGCCAAAGCAGGTGTTGTTGCCCTGACCACCACCTGGGCCAAGGAACTCGCCCGCTACAATATTCGCTCCATGGCCATTGCACCGGGCTTTATAGAAACGGAAATGACCGCTTCGATGCCCGAAGATGCCAAAGCACGTATGAATAAGCTTATCCCCTTGCAGCGGATCGGCCAACCTGAGCATATTGCACAAACCATCCAGTATATTCTGGAAAATGATTATCTTTCCGGCCGTGTCATTGAGGTGGATGGTGCCTTGCGCATCTGACGATGGCGACGCTTTGACGGCTTATCAAGCCGCCATGCTCAAAGTGATCGCCGCCATCCCCTGCGGTCGCGTCTCCACCTATGGAGTCGTGGCAAAAGCCGCAGGGTTTCCCGGCTATGCCCGACAGGTGGGATCGCTGCTAAAAACGCTCCCATCCGGTAGCGCCATTCCCTGGCATCGCGTCATTAACAGCCAGGGAAAAATTTCCTTCCCCAACAACAGCGAACGTTATACTCGACAGCGTCAGCTCCTCGAGAGTGAAGGGGTTCGCTTTCAGGGTATAAAAATCCGTTTGCAAGACCATATTTGGCCTGATTAAAAACTGTCGTTCTGCCAGTTTTCGACTAGATTTAAATATGCCCTTTAAATCGGGCATTGATGTCTCTGGATTATGTGGTAACAGGCGACCTTCATGCACTCAGCTCAGTATATGTATCAGCCGGACAAAGGCTGGCGATGTACCTCCGGTTCTGTGGAGAACCCGGAGCTACTGCTCGCCTTTGGTTCAGGAAATGATTGCGGCGGCGATGTGCTCGTTGAGTGGTGGCAAAATACCTTTCCCGAGGCTGAATTGGTCGGTTGCTCCACCGCCGGTGAAATCTGTGACACCTCGGTCCTGTCAAATACCATCGTCGTTACTGCTCTCGAATTTGAACACAGCCGCACTCAAATCGCCGACATCAGTTTTGAAACACCAATCTGCAGCCGAAGTCTGGGCAAAGACCTGGCCAGCAAACTCCCGTTATACGACCTGAAGATGTGCCTTGTGCTGAGCGAGGGGCTCAATGTCAACGGATCCCAGCTCGTTGATGGATTAAATGAAATTTTACCTGCGGGCACTATTGTTACAGGCGGTCTGGCCGGCGACGGCAAGCGCTTTCAGCAAACCCAGGTGTGCCGGAATCAACACTACGGGCCGAACAAGGCTGTAGTGATCGGTTTTTATGGTGACAATCTCGAAGTGGGTTATGGCTCACTGGGCGGTTGGGCGCCTTTTGGCCCGGATCGACTGATCACCCGTGCGGACGCCAATGTGCTCCATGAACTGGACGACCGCAACGCCCTGGATCTGTACAAGGAATATCTTGGTGAATATGCCTGCGACTTGCCCTCTTCCGGCTTGCTGTTCCCGTTAAAAGTTACGACGAAATCCGGCCACGAAGTTGTCCGCACGCTGCTGGCAACAGATGAAAACAATGGAACCCTGACCTTTGCCGGTGACTTGCCAGAAGGCGCGTATGCGCAATTCATGCGAGCCAATTCAGACGGATTGATTGATGGCGCCCTGAACGCCGCGGAACAAGCCCTCAGCACCATCTCCCAAGCCCCAACCCTGGCAATATTAATCAGTTGTGTCGGGCGCCGCATGGTGCTTGAACAACGCGTCGAAGAGGAACTTGAAGCGATCCGCGATGTATTCGGCCCCGGGACCCTGCTGAGCGGTTATTACTCATACGGAGAAATCTGTCCTCAGCAGGGCCAAACCCTATCCACCCTGCATAACCAAACCATGACCATAACAACAATAAGAGAGGTTAACGGTCGATGAGCGCTGAACCCTTACATACCCTAACAGGGCAACGCCATCGACTCCTGGCTCGCCAGCTGCGCAAACATCTGGGCAAAGCGGCGGACCATCCATCCATGCAGGCTTTTCTGGATGCGGTGGAACATGCCTATGAGCAAGCCGATAAAGAACGTGCATTACTCGAGCGCTCCATTGATCTCACCTCGCGCGAACTGATCGCACGCAACCAGGAACTGCGCGAACAGATCAATGCCCTGGAGGATACTCAAGCGGAGCTGGAGGAATCCTATTCGCTACTGCAGGCCACGCTGCACTCAACCCACGAAGCGCTGCTGTTGCTGGATCTGGACGGCAATATCCGTCTGACCAATCCCAACTTCGATCAAATGTTTCAGCTGGATAACATTGAAAATCCACCCTGCAACATTCATGGATTTCTGGCATACGCTGATAGCCTGTTCGAGGATATAGCGCCGTTTCGACGTGCTGTGCGTACTTGGGAACTGCACCCCAAAGAAGCCATTGAAAGCGAGTTCCGAACCCATCAGGGTCGCCATATCGAATTGTACTGCCGTCCTCATATGCTCAAAGAACAACATGTTGGTCAGGTCTGGAGCTTCCGGGACGTCACTGAACTTAAACTCAAGGAGGAGGAAGCCCGACATAGGGCCTATCATGACTTGCTGACCGGTCTGCCCAATAGAAGGCTGTTGGGTGTGCGCCTGAACCATGCCCTGAAAACAGCAGAAAGCCGACATCAACGCACTGCGGTATTATTTATTGATCTTGATGGCTTCAAAGATGTTAACGACTCACTTGGACACGGTGTCGGCGACGCCCTGCTCAAGGAAGTCACCAAGCGCCTGGAGTACAAGCTGCCTCCCCACACATTATTGGCACGACAGGGCGGCGATGAGTTTGTCGCGGTCATGGAAAACCAACAGGACCGGGAGAACATTAATCTGTTCTGCAACAAAATACTCGATGCTTTTACCCAACCCTTCCATCTGGGCGAAGAAGAAATCTACATGAGCGCGAGCATCGGCATTGCCATTGCTCCGGAACACGGCGACGATGCCAACAAGCTTATCAGCAACGCCGATATCGCCATGTATCACGCCAAGCAGCTTGGCAAAAACACCTTTGAGTTTTTCAACGTGGAAAAGGATGCCCAAACGTCTCATCGCCTGCGTATTCGCAACCAGCTCAACATTGCACTGGAACAACAACAGTTTGAACTCTTCTTCCAGCCTAAGATCTGCCTGGAAACCGGATCTATTAAAGGTGCAGAAGCACTGATTCGCTGGCAAAGCGAATCAGGAGAATTTCGCAGTCCCATCGAGTTCATCCCGGTGGCCGAGGCGAGTGGCCAGATTATCCCCATCAGCCAATGGGTCATTCAACGCTGCTGTGAACATTTGAAATCCTGGCAGAGCATTCTTGACGACGATTTTATTCTCGCTCTCAATATCTCGGCCAAGCATTTCCAGAAAGGTCTGCTGCAGGATGACATGGCTCAGGCCATTGAGCATTCAGGTGTCGATCCTTCCAAGCTGGAACTGGAGGTCACTGAAACCGCAATCATGGATGATGTGGACCTCGCGGTCGACACGCTCAAGGCACTGAAAAGACAAGGTATTCGCACAGCCATTGATGACTTCGGTACCGGTCACTCGTCCCTGAGCTATCTGCGCAAGCTCCCCATTGAGATTCTGAAAATCGACAAGAGCTTTATCGACGAGATTCTCACCTCACAGGAAGATCGCACCCTGGTGAAAGGCATTATCGATATGGTGCACGCCTTGGGCATTGAAGTGGTAGCAGAGGGTGTTGAAAACCACCAGATGGCAGAATTACTCTCGGAAATGAAATGCGACCTGGTACAGGGCTATCACTATTGTCCCCCCATTTCTGAAGCGGAATTTGTCGAGCTGCTGAAAAGCCGTCAGTGCTACATCTGAACCGGCTGGTCTATCTTGTTTGAAACCGCATCCGGATCACGCTTGCGATCATGCCAGACCAGCCCCAGTGCCAGCAGAATAGCCGGTATCCCCATCACAGAAGCCACCACAAAGAACCATGGATAACCGGCCAGATCCACCAGCCAGCCGGAAAAGCCGCCGATGAACTTACCCGGCAAGGTCATCAGTGAACTGAAAAGGGCATATTGTGTGGCGGTGTAGGTCGAGCTGGTCAACCCGGACAAATAGGCAATAAAGGCAACAATCGCCAAACCACCACTCAAATTGTCCGCGCTGACTACCAGTGCCAACAACAAGGTATTCGCTTCAGCCAATACCGCCATCCACACAAACAAAAGGTTGGTCGAGGCAACCATCACCGCACCCAATACGAGTATGGGACCACTCCCCCAGCGGGCGACCAGAACGCCACCGATAATGGAACCCGCGATAGTCATAAAGAAACCGAATACCTTGGTGACATCCGCTATCTGCACTTTCGAAAATCCCATATCCAGATAAAAGGGATTTGCCATCACGCCCATGGTGATATCACTGATGCGGTAGACACTGATAAACAACAGAATCACCATGGCATAAATCCCATGCCTGCGGAAGAAATCCACAAAGGGTCCAACCACCGCCTGCACCATGCGTCCCAAAGTATGGCTGAGCCTGGATTGCACACCGGCTTCTGCGGACAAATAACTTTCCACACGCTGCTCCAGGTCGCCATCATCACTGGGCCGCAAGCGTTCAGGCTCTTTCACCAGCAAGACGGTAATCACGCCAATGACCATTAACGCTGCCATCACGCTGTAGCAGGTTTCCCAGGAACTGTATTCAGCAATATAGAGGGCCCCCGCACCTGCCACCAGCAGTGCCAGACGATAGCCAAACACATAGGCGGCGGACATGGCTGCCTGAAATTGTTCAATGGCCGCTTCAATACGGAAGGCATCAATACTGATATCCTGCGTCGCAGATGAAAACGCCACCAGCAGGCCCGCCAGTGCCACGATTGTCAGCTCGTTCAAGGGGTCAGTTGCAGCCATCAGCAGCAAGCCGGTGGCAATTCCTGCTTGCGCCAGAATCATCCAGCTCCGGCGTTGCCCCAACAGCTTATGCAAGACCGGCAAACGCAACTGGTCTACCACCGGCGCCCAGAATACTTTGACGGAGTAGGTAATCCCGATCCAGGAAAAGAAACCAATGGTAGTGCGCGTCACACCAGCTTCAGTGAGCCAGGCAGTAAGCGTGGAAAACACCAACAGGAAAGGCAGGCCAGCGGAAAAGCCCAGAAACAGCATCGCAATCACCTGGGGCCTTAGGTAGACCCGCAGGGATTCACGCCAGGAAAGACGAGGAGTGCCGCGTTCGCTCAAAATACAGGCTTAATCGCGGAAATTGTTGAATTGAAGCGGCATATCAAACTCCGCCTCTCGATACAGGGCCATTACCTCTTGCAGATCATCGCGCTTCTTGCCGGTCACTCGAACCTTGTCTCCCTGAATAGCCACCTGAACTTTCATCTTGGCATCCTTGACCAGCTTTACCATCTTCTTGGCACTGGTTTGATCAATCCCCTGTCTTAGTGAATAACTGCGCTTGCAGAGTTTGCCTGATTTGCTGTTTTTGGGGTCGTGAAGTGCCCGCACATCGATCCCCCGTTTGGCAAAAGCCATGCGGGTTATATCGATCAATTGATCTAATTGAAAGTCCTGCTCTGCTGAAAAAGTGACCTGTTCATTCTCAAGGACGATGTCGGCCTGAACGTTTTTGAAGTCCCAACGGTTACCTAGTTCACGTTTTGCCTGATCAATGGCATTTGTGACCTCATGCATGTCGACTTCTGAGACCGTATCGAAAGATGGCATGTTATACTCCTCGCCGGCTGTTACGTTTTTTTGGGCCCTATTATAACTACGGACATGTGCGCCAAGTCCATGACAAATCCCATGACCAGGCCCCTATCCATGATCCGCATCATGCCCCTAAAAAAAGCTAGCGCCAGAACTCACCATCGACTGATGATAACGCCAACGGAATTGCTCATTTCGATGCGAAAAAAAACAACAAAACTCGGATGAGGAACGTAATTCACTATGCCGAATCTTGATCTTTCTATTGTTATTGTTGATGACGCCAAATTCAGCAGCTCCATCATTGCAAAGACTTTGTCCAATGCCGGCTATCGCGACCTGAGAGTGGCCAACGATGCCATGACGGCTCTTAAAATGATGGAACAGCGCCCAGCCAGCGTGCTGATTGCAGACTGGCTCATGCCGGAAATGGACGGCCTGGAGTTGTCGGAACGTGTTCGACAGATGGACGAACAATCCAATCACTTTACCTACATTATTATTCTGACTGCCAAGGAGAGTCCGCAGGCTCTGACCGAGGCTTTCGATAAAGGCGTGGATGATTTCATCTTCAAGTCAGATATGTCCAAACAACTGTTGCCGCGCGTCTATGCAGCAGATCGCATGGCTGATCGGCAAAACGCCATTCTCTCTGCGAACCAGCTGCTGCTCGAAAACAATCGCCACCTGGAAAACAAAAACGTCATCGACATCGAAACCGGTGCCGGCAACCAACGTTACGCCCATGACTCCCTGAACAAACTGCTGCGTCATACGGAAAGCCGCGGCGGTGCCACCAGCTACATGCTGATTGATATCAAGAACTGGCAGGCCCTGAGCCGTCAATACAATCACATTATCTGTGAGGAAGTGGCACTGGGCATCGTCCGACGTCTGCGCACCCTGATTCGTCCTCTCGACGTCCTGTGTCGCATCGGTGAAAGCAAATATGCCGTGATCGCCCACTTCTCGCATATCGACCACTGTACCCTGAGTTCTTACCGTCGCATTCACGATGGCATTAATCACAAATCATTCCGAACTTCAGCCGGTTATGTGGCCGTCAGTTCTGCCACCAGTGTCTGCACGATCGATGACAAAACCACTGCCCCGGACGTGCGCGATGTCGAACAAGGTGCGGCCGAAGGTCTGCAACACGCCATTGAAACCGACACGATTTCCATCTCCCGATGGAAGCAGGAAAAATCTTCCGCCTCGTCCTGATTATCGGCTCAGGAACAAGGTCAAGAACCAATCAGGCTTCAGTGTTCCCTCGCGGATGTTGAAGCTTTATTTTTCCCCTCAAGACAGATCCGATATTTCTTTCCTGCGCCCTATTTCTGATTAAAAAACAACCACTTGATTACAGCACTTTGCAGCGATTACAGAGTGCAACATCCGCAATACAAAGACCTACAGCACGTAACTCTAAACCTCTATTTATTCGCCGCCCACAGTCCTAAACTTATTTTCGTGGATTTGAGTAGTATCCCCCGTTAGCGGAGGGTCAAGTTGTACCTCCGCTGTTTTTTCGGGCCAAATCCAAACAGTTTTTTAGTGAGATCCTTTCCTGGTATTTGAGGGCGTAGCCAAACGGTTACGCCCTTTTTTTAGTGCCGTTCAAACAGAGCTGACGCTATCTTGGGTATCCCGTGATATCCCGAATCTTTCGGTACAGCGGCTGCAGTTGCGGGTACATGTTCAAATACACTTCCTTATACAGACGTCCATACAGGGCCTGGCGTTTAGGGTCTGGTTCGAAGACTTTACCAACCCGTGTCATATTGGCTACCGCCGCATCAAAGTCAGGATAGATACCGAGCCCCACTGCGGCATCCATGGCGGCACCCAGGCCGGAAGTCTCATAGGTATGAGGACGTTCGGCAGGCAAACCAAAAATATCTGCCGTCAGCTGCATGGCTGCATCGCTTTGTGAGCCACCACCGGCTACTCTCAGTTTGCGAATTTTCTTGCCATTTCGTTTTTCCAGGCGCTCCAGCCCCTCTTTCAGGCCGTATGCCAAACCCTCAAGAATCGCCCGATAGATATGTGAGCGGGTATGCACGTCACCAAAGCCAATAATACTGCCTTTGGCTTCGGGGCCGGGATCACGCACACCCGGCGTCCAATAGGGCTGTAACATCAAACCCATCGACCCTGCCGGAACCTGATTTACCAGCTCATCGAATAACTGCTCCGGCTGAATGCCTCGCTGCTCCGCCAGTTTCTGTTCGCGCAAACCAAATTCTTTCTTAAACCAGCTCACCATCCAGAAACCGCGATAAATCATGATTTCCGAGCAGAACTGACCGGGTATCGCCGATGGATAGGCCGGCATATATTTGATGGGCTCCACATGCCGACGATTGTTGGTGTTAATGGTCGCGGTGGTACCGTAACTCATACAGGCTATGTCAGGCCGATTGCCGCCCGAACCCAGCACCTCACAGGCCTTGTCTGACGCCGCCGCAATCAGCGGCAAGCCCTGGGGAATTCCCGTGACCGCCGCGGCATTGGCAGAAATGCTACCCAGTGTTTCACCGGGACGAACCAGATCCGGCAGCTTGTCGCGTGTGAGTTCGGGGACGATACGGTAACGCCAATCCGATTCTGGCGCCCATTGCAGCTTCTTGTAGTCGAAGGGTATGTAGCCCACCTGGCAGCCAGTAGAATCCTTGAACTCCCCCGTCAGACGGTGGGTCAGGTAGCCCGACAGCAACAAGTATTTGTGCGTGTTTTTCCAGACCTCAGGCTGGTTCTGGGCGATCCACAGGGCCTGGGATTTTTCCCTGAATCTTCTGACAACATCCTCAACCCGCGCCAGCTTGAACAACCACTTCCAGGCACCGGGCACATCACCCTCAACTCTGGCATGGCGCTGATCCAGCCAGACAATCGCCGGACGCAAGGCCTTGCCCTGCTCATCCACATTCACCACTGTGCCGCGCTGAGTCGTCAGTGTCACCGCCCGAATGCGCTTGCTGTCCACCTTCGCATCATGCCAAAGCTGCTCGCAGGCCTGCGCCAGGGCACGCCAGTACAACTCCGGGTCCTGCTCCGCCCAACCGGGCTGAGTTGAAAAATAGGGTTCGATTTCCTGCTTGCCCTTGGCAACAAGGTTGCCCTGCAAATCAAACAACAGCGCCCGGACACTTTGAGTACCGTTGTCGATGGCGAGGATGCAATCCTGCTTCATGACGCATCTCCACTCTTCGCAGAGACATCACGACCGGGCATGCCATAGGCACGGGATACGATATCCAGATAACGCTGCCACTCCTCCTGCCAGACGGCATCTGTCCAACCCAGCGCTTCACAGCAAAGCGCTCGAATCCTGGATTCAAACTGACGCCCACCCTCGGGCAACAGTAAACCGATACGAGTACGACGCAGCAAGAGGTCATCCAGATGCTGAACACTCTCATGCGCACAGCACCAACTGAGTTCTGACCAGAATGTATCGGTCCAGACAATTCGCCCGGTCGACGCATCAATCTCGCCAGCGGCTTCTCCATAACGCCCCTGCAAACGCTTTTGACTACTGATGGGAAGCGCAGCAGATAGGCCGCCCTCAAACGGCAGCGAAAAGTGGCAACTGTCTTCCAGGGACCGCTTGCTTTCCAGCTCAGGCAGATAACACCGGAGATGCTGCAATACATCCAGCGCAATCAATCGATAGGTGGTTAACTTGCCGCCGGCCACACTCACGACGCCCCGGTCGTCCCAAATGGCATGTTCGCGCTTTTCAGCAGAGGGCTTGCTATCCGAGGTCTTACGGGCCTTACCTTTTTTACTGCGTTTGAATTCTGCGTGACTGACAACAGGTCTGACGCCGGACCAGGTCGAGACCACGTCTTCCGGACGTAAGTGTGCAGACGGAAATTGTGCGTTAGCCGCCTCCAGCAAATAACTCACTTCCTCCTCGGCAATCGACGCCTCTCTGGATAAATCAGACGCGTGATCAAGATCGGTTGTACCCACCACGGCTGTGCCTTCCCAGGGAAAGACAAATACCGGTCGCTTATCCCGGGGATGAAAAAAGCTAACCGAAAAAGCCACCGGCAAACGCCAGCCTGGAAACACCAGATGACTGCCGCGCAACGGCCGGATCACCGCTTCGGCACCAAGCTTTTCACGCAATTGATCGGTCCAGGCTCCGGTCGCATTCACTACCGCTCTGGCGCGTATAGACAGGGTGTCGTTGCTGACCATGTCTCGTAGCGTGACTTCCTGCGCCTGCCCGGGGGACTGCGCAATGTTCTCTGCTTTTATATAGTTGAGCGAAAGGCCACCACTGCTGTTGCCCTGTTGTAGAACCCGCATCACCAGGCGGGCATCATCGGTGACTGCATCCGCAAACTGGCTGGCACCGAGCAAGCCGGTCTTGCGAATACCCGGAATCCAGAAGGACTCGACCGCCCGTCGAATGTACTGGTGATAGCGCTTGCCGGCCATCCAGTCGTAAAGTGTCAGCAAGATGCCAAAAATCCAGGGGCCGGGAAACTTGCCTTTGTAGTGTCCCATCATAAAAGGCAGGGGCTCCACCAGACCGGGCAGCTCCTGCATCAGTCGCTGCCGCTCCTTCACCGAATCATTGGCAAGTTTGAATTGACCGGTACCCAGATATCGCAAGCCACCATGCACCATCTTTGAAGAGCGGGAAGAGGTCCCCCAGGCAAAATCCTGTTGTTCCACCAACAAGACCTTCAGCCCACGGCTCGCCGCCTCAGCATAGACACCGGCACCAGTGATGCCGCCACCTATCACGACCAGATCCCAGGTCTCATTTGCCTGACGAAGCTGTTCAAGGGCGGTAATGCGACCCTTTGGTGTCCAGGCCCTTGTAGCTGACTGATTCTGCCCGCCCATGATCAGCGTGCCTCCGGGGCACTGTCATCATCCGTGAGCAAGGTGCCGGGATTCAACAGACGCTTGGCATCCATGGTTCGGCATAGGGATTCGATCAGCGTCATACCGAGCTCACCCTTCTCAACCGGCAGGTAAGGCGCGTGATCTTTACCAACGCCATGCTGATGACTGATGGTGCCGCCATTGCGCACAATCAGTTCCGAGGTGGAATGTTTAAGCTTGCGCCAGCGCTCGAGCGTGCTCGCGTAGTCCTTGCCTACCCGAAAAACATACGTGGTATAGATACTGGAACCCTGACTGTAAAAGTGGGAAAGGTGGGTAAACACGTGCACCTTCTCACCTTCATCCGCCAGACCTTCACGCAAATTGCCTTCGATGGCATTCAACAGAGCATCGACATTACGCCAGTCGGTAGAGGTTTCAAGGGTATCCACGGCATAGCCTTTTTCCCAAAGTGCCTCACGCAGGTAAGGCATCATAAAACGTTTTTCTGCCCATTTTTTACCCAGGAAGTTGCCCGTGTAGACCCCCTTGAAAGGAGCGACCGTTTTCTTCATCAAGCCATGAGCGCTGCGACACTGGGCTTTGGAACCGGTGATGCCGAGCGTCATCATGCACTTGCCTTCGGAGGCACCGCGCCAAGACAGATATTTCTCCAGCAGCGCGATCTGACCCGGATGTCCCGCCAGCGCCAACTGGGTTTCGGTTTCAATGGCATTGCTCAACCGCAACATGGAAAGCTGAATTTTAGACTGCACCAGGGCCATGGCCGCCCGCTTCGCCTGCTCCCATCCGGGAAAGACCACCACGTAGAACTGCTCATCTTCGGCCAGTGGTGTCACCCGTACTTTGACTTCCGACAGAATACCCATGCGCCCTTCGGAACCGAGTACCATCTCACGCACGTCCGGACCCGCAGAAGAAGCCGGAATGGTCGGAATGTCCAGTCGTCCTTTCGGCGTTTCCATCGTACCGCCTGCAAACAACTGCTCAATGCGCCCATAGCGCAAAGACTGTTGACCACTGGAGCGACTGGCTACCCAGCCACCCAGGGTGGACAGTTCAAAACTCTGAGGGAAGTGGCCCAGGGTATAGCCTTTGGCCCGTAGCTGTGCTTCAACCATTGGGCCGGGCGTACCCGCGCCAAAGGTGGCGATCTGACTGTCCTCATCCAGATCCAACAGACGCGTCATGCGGCTCAGGGCAATCGTCAGCACGGGCTTGTCTGACGCAGGTGGATTAATGTGACCGGCAACGCTGGTACCACCACCATAGGGAATAACAACGATGTCCCGCTCATAACAGAAAGACAAGAGCTCCGCGATCTGCTCGCGCGTTTCCGGAAAGGCCACACCATCAGGGAAGCGTCCAAATTCACCACTGCGTAAAGCCAGCCAATCGGGCAGGCTTTGACCCCGGGCATGGCGCAGTCGCTGCTCCGGAGATCGATCGATCAGCTCATGTTCCGGCAGTCGACTCTCGGGAACCTGCTTTAGAACATCTTCCAGACTGGCATCCGCCAGCGGGCTGGACGCTCCCACTTTTTCACCCAGAAACTGGTCACCTGTTGGTGGCAAATCCATCTTGTTTGTTTCGTCGCCCCAACCGTTCCAACGTCGCATTATCTTCGTCTCCGTCAATTCAAATTCATCACACCGACACAAAAGCCTTCTCGGCACACAAAGCTATCATATAGAATTCCTTTCGTCCGTCATTGACAATTTCAGACAGCCAAACGGTCAAATTGAGTCAATTGAGGTTCGCCCCTTCATGAAACATCTCGGCTTTGCATCCATTCCTGCGGTACAGCAATACCTGCGCTATGCCAAGGATCGACAACTGGATCTGGACCAGGCCATTGTCGAAGCCGGCCTGCATCAAAATGTTCTCGACGATGAGAACGGACGTATAAAAGGGGAGCAATTTCAAAGTCTGATCAAAGCCCTGTGGCGACAGGCAGATGATCCCTTGATGGGACTGCACAGCGCCCGCTATGTCCAGCCCGGCTCCTACAGCGTGCTCGGCTATATCGTCATGAGCTGCGCCACTATCGGTGAAGCCATCGACAGAATTCCGGCATTTGAAAAGCTTGTGGGCGATATGGGCGTCACCAGCATCCGCCTGCAACCGAGCGTGTGTGAACTCGACTGGCACTGCGCCTATGAAGACAGCGAAGTGCGCCTGCAGATGATCGACAATGTACTGGCCTCGTGGACCAATTACGCCCGCTGGCTCGCCAACACCAACACGGCCGCACAGGCCATTTTGCTCGAGCGCCCCGATCCGGGGGAGGCCATCGCTGAGGAATATCGAACGTTTTTTCAGTGCCCGGTGCAATTCGATACCGCCTGCAATCGCATCGTGCTGAATCGCAGCCTGTTGGATATTCCCCTGAGGCAACCTGACAAGCTGCTACTGAAAACACTGGAGAATCACGCCCAGGACCAACTCTCTGCCATCGCCGAGGACACTACCCTATTTAGCATCCGAGTGGCCGACGCCATCCGTCGTCAACTCACCATGGGCTCGGTCCGCAAGGAACTGATTGCCGCCGAGCTCAACATGACCGCGCGCACCCTGCAACGCAAACTGGAGAAAGAAGGCTATCGTTACCAGGAACTACTGGATCAGGTGCGAATGCAACGGGCTAAAGAATTGCTGGAACAGACCCACTGGGGCATTCAGGATATCGCCATTAATCTTGGCTTTTCGGATAATAGTGCCTTTCATCGGCGCTTCAAAACCTGGACCGGCATGACGCCGGGGCAGTTCAGGCAACAAGCTCTGGGCTAGGGTGCCTCGGCTGAGGCTTCGGCCTTGCGTCGGGGTTTGAGCCGCTTCATTTCATACAATCGCTCATCGGCATGTTTCAGCATGGAGCGCGCATCCACCTTGTCCATCTCTTCGGTTGAAATCACACCATAGCTGATCATCACAGGAATAGTCTGATCATCAACCCGCAAGGGTGTATTGCCCAAGTGCTCCTTGATACGTGAAGCGATAATCTCCGCGCCTTCTTTGCGCTGATGGGGTAAGAGCACCACGAACTCGTCACCGGCAAAACGAAAAGCCAAATCACTTTTCCGCGTCAGTTCGTTCAGATGATAGGCCACATGCTTCAGGTACATATCACCGACATCATGACCAAAGGTATCGTTGACGATCTTGAAGTCATCACAGTCGATAAACATGACACCCAGATGCTCACGCTGACGCGCGTGGCGACTCAACTCCTGATCCAGGCTTTCTTCCAGCTCGCGCCGGTTGCGCAGCAGGGTCAGCGGATCTCGCGTGGCCAAAAAACTGATACGCTCACGGGCCCAGACGCCCGCCAGAGAAATGGACGCCTTCACCGCCAGCTGGCTCAGAAAAAAACTGTCTTTTTTCGGGTTATAGCGATCGGGCGCAGTCGCCCCCAGCACCAGACCACCGACAATCTTGTTGTCGACGATCAGCGGTAATATAGCCAGAGAACCAATGTCGGATTTCAGTTGTGTCGGAATCAGAGCACGCATGCGCCTCAGCTCCCGATTGACCAGGATCGGTTCGCGAACACTTTGCGTCGCCTGCAGAAAATCCATCATCGAGACTTTTTGCAGAATCGGGCTTTCGCTTTCGATGGCAGACAAGGTTTCGAGAAGATGGGAGTTGGAGGGCGTGTCAGTGACCGCCAGCCAGACATAGTCAATGCCGAATTTATCCTTCACCAGATCCACCAGCGTGACGCAGAAATCCGAACATCGGGTAATGTTCATGATCGCAACCTCAATATCAAACAGGTTGCGGGCAATGCGTTCATTTTTTCGAGCCGTTGCAATCAGCTCATCAACCGTGGACATGGACGCCTCTCTGGGCCATTCAGGACTGAATGGGGCAAACCAAGGGAAAATTTAATTGTAGTCGATTTTGGCCAGAGATTGGCATGCACCTGCGTAACAGAACGTAGCGAACTGCGGAAAAACTGATTATTTTTCAACCACAAAGCGCCAAAATCCGGGTAAATGAAAGAATCCTCAAACAAAGCCGGTAAAGCGCTTGACGCCCCTAATCTTCATCGGTAAGATACGCGCCACATTGATCGAGGGGCACTGCTCAAACGCCAACAACCTCGACAAGACGAGTTTTGATGCGGGGTGGAGCAGCCTGGTAGCTCGTCGGGCTCATAACCCGAAGGTCGTCGGTTCAAATCCGGCCCCCGCTACCAAATATCAAAGGCTTACGTGATCCGATTGCGTAAGCCTTTTTTATTTACCAAAAAAATTACCAAAACAATCTTTTCTTCCAACCTTATATTTCAGCATCTAATCGCAACAATTTAACTGTATACTTATACAGTTATGCATCTAATCCTACGCCACAACTATTCGAATAAGACCTGTACATGGGGCACCCTCGAGTGGGCAGCCATAAAAACTAAGAGCGGAATAGATCACTATCGCTTTTTAGGATTTATTGACTTCTATTATGCTCAGCTGATTGCCAATTCCAAAGAAGGCCGCTGGTGCAAAGTAGTTTGCAACGGTTGGAAGTTTACGGAGAATTGCTCTTGGGTCTATCTAGATAGCGATCAATATCTAGTGGGTGCATTTGTACGAGATGGATTTTATGTGGTTTTGAATGATGGCGCTCTTCTGATTAGAGGTGATAGGATTTAATTCTCATTTTGTGAAGGCAAAGCGGACAAAATACGTGTAGTGAATTCAGGTGGTGGTTTCGTAAGACCGGACGTTATGAACGCCTGCCACAACGGCTTGGGTGAACTATCACCGTTTTTTCCTCTTGCTTGGTTTTTTAGGTAGCCCGAAATTTGCTTTCTTTTCTTTGCTTACAGTAATTAAGTAATCTCGATAAGCCGGATGAATCTCCCATAAGGATGCTTGCATTTCATTCCAATTCTTTTCACTTACAAACTTTGGTGAATCACTAGCTAGAACATGCCTATAACCTTTAGGTTGGCGAGAGTCTGAAACGCGTGGGTAAATAAAACCTATGCTATAAAGAAATTCCCATATTGAGAATGCCCCCTCATTAGTTCCTGGCTTAACTGCTTGCCCATAAAGATTGAGAGAAAACGAAGAAGGAAGTACACGCAGATGCTCTTTTAAGGTCTCGGCACTTGAAGTGAATGACTCAGAGTCAAACTCTATGCCTCCAAAGGACTTAACAAGTTCAAGCAGATTGGGACATTCTTTCTCAAACTCCTGCGCTAAAAGCTTGACTCTTTGTTCAGAGTAAGCAGGCATAACATTAGCAAATATTTCTTCGTCAATTAGCTTGGGGATTGGATGGAGTGCAGCTTTTGCAAGCGCATTGATTAGCTGAATGGCATCTCTTGGGCGTTCCCTGCATCTAGTTCGAATCGCATCAGCCCAGCTCGTTCTTTTCTGGCTAGTTGGCATTCTAGGTAGATTACCCTCGAAGAATAAAGGATAGAAATTTGGAAGACCCTCTATTCCAATATGTTTTGCAGCAAGCTGAAGACGCCTTTCAAATATATTTTGTATGTGATCTAAGCTTGGATTAAGGTTATATACCAAGGTTAAAAAGTGATCTGTTTGATCTCTCTGACCAGCTTTTTCACTTGAAAGCGCTCGCCAAATTTCATCTCTAAGAGAGACTATACATCTAACTTGAGGAATTCTTTCAGATAGTTCTCTCGTTGCAAGTAAAAAGGCCCAAATTCGATTAAGCTGGCCAGCTTGATCTGGGGGGGCAACTTGGTCTGTGTCATCGATAAAGATGTAGATGCTTGTTTGGGATTCCGATATATTTTGTGAAATTGCTCTCTCTAATGAAATTGCAGTTGATTTTGACGTACTTGGCAACACTTCCGATAAGTCTGCTTGTACCCAGGATTTTGCTACCTTTGGCAGTGTTCTGGCGATTCGCGAAATAAAATCAGGTTTTTGAATTCCGCCAGCAATTGCGCTATTTAAAATTTCAGCATCTGATTCACTGACAAGACCACGGATGTTGTTACTTAATGCTCCAGCGATTGCCTGCAAGAGACACAGATATGCAGTACGAGTCAGCTCTCCGACTGAAGACTGCGTACTCATAGAAGAAAGATCAATATCCAACGGTTTTAGAGAAATATTAGGGACCTTACCCTTGTTGAGAATCCTAGAAGCAAAGTCAATGATTGCGCTCTTTCCAGCCCCCTTTTTTCCGACTAGTACACGTGGACTCCCTGGTGGTGGAGTTATGATTTCCGCAAATTCATCAGCTCTAATGAATGCTTCACCCAGTATTGCCTTTTCTCCCTCAGTCGTTCCGGTAGGGACGAATTTTAATAAAGCATCAAGCCTGGCTTTGATTGTCGGTTCCATTTTTACTCCAATCTAATTTGATGGGGCGAGGATTTGGCATGCGCTAACGCGTTGCTAAATTGCGCCGCCAGGCATCAATTTGAGCAATTTGTTATTCATTTTTCTGCTCGTAATACGCCTGTACAATTTCATCTACTTTATCACGATTACTTATCATTGACCGGATGTTATTACTTTCGTTGCGAACAGTCTCGTTTGCGTGATTATCCGCAGCGTTAAGCAATTCTGAAACTTCTTCCGGCTCACACAGCTCACCTAAGATAAGCTGATCTACGATCCCAATACCCCAAACCTGAACTCCATGATCATCATCGTTGAGAAATTCTGAAACCCATTTCAGGGCATACCTATCAGCAACAACTCTCAGCAATTCAACAGCGTCTCTCTTAGTTTGTATATCCTCTGATGTTTTGAATATCCTATAGCATTCTTCCATTGCGCAAACCGGATGCAACTGCCAAAGCACGCCCCTAAGCAGTTCGCTGCCTTGCTTTCCCTCAACATAGTACCGAACCGCGTTTATTAAAAACTCTTCTCCGATCAGGGCCTGAATTGCTTCCTTGGCTTTTTCGCTAGATGAGCTTTCATGGCCATTAGCATCTATTCCACCGATGGCCTTTGCAATACTTGCCCAATCTTCAATATTCATAAATTCTCTCAGATTGCATAACAGCTTGTTATAATGCGTTCAGTATAAATCCCGCCCGATTTTCCTCAATAAAGCCGTTTCACAATTTCATATTATTCTTTTTGCTCAATCAGTTACCCATATCTTTTACTCTCTTGATGACCTCCATTCTCCGAACGAAAAGAAGAATAGAATTTACACGGGTCTCTATAAATCGGAAATTTGAAAGACAATCCCTCAATATTTCAACAACATAGAAAAAGGCCAAGCGGCAAAAGAAGACTTGCTCAATACATCATCTTTCCCATAGTTCATTCTGAGCATCTAACTCCCACTATTGCAATTTCCAACATAGGTGTTGTATTTTCAAATCGACACGGAAGTACATGCATGACGAAATGGAATTTGCCCAATGCGCCTCCCTATATTCTTTGTTTTATTACTGGCTCTCTCGTCAGCATCTGTTGCTGATCTAGTCAGTCCCTCTGATCTCGTTGTCTCAAGATTGCGTATAAAAGACGCTCCCCATGCCAATGCGACAGTTGTCGACTATCTGTATCCAGGCCAACAGAAAAAACTAATTGATAGCAATACGAAATATTACTACGGAATTGTGCTATCAAATGGACAAACGGGCTGGGTTGCGAAATCACATTCCATCATAGTACCTGAAGAACAAATTCCCACAGGTGCTTTGGCGATAACGTTCCTGTATGTAGGCCAAGGAGATTCAACACTAATTCAGTGCCCAGACGGAAACACCATACTCATAGACGCCGGAAGCACTTCTGGAGTTTCCGCGGAAAAAATAAAGCAACAATTGGAAGCAGCTCTGGGTGACAGCAGGAATATAGATACCCTGATTGTGACCCACCCAGACGCCGACCACTATAACCGGATGCCTGATACATTAGCTGGCTATAACATAGAGCGCGTTTTCCGGGTTGGTACTGCCGATGACTATTCCTATTTATTTTGGGACTGGTATACCAATATAGACGCCCAGGAATTCGTTCTAGTTAGTGAGGATTATGATCCGCCCCACCAGCCAAACTCCGACATTCCCTGCGGAGAAGCTGAAGCCTTCGTACTCGCTGCTGACATACAGCATTCTTTCAGCGCAAAAAATACTTCCAGCATCGTCTTAATGCTTCGCTTTGGTTCGTTTGAGGCCGTCTTTACTGGGGACGCAACATTACACACTGAAAGGGCAATTATTCAACGATACCCCCCTGATTTCCTCGATACCGACCTCCTTAAAATAGGGCATCACGGTAGCCTGGCAACATCAAGCACTCAGGAGTGGGTTGATGCTATATCGCCCGAAATCGCAGTCGTTAGTGCCGGCAAAAATGGATATGGTCATCCTCGCCGAGAAATCATTTCGCGAATGGAGCCACATACGTTTAGCTCACAACCTCATCCAATTCGCTCTGCTACGCGTGAAGGCAGAAAGTACATATTCGATTACGTTGATGGCTATCAGGAGTCAATTTATTCCACAAGGGATGTTGGAAAGGTGATAGTCCGGTCTGATGGCAACTCCTGGAGCGTTGAACACGAACGAGTTGACTGAAAACACTATTTATTCAAAAAAAATACAAACGGAGTTGCCCATGAAAAAAAGAATACTTTTATTGTCAGCTATCTTGAGTGGTTGTAGCACGATAGATCTGACAGATCAAAAAACTGTACATATCAAGAGCACATCTACGTTTAGTTCTCATGGGCTTGAAATTGCCACTTTTCCCGCCCAGGTTAGAGGTTCATACATTTACGCTACTGATGATGGAAAAATAGTTTGTGCTGAGCCATTTACAGATGTGGCTGCACAGAGTTCTTTGAACGCTACGGTAAGTGCAGTAAACAACCTGTCGACGGCACTAAATAAAAGCTTGGAGGCCTCAAACTCAAGAAGCGGAAGCACAAATAACCAGTATGGTTCAAACAGTTCGTCAGAAACTGAAGGCTTGTCTCGAAGTGGCAGCAGTGACAGATCCGCGGAAAACAGTAGATCTTATGAAAACTCGTTTGGAAACACCTTTGGCACCACCTCCCAAGCAGAACAAAGTGTGAATGCAGGACTGAATGCGGTAACTGAAATTATCGCCCTCGAGGGTAGGACGCAGTTTGTTCTTCTAGCGCGAGAAATGCTATTTCGAACTTGTGAGGCAGCCGCAAATGGGAAGTTAGATTCCAACGAAAGTGTGGTAGCCAAGCAACACGCAATTATTTTCAAAGCTCTTGAAGACATGATTGCGACTCAAAAGACCAAAGCAGACGCTGCCAAGGCGCAGGCTGATGCAGCCAAATCGAAAGCAGATGCGCAAAAAGCAAAAGCAGAAAAGGAGCAGCTTGAGGCTGTCATCGCTGCAGCGGATAAGTTGGACCCCAAAATACTTGCTTTGTTTGGTGGGTCATCAGATCAAATAATTCTGAAACAGTACCTGAAAGAATACGACAAATGTATGAGTGACGCAGGAACTGACCAGAACAAGCAGAAGAAATGCAAAGACGAATACAACAAGAAGCTCAGTCGCTTATCGGGAGAGTAAGTCATGGATTCAAATTTTTACGAAGTAATCAAACAAGCATTCGAAAAGAACAAGAAGTTTTATACGATTTTTGGGTCCAGCATTGTTGAAACGAAAGTCGTAGGCCTTTCTGGGGACTATGTCATGTTGATGATCAGACACGGCGAGCAGAACTTGAAAATCCATTGCCACTACACAAATGTTCAGGTGGTTTCAAAGTCTTAGTTTTCTATCGTTATTTAGCTCCCCCCAAAATAGCCAAAAGGCAAAACCATTTTGTCGACAATGCGTTATTGGGGGAGCGTTTATTCTATCACCTCTGCCTTGCGCCCTATGTCAATAGGCGTTTCGAATAACAACATAAAGCCAAACCAACGGCATCAGTACCAAGCAACCGGACAGAACAAATACCGACAGGATCGTCAGAGCAATATCACTGCTGCGTCGATATTTTCGTACCTTGAAGCCGGCTTCCCATTGGTACGCCTTCCAACAATGATCCGGCCCATCCAGCGGCCGGAATGTTTCATTGATGACCTTTTCCAAGACTAGCCAATATGGGTTGGCTTTTGTCATAGCAAAATAACCTACACGAGCGCTCACTGTTGCCTGATAGTGCCCGCCCGCCAGTGCGTTACCCAGCCGGTCTAGGTTAAGCAAAATCATAACTAAAGACTCAGACGAAAAAACGGCGAGCAATGCTCGCCACAGGTTGTTTTTGTACATGCCCATTACCTCAATAAGAATAGAAATTAACGGTTTCGATATCGCCAGTTGTGCCTGTGAACTCGGGATCAAAGCCAAGGTCGTTTTGGGTAAATATGTAGATGGTTAAGTCGTCGCCAGAGAAATACAAAGGTATACCGGCCATTTGAGATCGCTTAACCGTGCGGTTGCCACTATCGGCGGCGCTCGTCCCTGTGATGAATAGCTTTTCGAACGGATGGTTGGATGTTGTATCGCCTTCAAATGCAATACTGAGCGAGCCCGCCTGGTTCGTATAGATACCAGCGAGGATCGCACCCCCAACCGATGTGTTAGAAAGTGTGCCGTTGGCACCGTCGGAATGTGAGGCGCTTGTAGCGCCAACTCGGTCATTCCCGCCAGATGTCCATTCTGCAAGTGTCACACTGACAGAATCCGGATCTGACTGGGAAAGGCGGAGGTAGATCCCTCCATTCCCACCAGGTGATAACTGCGAACCAAAAAGCGATCCTACGTCGTAGGTCAATCGCCATCGGTCGCCCAAAACGTCCTGCTGGCCATTGGCATTTTGTGTAATGCTCTGCCACGGATCAGATGTATTCCAACGATAGTCAACTCCCTCAATAAGGTTTGGGTCCAACATGTTGGTGAATCCCAAGTAAAGCTGTGTCCCGCCATCCCCAATCGCATAACACTGAGCCAGGGTGGCACCAAAGATACTTGTCGCTGATAGCGTCCCTTGAGGCGGTGACTTGTCGTCATTGGAATCATCACCAAGGAAGGTGACATAGTTGTTTATTGTAAGCGCGCCATGGAATTTCGTTGTAAAAATCCCTGATCTAGTGATCGTATCGCTGACAATATCGACAAGCTGCGACGTTCCACCTGGTGTTGCAGAAACCGTCGCCGTTGCTGCATTTACGCTGTAATTGCGGCTGTCGTCCCGGGCTTTTACAAAAAACATTGCCTCCGAATCAGGCGTAAAACCCAGATAGTATTTACTATGTCCAACGAGTCCCGCATGTAACGGTGATGCATCCTCCCAAGTCGCGCTGATACTGTCTGCATAGCGCACTTCAAATCCAGCCAGATCCAAAGGCTCATTTTCATAAACCCATTCGAGCACACCACTGTTGAACGTGAGAGTGGATACATCGGGAGGCGGTGCGGATTTCCCAAGCACATCGACATCCTCTAGAAGCAGCCATTCCGAGACCCTGCCAATATCATTGACAGCCCTCACTCGAAAGTCATAAATTCCGGGTTCAAAATCATCATATCTGAACTCACTACCTGCATAGTTTCCATCAATTACAGACCATTCTGAGTCAGCGCTCTTTTTAATTTGAAGCTCGTATTCTTGAGGCCCAAGATCTTGCTCCGTCCAGGATATAACGACGCGAGTTTTTACAGATACACCGTTATTTGTACTGTAGAGCTCCTCTTCTATCGTCAGGTCTGTTGGTATCACCGGCTGCGGATCCGGCAGAGATAAAGCTGGTGGAGCGCTGATCGCCAATACATCCCCTATGGCCCAGTCATAAATCGCGCTGGCATCTTCTTTCAGCGTCATCCGGACACCAGCACTCCAATCGATCTCACATTGATAAACTCGAAATACTCTGGCACTCCAGCCAAACTCTTGCATTGTCAGGGTGACATGATCGCCAACGGTTGCCTGCAGGGCTTTCCATTTGAATCGGGCAGATACGACTAGCCCATACCGGCTTTGCTCCATTTTTATTTTATTCAGACGCTGAACCTGAAAACCGGAAGTGACCAGCTCATAATCAAAGGCTCCCTCGAGGCGCTCTTTGTCTTGGGTGATGTAACTTGGAACGCGTAGTATCGGGGCATCAACCCGCTCCCAGTTATGATCCGGGCTGATATATGAACTGCGCACGGTGTTGAGTCGCCCCTGCTTTCCCTGGCTAGGCTGAAATGAAACCCCACCAGCAAGATCAGAGGATGTAAGATCCACTATGGGAGCAGAGTATACTGGCATGGATAAGCGCCATTTACCCTGGACAAAAGACAGCCAGGCATTCGCACTGGCTAACAATTTCTCTAGGTTCTCAAGCGGTGTTTTGTCCAACTCTAAATAGCCGCCGACTGTGTAACGCTTCTCTGTCCCGCCACCTTCGATCAAGACATCCTCGTCGCTAATGTTCGCCCCTGCAATAAACGACGCCGTATCAATCTCACTATCAGGTATTTCCATATACTCTTTAAGCCAATCAAGGACTGCGAGGGCGGAATTTCGCGAATAGTAGGATGTGTCGGTTCTCGGGTCATAAAGCCGTTTGCCGCGAACTCGGAACGTGATATTCGGGATCCCTCCCGGATATAGACTTTCTCTATACTTGAGAGTGACCAGAGAACACGTATGCCCAAAAAGCTCATGGTTTCCGCCAGACGTCCAATTGTCGTCTAGCTGCATTGGTTGTACGCCACCGCTTAGGTGGCCTCTCAAGTTCAAGATGCCGGAGGCAAACTTTCTAGATCCATGATCAAACTCATTTCTGGCACGACCGTCGTATCCAGGATGATTGACCGGGTCGGTAACGTATCGGCCAGTAGACCGTCCCGCCAGCTCATCGTTGAAGTAGACCTCGTATATCTCCTCACTTTCCTGAGCCGCTATAACGTACATCAGATGGAGGTGCTGATTGTGAAGCCCGGTAGTCCCGATAAATACCGGAGTACCTTTAACTACAGCTTCTCCATAAATAACTCGCCGAGGCTCAAATGCCTCTGTGACTGAGCGCTTGCGATCACGCCCATTATTGTTGCCACCGTCACCAATCGAAAGTACAGCGTCGACACCATCAAGGACAATGTCAGAGCCGGTATCTATAATGTCGTCAAATATGCTCATCGATTGAACCAACTCGCTTTTGGCCAAGTAATCTGTTTATTACGGATCTCGGTGATGTATTCAAAACCAAGATCTCCCGGATACTTCAGCTGTTGTTCCTCGTGAGTCCAGCGCTCAGACTGACGTCGATCCCAATCAGCCAGCCTGTCTTTCGCCATGATCTCTACTGTCGATTGACGACCGTAGTTAACATTTACCGTATCCATGGTCCCGACAAAATGATCAATCGGTTCACCGATGATTTGACGCGACGAATCCAGGAGAGCCACCATGATTTTGATATCCCGGTTCAGGTGGTCATTGTTCGAAAAGGAAGAAAGGACACCATCGTTTGTGCCAGCCAGCGTGATTTTGCAGCTGCTCGGGTCGAGGTTTTTGTTTTCGGTTATATTTCCAATCGCACCAATCGTTCCGACTCCCTGGTACGTGCCGCCAGAATAACTAATCGATTTGAGTCGGGAGCACAGGCGAATGGTTTCTGCATCAAAATTCACCTCGCACATAACGATAAAATCGAGATTGTCCTGGTCCAGCAGACTGATTACATCTGCATGCAGATTTCTTGGCATCAGTATGCCTCCACCCAACGCATCGAGAACCCGTAGTATTTCCCTTTGACCGACGATTGCCATTCGGAGTCATCAGAATCCAAGCGCATGACGCACGTTGGATTGTTCACAGTAATGGCAGCATTGTTCGCTGGAGGGTCGCGGAGCTCTGGCTCGAAATTTATCGTCGCTGCACCGGACCCATCGCTCGTTACATCTGCAGTGGCCATTTTTAATTCACCGTTCACCTCGAAATAGTCACCGGTTCTAAGAACTGTTTGGCTTGCAGACCAGCCATCCGTATCCAGTGACGTGCCCGTTTGCGAGGCACCAGCAACAAGCGGCGTCCCGGAGACGGTTCCCATTGGAGACCGGGCTTCGTAGGGTACAAGCAGCGCCTGTCCTGACCTTCCGCGAAGGGAAGCCAGAAACGCTTTCAACTGAAAAGCCTTGGCCTTGGGAACATTCACAAAAGTTTGGCTGGCGACCCAGCGACCACCGCTCAGGGTGTTGGTCTGGACAGACTTATCAAGCTCTGACTCAAGCAGGCCCGTATTTGACTCAAGCCCCCAGCTTTCTGACTCTGGAAATATATCTGGAAATGTGATCGCCATTATCGTTTACCTACCGCTCGCGCCATGGATCCGCCACTTCGAATTGCTTGTTCAACAGATCGCCGAGTCATGCGTTCAATGCCTGGCAGCATCTGCTCAATTTCAGCCCGGACAGTGCCGGCGACACCAGCAGAAATATTGATGACGTTGGTCACCTCAACAGATCGGCCAGTGCCAGCTTTCACCGCCTCGACAATTTGAGCGTTTTGATCAGAGGGAATAATTCGCTCGCCTTTATCAAGCAACCAAGTTCCTTCTCGAGGAATGCTGTCCGCCCCTTCGTGCGCCATACCAGTGATGGCAAGAGCTTCAGCAAGGCCGACCGTGCTCGCGATACCCGCCGAGGCCGATACAGCATTGCTACCAAATGAAGCAAGAGAAGCCATTGCTGCAGCAGGAGCATAAGCCGACGCAATAATCGGCCCCACTGCCTGAGCGGCTGCAACCTCTTCTACCTGAGACGCTTTACCAATTGCCTTATTTATAAGCATTTGGGCGCCGATCTTGATCAATCCAGATACGACATCGACAGCCATCGCCTTCCCAACACCTCGCCACGCTTCGCTCGTGCTGTTGCCTTCAACAATTGCATTTGCTGCAACATTGGAAAAGCCGGTCGTCATCGAATCAAATGCCGTGACAAAACTGCTCTCAACATAAGCAGCAGTGTTTGAAGCCACTACCCCATACTCTTCCATGAGGGATTTCATTGTCTTCAACTTCTGAATTTCTTTACCTTCCGGAGAGACAATTCCTTTTGCTATAGGGGCCCCGATATTCTTCTTTCGATCCTTGTCCACTTTTATGGCCGCACGCTCGGCTTTGCTTTGTATATCAGCGACCCATTCCTCTATCTTCTCCGAAGGCATAGGTGACAAAAGCGCCTCATCCAGCTCATCACTGATATCGTCATAAGTCGACTTCAGCGCATTCGAAACGTTCTGCAGGAACTGACTCGGTTTAGCCTCAACACCAGGCAAAGCATCGAGAAATGCGGAAACCGCTCTATCAGCTTCGGCCATACCGCCAACGATTGTGCTAACGGTCCCGGCGACAACCAGCTTCACCCCTCCCCACGCAACCTGCAGACCACGGACAGTATCCGCAGCAAATCCGACAGCCTTGGTCAGATAGTTCACGACATCACTTGCAACGGATCCCAGCCCGCCAGCCTCTTTCGCGGAGTTCAGAAACTCATTTGAAAGAGCCTCCACGATCGGCGCGAGTTCGACGGCCAACTGGTTTCCAAATCCGTCCGTTATTTCTGACGATCGCAACCAGGAGTCATTCGCTGCCTCAATCTTTGCGATATCAATTCTGGTGAGCTCCAGACCATAATCCCTCACCTCCTGCGTAATTTTGTTGAGCTCAACCGACCCTAGTGAAACTGTATTGACAAGACCCAGCCCAGATCGAGAGAAGAATGCAGAGCTCGCCGCGGCCTTCTCTTGCTGGGTCGAGAGTGTATTGATCTTGTCACCGATCACGCCAAACTGCTCTGCGGGTGACATGCTGAAAAACTCATCCGTGTTCAGCCCGAATTCCTTCACCCACTTAGCCGCCTCACCGGTGCCCCGGGTGGCATCACCAAGCCGTTTGACCATTTTTTCAAGGGCACTATCAAGAGCCTCGGTGCTTTCGCCGGTCAGATCAGCAGCCCGACGTAATCCTTGAATCCTGCCAGGCATCTCTCCGACCTGGTCAGAAAACTTGCCGAGCCGATCCGCAGCCGAAGCCGACTTGGTATAGATGGTCGCCAGTCCTGCAGCGCCGGCGACCGTCATGACGCCGAACGCTTTAACCGACGTATTCACCATCTTGCGGGTTTTGTCTGCCCACTGCTTGGTGTCCCGGTTTGCCTTGGCCAGCTCAGAACGCAGCTTGGCACTTTGGCCGACGATATCGAAGGTAAGGGTCGCTACGGTTGCCATCTATTTTCCATTCCAATAATTACGAGCACGCTGCAGGAATGCCTCTACCTCGGCCTCCCTTTTCTGGCGTTCGATATCGGCAATCTTTTCACGGTCGAAAGTGATGCCTGTTTTAACCAGGCGATTGGTGATTCTGAGGTTGAGCTCGAATGCGCTCATCCGTCCGGCGAGTTCATAGATAGAGCAGCCCGCATCATCAGCCATATCGCACATGACAGATAATTCAGGCTGCTCCGTTAGTTTTTTTCCATTTGCTCCCTGACATCCTCGCCGCTTCCTGCGTAGTTGATGCCGGCACGATAGATAAGACCGATCACGTCTGTTGACCAGTTCCCGGCCAGAGAATCAATCTCCTCACTGGAAGCCTCAGAGCCTTTCAGCATGCGGCACGCCCACTTATTCAAATGCGCTTGATGCTCAGACTCTTCTGCGTTTCCGCTCTGAAGATCCAACGCTTCGGTAAAGCGATCGATAGCCTCCTTAGCTGAGAGCTCGGTAATAGTGACCAGGCCAATTCCTTCGATTTCCTTATCAAAGGTTCTCAACGCTGGCTTTGATATCAGTTGATCAAACGTGATTTTCATTGTTCACCTATACAACTTTGGAAGTGGTAACGCCGCCAGTTTGCTGTCCCTTCAATGCAAACATTTGGATATTCTCTCCCTGTTCGGCCGGCTCCATGTAGAAGCCATTCAGAATGACGTCTGCCTCAAGAATGTCACCGGTACGGTAAGTTGTGCGGATCTTCACCGCAGAATCGTCATCATCATCCTGCGCTGCTGCAATCAGAGAATCCTGCACAGCGTCACTACCGATTCGCTTGCATGGCAATTCCCACTCCGGAGGGGTGCGGGTACCCTTGCCGAAACGCTTGACGATTTCGTCAATATCGGTGAGTTCGACGAATGCGCCCTCTGTACCAATACGTGGGATCTTTTCCAGACCTTTGAGTGGGCTGTAAGTCGTCCCGTCATCGAGACTGACCTCGAGCACGGCGCCTTGCGCCAGAACGGCTTTTGTTGCGACTGCGGTTGGTTTTGGCATAGCAATATCCTCTTAAAAATAGATGCTCATGGCGGTCGTTATTCGATACAGGTCGGCATCGGACTCATACCCGGATGAATCGGTTTCGACATATATCAGTTGTATATCCTCTCCATAATCACTATTGGAAAGGCCATGGATTGCCTCGATCATGGAGTCCCGAATTGTTTTGGCTTTTGTCTCTCCATCAGAATAAATATCAACCTGAAAGCTGGCCGTTTCTACAGAATGCAGACTGTCGATATCCAGGGGCCTGAGATGGGAAATCTTCTGATAGACGATGTAGTTTTTTTCTTCTGAGTTCGGATTGAATTCAAAATAAACACGGTCGCCGATATCACTCGCCAATTCAGGCAAATTGGACAGCAGCTGAAAAAGTACATCTTCGATCGTCATACTTTCTTAGCCCTTGCAAGCTTACGTTCAGCCAGCTGGATCCTGCGCTTCAGCCTTAAAACAAAGATATTTATTGCTTCTGGCGCCACATTCTTGGCACCTCGGATAAATGCTGCGGCAGGGTTGTGTTTGGTGCCATATTCAACCTGGACGACATAGGGAACACGGAATACGCCGGTACTGATTATCGCGATATCATCCTTTCCAAATTTCTTCGTGATCCGGCCCTTACGATTGCTCGATGCGCGACGCTTTATGCGAGATTTGAGAAACCCGGGGGTGATTGTGACCGTTGATCCACCTTTCGTTTTAACAATGCGCTCGAACTTAGAGACCGGCACATGGTCTTTCATATAATCCTCAAGCGGTTTAGCGGCATCTCGCAATGCCCCTCGGAATGTCTTCATGGCGAGGTCAGCCCCCAATACATTAAGGTTCTTCTCCATGTCATCGACGCCATATAGCTTGAGATCAAAATCCATCACTTAGACCTGTATGTGCCGCGCATCACCAGGAACTTGGTTTGTGAATTTATAAATGGAGGCTCATCAAGCTCATAGATTCGGCCAGTTCTGACATCCACAACGCGGCAGTCCGCCTCCACATCCTTCAATGACTTGTCGTAACGAACAGTGATATCGACCGTAATGCTCTCCTGCTCACTGCCATTTGCCGGTTGCTGGTCGGTTGATACCGCTTTGATCTGGGCCTTGCGCTTAGCCCGGGAGGTATAGCTAACCTCATTCGCTCCGGTCGTCGGATTCTTACTTCTGACGGGTTGCTCTATCTGAACCCTGTCTCGCAAAAAACCCGGTCTCATTGGTTAGGGCTCTTCTCAATCAATCCAATGCCCGCCAGATATTCGGCATATTTTTCATCGCACTCGAATAGAGAACCTTGTTTCACCTTCTCGTATTTCTCTCGGTTGTGCTTCGTTTCAAAGTCCTGGATAACTTTGTACTTTCTTGTTTGGGTTGGCTTGTCTGTCATGAGAACTCTCCTGCTGAAGACGTAGTTAAAAATGGTTGGTGAATTAAAAAGCGATTTTTCGATAGGGTGCGAGCAGATACTCGGAGCTGAGAGGGACTTTGCTAACGATCGTCCCTTCTATGGCGTTCTCTCTTTGCTTGTAGTTTGTGGCTACAATCATCATGATCGCCACCTTTATATCGTCCGGAACTTCTCCATGTGCGGTCTTATATCCAGCGGTGAACGTGATCCTGACTGCGTCCTTGATGTCTTGTGTTTGTGGCCAGGTTTCGCCCGGGTCGGGGAATATCTTCGTGCCAAAGTCGGAGCTGTGATAATCAAAGCTGGATACAGTCTGCTCTTGCCCGTCCGGGTCGGTATATGCAACAGAGATCGAGTCCAGGTCGATCGGCCGAAGCGGCAACTCAATCTCGTGTGAAAAATCTGATAATGAGTAAACAAATTCCCGATCGGCAATAATCCCATCGAGGTGCTGCTCAGCAATATTCCGCGCAGACTTGAGCAACAATTCCAAGTAGGAATCTTCCTCGTTGTGCTCGATATCGAGGTGAGCCCTCAGATCGTCAAGCTCTACCGGCTCAACGACAGAGCTCACTGGTGTTGTCTGTTTAATCTTCATGGATCCAGCTCAGTTGGAAAGCAAAAGGGCAGCAGATGCCACCCTTTTGTTTTTCATGGTTGAATTACTTGGAAGTTATTCGACTGGGTTGTCCGAGCCATGACCCAAGAGAGCCACCGCAGACAACAAAGCCGCCGAGCCGTTACCGCTTGGCGTAATGGTCAAGCGGATGTATCGCTTGTATCCGCGATACCCAATTTTTTTCACGCCGTTGTCGTCGTCGAACTGAAACGCAGCTCCGGCTTCAGTCCCAAGTAGCTCAATGTCTGGCACCGCCTCGGCGTCTGAGAGCGCAGCGTCGTCACCATGCTCAACCAGTACGGCGAATGTGGCGTCAGCGTCAGCAATAGCGCCCAAAGCAATTACGAACAACAGGGACTGGAACCCCTGAATGTCGATAATCTCGCTAACCTGGGCCGTGTCATCAGCGACAGAAACCGGGCTAAGCGCCCGGACAGGTTTAATTTGGTTGTAAGAATCACGCATTGTATTCGTCCTCAAGTTTCAGAATTTGTGTACAAAAAAAGGCGGTCGATGCCGCCTTTTCTCTGTTCCAGTGATTATCAGCTGGCGATCTTCATCAGCTTGATAGCTTCGAAGTTCTGGATGCCGCCACCTACGCGGCGAGTGGTATAGAACTTCACCCAGCCTTTTTTGGTGTATGGGTCACGCAAAACCGCCATGCCTCGGCGATCAACGATCACATATGCACGCTGGAAGTTACCGAAGGCAATGGGGAAAGCGTTTGCGCCAACATCAGGCATGTTGTCGTCAATCTCCACGCCGTAACCAAGCAACGTTGATGCAACACCTTCCTGCAAGCCAGGAGTCCAGAGATAGTTGCCCTGCCCGTCCTTGAATTTACGAATGGACGAAAGCGTCAAGTCGTTGGTCAGCCAGCTGGCACCGTTTCGATAGCCACGCTTGAGAGCGTGAACCAAATCGAAAAGCTTGTTAGAAGGGTTGGTGTCAGCAAAGTCTGCGGCCTTGCCGGATTTCACGAAGCCAACTTTGCCCCACTGGTAACTACCGTTCGCAACGGTATCGTAAGACAGAATGCCCCGAGGTCGTTTGGTGCCGTCACCATTGATGAAACTCGCGGATTCCCCTTCGGTGAACGCTATCGATACTTCATCGGAAAGCCACGCCTCCAAATCAGTGAACGCATCCTCAAGACTATCAGCGGTTGCCAATGGTTCGGCTTCCAGCTTGTGGACAGGGAATTCCAGTTCACGCAGCGTTGGGGTTCCGCTTTCTTGGCTTTCCTCAGTCTCACCCGCCCAGCGATACCCAGCTCCACCAACGTTGACCATTTTCTTCCAGCTCTGACCACCCACTTGGCGAACGGTTGCCAGCCGGCGCATGGCCACATCCTGAGTCAAAATGCGGTCGATTTGGTCATCCATTTCCCGAGTCATCAGGAAACCACCATCAGGATCGGAGTTTCCAACCAGGGCTTTTTTCTCAAGGTCCAGGAGACCATCCTCTGCACCCTTTCGAAGATAACCGCCAAAGCCTTTCTTGTGCTCGGCTGCGTCTTCGTCGCCGCCAGGGGCGTTCGGACGATTCGCTTTCTTGGCTAATTCCTCGAGATCGAGTTTGATCTTTTGCTGATCACTCAACACCGCATCGAGCTTGGCCAGTTTTTCGGTAATCAGCGGATCAACTACGCCGTTTTTCTCCAGTTGCGCTAATCGTTCATCATTGGTTTTTTTGTACTCGTTCCAGGTGGTACCCATCTTCTCGATGGCTTCTTTGATCTGTTCTGACATCGTTTATGCCCTCTTAAAAGTAACGATTTATGGTTTCGATAATTGCCCGTTCTTCACCGTCTACGTCACGTAGCCCCTTATAACCTTCAGCCATCAAAACCTTGGCCTGCTTCTGAGAAAAACCTACGTCACGTAAGGTTTTCTCGACGGTTCGGGGGTCGGGGATGTCACCAGCAAGCAGCGCGTTTTTCACTTCATTGATTCGCGCTTGATCGTTTGCGGGAAAGGTCACCAGGGACACCTCCCACAAGTCGATTTCTTTTAAAATAAAAGCGTCTTTGTCTGTGTCGTAATCCCAGTCCTTGAGCATGTAGCCGATCGACAGAGCCGAAATTGATCCGGCTTTCATATGCGCATGGGCACGCTTCGCGAGTGGGTCATCATCGATCAGTAACCGGCCCTCGACATAAAGGCCCTGTTCGTTTTCTTCCATCTTTGTATAGATGCCGATGGGTTCATGCATATTGTGTTGCCATAGCAGAGCGGGCATGCCGCCACGTTCGCCCCACTCTTTCAACGAATGCTCAAAAGCTCCCCGGACAACGATATCGCTGTGCCGATCTTTCTCGCCAAATACAGAGCCATAGCCGGAAAACTCACCGCTTTCCGACACGCTCTTAACTTTCAGTGAGGTATCAAGTCGTTTCTTCTGAAGTTCCGGCATTGTCCTCGTCCTCATTTTCAGTAACAGGTTTGCCGTTAACGGCCATATTCATTGGGGTCAGGTAAATGTCGCCACCTTCTCTGGCATCCATGTCTTCAAGCTCTCGAATCTCGTTAGGTGATAGAGCGCCGTTCTGGATCATCTTTGTGTAAAACTCTGCGCGCGCCTTCATATCTCCCCGCAGAAGAGCGTTGGCGTTGAACTTGGCGTAATGTCCGGACTGGCTGATAAGCGACTTGTTAATTCGGTTTTCGATGCGAGACAGGTAAGGCATCAGAGAGCTGCCCACGAAGCTCAGCCCTTGATGCTCAATGTTTGAAAACGTGGCTCTCTCGAGATCCGCTATCATGTGAGGCGGAACCCGGAAAATGCCGCAGATCTCGCCGCGCTGGAATTTTCGCGTCTCCAAGAATTGAGCATCTTCACTGGTCATAGTGGTTTGGAACCAGTCCAGCCCGCCCTGCAAAATCAGGTTTCGGTATGCCCCGTCCCCGGAGTACTCCTGAAGCTGTTCTTTCAGATTTTTTATCTGGTCCTCTTTGAGAGACTTGTCTGTCTTGAAACCACCGGAGGGCTGAGCCGCATTTTTAAATAGCTTGGAGCCGTGGCGCTCTGTCGCCTTTGCTAGTCCCATTGCATTGCGAGCCCACTGGATCGGATTTAAACCGTTGAGCCCATCGAGGCTAAACAGCCGAACATGAAAAACCTGTTCTTGCGGCAGCGTTTCTTTTCGGCCATTCGGAAACGTGACCTCATATGAAACCTCATAGTTCTCATCGAGCTTTGGCTCCACTGCCCCCGGGTTCATTGGCAATAACTCAAGAGAACTGGTCGACGCTCCTATGAATTCGTTCTTATATGCGTAGTGATTACCGCGCAAGCAAAGGTGTGTGACGATCAGCTCTTTGTATTCCTGATCTGTCATATAGTCATTGGGGCCTGCTTTGAACACTTTTGAAACAGGGGAATCAGTAATCCGAATGGTTCGATTGTCCTGCTTTTGCAAAATATTCAAAGGCAGCATTCCTACTGACTCTGCTAGAACACGAACACACGCAAACACTGTTGCGATCTGCATGGCATTCGAGGCCGTAATCGTGACGCCGGACTCGGCCATCATGCCCTCCACCAGCCGATCATAGAGCTGACTGCTGGTTACAATGTCTCCGCCATCGTTGCTCTTGCGCTTAAGAAAACCAAACATTAAAGGATTCCTATCATTGGGGCGTCCTCCACCTCTTGGATCATTGCCTGACCGATTGCCATAATGAGAGCAACCGCGCCGTCTATTTTGTTTTCCGCTTTCTGCTTGATTGGTCGGACCACATCATCACTGCCAGGCATGTGCTTTCCGACGACATTGGAAATGCACCAGGACAAAACCGGATTACCGTCATGATGGAATCGTCCGCTCAGTATTGCGGCCTCTAACTCCTTCATCGGGTCACTCATGTTTGTATAATTTTGCTGAATTGATATTGGCTCCAATCCTTCATCATCGAGCTGGTGAGACAGGTTAGTGGCGCCATGCGGGTCTATCGGTGAAGAAACAACTGGATTCAAGGTCGCTGCTTCAACAGCTTCATCCAGAATAAATCGGTAATCGACTTCGCAGCCCTCCGTGGCAATCAGGGATCCCTGGGTATGAAACTTCTGGTATCGGTCGCCAACCCGCTTACTCTCTGCTTCGAATATCGAGTCATAAGGAACAAAGAACTTTGGGGCGACGCTGTAGTAATGTTTTTTTCCGTCGATCTCTCTGACAAAAATGCGAACCATTGCGTTGAGATCGAGCTTTTGCGCCAGGTCAAACCCGAGGAAACAGCTCTCTCCTTCAAACTGCTCTATGCTTAATTCCGGGTCTTCGCACGACTTCCACTTGTCAAAGTTGAAATAGGCTTCCTTGGCCGTGACCCATTTATTCAGATGCTTTGTTAAAAAAGCGTTGGTCTTGTTCGCTCTGGCGATCGCAACCTTCTGGTGACCTTTGACGAAATCCAAATCAACTGAAACACCTAAATTTGGGTTTGCCTTGAACAAGGCCTTTTCGTCTTTCCAATCGTCTTCGTCATCGATCGTATAGATGATGGCAAACAGTCCTTCATCAGATGCGGTAATGTCATTGAGCATTTCGATTGAACGCTCGCGCATCTCATAGCAGGGGCTGCTGATATCAAAGCCGGCAGTTGTGATGACCCACATCAGCGGCTGTTCCCGAGCACCCATCCCAGTGAGAAATGTATCGTAGAGTGCCGACGTTTTGTGCTCGTGGAATTCGTCGACGATACCGCAGTGAGGGTTGTCACCATCGCCTGGGTCACCGATAACAGGCTCGAATTTTGAGCCATCCGGTAGGACCAGCTTTTTGGCCCAGGGCTTTATTTTGAATCGCTTCCTTAGGTTGGCGAGCCGCTCGACGATAAGCTTTGCCGGCTCGAATACTTTCCAGGCTTGCTTTTCTGTGGCAGCGCCACAATACACTTCGGCCCCATGCTCACCATCAGCGCACGCCATGTAGAGCCCGGTACCTGCAGCGAGAATCGATTTACCGTTTTTCCTTGGCACCTCGATATAGACTTCGCTATATCTGCGCTTCCCGTTTTTTTTCTTGAGCCAGCCGAACACCACGCAGTAAATGAATATCTGCCACGGCTCCAGCTGGATCCTCGACGCTTCTATCGAAGAGCTTCGCCACCTTCCTTTTGTGTGGACCAGCAGCTGAATAAATTTACAAACCCGTTCAGCTTTATCTTTGTCGAACCGGTATTTGAACCCCTTATTTTTCTGGCGCTTTAAATCATCGAGGTGCTTTTGGCACGCTTTCTGGACGTACTTGCACGCCAATATTTTTCCTGACACCACGGAACGGGCGTACTGATTTGCCGCCGTGACGTTTGGGTATGATGCCATGCGCTAAAAGTCATCGAATTCGTTTTCATCCTCACCAGATCCATCTCCGCTAGCGCCCAACATTCTGGACCTGCTCAGTGGGTCTAGACCCATGAGAGACCCCAAACGAGCCAGCTGTGATACACAGTCATTTCGAACATTCACGGCCGGATGTTTTTTTAACCCACCCTGTTCACTCATGTCAGTCAAACCATCCTGCAGGATCAGTTGGTCCGCCTGCATCATGAGCGAGTAAGAATTGCAGTACGCGATCAGCAGAGGGATAAACTCGACTGCCATTACTCCGGACTCAATCATTTTTTTTGATTGAACCTTCCAGATGGTTCTCGAGTTCTCGTCTCTTAATTCTTCAGGGGGAGCTATTCTGGTAAGACTCGAATCCCCGACACCAACAAAAGCATCATTTTTCTTGCGTCCACCACCAGCCGCCCTAACAGCGGTTGCCATAATCTGAAAACTCCAAAAAAAAGTTCCTTATTTCGCACGCATAAAAATTGACTTAGGGCGGCGGTGTACTGGCCTCACCCTCCAGAGATTTGACCCGCCCCTCCCCTTCATTCCGTGGCCGTTTTGCGCTTGTGGCATGCGTAGCAGATGCATTCGAGATTAGCTGGATCATCGGTACCACCTTGCGCTTTCGGTTTGATATGGTCCACTGCGTGCGCCTCAGAGAGATATCCTTCTCGCTTGCAGGGCTGGCATAGATTCGCGTCGCGCTCCCGAATTTGTTTTGTTAATTGGCGCCACGCCCAACCATAACCACGCTGCCGGTCGTTACCTTTCTTCTGTTGCCACTTGCCCCAATTTGTAGCCTCACTCTGGTGGTCATCGCAGTATCCATTTGCATTACGATGGACAGCCTTGCATAGCCTGTCCCTGCAGGGGCGATTGGGTCGCTTAGGCACTGCGGATATTTACTGTGACGTTGGCTTGCGCGAGCATTGGATGCCATAGAATGACACCCTCAGTCTCTGCAGCCGTGTAACCAATGAGAGTGGTTTTAGCCGTACCACTTTGCGTCACCAAATCCGCTTTATCGATAGAGCCAGGATCAATATTGATCACTCCGCCACCATCATTCGTATCGAAAACACCGACACTGACTACACTATCCAGCTTCTCAGTGGTCAGACCATGGAGTTCAAACCGAGTGAAAGCCGATAGATCAACCTCGATGCCGTCATGCGATATCGTCACTCTGAATCGATTGCCACGACCGGCAAACAATGTGACCTCTTGAATATCAGTTGCCAACAAACGCGGAATGTAATCGACATCGATGTCGCTACCCGCAGTCACGGTCACCGTTCGCGTGCGCTGAGACGCTGCATTACCTGCGGCATCTGTTACGTTATAGGTGATGGTATAAACACCAGGTGTGCTGGTGTCGACCGTATCACCGCCGACCACCACATCTACCGTGATGTCGCCATCATTATTGTCGGTCGCGGTGTACCCTGGCTCTGAATAGGTTCCGTCCTGCGGAACCGTGACATCCCCACCCGCTAGGGTAATAACCGGCGCCGTTTGGTCTGTAACGTTTACAGTACGAGTCACCTCAGCAGCTGCATTGCCCTGCGAGTCGCTGACGTTGTATCGGATTGTGTAGCTGCCAACCGTATTGACATCAAAATTGAGGCCGGTGACTGTGATATCCCCAGTGATATCGCCATCAATGGCATCGCTCGCGGCGGCTCCGGCATCGCTGTAGGTAGAGCCTTGAGGGTGTGTAACTGTCGCAGAGCCCAGCAACGTGATCGTTGGAGCGCTGGCATCGAGCACATTTACTATACGGGTGACCTGAGCCGCTGCGTTGCCTGCTGCGTCAGTGTAGTCGTAGGTAACCACATAGGTTCCGGGAGTGTTTGTGTCCACAGTATCGCCGCCCACGGTGGCAGCTCCGGAGCCATCGACGTTATCTGTCCACGTCGCTCCCTGTTCAGTGTACGTGTCACCTTCGTCAAGATTTACCGTTGCAGGACCGGTCAGGGTAATGACTGGCTTTTCCGTGTCTGGGCCAGGCACCGTAATTACGAACGGTGTAGCATCTATCGCGGTTGCGTTGTTCGTGTCGCTGATATCGCGCACATAGATTGTTAGCTCGCCACCTCCGACATCCCCCGCAACGGCTCCGTTTGTAGGGTCAAATGTACCGCCACCGCTAGACCAATACGCATAGATGATGTCACCGATTGCCAACCCTGAGAATTCTGGTTCGGCGAAGAGCCCCGTCAATGCCGCAACGGCGCCGGTTATCCATGTTTTGCCTGCTGGGCAAACACCAATAACAATCTCATCTTCTGCCGCTGTGCCACCTTGCCCATCGTCAGCACTTATCGTGTGAATCGTCGGCACGCCGGCTATTTGAGATCCGTCCCAACTACGAACGCCGGTAGAGCTGTTCAGACTGAACCCAGTTGGTAACGCGGGCGAAGCGGAGAACGTTAGCGGGTCGCTGTCAGCGTCCGAGAAGTCGGCGCTATGGTCATAGCTTCCGGCTGCATCTGCGTCAATTAGCGTGTCAGGTGAGGTGCTGTCGAGCGTCGGGTCTTGGTTAGCTGGCGCATCCGCCACTTTGAACGCCAACAGCCCGGCCATCAGGCCATCGTTTTGCGTTGTAGTTAATGGCGAGTAGGACGCCGTACTAGATTTTACGCCCGCTGTGGCTACCGTCGCTGAAGCGACAGAATGTCCCATCTGTTGATAACCCCAAGCATCTTGAGCATCGAGAGACAATCCATCGCTCCACGAAACCGTCGGGGGGTTTGAGTAGTTCGTTGATTTAGCGCCAAGAACACCTAGTAGAAAAATCTTGTCCCCAGGTAAAGAGGATGTTGCTCCAGTGCTGATCGTGTCTCCGTTTGTGGTCGTGCCGTTATCGTTCGATACGGCTTCCAAGAAAGTCCACTGGTCTTCCTCGGTGTCAAGCTTATATTCGTAGATGGATAAGAGCCCACTGCTACCGACACCTCCAGCGCCGGTAATAGTCTGCGGCTGAGAGGCCCCCGCAACCTTAGTGTGCAGAGACATTGAGCGGCGATAGGTCAAGTCGGCTTGGTTCACCGTGCGTTGAATGCGCGGAACCCAGCCTGTGCCGGAAATCACGTGAGCGGTTGCAGCCTCGCCAGAGCGTCCTGTGAGCACGGCAACGACTAGATTTCCCTGCGTGACAGGATTGTCGAAAGTGGCAGAGGACGGATCCGCCCAGCTACCCGTTTTGTGTTGAACGAGTGAAGACATTAGCTGCCTCCTCCGAATGTGTAGACTTCTATCACCGGCTGGGAGGATGGAGCAGACTGCACGTCGTCAGCATCAACAACAGATACATAGAGCCGCCCTGTCACTGGATCATATGCACACCCTGAAATCCGATTAATTCCCGTCTCTGGTGTACCACCAAATTGAGCTGTAAACGCCCCCCACTCATACGGAATAATATCGTGAACATTAATCACACCATTGCGAGCATCTACAAAATCGTTAACGTCAATCAACGCATAGATATTTCGATAGTCCGTCACGCTGTTTGCGTCATAGTCACCCAAATCTGTTTGAGACGTATTGGTGCGAAGCTTGTATCCAAGGCCTGATAAATACCCAGCATCATGTCCAAGGCATAGGTACGTGTCAGAACCCGGTACAATCACGCAATAGTCAATCGTTGACGCCTTATTCCACAGCGTTCCTGGCCCATCAAGATATGTATCAACATTGACCGTATCGCCAGCGATGCCCATCGCATTTGGATAAGCGAACGACATCAGAGGCACCGTATTGATCGTTGATCCAGCTGCAGGGGGCGATGTTAGATCCGCGATATTAAACGCGTATGCAGAAGGGCCGAGCGACAGGCGGCTAATGATTGCTCGCGTCGTGCCTGATGCCCAGCCAGCAATATGATCTCCACCTAAAGCAGATTGCCATTCGCTAGGAATTGGTGAAATCCAACCACTACACAACGTTCCACAATCAAACTTAAACGCGCCAACTGTATCACCCGTAGACGCATCTAAATCGGAGGCGTTGCGCTTGATAAAGATACTTTCATCAGCAACCGGGGAAGACGCATCATAGTAAACGGCGTAATTCATGATTACGTCATTATCGATGGCATACATGCCGTAGATGCCAACTCCATTAGTTTCATCGCTGTCGGCGTTACGAGAAGGAATCTGATCAAACACATCAACGAAAGGCTGCGTATTAGCTGCGATAGGAAGATCAGAAACAGACGTACTTGTTGATAGAGCTGGGATTTCGAACTCGCCAATGTCTCGCGTGTTTTCTGTCGTTGCACCGGTTATTAACAGATTTCCGTTTTGCGGGTTGATCGCTAGAATGTGCTTGTCTGTGTACTGTACGCCTGATGCGCCAAACGTGTTGCCGTCTGGTCGAAATGCACCCACGTAGTTTATGTCTGACAAAGTAAGCAGTCCTGAAACACTGCCACCACCGCCTTGTACTGACAGTGCGCCAGCAGTCCATGAAGAAGGACACACGCCCTTGAACTTTCGCTCGATCACGCCGTTGTTGCAGACTGTATCGAAATCGCTCTGAGTTAATGTGATACTTGATCCGGGTAATCCGGCCATAGCGAGGCTGCCGAAAAATAGCAGGGAGAGGGCAATCAGTGTGATTCTGTAAATCATGAAACTTTCTCCGGTATTCTGTCCTAGAGCTCATTAACGAAGGCTAGATTTGTCACCGTTGGGATAGCCTTTCAAATACGCGATCGAGGCGATTAATCATCTGATCCAGTTTGTTTTCCAATCGCTGGAGGTCGTCGTGCGTGACAGCGCTACTCTCCAATTTCAGAACACGCTCCTCTAGCTTGTCGTGAGCCGAAAAAATGCGGTTCCAAAACAGGCGTCCCAGAAGTACAAAGAGGGACAAGAGTCCCCCTATGATTAACAACAGAATTTCTATTCCAATTTCCACCAGATCAGTCCCTACGCATCACTTGCGACAGTTGAGGGGCGAGTTTTTCTGCACTGCGTCCAACGACATAGCCACCAAGACCTATTTGCAGGAGTGTCCAGGCCTCACCAGATAGCCGGAAAGCGAGCAGCCCAAACGAGTCACACACTACCAACACCAAAAACGTCAGCATTGTGATGGGACGCCAGGAGCGTTGTATCCAGCTCTGGCCCTGAGCCTCGGCCTTGATGACGCTGGTCTTGGCTTCCATGAGCTTGGCTTCGTAATCCATGGCTTTGAGCGCCATGTTGGTTTGCGCCTTGAACAACACCTCTTTGATTTTGAGCCGTTCTTCTTCGCTCGTGTGGAGCTCATCAACGAGCTCCACAGCAGGTTTTATCAGGTTGCTAAGAAAACCCCATATCTCCACTACTACTCCCCTTTCCAGATCACTTCCTTGGGAAGCTCCGGATCCATATCACCATGGACAAATGTTTCGTACACGCCTATACGGTGAAATCCAGCCTTTATCATCCCGTAGACAATACGAAATTTGGTGTGTGCTGTTAGTGCCTCGACATCCAACGCCCAACCTTTGGTGTGAGCGCTAAGCTCCTTGCCTCCCACATCGCGATTATGCCGAGTGCAACGGATAGCAGAACGAATACGCCAAGGTACACCAGAGATAGAACGCCCGAGGTCAGCAGCTTCTACGAGCTCTTCTTTCATATCCTGGAAGCCCATACCACAGTCATAGTCACACAAGCACTGGAATTCATGGGGCAGGAAATGCTGCATAGTGGCCTCCGGATTTCAGGCACAAAAAAACCCCGCGTCCCGAAGGAGGCGAGGTTTTCCGTATATAAAATTAGTCGATGCGCAAAAACCGCATCTTGCATGAAAATTATGTTTTCACATTAATATGTGCGAGTCAATGGATTTAGCGAGGCCAGAATATTAGTATTTGGCTGCTGTATGGGTATAGAACAAAAAACGACAGGGATAGCGTGATGCTCAAGGCACCCCTCTTTGTAATCATTCTCTCATTTTCAGCTTGGCCTGTATGCGCACTTAGCTTGGATCTTTTCGGCTCCTCCGAAACCAGCTTAGATGCAGTTAGCGAAGTTCCAAGCCTTGCGTCTTCGGATCAAAACGACCCCCTGGACGATTTTTCCAAGTCCGAGTTAAAAGACCAGGTTCGCCAACTGAATGACTTGGTTCGAGAGCAACACGCCTTAATCAAAGCGATGAAAGAAAAGATAAACGTGCTCGAGTCGATGTTGGATCAAGAAAAAAACAAAAGAAAGGAATCTAGCAATGACAACAAATCAGATTAGTTCCTCGTACCAAGTTCACGCAATACCAAGAGCGCCAGATATACATTTGGCAAGTCCCGCTACTCCTCGGCTTCATGTAGTTTCATCTGGACAGGACCGTCTGGATGAACTCAACAACAAAATTAATGATCTTGAATCATCGCTAGTTTTCAAATACCAGGGACAACTTGCCTCAACACAACAACCAAAAGACAAAGTTGAATCATGGTGGTCAGTGACCGAAGCCATGACAATCAGTTCTGTTATTCTGATTTTCTTCCTATTCGTAATGATCCTAGCCACCTATGCCATCAAGCACGGAACAAAACCTGAAGCAGTTCTGAGGTTGTTCGGAACTATATCGATTGTTTGTGTTGCGACGTTTCTGATTGTTGCCGGCTACGACGACAAACAAATTGCTCCAGTAATTGGCTTGCTGGGAACTATTGTGGGTTATTTGCTAGGAAAAGACGTGGTCACAAACCCTAGCGATAAACGTGACGATGGAAAATCAAGCTATGCTCAAGCAAACGACCAAGATTAGCCACAGCCGGACAACACCTGTATCAGTCATTGGAAGACCATATCACCTCGTCAAAAAATTGAGCAATTCTTATAAAAAAATTTAAGCAGACATGAAAAGAAAGATATCCGTATTTATAGCTTCTCCTGGAGACCTATCTGTGGAGCGAAGACAGTTCAGGGATACCATTAATCTTTTGAACGAGGGATTTGGTGATGGTGCTGATGTGGAGTTTGAAGCATTAGGTTGGGAGGACATGTTGGCCTCAACTGGTCGTCGCCCACAGTACATTATTGATAGAGAAATCGATCGTTGCGATGTCTTTTTTTTGGTATTGAACAGGAGATGGGGTCAAGAGGCTCCGGATGCGAAGCCATATACATCCTACACGGAAGGAGAGTTCCATAGAGCACTTCAGCTTTGGGAAAAAAACAAAAAGCCAGAAATATTCGTGCTATTTAAGCGAGTTGACCCTGAGTCCGAGGCGGATCCAGGCCCCCAACTTCAATCAGTTATGAAATTTCGTGCACAACTTGAATCTTCGAAACAAGTTTTTTACCGATATTTTGACAGTAAAACATCGTTCGTAAGCGAAATTGAAATGCATCTCCGAGCATTCGCCAAAGGAGAACTACCTCCACTTGAATCTGAAAATCAAGGTGTAATTCTTCCGTTAGAAATTCTGAAAGAGGTTGAGGAAGCGAAGACAATCGCCGCACAAAAAAGTCGTGAAGCAGCACTTGCCCAAGATTCCGAACAACAAGCTCTTATCAAGTTACATGAGCTGCAGTTGCAAGCAGCAGAAGATGCTGCAGAACTATCCAAAGTCGGCAAAGTTGAGACTGCTCGTCAAAAATTTTCTCGACTTGTTGTTGAGTCTGAAGATCTTCGCGTGCTTGCTCTTGGTCAGGAATTTTATCAACGCACCGGAGATCTAGACACGGCTTTTTCTGTACTCAAAAAGTGGCTCAGCTTAAGTGGCCATGACAATGCATCTGTTGCGACTGCAACCGCATATGGAAACCTAGGCAATCTTTATCTGATAAGAGGACAAGTGGATGAAGCTCTAGAGATGTATCAGAAATGCCTAGAATCCAACGTTTCCCTAAACTTTCAAGAAGGAGTAGCGACAGCTAAAGGCAATATAGGAAATGTCCTGATGAGAAAGGGAGAGCTTTCAAAAGCAGAAGAAATATTTCGCGAATCTTTGCACATTTTTGAATCCATAGATCAAAAAGAAGGCGTCGCTAATCAATATGGCAATCTAGGGATCTTGTCCGAAAAACTAGGAGACTTCAAACAAGCCAAAGAAATGTTCGAACAATCGCTAGCCATTAACAAAGAACTCAATCACCTAGAAGGATTGGCAAACAACTACAGTAGCTTGGGAGCACTATACAAGGTCAGGGGTGAGACTGAGCGATCTGAAGAAATGTACCAGAAGTCTCTAGCTACTAACGAATCAATAGGAAAAAAAATCGCTGTTGCTCGTGATAAATCGAACTTGGGATTAATCCATTTTTCTAAAGGAAAATTAGATGAAGCTGAGGCGGAATTTCAAGAAGCCTTGCGCATCAATGAATCGATCGGTCACAAAAGTGGCGTAGCTACAACATTCAGCAATTTGGGCATGCTCTACGAAAGCAAAGGTGATTTTCCTAGAGCAGAGCAATTGCTCTCCAGTTCAGTGGCTATATTTGAACTATTGGGCGACCAGCAGTCAACAGCCCAACAGTTCGGAAATCTTGGAATTCTTTACAGCAAAGCTGGAAACAACGCTAAAGCCGAAGAATTCTTTCAAAAATCACTTGATATCAACTTAAAACTTAATCTCAAGCTTAATATGGCACGAGACTATACAAATCTCGGCGCCCTCTATTTAGATAAAGGTGAAACTAAACAGGCGGAAGACTATTTTAAAGAATCACTATCGATAAACCACCATCTCAACCATAAACGAGGTTTGGCTGACAATTACGGTAACTTAGGTAATTTGTACAAAGTACAAGATAGGGATGATCTAGCTGAAGCAATGTACAAGAAATGTTTAGATATTGCTGAAAAGTCAGGATTCAAAGAGCTGAAAGCGCAAAGTGTCTTAAGCCTAGGCGTCTTATCGTTTGAAAAGAGAGCTTTTGCACAAGCGGAGCCATTTTTGCGAGAAGCTCTACAACTTTTTTCCGAGATGCAAGACCCCAGAAAAAAATTGGCCTTGAGACTCCTTGAGGACACAAAAAGGTTCAAAAAAAATAAAAAGGAAATCTAGTGGATACTTCCGAAATTAAGCTAAACATGAACATGGCCGACTTCCAGTTTATTAAAGGGACGGCAAAGTCGATATTGGAAGGTACAGATGATGAGTATGCTACTTTATTGGATATTGTTCTTCCTGCTAACAAATACAATTTTCCAAACGGGCGCTACAACCTTACTTACGATGACGCCAGAGTACTAGTCGTTATAACGTTGCTCGAGAACGAAAAGAACGATCCCGTGTACGAAGTTACCCATGATTTAAATTTCGGCGCTTCAGGCACTGGACTGGAACTCATTCCCTTTTCGGCCTTCACGGACAATAGAGGTAAATACCCGGCTGTACATTTGAGGATAGTAATTGCTAAACGTATCGCTTCTTGGATAGACAGTACTTCAGAGAACGGAATGAAAATGGATCACGACTATGAAAAACTTAAAATTACCGGAGGTCCTGACAACGAAGAAAAAATCACTGCACTGATTATTTTAAACAGACTAATACAATCCCAAAATTGGCAAGACATTCCCCCCCTAAAATATGAAGATGTGACAATGTTTTTGGAGCACTACTACAAAAGCCGCTCTAACAAAGCATTATTGTTGAAAATCAACGCATTGTGTTCGAAAGATGCTTACAAACAAGGTGTGTACGATTATCTGCTTCCGAAAATCGATGAAACCGGTACAAAGAAGTTGCTTCAATCGTTTGTTGCAAAGCATTTGTCGCAAGAGATAGTAGAAGAAGGTGACCTACTTTCAGTCATACAACAGGCTATTGATGACGTATTGAAGCACCAAATAGAATTTCGTCGATGGATTGAACCTTTCTGGGATGGTGAGAAGACGACTAATCATAAAGGAGAAAAAATCACCTTGCCACGAGCCCCCAAAGGAGAAACGAAAATACAACCAACGCTTCATGTAATTCTAGACTTAGCGCTGGCTCCAATGGGTATACAGGTAATTAGGGAAAGCGATGAGGGGATTGGGTCGCTCGATTTCCGATTTCTATATACAACCAAACAGGGAACCCCTTTAAGTGTCGGTATTGAATTTAAAATCGCACACCACAAAGAATTAAAAAAAGGTATTTTCAATCAACTACCAGCTTATCTAAAAGCAATCAGATCAACTAGTGGCATGTTTGTCGTTATGTGGTTCAAAGATGGAAAGCACTTTAAGGATCCAAAAGATTATGAAAAAGATCGCATGGAAAGCTGGCTTGCGGAACAAGCAATCGAAGTATCCAAAGAAAAACGAATGAATATTAGAGCTGCAATTCTGGACGCTTCAATTAGGCCAAGCGCATCAACTCTCTAGTTTTCTGAACTAGCTTGCTTCCAGTATCTCCAAATACATACTGATCCGACCATCCACAAAGTCCACAGCACTCGTAACACGGTTTCGCGCCGTACTGGTTGAGCATGCCTGGTACCTGCCAATAACATCATAGGCCCTTCGTTTGACGTAATAGAGATCAAGCGCCTCTCGTTCGCTGTCCCGGGGAATGGCATTTATACTCCGCTGCAGGACGTCGAGGACGTCTTGGTCTATTCGCGGTATGTTGATAGTCCCCTGCCCCATGCATACAACGAAAGCTGATTGCTTTGGATAGCAAACCCTCAACTCCCCAGGAAGATTGGCCCACAGTGCAAACTGCTCGAGCAACCACTCTGCCCCATGTTCTTCATAGTATTCCTTGAAGGTCTTGGGCTTGCCCCTATGCGAAAACTTATTCGTGATCGCATTTTTGTCTTTGGCAAGCGGGCGCCTGACAGGATTTGGCTGAGGCTTTAGCTTCTTGATGCTGCGACCACTGTTCTCAAACTCCAACAACTGCTTTGCCAACTCAAATCGCAGCTGTGCTTTATCGTTTGCGTCGCAATTCATTCATCCCCCTCCAGATTCAATCTACAAAAAAGCCTAGTCATTCTTTTGCTCGCCCTGCCACGGGTTGGTTGATCGCCGATTATCAATTAGACGGTCGCCCAGGTATGTCTTGATGGCGTGTTTGGCCTGATCGACCCCATAGGCCACAACACCCAAGTGCCCCAACCGTTTAACCAGTTCCAACCAGTCCTTTTGGTTCTCAGTAACTTTGGGTTTTGACTGGCCCTGCTTGAACGGTTTCTTCAACTCAATCCAAAGCCCATGAAAGCTGCCCACGGGGATGGGAAGATGCGTATCACTAACACCCGCCTTCACACCCTGACGCTTCAGCCTGGCCGCTTCTCGTTGATTTCGTTTGCCGCCATTGGGGATGGCATACAGCGCATCTGAAAGCTTGATGACTGACCCATCGTCCAGCTGGACTCGTTGCCAATTGGCCCAGGAAAAAAGCGTCTCCTGGTGCAGATCTTCGATGTGCTTTGGCATCAGGCAGATTTCCTCTGAGCAATCGAATGAACCTCTGCCTGCTGCTGAGAACCTGGCTGGCGAGCTCGTAGCTTTCGGATTCTCTCCTTGATCTGTTCCATCAATCGCTTGTCGTTCTCAGTTGGCTTCTTCAGGTACTGCAAGGTTTTCAGGTGTTGAACTTCGCCCTGGTACTCCTGCCAGTCCTCATGGCTTCTGAAACCCTGAACCTCCCAGAACGGCCGTTGCTGCGCCCGCTCGGACTTTTCGTCATGGCCCATCATGCTGGAGCTCATTCGAGCTGTTTGGCTCCAACCATCCTCCCAACGTCGCTGAGAGATCCACCGCTCGAAGTACAACGGCGTGATATCCGGCTTACGCTCCGATACGTGAGCTCGTATTGCTGCTAGCAAGCGATCGAGGTTCTTGCGGTTGGTTTCCGGATCTTTGCCAAACCAGGGCTTCAGATAATTGAGAAACGCATCGATGGCTTTCGCCCTGCCCTTCTTGTGATCGTATGCATCCCAGAGCGTTTTGAAGATCACTCGTTCAGCTGGCTTGAGCTTCTTGCCTTTGGCAGATACCCAAGGTTCTGAATCTTCAGAAGACGAATCACCCGACACGCGCTTTTGCTCCGGCAAAGCGCAGGGAGGTTCATTGGTAGGTTCTAAACTGATAGGTTCTGAGTCCCGAATTTGGGACTGTTTAAGAGTACCGTTTTCGGGCCTATTAGCTGGTAAATCTGGAATCATTCCGTTTTCGGAATCATTCCGAATTTGGGACTGTTTCGAGCCCACTGATTCCGCGGGGTTTGAAGAAGAGCATTTTTTAACAGTACCGCCATTGGGACTATTACCTTTTTTCTCCTCTCTTCCGGTGACACCCACCAGCCGATAGACTTTCACCTTCTTGGTCCTGCCTTTCCGATCTCCCGTGTCTTTAATCAGACCAAGCTCTTCCAAATAACGAAGCGCATTCAGAATCGTTTTGCGATTCAGCTCGGTATCCAATTCAAGCCGGGCTATGCTCGGATAACAGATGTGATCCTCTCCGGCTCGGTCCGCCATAGACACCAGCACGATCTTTACTGCTGATCGACTGGTTCGTGAGTTTTGTTTTATTCGCTGATTCCAGGCCCAGCGAGTCGCGTCTAGACTCATCGTAAAACCCCTTCCGCTTATCGAAGCCTCGACAAACTATATTTTTTTAGAGCTGATCGACTATGCAATCACGGCTAGACTGACTATCGAGTTTCGTAAAAGCAGCTTTCGGCTTAAAAAGCTCTGGGAGAATTTCATAGCGAATCTTTTTCTCTTGAAGCTCGGGTAACACTCCATCAGGCCATTTACCGACGGCTTGCTTAGAAATATCCAAAGCTTCCGCTATGCGGCTTTTCTTGTTTTCAAAGTGAGGCAATAGCTCTTCGATTGTCAGCATGACAAAAAGTAAACCACGGTTGATTAAATAAGGTCAACCAAAAGTACCCCGATATATAAGATAAGTAAAGTATGCTTGATCTATGGCTATGGATATCTCTGAAAGAATTGGCGCCATCAAACACAAATTTGGCCTGAAAAATACCGACCTTGCTCGCTTAGCGGACGTTTCAAAACAAGCGGTGGGAGGATGGCTAAACGAAGGAAAAATTCCTTCTCACGATGCTGCCAAGAAATTACGCGAGTCGCTCCGTGTACGAGAGGATTGGTTGCGCCTTGGCGTCGGAGAAATGATGGAAGACGCTCCATCTCCAGATCAAATAAAAGAGGAAATGCACGCTTATATATCCTCTCTTCCAGAAGAAGAGCGTGCGGCCGCGGCAGGCGACTTGCTGAAATCTCTTTCCAAGTTTCTGTGAATAATGTGCCGCCTAATCGCTGCAGCCATTTCTACCCTCCCAAAATTATTCTTTCTTTGGTAAGCCGACACCAATAATTGACAGGTCATGACCTCTCCACCAACTCGGTTTCCCAAAACAGCCTCCTCTTTAAACTGTATAAACATACAGTACAATTATTAGCGACGTAAATGGTCGCCTCTTTATTTTTTTTTCTCCTTTTTTTGCCTACAACCCGGAAATTATTCTTACCCGAATTTCAAAAATCAGGTATACGGCGGCTCCGACTGGCATTTTTCCTGGGCTTAAAGCCACAAAGTACCCAAATAGCCCGCTCAAATTATAAGAAAAGTAAATCAAAACATATTTGTGGGTACTTATAGTTGACTTACCGTAGTCAACCATGGTTTACTTTTTGTGAATTGAATGGAGGCAGTCATGGAATCAATAACTCTAACGAAGCGCCAAACAGAGATCGCCAAATATATCTGTAGCGGAATGACCAACAAGCAAATAGCTATTCGAGCTCACATTGAACCCTGCACGGTCACATTTCATTTAGAACAGCTAAAGCTGAAGTTTCACGCAGCGAACAAGGCTGCATTGGCTGCGAAGCTGGTTTTACAAGAATTCGTGACCGAGTCGGATCTAAAACAGCTGTCATTTGCGATAATGATGCTTCTGACAATCGGCATGGATTCACGGGCGCCTGATCTCAGTTCGCCCAATAGCAACGATACGGAAATCGTTAGGCTGGTTCGTCGCATACCTCAAAGAGGCAGACGCAAAGGAGTGCTCTATGCCATTTGATCTATTGACCATTCTCGCCGTTTTTCTGCTCCAGGTATTTATTGTTCTGGGTGTCTTGTGGTCTTGCCGTAAGAGCAAGCGCAGACAGCCGCCTCCACCATTCAAAGACGAAATGGAGAGCTGGAAATGATCTCAATTAAAACCACCGGCGATATCAAGCTGAATAAATCCACTACCTATTGCACCACCAACCTCCTCGAGGAACTGACCGGTTGCAAGCTGGTGTACCGGCGCCCAGGTAAGAAGTTTCAGGCTCAAGTGCGCAGGATGAAGTAGCACTTGTCTATCCCGCCCGTTTTGCTGTCGGGCATTTTTTATCACTAAGGAGAAAGTGAATGTTGATATTAACAAGAAAACCAGGTGAAACACTAAAGATCGGTGACGATATTCAGGTGACGGTCCTCGGAGTAAAAGGCAACCAGGTACGCCTGGGTGTAGATGCTCCCAAGGATGTGCAGGTCCACCGAGAGGAGATCTATCAGCGCATCCAGGATGAACAGAAAGCAGCCTCAAACGGATAGTGTGTTTGCTGATGCGAAGCGAGAGCGTTGGCGGCTGAAGTTTGCAGTAGCCGCCTTTTTTTGGAGATCAGATGACTGACCCAGTCGCCCAACATATTCAGTCCGTTCAGCGGTCCTTTACAAACGCTGCAGGATGTATATCGGGCAATGAGTTCTCGCTAGTGAAAGCCTCTGACAACCGGTACTGGCTGTATGACCGAGAAGGCGAAGGCATGACGCTAAGCAAAGCTGATCTGGATCAGATGTTCCAAGCCTTTTACATAGAAAACTTTTAGCACAAACTATGTTTTCTCATTGGATAACGAAATGAACGCACCCGCCCAAATCAATGTTTCTCTTATCCGTGAGGATGACCTGAAAGCATGGCTAGGCTATGACCAGAGAGCTAAGATTGAAAAATGGCTGTCTGACCGGGGCATACCATTTGAACTAAGCCGCGGGCATATCGTCACGACGATACATGCGATTAATGCAGGTTTGATTGGCGCCAACGATTCGGGATCCGGATTCGAGTTTGAATAATGGGAAGGAAACGCACACCAAGGAAGGACGATCGACTTCCACCCTATGTTTACCGGAAGCCACGGCTCAATGCCATTGAGTACCGACCTTACCTGGGCAAAGGACAGTTTGGCGCTTCCGTATATCTGAAGGACCAGAACGGAAAACAGCTCAAGGCATGCGCCACCCTCAATGAAATCACAAAAGCTTATCACCGGGCTCTCAAGGACGATGCGGACCATGGCCGCTCTCTATCCTGGCTGCTAAAGAAGTATTTCAAGTCTCCCAGGTTCGCGAAGCTTTCAGTAAGAACCAAGAAAGACTACGAGTGGTATTCCGAAAAGATCTGTGCCATGCCTGGCAAAGATGGATCGACCTTTGGTGATTTCCCATATAAAAAGATCACTCGAAAAACGATCGCTTCACTGAGAGACAAGCTATTTGATACTCCGACTCAGGCAAACCGCCGGCTGCAGTTTCTATCAGCCGTTTACTCCTGGGCGATCGAAGAAGAATATGCGGAAACCAACCCCTGCAAAGGTGTCTCCAAATTCTCATTGGCACCTCGTGACAGGTACGCTGAAGATACCGAATACAACATCGTCCTGGAATGCGCTAAGGACTACCCTTTCCTGCCCATCATGATGGAGCTCGCCTATCTGTGCCGAATGCGGATGAGTGAGATTCGGACGCTACCTGATAACGCACCAAACGATATTGGTGTCAGCGTGAAGCGCACCAAGAAAAGTGAAAGCGAGCTGACCACCTGGACGCCTAGATTGCGTAAAGCAGTTGCTGCGGCTCAAGACCTCTACCCTCAAGCCACCAGCAAATATCTAATCCATAATGAAGATGGAAGTCAGATAACAGAGAATCAGTTTAGGAATGCCTGGCGAAGGACAATTAACAAGGCTTTGAAGCGGGGACTGAAGGAGCGTTTTACCTTCCATGACATCAAAGCCCGGGGTGTGACCAACCACCCTACCCAGCACTCGGGTCATAAGTCGGAAAGGATGAAATCAGTTTATGTTCGCAAGGCGCCAAAGATATCGGCTACGGAATAGACTGAGCCCCCAGACTCTCGACTAAGGTAGCAAGATTATTTGTGGCGATTAATTCTGTGACAAGATTACGAACAAAGAATTGATCTTTCTGAGGTTAAAAAAGCATATGAGTAAACAAGTCTATATGGAGGCTCCTGCACTGAGCCAGTTCAGCGATGAAACCTTACTCTTAGAAATTGGAGAATTGGTATTTGAAGGGTTTATTGACCGAGAACCGAATAAAAATGGACTCAGGTTATGTGTTTCCGGCCACTACAAAGACTTAGAGCCAATTGACGCAGCTACTAATAAATATCAAATACTACTTGGCGCATTGAGGGCTTGGAAAACTATTGCCGGTGAAAGAAAAGATGAAGTACGGCCTGGTATCGGTTCTAGCCCAATCCAAGATGAAAATGGAAATCAAGTAATAAGGGTGGGCGGAGTGAAGGACTACTGTGTATCCCAAACAGAAACAAAAAAATATGCTTCTCATGTAAAAATTGCCATTGAAAGTTCGCAACCTTTGAAAAATGCTCTTTGGCTCTTCGGTCGAAGAGATCGCAATGCTGCAGACTTTTACATGATCTATGAATATGCAAAGCAAAGTTTTGAAGGCGATAAGCAACTATCCGAGTCATTAGGCATATCGAAAGCTGTTCTAAAAAATCTATGTCAATCAATAAACAACCTATGCCCTACTAAGGGGGGACGCCACTCTGGTTGTAAACAAACTCCTAGAATGGAATTTGTAGAACAAATGGAACTAACCGCATTCCTACTAAGAAACTGGATTGCCTTTGTTGGTAATCAAAGGAATAACTATGATTCGGACCCAGATTAATAACGAATCGATACCAAGGCGGTATAATTCTAGTTTTTTGAGGACTTATATTTAATCGCCCGAGCTCTTAGAAGCTCCACTTTCGGGCTGAGAACTAAGACCATCAACCACTTTTTTTATCGATGCTAGGGCCTCTTCAAAAGAATGGACATTCCCAGTCCACTCGAGCTTTATATCCGCATTCTCAATTTTGATTGAGTGAGAAGGCGCTTTGGAAAGCAATGCGAACAGTGACAAAAATACTCCTAAGAAAATAAGGGTAACTCCAACGAAACCAGAGCGTATTTCGCCCTCCCCACCTGTAAAAGCGAGATTGACTGATCCGGCATCCTCTATTCCCAAGAAAATCATCAATACACCGAAACAAACAAGTAAAAAGGAAAGTGCTATACAAAAAGACTTGAGATTTAATCGTGCAATAAACCAGGTCGGCATAATCAGCTCCTTTCAAAAAGATCCATTTAGCTACCGCTTAACCCTTCCCCACAGCGCAGAAGACCAAAACAATCGATATTGGGGATATGATTTTTCAAAGTTATTTCAATTATCTCTCCAAATAAAGCGATAACCAGAGTTTTCGGACCCACATCAATAAAGCGATCCAACTATCGATGACTCTATTCTGATTACAGTCTCTTTTAGCTGGTTATTGAAGCTGAGAGAATCTGACGAGAGATGCGCTCGCCGATGGCAGTTAGGGCAAACAGCAACAACGTTTTCTGGGTGATCGGGCCCGCCATCTGCTAGCCGATGAAGATGATGGCATTCCAGGTAAGGCCCTCTTTTCGTCTTAAACGGAGCCTTACTGCCACACCCTTCACATATTCCTTTAGATCGTTTGAGCACATATAGCTTTATCGCATCTGAACGATACCGTGCCAAACGCAATTTTTGTTTTGGAGTCGACTCTTTGGACTCTGAAGCCAAGGCCGCTCTGCGGAGCTCATCCAAGTTTCTTTTACGAAGAGTCTTTTTATCTTCTATTTCCGTTATTTCGGCTAAGTCAGTATCTCCCTGAGACCTATCAACCGAATCAATATCGAGATGAAAAACAAAAACCTTTCGATAGCCCCCCTCACGATCTGGACGCACCTCCTCGTGATAGCCAAGACACTCAGCTGATCCAAGATAACGAACATATGCCTTTCTAGTGTATTCAAAAACGTGAATGGCTTTGTTGTTTTTGGAGTGCTCTAGGATCGCTTTGTTGCCACCCTTCATCTCCATATCACCTACTTGACCTTCACCGGTGTACCAAAAAACACCCTCTTCGCTGAATTCATCTCTGTATCCATGCTGCTCACCAGCATCGCTTGTAAATACAAAAATGACAGGATGATTTGCTGGAGTAGATATCCCCCCTTGGCCCTGGCCGCCATATACCCCGTGAATTTCTTCTTTTCTTTTGTATTCCTTTCCTATCTCAAACATTGTAAATCCCTTTATCGACAATCATAGAAAATATCAGTTATCGTCTATCGACCTTACGAATGGGTCAAATTTAGATCATATCGATCCGCGCGAATATCTGTGTTAGTTCCGCACTAATATCGACTGATCTACCCTGCTATAGTAGCCCACATCAAACTCAAAAATTAGCATAGACAGGGAAAGCTCTAATGCAACAGTACTCCATAAAACAAACTCAAGACCTCCACGCTATATTCGAGAATTTCAAACCACATTATGGATTCGGCACTTGGTTTAGAGGGCATGCGAACTGTGATTGGAAATTGTTACCGAAAGCAGGAAGACCTGAATACTTCCTAGAAAAAAATCGAGACATCGGTCGATTCAATGCTTGGAGAACTCAGGCTTGCGCTTATAGCGATCTACCGGAAAGTGATATTGAATGCCTTGCGTTAGCTCAGCACCACGGTTTGGCTACTAGACTTTTGGATTGGACTCAAAATCCATTAGTCGCAACTTTTTTTGCGGTATCTACTCGGCCACTCGATGCCGGTGCAGTTTATCTTTACGAGTGCCCATACGATTTTTTTAAAAAAGATGCGAGCATGGAGCTAATTGAAGGCACTGAAGGTGTTAAAGCTTATCTTCCTAGAGCAGTTTCACCTAGGGTTCTCAATCAAAAAGGTATGTTCACCGTCCACTCGCCCGCAAACAAGTTAATCGAAGTCGGAAAATCTAAACTTGCTTCGGACACGCCCAATTTAAGCCGCATTGTAATTAGAGCGGACCAGAAAGCTGAAGTTCTCCAAATGTTAGAAAACTACGGCATATCTGATAATACTTTGTTTCCCGGACTCGATGGCCTTTCCGAATCAATCAATAGAGAAACTAATAGAATTATGCAGAGAGCAAGTACACGTTGAGGGTTCTTATGTTTAACTCAACAAACTTAGCCAACAACAATCAAAGAACTGAGGCTCATAGTTATGAAGGTATTTATTAGTTGGTCTGGAGAGCGAAGCCGAGCGGTAGCCGACTTGCTGGATGGTTGGATTCAGTGCGTACTGCAAGCCGCGACGCCTTGGATGTCAAGCAAGGATATTGATCGGGGTTCTTTGTGGTTCTCCGAAATTTCAGATCAACTAAAGGACACAAGAATAGGAATAGTATGTTTAACCAAATCCAATCTAGATAAACCTTGGATTTTATTTGAGTCTGGGGCTCTAGCCAAAGGTTTATCAAGCGCTAGAGTTTGTACATTTCTTATAGATCTTGATTCCACAGATGTCTCAAATCCATTGGCGCAGTTCAATCATACAACTCCAGACAAAACTGGATTGTTTGAGCTGATCAGAACACTCAATTCTGCGCTTGGCGATCAATCACTCAAAGAGCAAGTCTTGGAACAGGTTTTTGAAACATACTGGCCTCAGTTCCAAAGCAAGTTTGATGAGATTCTCCAAGAAACAGGCACAGAAGAACAAATACCAGAAAGAAGCGATGAAAGCATCTTAACAGAAGTATTGAGAACAGTACGTATATTGGACAGAAGAATTCGCAATCTTGAAAGACCCGGTCACTCAGCATTGAGACGCGAAAACACACATCCTGACATGGAAGGAAGTCGACTGATCAGGAATGTTTACAATATGCTAAAAGAAGGCCTACCGACTGAAACAATCTTAGAAGCAATGGGGACAGATTACTCCCCCAAAAGCATTATTAACGCTATTAACATAAGCAAAACCCTCTTACTACCAAGAAGCGATAATGATGGTTTGGGAGAAGAAAAAGACACCTTCGAATCATGAAAATGCAAAACATTTTGGTCTCCAACGGAAAGAAATAATGAATGATAACAACAAAAAAAACAGTTTTTTTGACCTAATAAAATTAGCTACTGTTATTGGAATTTTTTCCGGTGGCTACACCATAGGCCAAGGACAAGCAAGTAGTCTTGTGGACTACTTAAAAGAACAAAAAGTGGAATTGCAAAAAGAAAACGAAATTCTTACGTCGCAGGTTTCTAATTTAAAAAGAGAGCTTTCTATACAGACGAGCAAAGCCACCAGCTCTCAAAGTAAGGATATCGCCGTTGTAATTGACTCAGTTGCTTCAGAAAAAGCTACTGCGGGTTCCATTAGTGCAGAAATGTCCGATAGTGCAGAAATATCCGAACCGGCGTACACCGAAGCAGTCATTCAAACGGAAAACTCTGAAAGACTATTCGACGGAGACTTAGTTATTTCTGTCGCAGGTATGAAGTTTGAAAAATCACCTCTTCGATACACCGTTTATGGATCAATTGGTGGTCTTGGAGAAAAGAACATCGAACTGAGGGGAGAAAGTCCTGGTCATGTCACCATTTTCAAAGACTTTGAGGTCCGTCTCTTATCTACATCTACATTCAGCTCAAAGTTTGGGATAACGCGCATCAACGAAAAGTAAAACCTGAGTGTAATTAAGCTATTTAGACGACCTAAATACCTACCAAAAAAACTCGCTAACCTATTGATATCTGGTTGCATAAATCGCCATTTTTTTTGGTAAAAAATTAGCTAAGTGTTTGGCGTTAATGAATAAATCTTTGGACTCATAACCCGAAGGTCGTCGGTTCAAATCCGGCCCCCGCTACCAAATATCAAAGGCTTACGTGATCTGATTACGTAAGCCTTTTTTATTTACCAAAAAAATTACCAAAAAACCTCTCCGTTTTCGTTTCCATTTCAAAAGAAGTTTCTCTTTCATTAACTGTATACTTGTACAGTTATGCATCTAATTCTTCGTCACAACTATTCGAACAAGACTTGTACTTGGGGAACTCTCGAGTGGGCCGCTATAAAAACCAAAAGCGGAGTAGACCACTTTCGTTTTCTAGGATTTATTGATTTCTATTACGCTCAATTTGTTACCAACTCAAAGGAAGGCCGCTGGTGCAAAGTAATATGTAACGCTTGGAAATTTCGAGAGCACGATCAATGGATCTACCTCGACAGCGACCAATACCTGGTAGGAGCATTTATCCGAGATGGATTTTATGTGGTTTTGAATGATGGCGCTCTTCTGATTAGAGGTGAGAAGTTATAATTCTCAAGTGATGCAAAGCGGACTTCGATTTGCCTCTTTTACTTCATTGGCTGTTGGTGAATAGCGGACATCCCGGCCGATTAAAATCATCCTTCAACCGAAGGGCAAAGCGGACGTTTTGCGTGCTTATATTACAGATCCATGAAAGGGTCCGCTTTTTCCTCCTTGCTCCGGATAGCAAGCTGACGTAGCCCTTTGATTTAAAGTAGAAAAATCTAATTACGTACAACCCCATAAATGAAAAGGCGAACAAATGGTCCGCCTTTTCCAATGACTGATTTCGCAGCGGTCGATGTAACCGTCTGATATGATTGTGAAATATCAATTTAAGGAAAACATAGATAAAGTGTTTAGCGGACCGGAAGGTTCGTTAAACACACTGTTAAGTGCCCAATATAGTTCGGAGATCTCATGGGAAAAATGAGTGAGCAAACATGGAAAGTCATACAGGCATTCCAGAAATATATCAAAGGTGATGATTCCGCTATAGAGGATTTTAGCGCTACAGAAATCCGTCGAGCTGATGAAGAACTTGGTTGGCGCGATAAAGATGCTGGCTGGCGCTTGGCAATGAAAAATCGAATAGACGATTTACTCCGGTCAGAAGTGAAAGAGGAAAATCGCAAGGAGCAAAGCCATATTCGCGCTTGGCAAGTTGTAGTGGGTATTCTTGCAGCATTATTAGTGGCGGCTGTTTCAGCATGGTTATTCTAGCACTTAAAAAGTGTTTAGCGGACCGAAGGGTCCGTTAAACGCACTGTTATGATCAAAAGGAAAGCTAGTTGCTAAACCGCATATTCAAGAAAGAAAAACCAAGGCTCTGGCTGGGAGTTGTTGCGGTAGCACCTAGAAGTGATTTGGGGCGTCACTTAGACGAATGGAATATCTTCGCTCAGCGAGAAGATCTTGATACATCCATTAGGCAAACGCTCGAAAGTATCTTTGACCTTCCGCATGCTAGTAATGCCCAAGACCCAAAAAATAATGACTATGCATTGGATATTGTAGTGCCCAAATTTCAATCAGGCGATGCGTGGGATGTATCACTTGGTGATTTAGGTTTTCCATTAATCTGGAGGCCAAAAATCGAAATTGGAGCTAGGTTAGTTAACCTAAAATCCGGCAAAACCGTCTACACAACCATGGTAAAAGCTAAGCTCAAATGGCGCAGTTACTTTGCCCGGCTGTTCACTTTGCGTACTATTTTAAGGTTTAAGCCAATGTTTGACTCCAATGACATGAATCATCTTTTACAAGAGGCATGTATATCCTTGCTTCATAAACTCAGGAAGGCAATTTGAATCATAAAAAGTGTTTAGCGGACCGGAAGGTTCGTTAAACACACTGTTAAGCGCAGGGGGAGTATGAGCAAATTCCAATCGGCAGTTCACAATGTTGGTCATCATGCAGTGAGTGGCCTGTGTGGCCTGTTAGCTGAGGGTTACTCTTATTGTGAGCATGAAGGAACTCAGATTCTGAAAATAGATCTCATGCTTTCAAGTGGCGCCCCGACTAAAGAGCTTGAAATTGAAATATCCAAATTAAAGGAAAAAGCTTCCTCAATAATTTCAACCACATGTGGCGTTACTGAGAGTGATATTGAGACTGCAGAGCTATTGATAAACTATCGATTTACTGACAAAGACTACCAGTTCCACAAAGATCATATGAAAAATATTGGTGTGTGGTATGGCCATGATCCACTATACGATGCAGTTATAAAGTACAAACTCAAAAATGGTACAGTCGCAAAAAGCGAGTTTAGTAATAGAAATGTACATCAATACACTTAACAAGCGCAGGCAATTGGACAGTCAAAAGCGTCACGCCTTTTGTTCCAAAAGCCGCGCCAATTTTGCCTGCCTTTGCTGCGGGCGTTGGTGTCAATGGAGTATTGATGTCTCAACCAAAAGATAGAGTCATAGTTGCAAGCGATGTAAATTCTAGAGACGGTATTGGCGTCGAAATCTATCGAGACGACGAGCTCGTCGTAGAAATATTCCGAGACGATACAGAGAGAACTCGCACCATCACAATGTTCAAAGAGTCAGTGTCTCTTGAGTTAATGCAAGAATGTATTGAAATATTCAAAAAAGAAATCCCTTGGGACTTTATTGAATATGACGAATAAACACATAAAAAGTGTTTAGCGGACCAAAGGGTCCGTTAAACGCACTGTTAGGTTTCTTTGTAAGGACTGTTGATGAATCAAATATGCAAAGGATGCGGTTGCCCAGTCGATGACACCGAAGAAAACTACAATATGTTCGAGCAAATGCATTGGATTTGTTTTCATTTCTCATATGAGCATTTACCAAATGATCCCGACACACCTTGTGAAAGCAGGCACTGTCCTACATGGCATTTGCAAATATTAAAGGACTTCGTAGTCAGCAAAGGTGAAGATCCAGATGAGGTCATAGAAAAAGCTATAAGGCTTAAATGGGCTTCAAGCAGTAAAACCTAAAAAGTGTTTAGCGGACCGAAGGGTCCGTTAAACACACTGTTATACGTAATTAAGTATGGATATCTGGTCAGCAATAGAAGAATTAATCGGTATCGTTGAAGTAGGCACCGGCTCGACTGAGAAAGACGAGGAGAAAACTGTTTACCTTCTAGACTACTTGGCTTTGCAAATGCATTCCGTTAAACCCGATGGCGGGTTTGATGATAATGAAATCCCAGAAAACGACTATCCGTCAATTCGTCAAATGGCGGAAGAGCGATTTCCTAGTTGGGGTTATTATAATACGCCTCGCGATATCACAGAAAAAATAGCGGAGAGCGAGCTAGTAGTTGGCGATGCAATTGATGATATTACCGATATAGTTAATGACCTTAAAATGGTTATGTGGTCCTACCAGAATGAAAGCGAGGTAAACGCTTTTTGGCACCTGCAAGATAGCTATCAGGGCCATTGGCGCTGGCACTTGAGGAATCTACAACTGTATTTGCACTGTCGAGCCAATGAGATATAAACCGTATAACCAGCACAGCCATGGGAAGCCAAACGCTCCGCTGAATTTTGTGCGGAAAATTCTCGCACAAAATCCAGCTCCGGTTTGTCTCACATGCTGTGGGCGTTCCTAAAGTCTGCTTTGTCGTCTGTGTCAATTCAGAACTCGGCACTAGCTTAAAGTCCGCTTCTCTCACAATTCAGATGTGATTTTCCGCCACCCTGAATGACCGCTAAGGAAACAAAAGCGAAATGGATCACTGGCACAATACATTCTCTTTCCCATATCCTATTTTGTGCATCTGACTCCCGCTGACCTCCCCCCGAAAAATAGAACCATGACATGGATGAGATTTCCGGTTACTTTAGCCAAAAGGAAATCTCAATATGAAGAAAAAGCGTTACACAGAAGAACAGATCATTGGTGCGATCAAAGAGCATGAGTCGGGCGTAAAAGTTGACGACATATGCCGCCGTATGAATATCTCCACGGGCACGTTTTACAACTGGCGGTCCAAGTATGCCGGCCTGGAAGTGAACGAAGCCAAGCGATTAAAAGAGCTGGAAACGGAGAATAACAAGCTCAAGAAACTGCTCGCGGAGAAGCTCCTAGAGAACGAGGCCATGAAAGATGTGCTCTCAAAAAAGTGGTAAAGCCTGCGAGCCGTAAAGGCATTGCGACTCATCTGGTCTCGGTACATCGACTGAGCGAGCGGCGCGCTTGTTGGCTTGCGAGTATTAGCCGAACAGCCTATCGCTATAACCCGATACCGCGGACGGATCAAGCGCTCAGAGCACGTTTGATTGAGCTTGCAGGCAAACATCAGGGACTCGGTTATGAGATGCTGCATGGCATGCTCAGGAATGAGGGACTCGTCATCAACGAGAAGCGCACCTACCGTCTTTATAGGGAAGAGAGTCTCCAGTTGCGTATTCGGAAGCGAAAGAAGCTGAAACGACCACGACAGCCTATCATGGTACCGATTTACCCTAATGTCCGCTGGTCGATGGATTTTGTTTCAGACCAGCTTAGCAACGGGCGAAGGTTTCGCGTGCTGAATGTAAAAGACGATTATTCAAAGGAACTCATTGGTCAGCTGACAGCGTACTCGATTTCTGGCCAGCAGGTTGCCAGGTTCCTTGATCAGCTCATCGACCAACGTGCAGCACCGGACCAAATCACGTGTGATAACGGGACCGAGTTTACCTGCAAGGCGATGTTCTTCTGGCAGAAAGAATCAGGGGTAAAGCTGGCATTTATCCAGCCAGGAAAGCCAACACAAAATGCGTTTGTAGAAAGCTTGAACGGAAAATTTAGAAACGAGTGTCTCAACAGGCATTGGTTTCGGAGCTTGGACGAAGCGAAAGAAATCATCGATGAGTGGCGACACCATTACAACCATGAGCGACCACATAGCGCTCTTAATTTTATGCCTCCGGCAGTGTTTGCAGCGAGGGCAGCATGATGGAAATTTCATCCAAAGCGTGGTTCTAAACAGGGGTGGAGGTCAGGTGCACAACAGAAGATCTGTAAAAGAGGGCTTTCGTTAGTTTTCAATAAATGCCGTAGAGGCATGGACAACAAAAATGATACATCACGTCTTGAGGGTTATTCATCGTTTGAAAACAACTCGCACCCGCTGCCAAACAAAAAAGGCCGAATTTATATCGGCCTAATGTCTATAGAACGCTGGTCAAGATGTTATTTCTTATCTCAACCTTTCCCGGTTTTACCAAGCTGCACAGATCAGGGATTGCAGTTGAGGCAGCCTGGATTACCTGAGCTACCACCCGACTGCGAACCGCTTTCGCCGCCAAGTGTGGGTTTGCCTGGCTTCGCAAGTTTCTTGAGATAGGCCGCTTTGTTCAGGTTTTCTTTCTGACTACTGCTTTGCGATGCGGCAGCTTGAGGCTTGTTGGAGACTCCAAGCTTGTTCCTTTGGCTGGTGCTTTTTAAAGTTGGACGAGCAGGTTCTTTTGCCATGATATTTTTGGCCGGTTTACGCTTAAGGTCTTCCGAATTTAAACCCGAACCTTCAGCGAAGGCTCCAGCAGACGAGATTAAAAATACAGTGGCTAAAACAATGGATTGAATTTTCATGACGAGTATTTCCTTTTTCGTAAATGTTCATTTTTTTATATGAACACGCTTGTGTTTGACTACTCTGTCGTAAGCTTAAGCAAAGCGGTTCAAATTTCCATGCATTCTTCAGCGATTTACAATGTCCATTTCTAACAATGCCATTGCAACCACTAAGTTTGCATTGGTATCTACTTACTTCTCCCCCTTTTTCTCAGGGCACTTTTCACCGGGATTAATCATCGATCCATCAGGACAAAGACGATGCCCGGCCTTAATCTCGCGCCCGTTTGAATGCGCAGCTCCTGCTAGAACGGGTGTTGCTTTATCAATAGACTTTATGACAGTAATGGGTTTGTGCTGTCGCTTACCTGTAGCCATGCCAGAAGCGGGATCGGCCTGACAAACAGAGGCCAGCAAAATGGATAACGCTGCTGCAGAATTCACGATAAGTTTGATATTCATGGTGACACCTTCTTTGATTGTTGTTGGGTTAAATCCATCACTAGGTCGTTAGCTGATTTCAATCGGTTCATTTTATTTGCGGTTATTTTTTTTGAACCGCGTTATCTTTTTTCTCGACCAAGCGATTCAGTCAAGTGTTGTGCTAGTGGATCGAGGAATCTAAAGTATGGGCCTTATAAAAACGAAGAAAAAAGCTGCAGTCCCTCCGATACCGCTATCTCTAAAGACAAAAACAGAACAGATACGTCCCACGACAGGGAAAAAAGGGGAACTAACCATGTCGTCAGTAAAAACTCCGTCATACAGGTCGCGAAGGGCGCTTGCGATGGTAACTCTTCTCGCCGCTGTTAATTTGTTGTGGTCTGCTGCCACTTACGCAGAGCTGACGTTTGCGGACAATGGCCAGGGGCTCAGTCTTCCCCTGCCCTCCGGTTATGCAAGTAGCCTGGGTGAGATTGCCGTGCAAATAGATGGATATGATGTCAGTCACTTTGTGAGGGTGTCGGAGTCCACTATCGATGTTTCAATGGATGCACCGGTAGAGCCGGGACCTCATAGTCTGCAGATCCTGTTGATCGGCAACGATGGCAGTATTTCAACACTACTGGATACGAGTGCCACTTTTGAAACCGATAACAATCACCCTGTTGATTGGGAAGCCAATGCCACGTTCTCACATACGTATCTAGCAGACGACAAAAACTTTCCTGAAGATGCTGACAAGCACCACAGTAATGGCGGTATGGAAGCGCAGCTAGTGCAATCCCGCGATAGCTGGAATTGGCAGGGCAGCGTATCAGCGCTGTACGATTCCAACAGTGATAACGACAGTGACCTGAATGAATGGGCGATCGCCCAGTATCGTCTCGCTGCGGAGGCCCAGGGCGAACACATCAACAGTGGGCTCACCTTGGGGCATGTACAAGCTAACAGGGAAAGCCTCCTATTTTCGTCGTTCGAAAGAAGAGGATTAGCGGCGCATTTCCGATCAGCCGACGAGGCTCATTCTTTTGATATCTTTGCCATGCGTTCTGACGCAACGAGTCGCTACGATGGTAGCCTGAGCGTTCCTGGCAACTCGGACATTCGCAGTGTTGGGGGCGAGTCGAGCGTAACGCTGATTGATGAACAATTATTGTTGAGCGTTGCGTATGTCGATGGCAATACAGATCAAGGAGTGACTGACCCGGATCTTAGACGGGTCTTTGGTGGCGATGCCTGGAATGCAGCGATTGATGCCTATGCTTTCTCGCAAAAACTCTGGTTTCATGCGGAATATGCAGAGTCTGATTTTGATAGCGATGGCTTGCAGGAAGGCGAGGCGTCAAAATCTGACAGTGCAACTCAGGCTGTCCTTCAGTGGTCTTCAGATGAGTCAGGCTTGAGCTTGTTTGATTATTGGCGAGCACAGTTACGTTATCAGGAAGTTGGACCAGAATTTTATTCAATCGGGAATCTATCTTTACCCGGTGACATCAGTTTGCATCAGGGAAGACTTGAGGGCGGCACGGATACTCTCTCTGTATCACTGGATATATCGCGAGAGCAAACCAATGTTGATGACCAGGCAGACAAAGCAACCCAAACACTGGATATCACAGATATTTCAGTCGCCTATTCGCCCTATATCGAACAGGAGTCGCGCACGTGGCGAATTCTCGGCGCGCCTTCTCTTAGCGCGGGATTAACTCAGGCAGATCACAGCCAGCCACGATCAGATTCCATCGCTCAGGGTTTTGACCTTGATCAGCGTTCCCTTGAATCTCGTATCGAGCTGACATTCAACGCCGAACGTTACAACTGGGGGGTGTCCGCCCATCGAGTCGATCTGGAGGATAAATCAACAAGGATCATTCAGGGAACCGAGACTATCTATGAGCCCGGTTCAGATCAGCTTCAGGAAAGCTTCGGAATGAATGGAGGATGGCAACCAAATAATCGACTCGTATTGAACCTCTTTGCCCAGTGGAGCCGACTAAAGGAAAAAGACTTCAACAACACGTACGACAGCAGCAACTTTGGCATTGACGGTCAGTATCTAATTATTCCCGAAACGCTGGACCTCGTAATGAGTTATAACCATGGAATTGAGAGCAGTGACTTTGGTGACCCCGGTTACCTCGATGGTGAGTTTCAGAACAGCTATGGCAGTGCGAAACTGAGTTGGCATTGTCTGCAGGCGCGCGATAGACGCCCCGGATTGGTTTCTTATCTCAATGGCGTTTGGAATCGCCAGCAAGATAAAACCCTTGATTCGAGTGATGAGGACTGGGCGATCTACATTGGCCTGGACTTACTATGGGCCGCCTCCGGTTCTATTTGAAACAATTCTGGAGAAAGAACATGATAAGCCTATCCATTTCCAAACGTCTTGCGATAAACCTTTGCTTAAGTCTGGGTTTCTGCATGGTGGCAACCCAAAGTCTGGCTGCTTTGACGAGCGCCCGTGCCAACCCACAAACCCTGCAGATTCTAAAAAACAAAGAGGCTGGCTTAAACGTTGTCTGGCAGATTGCGGCGGATGCATCGACAGCCGACGTGGTGTCTCCCCCAGGCGAGATCATTAATCCGAAAGACGGTGCAGTTCTTACCGGCTTTGGTACTACGCTGAACCAGTCAGGAGCGTCGCCTTTTGTGATGAAGGAAAGTATTACCATTCCGACGCGCGTGAGCGATGCCTGGTTTGATGCCGGTTTAAAATCGGTGATATTGCGCCGAAATTTTTCGGATCCGGCTGGCGGTGGAGCGGTCAGTGCGCGTGTCACCTTGCGTTTGACCGACAGTTCTCTGAGTAGCCTGAGGGACTCGGCACCAGGGGAACTCAGCATTCACAATCTGCGCCTGGAATACCCCAATGGCAATGATGTGATTGTGGTAGACACTGGCGAGGCGCTGCGCGCGCGACTAACTCTGGGCTTTACCGGCACCGGACTGCTGGAAGGCCGGTGGCAACTTGCCGAACCAAATAGTAATGGCGAAGCACCTGTCTTTAGAACCCTTGCGCTGGTGCGTAAGAATATTCATACGAATCAGCGATTCGAGCTCAATAGCCCCGAGCTGCCAACCGACAATCCTGGACGATTTCTTTTGCAGTTTTGCGTCACCAACACGGGTGCTTCCAACGTCAGTGCGTTTTGCCAGGAAGACCTGAGTGCGCGTTCAGCCTATCAGGTACAGGGCGATCGACGTTTGGCTGTCAAACGGATTCAAGGAATTTCGCCTTCCAACAAGGAGGTGAACGAGTCAACGCCCTTCACTTGGCAAGCTCTTCCGAACACGAGCATGTATCAATTGCAGATTTTTTCACTCAGCGTTGTGGACGATACCTTGCCCAGCTCGAAGGAAGACGGGAAATTGCTGGAACCACGTTTCCTGGTGGGCATGATGTTGCCAAAGGAACAGACGCTTACCCGTTTGTCTGACCTGGTTCGAGACAAGCTGAAGGATGGCCAGCGCTATCTCTGGCGACTCAGCGCGATTGACATCAGTGGTCGCCTGATCGGCGTCAGTGAAGAAGCCAGCTTTACCTATCAGGACTGAATCACGTACGCATTTGGGAGATGCCAATGGAAAAACAGGAAGCGCTAGCTTGTTTGCAGGCCATCGCGAACAAGGATGAATCTGCCATGGAGCGATTCTACCGACATTTTTCTGGAGCGGTCTTTCAGTTTGCGATGAAAACGGTGAACAACCCATCGGATGCGGCAGAAGTCAGCAATGAAGTGTTTCTGGAAATATGGCGAAAAGCAGGCAGTTTCAGTGGCCAGTCAAAATGTCGGACATGGCTGATGAGCATTACGCATCACAAGGCGGTCGATCTGGTTCGGAAAAAAGCGAAGCATGACAAGGTCGACGATATTGATCAGCAGGTCGAACAGGCTGATGAAAACGCAGCGTGCAGTCTTACCAGGGCACAGACAAACATACAGAACCGGGGAAAGGTGGAGCATTGTATGGGTACCTTGAAGGATGGGCACAGGCAGGTTGTTTATCTGACCTTCTTTGAAGAACTTGCGTATCCCGAAATTGCGGCAGTGCTGTCGATTCCGGCGGGAACGGTCAAAACGCGCATGATGCACGCGAAAAAACTTCTGATGCATTGCTTGTCAGGCTTGGGCATCAACAGCGGCACACCAGCTACCTGATGTAGCGAGGAGGTAAGCATGGCGCATGAAAACGTAAGAGACGAAGATATCGAAGCGCTTTTGCCCTGGTACGTGAATGGTACCTTGAGCGCAGATGAAAAAGAGCAGGTTGAGCAGGCATTAAAACGCTCGGAAAACCTGCGTGAGGAACTCGCATTCCTGCAGAACGTGTCGTCTTCGGTGAAAGCAGAAACGCCGCCTGAAGTCTCTGAATTGGGTTGGCGACGACTGCAAAAACAGATTCAGAAGGAAGAGTCTGTTCAGCCAGATCAGGACTCAGTACAAAAAGCGAAAAGCAACTGGTTCAGACCATTTATTGCATCCGCAGCGGTTGTGGTGATAGCACTGCAAGTCAATTTCAGTTTGGATCCAGGCAAAGAGGATAGTACCCGACTATTAAGCAGCCCGAGCGTTGTGCTGGCCGAACCTCATTGGCGCTTGCAGTTGGAGATTGCTGACCAGGCAACTTGGGAAGAAGTCTATGCGCTCACCAATATGCTCAACGCCTCGATCATTGATGGGCCGTCTTCACTTGGGATTATCAGTATCGCGGTACCGCATAAAAACAGTCGTTACCAGAACATTGAAGAACTCATGGCGTGGTTGGAACAGCAAGCACTGATCAGCTACGTGTCTGAGCGGGACGAGCAGGAATAGACATCGTGAGAAGCCTTCCGGGTAAACTTGCCGTCGGGCTACTCGTCCTGTCTGGCGTCATTTATCCTGCAATGTGCGCTTCCGAGACCAATCCTCGTGCTGAGTCTGCAGAGGTTCGATCCAGCGCGGCGTCACTCACCGAGACCAGCACCCAGACCCAAGGTATTCGCCTGGAGACCAGCACTCGCCCCGCTCAACGCCGCCCTGAACCCGGTCCTGCACTTCACGGAAGCTCGGCAATGCCAGCGACGTCGTCCGAAGAACCTGAAACCGCCGCCTTGCGCATTGTCGAGCCTGATTATTCAAGGGCCGAATCGTCTGTTTCGGGAATTCCCGGAGGCCCCGCTACGCCAGTTTCAACCAGACTTGAGCCTTCCGAAACTAGGCTAACAGACGAAGAAACGCCGGAGCGGCGCCCCTCGTCTGCCACAGATACCCGGGGGGCTGATGCCGCAACCAGCCGGGATCCCGGAAGCGATCCACAATCTGACATAGCAAATCAACTTCCTCAGTCGAGTGGTTCTTTGTTGTCCGGCTCGCCTGTGCAACCCGTCATGGCAGCTAAAAATCCACTCCCCCCTCTTTTACAGCTGGTTGTGATTGCAAAAGATATACAACAGGCAGAAGCACAAAGAAGGTTACTGTCTGCTGCGGGCGTGGGCATCGTTTCCCGAAAGAGCCTGCAGAATCTGGGTTTCGTGCAGTCAACCTTTCAGTACCGCAGTCCTCATACCGCAGATACAGTGTTGGCACTATTGCATGAACTGGATCCCGAGGTCATTGCCGAACAGAACCAACGCTATCGCTTACAGGGAAACGAACACCCCATTCCCCAAAAAAAATCGATCGGTCATGTGCTGACCAATCTCCCTGCTCCAACGAGCTGTAACAGCGAACTGCATATTGCCATGCTCGATAGTGCCGTGATTCCGGACGCCCTGTCTCCGCTAGGTAACCCAATCCTGACCTATTCACCACTGGAAACAAACAAACCACCCGCGAGACATGGCACGGCTGTTGCCAATCTTCTGATCTCAGACTCACACCAATTCCCCGGTTTATTAAAAAACACAACCTTGCATGCGATTGGGGTCTTTGATCGCGACGCCGAAGGACAGCCTGAAACACGCACTGACTGGATTGTGTCAGGTCTGGATATTCTGGCCGGCATACAACCTGCCCCCCGTGTGGTGAATCTGAGTTTCGGCGGGCCCTATAGTGAGCTGTTGGAGTCGATCTACCGGCGGCTGTCTACAACCTATGTATTCGTCGCGGCCGCTGGCAACTCAGGCACCAACGAGATTCTCTATCCAGCCGGGTACGACTCGGTGATTGCGGTTGGCGCCTTCAATGGCAAGGGCGATGCTTATTCGTTATCCAATACCGGAAAGCATATTCAGATACTGGGACCGGGCGAAGATATCTGGACGCGTAACGAAAAGGGGAAAGGCTACTATGCCTACGGCACCTCTTTCGCGGCCCCCTTTGTTAGCGCAGCCATGCTCATGCTGATTGAGAAAAAGATGAATCGAAGTGAGTATCTCGCAGGCCTGGGGGCCAACAAGCACCTTAGCTTCAAGTCGCTGTGCGGTGGACACTAGTAGAGCAGATCTCCAATTTTCCTTCCCAAAGACTTCAGTTAATACCAAAACACAAGAGTCCCAATTTTTTTGAACCGCTTTTAAGCACGCTTCGACAGATAGACAGGTATTTACAAACAACCTGTCGGAGCACCTAACATGAAATCAATTAAGCAAAGCATCAAACACCTTGTCCTCGTTTCTTCATTTGGCATGGCCGTCAGCGGTATGGCCGCTGCAGAAACTGTAACAATTCCGGTTCCCAAATCCTTGATCACCGATACCGTGAACGTGGCTCTCAGCGGGGTGAAAATTAAAGTCGATAATTATGGTTCCAAGAAAGGGACGTCCTGGCTAAGCCAGCAAAGCTATGTGCAGTTCCCCACCGGCCAAAAACAAAGTTTTGATATCCCTGAGAGCAAATTCAATATAGTGGGCAAGCGCCACCTGAAGCACTACGTTAATGAATTAAATAGCAGCGCGATCAAAGTCTCTGCGCCGGGGGACAAGCTAACACTCACACTGAATTTTGAAAGTGAAGGCGAAGAAGTAAAAGGCAAGTGCGTACGAAAAAAACTGACTGGTGGCTACAAGGAATGTAGCCTGAAAATGGAGCGCGATATTCACGTCAACAAGTCCAAAGTTGAAATCAGTGTCAAACCGGTGGTCTACAAAGACAGCCTGTCATTTGCCAGTCCTGATGCCAAATTTACCGCAAACGTCTCGATCCCCAACAAGCTATGCAAGCTCGCTAAAGGGATCTGCGGCAAAATCGAGAACAAAATCTATGGCGAACTGAAGAGCAAGCTGGAAAGCAATATCGAACAACAACTGGGCAAACAGAAGCTCAAAAACATGATCGCCAACAAAGTGCGCTCAGCACTGAGTCCTTTCATCAAATCAGACTGGAAAATTAAGAACGTGAGCGCTAGCGGCAGCAAGTTTTTAATCAAGGTTGAGCGCCCGGATACCATCAATCATGCCACGGTTTCGATTAGTGCCTTCAAGGTGAAACAAGCCAATGCAACCATGTCTTGCCCTGGGAAAGTTCCTTTTAGCGCCACGATCAATACGAAAACAAAAGTATCAGGCAAAACCTGGATGGAGCTTGAAAATGGTAGTAAAACCAAAAAACTGAACTGGAATATGAATGCTAAGGGTTCTGCAAGCTCAACGCTTAATCGATCCTGGCAAGCTAAAGGTTACAACAAGAAACATGGCTGGGCCCGTCTGGTTGTTCAGTACAAAGGAAGCAATGGCAAGAACATCACCAAAAAATCGGGCAAAGTGAATTTCGCAAGAACCTGCAGCAAAGGGATGCATCAACTGTCTTTCAAATAGGCTTGCAAGCGGGAACTCTTATCCATTGAATTTGAAAAATCCCAGAGTGATTTAGTAGTCTGAAAAAAGTGGTACCGACCAAAGCGAGGCAAGGACTCCGCCGTTTTGGTCGGTACCACTTTTTTTGTCGGCTTTTTGGGCACTGGGGTTTTACCCCGATTTAGCGGACACAACTAAAAAGAGCCATACTATGCCCATCAGGAGTGTTCATGACCAAACGAAGAAAAAACAGCCCAGAACTTAAACGTGGAGTCATTGCATGACCCGCAGTACCAGAATATGCGAAGCGATGCTCTGTATCGCGCTGGTCATGATGACGATCCTGGGTTCTGTTTCTGCGCAAACGCTCAACATCCGGGCTAACGAAAACGAGTTCCCGGCCACCTACCAAAAAGGCGGCAAATGGGAAGGTATGGACATTGACGTGCTGAGTGAAATACTGGGCCGTGCCAAACTGGGCTATCAGATCATCAGCATGCCGTTTCGGCGCAGCATGCTCGAAGCCCGCGATGGCCGCATTCATATCATTCCCAATCTGGTGAAAAACGACGAACGCTCTCAGTACTTGCATTGGCTGGGACCGATTCGGACTACCTGTATTGGTCTGGTGGTTCAGAAAAAGGATCTGGGTCTACTGATCCAATCCACCGATGATCTGATCACTGTCGCGAATCAATTGGACTTGAAAGTAGGCTATCTGTCCGGTGCCAGTTATTCGGACTATTTTGATGATCGTATCCAGAACGATACTGAGCTGTTTAATACGCTGCATTTTCTACCAAGCAACGATCAGCATCGGAAGATGCTCAAGCTGGGACGCATTCTCGGCTATGTTCACGATGCCTTTGAAGTGCAACGACGCTTCGCTGATCCCGATTTTGCTGCGGACTATGAAGGCCTGGCTTTACACCCTTACCGGATCGAAGACTCCTGCAATGGCGCGTACATCGGAATTTCCAAACAACTGGATGCAAGCATTTTCGAGCAAATCAATCGAAGCTATCACTCTATGCAGGAAGACGGCAGCTTAGCCGCTATCTACCACAAATGGATAGCAGAAGATCCTGCCTTTTAGCAAGAATTTGAAACCTGTGCGAAGTTTCGAGCCAGAGTTCGGGCAACAAATTTGCGCTGAAACAAACTTTCCCATCTCGCACCTGCCACCACAACTATACAATGTAAATATAATGCGGTAGCTTATCGCGGCTTAGAATTAATTTCAGGTGAGAACCATGTTCGACATCACGATAGCCGAGATGGTCGCGATGATGTTCATCGCGCTGGCTGTGTTGTATTACTTCATTGTGGTCGCGAGAAAGCCCTTTCTGGAGTTTCAGAACACGGCGCGCAACAGGAAAATTGTCGAAGCGGTACCGGCACTGAATCGTCCCTACTTCCCCACCCCGTGGTTGTTCAATACGCATTTGCAACTGATCACACTGGGCCTGATCAAAGACCACGGCAAAGCGTTGCAGTACGAGCAGAGCGAGGTACTGACTATGGACGATGGTGGTACGGTCTCGGTCGAATGGCTGGGGCTGGATCTGCCGGACAACACGCCGACCATGCTGGTGATGCATACCATTTCCGGTGACCCGCAAAGCATGCGCGAGTTTGTGCGCTACGTGCGCGAACAACTGGGCTGGCGGGTTGCTCTGTGTGTGCGACGCGGCCATGGCGACAACGCCCTCACTGTGCCCAGCTTCAATACCATGGGGAATACCGAAGACCTGAAAGCACAGGTGGCCCATATTCACCAACGTTTCCCCGATTCAGATCTCTACGCCACCGGTATCTCCGCCGGCTCTGGCGTACTCGCGCACTATCTGGGGTGCGTCGGCAACGATACGCCCATCAAGGCCGCGGTAGCTTACTGCCCGGCCTACGACATGCGGCACGCCTTTTCGCGGGCCAAACCCTTCTACAGCAGGATGATGACGAAGAAGCTGCATCGCCTTTTTATTGAACCGAATACCCATGTCTTTGCCCACCTGCCTTCTTTCGATACCTTGAGAAGCACACAGGACATGCATGAGTTTCACCAGCATCTCTATGAACTGGCGGGGAACGCTTCCCGGGAGGAGTACATGCGCCATTCCAATCCCGCCGAGGTGTTTGACGATATCAAGATCCCGATACTGATTCTGAATTCAAAGGATGATCCGGTCTGCCACATCGACAACGTGTATGAAAACCTCCCGCGAATAAGAAAGATGGACAATGTCATTCTGGTCGTTACCGAACGCGGTAGTCACTGTGCGTTTTTTGAAGGCTTGAGGGCCAAATCCTGGGCCAACCGGATGATCAAGGAATATTTTACCGCCGTGCATCAGCTGCTATGACACATCTGCCACCCTGTTTTTTCGATACAATTTTTTTCATTACAACCTGCTTTTACCTGGAGGACACCACATGAGTACAGCTTCGCTTCCCGCATTCAAGAGTTTCGAGCTCAGCATCGAAGACCACATTGGCCATATTCAATTCAGTCGCCCCGAATCACTCAACAGCATGAACCAGGATTTCTGGCTCGAATTGCCGCAGGCCGCACGCGCTTTGGAAGCGGCAGAGGATGTTCGGGTGATTGTGCTGTCCTCAACAGGCAAACACTTTTCTGCGGGGATGGATCTAGCGGTGTTTCAGAATCCGAACACCCTGCCCATGACCGGCGATCCTGGTCGGGTCGGCGAGAACATCCGTCGACTGGTGCTGCAACTTCAGGCCACCCTGAGTGCACTCGAAGCCGTGCGGGTGCCGGTATTGGCAGCCATTCAGGGCGGCTGCATCGGCGGCGCTCTGGATATGGTGTGCTGTGCGGATTCCCGCTATTGCACCGAAGACGCCTTCTTCACCATCAAGGAAACCGAGATCGGTATGACCGCCGATATGGGTACGCTGCAACGGCTGCCCAAGCTGATGCCCGAAGGACTGGTGCGCGAATTGGCCTACACCGGCAGAAAATTTTCGGCGCAGGAAGCCAAACAGCAGGGTTTTGTGAATGCAGTCTTCGAGAATCAGGAAGCACTGCTTGAGGCCGTGTTCGCTCTTGCCAGAAAGATTGCCAGCAACTCACCACTCGCCGTCACCGGCTGTAAGGAAATGCTCAACTACAGCCGGGACCATTCGGTGGAGGACAGCCTGAAATATATGGCCAATTGGCAATCGGGCATGTTCCGCCCACAGGATATGATGAAAGCCTTTGCGGCCAAGGCCCAGAAAACCGAGGCCCAGTATGATGCCCTGCTGCCCGTACGCCCCCTGTTCGACAGCCAGTAAGTATTGAATCAATCGATGCCACAGACGCAAGCCAGCGCTATCGTTTGTGGCACCTTCTCTATGGTGTTGCGCACATGGGCCATGCGCGCGGGCCATCCTGACAATGGCTAAGGCGCCGCCACCAATTTTGCCAGCACAGATTTTCTGTTCACCTCTTCACCGCTCAGGGAAAAGCCCTGCAGACCCAGAGCATTGCTGTAGCGCGCTGCCAGATCCTGGCCGTCTCCATCGATTTCCCACCAACCATCGCGTGCCATACTCGGGCAGATGACCAGAGGTAAATACGCATTCTTTACCGCGACAGCCTGACCGGGTAACTGTAAGTGCATCGACTGCCCACAAAGGTTTTGGGCGACCACTTTGGCCGCCTGGGTGGCGGGTGCGATAAATGGCCGCACGCAATCCAGTGTCTCAGCACAGTCACCCAGTGCGAATATATGCGGATCACTGGTTCTGAGACAAGCATCGGTCACAATCCCGCGATTCACCTGCAGGCCACATGCCTCAGCCAGGTCAGTGTTGGGGCTCAGGCCCACAGCCGAAATCACAAGTTCTGCCTCAACGGACTCGCCGTTGTCCAGCAAAAGCACAACACGCCCCTCCTGCTCGGCCACTTTCATCACCTTACGATTCAGATACCAGCCGAGTTGATCGTCGGGAAATGCCGCCACCACCTGTTCGCCCAAGGCTTGTGGCAGTACTCCGTTGAGAGGCCAGGAAGCCGTATCAATCAGATCAAGCGAATAGCCCTGGGAGCACAAGTCACTGGCCAACTCGACACCCACAAAGCCGGCACCGATAATGGCAACTCGCCCTGCTTTCGAATCCACTTGCTGTAGCGCAGCTCTGAATGTTCGATAATCATCCAGCGTATTGATAGAAAGAATACGCTTCGAGCTACTCAATTGCAGATCAATGGGCGAAGCGCCGGTCGCCAGCACCAGCTTACCGTAAACGATGACGCTGCTCTTACCCCCGTCATCACAGTAAGCAATCTGTTTATTCTCCCGATCAATTTCAGTCACCTCCACCCGACTGAGAATACGAACGCTGTACATAGCTTCCAGCTCGCTTCTGGTCTTCATTACCAGATCCGATGGCGACTTATGCATCGACAAGGCCTTGGACAGATTGGGCTTGTAATATTGATCACCGGATTCCCGGGTGAGCAAAGTGATCGCCACTTCCTGATCGATTGCGCGGAGTTCCCTTACTGCGCTCAGGGCGGCGTGCCCGGATCCCAGGATGACAATTTGTCTCATGCTGCGTACTCCTAATCGACTAGGAAAAAGTCATGTTTTGAGGCCGAGCATTCGGGACAGGTCCAGTCATCGGGAATGTCCTCGAATCGGGTCCCCGGGGCGATGCCTTCTTCCGGCATTCCCAGGGCTTCGTCATAAACCATGTCGCAGGTAATGCAACGATATTGACGGTAAGTCGTGCTCATCTGTGTCTCCTCTAGTCCGATGTCAGGGCTTCAAAATCCGGCTTTTCGCGCACGAAACAATCCGGGCAGGGAAAGTCCTCTGGAATGTCTTGCCACAAGGTACCGGCTGGGTAACCTTCGTGAGCGGCACCCTCTTTTTCGTCGTATATGTAGCCGCAGTCCGGGCACTGATATTGAGCCATGGTTCGCTCCTTAAATTGATCGGGTTAATATTGTGTTGCTACTGACACACCGAAGCCGGTGCATCAGCATTTGAGTTTGCGTATCAATGCTTGCGTTATGCGGCCCGGTGATAGCGGGCGTAAAGCGCGTCACGATGAGCCGGGTCAACGTTGACCTTATCCATATCGCTCTTGGCCCAGGCGACAACTTTGGGATCCATCACCGCATACCAGAGCGGCGGAATCATGGCCAACACGAACATGCCCGGATAGCCTGTCGGAAGATTGGGGACACCCTCATAATCCCTCAGTACCTGATAGGCCCGAGTGGGATGCGCATGGTGATCCGAGTGGCGCTGCAAATGTAGCAGGATCAGGTTGGAAACCTTGTGGTTGGAGTTCCAGGAATGATGTGGCTGACAGCGTTCATAGCGGCCATTTTTATCTTTGACGCGCAATAGACCGTAGTGCTCAATATAGTTGGCGCAGGTCAGCTGCCAGTAGCCAAAGGCGGAGACGATAATCAGGAAGGGGATCATCGCAGGACCGAAATAAGCCAGCAACAAAGCGTACAGGGTAACGGTCGCCAGCGCCGTTTGAATGATCTCGTTACTCAATGACCATTCTGATTTACCCAGACGATGCAAGCGTGCCGCTTCCAGAGCCCAGGCTCGACGGAATGCTCCGGGAATCTCCCGTTGCACAAACTTGTAGAGTGACTCGCCCATTCTCGAAGACGCCGGATCTTCAGGCGTTGCAACATCTTTGTGATGGCCTTTGTTGTGCTCGATAAAAAAGTGGCCGTAGCCCGAAAGTGCCAATGACATCTTGGCGAAGAACACCTGCACCCGGTCATTTACTTTGTGGCCCATTTCGTGACCAAGGTTAACGCCAACACCGGCTGTCAGGCCAGCAGTCAGGGCACATCCCAGAAACTCGAACCAGGACCATTCATAGGTCGCCGCGGTATAGGCACAGGTAATGACCGCCGCCCACAACAGGGGAACCGTAATAAACATCACCCAGCGGTAATAACCCTGGGACTTGAGTTCCTCAACCATCGAGTCTGTTGGATTGGCTTCGTCGTCTCCAAAAATACTGTCCAGTACAAAAATGCCTGCGTACCAGAAAGCCAGTGTCACCCAAAGCCACAGACCATTACCCGACGTGACGGCCAGATAACAGGACGCCACCGGGATGATCGGGAACAATAGCGAGATCAGATAGCAGTATTTTTTTAGTGCAATCCAGGTATTGGCCTCGCCGTCTTTCTGCCTTCTCGGCACAGAAAGCATAGGGCTTGATTCAGTTGTCATGTGTTGGTCTCCTCGTTTGATTGATCAACACATGCTATATGAGCGGTGAAGGATCACGTTAGGGTGATTGGTGTCATGTCGTGGTCAATTAGTGTCGACTCATAGGTGCCAGAATCGAACTGAACAAAGCCCAGACCAGAAAACGAAAAAAGCGCCCCGAAAGGCGCTCAATTTTGAAGAACTCCGATCGTATTATCGCGACCGCTTGCCCCTACACTTTACCCCTACACTTTGCCCTTACACGGGGCTGGGTTCTTTAGACGATTGCGAGGCGGGCTCAACAGCCTGTGCCGGAGAAGGGTTGAGAATCAGATCGGAGGCTTTCTCGGCAATGGCGATCACCGGGGCGTTGGTATTACCACTGACCAGAGTCGGCATGATCGAGGCATCCACTACTCGCAAGTGCTCAATGCCATGCACTCGCAACTCGCTGTCCACCACCGCCATGGAATCGCTTCCCATTTTGCAGGTACCGACGGGATGATAGACCAACCCGAGTCGATCCTTGCACTTCTGCAACAGTTCATCATCACTCGTCACTTCCGCACCAGGATGAAGTTCTTCACCACGATGCGCAGAGAAGGCATCGGTCGCGAGAATCTTTCTGACCACGCGAATACCATCCACGAGCGTTTTGCAGTCGTCTTCGTGAGCGAGGAAATTGAAGTCAATTTTGATTTTGTCTTCCGCCTTTGCGGAACGCAGGCTCAACGTTCCCCGACTCTTGGGACGCAGGACGCAAACATGCAGGGAGTAGCCATGCTGCGATAACAAGCCCAGATCCCGTCCGCAATCGTCAAACAGCAAGGGCACAAAATGCATCTGGATGTCGGGCACACTGACATCCTCGCGGGACTTCAAAAATGCGCCGGCCTGGGTAATGGAGTTAGCCAGATTCCCCTTTTTAGCGCTCAGGTATCGCCACGTATCAGGGAGCATACGAGCCAAGCCGCTGGGTGTCAGCGAAAAGCCGTCGCGCTTCTTGCTTTTCACCAGCACGCAGGCATCCACATGTTCCTGTAAATTCTTACCGACACCAGGAAGATCGTGTACCAGAGGAATACCGTGCTGTTGCAATTCGTCCTTATCCCCGACGCCGGAGAGCATCAACAGATGCGGTGAGTTAAAGGAACCGCCACTCAATATGACTTCCTTGCGCGCCGTGACCCGGTGACTGACGCCGCCTTTCTGATACTCCACACCCTCGGCGCGTTTGCCCGAAAACACAATGCGCTGCACCAGCGCTTCACATTGCACCTGCAGATTGGGGCGAGCCATCGCCGGCTTCAGATAGGCGCGCGATACCCCGCAACGCTCGCCATCCCTGATCGTAAACTGGTAGTAACCTGCTCCCTCATACTGGGCTCCGTTGAAGTCATCGGTCAGCGGGTAACCGGCCTCACTGGCACCTTTCAGAAAGCAGTCATTCAAGGGATAGGTATTCACGGTATCCGAAACATAAAGCGGTCCCTGATCGCCATGGAAATCGTCCGCCCCGCGCTCGTTGGTTTCGGACTTTTTGAAATAGGGCAACAGATCCTGAAATCCCCAGCCCTTGTTTCCCAGCGAAGCCCAGTGGTCATAATCAGAGGCATGTCCGCGGATATATACCATCGCATTGGTTGCACTGCTGCCGCCGAGGGTTTTGCCGCGAGGACAGAACACCGGCTTGCCATGACGGATATCACTCACCGGCTCGGTTTCGTAGCGCCAGTTGTATTTATGGCTATACATAAAATAGGCAAACGCGCCCGGAATTTTGATCAGGGAGCTTTTGTCTTCAGGCCCAGCCTCCAGCACCAAAACCGTATGTTTGCCGTTTTCACTCAGGCGATTGGCGAGAACACATCCCGCCGAACCGGCGCCAACAATAATGTAGTCATAAGCAGGATCTGACATAGCGATACCCAATGTAATTAAAATAAACTGTTCATTGCAGCGATCATGCTAAAGAGCATCGACTCAACAAAGAACGTCTTTGATTGCCAGCCAGCGGTCAAAAAGTGTCAACATTTCACCTGTGGCGGGGATCGATTCAGGAGCTGCGGTACTGGGACGGCGAGCAACCAAACCAGCGTTTAAAACTTCGACCAAAGTTTGAAATATCCTCGTATCCCAACTGCACGGCAATCGCCTCAATCTTCTCGTCGGTCTTTTTAAGCAGATACTGCGCGTGCCGCTTTTTGGCCTCTTCCATCAGCCCCTTGAAGGTCACCCCTTCCTGACTGAGCTTGCGGATCAATGTGCTTTTCGACATAAACAGCGTTTCCGCCGCGCGTTCCAGAGACAGCTCAAAGCATATGCTTGAGTCGATGAGTTCCCCCACTTTTTCTGACAGGGAACGTTTTGCCAGCAAACGGTTGAGCTCTGCCCGGCAATGCTGAGCGGCCATATCTGCGGATACAGGATCCGCCGACAAACTGGGGATCGATTTCCACGCTTTCGGCATGCGATACCTCGCGGTTGGCTGCTCAAACACGATCTGCCTGGGCAAGCAATCATGATACAGCTCATACCACTCGGGTTTGGCGAACGGCAGTTCCAAACGACTTTCCAACGCTTTTTTACCGATGGCAAACTGAAGAATATTGAACACCAGAGCAGCGATCGCTTCATAGAGTACTTGTTCAATGTCACCCCAATCCGCGAGGGGCTGAATCGTCAGGTAAAGATAGTGATCATCTTCTTCCAGAGAAAACCTGAGTACCTGCGCTCTGATGCGATAGTACTCGTACATGAAGGTCAGACTCTCTTCGAGATTACGACAATGGGACAGACCAAAACCCACATGCCCATGACTGGATAACAGTATGTTTCTGCCGACGCTCACACCCAGTGACCGGGGACAGCCATTGTCCCACATGAAGCGAATCAGCCTTTTGAAGATATCCAGTGAAATATAGGGCTCGGCTTCTTCGTGGTCCACCTGTGCCCAAAAGGACTCCAGAGACACACCGTGCTCTTCAGCATAACGAACAAAGTGATTCAGATAGGTGGAGGAGAGAATTTCCGCAGACATGTGCGATAAGCAGCTTTGTTGTTGTTTGATAGCACCTTAGTTGCATCCGTTGGGAAAGGCAATAAGCAGATTAGCCCATAAAAAAAACCGATCCAGTGGATCGGTTTTTTATTCGGAGTCGAATCCCTATGGACGCTCTAGCGGGCCCGGCGACGCAAGGAAGCGGGCTTGAAATGGCGCCTGCTGGGTGGCTCATCATCAAAAATGACCGCTTGCCGTTCTTCCGAGGACAAACCGTTGGCGGCATAGCGTCGGGCCTGCAGATCATGAAACACATTGAGCCCCGCCCAAACACCGGGAAGTTCATAATAGTTTTTCATCAATGCCGTGCTCACGCGCCAGAGCTCTCCGCGCATATCGTACTGGTCGACGAGTGAAATACCCCAACTGTCTTCATCCACATAGTAGACACGCTTCTTGTAGATGTGCCGCGCACCCGCTTTCAGGTTCGCTTCAACAACGTGCACACGATGCAGTTCCCAGCGGATATACTCTGGGTTCAAATGCCCGGGCATCACCACATCTTCGTACTTCACCCCTGCGGCATCAGTTTTGTAATTGTTATAGGGAATGAAGAATTCCTGAACCCCTACATATTTCCAGTCATAGCGATCCGGCGCTCCATTGTACATATCGGTATCATCAGCGGTACGCAGGTTATCAGACGATGCAATGGGCGAATCATAGGCCAGATTAGGCGCACGTCGGACCCGGCGTTGGCCCGAGTTATAGTCCCACACCTGACGTTCTTCCTTGATCTGGTTCAGGGTTTCATGAACCAGCAATGCTCCCCCTGCCAGTCGCGCGGGTGCCTTGTTGAAGGCCAGGAAGTAAAACAGAATATTATCCAGCTTATCAAAACTGCCGCTGGGGTCATGGAAGTTGAACAAGATTTCGTACTGTTTGGTGATCGGTGAATAGGCACCGTTCTGTTGGACAGCCACCTCGGTACCGCCTTTTATCACAAAAATACCGCGCCATCGGGTCAAATGGTTCCACATGGTCTGCAGGGCTTTGTCTTCACTATCCCCATGGAGGATGGGGAAAGGAATGCCGCCGTAGGCATTTCTAAAACCGGCCCCATCTTTAACCAGCTCTGCCGTTACCGCATTTTTTTTGGTGTTTTCCAGTACCCAGTCCGGCATGGAATGAGAGCGCCGGGTTGGGTAGATATTCATTTTGAAAGTGTCTTTGTACGTCTCGAACAGCTCGTACTGGCCGGGTGTCAGCTTGCGTTGGAAGTCCTGGTAATTACTGCCATCTATCGTAAATTTGATCTCATCATCGGCGAAGGGATCCACATGAGGGTAGCCATTGCCTTCAAAGCCTTCCGGGGCTTCAGTGATGCCACCTGTCCAGGCCGGAATGGTTTTGTAGTTGTTGGCTTCTTTGATGGATCCAAAGGGCGTGAGGGACTTTCCTAATTTTGCAGCTTCAGCAGCAGGGACTTTGGCTTGCAGATTGAACGAGAGTAATGCAAAAACCATTAAGCTCATGAGTGACGCAGACTTTTTATGCATAGAAACACCTTGCTTGCGTAATGTTTGTGTCATGGATATTCGTCAGAACAAAGAAGCGTATCGACTCTGCCCTGCCCCACATTTTCCATACGCGGGGCCCGCGCCCAAAGTATAGTCATGGAACCGCGATTTTTCCTGAAATGACCAAGCCGGTAATGTTTGGCGTCAAGGTCTATAACAGAACAGAACGCATTGACGAGGATATTTCCGTCAATGGAAAACAAAGTTGGAAGCGCCTTCGTCCATTTCACCAATCTACAATCATGGACTACCATTAGCTCAGAACAGCGTTCTCGGATATCTGCACTTCATCCTTTGATTGGGGAAATGTTTATGCTTAAAAAAGTCCTGGTTTCACTCCTTACCATGTCATGTCTATCTGCCGCATCGGGCCTGGTTTTGGCCGATGGCCATACCCGCTCAAAATGGACAGACATTAGCAATGACAAAAATTACTTTGACAAAAACTGCGATTACAAAGTGTGGGTGATGCAGGACGGAGAGTGGTCTGAAACCTGGTATCTGGAAGCCTTTGATGCAGAGAATGCCTTCTACACCATCAGTCGTCAGAGCACGACATGGAGTGACACCGACGCCTTTTATGCCCTCAATTATCAGGACAAGAGCAAGTTTCTGATTGGGGAAAATTTTATCGACGTCGTAACCTTTTCGCTTTGTTTGAATAAGTAATCAGACTTAGCAGACAAAAAGCGATACTACTACGAGGAATGGTCGGCTAGGTGCCGACCTTTCCTGTTTACCCTCAACTAAACCGAGACGGGTGTTCCAGCAGCGCCGACGCGAGATCGAAACAATGTTTTGATTACTCGATCCAACGATAACCAGCCACCGCCATAAATGGCAACTTGCGCCAACAACACACCCCATATCACGTGCAGATAAAGCGCAGCCGGTGCAATGTCTGCAAGACTGACAACTGCCACGACATTGACTACTGACAATCCCAGCGCCGAAAAGCGGGTCAATAATCCGAAGATCAGAAGCACCGGCAAAAGCAGTTCACCGATTGTCCCGAGATAAGCGGCAAGCTCGAAGTTCAGAAATGGCACCTGGTATTCTTCTTCGAACAGAAACAGGGTTGTGTCCCAGTCACGAACCTTGGTCAGGCCTGCACTGAAAAACACCTGGGCGATGTAAAAACGCGCTCCCAATACGGCGACGCTGTGGAGTTTGGCCAGAGCTGACGCTGCCTTTTGGTAGTAGTCGTAAAAAATATTGGCTTGTTGATACATGCATAATTCCTCTTGTTGGCATCGCGAAAGCGTTGCGCGATGATTGCGATCACGGGGATGTCGACGGCCTTACGTCAGCCCTTCCAACCATCCCTCTTGAATGGCTTTGGGCAGCCAGTTGATAAAATCGAATTCGGCATGCCTGTCCAGTAATTCAGCCAATGGCATGTCATCCATCACGTCCCTCAACCACTCATACTCGCTCAGCGAAAGACGGCTAATGCGCGCGACCTGATGCTTTTGATACACCAGCAGATAGCAATCGCCTTCACTTTGATTCAGCGCTTCCGCCAGGGCGCTTTCATCCAGCTTATAGGAATCTCCAAGTGGCTGATGCGCTTGCCACAATACGTCCACCGGGAACACACTGCGCAACAAACCCAGCGAAGGGGCAGCGCGAAGACGCACGGTCTCAAGGGACTCATCCGACAGACGAACCAGTGAGCTTTGATCAAACTCTGCTGCCCGTGCTCGGGAGGCGCGATGCACCAGCCATTCCAGCCGAGCGACATCAGACAAATAGGGATGCAGTTCGGACAAGGCGCTGGCATCTATCCACCTGGCAAGATCGTCGCCCCACTCGGCCCAATCTCCTGCCTGCGGCGGCGAGCCTTGCAGATATTCTCGAGCCACAGCAACCAAGGCATCATGACCCAGCATCTTCTCCAGAACCGGATAACTCAGGGAGAGCACACGCGCTGCCGTCATCAGTAAATTGTTCTGATAAATTTTCAGACCTTTTTCAAAGTCTGCTCGAAGACCTCGTTGCGCACCGGTATGTATATCAAAAATCATCCCGACTAACTCCTGTTGCCGCCTGGCAAGCGCTGTTAACTGCGTGTCCGCTTTCACAAACAGCCTGCCTGATCCAATTGAGGCACTGCGCACGCGATTGTTCGGGCCTTTTCAGCCTGATCCAACAACACCTGCCAGTCAGGCAATTCGTTATCCCACTCAATCAGGCTGGTCACCGGGCCGAAGTGGCCCATGGCAAACCGGTAAAGCTCCCAGCATTCTTCCGAAACCGCTCGGCTATGATCGTCGATGATCAATTCCCCCGGTGGGACCTTGGTATAACCAGCCAGATGCAATTCCCCAACAGCGGTGACAGGGACTTCCCTTAGCCACTTTTTGGCCAGAGACAGGGAGTCGGCATTGCCAAAGTTGTGCGTGTTGACAAGGATGTTATTCAGATCGATCAGCAGACCACACTGGCTCCTGTCTACCAATCTCGACAGGAACTCGGTCTCGCTCATTTGAGGTTGGCCAAGGTCAATGTAGGCAGACAGATTTTCGACCAGCAGGCGTCGACCCAAACGCTGCTGAACCCGGTCGACGTTCGCTGCCATAACCTCCAGACTTTGTTCGGTGAACTCGAGTGGAAGCAGATCACCAGCGTGAACGGGTTTACCTGCGTAAGTACTCCAGGCAAAACTGGCATGGTCAGACACCAGAACGGGCTCAACTTCTGAGACCAGAGCTTTCAGCTTTTCCAGATACACGCCATTAATACCCAAAGCAGAACCCAGACCCAGTGATGTCGAATGCAGGCTGATCTCATAAACCTTGCTGACTTCTTGAAGAAGACTTCGGGTGAGACCGCCGCTGGCAAAAAAATTCTCGGCATGCAACTCAACAAAATCGATGGCAGATGTCCCCTCTAACGCTTCCCGGTAGTGCGGATAACGCAACCCCACTCCAATCCAAACATCACCTTGTTCGTCTCGAGTGCTTGCAGGCTTCAGAAAAGACATCTGTTTACTCCAATCAGGTTAATTTCAGAATCACAGACTTACGACTTCTGCTTTTCCGCATAGCGTTTCTTTGCTTCCGCTTTGAGCATGCCGCCGATGCTTTCACAGGTTCCTTTGGCGACCAGTTTCCATTCGCCCGGATCGTTATCCACTGTGGACTGAGCGGCGCAGGAATGGGTTCCAGCGAGGTTCGCACAATCGTTCTGTCCTGCCGGGGCCACGCCGTAGCATTTCTCTTTACCTCCCGCATGAGCCGGGACGGCAGAAATAGTGGTCAGAGCCAAGGCCAGCGCTGCTGTTGCAACACGTTGTTTCTTGTTCATCACAGTTTCCTCTTGTGACTGGATTGAAATACTGGCGCTGATTCAAGAACTGGATCCTCAAACCAGATGGCATATTCAAATGCCAGCAACAGGCACCCGTCAGGAACGTATTCGTACTGGCGGGTGCGAATGTTAGCTACGACTTAGTCTTCTGCGTTCGCTGCTTCGACAGACAGATTTTCGATACCGGACCAGTTGCGGTTAGCCGTCTTGATGTAACCCGATACGTCAGTCAGCCACTTTTTCTGAACGTCCTTATTGAGGTTCAGGTACAACTTGCCGTCGGCAATATAAAAAGCATCCGGATCCACATCGAACTTCTTGCTCACCGAAACACCAAATGCACAATAGCCACCATATTGCGGTGCATATTTATCGGTATTGGACTTGAACAGGTCGCGATTCTTCTTGCTGGCAAAGCGATAGATGGCACCATCATGAATGGCGGTATAGTCGGCAGAACCCTCGACGGCCTTGTTCTGCGTAAAGTAAGCCACAGGGTCGTAACCGTGAATGGCTACATCGTTATCGCCAATATTGCTGGTTGCCGCAAAGCTGAGGCTGCTAACAACCAGTGCGGCCGCTGCGGCGATGAGTTTCAGAGTATTTGACAGGTTCATATGTAAATCCTTCGTTGCTTGAGTTAACGTTTCAAGGGTCATGCTTGCTACCCTTGGCGTATTAGTTGCCACCAATTCGAAAAAGGTTCACTTGGATTTCATTCCGTGATGACCCGGGTGGCTGTCGATGGCTAGAATACGCAGATCCCCCGGGCATCTGGCGGCCAAACGTCCCCAAAAAACAACCAATCGTCCAAATCCGGAGTATCCATGGATTCACTCAGCGCATTGCTACAGGACCTGCAATTCAATGCGGAAGTTTTTTTTAGCGGCAAGCTATGCGGCTTGCAGGTCTTTGAGGAAGATAAGCACAGTGGCGTCCTGCATTTTGTCAAAGCGGGCAAAGTCACTCTCCAGAGTGAACAGGGACACAGCGTTATATTGAATCCCTCTGCCGTGATCTTTATTCCGGACGGCATCAAACACCAACTTAAAGTGAAACAGAACCATGAAGTCGAGCTGGTGTGCGCCAGCATCAAAATTCCGAATCAGCAGCGCCTGCTACTGACAGAGCATTTGCCAAAGTTCCTTTGTGTGAATGCTGAGGATGATCCTGATCTCAGTGATATCGCACGCCGTATTTTCGACGAGGCCTTTAGCACTCGGCACGGCCGACAGATTATGATCGATCGCTTATGCGATATGTTTGTGGTACAGATACTGCGCCATGTCATACATCATGGCATTGTCGATCTGGGCATGCTCTCCGGCAGCGCGCATCCGCGACTATCCCAGCTTATGCAGGCGATCGGGGAGCGACCACAACACCCCTGGAGCGTGGAAGAAATGGCCAGGCAAGTCGCCATGTCCCGCTCAAAATTTGCCGAGCAATTCAAGGAAACCGTCGGTCTTGCACCTATGGAGTATCTAACCGAACTTCGTCTTGGCAAGGCTCGGGAGCTGTTATTAAAACAAACGCCAGTCAGCATTGTCGCTAACGATGTTGGTTATGAAAGTGCCTCATCCCTGGCACGCGTTTTCAAAAAACGCTTTGGCGTCACACCGAAGCAATGGATTAAACGCCACTGGCAGCAGACCGGGGAGAACGTATCAAGTCCTTGACGAAATAAGTCATCCAGCGAGACATGAGGTCTCGCTAAGACCCTTCTGCATCCCTCTTTACAGTCCTTTTTCCTGTTTCCAACCCACTGCGCATAGATTGCCAATACAGCAAAGTGAACAAATCTGTTCACTTCTGACTCCAAGAAACCATTGAGTGTTTTCAAAACGGAGTGAAGCAAATTATGATTCGTGTAGTTGTCGGTCTGTTTATGGCGCTAAGTTCAATATTGGTATGGGCCGGCAACTCAGGTGTCAGCGACACGCCAGCGGTGCCGACGAAAGCAGACAGTTCAAGATACCTGGCACTGTCCATCGACAATGATCTGTTCGCCCCCGGTAATTCTGACAAGGATTACACCGCTGGTGTTGCCATTACACTTCAGAACCTGCAACACAATCTTTTCACTTCAACACTGGATACACCCCTGGGAGCCATCGATCGCTTTCTGATCGATCAGGGAGAAAACACGGCTCCCGGATTCGAGTTCGGCAGTTATGGATTCACGCCTGACGATATTGAGTCCCGGCAACTCGATAGAAGCGATCGCCCCTATGCCAGCATCGTTTATTTCTCCGCCCTTCGCCGTTATCAGACTGCCAATAATCGGGACTTCTGGACCAGCGCATTGACGCTGGGTGTGCTGGGCACAGACGTTTTCAAAAGCGGACAGAAGACCATTCACCGCCTGATCACGGGCGATGAAGCGCGTGGCTGGGATAAGCAGGTATCGGAGGGGGGAGAACTTACGGCGCGTTATCAGCTTGCCTATCACCACCCACTGGGAGGAGCCGTTCAGGATCACCAGCTGAAACTCAGCTATTTCGGCTCGCTTGGCTATATCAGCGAAGCCGGTATTGCCTTCAGTTTTCGCCGGGGCTTGATCTCATCACCGGATTATCGCTTCAATCCTGCGGTTACTTCCTATGGCGAGCAGAGCAATGCCAGTGACGCCGGCCCCGGCGGCAGGGAGAGCTACTTCTGGGGAGGATTCGGACTCAAGGCGCGTGCCTACAATGCCTTCCTCGAAGGACAATTCCGCCACAGCGAACATACCATCAGCAGAGCTCGTCTACGCCTGGGTATCGCTGAATTCTGGGCGGGGTATACCGCCAGCCTTTTCAAGACCACCAAGTTATCTTATGTATTTCGCGCACAGAGTTCGGAGATCAAAGGAGGAACGGGAGATCGACATTTGATGTGGGGCGGGTTGGTGCTCAGTCGTGCCCTGGACTAGGCAAGGGACTTTCTGTCCTGCCCAGGCGTTCTACCCATGGTTTTCTTATAAGCCCGACCGAATGCGGCTTCCGACTGGTAGCCCAGATCCAGGGCTATGTGAATAATGGGGTCCGTGGTTTTTTGCAGACGGCTCCTGGCCAGCGACATGCGCCATTGACTCACATATTCCATGGCAGACTGTCCGATCTTTTGCTTGAAGGTTTCGGCAAAACGCGTCCGTGACATCCCTGCCTCGACCGCCAGTTTGTCCAGACTCCATGGTGCTCCCGGCTGCCGATGTACTGCCCTGAGTGCGTTACCAAGACCGGGCTCCTGCAATGCCGATAACCAGCCTCGATGGGCATCAATACCGCTGCCTAACCAGACTCGCAGCGCCTGTATCACCAACAAATCCGCCAGACGGGTAATCACGGCTTCTGTCCCCAGCGCTGGTTGTGTCGACTCGGTGGCGAGTAAACGGATCATGGCATCCATCGTCGCCGATGCCTCACTACGATCACCTTGAATCAGGAGACTGACTGGCATCATATCAAGAAGTTTGGCAGCGATGGGGTGATCAAAACTGACCGCGCCACAGAGTAGCTGGATCACCTCACCACCTCCTCCGAATTCCAATCGTTCATAGAAGCCACTCACGGTTTCGATGGGTAAATCGAAGAGCGCCTGGCAAGGCGTTTCAGACGATGACATCAGCTTGTGGCCTTTGCCATGGGGAACCAGAAGAAAATCACCGGTTGTGATAGCTGTCAGCTCTCCATCAACATCGACAATACATTTGCCTGCGACGACAAAGTGAAACATCAGGGAATGTTTGATGGCCGGTATTTCGATACCCCAGGGGGCCGACAGCCTGGCCTGGGTGTAAAACACGCTTTGCATCTGCAATACCTGAAACAGCTCGGCAATGGGATCTCCGGTTTCCAGTGTCGCGATGGACTCATGCTGATGCCGTCGCGTTTTTACCAATTGCTTGAGGGTATCGTTCATGCTTTTGCCTTTCCTAACTCCTGTGCGGGATCGAGCATCTCGCCCGGACGATTGATCAATAATAATGCACTTATTGCAGCATTTCATTCGAGTAATCCCGATAAGCTTGTCATCACTTTCAGCCCAGTGAGGACAGCGACATGACACATTCAAACGACACCAGACACAACGCATCCATTCTCGTCCTTGGTGCAAACGGCAAAACCGGAAAACGTGTTGCCAGCAAACTCGAGAAATCAGGACACCACATCCGACGCGGCTCCCGCAGCGCTTCACCGGCATTTGACTGGCAGGACGAATCAGGCTGGCACGCAGCCCTTACAAACATCAAAGCGGTCTACGTCAGCTATTTTCCTGACCTGGCGGTTCCGCAAGCTCCCTCCACCATTCACAACTTTTGCGCCGCAGCCAAAGCCGCCGGCGTCGAGCACCTGGTATTGTTATCCGGACGCGGTGAACCGGCTGCTCAACAATGCGAGCAAATTGTCCAGGCTTCCGGAATCAACTGGACCGTCGTGCGCGCGAGCTGGTTCAACCAGAACTTTTCCGAAGGTGAGTTTGCCAACATGGTTGCCGAGGGCACGATTGCCCTGCCGGCCAGACAAGCCCGCGAGCCCTTTGTCGATGTGGAGGATATCGCCGATGTCGCAGTGGCAGCATTGACCGGCCAATGCGCAAACAAGCGTGTATATGAGGTGACCGGTCCTCGCTTGATGTCGTTTGCAGAAGTGGCTGATGAGCTGAGTCATGCCCTCGATCGAGAGATACGTTTTCTGCCGATTTCCGATGCAGTGTTTGCCCAGGAAATGCGCTGGCAGGGCGCGCCTGCTGACACCATTGAGCTGCTGATGTTTCTGTTCAATGAAGTACTGGATGGTCGTAATGCCCATATCTGCAATGGCGTGGAGCAGGCATTGGGTCGTCCGGCACGGGATTTTCGGGAATTCGCCCACGAGATTGCCCGCGAGATCGCCAGCCATACCCATTTAAGCCGAGAGGAAGTTAAATCATGATCACTGTCGTATTTGAAATGCTGTCACAGATTCTGCTGATCACCTCAGCAGTGCTGTGCGGCATCTACATGATTTTCTCCAACACCATCATGCCGTCACTGGCGAAACAAACCGATGGCGTCGGTATGGAAGCCATGCAGTTAATCAATCGCAAGATCCAGAACCCGGTGTTTTTTGCGTTTTTCTTTGGATCGCCCGGAGCGGCGCTGGCATTATTGATTATGCAAACACTCAGTCCCGGTATCCACGGCAATATTCTGACCTTGCTTGCTGCATGTCTGGCTATTGCCGCCTTACTATCCACCGTATTGATCAATGTGCCATTGAACAATCGGCTCGATCGGGCGCAGCCAGACTCGGAACAGGGTCGGCAGATTTGGCAGCACTATCTTGATCGATGGGTCTGGTGGAACCATGTCCGTACTCTCTGCACACTGCTAAGTGCCATCCTGATGATGATAGCCATGGTTGAGTATTGAAGCCGGCGCCATTATGGTGGAAAAAATGAAGACCGGCGCGTGGCCGGTCTGTCGTAACCGGTCCAGAGTACAAATCTCGTCTTCCCCGCACAGCACAAAGTCTAAGTCCAAACTCTAAGTGCAACGTCAGTCACACCCTACCGAGCGTTTGCCGAGCAAAAACACACAAAAAGGAACACAGTAGGTCAGCAGAGCCGGTAGCCAGCGCAGGGGCTGATCACCGAAGAGCGCATCATACTGGTTGATCAAGAGCAGCACGCTACCGACCAAGAGTGCGACTTGCAGGGCGCTGCGAAAGTGAATGCTAAGCAGTTCGAGCATGGCCAGGCCTCACTCCCGAATGCTTCGCCAGCTGCTGCAGGGCATCCCGAAACGCCGTACGCACGCCTTCTTCAATCACCGGATGATAGAAAGGCATATCCAGGATCTCGTCGACACTGAGTTTTTGTTGCACGGCCCATGACAGCAGATGACCGATATGCTCCGCAGCCGGTCCGAACATTTCCGCGCCCAGAAGTCGACCGGATGGTGCCTCCACATATACCTTCAACATACCCTTGTTCCTGGCCATGACCCGACTACGTCCCTGATTTTCAAAGCTGACCTCTCCAACAACAAAGTCGGTGCCGGCCAACTGATGGGGCCGCTGTCCGATACTTGCAATCTGCGGATCGGAAAACACCACGCCCAACTCCGCCCGTCGCAGCCCTTCCTCTATGAAGGGAAAGACTGCCGCATTACGTCCCGCTATACGGCCCTCATCAGAAGCCTCATGTAACAAGGGCAACTCGTTATTGGCATCGCCGGCAATGAAGATATGAGGCACACTGGTCTGCATGGTTCGGGGGTTATAGTCAGGCACACCCCGGTCATCGCGCTTGATACCCGTTACTTCAATGTTCAGCAAATCCACATTGGGCACGCGACCCGTCGCCGCGAGAATATAATCCACCGTCCGGGATTGTCTGCTGCCATCACCGGCGTCATAGTCCACCTGCACCCCGTTTGCGAACAGCTTGACCCCGACGATACGGGCATTCAGCTTCAGCTCGAACTCCTCCGCAAAGGTTTTCGCAGCATAATTCCGGATCTGTGGATCCTCTATGCCGCCAATGGAAACACCGCGCGCCAGCATGGTGACATCGACATTCAGACGACTGAGCGCCTGACCCAATTCCAGCCCAATGACACCGGTACCCGATACCAGCACCGAACCTGGTAAATCGTTCAGTTCGAACAGATCATCATTGACCAGCAGCCTGTCTCCGGCGGCTTGCAGAATTTCCGGAACAAAAGGGCGCGAGCCCGTTGCGATCACGATACGCTTGGCGACAATCTGTACATGAGGGTCGACAATCAGAGTATGCGCATCCTTGAAACGGGCGTGTCCTCTGACATGATGCCTGGCATCAAAGCCATTGATGTCGTCGACAACAAACCCGACAAAACGATCCCGCTCCGCTTTGACACGAGACATCACGGCTTTGCCATCAACCTCAACATCTGCAACGCCAACGCCGAACACCTCAGCATGCCTGGCGGCATGGGCGGCCTCCGCTGCGGCAATGAGCAATTTGCTGGGCATACAGCCGACGCGCGCGCAGGTTGTACCATAGTAAGCACCTTCGATCAGCGCGATGCTGTCAGTCACTTTACGGGCTTCGCGGTATGCACCCATGCCAGCCGTGCCGGCGCCAATGATGGCCACATCAACGTGTCTGATTTCCATAATCCTGTCCTCTGTTCAGGGTCACTCGTCAGGCTCAGGCCGAACGAGGCAATTCCGTCGCTCTCTGCTTGAGATAGCGAATAATGTCCTGTGATTCATAGAGCCAGCTCACCTGACCCTGCTCTTCAATTCTCAGGCAGGGAACCTGAGTTTTGCCGCCACCCGCTGCCAGTTCAGAGCGGAAGGAAGGATGCTTGTGTATGTCACGCTGTTCCACTTCAAGCTCTATGCCTTTAAGTGCCGCACGGGTCACCATGCAAAACGGGCAGGTGCGAAAGTGGTAGAGGGCAAACTGTGCGGGTTGATGCTGTCTGGGCATTTCTGAATCTCCGTTAAATTTAATAGCCAGGGTATTTTCGGGGAATCAAACACGACATAAAATGATGCAATTGCCTGATTGTTTGTCATTTTGTCCGGAACTTGTCATGGATGCCCTCACTGATCTACTCAAAACCATCCGCCTGCATACCAGCGCCTATTTCTGCAGCGACTTTAATCTTGCCTGGTCCATGCTGATCCCGGCCGCCAAAAGTGGTGTCTTCCATACCTTGCTGGAAGGACAATGCTGGCTGCATATCGATTCACAGTCCGATGCCATTTTTCTGGAAGCAGGCGATATCGTCGCCTTCCCGACCGGCGGTTCCCACCGGCTCAGCAGTGAGAAGGACATGGAAGCCATGCCTGCCCAGGAAGTGATAGAAGGCATTCATCACGGCAACAATCCTTTTTTCGACGCCGACTTATCGGCTGCTGACAGCGCCAACTGGTCAACTCTGATGTGTGGTGCCTTCGAATACGATTCATCCATCGATCACCCTTTTATTCGCGACCTGCCCTGCTTTATTCATATCCGCGCCAAGGACAGCCCCGAGCTGGACTGGTTGCGCTCACTGATTCGCGTCGTCGCCATGGAATCCAGAGACAGCAAACCGGGATCGGTCGTCATTGTCGACCGTCTTACCGAAGTGCTATTCATCCAGCTGCTGCGCGTCTACATGCAAAACAGCGATCTCGATGCCTGCTATTTAAAAGCCCTGAATGATCCCAAGATCGGCAAGGCCCTGAACCTTATCCATTCTGAAAAGATCGCCTCATTGAGTGTTGAAACCCTGGCACAATCGGTTGCACTGTCTCGCAGTGCTTTCAGCGAGCGCTTCACCCGATTGGTGGGCGAAGCGCCCAAAACCTATCTGCAACGCTGGCGTTTCGAAGTCGCCAAACAGGCTTTGCAGGACGGACAGGCGAGCATACTGAGCATTGCCCTCAATGCCGGGTACCGCTCCGAAGCCGCCTTCAGCAAGGCATTCAAACTCCACGCCGGCCACTCGCCCGGTTCATACCGAAAGATCCTTAAGCAAGCGACCTCGCCATAAATCTCTGGAAAAACGAACACGTTACCGGCGTTACAAGCCCAGGGTAATTACCGACCGTCCCTCTCCTGTTGCAGCCGGTTTGGCGCAGCAAAGCAAGGCCTCGTTTTCCTCAAGGTCAAACGCAGGCTCATATTCATAGGCGACTTCGCCAGACAGTATCGGAACCTTGCAGGCGCCACACTTTCCGCTTCGACAGGCAAAATCAGGAGTCATTCCATGAGCCTCGGAGAACTCCAGCAGCGTCCCCTCCGCTGCGGTCCAGACCTGTTCAATACCGGAGGACTGGAAGCGCACCAAGGCATCTTCCGCGGTTTGCTGTGCTTCAAAGGTCGATTTGGCGACGTCCGGTGTGCGCTGCAAGGAAGCCGGACCGAAAGCTTCCGCCAGAATGCGTTTATCCGATACACCAAGCTCCCGCAGCAGGTCGTAACAATGCTGCATAAATCCGGGCGGGCCACAGAGATAAAAATCGTAGTCATCCAGGGGGAGCACACTCTGTAACAGCTCAGCCGAAATCCGTCCCACATGGTGATAGTCCCTTCCTGGAATGAGTCGATCATCGACCGTGCTAAGCGCCCAGTAGGTTCTCAAACGGTTTCCGGATTGCTCCTGTAGCCTCGATAATTCTTCAAAGAAAGCGCGTTCACGCACACTGTAGGCCGCGGCAAAGAGTGTCACGGAACGCATCAATCGTGTGCGGACGGCTTCGTTCAGGGTATGGCGCATCATCGACATCATCGGCGTGATGCCCACACCTCCTGCCAGGAGCACGGCAGGCCGAGACTCCGATGCATCATAGACAAAGGTACCTGTCGGCGACCGTGCTTCCAGTCGATCACCCACCTCCAGCTCATCGTGCAGGTAGTGGGAGAAGACTCCGTTCGGAACAACGGATTCCGGATTGGCTTCGCGCTTAACGCTGATTCGATACTCCTCGTCGGCAGGTGCACTCGACAAGGTGTAAGTGCGAATTTCTGTTCGTCCTGCGATCTCCGCCCTTAGCGTCAAAAACTGGCCTGGTTCAAAACGTAAGCGAACACTGTTTTCCGGCACCAGGTAAATGGAGCGGACAAGGTGGTTTTCGTCCTCAATTCGCGTTACCCGGCAGTAAAGCCATTCCTGTCGGCGCGCTTCCATCAGGCGAGTCTCTTCGGCCTCGCGCCAGCTGCCGGTCATTAGCGAGTTAGGAGAATAGGCGTCGAGTGTCCAACGCATGGGCAATGCATACCGAATCATACGTCCCTTGTGCAGATGGAAGCGCCATAATCGTTGTGCGCCCTCGAAATATTCCGCCTCATCGGAGTCCCAGAGGATCTCGGCCCTTCCGGTCATGGTCAACACATGGCCATTGGCGAAATCGATGAACAACAAACCGGCGCGTTCATTTTCGAGAATATTTCCCAAAGTATTAAAAAGATTGTTGCCAAAATAGTCGGGTATCGTCAGGGCGTGAGTGTTATCGACCCGGACAAAGCCGGTTTTTCCACCCCGGTGAGACACGTCTGCCCCTTCGCTGGCCGCGCCACTCTGGTTATCGACATAACTGGCTACAAAGAAGGTGTCACTACGTTCAATCAGGCCCCGAGTCTCCGGATCGAACGCATTAAAATCCAGCACTTCACTGGCAGATATCTCATCAGGCTTCAGCCAGCGCATGGTGCGTGTCTGGATATATTGCGGGCAATTACCAAAAGCCTGATCTACACGCAGTGCCAACGTGCCCGCTTCGACACCAGTCACTGTTGCCGCCATCCGATTACGCCGCCGGGTAGGCAGTTCAATTCCCAACAGCCCAAGTTTAAGACCCTGGCGACAGTTATTTTCCAGCGGATCACCGGGGACAATCTGCCCCCGAATCACTAGTCGTCTGTGATGTGGTGTCTCGATAAATCCGGGTTTGCCAAACAGCATTGACGCCCATGGCCAACCCTCGGCATCGGCATGACCTGCAAACACAAAGGGTAGCTGACGGTAAAATGCGCGATGCTGCGCGGGCATGTAGTCGCGAATTATTTTTCTGCCAAAATGCTCCATCTGATCACGCAGCCCCAACTGATGCTGGATGCGTTGCTCACCTTTGTGAAAGGGCGATGTGCTATCTGGAATAAAGGTTTTATCAGAAGGGGGGGAACTCATAGTGCAGGCCGCTCTCTGCGAAGACTGGATTAGTGAAAGAAGCCGGCAGCAATGATCAGCATTCCCATCAAACTCGCAAAACAGGCACCGACGCGCGGCCAAAGCGCTCCGGCAACCGAAAACACGACGTGCAACAGCCGCGCAACGAAGAACAACTGCGCACCAAAAGCCGACTGGGCGCTGGTCACACCAAGCGCATGAGCCACCAACACCAGCGGCGCAAAAATTACAATGGCTTCGATTAACTTGGCGATGGCCTTATCCAGGCGTAAATGCCAGCCCTGAATGACCTGAACAGGCTGCTGGTTCGCGGCAACCAGAGACACGCTCGGGAACAGAAAATCCCGTGCGCGCTGGATCAGGGTAAGCGCGAACAATAATCCTACGGAAGCCGCTAACATGGATAATTCAACTGGCATAACCTGATCTCCTATTGCTACTGCGTGGCTCACCAAGCGAATGCGGGCGATAAAACGATGAATTGCCCTGCTCGGTAATCTCGTTATTTAGTGCCCTGACAAAGGCTGGATGTTCCGAAATCTTTTCGACTATTTTCGGAAGCTGGGTCGCTTTTCGAACGGCTGAGATAGGCGTGACAGCTTTGCACGAACTGAAACTCTTCAGAGTCCATCAAAGCCGTCATCGTCAGTGCATCAACATCCATTAATGCCACAATGCCTAGCGCTCGACGGTCTTCATGGGAGCTAACCGTCTCCATTAACTCGCTGGTGCGAAGTCGAAGAACAAAGCGTTTTCTATACCAGTGCCTAAGCAACGCTTTCATTGCTTTGGTTAAGGATTTTCCGGTATTCGAACTGAGTTGTGAGTGACACATGGCCCCCTCCTCTCGCCTTCAAACAAAGAATCAAAAAGTTTCTAACACATTGTATTTGAAGGGATAAGGAGCCGGGATGTTCCTATTTTTGAAGTGATTTGAAAGAGCAATTTGCTATAAGATAGATGCCATTCATTGCCGGCTAGCTAATCCTATTTATGGTCATATTTTTCCAATACCATCAGCATCATGCGTTTTGCTCGCTCAGCGGAGTCCTTTATTCCGGCGGTATGGGCGCAAACGATGGCCCCATCCATCAGCAGCAGAATTTCCTTACCCATTTCGTTGCTCTCTTCTTCGCTCAGACCGGGAAGGCAGCTGCTAATGTACTCCGATAACTCCAGCTTGTGTTCAGCCGCATAACGATGAATCGGATGCTCGATATCCGAGAACTCAGCGCTGGCATTTATAAAATTGCATCCAAAGAACGTGTCGGAATGAATCCATTCGCCTATCGCATCGAACATGGCCCTTAACTTGCCACATGAGAGATCCGGGTAGCGTTCCCGGGCGATTTTAATCACACGACTGGTAAACCACTTGCCGAACTGCTCGTGGCGCATCTCCAGCACCGCCTTGATCAAATCCTCCTTGGTTTTAAAGTACTTGTACATGGTTGTTTTCGAGACACCGGACTCCGCCTGAACCCGGTCAATACCGGTGGCGTGAAAGCCATGCTCGTTGAAGAGCCGCAATGCCGTTTGCAACAAATGATCTTTACGTGGCGTCGCCATTTTTCCTACCTTGTCTCACGCGATGGTTTCTCACACTGATTATTACAGAATGAACAGACTTGTCCATACTGTCAATCTTTCTCATACAAGTGCCTGGTTTTTTCTGTGACACGCTCCCGGGCCCTTGAAATCCGGGACTTCACGGTTCCCAATTCACACCCCACTACTTCAGAAATCTGTTCGTAACTCAGGCCTTCGACTTCTCTCAACATCAAAACAGTACGAAGCTCCAGCGGCAATTTAGCGACCGCATGATGGATGCCCCGCTTCAAGTCATCATTGTGGGATGCCCGCTCGGGATCCAATGACTTGGACTCGGCATGCTCTGCCTGACTGTTGTCTTCCATGGTTTCCACCCGGGTTAGCCAATTACGATTGGCCTTGAGATAGTTGTAGGAAGTATTCACCGCAATCCGATACAGCCAGGTATAGAACTGGCTGTCGCCGCGGTAATTGGTCAGCGCTTTATAAGCACGGAAGAAACTTTCCTGCACCACATCCTTTGCGGAATCAAAATCCTGTATATAGACCGATACCAGACGGGCGATTCGACTTTGGTATTTCATGACCAGGAGATCATAAGCCCTGGTGTCACCCCGCAAAGTGCGATCAACCAAATGCTTGTCACTGTCGATAGCAGGTTTGCGCTTTGACTGAAGCAAAGCCTTCGGCACTTCAATTGTGCCCACTGATTTTTTCTGCTCTGCGTACACATCTATTTGAATGGGTGTTTCCTGCGAACAATTTGCGATTGCGACTGACATGATCACCTCCCCGGATTGATTAAATCTGGTTTCGTTGAGTTAAAGGATATTGGGCAGTACCAAGCATTTGGTGGAACAGACAAGCGCTGATCACCAGGGCTATGCTGCCCGTAAGTACCGGAAACAAAAGGAAACTGAAGCCCTTGGCGCCTAGCATGATGACAATTGGATCAGCGCCGGCAGGCGGATGGGTGACATTCAGCAAAGCCATCAAGCCAATCGCCATAGCGACCGCCAATGCCAGCGATAGCGGACTCGTCGCCGCCACCAATACCATCAGGACGCCAATCAGAGAGGAAACCAGATGCCCACCCACCACGTTCAAGGGTTGGGACAAGGGGCTTGCCGGAACAGAAAACAGCAGCACGCAACTGGCCCCGAAAGGAGCCATGAGCAACGCAGCACCTCCCCACTGAGAAAATGCGGCAAGCAAAAATATTCCCAACGCTCCGCCAATTCCCGCCAGGATTGAATGCTTTAAACGTCCGACTATCACTTAGTGTCTCCAATGCCTAACCTTAAGAATCCAGATACAGTACTGCACAGATCTGTACTGTTTTCAGATTAGGTGTACAGCTCTGTACATGTCAAGCTAAATTATCAATTTATTTCTTGATCTGGTCACGCATCTAATGCGGAAACCGCGGTGTGCAAGGAAGCCAAACAGGTAAAGAACGCTTGTTTTTCCATATAACCCGGTTGTTTCCCCGCATAAAAAGTACCGTTCTGTACTCTTGATATATTTTGTCGATTACTTTTTTGGAACCTTTTGCAGTGTCGGTCGCTCTATCGCTCCAGATCTTCCCGCTTGCGGCTGATAAAGCGCTCACAGAGCCCGGGTTCGAAATGATGAGTCATGGGGAAGGACAGAACGAAATGACTCCGTAAAAGAGATTGGAGAAACAAGATGATCAAGCTTTACGACTTTCCTTTATCCGGGCACGCGCACAAGGTCCGACTGATGCTTTCCCTGTTGGGAATGGATTACGAGCGGCATGAAGTCGCTCTTGGCGAGGGTGAACAGCATTCAGCAGAATTTCTGAGCCTGAATCCCTTTCATCATGTTCCGGTTCTGGAAGACAACGGACTGGTCATTCGGGATTCCAATGCCATCCTCGCTTATCTGGCTCGCCAGTATGCTCCCGAGTGGTACCCCAGTGACGCACTATCTGTTGCACGTATTCAGGAATGGCTGGCGGTTTCCACAAAAGAGCTGGCTGAAAGTGTTGCCGCGGCAAGGTTGGTGAATGTGTTTGGCGCCGAACTGGATCACCAGGCCGCGATTAAAAAAGCTCATACCTTACTGGAGATTCTTGAAGCGCATTTGCACCAGCGACGCTGGGTTGCTGTCTGTCATCCGTCTATAGCCGATATCGCCCTGTACTCCTATATCGCGCACGCACCGGAAGGAGATGTCTCACTGGAGAACTACCCGAACATTCAAGCCTGGTTGAATCGTCTTGAGGAACTTCCGGGCTTCGTTGGTATGCCGAACACTGCTACCGGTCTGGCAGCGTAATCATCAATTAATTCCGTGGTCGCGGTGCCCTCCTGGGTATACCGCTACCAATCAAGTCCCAAGCTATGAGGAAAAAAACGATGTCCAAATGGTTATCCACCCCAATAATTCTCGCTGGTTTTTTTGTTTGCTCGCTTGATGTCACGGCTGAAGGCCTGGCTGATCAACGCAATGAACGCGATGACGTACAACAGATGCAGACTTCAGACCACGCATCTTCGAATTCATCCTACATGTCAAACGAACCGGGAGAGGGTCACATGCGATCTGCCAGATTGACGTACAAGGCAGGCGACGCGCTTCGGGAATATCCCGAGTTAACTGCACAACAGCGCAAGTATTTGGTATTTGGTAGCAATTAGCGCATTGCTCCTGAAGGTTTGCTCCTTGGCAGGAAGCCCTATTTGCGCCACTCCCGTGGCGCTTTTTTTCGGCAACCTCTCTCCATTCCAGCTATTTATTCAGTGGTCCAGCCCCATTGAGCTGCGTGGCGTGAAATGCAGACCAGCTTGACTCGACAGTCTTCAACTCATGCCGTAACCAGCGTTCAAAGCGACGAACCTTATCTCTCCTGAAATGATACTCAGGGGCAACCAGGAAAAATTGATAGGCAGAGCTCATGTGGACCGGATAGGGACAGCAGAGTACGCCTTGTTCAATCAGTTCATACACCAGCCCATAACGCAGCAGGGATAAACCCTGAGCTCCGATCACTGCTTCCAGCAACATTCCAGCATCGGAAACACGAAAGCGCGATGCATCATATCGACAATTGATACCTGTTTTTTCCTGAAACAGTCGCCACAGGGGATCAATATCTTTGGAATCATCAACCAGCACCGGCAGTTTGCTCATCTGCTCTTCTACAGACCTATCAGCTCGAATCAGGGATGGATGGCAGACCGGGATAATATGGTCATCCATCAAATGACGGGAGGTCAGCCCCGGGTAATTCCCGGAACCGAATCTCACTGCCACATCCAGATCACTACCCTCAAAACGTGCCAGCTCGAGTGAGGGCTGCAAATGCATGTTGAGGTCTTTTTCCTGCTGCTGAAATTTAGCCAGACGAGGGATCAGGAAACGCGCCGAAAAAGACGGTATCGAACTCACCACCAGGCGCTTGGGATTGGGGTCATCCACCAATCTTTCCACACCCTCCTCCAGCAGCAGAAATGCCTTGCCAACGTAAGCCAAGAGGTGCTCACCCTCAGGTGTTAACACCACCTCCCGGGTTTTGCGCTGAAACAGCCGAAGACCCAACACGCCCTCCAGGCTTTTGATTTGCTGGCTGATCGCCGTAGGGGTGACATGCAGTTGCTCAGCGGCGAGCTTGAAGCTCAAGGCTTCGGCTGCATGGCGAAAGGCCCGTAAGGATTTAAGCGGAGGTAAACGATTCGGCATTGGGAAACCCGCACTTTATAGTGAAGTTATTCTTACCGATATCACAGATATTATCGTTTGTCGCTGTCCATTGAAATCCCCACACTAGACATTCAGTTCTAGACATTAAATGAGATATTACGATGTTTACCGAAGCGATAACGATACACTCACAGACAAACAATCAATCGAATCAAGCCAGGGTCAGAGCACTAATAGATAAGCTGAAGTTATCATTGATACGCTATCGCTCTCGCCAGCAACTGGCTCGTCTCGACGACCGAATGCTGCGAGATATTGGCATCAGTCGTTTCGATGCCCAGGCAGAAGTCGCCAAACCGTTTTGGAAGGAATAAGCAGGCAAACTCGGAACTACACGTATTCAGTCACTCTGCCCCCATACGCGCGAGGCATGCAAAAGCCAGTTAACCAAGTCATGCTGGTGTAGAGAGCATAACGTGCCCTCTGACTGACACCAAAAATGGCCGCACGTCTAGAAAGGGTTTCAATTGAAGATGTGCAGTCCGGGCGGACTGTTTGTCTGCTGCTGAAGGCAAAGCGAATTTCTTTAAGTCGACTTTGCTAGACCGGTTGTTGGTGAGTAGCGGACCCAGGAGATAAGGTTTTAAAAAAGAGCTTCGTTTCAATTAGCAGACCTAGCGGCGCAAATCTCTATCTAGTGATATCTTCGAAAGCAGAAAATAATTGCGTCCCCTTTTACTCGTCCCCTTTTACTTTTCTGGTTTGAGTAGACACAAACCTGAATAACATCTTTAGCTAAATCAACGCCTGCGATAGTATCGTTCATCATTAAAATTCCTTTTTTTAAGGCAACCAACGCTATCTAAATATGGCGCGGGGTAAAATCGGGGGAGTCTAATTATCTGTTAGGCGCAAAAGGAGATGCATATTTTGAATTTACTTTTAAGAATTCTGCCTTTATTTATAGGGGCAGGTTTAGCGTTTGTTGTTGCAACAAACGTAATGAGTTTAGATAAGATTACCAAGTTTGTTGTTTCTTCAATATCAATGTTGTTAATGAGTTATTTTTTTACTCGCTACAACATATGGATGATGAAGCGTTCTGGAGAACTTACAGAGAGGAAGGTACTCAATTCACAGCCATTAGGTCATGCTTTAAATGTGATAGGTGCGTTGTGCTTAGGTTATGGATTTGTAGAGAACAACAAAATACTCATGTTAATTTCGTTTGGTTTTATCGCTTATGCAGATACTCTTTTAACAAAGACAAAGTTAAATCAAGCCAGAACTACAAAAGCCTCAAACAAAAATAAAATAGATCCAAAAGAAGATGCTCTTCTTAGAGCAATTAATAATCGAAAAGCTGAAGATCCTCTGGTTGGTTTAAAAATCGGCAGCAAAGAAATATTGCAAAGGCTCCTTGAAAGCTTAAAAGGGGACAAAGGCGTACATGTTGAATCCTTGCTTGGGATTGTCGGTTCTCTGGCTGGTTATTCTTGTCATGCAGCTTGTAGAGAGGAGTTTGTTGAAACATCCAAAATGTCTGAGAAAGAAGCGTTTACTGTTTTCAGTTGCAAGGACGGAAAAAATTACTATTTTGGCGATCTACCAAATAAACCGTTAGTTGAAGACAAGTTTTCTGTATGGGGCTTAGTTGCCGGAACAACTCAGCATCTTGGAGGTGAGTTATATGATGTTAATTCTACGTTCTCCAATGTCGCGGGAGCCATGGGCAGTAAGCATTTTGGCATCCCACAAGTACCTGATCAGCATAAACCAGGCGACTTACCTTTGAACTATGTTAGAGATCTTTGGCCCGTGTTATTACCGATAATTGATAAGTTTTGCACTCGCCCATTGGAAAGACCTATCTTGCTTGGTTTGGTGGCTCAGCAAGTTGTCGAGATGGGTAAAGACGTTATTGAGCCTTCAATGGCTTCCAAACTAGTTATGGAATGTGCTGCTCCCATGGCTAAGATTGGACCGGAATGGCTCGCCTAACCAAAGGCTCCACCTGACAAAGTGAATGGATTCTTAGATCACGCTGAACGTCCGCTTTCTTTAAGCTGTACGAAGCCGATCATCCAGATAAGGTCCGTTATGGATACATTCGCGAATTCAGACTTACGGTAACGAGGTCAAAACACGTTACCTTGCCATCATCACATGACCAGAACAGCCACGTTTTGATCGCAGCACGGCATGCCAAATAGCATGGCTTTGTGCGCCATCAGTGCGAGTCCCTAGTCCACCAGGACACCGGAAAATACCAGGTCCTTGTAACTGACAATACCAATCACAGTGCCATCATCAATCACCGGGGCGATTGCCAGACCAAAATTATCGAACAGGCGGGCGCAGTAGCGCACGTCCATATTGGGGGGCAAACTGATGACGGGTTTGGACATAATCTCATAGATGTTGACGCGCTCTGCGGCTTTGTCTTTCGCCAGGACTTTTTTGGCAATATCGGACAACAACACCAAACCGTATTCGTCGTCATCGTGGCGCTTCTTGATAATGACTGCGGAAGCATCGTGCTTCTTCATTTGCACCAGTGCATCCTTGACGGTCATAAGCCCATCCATCTCGATGTATGTATTGCGCATCACATCCCTTGCGCTCAGTCGTTTGCGATCGGACTGGCTCATAATTCGTCTCCTACCTTAGATACAATTGTCTCAATCTGATGTGCAACACCAATGGCATCCTCAACATCAATCTGTACGGCGATACCCGTCCCTGGGCTGGTATCAAACTCGCCCACCTCACCTATTTTCTCGAGTATGTGCCGACTGAGATGCTGCTCAACGATAAACAGCAACACCTCACGCTGGGTTTCCAGCGTCAGCCCCAGGAAGGTCTTGCTTCGTTTCATGCCTTCGCCGCGAGCGTTGTTAATGACCGTCGCGCCCGTGGCACCGGCATCCCGCGCGGCCTGCATGACAGCGTCTGCTTTGTCGTCTTCGACAAACACTAACAGTAATTTGAAATGCATAGGTGTAGCCCTCAATAATCTTTCAGTTAAACCGATCTCAGCCCGTTTCCTGTCTCGTTTTTTTTGCACTACGACGGCTTATGAAATCACTCAATTGCGCGTAAGCCATGACAGACATGATCGGGAACAGGCTGGCAAATGCGATAAGTCCAAAACCATCAATCAGTGGACTGCGTCCGGGAACCGTATCAGCCAAACCCAATCCCAGCGCCGCGACTAACGGAACCGTTACGGTCGATGTCGTCACGCCACCGGAATCATAAGCCAGGGGAATGATCAGTTTGGGCGCAAAAAAGGTCTGGATCACCACCACAATGTAACCGGTAATAATGAAGTAATGAATGGGCAGCCCCGTGACAATGCGGAAGGTTCCCAGGGAGATACCGATTGCCACGCCAATCGCCACCGCGATGCGTAAGCCCCAGACCCCAATCGCACCTGCGGACACATCATTCGCCTTGATGGCAACGGCAATCAGCGAGGGCTCGGCAATGGTCGTACTGAAGCCGATAGCAAGAGCGAACAAATACACCCAGTAATAATCAAACCAGCGTAGAGCCTGATCACCGAGATCCCGCGACCCCATAATAAACGCAGGATCGGTAAGCTGTTCTGCCATAAGTTTCCCCAAAGGGAACAAGGCACGCTCCAGGCCTAACAGGAACAAAGACAGGCCCACCAAAACATACAGGAAACCAAACAAAACACGTTTCACGTTGGGGATCGGTTTACGAATGACGAGAAACTGAAAACCAAACAAAATCGCAGCAATGGGAACGACATCCATGATCGTGGCGAGAGTGATGTCGATAACGTCGTTCAGCAACTCTAGCATCGCGCCTCCTAGATAAGGATGCCGTAGGCCATGACAAAAATCATAGGCGTCAGCGAAGCAAAGGCAATCAAACCAAAACCGTCAATCAGGGGATTACGCCCTTTAATGGAGGAGGCCAGACCGACTCCCAGAGCCGTCACCAGGGGCACGGTGATTGTTGAGGTTGTCACACCGCCGGAATCGTAGGCGATACCAATTATTTCCCGTGGCGCAAAGGCGGTCATGATCACCACGAGAATATATCCGCCGATAATCATGTACTGAATGGACCACCCTGCCAGAATTCGAATCACCCCCAGAACGATGGCCAGACCAACAGAGAAAGCCACGGTAAAACGCAAACCGGTTGCGTAGTTGTCCCTGGATTCCTGATTCAATTCGATCATCCCGCCATTGGCCGCCACCTGCGCTGCTTCTGCGGCAACGGCAATTAACGCGGGCTCAGCAACGGTGGTGCAGAACCCCAGGGCAAAGGCAAAGGCGATCAACCAGGCAACACTTCCCTTCTTCGCCAGAGCATGCGCCATGGACTCACCGATGGGAAACAAACCCATCTCAAGACCGAAAATAAAAAAGGTAAGACCAAGGAGTACGAAGATTACGCCGACAATCATGTCGAACAGGTTTGGAATGGGCTGCTGCAGAACGATGATCTGAAAGAATGCGATCACCAGAATGATGGGAGCCAGGTCCCGCAGGCTGCCAAGCATGGAGCGAAATATGGCGATGAACCCTTGCTGCAAAGCCGATTCCCTTATCTGACAATTGATCGTCACAAAAACGCGCGATTGGCGATAACCAGATAAAGTATAGAAAGCCCCGGGCGACTGCGACTTGATCCAGAGCAGACAAGATCAAGTAAAGCGAATTTTTTTATAGGCCTGAGCGATCACCGAATGAATCAGCGGTGCTCTAGCGCAAACCTTCAAGCATCACATTCACAATCGCGGTGGCACGATCGGCCCCGGTCACCGCATCGTTTCCCTTCTCCAGATTGCCATCCAGCCGCAAGGAAACATAGCCATGTATCAGCGACCAGACGGCAATCGCCTGGGATTCAACATCCACCCCTTTTCGCTTTGCCTGCCCGGCAAGCGCCGACAGCAATAGCTGGTAGACCGCCTCCATCGCCGACGCCAATTCCGCATCCTCCGCATCAAGGCAATCCTTCCGCCACATCAAGCTATAACGATGAGGATAGGCCAATGCAAAATCGAGCAGGCACTGACAAAAGACATGTACAGAGGCCTCAACATCTAGCTCTGGCCCCAACTGTTTCTTCAATATTTCCAGCAACTCGGCAAAGCTTTCTGCTGCCAGCACCGTATACAGGGTCTGCTTGTTTTTGAAGTGATTCGCCGGCGCGGAGTGGGCTACCCCGACTTCGCGCGCGATCTGACGAACCCCTACTCCCTCAATGCCATTCTTATCCAGGAGCTTGAAGGCCGCAGCAATTAACTCTTGCCTCAAGTTGCCATGATGATAGCTCGCAGTTTTTTTCAAAATTGACACCGTCCATATTTGCTTATATATTGACACCGTCCATATTATCACATTCATCCTGTTTGACCAGGCATGGACGATACAATCCGGAGGAGATTATGAGCGTTAACCCGCAATGGATTTTTATTCCCGTCCTCGCCCACCTGCTGCTGGTGTTCGCGCTATTTATCAAACTCGGTATTGAGAAGAGCAAAGCCGTAAAAGCCCGACAGGTAGATCGCGCTGAGGCCGCTCTGGACAACCGAGTATGGCCGGAAGCCGTCATGAAAGTGTCCAACAATATCGACAATCAGTTTCAGGTACCCATGCTGTTTTACGCGCTCAGCTTTATCGCCTATCTGACAGAAGACGCGAACGCCCTGATGATTGGCTTACTGGCCGCGTTTGTACTCAGTCGTTACATCCACGCCTACATCCACACAAGCAGCAATCACGTACCTCATCGTTTCCGGGCCTTCCTTGTTGGAATATTAATATTGCTTGCCCTGACACTCTGGCAACTGATTGCGCTCTTTCTCTAAACGTCTGCCGACATAAACTGGAGTTATCACCATGATCCAGAAACTGCTCGTCACCTTTTGTATTGGACTTTATGCGATCGGGGTCCCGATACTCGAGATCAATGCAAGCCATGTGTTCAACCCTTTCTGGCCACCCCATGCCCGCATCCATGAAGTCTGGCAATTGCTCACCAACTCGGCATTGGGCGTCCTGTGCTTGTGGTGGATATGGGCCGAAAAGAAGATTGTTCGCAGCGCCATTGTCAGCCTGATTGTCACCGGCGGCTTCCTGCTGGCATTTATGATCAAGGATCTATACGGCGGCTCGATGAGGTTTATGGATGGCAGCGAGAAAACCGTCCTTGATATCAACATCGGCGTGCTCGGTTTCGGTCTGGCCGTCCTCTTACTGGGTATCGCCATAGTGCTTGAAGTCAGACAGCGACATGTCCGGAAGGTAAAACAAGGTGCCGCTCAAGTCGTTTAATAGAGGTTTTGTGACCATAACGTGGTCATCATGGCCATGTTGTGGCGTCAGATGAAACGACACCTGGCCGCGCCTTTGGTTCTGGTCAACCAGCTACTACTGCGGACGCGTCCGTGTTGACGTTGAAGCACTTCACGATCATTTCCATTGCGAACAGTTAGACACGTGAAAAATGACATCTGAATTGTGAGAGAAGCAGACCTATAGAGCAAAACTATTGTCGCGTGCTGGTAGACAATTGCGGACGTTGAGTTGAGCGAGGTTTCTGGTTTTATTTGGTCACGCTTATCGAGAAAGCAGACGTTTACAGGGCGAAGCAATGCTTAAAAACAAACATGAAGATGTAATGCCTCTAGTTTGACTATTATTTCTTTTTGATTTAACTATATTCATTACGTTTACTTATGTGCCCCTCTTCCTATGATCAAATCAGAATGGCTTAGAACGTTTAGCGTTCTTGCAGATACAAAGAACTTCAGGAAGGCTGCAAGTCACTTGCACATGACTCAGCCTGGGGTGAGTCAGCATATTTCAAAGCTCGAGCAACATCTGGGGCAGACCCTGATCAATCGAGACGGCAAGTGCTTTGAAATTACTCCTAAAGGCATTGAGGTGCTCAAATATGCTAGAGACCTAATCAATAGCGAGCAGGTTCTCAAGGAGAGTTTAAGCGATGAGGATCCGTTTAAAGGGACCTGCAAGATCTCTATGCCTGGAGGTGTGGGCAATCTCGTATACCCTTGGCTACTAGACCTCCAAGTCAAGTTCCCTCTTCTCAATGTTCATATAGAATTTAATCCAACCAAAGTTGTTGAACAGCTAGTTCTGAACAACGAATGTGATATAGGCCTAACTACTCATTCAATCGATTCAGTTGCCCTGGATAGTCAAAGATTTTTGATGGAAAAACTTTGGCTTGTTCTGCCAAAAGGGACGACTTTACAGAGCTATGAGCAGCTCCAATCAATCGGATTTATTGATCATCCCGATGGGAAAAAGATGGCTGACAAAGTCTTACCCTCTCTTTTTCCTAAAAGTTTTTCAGGCACTGATCAAATGCTTATTTCATCCTACACAAACTCCGCACCAAGAATTTGCCATCATGTTGCGCGCGGGCTCGGCTATACAGTTCTAGACGAATTTATGGTTCGCCTAAGCCCGGTTTTTAGCGAGCTGTCGTTTATAAATTCTGACGAAGTTCCTTCAGATGAGATTAGCTTTATCTATAAAAATAAGTGGCCATTGCACCCAAGAAATCACTACGTAATGGCGTATCTCAAAGAAAGGGCGCAACTGTACTTGAGCGATCAACACTAACAATTTCGCCAAACTGATAATATTTAATTATCAATTTGATGCCAAATGATAATTATACTTTCTCACACTTGCCAAGTAATCTCCTTCTCGTATCTCAATTAACTACAGGCTAGCTGACGAAGGAGGCCCTATGAAGAATGCCTTAATCATAAATGCTCATCATCCTTACCCGTTTTCGGAAGGGAAACTCAATGACGAGGTGGTAAAACGAATTAAGCGCAATTTGATTACCCGAGGATTCGAAGTAAAACACACCGCTACCTCATCCGACTACGACATTGAACAAGAATTAGACAAGCACCGCTGGGCAGACCTGATCATCATTCAGGCACCATTGAACTGGTTTAGTATCCCTTGGCCCATGAAGAAATATATGGACGATGTTTATACCGCTGGACTAGATGGTCGGGTTTGCAATACCGATGGAAGGACCGCGGACAACCCTAAACAAAACTATGGTACGGGCGGCACTCTTAACGGCAAGAAGTACATGCTGTCAATGACATTTAATGCTCCTGAAGAAGCGTTCAACAACCCTTCTGAATATCTAATGCAGGGTAAGGGTGTTGATGATCTCATGTTACATATGCATGCAAATTATCGATTTCTTGCTATGGAGGCTCTACCCACATTCGTTTTCTACGATGTGATGAAAAACCCTACGATTGAAGATGACTTTCTGCGTTTAGAAGCCCATCTGGATCATCACGTACATACCAACAAAAGGATTTCGGAGGTCACTGTATGAGATACGTTTTAATAACCGGAGCGAGTTCAGGAATTGGATTGGCCACGTCTCATAAGTTTGCTAGCGAAGGTCACAATCTGATCCTTGTCGCAAGGAGTGAGGATAAGCTAATTGAACAGCAAACCCTTCTCTCGTCTGAGCACGGAATCGATGTTCGAGTCCATTCAATCGACTTATCTCAACCAGGGTTCGCTCAAGAACTCTATGATCAATGCAAAAGGTTCGACATAGAGGTACTCATTAATAACGCTGGCTTCGGAGATTTCAGCAATATATGGGATATAGATTTGTCGAAAGCCGAGAACATGCTGGATCTGAACATTAAAGCTTTGACTACTTTATCCCTGAATTATGCACGTGATTACTGCGATAAGAAGGCGACACTAATCAACGTATCGTCGATCGGTGGGTATAAGATGTTTCCAACTGCCGTCACATATTGTGCTACCAAGTTTTTCGTCTCTGCTTTTACCGAAGGCATCTCGGAAGACCTGAAGCTAGGGAAGAAAAAGATGGTGGCCAAAGTTCTCGCTCCGGCAGCAACGGCAACCGACTTTTTCAATCAGGCATACACGAATGCAGGCTTGGAGGCAGACACAGAAGCTGACCGCACTCAATACACGCCTGCATCCGTTCTTGCAAGTTATACATACCAGCTATACCAGAGTGAACACACTGTGGGCTACGTTGAGAACGGAAAACTTGAGCTTCAGAGATCAAAGTGCGATTTCGTTTCGGCGTCATTCTAGATAAATATGCTAGTAGCGCCAATGCGCCACTAGCTTAGCCAAAAATCAAACAATCAGGTAACAACTGACACTAAGAACTGAATCGTTTTGGGGAATGCTATGACTAGCAATCTGGAAAGCCGACAGGACAATCAAAGAGTATCTACTCTCGAAATATTTTTCGACCTAGTGTTTGTGTTTACAGTGACACAGCTTACGGTTTTTGTAGAACACAACTTATCGTTGACTGGGCTCGTCAAAACCGCTGCGATATTCACATTGATATATTGGATGTACAGCGGCTACGCATGGCTCGCTAATCAGGCTCCTCCAGACACTATACCAAGACGAATTACATTGATTTTCGGTATGGCCGCATTTTTTATTTGTGCTCTTGCGATTCCTCATGCATTCGACCAAAGCGCACTCGCATTCTCAGTAGGTTATCTCTTCGTGGTGATTGTTCACTCATTTCTCTACGCAGTCGAACACCAGGCAAATGTCTGGCGTTTTGTACCTTTAAATATTCTAGGTGCAGTTTTCTTAATAGGGGCCGCTATCGCGCCAGAGGACTTTCAAATAATCTTATGGTGCATCGCGTTAGGAATCTCTCTGTTCGTAACCTATCTTGCGAGCAAGGTTAGTGAAGCGAACAGTTCCGGCTACAACCTGAAGGCGGAGCATTTCGTAGAAAGGCACGGCCTGTTGTTAATCATCACATTTGGAGAGTCAATTATTGCCATAGGTATTGCTTTAGGCAAAGTTGAATTGACCCCAAACGCGTACAGCTCAGCTATCATGGGATTGATTCTCGTTGCCGCTATGTGGTGGATGTTCTTCCATTCGGATCAATCCAATTCTGAGCATCGAATGCATACTGTTCCTGTAGAGCGAAAAGTGAAGCTGGCGCTTCAAGGGTACTACTTCGCCTTCATACCCGTGATATTGGGAATTGTCCTGTTGTCAGCCGGTTTTGCACATGCTGCAGCCCATATCATGCACCCAATCGACAATAGCACAGCTTTATTAATTAGCTGTGGTACAGGCTTTTACTTATTAGGCCTGTCAGGATTTAGGTATGTATTTGGCTTGCGCCCTGTAATCCCGAGAATCGTCTTTTCACTTCTAGCATTTTCTACATACTGGGCTGGTCTCAACTGGTCGGCTTTAGCTCAGGTAGGGCTACTGATCGCAATTGTATTGCTTGCGCTCATCACAGAATCTAGAGATCTCAGGAAAGACGGATAATTAAAGCTTACTAACTAGCTCAACAAGAAGCCTGCTTTCTAGTCAAACATGATGTAGACGCATACAAAGCTAGAGGTCCGCTTTTCACCAACAACCGATCTAGCAAAGTCGGCCCAAAGAAATTCGCGTTGCCTCAGCATCAGATGACATCCAATTCTTTAAGCCAGCATGAATTCGATTGAATCTCCATTCCAAACGTACGACCACATTCGGGCCCTTAATCCTGATTGGCCTGCAACTGCTGATAAATGGCAAGTCGATCTGCTACTTGCCAATGCCCGGTAATTTTTCCGTTTTCAAAAAAATAAACCGTCGCGCCAGACATACGTAGCTGTTTGCCCGTGGCCGGAAACCCGGATATGTCGCCAAGATGGGTGCCGCACCAAAGCCAGGTAATGCAAACGCTATCGTCATTTTCGTACAAGGTTTGAATCTCGAAGGCCTGGTTTGGCACAGGTGCCCGCGAGGTGGCAACACGATGCTGAAAGGCTTCCACATCCAGGACCATCCCGTCCCATGGGTCGCCCGGATCATGAAACACCGTATACGTGTCGGCCATAAAACCGGGAATAGCATCAATACGCCCTTCATTCCATACGTCTTTGATAAATGCTCTGAGCAGTTGAGCTTTCATAATCACTTTATCCCGATAGCAACCTTACTTTGATCCGGCTGGTGTTTCCTGAAACCAGAACTCGATTTCATCGGTTTCCAGCTCAAATTCTGCCGCATGTTCCGTATGCGCCGGCACGTGATACCACTGCCCGGCCGCGATTCGCGTGGTCTCGCCATTCATGGTCAGAACCAGTTCGCCCCGAGTAATCACGCCATGATTGTCGGTATCATGGGTATGCGGCGGAATCGATGTGCCAGCAGGATACGATGCAAACAGAACATCGCAGTTCTTTGCTTCCAGCTTATAGGCGTCAAACCGGCCATCGTAGAGGGGAAGGGTTTTAATTTTATCCGGGTATTGTCCTGCCATCGTTTACTCCCAAAACTTGGTAAAAAATGTTGTGTCCGTCATCCCAGCCTTAAAATTGTCGGGATACGGTATTAGCCGTGCTTCCACTAAGAACAGCCTTTGTTCCAGGGACTGAGCGCTTGCGGATAATCCATTCCGCAACAACGAGGTTGATTACCTAGGCCAGCGTCATCAATACATCACGCAGCAGGCCACTCGGCTCGCCTACTGTCACGACCCAGGGCAGCATCACAAAACCCTGTGTACCGGCCCCCAGGCCCAAGGCATAGGCCCGGATCATCCAGGCGCGATGTTGGGCAATACGCCTTTTGATGACGGCAACGATCCCCAACAAAAGACACAGCATCATGGCGACAGACACAAGAATACGAACGCCACACAACAAGGGCCCCTGCAGAGATTCGGGAAAAGTGTAGAACAACGTCATCCACAAACCTGACAGTGCTGCCAACGCGCCCGACGCGGCCAACCAGTGCCCTGCCCGTCGATGCCAGGAAGAACGCCCCATTCGGGTTTGCTGCAAAAACTGCACAGCCCCCAGCACGCAGTAGATCACCGAACTGACAATATGCAAAACAACCGGAGTCGGCACTGACTCAATCCGGGGATTGCGCGGTAAGAACTCAAGACCATCCACCATGGCCAGCTCAAATAAACGCAGCAGGACTCCCATAACCGGTACCAGAAAAAGAACCAAGAGCCCCGACAACATCAGCCACTGTGCCCGGGACAAACCAAACAAACTGACCACTATAGAGCAGCCTCCGCTGCCTGACGGTGACAGCGGCAGGAGGTTTCCTTACCGCCCATCAAAAACAGGGGTACTCCCCCGCCCGCCGAGCTGCTGACCTGATCGATGTACGGATTGTCCTGACAGACCTGGTTACAAGCCTGAGCCGCCTCAATAAACATCTGTTCCTTACTCTGGTTTGAGCTACAACCTGCGACTGACACCGCCAGGCAAAACAAAACACCGATTTTTTTCATACTGTTTCTCCTGCTCACGCGACACTTCGCGCAGTGATACTGATTACTGTACACCCAAGGAATCGACATTAATCCTGCATCGTTTTCTGGACCACCAGGAACAGGCTGTTTGCACGACCGTGCGTCCAGTGCTCTCGCTCTTCAAAGCCTGCTATCGTCATTTCACGTAACACCTGATCAGCACTCAGGAACGACACGTACGGCGCCTTGCCCATCCACTGCATAACCGGAATCACCGGTCGAAGGAACCACATCCGATCCGACAGACAGACCGTGCTTGATATGAAAAAACCGCCGGGCTTCAGCAGCCTGTGAATCCTGGACAATGCAGCGGGGAGATCCGGCAACAAATGCAGCAGGTTCAGCGCCAGCACCATATCAAAACTGCCCTCCGGCCCTTCAAAGTCTTCCACGCCTGACTGCTCGAACATGACATTGCGTATGCCCAAATGCTTTGCCTTCTCTCGGGCGATATCGATCATCCCGGCCGATATGTCGGTTGCAACCATCTGCGCCACATGCGGTGCATGCTCCAAGGCAGTGGATCCGGTTCCGCAACCGAACTCCAACACCTTCATGTCCGGTTTCATCAGCGCCTGCGTTGCCGCGAGCTTGCGGGCATAGCTTTCTGTGTCCGCGATGGGTTGTTTGCTGTATTTGGGGGCAACCCGGTCCCAAAACTCTTTGGTGTTGACGGCCATCGATATGCCTCGTTTAGTGTCCAATTGCGAAAGGCGTCATTTGACCATACGCCGATGAGGTCTAGAATACCCATTCCCGATGGTTTGATATACGCAAATAGATGAACTGGAATAGTATCGCGTTCGACTGGAATCAGGTTCGGGCCTTCCTGGCCGCTTCCGAAGAAGGCTCGCTTTCTGCCGCCGCTCGTGCTCTGGGCCAGACTCAACCAACGCTGAGTCGTCAGGTAACAGGACTGGAACAATCGCTTGGGGTGACCCTGTTTGAGCGCGGACATCGACAACTGCAATTAACCGACGCGGGTCTTGAACTGCTGGATCACGTGCGTGCGATGGCCGAAGCTGCCAATCGGGTTGCGCTGGTTTCTTCCGGGCACTCCCAGGCCATTGAAGGTCGCGTCCGCATCACCGCCAGCGAAATGCTGGCAACCTACTACCTGCCAGCGGTCGTACGGAAACTGCGCGAACAGGCACCCGGCATCGTCGTTGAGATTGTTGCGTCTGACCAGATTCGGGACATCATCCGGCGCGAGGCCGATATCGCCATCCGTCATTTACAACCGGAGCAAGATGATCTGATTGCCCGACGTATCGGCTTTTTCAGAGGGCGTATATATGCCGCCCAACGTTTGCTGGATGAGGTCGGGATACCACGCAATGTTGACGACCTGGAGAACCAGCCCTTTGTTGGTGTCGACAATACTGAGGCCTTGATAGAGGGACTAAAGGAGCAGGGACTCAAGCTGAACATTGATCAGTTTCGTGTGTTTTCCGCCAGCAGCAACTGCATGCTTCAGCTGATTCGTGAGGGTCTTGGTTTCGGGTTCCTGCCTATGGATACAGGCCGTCTTTTTGAAGATCTGGTGTGCGTATTGCCGGAGGCCTTTGACCCGGAAATTCCGGTTTGGCTGGTGACGCATCGCGAACTCCACACAAGCTCTCGCATCCGCGTTGTTTATAATCTCCTGGCCAGCGAGCTTGGCACGCTGACCGGGTCGGCGAGTCAACATATTTAGTGCTGGCCAGTATCTCCGCAGCGCGCGTGGTTCTGCTTCGACTCCAGTAGTCTTTATTAACCCCTTATTACCTTGGCGTTCACTGAGTTCTGACACAAGATGTGGGCAGCGACGTCGCTCCGCTGACCACCCTCTTCGGTCAGGTAGTAGGTCTTTGAGGTATCCAGACTGGGCAATCTCTGCCGCAGCTCGGTAAGCGGAATATGCAAACATTTGGGCGCGGGAATATGCTCAAATTCGGCATGGGAACGGATGTCCAGCAGCTCGTAGGCCGGGTTGCTTTGAATCTCATCCTGAAACTGTTTTCTAGTGACATGACTCACCAGGGGATCATTGAGCAAACTTTGAAATGATGCTTTGTCCAGGCGCGCGAGCACACCATCCTCACTCATGATGACGGTTGCCGAACGCACCGTATCCGAGATCAAGGCCTCTTCTCCAAAATAGGAACCTTTGTTCAGCCGAATCGGCCGCGATTCATCGCCCCCGATAATCACTCTCGCGCTGCCTTCCATTAGCAGATAAAAGTAATCACCGTCGTCGCCCTCTTCAATAATCACCTGATCCCTGGAGACTGCGACCTTGTTAAATTTTTCCAGCAGCGACTCCATATTCGATGGTGGCAAATTGAAGAACAGCGGAAACTCCATAAGACTGGTGACCCAGCCAAAATGCTCTTCGTCAAACTGACCCGGCTCCTGTGTGTTAGCGCTATCTCCCACCGCTTCATCTTCACCCTCACCGCCTTGATCCGAGCCTTGCGCAGCTTGGGACCTCGACAGTTTATCCTGCTCGGCCTGGGACCACCCCAATGCCCGATCCAGCAGCTTTTCATCAACCACCAGCATCATGCCGGCTTTCTGGGCTTTCGCACTGACACCAATGGGAATTTTGCTATTGATCGGGTTCAAGCATTCGGGACTGCGCGCGTCGAGAGTCGTGGAAGAGAACAGCCCGGATTTGATTTTCAGTGCACCTTTTATCAGAAAGTACACCGCCTCCAAATCATGCTTCTTCTCAAAGATCTGCTCTCCTTCATCGAAGGTCACCACGCTGCTGTCTTTCAGAACCTGGCTGAGATACTTGGACGATAGCTGACCCAAAGGTGAGTACTTGGTCATCACCTCGTTGGTGATATTCAAATCCTGAAGCAGAGACACAACAGAACTCCTTTTTGACGATACCTGTTACTGACCACGAAAGCCTTTCGGTGAACAGCCTTGGTTGTGGAAATATTGATCACTACAGATATTGAATATAGCGGACTTTTTGGTTTTTTTGCGAAGACTCACTGTGAGGCATCGTCATCAATCAGTATCACTTGCTATGTATCAAACTCAATGAAAAGACTACTGGTCTCAGGAAAGTTGGATCGTCTGAAGTGAATATACGGCCGCTCGACACTCACCAGGAAACACATCCGGCGACATGAGCCTCAAGCGTTGCGCTTGGTTGCCTCTGTATCTCTGATGCTTCCAGGTGTTGTATTTGCAATGCTGCGAAACTCGCGGGTCATATGAGCCTGATCACTGAAGCCAAAACGGATCGCGACATCGGCCAGATCAGCTTGCGAATTCTGCTTGAGGAACTGAATCGTATTTCTAACACGCAAGACGCGCTGAAAGTGCTTGGGTGTCATGCCGAGCCATTTATCAAACAGTCGCTCGATCTGACGCTGACTCAGACCAATATGCTGCTCCAGGCTGCCCGGTTTTTCTTCGCGATCAATCCATGCGAAGGCCTGCTCGATGGATTCGGGAATCAGTCCAGCGCTCTCGATATGTTCATCTGCCCAGCGCCTCAGTATCTCAATGTGATGGGCGTTACCCGCTTGCCGTCTCAATGTATCGAAGAGCTCATGCAAATTTGATGTCTCAAGCTCATCCGGGGAGATGTGCAAGGGGTGGGTAAAGTGCGTACCAAAGACGGCGAAAGCACACGCCGGATGAAAGCGAATGCCACAGAGAGTCGACCCCGGAGGTAGCGTAATGGATTCCGTCACCTTGTTGACCGGCAGCATCAAGGCACCCTCGGAAAAGCGGTTCCCGCCAATTGATATCTCCCCTCCCAAATTAAAAATCATACCGCTGGCTGCATCGGAATACAGCGGCTTGGTGATGGACTCCGTTTGAGAAGCGGAGACAGCCGCTGTCCAGATTCCCTGGACAACAGAAGATAGCCGTCCCTCGGGCTGGGCCAGCTGAAAATTGAATGCCTGTGGGTTTGGGTTATGGGGCTTGATAACTACCAACCTCGGGTTTGAAGGTTTTCGCGATCCGGTTCCAGCTATGAATCGCATTCACCGCGATGGTTAAATTGACGACCGCTTGCTCTCCCAGCACCGCCGTCACCGCCTGATAGCTCGACTCGTCAATATCCCTTCCCGAGCTGATCCATTCGGCCCACATCAGCGCCGATCGCTCAATCTCCGAGTATAGGGGCATATCCCGCCATGCCGAAAGCCCAATGAGTCGCTCGCTGGATTCGCCCTGGCGCAGCGCATCCTGACTATGCATGTCGATACAAAAGGCGCACTGGTTAAGCTGCGATACTCTGAGTTTGACCAACTCCCATATTCGCACGCTCATCACCTCCGAGGCCTCAAACTGCCTGCGCAGATAGGACTCCTGCTCCATTAAAATTTTCATGGCATCGGGTGCCAGATTGAAATAGTTCGCTCGCTGAGTCATATATCTTCTCCTGTGTTTGCGGTAAAGGAATGGTATATGACACGCCAGCATGCTTATTGAAGATTATCGACATCCCCCCGAATGAAAGAGTGAAAACACTTTTGTCTGCACCTCGTCTCTGGATCAAAAAACACCGTTGCTATTCATGATAGAGCCACCGGTCAGCCAGTAGTACATGCGCATGAACGCGTCGAGCGGTTGCACCGCATCCCAATGCTCGACCAGGCGACCGTCTTTGACCCGCCAGGTGTCAATGATATTGAAACCCTTGCGCTCGTTGCCTCTATGCTTTCGATTGACGGTCGCATGAGCATGAACTGTCACATAATCCCCATCGACCATGATGTTTTTGACGTCGTAAGCGAAATCCGGAAAACGCTTGCTCAGTTTAGCGACCGCCTGCAGCACACCTTCAATACCATCTTCCATGCTTCGATTGTGCTGAATATAGGGGGCGCTAGCATACATCTTCCTGATCGTCTCAAAGTCATGTTCATTCATCACATGCTGAATAAAATGAAGCGCCAACTCCGCATGCTTTTTCTGCTCGTCCGACCAATGTGTTTTAACCAGCGCTTTGCTGTTGTTATGTATCGTTGCCATGTAAACCTCCGGTTCAAAGTTGAATGAATCGCCAGACCTTCTCTAGATTTGACCTGTTCAAAGATTTGGTTTCAAACATGAATTATCACTTGCATTATGCAATTTACATTTATTGCTTGCTTTTTGCAAGTAATAATTTCTGCATCCTGTTGAAGTAATTGATGACGTGCAGACCCCACTGAGTTCCTGAAACACCAGACACAACCAGCAGCTAAACACCAGGCAAATGAGGGATGTCGGTGGTATTGCGGAAAGGGTTATAGTTTTGACCGGCAGCTAAAAATATAATGGGCGCCCGAACAAAGCCCTTAACTCTGATCTGGCCCACGACGCTTCAGTAAAAGGCTACGCGCAATCAAGCCATCACATATCAAGGAATTTTTGATGCCTAAAAACAAGCCCCTGTCTCCTGGAGATAGCTTTTTCCTGCTAATAGAAAGTGAAAACACACCCAGCCAGATAGGCGTGCTGGCCCGAATGAAGTTGCCGAAGGGAAAGGACAAGCGCTTCATTCGGGAATTGGTGGAAGGCTTTCGCAAGCACCAGCCAACGCGGCCACCCTTTAATCTGAAACTGGCCGAACGTTCAGCAACCAGCCCCATGTACGCCTGGGAAACGGTCAAGAATGTGGATATCGACTACCATTTGCGTCACTCTGCATTGCCGCAACCCGGTGGTGAACGCGAGCTCGCTGTCCTGATCTCCCGCCTGCACAGCATCCCCTTGGATCACCGTCGTCCCATGTGGGAATTCCATGTCATCGAAGGCCTTGAAGATGACTGCTTCGCCATCTATGGCAAGATGCATCACGCCCTGATCGATGGTGTTGCCGGTGCGCGCCTGATGTCACAATGGATGAGCCAGACGACGCCTGAAGTGGCATCCGATTTCTTACCCCTCTGGGCAATGAAACCGAGTAAGCGTTGCCACAAGCCGAAAGATGACCCTGAAAGTTCCACTCCCTATGCCCAGGCGCTTTGGGCCACGGTCTCTGATCCGGTGAAAGCCATTACCGGCGTGTTCAGCGCGACGCTCGACAGCATTATTGGCACGCGCAGCAGAAAACACCCGGACCTGGTGGCACCCTATACCGCCCCAAGATCCATCCTCAACTCGCCCGTTGGTCCCCAGCGCCGGGTCAGTACTGTCGAGTTCAGCACGCAACGACTGTTGAAGCTTGGTAAAACCCTGGGTGGCACGCTCAACGATGTGGTGATGGCCATATGTGGCGGCGCCCTGCGCGACTACCTGATTGATGTGGATGCCTTGCCCAGGAAGCCTCTGATCGCGCAGGTACCGGTGTCATTCCGACCCAAAAATGACGCCGGCGGTGGCAATGCCATCGGCATGATGCTGGCCTCACTGGGCACCGATAAAGAAGACGCCCTCGCCCGATTCGAGAAAGTCAGAAACTCCATGTCGGCGGGCAAAGAGCTGCTGGCAGATATGAGTGGTGCACAGATTACTGCCTACAGCGCCATCATGACCCTGCCCTTTGCGCTCGGCCAGATGACGGGGGTGGGTAATCGCAGTAAACGTCCCATGTACAACGTGGTGATTTCTAATGTGCCCGGGCCCAGAGAGACACGCTATTTTAACGGCGCCGAAGTCTATAGCATGCATCCCGTTTCCTTTGTCATGCAGGGTCAGGCTTTGAACATCACACTGTTTACCTACGCGGACAAAACCACTTTTGTATTTACTGCGTGTCGGGAAGCCCTGCCCAGTCTTCAGCGTCTGGTCACGCACACCACTGACGCCCTGGAAGCACTTGAATCGGCGCAGGCAAAGCTGGAAAACAAATCGCCGGCAAAACGTGTCGTTAAAAGAAAGCCAGCCGCAAAAAAGAAGCCGACAAAACAGGGATAGCATCCTGTCGGCGACACGCACGCTCCACACACACTGCACAGCACAAGGCGGCCAAAGCCGGCCGCCTTATTTCCCCCTAGTGTTTTCGTGGCGGCAACATTTGCCGCTCCTTGCTACCAAGATCAGGAGCAACACCACTAGATAGGGTCGCTTTCCCATGGCCCAAAGTTTGCTGAATTGTTTCATTAATCAGGGATACAAACATGAGGCAACAACGATGCAGGTAAACGGTGTCAGCCATTCCACGAGCGCCATCTCAACAAATAGCAATCAATCTACTAAGAACACGGAAAACACCGCAGCCTTTGCCGGGATGTTGGCTGAAGCTCAGGCTCAAGCAGGCGCTGGCTCAAGCTCTGTAGCTGGAAACACCGCGTTCGAAATGGATACGAATCAGGGTCATGTGAATATAAATCTGGACAACTATCTGAATCCGACTCCCCAGTCGGGCTCTGTGAATCTGATGGATATTCCGCTGCTCCTTCCCACGGCCCACAACGTGGATACCTTATCGAAGTATTCCGAAGAGAAATTCCGCGACCTGCTTGAGCAGTACAACATTCCCGAACCCCCCGCGAATATCGAATTTGATGGCGAAGGCAAACTGGTGCTGCCACCCGATTACGCCTATGCCAACGAACTCAAACAGGCTCTGGCAGACCAACCCGGGATTGAAAATGCGCTACGGACCACAGCGGCATTAGCCAGCCACTACGCGGGTATCATGGAAAGTGCCGCCTTCCGCGATGAAATGATGACGGCACGCAATCAGGCCGACCAGGACCGAATCATCCAGAAGTACTCACACCTGTTTGACGATAACCGACCCGGCGCACAGATCGTGCTGTCTTTCCTGGAGGATGGCAGTATGTTGGTGGGTAACAAGAACGCCTGATGCTTAACAACTTCTGCAAGTTTTATTGCATGTGGTCACCGGACTTGCGCAGGACACCAATGAATTCTCGAAGTTTTCCAAAGCAGACCGTTAGTCTGGCGGAAAATCACATCTGAATTGTGAGAGAAGCGGACTTTAAGATAGTGCCGAGTTCTGAATTGACTCAGACGACAAAGCAGACTTTAGGAACGCCCGGCTCACGGGCCGGTTTGGAGCCGCGAAGCGGCGGAAAATCGGTCGCTGTGCAGCCGATTGTTAGAACTACTTTGCAAGACTAAGGAACATATCAACAAGGGCTTGATGCCCACCTTCACGAGCTCTTTGTAGAGCCTTATAGTATTCGTTCCTGTCGGCAATTTCTTCGAAAGAGAGCTTCTGACCAAGCAAATCTTCACACTGAATAGACGCAATAACTCGTGAAACCCTGCCATTTCCATCTAAAAAAGGGTGTATGGAAAGAAATTGCTCGTGAAACTGCGCGATTGCCAAAACCTTCTCTTGGCGATCTGCGTACAAGATGTTCATATATTCCTCGCGCCACCAATTCAGTAACTTGTTGATGCGTCGGGGGATTTCAATTGGTGGAGGTGGCACAAAATCGGCAGTCTCCAAAGTACATCCCGGAATCCCAATCCATACTTGTATTTTCCGGAATCCCAAAGAAGCTGCTGAGTTACCAATACCAGATTCATACAGGCAGGCAATTTGGATCGCCTGCAAGTCTTCTACGGACATCCTTGCAGATAACTCAACCCCGGCAACAGGAAGCACACTCAAAGGTGAACCGTCACCCACGTCTCTGGGGTCGATCATCCCCGCCAAACGTACAGTAGTTCGTTTAATAGACTCGAGAGATGTCTTAATCTCTTCAAAATGCTCTTTGAGGTCTAAATGTGAATTGAGGAATGAGATTTGCTCTGATTTATTGAGCTCAATCCCCAGATATTCAAGGCGAACACCATAGCCTTTCGGCGAGTCAAGAACGCCACATACACGCTCCCCGTGAAAGATCTCCGAGTTGGGATACTTTGCCGTCAACGCAACCCGCTCACCAGGCGTCAACTTCTGGTTCGTTACAAATACAAACCCATCGGCAGAATGCTTGGCTAATCCCTCATAATCCCCAGAGAACTTTTCCTCTATCTTCGCGAATGGCATCTGGCCGTTTGGAAAGTAACAGCCAACAACATATTTCCTTCTTTCGCGCAGGCAAAGAATGTCTTTAGTCCCGTCAGGGCCGCCAACTGGGCATTGGGGATCGATATCCGTATAGCCTTCGATCCCCAGGATTTTCCCGGCCATACGTTCGGCAAAGGCATTGCCTTTGTCCCAATTTATTAATATTTGATAAGTATTGTTCATCGTCAGTTCTAACAGTGTGTTTAACGGACCCTTTGGTCCGCTAAACACTTTTTAAATGGCCAACAACTTCAATTATGTGCTTAGCACATGCTTCAGGTTCAGACTGAAGAATAAAGTGTGGGCCCGCTATTTCAATTACTCCTAAATTAGGAAACATCTTTCTAAATTCTGCTTCCCGGTTATTTACAAGGAGATCATTTGTTGGTCGTATATATGTTGCTTCGCTCTCGAAACTATTTCCAGTGCTCTTTAGAGAAGCCATATAAAACAGCCTTGCACGAAGTATCTTCGGATCTACTTGGTAGAGCGCTTTACGGAATAGCTCAACAGTCTCTGAGCTTGCGTCCCTTCCTAGCAACAGGAAGCGAAGGAAGAAGCTTGAAATAAGTGGTATTGATGCTAATAGCCGCAATGGTAGAAGGGACGCAAGCTTGGCTAGAAATTGAGAGGGGCTGGACAGAAAGGAAGCCACAAAGATTACATGCCGTATATCCTGTGTTTCGTCCTGAAGCAGGGCTTCCGCAATCCCGCCTGAGAATGATTCAGCTAATAAGACATACTCTTTTTGATTAATGTGCTTAGAGATGTAATTTGATAGGGAAGCGTAATCCTGTGCCCCTTCATTTGGCAAAGAGATTACCTCAACCTCTAGGTCATCTAAAAACCGAAGAAGTGGCTTAAATAAAAGCCCTGTTCCATCCATTCCTGGTAGTAAGATGAGCTTCATGCCCTCGTCCATTTAACGCTTTGCGAATGGGCGAGCGATAGCGAGTCCAGGCCAGGGTATTTTTCCTGGCCGAGCATTGCGCAACTTGTTAGCTTTGTTTGTAGTTTGCATTAATGTATTGCTCTAGGTGTTGTTCGATTTTTAGTTTAGAACTGTCCCATGCTTCGTCGATTGCATCGAACTCTGCGGAGCGTTTAGGGTAACGAAAACTAAATTGTATTTCTCGAAGCCAGCGCAACTTTGAAGGCTTGAACGAACCAAACCATGACACGAATTTAGTTAAAAGCTCTGAGGCTTCGTATGCACCGATTGCAGCGAAAGATTTTGGAATATGACTAATATAGTTGCCCGAGTAATTGACGCATAAATCGGTAAAACCGCCATTATCTATTGCACCTAGTGTACTCGATACAACGACAATATTTTTCTCCACTTCTGAAAGAGAACGAAAGCCTTTTTTGTCTTCTTTCTCGAATAGTTCGTCAATTAATTCATCCATTGAGTTCGAGACCCTTAGAAAAACTAAAGTGGGTTTAACGAACCTTCCGGTCCGCTAAACACTTTATCTGTGATTTTATTAGTTTAAGTTTTCACAATCATATCAGATATTTACTAACACTGATGAGGCATTCGTTATTGGAAAAAGCGGACCCTTTCATGGATCTGTAATATAAGCACGCAAAACGTCCGCTTTGCCCTTCGGTTGAAGGATGATTTTAATCGGCCGGGATGTCCGCTATTCACCAAAAGCCAATGAAGCAAAAGAGGCAAATCGAAGTCCGCTTTGCCTCAACAGCAGAATCTAAAACCCCCACTCCAGTCCAGCAACGATACGATCCGCCTGATCGAACTGGCCGAACAAACCTGTCTGACTGCCATAGAAGCGATCTGCGCCAACGTAGACATCGAGATTCGACTGTAGATTATAGCTAAGCTTCGCGCGCACCAGACCATCATGGCGATCCAGTGAGTACAGGTTGCTGGCCCGGATCTTAAGCGTGTCGTTGATAAAGCGATGCTCCCACAACAGCGTCAAAACATCTTCCCGCGCGGCTTTAACGATCTGATCGCTATGCCCCAGTATGCGACTCTGAAACCATTGCAGCGATACCAGCTGATCGCTCCATCCCTGAAAGTCGAGTCCCACGACACTCCCCCACTGATTCGCTTTCACCACTCCGGGAACAGGATTGGTACTGCGATGATAACGATCCGTTTCATACGCCAACTCCAGCCTCAGTATCCAGTTATCAATGGCGGTACTGGCCGAGCCGCCGATAAGATGGCTACGCTCATAGTCAGCCCGAACCCTTGCACCACTGGCCGTTACGCGCGTCCGCAGGACCGGCTCGTCGACCGTGTGATAGAGATAATTGAGGGTATAGTCCCAGCCTTCCCAGAAACGTGCCAGACGCAGGGCGACATCGCTGTCTTTAACAAGACGGGATGGCGCTTGAGGATCCTCTACCTGAACATTGACCGATGAACTCGCCTGGGGCACCAGCAAGGGACTGGTAAAACGAAAGGGTGAGTGACGGGGGGCAAGATCATGGGTCGTGCTATCCGGTATCCACAATATCTGCACGACACTGTCGTCCGGCAAAACATGTTCAGCATTGACCATCCACAGGGGAATACGCGAGTCATCAAAGTCATCGAGAATAAACTCGCGGTAGCTTTGGGGATTCACAACGTCCAGTAATTTCAGACCATCCGCTTCTCCCCAAACCACCTGTTGTTTGCCAAGACGCCAATAGGTGGCACCCGATTCAAGCTCCCAAAACAGCTCTCTCAATTCAGCATTACCATGGCTCGCATCGTGTCGCCAGGAGCGCCCATTGGCATAGGTAGAAGGTTTACCGTCTACGTTCAGGGCGTCCTCGCCGTCTATCATTGCGCGACCAATAACGGTCAGCTCTCCGGGCCCGAGCGACTGGTTCAACTCAAGATCCAGTTCAAGCTGCTGTTTTTGCCAGTCATGATTGAGGTAACTGTAAGCGGATTCGGTTTTGAGCATACCGCCTGCCGACAGCGCATTAGCCCGGCCACCGCTCCACATGACCAGCAATACTGACATCAGGACCATAGACAATATCTGCATCGCCCTGCTCCTATGGCGCGCCACGCTTGAGCGCATTGCGACTGAAGAGCTGGTCACCAAGCTCGGTGGCATAGTCCACATCGGCGATGTGCCACTGCGTGCTATGGCCCGTCTTGTGATTCTCAACTCGCAGATAGTGCCGGGTCCAGATTCCATCTACCTGACGCACATCATCCAGCACCAGTGTCTTGAGCGGGTTCAGACTGGTATCCCAGTACTGGGCTTTCATAATGACCCAGTTTTTCGGGTCCACCCAGGCTTTGACCTTCCCATAACCGAGTTCGCGGGCGGTCTCTTCATCGACCGGAGTCGCTTCAAGCACGAGACGCGATTGACTATCGATGGCTTCATAGCCCTTGGTTTGAAAGCGGTAATCGTCGAGATCAAACTTGCCCTCTTTTTTCATATCTTCGTAGGTCAGATCCGTTCCCAGAAAATAATCCCCCCTATCGGATGCAGAAATACGCCGGGATTTGCGCAAGGCGGGCAAATAGAGCCATTGATCATCATCCACATCGACCTGTGGATAGTCGTAGGTCAAAAAGGCAGTGTCCCGAACATTCCGTGGTGACAGGTAGAACAATACGGTGCGCTTTTCTTCTCCGTAATACTTGCGATAAATCACCGCTTCACGCACCCGTTCTTTGCCACGCTTGTCAGTCAGGGTCATGCTGACTTTTGAATATCGCACCTCACCTTCGTCCACTTCGTTAATTTGCTCAGCCACCCATTGACCTTCAGGTAGTTCGGCAGCGCTTAACTCGGGGGTGGCGAACATCATCAGCGCCAGTAAGCCTGCGGCCAGCGTGTATAGCGTGGTCGTCGCTGACGATCCTTCATCCGTCTCTTCATCCGTCTCTTCATCAAGTTCTGAACGTACTTGAGAACCGATAACAAAGCGGGGTTGAAACACCAGAATCAGAGCCGGTAACAAAGTCATGCTGATCAGAAAGCTGGTGGTGACAGACAAGGCAACGATGGTGCCGAAATTGGTCAGCGGTACGACCTTGCTTGAGATCAGAACGCCGAAGCCGATCCCGATTGCCAGCAGGTTAAAAAACAGCGCCCGACCGGTGCTGGGATAAAACAGATCCAGCGCGCCTCTTATCGATCCAGATTGTTGATAGTACGTTTTGATTCGATCAATGGTGTGGATGGCAAAGTCGACTCCGAGGCCAATCGCCACCGCTGCGAACATGGATGTGCCGATACCGAGGCCAATTCCAAGCACCACCATCGCGCTGTAAACCAGAAGGATACTGGTAGCGACCGGGATCAGGGCAAAGGTCCCTGCGACAAGTGATCGAAACAACAGCGACGACACCAGCCAGACCAGAAACAATGCAATGCCCATTCCGAGAAAATGACTGTAGCCCAAATCCTTGATCCAGTGATACGTCAGGTTCACCCGACCACTTAAGCTTGCGGAGACCGAGGCATCATTAAAGTTTGTGGCGATATAATCTTCCATGGCCAGCACCACATGTCGGTTATCAACAAATGCCCCTTCGTTAAGAAACAAGCGGATATTGGCAAGACGGTAGTCATAATCCACTTCCTCTTCGAAGTCCGTGGGTTCACCCGATGCGGAGTACAAGAGGAAATACTGGGCAATCAAATCCCGGTCGTCCGGCAGCGAATAAAAGAATTCCTGTCCCTCATTCAGCGCCCGATTCATCTGCTTCAGATAATCCACAATCGATATCGAACCCTGCACATGCGGCAGCGTTTCGGCATAGCGCTGCAAGGACTCCATTCTGCCAAGTACGGCTGGCTCAAATACACCCTCAATGCTGCCTGTTTCGACGACAACATCCAGATAATTGGTACCGGAAAAACGTCCATTGATCACGGCATCTGCCTGATGCAGAGGCTCATCAGGGTGAAAGGAGTCGATGCGATCATCGTTGACGACAAGCTGAGGAGCCGACACCAGCCCCAGCAAAACAATCACCCCTGCAAAACCAATGACGGATTTGGGGAAGCGAGTGGTCACGCCTCCCAGTACAACCATCGAACGCGCAAACAGGTCATGTTTATTGCTCGTTGCACCTGCGGCTAACTTGGCAGCCAGCCGAGGATGAAGCCTGGTCTTGAGCAAGGCCATGGCTGCCGGCAGAAAAAACAGGGAGTACAGCCAGGCACTTGCCACGCCCAATGCCGTAAACAGGCCAAAGTATTTGAAGGGGGGCATGTATGCCGCAAAGTACAAACCAAGAAAGCCTGCGGCAGTCGTTAAGGTAGTAAGCGTCACCGGACGCCACATGGAGACCATGCTGTTCACAATGGCATCCTCAACGCTCTCAGCCGGATAGGCCGCCCGCCGCTCAAAATATTCGCTATAGATGTGAATGCTGTCGGCCACCGCAATACCAATCAGAATCACAGGCAGCGCATTGGTAATGACGAAGAACGAAACGCCCGTCGCGGCCATGGAGCCAAAGGTCAGCATGGCGGAAGCCAGAATAATCACGTTCGCCAGCAGCGTTGATGCAAAGCGCTGAAAGGCGATGAACACAATCAGGGTGATAATCAGGGCTGCAATCGGATTCAGGCGACTGGCATCGGAATCAATATAGCTGCCCAGATATCCGGAGATCGCCCCCTCACCCGCTACGTATATCTGGATATCCGACGGCAAAACCAGGGCGTTCAAGGTATCCAGAATTGCCTGATAAGTGGATTCGGTTTGGGTATCGTCAATCAGCTCAGCCACCACCAGAGACGCCGACTCGTCATTGGCTACCAGGGTTCCCTGGTAAAGGGGGAAGTCACGGATCGCATCTCGCACCTTATCGGCGTTGTCCTGACCGGATACCGGTGATTCGTAAAACGGTTCCACGTCCATGCCATCAGCGCTGCCGACGATATTGTTTTCAGTCGCCAGGCTGGTGATGCCGTCCGGGTCGATATTGTCCACATGGCGCAAGGCGTCCGATATCTGCTGTATCGCATTCAAACCTTCAGGAGTAAAAATGGAATGCTCGGCCACCACAGCAACCACCATCGGGTCACTCAGACCAAAGATGTCCCGTACCTTTTCCTTGTAAACCAAAGCCGGGTTATCGTCTGCCAGAAAGGCATCCGCTCGCGTGTCTTTCTGCAAGCCAGGTAAAAAACTGCCAATGCCTGCCATCAAGGCAATGCCGAGCAACAGAATGCGTTTCGGATGCGCGACCACCCATCTAAACAACGCGAGTACGGAATCAGACGTTCGTGCGTTCATCTCAATCTCCTAAAGCAGATGCAACAGAGGGTGCTTAAAACGGTTAGGCTAAAAAATCGGCTACTTTGTTCCATACAAGGTCCTGTCTAACGATTGCCCTGTGACCGAACCCCTCGGTCGAGAACAGAGAACATGTCTTCCATTGCTTAACGATTTCCACAGCTTCCGCGTAGGGGATTTCCGGGTCATCCATGTCATGTATTACCAGGCCTGCGCTGGTGTTGTTGCTCAGATTGGCAGCGGTATTAAGTGACTTGGCCGGCTTGCCGACAGCTTCTTCGATCAGACGTATAAACTGATAGCGACTGCTTTTTGGCAAACCCACAAATTTGGCGAAACGCTTGAGTACGTTCTCAATGGAAGATGGACTCGATATCAACACCACTTTTGAACATTCCAATCCCTCTGCAATCGCCGTTGCAACGGCATTGCCGCCCATGGAATGACCCACCACACCCTCGAAGGGACCCAGCGTCTTGTAGACCAGAGAAACCGCCTTCGAGAACAGATAAGGATTTGCCTTTTGGCCCACGGAGTGACCGTGAGCCGGCCCATCAATAGCAACTACCTGATAGCCGACTGCGAGCAGTGCATCGACGAATCCGGACATCTGTGTTCCCCGACTCTCCCATCCATGCACCAGCAGTATCTTGCGGGGGGCGTCACCCCAGGAAATCACGCTTAAGCCGCTATCAAGCAGAATGCGACGGCCCCGCGACTCCATCTTTTTCTCCCAGGCTTTGAGCGGAAACTTGCGTGGACTCAGAAACAACTTGCTGGCGCTTTCTGCCGCTTTTTCAGGGAACAGCGTGCCAAGAACTCGATTCCTGGCTCGAAACAGGCTTAAGGCAATATTCATCTTGCACTCCATACATGCGTATGCATGTTTTTTGCGTTTAAAAAAATCAGCTTTTCAATTTCACGACGGCTTCGCTGACGTCGAGTAAGGCATTTTTCGCATCCTGGCCCAGTTTGGATGAAACCGTTTTCTGCGCTTGCATCCACAAACCTTCGGCTTCTTTAAACAGCGCTTTACCGGAAGCGGACAGCTGCAATTGTTTCTGTCTTCGATCGATGCCCTCGCGCACATCCACATAGCCATCGCGAATCAGGGGTTTGAGGGCGCGGGACAAACTGGTCTGATCCAGCACCAGCACATCCTGCAAATCCCGGTTAGTGGTTTGCTTGAGATAACGAATCGCTCTCAGGATCGAAAACTGGCTGGTTTTCAATCCAACAGGCGACAGAAAGCTATCGTATATCTGCGTTAGAACACGATTGGCCTTACGTAGTTCTAGATTCAAGCAATGTTCAAATTGTTCCATGAATCGAAATATACATGCATATGCATATTTATGCAACATGTCCATGCTTCAGGGTCATGTCAGATATCATGCCGCAAACTGTTTTGGTTGTTTTGGTCGTCTTGGTATAAGGAACGGGATACTAAGAGGCAGGCATGTCCTTTGCCCACATTTTTAGCTCACGCTCTTCACGAAGTCGGCCCTGCCGCTTACCAGCGTTTTGTTGGAAATTGTTTCTTTTAGCTGGTGACCGTACATCATGCTAGCTGGCAATTTTGAATTGCTTGAGTAGACGATTGAGATCATCCGCCATGTTACGCAAATCTGCTGCGGCGTCGGCAACCTCACTCACCGCGGAGGTATTTTCCTCGGTCATCGTCGCGATACGATCGACATTGCGCGCCACATCGGTGCTGGCGAGCGCCTGCTCTCTCAACATCTCGCTAATATCGGTAAAGACCTCAACAACTTGCTGTGAGCCGGACTGAATTTCCTCGATGGCGCCCCCGGCCTGCTGGGCAAGTTCCGATACGTACTCGACTTGCTCGACCCCCTGCGCCATGGACTCAACTGTGTTGCTTGTCCCCTCCTGAATCTGGTCAATGGTCGCAGTGATTTCCTGTGCGGAAGTCGAAGTGCGCGCAGCCAGGCTGCGAACCTCGTCTGCCACCACCGCAAAGCCTCGTCCCTGCTCACCGGCGCGGGCCGCTTCGATGGCCGCATTCAATGCCAGCAGGTTGGTTTGATCCGCTATTTCCTGAATCACCTGAATGATGGCGGAGATCTGACCGGACAATTTACCCAGACCCGATATCTCATTCGACACCCGTTGTACCGTGCTGGAGACGTCCTGCATTGCATCGCCTGCAGCGCGAATCACCTGTGCGCCCTGCTGGGAACTGTCATTCGAGTCGTTAGACAGCGACTGCGCCTGCTCGGCATTTCTTGAAAGACTTTCGATACTCGCGTTCAACTCTTCCATTGTCGAGGCCATGGACGTAGCCGATTCGGTTTGCTCCCGAGAGCCATGCGCCACCTGGGCACTGGCTTCCGACAGCTGACTGGCCGCCGATGCCAGCGCCAGAGAAGTATCGGCAATTTCCTGAACCATCTGTCTGCCCCGTTGCTGCATCTGGGTCATGGCAAACTGCACCTGGCCGACTTCGTCCTTGCGGTTAATCTCAATCTCCTGCGAATAGTCACCGCTCGCAATCAAAGCGAGATGTTGCGTCACCTCATCAAGCGGCTTCGCCAACATATAGCGCAGTAACACAACAATCAGCGCGCTGATGGCCACAATAAGCAGACAGGTAACCAGGATCATCAAGCTGGTCAGATCACGCTTTCCTGCCAGCATCTCCGCTTTGGGTATGCTCGCGGCGACAAGCCAGTTGAGCTTTGGGATCTGTACATACGACGCAAAGAAGCGAGCGTTGTCATCGCCATATGCGTACTCAATCGTCCCTTTTTTCTGCGCCAGCATGGTTTCCAGAATGGCCGTATCAAAACGCTGGTTTTGGTTGCTTGGGTGTAGAACCAGGTTGCCGAAATTTTTCTCACGGTCCGTGTTCACAACAAACATGTAGCCGTTATCACCAATCCGGGTAGAACGAAAACCCTGTTTCAGGTTTTCCAGTGACCGGGTGAAATCGATGCCGATGTAACGGATACCGATCACGCTACCATTGCGGTCCTTGATCGGTGTGTAGTTGGTAATGAAGGATTTGCCGAACAACTCAACAAACCCGGTAAAGCTCTGTCCGTTTATGTTCGCCCGATAAGCCGGCGAATTGCGATCGAGCAGTGTGCCCACAGCTCGGGAGCCATCCTGTTTCTGAACGGAGGTAGTCACGCGAACGAAGTCGTCACCTTTGCGGGTGAAAATAGTGGCATTACCACCGGTCGCCTGGGCAAATCCATCCACGCGATTGAAGTTATTGCTGACCCCCTCATTACCCGAAAGCATTTCTGGCAGGCGATGATTGCCAACGGTAACTGTCGTGGCTTCCTGCAGTTCAAAGTTGCCGGGGAATGTTTGGGAAAAGACGTTCGACAAATGCTCTGCCGTGTTTTCCAGTTCATCGTTGTAGGCCTGCACCGAAGCCTCGGTGTTGGTAATCAATTGCTCGAGCTCACTTTGGTTCAGCTCGATGAAGCGATCACCGACCGAATTGATGATGAAAAAGCTCATGCTGACGAGCAAGACAACAACCGCGGCACAGACAAATAGCGACAAACGCAGTGGCAAGGATTTGCTGAACATACTTATTTTCTCCCGTTAGATTCGGAAGGCTTACGCTGGCGCCGGTAAGAACAGATCATAACGAGAGGTAGGCTTTTGGTAAGTTCGTGTAACACCGCCATCTGAACGCAGCATAGCCGGGCTGAAAATAGCGGCCCCTACTTTGCTTTTGCCAGCAGATAAGCGATGCTTCGCCCTGAACCAAAAGCTGATACCAAGGCATGTTCCAAATGACAATTACCGGTACGAGCGATGATGCGGAATCGCTGAAGCGCAGATACGAACTCATCCTTACCTCTATTGGTGAGGGCGTATATGGCCTCGATAAACATGGCCACACAACCTTCGTGAATCCGGCAGCCGAAGCCATGACCGGGTGGTCCGAAACCGATCTGATTGGCAAAGTCGTCCACGAATACCATCATCACTCTCACGAAGACGGTTCCCCTTACCCGGTACATACCTGCCCTGTCTACCAGACCATTCGCGATGGCCAGCAACGGGAAATCGACAACGAGGTATTCTGGCGTAAAGATGGCTCTCAGTTTCCCGTTGAATACATCGCCACGGCAATAAAACGCGGCGAGGAAATACTGGGGGCGGTGATTGTCTTCAAGGATATTTCCGAACGCAGACGTAACGAGCGAGACCTCAAAAACGCCTTGCAGCAAGTGGAGCATCTGAAAGAACAACTGCAGGCGGAAAATCGCTATCTGATGGACGAGATCCAGTCGCAGCACAACTTCTCCCGCATTATCGGTCAGGGCCCGGCCCTGACCCAGATTCTTACCCAGATCGAGCACGTCGCACCCACGGATTCTTCGGTTCTGATTCAGGGGGAAAGCGGAACAGGAAAAGAATTGATCGCGCGCTCGATACACAGCGCAAGCCGGCGGCGGGATCGCCCCCTGGTGAAGGTCAACTGCGGTGCAATTGCTCCCAGCCTGGTTGAGAGTGAATTATTCGGCCACGAAAAAGGCGCCTTTACCGGCGCGATGAAAACGCGGATTGGTCGCTTTGAACTGGCTCACGGCGGCACTCTGTTTCTCGACGAGGTCGGTGAGCTTCCCCTTGATATTCAGGTTAAGCTACTGCGGGTACTTCAGGAAGGCGAGTTTGAAAGACTCGGCAGCAACGACACCCGCAAGGTCGATGTTCGTGTGATTGCCGCGACCAATCGCAATATGCAGGACATGGTGGATAGCGGTGGCTTCCGGGCCGACCTGTATTATCGGCTCAGTGTCTTTCCCATCCTGGTGCCGTCACTGCGGCAACGCAAGGAAGACGTCCCCATGCTGGTGGACCACATTCTGAAAAAACTGAATCATCGCCTGGGTAAACAATTTCTGCAGGTAGCTCCCGCTTCACTTGAACACCTGATGCATTACGACTGGCCGGGTAACATTCGCGAACTACAGAATATTCTGGAACGCGCGGCGATTGTGTGTACACCACCCACGCTGGAAATTTCGCCGCTGTTCAACACGATCCAACACGAGACAGGCAAATCAGAGGCAACTGTCTCCACGCTACGGGAAGCGGAAAAACAGCATATCGAGAAGGCACTTCGAGCCAGCGGCGGAATGATCGCAGGTAAGCAAGGTGCCGCGACGCTGCTGGATCTGCCGCCAAGCACCTTGCGCTCCAAAATGAAGAAGCTGGGCATTCAAGCCTAGCATCCCGCAGCTCTCCTACCGACTCCAGCACCACTTCTTTACCAACGCGACATATCGTTTCGACGCGATATATCGCGTCTATATTCCGCTTTTCACCTCTGCAGATTTTCTTAACTCAAACACTTTATTCTTTAATTTCATATAGTTAATTAATCAACCCTGCATGGCATATGGCTTGCAAAATCGCTGACATCATCGCTCCGTACCTGGCAGGTAAACGGCGCACATCCGGCCTCTATGACCAGCGAGTGCACAATACAGCATGCAGCAAACCAACGACCGCAATCCGCATTCAGGAACTCCGTCTCCAAGCGTTCTGATAAAACAGGGACAGATACTCAACGATCCCTGGATCCGTATCTCCGCGCCTCTGAATGACTATCGTGAATATCCCTGGTTCTCGATAGTTCCGCTGGAAGGCTTGTCTGACGAGTCCCAATGGCCACTGGTGCAAACCTGGATTGGCGTTCGCTTTGGCGTGGATGTCGATGTGCAACGATTGACGCCTCAGGTATTGGATTTACCCCTACTCAATATCGAAGTGGAAACATTCACCGATGGCCGGGTTTTCTCTCTTGCCAGGCAACTGAAAACCGCCATGAGCTTCAGGGGAGAATTGCGCGTGTCCGGACATTTTCTTATCGATCAAATGGCGCAACTGAGAGCCTGTGGCGTGGACTCGTTTTCTCTGCCAGCAGACGCTGATCTGGAGCACGCCCTGTTCATTTTAAAAAGTACGCCAGAAAAAACTTTTTAGGCGGCTGGCCCGACGCATCACATCACTGATTTTCATAAGCCGGAGACAAACGATGAACTCTCAAATCCCGATGATCAATATTGAAAACAGCGACGACTCCGAAAAGTCCAGGGACCTCTACGCTGCGCGTGAAAAAATTTACGTGAGACGGATCAAGGGTTTCTTCCAGCAGATTCGCAGCATTTCCCTGTCATTGTTGTTCGCCATGTATTTTGGCTTCGCGTGGATCAATATTGGCGACAAGCCAATGATCCTGTTCGATCTCGCCCAACAAAAGTTCTACCTCTTTGGCGCGGTCTTCTGGCCCCAGGATTTCACCTTGCTGGCTTTCGCTCTGATTATTTGTGCCTTTGGTCTGTTCTTCATCACCGCGCTTTTCGGACGCGTATGGTGTGGCTATAGCTGTCCACAAACTGCGTGGTCACTGATGTTCATATGGCTGGAAGAATTTTTTGAAGGAAGCCGAAACCAGCGCATCAAACTGGATCAGCAACGGGCAAGTCTGCGCAAATGGCTGAAAAAAGGTGGCAAGCACGCAAGCTGGATGCTGTTGGCATTGGCCACCGCCATCACCTTCGTCGGCTATTTCTATCCGATACGGGAACTGACAAGCGATTTACTTGCGCTTTCTCTGGCCAGTGGCTGGGCCTGGTTCTGGATCGGCTTTTTCACTCTCGCCACCTATTTAAACGCGGGCTGGCTGCGCGAACAGGTCTGTATCTACATGTGTCCCTATGCCCGATTCCAGTCCACCATGTTCAACGAAAACACCCTGATTGTTGGCTACGACAAGGCCCGTGGCGAACCTCGCGGCAGCCGTTCACGACACCATGAACAGGGCGCGTTGGGGGACTGCATCGACTGCCAGATGTGCGTCCAGGTTTGTCCCGTTGGTATCGACATCCGAGACGGTCTGCAATACGAATGCATTGGCTGCGCCTTATGTATCGATGCCTGCGACAGCATCATGGATAAATTGCATTACAGCAAAGGCCTGATTCGCTACGCCTCGGAAAAGGAGTTTCAACAAGGTGCTCCCAACAGAAAGCTGGATGCACGTGCCATTGGCTATGGTTTGGTGCTGTTTGCCGCGATCTCCGTGTTTATCACGCTGATGCTCAATCGGCCCCAGGCTGAGCTGTCGGTATTACGGGATCGGGGTGCTCTGTACTACGAAACAGGCTTGGGGAAAATCGAAAATTTCTACACCTTGAAACTGGTGAATAAACGTGAACATGCCGATACCTTCAGTCTCTCCATCCTCCCCATCGACAGCGAAATGCCTCTTAAGGTCAGCGTCAAAGAGCTCGCCATTAATGGCGGAGAAGTCAGAACCTTTCCTGTCAGTATTGAAGTTGATCCCGCAGACATTCACGCCACCGGCACTGAAATCGAGTTCATCATCCGATCCGATTCGGAGCCGGATCTGCGCTTTACGGCCGACAGCAAGTTTCTTGGTCCGGCCTATCGACTGTAGACCATAGCGCATGCAAAAACCTCACACTGGCCAGCCGGTACAAGGAACATTATCGACCCTGCTGGCCGTGAGTTTGCTCGCTGGCAATGGCTACTTTGCCAAGGGACTGGCAACAGACACCCTGAGCCTGACGCTGATCCGTTCCCTGATCGCTGCCCTGTGTATTGCCTGTCTGGTCATGCTGGCCGGTCGATCTGTCATCCTTGGACGTACCCGGGATTATGGGCTCATGCTCGCCGCAGGCACTTTGCTCGGTGTGCACTGGCTGTGCTTTTTTTACTCCATGAAAATCGCATCGGTCGCCCTGGGTATGACCATGCTTTACACCTATCCACTGATGACGCTTGCCCTGCAGGGTCTGTGTTTCCGACAGCGATCACCTGCTCTCAGCTGGCTCATGGCCCCTCTCGTCATTGTGGGCGTTTATCTTATGGGGGACACAGGTTCAGACTCAGCCGGGGACAACCTTCAGGGGATAGGCTTTGGTCTGGTATCGGCGCTGTGTTTTGCCGGGCGTAACCTCATGCATCAGCACTACCTGTCACACTGCGCCCCCCATACCACCATCTTTTATCAGACGGTGGTGATCAGCATCCTGATCATCGGCTGTTCTTTTGTCGTCCCGGGATCTCAGGTCTCGTTTCAGCATGTTGATCAGGAATGGTTGATGTGGCTGATCCTCGGCACCCTGTTTACGGCTCTGCCCCATTCTCTGATGGCCGCAGGAATTCGCTCCCTCGGCGCAAGTTCGGTGGCGATGATCGGTTGCGTCCAACCTTTTGTCGCGACCGTGATCGCCTACTTTTTGCTGAACGAGCTGCCAACAGCCCAGGTACTATTCGGTGGTCTGCTGGTGTTGATTGCAGCCTGTATCGAGCTTAGCCAAATGCATGGCAGCAGAGACTGAGCCGAACACTGACATCGACACACTAGACACTACGCACAAACGTTATACTTTCGTGATAATTTCGTGAAGACTTTGCGAACACTCAGGCTTCATGATGGCGCCTCCTTTAACAATGGAGACCTGTGATGAAACCATTCGCTAGACTATCCGTATGCCTGGGCGCACTCGCCCTCGCCTCCCCCGCTATTCAGGCTGCAGACCTGAACATTGAAATCGAAAATCTGACCCGTGGCATCTATTTCACGCCCTTTATAGTCGCAGCCCACCCGGAAGCGACCAGTCTCTTTACCCTGGGTGATGCCGCTTCTGCAGAATTACAAGCCATCGCTGAAGGCGGTGATATTTCCGGAGCCGAAACCCTGCTGGATGGCGTTGGCGCAACCCAGAACAATAATCCCGCAGCTGGACTGCTCGCCCCAGGCGCCAGCACAACAGCAAGCCTCAATACGGACAGCACCGGCAATACCCATCTCAGCATTGTTGGCATGATGCTTCCCACCAACGACGGCTTTGTCGCCCTGAATGCAAAGGAGATTCCCACGGAAGCTGGCACCTACACCTACTACGCCAGAGCCTATGATGCGGGAACGGAAGCCAACGATGAAATCGTCGGCAGCGGTACACCAGGCATGGCCGGTTTTCCTGCGCCAGGGCCTATTGCCGCAGCAACCGGTACCGGGGGCACTGGCGTCAATGCAACAATCGAAGGACATGTTCATATTCATCGCGGCGTGATTGGTGACAACGACAGCAGCGGTGGTGAGTCCGACATCGATGTAACCCTTCACCGCTGGCTCAATCCCATCGCGAAAATCACCATCACCGTCAATTGATTGGGAGGTACACCATGACTCGAGCTAGCGAAAAACGTTCTCGAATTAGCTATTTTGGCCTGCTTGCCTTCTCAGGTCTTATTCTTGCTGGATGCAGTGATAACGACAGCAATGACCGCACCGCATCGCCAATGGCCACCGTTGACGTGACCGTTACCAATCTGACGGCGAATCAGCCCCTGTCGCCAATGGCCGTGATGCTGCATCGCAGCAACTGGCAAGCGTTTGAAACCGGCACTGCGGCCAGCGAAGCAGTCGAGCAATTGGCGGAAGGTGGAGACAACAGCGCATTGTTGACCACAGCCAACGCCACGGATGCCGTTTTAGTGACACGAGGCGGCAGCGGAGCCCTCGCGCCCGGCGCCAGTGAAACACTGAGCCTGCAGGTGCCTGTTAGTGCGCTGGGGAACTTATCCCTGTCGATGTTGTCTATGCTGGTCAATACCAATGATGCCTTTGCGGCGATTAACGCCATTTCCATTCCAGACCTCGCTCTCCAAGAGCCACTTGAACTGGACGCACTCAGTTATGACAGCGGCACAGAAGCGAATAGCGAAACAGCAGATACCATCCCTGGCCCTGCCGGTGCCGGCGGTCTTCAGGAAGGCTTCAACGTCAATCGCGATGATGTCCGGGATGCCGTATACATCCATGCGGGTGTCGTGACGCAGGCCACCGGACTCGCCAGTTCAGCGCTGGATGAAAGCCATCGTTGGGATCATGCCGTAGCCAAAGTACGGATTGAACGCACACAATAATGTGTCGGGCGGGACGTCTGCGACGCCCCGCCGGGAGCCACCGGGTTGCGCTCAACATGACACGCACAACAGGAGCGCCCCATGCAGCGAGCCGCTGAATTTTGCAGGCAGAAACCCATCGACGCCAGTGTTACCCGTATCCTCGTCATTGAAGATGACCCGGATATTTCTGATCTGCTCGGCCTGCACCTGAAAGATGTTGGCGCTCAGATCACCATCGTGCAGGATGGGCAGAGCGGATTGCAACATGCACTGGATGACGCATGGGATCTGATCATGCTTGACCTGCAGCTTCCGGGCATGGACGGCCTTGATATCTGTCGCGCACTGCGTGCTCAGGCGGCGTACGTACCGGTCATGATGCTCACGTCGAGATCCACCGAGCTGGATCGTGTGCTCGGTCTGGAAATTGGTGCCGATGACTATCTGGTTAAACCCTTCAGCATTGCAGAACTCAAGGCCCGCATTAAGGCGCTGCTTCGACGAGTACAGCAGTCCGAAAAGAAAAACACGGACACCTCTGGTAGCCTTTCCTACCAGGAACTCTCCATTGCCTATGCGTCCCGGCAAGTAAAGCTGCGCGGCCATACGCTCGACCTCACTGCCAGAGAGTTTGATTTGTTGTGGTTCTTTGCTTCGAATCCCGGGGTGGTGTTCCGGCGCTCGGAACTGCTGGATAAAGTCTGGGGCTATGGTCATGAGGGCTATGAACATACCGTCAATTCACACATTAACCGTCTGCGCGCCAAACTCGAAGCGGATGCCTCGACACAAACCTACATCCAGACGGTATGGGGTGTCGGGTACCGGTTTGGCGACTGAGCTCCACTGATGAAACGACGCACTCTGCCGCTGTATACCAAAACCGCCCTCATCGTCTCAGCATTGGGAGGCGGACTGCTGATCACCTTTGTTCTGTTGGCCACCTGGAGTACCGACCGTTACCATCAGGAGGTGACCCAGGCACTGCATCGGGACCTGGCCCGGTATGTTCTCGACCATCTCCCGGCACCGCTCTTCAAACAATCAGGCTCGACATGGCAAGTCGACGCAAAGGTACTCAAATCCATTGCCCTCAATACCATGATGATCAATCCCGGCGTGGAAGTGTATTTGGTCGGGCTGGATGGAGAGATTCTCGGGCATGCACTGCCTGACTCCGATGTGGCTCCCGAACGCATTGATCCAGAGCCATTGCTGCAGTTTATTTCAGGCAATAACAAAGGCCCTGTGTTTGCCAGCAATCCTCGCATGCCTTCCCGCCGTGCCATTTTTTCAGCCGCACCGGTCGAGTCCGGAGGGCAAGCCAAAGCCTATCTCTACATCGTTCTGGCCAGCCATCAGGCGCTGACTCTGGCAGAGCAGATGCAAGCAAGTCATGTTGCGCGGCTGTCACTTGGCGCCTCCGCGGGCCTGATTGCGCTTTTTTCCCTGACAGCACTGTTCGCCTTTCGGCGCATTACGCGCCCCGTCCGCAAGCTATCCGAAGCGATGCAACACTATCGGGAGCAAGAGTTTCGAAGCGAAATCAACGACCATACAGAATCGGACACAGGGGGAAACGAAGTCCTCGCACTAAGGCAGTCCTTTGAGCTGATGCAGGAACGAATCCGCAAGCAGTTTGAGCAGCTGGGGGAAAGTGACCGATTGCGACGCGAGCTGGTATCGAACATCTCGCACGATCTGCGCACGCCTCTTGCTGCCATGCAGGGTTATCTTGAAACCCTGCTGCTTAAATCTTCCGAACTGGATGCAGAGCAACAGCTTCAGTACCTGAAAGTGGCCCATCGCCATAGCAAACGTCTGGGCGAGATGGTGGCGCAACTGTTTGAGCTATCAAAACTGGATGCCGGAAGAGTCACACCAAACCTGGAAATTTTTTCCCTGTCCGAATTGCTTCACGATATAAAACAGGACTATGAACTGGCCGCACGGCAGCGCCACCTGTCATTGAACATTGACGGGCCGGAAGAGAACCTTCTTGTCCACGCCGATATTTCGCTGATTCAGCGGGTCCTGCAAAACCTCATTGATAACGCCATACAACACACACCCCGACACGGCTCGGTGGTACTGGAACTGGTGGCCAATGAAACCCTGATTCAGGTGCACATCAGGGACAGCGGTAGCGGGATCGCCGCAAGCGAAATTAATCACGTCTTTGAGCGATATTTTCAATCGGCACGCGGCGCTCAGTCTGCTCGCGGCTTACAATCAGCACTCGGCGCTCAGTCAGCAAGCAGAGCCCAATCAGCACACAGTGCTACAAACGTCTCTGAGCGTGGTGCCGGCCTCGGGCTCAATATCGTCAAGAAAATTCTCGAGCTGCATGGCAGCCATATAAAAGTGGAATCCCCACCCAATCAGGGAGCCTGCTTCAGTTTCTCACTACCGCGACCTGAGTGGCCGCTTTCCAGCTGGCACCTTCAACCAAATCCAACACAATCCTAAGGAAGCTCTGTTCGCTGCGCTCTATGCAGGCAGCAGATACCTTGGGAAAGCTATCGACGCACTCATTTCAATAGTTCGTTTTCCAGAACAATTATATGGGCGACATACTTTGTCGCTTTGCTGCGTATGCTTTAAACCCGGTCGGCATTCGTTGTCACGTTATCGAAGCCAATTCGAAGGCCTCACAAGCACATCAACAGATACGGGGAGAGAAAGAATGAACTGGAATGGCTTTCACGCCTTTATGAATGAATACATTGAACTGATTCTGATCAGCACATCCATCTGTATTGGATTGGGACAATGGATGGGGGCATAAGCCCCTCCGGGCTTAGAAGAAAATTACGATTCCGGCGGACCCGCCATACGTTTAACATCAACGCGCATATCAAGCAGGTTCACCGGCTCACCGAACTGGGTGTAGATCGCCACATCCGCCGCATCGCGGCCATAGGCGATGACGACCCTGCCGCCCTGCAAATCCTTCTGGGTGGGGTCAAAAGTGTACCAGCGCCCCCCCACATAGGCTTCAAACCAGGCATGCAGATCCATGGGCTCCAGCGTTTCCAGATAACCAACCACCATGCGGGCCGGAATCGACAGAGCCCGGCAACAGGCGATACCCAGATGCGCCATATCCCTGCAAACCGCTTGTGAGCGGGTATTCACTTCACAGGCACTGATGATGTCCTGGCCTTCGCCCGGCGCATAGTCCAGCGTGTGACAAATATAGTCGACGATCGCGATCACCTGGTCGTAGCCCGGACGCACGCCGGCAACAATTTCCCGGGCCATCTGGGTAAAGCGCTCGGATTCACAGTAGCGACTGGGTAGCAGATAGGGCAGCGTGTCCTCGGACAGATTTTGCACTTCGATAAACGGCGCGCCGGGACAGCTGTCAGCGGCATCCGGACATTCGATATCCACCGTTGTATGAATACTGAATCGACCTTGGGGTGCCACCAGCCGCTGGCACAGGTTACCGAAGGGGTCAGTAAATTCGTGGGTTCTGACGCTGGGAGACAAGACGTATTGCTCACGCCCCACCCATTGATAGGGACCACTGCGAGGACGCAGCATTAGCAGAAAGGGGGTCGGCACGGGAATATCAAAATCGAGACGACAGGATGCGTGTAGCCACATGGTTCAGATCCCTTGGTTGATGAACAACTGGAATGGATGCTTGGAACGATTGTATGAGCCTGATCTAGACTGAGGAAGATTGTTGAGCGCGTCAAGCCTACGCTACCTCTGCGAAACCCCTGGCAATCGGCAAAAATATTGCTTGTTCGAATGGGAACTCACAGCGCATAGTAAGCGCTTGTCGACCACTCGATTCACTCAGAGACCTTGCACATGGCCATTCGCGTGATTATTCGCCACTCTACCCGCTATCAGTTTGATCGGGCGGTCGAGCTATCTCCACACACGATTCGCTTGCGGCCGGCGCCCCATTGTCGAACACCCATTGAATCCTACTCCCTGAAAGTGAGCCCTTCGGAGCATTTTATCAACTGGCAGCTGGACCCGTTTTCCAACTACCTGGCTCGCATTGTGTTTCCGGAGAAGGCCGAAGCCTTGCAGGTGGATGTGGAGATCATCGCCAGACTCGACATTATCAACCCCTTCGACTTTTTCATTGAAGAATACGCCGAGATTTTTCCCTTCAACTATGAAGCGGGATTGGCGGAAAACCTGAAGCCCTACCTGGCCTGCGAAACACCCGGCCCCTTGCTGTCCCAATGGCTGAAAGATTTCAAGGTACCGAAAGACACCAATTCGGCACAGTTTCTTTTTCAACTGAATCAGCGACTCTCGGAGGACATCAAGTACAACATCCGTATGGAGCCGGGTGTACAAAGCTGCGAGGAAACGCTGGACACCCAGACCGGTTCCTGCCGCGACAGCGCCTGGTTGCTGGTGCAGATCTGTCGCCATCTAGGGCTCGCGGCACGCTTTGTTTCCGGCTATCTGGTGCAACTGAAATCTGACGAAAAATCCCTCGACGGCCCTTCCGGTCCGGAGGCAGACTTTACCGATCTGCACGCCTGGACCGAAGTGTATATTCCCGGAGCCGGCTGGATTGGACTCGACCCCACCTCGGGTTTGTTTGCCGGCGAGGGCCATATTCCACTGGCGGCAACTCCGGACCCGCAAAGTGCGGCGCCCATCAGCGGCGCGCTCGAATCCTGCGAGGTGGAATTCAGCTTCGAAAATATAGTCGAGCGTCTGGCAGAAGAGCCGCGCATCACCAAACCCTTCAGTGATGAGCATTGGAGCCATGCCCTGGCCCTGGGTCGTGCTGTTCAGAAACAACTGGACGAACAGGGCGTGGAACTCACCATGGGTGGCGAACCCACCTTTATCTCCATTGATGATATGGAGTCGGCGCAGTGGAACACGGCGGCGGACGGCGAACACAAGCGCAAGCTGGCCCATGATCTGTTTCTACGCATGTCGGACGAGTTCGGCAGTGGCGCCCTGCATCACTATGGTCAGGGAAAATGGTACCCGGGTGAACCCCTGCCCCGTTGGCAATATGGCTGCTACTGGCGTATGGATCGGCAGCCGGTCTGGCGCAATCCGGAGCTGCGCGGTGTGCCCGGGGAAGACCATGGGGTTAACATTGAGCAGGCCAAAGCCTTTGCCAAACTGCTGACAAGTGTGGTGGCGGTGCCCGAACACTGTCTCACCTCCGTCTATGAGGATGTGTACTTTCTAATGTGGCAGGAGGGCAATCTTCCCATCGGCGACAAGCCGGAAGACCTGAAACTGGCGGCCAGTGATCAACGCCGAACCTTCTTTTCAGCCTTGCAGAACCAGTATTTCGACAAGCCACGAGGATTTGTCTTACCCATTGGCTGGGATTTATCCGCAAACCGCTGGCAGAGCTGCCGCTGGCAATTCCGACAGCAGCACTGCTTTTTGAGCCCCGGTGACTCCCCCATCGGCTTGCGTCTGCCTATACAGAGCATCAGCTGGTTACCCCTGGAACAGCGCGAGCAACATGCTCCCCAGAGCCTGTTCGAAAGGGTCGGTGATCTGGATGTTGCGTTTACGCCTTATGAGGATGTGAATATTCAGGAAAGCTTTCTGCAAACGGCAATTTGCGTGGAAGAAAGAGAGGGCGGCCTGTATGTCTTTATGCCTCCATTGAGTAGCGCGGATCAGTATTTCGATCTGATTGCCCGCATCGAATACTGCGCTGAAAAGACCGGACTCAAGCCGGTCATTGAAGGCTATACCCCGCCGAAAGATCTGCGTGTTCAGAACTTTATGGTGACTCCCGATCCGGGCGTGATCGAGGTGAACATTCATCCGGTGAAGGACTGGGACAGTCTGGTCAACAATACCCACCGCCTTTACGAGCTGGCCAAAGAGGCGCGACTCGGCACCGCCAAGTTCATGCTCGATGGCACGCAAACCGGTACCGGTGGCGGCAACCATGTCACCCTCGGGGGCGTGACCCCGGATCGCAGTCCGCTGTTGCGACGTCCGCATCTGCTGCGCAGTCTGATCACCTTCTGGCAGCATCATCCGGGTTTATCCTATCTGTTCTCCGGGCAATTTGTTGGACCCACCAGCCAGGCGCCGAGGGTTGATGAAGCGCGTGATGAAATACTCTATGAGCTGGAACTGGCCTTCGCCCAGATACCTGACGGTGATGTCAGCCAGCCCTGGCTGGCCGATCGCCTGCTCCGCAATTTACTGGTGGATCTGACCGGCAACACCCATCGCGCCGAGTTCTGTATCGACAAACTCTATTCACCGGACTCACCGACAGGGCGCCTGGGTATTCTCGAATTCAGGGGCTTTGAAATGCCACCGCATCCGCGCATGAGTCTGGTTCAGATGCTGATGCTGCGTACGCTGGTCGCGCGTTTCTGGAATCACCCCTACAAGCACAAACTGGTGCATTGGGGGGCTCAGCTCCACGACAGGTTCATGCTGCCGTATTTTGTTTGGGAAGACATCAAGGATGTCTGCAACAGCCTGCAGGAATGGGACTACCCCTTCCAGTTGGACTGGCTGCGACCCTTCCTGGAATTTCGCTTTCCTGTCTATGGCCGACACAAGGTGGCAGGGATGGAAATCGAACTCAGACAAGCCATTGAGCCCTGGCATGTGCTCGGCGAGGAGGTGTCACAGTCCGGCACCTCCCGCTATGTGGACTCCTCACTGGAACGTCTCCAGGTGAAAGTATCGGGTATGGTCGAAGAGCGCTATGTACTGTGCTGCAACCGCAGAAAGATCAATCTGCAGCCAACGGCTATTGAAGGTGAGTATGTGGCCGGTGTGAAATACCGGGCCTGGCAACCCCCCTCCGCATTGCATCCCTTACTCAAGGTCAATTCGCCGTTAGTATTTGATGTGGTGGATACCTGGAGCGGTAAAACCATCGGCGGATGTACCTATCATGTGTCGCACCCGGGTGGTCGTTCTTATGAGAGCTTCCCGGTGAACAATTACGAAGCCGAGGGTCGGCGCATCAATCGCTTCTTTGACATGGGCCATACGATTGGTGACCTGAGCCATCCCGAGCCCCTGAAGCCCAGAGTGGAGAGCGCCGGTATTTTTTACCCTGAAGGCTCACCGCCCAATGTGGTGGAACCGATTACCGAGCCGCTATCACGTCAATATGGCGTCACCCTGGATTTACGATTGCCCAGTAAAAATGATGTGCAATGAGTTGCACCTTGGCAAAACATGACTCAATCTAGAACACTAACAATATCAAACAGTAATGAATGAGCGCATGAGTACAAATGCCGATAGTCTGCACGCGGCCCATAGCCGGCTGGAAGATCTGATTTACCATTACGGTAAATCCCGACGTCTTGCCCACGATGAAATGCTGGCCTCCGGCGATGAGCACCTGATCAAGGATCACTGGGTCTCACTGATGCAGTCACTGAGCCGCAGCGAAGCCAGTCAGCTTGAACACAAAAGCCATGAAGCGCGACGTATCATGCGCGAAAGCGGCGTCACCTATAACGTCTACGATGAACCCGAGGGCAGCACCCGCGCCTGGCAGCTCGACCCGGTACCGATGCTCATGGCCGAAGACGACTGGTCAGGCATTGAAGAAGGCCTGATACAGCGGGCCCGTCTCCTGAACCTCATTTTCAAGGATATCTATGGCGCACAGCGACTGATCCGGGAACGATTGCTACCGCCCGAAGTGATCTTTGCCCACCAGGGCTTTCAGCGCCTGTGCGTGGGCTTGTATCAGAAAACCGAATTCTCCATCTTCAACTATGCCGCGGATCTGGCCCGTGGCCCGGACGGTCGCATGTGGGTATTTTCAGATAGGACACAGGCGCCATCGGGTTCGGGCTATGCGCTCGAGTCCCGTATCGCCATGTCACGGGTAATGCCCGAAGAGTTTCGCGAAAACAAGGTTCGCCGACTCTCACACTATTTTCGCAATATGCGTTCTGCCCTCGCGGACCTCAGTGCCAATGGTCGCAGCGATCCTCTGGTGGTACTGCTGACACCAGGTCCTCTGAACGAAACCTATTTCGAACATGCGTACTTGTCATCGTATCTGGGTTACACCCTGGTTCAGGGGGCTGACCTGACGGTTCGCGAAGGCAAGGTCTGGCTCAAATCCATTGATGGTCTTACTCAGGTGGATATTATCCTGAGACGCGTCGATGACTCGTTCTGCGATCCACTGGAGCTGCGGGAGGATTCTCATCTGGGAGTACCAGGATTGTTGCAGGCCGTAAGGGATGGCACGGTGAAAGTGGTCAATCCTCTGGGGAGCAGCATCATCGAATCCCCGGCCATGTATCCCTTCCTCGCCAATATATCCAAGCGCTGGCTGGGTGAAGATCTGAAGATGCCCTGTGCAGCAAGCTGGTGGTGTGGCCAACAAAAAGAGCGCGATTATGTGCTCGACAATCTTGATAAGCTGGTGATCAAGGCCATCGATCGCCGCTTCCGCTCGGTGTTTGGTGGTAGTCTGAGCCGACAGGAACAGGAGACCCTCCGCGAGCAGATTCAGGCAACGCCCTATCTGTATGTCGGACAGGAACGGCTGGCCTGCAGCACGACGCCCACGCTTGTTGAAGGGGGCATCGAACCACGGCGGGTGCTGTTCCGTTCCTTTCTGGTGGCCTGTGATGGCAGCTACAGTGTGATGCCTGGTGGATTAACCCGAATCGCACCGGATCATGACAGCTTTGTGATTACCAACCAGAGCGGGGGCGTCAATAAGGATACCTGGGTGCTCACTGACCAACCGGATCGCCAAACCAGCCTGCTCCCCGACACCCAGAAAGTACTGCTCAAGCGCGATGTGGAAATCCTCATGCCGAGCCGCTCTGCTGAAAACCTGTATTGGGTGGGGCGTTATGCCGAACGCGCGGAAAGTGTGGTACGCCTGATGCGCATTGTCTTACGCAAACTGGCAGATGTGTCTGAATACCATGATGAAACCGACCAGGCCTGCCTACGGAAAATATTGCAGGCGCTGACTCACCTGAGCGAAACCTATCCGGGCTTCGTTAAACCCAGGAGCGAAGAACTCTTCACCCGGCCGGAAGACGAGATTCTCAATGTCGCCTTTGATCAGACCAAGGCTGGCAGTATGGTCTCCACACTCAATGCCCTGTTCTACGGGGCCTTCAACGTCCGGGATTTGTGGTCTGCGGATACCTGGAGAACCCTGGACAACATTGGAGAATTTCTGCACTCAGTGCGATCCCAAAAGCCCTCGTTTTACGGGCTATACAATACCATTGACGAAGTGGTGGATACGCTGATGGCCTTCGCCGGTCTGACCCAGGAAAGCATGTCTCATGAGAGCGGCTGGTTCCTGTTTGACCTTGGCAAACGACTCGAACGGGCCTTGCAGGTGATCAAAATGTGTCGCTGTCTGCTGACTGAAGCCGACACCCAACTGGACGAGCAACTTCAGATCGAAGCGCTGATGAGCGCCCAGGAAAGCATCATTACTTATCGTCGTCGCTATCGTCTCGCGGGCAGCGCCGAAGCCGCCTGCGCCCTGCTGATCTTTGATGAGTTTCACCCGCGTTCCATTGCGTTTCAGATCGTCAAGTTGCAGGAGCACTGCCGTTACCTTCCCCGTCAGGTCAAAAGCCTGTTTAACCAGCACCTGAATGATGAAGAAAAAACCTTGCTGCAATGTCTGACCACCCTGCGCCTTGCAGACATTCATACCCTCTGCCGGGTCGATGAGAAAACCGGTCGGCGTACACATCTGTTGAATTTGCTGAGTGAGATCGAATCACGCCTGTTATCCGTATCAGAAGACATCACGCATCGCTATTTCGCCCATACCGACTATGGTCGACAACTCGCACCGCAAATGGTGATAGAGGAGCAGCCATGATGTACACGATTACGCATACCACCCGCTACAAATACGAGCGCAACGTCACCGTGTGCAAAAACATCGCGCGCCTGATTCCGTTTTCCAATAACTATCAAACCTGCCTGGACACCGCCTTTACCATCAAGCCGCATCCACAAACCACACGCAGTTATACCGACCCCTTCGGTAATCAGGTGACCTATTTTGAAGTGTCGCGTCCGCACAAGGAATTGGTTATCACAGTGGTAAGCCAGGTGGACGTCAAAAGCCAGTCGCAGCAGCAGCTGTTTCGCAGTAATACGCCCTGGGAGCAAGTGCGGGACAGCATCCAGAATGCCAAGGACGAATGCACGCTTTTAGTGCGGGACTACTGCCTTCCCTCCCCATTAGTGCCCATCATTGACGGCGTAAAGGACTATGCTTTGGGCAGCTTCGAAGCGGGACGTCCTCTGATCGATGCCACCAGTCATCTGATGCAACGTATCTTTACCGATTTTAAATACGATCCGACTTTCACTACCATTTCAACACCGCTGCAGGATGTGCTCGCTCATCGCAAAGGTGTCTGCCAGGACTTCTCCCATCTGGCTATTGCCTGCCTGCGGAGCATTGGCCTGCCGGCGCGCTATGTCAGCGGTTACCTGGAAACACTGCCACCGGAAGGGGCGGAAAAATTACAGGGGGCGGATGCCTCCCACGCCTGGTTTTCGGTGTATTTGCCCAATGAGGGCTGGGTCGATTTTGATCCGACAAATAACCTGATTCCCGATGATCGACATATCTCTCTCGCACAAGGCAGGGATTTTGCTGATGTCACTCCATTGAAAGGCGTTATCTACGGCGGCGGCAGCCACAAACTGCGCGTCGAAGTGGATGTTCGCCGGACTTGAAACGAAGGCATATTATGGCGAAGAAATCATTACGAGCAGACTGGAAAAACTATCAAAGCCCCACCTTCGATGAATTGATGAAGGGTCCCGGCAAGCCACATCCTTATGCAAAGGAAATCGTGGATTTTTTCTCTTCACTGGACGATGAAGAAACCAGCCAGTATCGGGCCGCATCGAATCTGGCCATCAAGGAAATGGGGATCACCTTCACGGTGTATACAGAAGAAGAAGGGTCGATCGACCGCTTATGGCCCTTCGACCTGATCCCGCGCATGATTCCGCAAAGTGAATGGCGCAAAACAGAACAGGGTCTAAAGCAACGGGTACAGGCACTGAATATGTTTATTGCCGACCTGTACTCGGATCAGAAGATCATCAAGGACAAAGTCTTCCCGGCGGAACTTCTGGCCAAGTCGAAAAACTTCCGCAAAGAGTGTGTCGGTATCAAACCGGCCCACGACACCTGGGCCCATATTTGCGGCAGCGATCTGGTGCGGGACGCCAACGGCACCATGTACGTGCTTGAGGACAACCTGCGGGTACCGTCCGGGGTGTCCTACATGCTGGAGAATCGCTCCATACTGAAGCGGGTATTCCCCGATGTGTTTGAACAGAACAGCGTGTTGCCGGTGAACGACTATCCATCGCAGCTCTTCGATATGCTGGCGAACCTGTCGCCACGGCCATCGGATAATCCCGAGGTGGTGGTGCTTACCCCCGGCATCTACAACTCGGCCTACTTTGAACATTCCTACCTGGCTCAGCAAATGGGCTGTGAACTGGTGGAAGGTCGCGATCTGGTGGTGCTCGACGACGACTGCGTCTACATGCGTACCATGGAAGGCCCCAAACGGGTGGATGTCATTTACCGTCGCATCGACGATTTGTTCCTGGATCCGGAGGCCTTCTTACCAGACTCCATGCTGGGTGTTTCCGGTATCATGCGGGCCTGGAAAAAAGGCAATGTTGCCCTCGCCAATGCGCCAGGTGCCGGCGTCGCAGATGACAAGGTGGTGTATGCCTTCGTACCGGACATGATCAAGTATTATCTGGGGGAGGAAATGCTGCTGCCGAACGTGCCCACCTATCTATGCATGCGCGACCAGGATCGCAAATATGTGCTGGAAAACCTCGACAAACTGGTGGTGAAACCGGCGAACGAATCCGGCGGTTACGGCATGATGATTGGTCCCGCTGCCAGTAAAAAAGAACGCGCATTGTTTGCAGATCTGATCAAGAAAGATCCGCGAAACTACATTGCCCAGCCCACCTTGAACATCTCCACTGCCCCGACTTTGATTGACAGTACCGTGGCGTCACGACACGTGGATTTACGCCCGTTCATTCTGTCCGGCAAGGAAACCACGGTGACCATGGGTGGGCTGACCCGTGTTGCTCTCAGAGAGGGATCACTGGTGGTGAATTCAAGTCAGGGTGGTGGCAGTAAAGACACCTGGATTGTCGCGGATTAATTGGGAGGCCATATGCTAGCAAGAGTTGTTGAATCCATTTACTGGATGTCGAGATACCTGGAGCGCGCCGAAGACATGGCTCGCCTGATTAACGTCAATGCCAACCTTCTGATGGATCTGCCCAAGGGCGTATCGCTGGGTTGGGAACCGCTGATCGATATTACTGGTACCAGAGAAGACTATCTGGAGGCAAACGAAGACTTTGAAGAACGCAATGTTCTGAAATACCTGATTAGTGACAAGAAGAGTGCCATTTCCCTGCTGGCCAATCTGGAGGCGGCCAAGGAAAATGCCCGCACCATTCGCGATGTCATTCCGAGAGAGTGTTGGGAGGAACTGAATGCCCTCTACCTGTACGCCAAGGAGCACCTCAATACCGGTCTATCCAAGCGCGGACGCCAACGCTATCTGGAACATATCATTTCCGCTAATCAGGAATTGACGGGATTACTGGCTGGCACTATGAATCGCGACGCTGGCTATCTGTTTCTGGAACTGGGTCGTTACATCGAGCGTGCCGATATGACCACGCGCTTTATCGACGTACGTACCCAAAGTTTGTTGTCTGAAATGAACCTGGAGCTTAAGCCCTTCGAGAACATCCAGTGGATGAGTGTGCTGAAATCACTCACCGGTTATCAGATGTATCGCCGCGAGATGCAGGTGAGCATCCGACGCTCTCAGGTGATGTGGTTCCTGTTCAAATCGAAGGTATTTCCCAGAGCGGTATTCTTCTGTATCTGTGAAGCCAAACGCTGTATCGAAAAACTGCCTAATCACGAGAAGGCATACAAGCTTGCCACGCAGCTCAAGAAGCAGCTGATCGATACCGACCTGACAGAGCTTGACCACGATGAGCTGCATGCCTTTATCGATGACCTGCAGTTCCAGACCGCGGAATTGCACAACGCCCTCAATCGGACGTACTTCCTTTCGGGATTGATCGAGAACGAAAACCAGCAGGCACAGGCCCAGGCGTAACGCCGGGGCTGTCATGTACGGACTTTTACACAGTTTACTCGCATGACTGAGGACAAGGCGCTATCCGCAACACTCTGAAGCTGAAACACTCAGGTCGTTTGCCTGCCTCTCAAGCGGGGACATAAGAATAAAACAATCAGAACGCCCAATGCAGGAATCGCTGCAACAGCGGGTTCACTGACTTCGACTGAGCGGTACATCCAGATACCAAATGATGCTTCTGATATGGTTTTGTCCGGAAAGACGAGATGCTTTTTACTCAACAACGCTTCCGGGGGATCCGTAAAGGAGTAAGTCGAACTCAGGTATACCAAGCCACCCTTGTTTGAATCTGAAGTGCTGCTATCACGGGTCCATCCAGATGCCACGGCAAATCCCGGGGCACTGAGCGTATCTCCCAAAGCTGCAATCGCGTCTGAAAACTCAGTTGCCGGCGCGGCTATCGTTTCATCCAAGTCACCTGAGAACAAGCCGCCTTCAGGATAAAAAGTGGTGAGCATGGAATCGACTTCAGAAATAGACGCCCAGGTCCAGCCTGAATAATCGGTTCCCCGAATCTCACAAGCCGCACTGCTGCATTCGCCGCTGTTCGAATCAAACACAGCATTGATTTCGTTCCATGTCGCACCAAACAGATGCCCGGGACCACCCGACTGGGCGAGCAACGGCCGCCAATCCTTGCTGCCGATAATAACGGCACTTGAGACGCTAGCAAAAGTGGACAATAGTAGTGCCAACAGAGCGTATTTCATCTTTGAATCCTTTTTGTGTTTATTCAAGGAGGGAAATCAAAGATGAGCACATCAGCATCCTACTGCGTTCATTCCCTTTTCTAACTGAGGCACGATTTGTGCCCCATTTAGAAATCACATTGATAAGTACTTATTTATAAGTGAAGCAAACTTTTTGGATCTCTCAAGGTGTCAAATATATTGACGGCTCTTGCAGAGGTTTTTATGACCTTACGGTTTGTGCTGAAGAAGGAAGAAGAAACAGCCCAGCCTTTCTTTGATCAAACGAAAAGTGATGTGGAACGGAATGACGATATGGTCAGTTAATACCGACAGCCGCTGTTGAGGCAAAGCGGACTTCGATTTGCCTCTTTTGCTTCATTGGCTGTTGGTGAAGAGCGGACATTCGTATATGTCATAAATGCTCGCAAATCAAACTCTCTTCAAGAATAGTCTGAGCGTCTCAGACCGACTTTAGCAGACATAGAAAGACATCCTGTCTTAGATTCAACTATTATCTCGCAAGACAAAGGTTATACATAAAGATGCAATTATTCTGCAGTAGTCTCGGAATTTAACTTAATTTAAAGGGAGAAATCTTATGAAAACCATAACAGCAATTGCACTATTGTTTCTTTCCTCTGTGAGCCAAGCAGCCCTTGTAACTTGGGAACTAAATAATTTCTCTTTTGATGACGGTGGAAGCGCTTATGGTTCTTTCATATACGACACTGAGAACAAGTCCATACATAATATTGATGTCTATACAACACCTGGATCTAGATTGAACGGGAGACACTACATTGCTAATGCTGGCAGTTGGGGCAGTCATGCGGATATTGGGATAATGACGTTCACGGACACAGATTCTACCAATGATTATCGAGGCGCAGGTTGGTTTAGAATGGATTTTCATTCTATTTCAAATGTAACATCGGCTGGAGTGTCGCTAGACCAATGGCTAGCAGTTGGTGGAGAGAGCTATTGTGTAAACATATACTGCAGTAGTGCAGCAAACGAAATTACTGACCCTCAAAATTCAAGAGAAACTATTTCTGGGTACATCTATTCTACTCAAAGTATTCCTAATCCCGTGCCTCTTCCAGCATCAGCTTGGTTATTTCTATCAGCCCTAAGTGGAATTGGTTGGATCTCGAGAAAAAAAAGAAACGCATAGCACTATACGTAGCTAAGCTTGGCATTGCTGAATGTCTTATTTGACGACATTCCTACCGACCTTGTAGCTACAGACCAACGGCTAAAATTGGTATTAACTAGCCATTATATAGAGTCCGCTTCTCTCACAATGCAGATGCGATTTCCCGCCACCCTGATTGTCCGCAATGGAAACCCGGCGGTAGCGATCTCCACGCGATAGACACCTCACCCATTAGTATTTGCAATATAGCTTTTTGATCTTTTGATTAAACTCGGCTTCCTTGTCGGGAAACAGAAGCCCGAAGATGCGTGCGACACGCTCGCGGTGCACGACATAGTCACACCAGTAGGCCTGGTTTTCGGGCATCCATTTGTAAGCAGGCTGCCCGCGTCGATCCTCTTTTTGGGCTTTGCTGACAGCAACCAGGTTGTCGGGGGAATTCACAAACTCAAGGCGCTGAGCCCGATTCCAGCCGGCACCGCCAAAGTAGTGAGCTTCGGGCAAACTGATGCGATGATCCACCGCCATCGCAGTGGCATCGTCAATCATTTTGGCGGAATAAGGGTCCCGCCAGGAACCAGAGCTGACCAAGCCACACTCATCGTCATCCACATAGCTAACCGTGGTCTGGCTTGCTGAAGCCAGCGTCTGCTGGTCTTCGTCCTGACAGTTACCGTCCAGGTCTCGCCAGCCCGGCCAGTCATCGGAATTGAAAAGCAGGTTATTGGCCGCCGGGTAGGTGTCTTTGTGAATGCTGAGGCAGGGTTCGGTATAACATTTGTAGCGACCGTTCTCGAAATAGCCACCCATAAAATCCAGATTCTTGGGTGCTTCGGCCCACACCGGTGCGCAAAGCAAAGCCGCCACGCTAATGCGCCCCAAGATCGCCTTGCCCAATCTGAGCCCGCCAGAGAGTCTCCCTGCCAACACTTTATCACCCTGCTATGCCAGTCGTTGCGAAGTGCGTAACCTTACCCTGCCAATCGGTTTTTGTTAACGACTTCAATCCGTATTTTTGAACCCTGCTTGATTTGAGTCGAATCCAATTCTCAAAACCGAAATTATTCCCTCATGATCATGGCGAATCACGCCAAAAGGGTGATAATACGTGCCATCAACTCTTAACCGCTAAAAACTGGATAAACAAATGACTACTCCGAGACATTCGTTGCTCTTCGCGATTGTGCTCGCGCTCTTCCTGGTAACCAGCCAAACCGGCGCCAAAACTCTTGAGAAAAAAACCGTTTGTGTATGGGATCCCGTGGGTCTGAATGGACCAGTTGTCTCATTCTTTTCCGAGCTGGTTCCACAAGCCATCAACTGGGGCCTCGATATTCATTTTGTTGCCTATGATGATGAGAACGAGGTTGCCCGGGATCTGGAAAGCCAGAGCTGCGACATTGGCATTATGACCGCGATTCGTTCTCGTGATTTCGTGCGTTTTGCCGGTACGCTGGACGCCATCGGCGGTATTACCTCTGAGCAGAAACTTGCAAGCACAATGGCGACCATTGCCTCGCCTCGCGCCACCGCGCTGATGTCAAAAAACACCTATGAAGTGGTTGCCTCATTACCCGTCGGTTCCATGTTTGCGTACGTCAACGATCGCAGTATTCGGGGCATTGAGGATTTTCGCAACAAACGCATTGCCGTGGTCAATGGCGATATCCAGACCCGCAAGTTTGCCGAACTGGCTGGCGGCATTGCCATCGACGAGAGCCTGTCCAGTTTTTCAGAGGGGTTTAACAATGGCCGTACCGACATCGTCATTATGCCGGCTTTGGCCTATGAGACCTTTGAACTGTATCGGGGCCTTGGCACCCAGGGCGGCATTCTCGACCTGCGCCTGTTCTATGGCATGCTGCAGGCCGTTTCGCGCAAAGCCGCGTTTGATGATGAGTTCGGCACTAACATGCGCCGCTATATGCTGAGTCGTTTGAATGATGCCTTGAATCTGATCAACAAGGCCGAGAAATCTATCCCGCCCTATTACTGGATACGCACACCGCAAGCCACCAAGGACAAACTCACGCACTTCTACAAGGATATTCGTCTGGAATTGAAGGTGGAGGAACTATTTGATCCCAAAGCCTTGTCCATGCTCTGGAAGATTCGTTGTCACGATTCGCCGGATCTGGAAGAGTGCACCAAGCCCTGATTCTCTTCCGCGGATTTTATTCTCCCAATCAATCCGGCGCGGTATCTTTACGGTCGAGCGCTCGCTCTGCCACCCTGACCGCTTCCGGAGTGGTCGTTTGCGTATTGAGGAAATGAATCGTGGCTTCGCTTCTTGCTGCGCTCAAGGATGCGCCACCTTCCTGAATGACATCTTCCGACAATAGCTCCAGCCTGCCCTGATCCATATTGCTCCACCAGCCAAAACTCAGGGACTCAACCAGACCAGTGAGTTCTCCGATTGAGGCGGTGGTGGCACCGGTCGCTTCATCCACCTGATAAAGTGTGGCGTCTTCCAGCACGCCCTCACCATCAAATGCAGTACTGAGTTCGGGTGCCAGCAACAAGTGCATGGTTTGGGTGCCATCCGGGCTAATCATCGGCAACCACTTGGCGTCTTCGTCTGCACCTTCAACCGCCAGCGTATTGGTGGGAATCAATTGATCATCTGTGCAGCTGTTCGCCAACAATTGGGCCGCATCACAAAACAGTGCCTGAGATTCGTACTCGATGAACTGGTCATAACATAGCTTTTGAGAGAGATCGAAGCCGGTGCACTCACCAAAACCTCCCGCCTCAGTCAGCTCGCCCGGATTACAGGGTACGCGCTGGTAATTTTTATAGCACTGGTCCGAGCGCGAGCCTGTTTCCCTAAGCGAGGTCACAAAAAGGTTATCACTGTCCAGATAGGCACTGATGCCCTGGTGCGCCAGACGCTCACCGAATATCACCTGCTCCCGGTTCGCTTTAGGTTCAGTCAGATCCAGATTGAAGAAATACCGCAGCAGTACGTCCTTTTCACTCATTCGTGCAGTCACATACAGCACGTTCTCGTCCATCACATACTCCAGAGTGCGCACATAGTCTTCCACAAAAGGCATGTAACTGCGGAATTCCGCATTGTTGGCAGACTGGTCAAGCTCCGTCAGGTGCAAGTAATTGCCGGGGTCACAGGGGTTGTCCAGCGTCGGGTTAGCGAGAATCTCGTCGGGAGTATCACAGTCTTCTCCGACGGGCGTTTCAAAACTGCAGTCCAGTGCAAAGGTACAATCGGTAAAGAACTGCCAACTGTCACTTTGGACATCATGGGCTGCATTACACGCGACGCTATCCGCGGCGTCAGCACAGTCGCGTAAATCAAACTGCGAAAAGGGATGCGCCGATTCTGCCACACGCGAGTTCAAACTCACCTCGGGCAAACGAACTGCCTGGTAGTTGGGCGTGACCAGCGGCGCATCGATATAGTGATAACGAAATACTTTACCCTGATCGATCAGCACCAGGTCGTCCTCGTCGAAGTAAAATTTCACCGCCTGTACGATTTCTTCGTTGAAGTTTTCATCCATCAGCGTTTCAAGGTGATAGCTGCGATCATCCAGGATGGTATCCAGCTCACTGAAATCCTTGTCAAACAGCTCCTCTCCTGCATCGAAAACGAAAACATCGCGACCCAGCTGCAAGAGATATTGATAGGACTCCAGCTCTTTCAGATAGAACAGCGTTTCCGGACTGTAGTAGTCCCCCTGATTCAAAACCGCAAAAGACTGGAGTGTTCGTGGCTGGGCCCAAACTTCATTCCGGTTTTCATCAAAGAAGCGCAACAGGGCTTCGGATTTTCCATAGCCGAGATAACCCACTTTCAGCTCGTTCTCATGCCAGCCGAATACCAGCTGTGCCCGCGCCAGGGACTCGGTTACAACGGGCAATTCGTTGGTGCGGCAATCTGCGGCAGTACTGGTTCCACCGTTGGCGACACAGATTTCAGACTCGACGGCGTTGAACTGATAATTTAAAGCCAGCTGATAGAAGCGCTTGGCGGCATTGGGACTGGCACAATCATTGGCGTCACTGCTTTCTTCAGTGGTCATCACATACACCCACTCGGCATGCTGTACCGTATGTGTGGTCAGACCCGCGTTCTCTGTCGAAACCACCGTTTCGGCGGGGATGATTTCGCAGACTTCGTTGGAAAAATGGACCAGCAGTCTCAGCTGATTGTCGCGATGATCAACCGTGTAAATGGAATCATCATTCACCAGTACGGAAAGCTCGGCAACGTTATCGGAGCCAGGCTCCAGATCCAGGGCGACGATCTCCCCGGAATCAGAATTAAACGCAAACTGAGGATTCCCCTCTTCATCACGCGACAGTGTTTCATCAGCACTGTAATCAACCGTGACTGCGACGCTCGGATCGTAACTGATCAGTGAAAGGCTGTCGGCTTCATCTTCTTCGGTTTGGCCAAAGAAAGGCTCAACGATTTCCTGATAAACAGGTTTACCGAGCGGTAAAGGGTTCTGAAAGAATGTCTCCGGATCATCAACAGGAGCAGCCGCCTCTTTATCAGGACAGCCCACCAGCAAGAAGCTGATCATTAGAAGTGAAGCCAGTTGCACCAAGCGTTTCGTCATCAACACTTTTCCTATTGCCGAGTATCCGTATCTGTACACCGTCATCCGCGACCCATTCTCTTTATCTTTCAGGTCTGGAGGTCTTCAGCGCAGCGGCCATTATATAGGGGATGTCAGGCGAATTAAGGTGGGCAGCCTTTGATTGGGAGCTTGATCACATATTCTAAGCCATTCTGGCGGGCTCGGCGTCTGAATCCGGGTCTCGATGGCTGACAAACCCTGAACGCAAACGCTATAGTGAACTGAAGCACGCGCGAGTTTCGATGATGGATATTTCCAAACACCTGGGTTCCCCGAAAGACCTGATTTCGCATTCAGCACTGAATGCTGACCTGAAACCTGTGGCCATTGAAACCCTGAAGCTTGAGGCGGCAAGAACCTACATTGCCAAAGTACTCGGACAACTGGCCTCTGATCCTCAAATGATGCAGAGCAATCAGAACGCTGAACCGGCAAAAACGGCTGAATCTGCGAATCAGTGGCTGATCAAACTCAGTGGCCGCAGCGTTCTTGTCAACACAAGCATTCCTTTGCAAAAAAACCAGACCATTGAAGTCCAGTACAGGCCGGGAGATGGCCTTGTCATTACCCGGCCGGCAAGCACCTCGGCAGCGCAGAGCAGCCAGGATGTCAGCAGCCTGATCAGGGCGGTGAGTCAAACCATGGCAAGACAAATTCCCCTCAGCGAAGGCTTCGAAGCATTACGGCAAATAGCCTCACAAACGACGCCCGCATCGCCGCCGTTAAGCCAGCAGGCGCAATTGCTGACAGCCATTCTTGATTCCGCCCTGAGCTCGACAAAACAGATTGTCGAGCTGTCGACATTATTGCGAGCAACGGAAAATCGAGCCCCCGCTATTGCGGCACCCGCGGAAGCATCGGGGCCAAGCGCATCGAACAGCCCAAGCACGGTAAATGCGTCCAGAGAACTGTCTCAGGAGGCATCCTTGCAGGCTTTGGTCAGAGCAATCAAACATAGTGGCATCGCCTATGAAGCCAGCCTGCTAAAACCGGTATCGGGGGAGAATCCCCGGCAAGCCGTTCAGCAGATGTTTCAAAGCCAGGTTTTAATCCAACAGGCTCTGCGCACCCTCGCCGGAGCCACACCTCAGACGGGTAGTAACAGCCCGCCGGTTGATGCAACGCTTTTGATTCAGTCCGTCAGGGAACTGTTGCAAGCACCTTCAACACCATCGACACCGACAACGCCGTCAACGGGTCCGGCCGATCAATCGTTGAATACCGCGACAACACCTGTTTCTTCAGGCCCCTCAAGCGGTGTTAACGCTTCGTCTCAAGGACTCTCAAGCGATCAGCTGTCGGCAAGCCAGGCCCTGTTGCAACATGCCAAACGTCTGCTGGATTCAACACCACTCAAAACGCTTCTGACCAACACGCATTCTGCATCTCCAGCGCCCTCGGCATCCGGTTCCGGCCCGCCACTTTCGGGCTCTGCGTATCAGCTTCCCAGCCCGGATTTGAAAGGGGTATTGATGCAACTCGTCGCCGCACTGTCCCAGATGCAAAAATCGCCGCCACAGGAAGCGGGTGCCCGACCAGGTCTTGAAGGACTGGCGCAACCGGAACTGCTGAAGCAGGCATTTGAGTTTCCCCATATGCTGTCACTCAATGCGTCGGCGAAGCGAGCCAGCCATATTCTTGCTGACCAAGAACTCTCGACGGGACAGTTGCTGAAATTGCTGGCAGGAATGCTGAATCGCATCCATTTCAACCAGCTGAATAGTGTGTATCAAAGTCAAACCAACACCGCGGACAACGTCACGCAGCAATCCTGGTTCGTTGAACTCCCAATCCTCAACGGCCAGCAGGTGCAGAGCTTCCAGATACGTATCGACAAGGAAGAGGAAAAAAACCGTGACCAGGAAAAGAAAGACAAAAAGCCCCAATGGACGATTGCATTGTCCTTCGATCTCGAATCACTTGGCCCCATTCATGTGCAGGTAAAACTGTCTCCACCGGCGGTATCATCAACCCTGTGGGCTGAGCAGGCATCGACCCATGCCTTGTTGGAAAAAGAGCGCTCGCATTTTCGGGAACGGCTTCAGGAGCTGGGCCTGGAAGTGGATGAGATCGTGTGCCAGCAGGGTCAGCCCAAGGCAACACCCAATCCTATTCAGCACAACCTGGTGGACATCAAAGCATGACTGATTTACCAAAAGCTGTCGCACTGAAGTATGATGAAATTACAGCTCCGAAAGTCACCGCCAAAGGAGAAGATGCTGTGGCTGAGGAGATTATTCGGCTCGCTCGCGAGCACAATGTTCCGCTCTACGAAAACAGTGATCTGGTGAATACTCTCGCCACGCTGGAGCTGGGTGATGAAATTCCCGAGTTGCTGTACCGCGTGATTGCCGAAATTATCGCCTTCGCCTACTATCTTCAGGGCAAAACACCTCAGGGTTTCAATCCCGATGACGTTGCAAAACATGACGATGATGAGAATTGAGCTATGCTGATAACTACTTGATTGATAACAGCCCTTTCGATCACAACGCGACTATTGCAAGAGACCAGCCCAAAACTCTCATGTCACAGACCGACCACCAGCTTCTGCTCCAATCACGTCCCTATCTGTATTCCATTGTATTCAGTGCCGTGCTGGCTGGATTAGCTTTGTTGTTCGGCCAATTGCTGACCGCGGGATTTGCCTTTGTCATCTGTGCACTCTTGCTTTTGGGGCGCAGCGGCATTCTGGATCTGCCCGAGCCCGAACGAATACGCCAGCGCGCGCGCCAGTTCTGTCTGTCCCTGGCCATCATCACCCTGGCAGCCATGGCGCTGGGTGTTCGAGAGCTGCATCTTTGGAGCTTTCTGATTCCCTTGCTGATTTTATATTTCTACGAGTTCAAACCCGCGCTTTGGCTCGTGGGCATTTATTCGCTTTTGCTGGTCATCATTATTCATCTGAGACCTGCCAGAATTGAAACCATTCAGCTCATTGCCAATTACATCATGTACCTGGGCATCGGCTGCAGTCTGGTGTATCTGCGGGAAGTGAGGCGCCGCCAGCTTCGCCCGCTGCGACGCACAGATAACCTGACCACGGCCGCGACGCGCGAACACCTTGACGACGACCTGACCAAGGAAATTCAGCGCAGCGAGCGTGAAGGCAGCGACCTGGCCACCATGGCCCTGGCTATTGACCCGATTTGTCTGTCCAAACTCAGCCGCAAAGAGCAGGACACCGTGACCATTCACCTTGGCAAGCTGCTGCATAATAACCTGAGACTGTTTGACAGCTATTATCTGTGGGAGCAGCATGAATTTCTCATCGTGCTGCCACACACCAGCTCGGCCCAGGCGGTCAAGATTGCCAATTCCCTGCGTGTCAAAATTCGAAAGGAAATCAGCATTAAGGATGAGAACATCACCATCAGCGTTGGAGTCGCCGGCCTCAATGTCGGTGATGATTGCTCAACGCTAACCCGACGCGCTGCCCTGGCTCTCAAAGACAGTCAGAATAAAGGCAGCAACCGCACTGCATTGTATCGTGCACCCGATGGTGGTGACGGCAATGGTAATGGCAATGGAAAGCCTGCCGGCGATGACAAGGACACCAATTCATGAAGGCCGAAGATCAACTCTTGAACCAGGTGTTGGCGGCGCTCTATTTGCTCTATGCCGGCGTCATGGCTCTGCTGGTATTCCAGAACTACCGCTACGGACTATATGAACTGGTTTATACCAGCAGCACCCTGCTTATTCTGTTTCTCTGTGCGGCGGCCTACGAGCGTTTTGCACCGGAAGGCATTAAAACCCGGCGTAGCAACGTCTGGATCCTCGGTGCCGCGCTGGTGCTCATACTCAGCGATGCGCCTGCCCATGCTGATCAGATCAAGCACTGGCTATTTCCCCTGGGTTTGCTGGGTTTTATTGCGCTACCTCTGCGTCAGGCCAATGTATTCAGTGGTATCGCTATCGTACTGATGTCACTCGCTCTGCTATTCGGACAGGGTTTATTACCTGCTCTCGGATTTGCCGCCTGCTATAGCTTACTGATCGCCCTGGCCAGCGCTTACGCCAAGCTGCATCAACAACGCAGTCGAACCCTGGTCGAGTTGGCGATTCGGGATCCTTTGACCGGAGCCTACAACTACAGGCATCTGGAAGATACCCTTGGCAAGGAACTGTGCCGAGCCGATCGAACAGGCAAGCCCCTGTCGCTGATTGCACTGGAAATTGATTATTTCCCTCAGCTGTCTGAAGCCCACAGCAGTGTTACCACCAACCATTTGCTGCAACAATTTTCACAGACCCTCGGCAGCATGATTCGCGCTGGCGACAGCCAGTATTGCGATGACAATGCCACCTTCTATCTCTTGCTGCCCTGCACGCCCTCCGAAGGCGTTCTGGTCATTGCCGAACGCATCCGTCGCGCCATCGAAGAAAACAGCTGGCCGAACGTTGAGTCAATCACCGTGAGCCTCGGCTGCACCTCATATCAATCGGGTACACGCGAGAGCTCAGTTACCAGCTTTATCAACGATGCGGACATTGCGCTGGTCGAAGCCCAGAAAAATGGGCACAATCGGGTTTGCCATCATCACTGATCTCTTTTATTGAGAGTTTTCCTTTTCATCCAGCACCCGCACTGCAATGACCGCCGCCGATGTACAACCGCTAATTGACTGGCTCAATGAGAATCCGGACTGGGTTTTGCTCAGTATCTTTGCCATTGCCTTTGTCGAATCCCTGGCTCTGGCAGGCATCATCGTTCCCGGTGTGTTGCTGCTTTTTCTGGTAGCCGCACTGGCTGGCAGCCTGGATTTTCCGCTTTTTCAGGCCTTGCTGGCAGGTTTTCTGGGCGCAGTCGCCGGTGACGGCATCAGCTTTTACCTGGGCCACTTTTTCCGTGACAGCTTGCGCACTCGCTGGCCTATTTCCCGCTATCCCAAAGCGATGGCACAGGGAGAAGCGTTTTTTCGTAAACATGGTGGCAAGAGCGTCGTCATCGGTCGCTTTGTCGGCCCAATTCGACCCGTGATTCCCATCGTCGCCGGCATGCTGGGAATGTCCCAGTGGCGCTTTCTTAGCTTCAATATTCTGTCGGCAATCGCCTGGTCACCCTTTTATCTGCTGCCCGGCTACCTTACCGGTGCTGCCGCCCAGATTGCCCTGCCGGATCATTTTTACAGCGTCTTAATCGGCCTGGTCAGTGGCCTTGTGGTTATTGTGTTGCTGTTTCGTTATGTCCACATTCACCTCCAGAAAGGCAGCAGCTGGTATGACTCGCTGGAGATCTACAAGAGTAACTCGCGCTGGTTTCGCCGATGCTGGATTTTTCTGACCCGCTACCACGAGCCCCCGCGGGAATTTCCCCTTGCATCCATTACTCTGGGTCTTGGCATGATCGTTTTTTTTCTGGCGTGGACGAGCATCAGTCTGTCCTTCGGCGCGCTGCATGCTGTTGACCAGTTTCTACTTGATTTCGCTTTGACCTTGAGAAGCGAATGGCTCGATCGAGTCCTGCTCGGCCTGACGATGCTGGGAGATGAAGCCTTTCTCTACTTGTCCTTTGGCTTACTCATCGCCGTGTTTTTACTCAGAGGCGCAAAAACAGAAGCGGCCTTTTTAGCGGCAGGAGGTTTAGCAACCGCAATCATTACTCATGGCCTGAAAAACCTGTTTGCCATTGCTCGGCCGGAATGGGTCACCGCTTCAATTGAGAGCTTCGCTTACCCCAGTGGACACAGCAGCGGCACCACGGTTTTCTTTGGACTGGCCGCCAGTTTCATCGCCCAAAACCAGGCTCACAGAGTGCGTTGGCAAATCTATACCGCCATGGCCATCCCTTTTGTGCTGATCGCTCTCAGCCGCGTGTTTCTGGGCGTGCATTGGTTCTCGGATATCATTGGGGGAATCAGTCTTGGCCTGGCCATATGTGCGGCAACGCGCACCTTCTACAGCCGCTACACCCGACGCCAGTTGTTCAATCTGGAGCGCAGGGCCTACGACTGGTTGATTGTGCTGACACTGTGGATCGGCGCAGCAGCTTGCTATATCTATGTGCGCTATGATTATGCGCTGGCCCTGTATGCTCTATGACACCATCATACTGAGTTGATCCGACAGGGTCTGCAGGCGACTCAAGGTATCGTCCATCTCAAACAGATGCTGTTTTTGCCAGTTATCAAGGGGCAACAGTTCTGTCAAACGCCAACCCACCTGGCGGCCGTCATGGTAATCGATGTCGAGATTCAACTCTTCTACCATGGGGTGCTGGACTAAGGCCTTGAGCACCGCTTTCAAATCTTCATATTGATCAGGCAGAGCGATAAACGACTCTTCGCAGCTACGCTGAATATCGCCAAGCCAAAGGCCATCCCGCTGCTGATGACTGGACAAAATACTTACCCGATACAGACCTTCACACGTGATGTCGAGTACGCCAGCGTCCGACTGACCAAAATCAACAATGCGCACCAGCGTACCAACCTGATAAAACTCGCCATTGCCTTTGCCCACCTCATCCCCCTCACGCAGCATCACGATCACAAAACCTGATTGCTCGCGCAGGCAGCGGGACACCATATCAAGATACCGGGTTTCAAACACACGCAGGGGAATACGACCACGGGGACAAACCAGCGCATTTAGTGGGAACAGGGGTACGGATTTCATCATCGAATCGGCCATAACAACCTCCCGCAAACAAGCTTACTCAATCAAAAATCACCGCATATTTCGGCCCGAGTTTATATTTCTTAGCATACGCCAAGAATGGAATTTTGAGTACGACTGTAACAAAAAATTCGTCTGCCCCGGATACTCGACAATTCGGGCTCCGGCCCCATGCGAGACGATTTTATTTCTGCTATTCTGTGTGGCCATTTGCACTTTGGCATATGCCCGACAAGTACAACACCACGACACAGAAGAGACCAAACATGCCGAGCTATCGTTCCAAGACATCCACCCATGGCCGCAACATGGCGGGCGCTCGCGCTTTATGGCGCGCAACCGGGATGAAAACCGAAGATTTTGAGAAACCCATTATCGCCATCGCCAACTCTTTTACCCAGTTCGTGCCCGGACACGTCCACCTGAAAGACATGGGCCAACTAGTGGCGCGCCAGATCGAACGTGCCGGCGGTGTCGCCAAGGAATTTAATACGATTGCTGTGGATGATGGCATCGCCATGGGTCATGACGGCATGCTCTACAGCCTGCCTTCTCGGGAATTGATCGCCGATTCAGTGGAATACATGGTGAACGCCCACTGCGCTGACGCCCTGGTCTGCATTTCCAACTGCGACAAGATCACTCCCGGAATGCTAATGGCGGCGCTTCGACTCAATATACCGGTGATCTTCGTTTCCGGAGGCCCCATGGAGGCCGGCAAAACAAAACTCTCCGAACACAAGCTGGATCTGGTAGATGCTATGGTCATCGCGGCTGATGATTCCGCAGACGATGCCACTGTCGAAGAATATGAGCGCAGCGCTTGTCCTACCTGTGGCTCCTGCTCGGGTATGTTCACCGCCAACTCAATGAACTGTCTCACTGAAGCCATCGGTCTGTCACTACCTGGTAACGGTACTACTCTGGCAACGCACGCCGACCGGGAAAAGCTCTTTCTGCGCGCGGCAGATCTTATTGTGGATCTGGCAAAACGCTACTACGAGCAGAATGACGATTCCGTCCTGCCGCGCTCCATTGCCAATGACAAAGCCTTTGAAAATGCCGTGATGCTGGACGTCGCTATGGGGGGGTCAACCAATACCATTCTGCATTTGCTGGCAGCTGCCCGTGAAGCCGAACTGGACTTCGACCTCAAGCGCATCGATGAATTGAGCCGACGCATTCCCCAGCTCTGCAAAGTCGCGCCCAACTCGCCGAAATATCACATAGAAGATGTCCACCGTGCCGGCGGCATCATGGGTATTTTGGGTGAACTGGATCGCGCCGGCATTCTCCACACCGACATCCCCACCGTGCACAGCAAGAACATGGCGGAGGCCTTGGAGAAGTGGGACATTATGCGTAATAACGACTCGGATCTGTCAGAATTCTTTAAAGCCGGTCCCGCCGGTATTCCCACCCAAACCGCGTTTAGCCAGTCCACCCGATGGCCGACTCTGGACGGCGATCGCGCGCAGGGCTGTATCCGTTCCATCGACCATGCTTTCTCGCTGGAAGGCGGTCTGGCCGTGTTGTACGGCAACATCGCGGAAGATGGTTGCGTGGTGAAAACTGCCGGTGTGGATGACTCGATTCTGGTATTCACCGGTACCGCCAAGATCTTTGAAAGTCAGGATGCCGCTGTCAAAGGGATTCTGAATGATGAAGTGCAGGCGGGTCAGGTAGTGATCATTCGCTATGAAGGACCGAAGGGCGGACCGGGCATGCAGGAAATGCTCTACCCTACCAGCTATCTGAAGTCCAAAGGACTGGGTAAGTCCTGTGCCTTGCTGACTGACGGTCGCTTTTCCGGAGGAACCTCGGGCTTGTCCATTGGCCATGCCTCTCCCGAAGCTGCTTCCGGCGGTGCCATCGCGCTGATTGAGGAAGGCGACACCATTCGTATCGACATCCCCAATCGCAGCATCAATGTAGAGCTTGGCGAAGCCGAACTGGCTGAGCGACGCCAGCGTATGGAAGCCAAAGACAAAGATGCCTGGAAACCGGCCGAAACGCGAACTCGCAAAGTTTCACCGGCATTGAAAGCGTATGCACTGCTCGCCACCAGTGCTGATAAAGGCGGTGTTCGTAATCTGGATATGCTGGACTAGCCAGATACTCAATCCCTTCTATCGACCCGGCCCCGAAGCCGGGTCACTTTCTCTCCAACACAACGAAGCTGTAGTCATAAGGATTAGGCTCCGACGCGGCGAAGTCTTCCCTGGCGATCTCGCGCCATTGATCTCGATCGAAATCAGGAAACCAGGCATCCCCAGCCACTTCCGCATGAACTTCTGTCAGGTAGAGCCGGTCGATGGAGTCCAAAGCTGAACGGTAGATCTGGTCGCCACCAATGATCATCAGTTCATCTACGCCATCAATTTCAGCAATAGACGCCGCCAGCTCATAGGCTTGTTCCAGAGAATGCACAACGCGGACCCCCTCTGACTGCCACTCGGTATTGCGTGTCACCACAATATTGGTGCGTCCTGGCAGGGGCTTGCCAATGGATTCGAAGGTCAAGCGTCCCATCACAACAGGCTTACCCATAGTCACCTGTTTGAAATACTTCAGGTCATTGGGTAGATACCAGGGAAGCTTGTTATTGCGTCCGATAACGCGATTCTCGGCCATCGCAACCATAATGGACTTTTTCACTAGCTCTGACCTCAAATTGCGATGGGTGCCTTGATGGCGGGATAGGAATCATAGTCGAGGACTTCGAAATCCTCGTATTCGTAATCAAAAATGGAGGCTGGTTTACGCTTGATCCGCAAAGTCGGCAGCGGTTTCGGCTCGCGGTTCAGCTGCTCGAACACAATATCGTCCGTCAGATGATTGGAATACAGGTGACAATCGCCAAAGGTATGGACAAACTCCCCAACCTCCAGATCACACTGCTGGGCGATCATATGGGTCAACAAGGTATAGCTGGCAATATTGAAAGGGACGCCCAGGAACAGATCGGCACTGCGCTGATACAACTGGCAGGACAAGCGGCCATTGGTGACATAGAACTGGAACAGACAGTGGCAAGGGGCCAAAGCCATTCGTCCCTGTTCGACATTCTCTTGAGGACTGATGGATTCATCGGGTAATTCAGCCGGATTCCAGGCCGAGACAATCAAGCGGCGGGAATCCGGTTTGTTTCGAATCTGCTCCACCACCTCGGTAATCTGATCCACGACCCGACCATCAGGTGCATGCCAACTGCGCCACTGCTTTCCATAGATAGGCCCCAGATCACCATTTTCCGTTGCCCACTCATTCCAGATTGAAACGCCACGTTCTTTCAGCCAGTTGTTGTCCGTACTCCCCTTCAGAAACCAGAGCAGCTCGTAAATGATACTTTTTAAATGGAGTTTCTTGGTCGTCACCAGAGGGAAGCCTTCAGAGAGATCAAAGCGCATCTGACGACCAAAGACAGAGCGTGTGCCAACACCGGTTCGATCTCCCTTGTCAACACCGTTGTCGACAACATCCCGCATTAAATCCAGATATGCTTTCATTTACTAACCCTTAAACTGAAGCTGTTTCTCGCGATGGTAGGCAAAACCTATCATCAATAATCCTGTGACAATCATGGGGGTCGACAAAACCTGTCCCATCGTCAACCAGTCCCAAGCGACAAAGCCGATATGAGCATCCGGTTCCCGCACGAACTCTACAATAAACCTGAAGATGCCGTACCAGACCAAAAACATACCGGAAACCGCATACATGGGTCGAGGTCGGGAAGAATAAAACCAGAGGATCAGGAAGAAGGCCACACCTTCCAGCGCGAACTGGTATAGCTGGGAAGGGTGTCTGACCAATTGCTCGGGATCTGTTGGAAACACCATGCCCCAGGGAGCGTTCGTCGCTCTCCCCCAGAGCTCGGCCCCAATGAAATTCCCGATGCGGCCCAAACCCAGGCCAATCGGTACCAGCGGCGCGACGAAATCCATCAACTGAAAATACCGGCAGTTCAGCTTACGGCAAAACAACCACATGGCCAGCATGACACCCAGCAAACCGCCATGGAAGGACATCCCCCCTTCCCAGACTTTGAACAACCACAGCGGCTCTTCCAGAAAGCGGCCGAAATTGTAAAACAGCACATAGCCCATGCGTCCGCCCAGAATCACGCCGATGGCGCAGTAGTAGATCATGTCGCCGACCTGTTCCGGCGTCAGCGGGGTATCCTCCCGCCGGGCGCGCTTCCTGCCCAAAAGGTAGGCCGCTAAAAAGCCTCCCAGATACATTAACCCGTACCAATGCACCTGCAGCGGTCCCAGATCCAGTGCCACCGGATCTATATCGGGATAGCTCAATGCCATGTAAATCTCCTTGATTCAAGCTCTTCAGCTAGGACAACAAAAACCGGGCCCCAACAATTAACAAGGCACCCGCAAACGCTCGCCTGAGCGCAACGCCGGGTAGCCGATGCGCCAGTTTTACCCCGAATCGGGCACATATCATTGATGCCAGCGCCACACCAAAAAGCGCCGGCAAGTAGACAAAGCCCAGACTCCACTCGGGTAATTCCGTCTCACTGCGTCCTACCAGCATATTCATCATGGCTCCCACCAGCGCAATGGGAAAGCCACACGCCGATGCGGTGCCAATCACCTGATACATGCTCAGACGCAGGCGACTCAAGTACGGCACGGTCAGCGTTCCACCACCGATGCCCAACATTGCGGAAATAGCCCCGGCAAACACGCCAAATGAAGCCAGTGAGTATCCGCCGGGGATCGCCCTCCGGCCTTCAACATGAGGATTGAGCAGCATTTTCAATGACACCAGTATCGCAAAGACACCGATCATCTGTTTAAGTACCTGACCGTCGATACGAACAACCAGCATCACTCCCAGGATCGCACCCGCTACGATCCCTGTCATCATGGGACTCAGCACCGACCAGCAAACGCTACCTCTGCGATGATGACTCCAGACGGCACTGGCAGACGTGAACACGATCGTCGCAAGGGACGTGCCGATCGCCAGGTGAGTGAGAATCTGCGGCGAAAATCCTTGTGCCTCAAAGGCTATGATGAGCACTGGCACGACGACAATGCCGCCCCCGACGCCAAGCAGACCTGCAACCGTGCCGGCGAAGGCTCCTGCCGCCAGATACATCAAGAGGACCATAAACCCACCGAACAGAGCGCCACCAGCGCCCGATTTAAAGCGTGGTATGATAACAAGAAACAGCAGCTACGATACCCATGTGTTTGATTATTTTGGATTGGCAACCGGATAGCCCACAACCACTTTTGCTGGCTTCCAATCGGGATGAGTTTTACCAGCGGCCGAGCGCAACCGCCTCTTACTGGCAGGACGCTCCCGACATCTTTGGAGGCAGGGATTTGCAAATGGGTGGTACCTGGCTCGCCGTATCAAAACAAGGCAAGCTGGCTGCTGTCACCAACTATCGTCGCCCTGATGATCAGAGTTACCCGCGCTCCAGAGGGGAAATTCCCAGCCAGTTCTTGATGGGTGATTTGTCTGCCAGACATTTTGCAGACTTTCTCTTCAAACAGCAGCAGGAGTTTGCAGGCTTCAACGCCCTGTTTTTCGATGGTGAAGAACTGATCTACTGTAGCAATCGTTCGGATCAGTTGCCCCGAGTCCTGAAACCGGGACGCTATGGACTCAGTAATCATTTGCTGGATACACCCTGGCCAAAAGTGGAGAAAGCCAAGGCGGTTCTGGATCATCTGAACGAGGACGTGAGCGATGAGGATCTGGAACACACATTGATTCAGGCCATGAACGATCGCACTCAGGCTGCAACAGCCGAACTGCCAGATACCGGTGTTGGAGAAGCTCTGGAGAAGCTTCTGTCAGCTGTGTTTATTCAAGCTCCCGGGTACGGCACGCGAGCCAGTTCGGTGGTTCGTGTTACGACAGATTCACACATTTATTTTGTCGAACAGAGCTACGATGAAAACGGCGAAACCAGCAAGCGCCAGAGGGCCTGCGTACCGCTGATCAAGCGTTAGTCATCGCTTTTTTCAGCTTCTTCGCGCTGCTCTTTCAACTGCTGCGCCTGCCGTTTTATCACATGCTGCACCAGCATCTCCTGATCGGCGTCAGCAATATTCACGAAATCAGCCCGGATAAGATACGCCCCATCTTCCCCTTCATGGGCCTCACAGGCGATCACGGCCGCAATCAGTTGCAAACGCAGATTACTTGGATACAAAATCAGATCGAGTTGCATATGCTGGTTCAACACAGGCTGATCGTCGCAGGCAAAAGCAATACCGCAGGCACTGAGGTTGACTCGGCAGGCTCGGATTGACTGACCGGTCTCCTGTGAGGCATCCGCCAGTCCATGACCGAAGGCCAGGTTGATCTTCTGGTTATAGAGATCCAGCAGCGTATGGAGTTCGGGCGAGGAGTTTTTCATGGATGCGAGCGCGACGTTAATCTGCTCTTCGATCTGCCCCAGCAAAGTCTTCAAAGAGCTGGGACGGGCATCCATGGCAAGTTCACGCTCATCTTCCGACAACAGACGATAGTTCAAACCAACCAGATCACTTACCCGAAAATACCGTCGTCGTTCTTGTTTTCTTTCAGCCATAGTTCACCTGAATTGTTATTTTGGCTTGAACCCGCGACCCGGACTCACTATTAGAAAATTTCATAGGGATCCAGTTCAAAGATGCGATCGAGTTCTTCTTCATCCGCGGAATCGATTTCCTTGGTTTCTTCGCGCAGTTGCTGCTTGAATTCATCATCGGTTTTTTCCTGCAACACTATTTCGACCCGGCGATTCTTTGCGCGGTTTTCCGGCGAATTATTCGGCACTAAAGGCCGCGTATCAGCGTAGCCGGCTATTGTAAAACGACTTTCACTGATTTCTCCCTCATCGAACAAACCATGAGCTACTCGCAGCGCGCGAGCCACCGAAAGATCCCAGTTGGAAGGGAAATCCACAGTATTGATGGGGACATCGTCCGTATGACCTTCTACCGCGATATGTCCTTCAACGCTTTGCAGAATGCCGACTAGTTTTTCCAGCACCGGCAAGAAATCAAATTCCAGTTCCGCCGAACCAGAGGCAAACGCCCCCTTCTCCTGCACCCGTATAACGATCTTGCGTCCCTTGGTTTCGATCTCGACCATGTCTTTGGCCACTTCTTCCTGCAGCTTTTCGGCCACTTCCAGCGCTGTTGACTCCGTTTGCGCCTCTACCTCTTCGACTTTTTGCGCGACGAATTCACTTATTCTGGCCTGCTTCTCTTCCGCATCCTGCTGCCCGTCCGGACAGGCTTGCGAAACCGCTTTCTCGACTTCTGCCTCACATAGTACTTCGAGGGTTTGCTGATCCGAATCGACCGTGTGCTGCATGACCATTTGCAGAGGCGTTGGGTCAGGTTTACCCGGTGAAAATTCCTGGGCAATGATGCTGGTGCCCTTTGGTACCGAGTTCACGTCAACCTGGTTCTGGACGCCAAAGGCTTCGCGCATGGATCCCGCCAGACGCTTGAATTTCAGGACATCCATCTCGGCAAAGCTGAGCAGCAATACGAAAAAGCACATCAACAGGGACATCATGTCCGCGAAGGTACCCATCCACGGCGGCAGCCCGGGGACGCATTCCTCGCATTGCTTGTCGTCTTCGTCACTCATTCCGATTAGTTCCCGCTGCCTTGTTCAGCCGCTCTTTATTCTTCAACTTCGCGCTGTCCTTCGGGGAGATAGGTACGTAGCATGCCCTCTATGACCCGCGGGTTCTGACCGGCCTGAATGGCTAATACCGCGTCGATCACCATGGATTTGATCATCTCTTCTTCAGACATTCTCAATTTAAGCTTGTCAGCAAAGGGAATAGCCACCATATTGGCCAACATGGCGCCATACATGGTTGTAAGCAAGGCGACCGCCATGGCAGGACCGATGGATTTGGGATCATCCATGTTCGCGAGCATTGCGACCAGGCCGATCAGAGTACCGATCATACCCATGGCCGGAGCAACGTCGCCGAGAGCGCTCCAGACGCCGGCACCGGTTTTATGGCGTTCCAGCGCCATGTTCTTGTCTTTTGCCAGCACGGTCTTCACAACATCGGTGTCATGACCGTCAATCAGCAGGCCGATGCCTTTTTTCAGGAAATCATTGGGTATTTCCTTACCTTCAAGCGACAACAAACCACCTTTGCGCGCGGCATCGGCCAACTCAACAACTGAAGCAATTAGTTCTTCTGGTGAATCCAGCTTGAACGTAAAGGTTTTAGCAACCGTTTTCCCTGCACCGAGAAACTGACCCAGAGAAAACTTCATCAGACAGACGAGAACCGAACCAACCAGCACGATCAGAACTGACGGCACATCAACAAACATCCCCAAGGAACCACTTAGCAACATCGCAAAAACGACAATGCCTAATCCACCCAATAATCCAATGAGGGTTGCTAAATCCACCGATGACTCCTACCAATCAGTATTTATGCGTCGAAAGAACGATAACTGCCCGATTGCCAGCAACACAAACGATGCCTGCATCAGGAAAGTCGACGCAATATCCAAATTAAATCTGTTTTTTATCTTCGTTGAGACTGAATCTTCACTGTGTACATACGTTGACAGAGAACGTAATATTTGCCCACTTTTTTGCGAGGTTTGAACGTCCAGCGGAGCGAGCCCGGTACACATTATTTTACAATCAGTGTAGCCCGCTTTGACAAAAGTTCATGCTTTTTAGCTCGATAAAATTCCACTGAATCATACTGATGCATTTTGTTCATCTGAACACCGAATTGCGAGACTTTTATGGCCAAAAGTAACGAAAAACCACTGCAGGATTTTGAAAAATCCCTGGCGCAGCTGGAGGAAATTGTTTCCAAGATGGAGCAGGGAGAACTTTCACTGGAGCAATCTCTGAGCGCGTTTGAAGATGGTGTGAAACTAACGCGAGCCTGCCAGGATACCTTGAAACAGGCCGAACAGCGTGTCAGCCAGCTGGTGCAGAATGGCGACTCACACGAGACACAAACTCTTTCCTCTCAAGATTAACTCCTGATTCGAAGACACGACATGCCTGCTGTCACTGAACCTGAATTTTTCCAACAGGATCGCTCACGCGTTGACCAACAACTGGGCCTGTTGATCGACCAATATACTGAAGCCGGTTCGCAGCTGTCTCGAGCAATGCGTTACAGCACCTTGCTGGGAGGAAAGAGGATTCGACCGATTCTCGTGCTGGCGACTGGACGCTGCTTTGGTGCGGATTCTGATCTGAGTTTGAATGCAGCCTGTGCTGTCGAGCTCATTCATGCCTATTCTCTCGTCCATGACGACCTGCCCGCTATGGATGATGACGACCTGAGACGTGGCCAAGCGACCTGCCATCGAGCCTTTGATGAGGCGACAGCGATCCTTGCGGGCGATGCCATTCAATCCCTGGCATTCGAGATTTTGAGTCAGCCGCCCGATTCGCACCACAAGCAATCAGCCCATCAACTCCGCATGCTCTCGACGCTGGCCAGGGCTAGTGGCGCTCGGGGCATGGTAGCCGGACAGTCCATCGATTTGCTATCGGTAGGACAGGCTCTCAAAATCGAGCAACTTGAGGCCATGCACCGCCGTAAAACTGGCGCCCTCATTGAAGCGTCCGTTGAGCTGGGAGCACTGAGTGCAGGCGATGCGATTGGTGAGGAAACCCTGGCGGCTCTTCGAAGTTATGCCCGCGCCATTGGTCTGGCCTTTCAGGTACAGGATGACATACTCGACGTCATTGGCAGCACGGAAGAGCTGGGCAAAAAACAGGGGGCCGATTTGGACCTGAATAAACCGACTTACCCTGCACTATTGGGTATGGATGGTGCGAGAAGCAAATTACTGTCATTGAAGGAAGAGGCCTTCGCTCACCTGACACAGATCGAAACCACATCCACCAGCCAACTGGCCGAGATTGCCGACTTTGTAATCGCGCGCACGCGCTGAGTGCAAAGCTCCCACTGAATGATTTATTTGTCCGACATTCTGATATAATGCCGCCCTTTCAACGCTTACATCCGACGTACTGATGCCTGAACAACCCACCTTTCATGAAATTCCCCAACAAAGGCCCAATACGCCCTTGCTGGACCGAATTGACTCGCCGCATCAGCTACGGGTATTGAACGAAGAGCAACTAAATCAACTCACCTACGAGCTACGCGCATTTCTACTCTACAGTGTTGGGCAGTCAGGGGGACACTTTGGTGCCGGCCTTGGCGTCGTTGAGCTGACTGTTGCGCTTCACTATGTATTCAATACGCCGGAGGACAGATTGGTGTGGGACGTGGGTCATCAGGCCTATCCCCATAAAATTCTGACTGGCAGAAGGGATCAGATGCCGCGAATCCGGCAAGCATCAGGCCCGGCAGCTTTTCCCAGTCGTGACGAAAGCCCATACGACACCTTTGGCGTTGGCCACTCAAGTACATCCATCAGCGCAGCCTTGGGCATGGCCCTCTCTGCCAGACTCAAAGGCGAAAAGCGTCGCGCCATTGCCGTCATTGGAGATGGCGCCCTGACCGCAGGCATGGCTTTCGAAGCCATGAGTCATGCTGGCGATACTGCGCCGGACATGCTGGTTGTTCTGAATGATAATGATATGTCGATTTCCAACAACGTTGGCGGACTCAAGAATCATTTGGCACGCATTCTGTCGGGCCGAACCTATAACCAAATGCGAGATGGCGGCAAGAAGGTACTGAGCAATACACCCGGCTTGATGGAATTGGCGCGGCGAACAGAAGAACACGTGAAGGGTCTGATGGCACCCGGGACCCTATTCGAGGAACTGGGTTTTAACTACATTGGCCCCATCGACGGACATGACCTGCCAACGTTGCTGCGCACGCTCGAGAATATGAAAGAACTGAAAGGCCCCCAGTTCCTTCATGTGATTACCAAGAAAGGCAAAGGCTTTGCACCTGCCGAAGCGGACCCGGTCGGTTACCACGCCATCAACAAAATTGAAGCCAAACCACCGGTTCAGCCTGCAGCCAATCAGGCCGTAAAGAAACCAAAATATTCCAACGTCTTTGGTCAGTGGATTTGTGACATGGCTGAACAGGACTCTACCCTGGTTGGCATCACGCCCGCCATGCGCGAAGGCTCTGATCTGATTCGTTTTTCCGAGCGTTTTCCTGATCGCTATTTTGATGTCGCCATCGCTGAGCAACATGCGGTCACTCTGGCGGCCGGGCTTGCCTGCGAGGGCATGAAACCGGTTGTCGCCATTTATTCAACCTTTCTGCAACGGGCCTACGACCAGCTCATCCATGATGTAGCCGTACAGAATCTTGATGTGCTGTTTGCCATTGACCGCGCTGGACTGGTCGGAGAAGACGGCCCCACCCATGCGGGTAGTTTTGACCTGTCCTTCATGCGCTGTATTCCAAACCTGTTGATTATGGCGCCTGCGGACGAAAATGAGTTGCGCCAGATGCTGTATACGGGCCACTTGCATACTGGACCAGCAGCTGTGCGATACCCGCGCGGAACAGGACCGGGAGTGGACATTCAAACCTCCATGGAAGCCCTACCGTTGGGACAGTCCCGTACCATTCGCACAGGCAAGGGCGTTGCCATCCTGAGCTTTGGATCTGTGCTAGAAGCCACTCAACAGGCTGCGGAGACACTGAATGCCAGCCTGATCGATATGCGCTTTGTGAAACCTCTGGATACTGATCGCATCGAGGAGTTGGCGCTGAGCCACGAACTTCTGGTTACCGTTGAAGAAAATGTCGTTGCCGGGGGGGCTGGCAGCGGTGTTGCAGAGCATCTGAATAACCTGGGTTATACCACGGCAATCCTGCAACTGGGACTGCCAGATACTTTCGTCCCCCATGGTAAACCCAAGGACTTGCTGGATGACTGCGGTTTGTCTGCAAAAGGGATATGTGATCAGATCAGCCAGCACATCCAGTTGCTGCGACAAAACATCGGGCTCAACAACGCATCCTGAGCAAACTCCAAGTGAAGATCAGCGAAGTGTCAGGCCTTTAGTTCAGGCGGCACCTCATCATCCTGATGACTGTTCTGGCTCTGCTTACTCAACCAGTGTCCCAACTTGCTCGCCTTGGTACTCAGATAGGCATCATTATGAGGATTACGTCCCACTTCAATAGGCAAGCGCTCCACTACATCGACTCCACCCGCCTTCAGTGCCTGAACCTTACGAGGATTATTGGTCATTAGCCTCAACGATTGAATACCGAGATGGGCCAGCATGCCATGACAGATGGTGTAGTCTCGCAAGTCTGCCGCAAAGCCGAGCTGCTCATTGGCCTCCACCGTATCAGCACCCTGATCCTGCAGGTGATAGGCGCGAATTTTGTTCAACAGGCCAATGCCGCGTCCTTCCTGGCGCAAATACAACAACACCCCTCTTCCGGCATCCGCAATACACTGTAGCGCCTGCTCAAGCTGGTAGCCACAATCGCAACGCATACTGAATAAGGCATCACCTGTCAGGCACTCGGAGTGAGTCCTCGCCAACACCGGTTCGCCGTTGGCAATATCGCCGAGCGTCAATACGATATGCTCCTGACCAGAGTCCAACTCTTCAAATCCGTGCATATCAAACACGGCAAAAGGCGTCGGCAGGCGACAAGTTTCAATGAAACGAACCGTCACGGAGGTACCTCACAGGCAAAAAAGGGCGTGCATTGTAGCACATTATTTTACTCGGGTAGCTCACTGAAATTGACCATCCCAATAGCTCGCAAAGGGCCTTAGACTTGGTCGAACTAAACACCTTAGCATTAGCACAAACTTATCTATGGAAGGGAAAACAGGTCGTCGATTCAGGCTTATACTTAAAGTATCGTCTCATGGAGTCTTTCACTGAGCGATCAGCAAGTGAATATAGTCTCCGTGGAACGTACCAACCATTGATTAGTGAGGTGCGTCATGAAACGACTGTATTATCTGACTCCCACCATCACCAGCGCAGAAGCAATATCCGAGGATCTGCATGACGAGGGCGTCACTGACTGGAACTTCCACATTCTGAGCAAGGATGAAGCAGGTTTGTACTCCCACCACTTGCACTCCGCAAACTTGTTGCAACGAACCGATATCGTCCGCTATATGGAGCGCGGTCTGATTGTTGGCCTATTGATGGGGGCCTGCTTTGCGATTCCGCTTTATTTTCTGGAGGAATTCACCTTTGGTGCCTGGATGGCCATTTCCGTGTTCTGCCTGTTATTTGGTGTCTGGTGCGGCGGCATTGGAGGCATCACCCGCGACAACTACAAGATAGAGCGATTCCACGAAGACATTGAATCAGGGAAATATCTGCTCATGATTGACGTACACAAGCATGACGAAGACGTGATCAAGAGGGTCATGGCAATTCGCCACCCTGAAGCAAGGCTACAGGGACATACCTCTACTCACACCAATCCGTTCTCGGCTCCACTTCAGGCCTAGAGCACGCTTAATCGGCGCTGATTGAGAGCGCTTACATTCAGCCTGCTTTCGCGAGCATGTGCAAGCAGGCACACTGTGATTTGAATGCTGGTTTGCAGGCGGCGCATTCGATAGACTCGTTTTTTTGTCTTCAGCTGCCGCACATGACATTTCGAACAGACCAACTTACGCCAGACCAAGCCTTTGGACTGGCTCAACAATGCATTGCCAATGGCAATAGCAATCAGGCATCTCAGCTTTTACAACATTCTCTGCAGAGACAGCCTTCGCACGAAGGAGCCGCCTTGGCATTGAGCAGGTTGCTCTATCGCCACCAGCAGGTTCAGCCCGCAAAACAGGTACTTGAGAATGCTATCGCTCACGGGGCAAGCAGTTTCGAACTGCTCTATTTTGCCGGAGCCATCCAACATCTCTGCAAGGATTTTGAATCGGCTCAACGCACACTCAAACAAGCCATAAAGAAAAACAAGAAGTCCGCTGAAGCATACAACATCCTGGGCTCCAACTGCGTTGAACTGCAACAGCTCGACGCCGCAATAGACGCCTTTAGGAAGGCCATCAAACTGGCCCCCAAACATGCCGACGCGTACAACAATATTGCCTGGGTATATCGCTCTCTCGGCCGCAAACAGGAGGCCATTGAGCATTTTAAAGAGGCGTTTTCACTCAACCCGGAGGCGACTGAAGCCTTAAGCGGACTGATTCTGCTAAAGACCTATTCAAAACACGCGCCGGAACTGGAGCAGGCTGAGCAATTGCTTGGCAAAGGCCTGGAAGAGGACAAAGCCACCGAGTTGGCCTTCGCCCTCGGCAAAGCTTTCGAAGACATGTCCAACTACAACAAAGCGTTTCAGTATTTTGAACAGGGCAATAGGCTTTATCGTCGCCGCCATGCTTACAGCACATCTCAAGACCAGGAACTCTTCGAACAGCTTAAAGCCGGCTGGCCAGCGATTCGACAGAATAGCGACATCCCGGACCACCAAGCCCCTCAACCAATATTTATTGTTGGTATGCCCCGCTCATCTACTTCACTGGTGGAGCAGATACTCGCCAGCCATTCTCTGGTTCATGGAGCGGGTGAATTACCGTTACTCGAATCTGCCTTGCTAAGGAATGGACGCCTGCTTTGGGAACCTGCCAATCGGGATACGCTACGCTCGGATTATGTCTCGCAAATAAAAAAGCTCGGGAATGGCTTACCCTATGTCACCGACAAAATGCCGCAGAACTTCCGCTTCATCGGCGCCATCCTGGAGAGTTTTCCAGGTGCGAAAATCATCCACTGCTGCCGACATCCATTGGATACCTGCCTGTCGCTGTACAAGCATCACTTTCCCATGACTAGCCACCCCTACGCCTATGACCTGGAGTCATTAGCCACTTACTACCATCTGTACTATGACTTGATGCAATACTGGCACAGGCTTGCTCCAGGGCGCATCTATGACTTGCATTATGAAACGATGGTCGAAAATTTTGACCGGGAACTCACAGGTTTGTTTGACTATCTGGAACTGGAACTGGAACCTGCCTGCCTGCGCTTCCACGAAACCAACCGGGCAGTGCGCACCGCCAGCTCAGACCAGGTTAGAAGAGGTCTTTATCAATCCGGAAAGAACCAATGGAAGCACTACGAGAAACAACTGGAGCCATTGCGGTCCAGCCTCAGCGACCTGCTTTCTGAGTAGAACCGCGGACCTAACTATCCACCCGTCATATTCATAAAGCGTACAACAGCTGGCTCATCACTATGATCGAAATGGTGACGCTCCGGTTTCAGATCCATTGCCTGCACAATGGCATGACGCAGTTCTTCGTGTCGACCACCACCTCGCAAGATCTCTTTCAAATCAATTGAATGCTCGTTCCCCAGGCACAACAACAAGCGCCCTTCAGCCGTCACGCGTACGCGATTGCAATCTCCACAAAAATTGTGGCTATGGGGTGAAATAAAACCAACACGTGAATGCGTGCCGGCGAGACGATAATAGCGGGAAGGGCCTGCGGATTCACTGGCTATCGCTTCTTGCTGAAGATCAAAGCGGGTCTCCAATCGCTGCTTGAGCTCTTCACTCGAAAGAAATGCTTCCTTCCGACTATGCTCACTAATCTCCCCTAGAGGCATTTCCTCGATGAAACTGATATCCAAACCACGCTGCATGGCAAACGCAACCAGATCCTCGATTTCATCATCATTGCGCCCCTTTAGAATGACCGCATTCAGCTTGATGCGCTCGAAACTTGCCCGGCGCGCAGCGTCAATACCAGCCAACACTTTTTCCAGATCGCCAGTCCGTGTCAGCTCTCGGAAACGATCAGGCTTTAAGCTATCGAGACTGATGTTCAGACGCTTGATCCCGGCAGCCTTCAGGTCTTGAGCATAACGTGACAATTTAGCGCCATTTGTGGTCATCACCAGCTCTTTCATTCCCGGTATGCTGGCGATGGATTCACAAAGAGACACCAGATTACAGCGGACCAGCGGCTCCCCGCCTGTCAGCCTGATTTTCTGCACGCCCAAGGATACGAATACTTCTGCAAGCAGCTGCATTTCTTCCAGCGTGAGTACTTCACTACGTGGGACAAAGGTCATGTCCTCACTCATGCAATACACGCAACGAAAGTCACAACGATCTGTTACCGACAGCCTCACATAGCGAATTCGGCGTCCAAATTTATCGACCAGAGTTTCGTTGGCTGTCATGACATTCCGTCCATTTACTGACTAACTGGCGCCTTCATTATCGGCAACATAGTGGCCACTGCGTCCACCACTTTTTTCAAGCAAGCGGATGCCCTCTATGATCATACCCTTATCCACCGCTTTACACATGTCGTACAAGGTCAAGCATGCGACACTGACAGCAGTCAGCGCTTCCATTTCCACACCCGTTTTGGCATCCAGCTTACAACGACTGATCATGCGTACACGCGACGTTGAATCAGAATCCGATGCCAGGGTTTCAATATCCAGCTTAACCGAACTCAGATTCAGACTGTGGCACAGGGGTATGAGTTCCGAACATTTTTTGGCCGCCATAATCCCGGCAATTCTGCAGGTCGCAAACACATCCCCTTTCTTGTGCCGCCCCTCGGTAATCATGTTCAGGGTTTCCTGCTGCAAACGCACATAGCCTTCCGCTACCGCCACCCGTTCGGTGACAGATTTGCCACCCACATCAACCATATGGGCGGCACCGGTTTCATCCAGATGAGTGAGGATTTCAGTCATTGTTACTCTCGCATTGACGGTATTTGAATCAGCTCAGGCCGTTTTGGGCTGTTGGTAAATCTTGCCAAGCCCGAATACCTGATACGCCTTGCGCTCCCTGCTCAAGCGCACAATCCAGGTCATCAGCCGATACTCCACCCAAAGCGTAAACAGGCAATACAGTCGATTCCACCAAGGACCTGAAGCGCGGCCAGCCAAGAGGCGATTGTTGAGGATGACTCGCGGTGACGTTTACCGGCGACAAAGTAATGAAATCGACACCTAACGACTCAGCCAGAGCAATTTCCTCCCTATTGTGGCATGACATGGCCAGCCACTGTAAATCTCTCCGAATAGGTAATGAAATGGATTGCGCATCGCGCACCGAAAGATGCAAACCGACAATTCGCTCATCACGAATACTCTCTAGCATGTCTTCCGACTTTGATTGATAGTCCAACACGAGTTGTAATTCCGGATTGGACAGGTGCTTCAGAAGGTAGGTCAGCCACTCACAGTAATCCTGGGAGGACAAATGAGGCTGTCGCAGCCTGATAAAAAGAGAGCCAGCATCCATCATATTCTGTATGCCAGACAAGGCTTGCTGCTTGTCGGCATAACCAGGGGTGATGGCATACAAGCGAGGCAGATTTGCCGCGGAGACGATGGGGCGATTCGCCAGGGGGAAGTCATAGTCAGCTAACCTGGAAGCAGATACCCAGCGAATTTCCTGTCCCTCCTTCCCACGGGGCTCACCAGAAAAGTGCAGCACCTCCCAAACATCCAGCAGGACATGCTTGTCGCCGTAATCATGTCGCACCTGGATAAGTGGCCGAATGGCGCCTTGCTGATGAAGCGCCACCTCTATTCCGAGCTCTTCGAAGAGTTCACGCGCCAGCGCCTGGGGACAATCTTCACCCGCCTCAACTTTGCCACCGGGGAACTCCCACAAGCCCCCTTGATGCACGTGCAGTGGACGCTTGGCGATCAACACTTCCCGTTCGCTAGCATTCTCCCGCAGAATAACCGCGACAGCCACATGCACAAGCACTCCCATCACTGGACCAGTCAGGATCGATAGTCAGCATTGATGGAAACATATTCGTGGGAAAAGTCCGACGTCCAAACGGTTTCCGATGCGTTGCCCCGACCCAGCTCAATGGAAATAGTGATATGGTCGCGCGCCATCACCTTCTGACCAGCTTCTTCACTGTAATCCGCTGCCTTCTCACCGCAACGGACAATGCATACGTCATCCAGGTGTATAACTACTTCAGAAAGATCAAGGCTATCAATCGGGGCTCGGCCCAGCGCCGCCAGAATGCGTCCCCAGTTGGCATCAGAAGCATAAAAGGCCGTTTTAACCAAGGGTGAATGGGCGATGGTATAAGCAATATCAAGGGCTTCTTTCGAGGATTTGGCTTGCTTGACTTCAACACTGATAAATTTGGTCGCCCCCTCTCCATCCAGAACAATTGCCTTGGCCAGCTCAACAAACACATTTTTCAACGCACCGTAGAATTCGGGGTAGTCCGGATGCGCCGGATCCACAGCGGGCGCTTTGCTTTTACCGGTTGCCATTAACATACAGGCATCATTAGTGGAGGTGTCACCGTCGACAGTAATCCGATTGAAAGAACATTCAGATAGCTCTCTAACAAGCTGTTGAACCAGTACCGTGGGGAGGTTCGCATCCGTTGCAATAAAACCCAGCATGGTCGCCATATTTGGCTTGATCATGCCTGAGCCTTTGCTGATACCGGTGATGGTAATCGCTTTTCCGGCATAGGGGATCTGAACAGATGCTGCCTTGGGACGCGTGTCTGTCGTCAGTATTCCATTTGCGGCACGCAGCCAGGAATCTTCATCCCAGCTTTTTATTAACGATGGCAGAGCCTGCTTCATTCGATCAACAGGCAAACGCTCGCCAATGACACCGGTAGAAAAGGGTAAAATCTGACTCTCAGGGAGAGCCAACTGACCGGCTAGCTCTCGGCAAATCTCGAGAACATCATTCATCCCTGGTTCACCGGTACCTGCATTGGCATTTCCCGTATTGATCAACAGATACACAGGAAGATCCTTATCCAAGCCCGTATCGAGACGAGAACGACATATTTGCACTGGTGCGGCGCAAAAAGCGTTGGTGGTAAATACACCCGCGACAGCCCCCCCTTGAGCGACTTCAAGTAACACCATATCGTCCCGACCAGTGTACTTGATACCCGCTTGGGCAATTGCCAGCCTTATTCCTTCGACACAATGTAAAGCAGGCAAGACGCCCTTACCAACTGCCATATTCCACCACTACACTAAACTGTTTCCAAACAAAACGAACGCAAAGTTAGCGAGTGCTTACTTTAAGCCGTTATCTTACCATGACATTGTTTATATTTTTTACCAGAGCCACACGGACACGGTTCATTGCGACCAACCTTGCGTCCATCACGCGTTACCGGCTCCTGCTTTTCGGCTGGCGCCTCTTGTGATTCACCACTTTCAGCACCAACGGCCGAGGCATCTGCGTGCTCTGTTCGAGCACTACCTAACTGACGCTCCAGCTCTTCACGACGACGACGCTCCAATTCCTCAGCTTCTTCCTTGGTCTGGATCTTGACGTGGCTGGTTACCCGCACCACGTCATGCTTCAGGCTCTGCAACATATTCTGGAAGAGCTCAAATGCTTCGCGCTTGTATTCCTGCTTGGGATTCTTCTGCGCATAACTGCGCAAATGAATTCCCTGGCGTAAAAAGTCCATTGAAGCCAGATGCTCTTTCCACAGAGTATCAAGTATGTGAAGAAAAACTTGCTTCTCGAAGGCACGCATGGATGCTGCGCCGGCTTCCGCTTCTTTTGCCTGATAAACCTGCACGATTTCAGCCAGGATTTTCTCCCGCAGCGACTCCTCATGCAGCGAGTCATCTTCATCCAGCCATTTCTTAACTGGCAGCGAGACAGCGAATTCTTTTTCAAGATCCTTTTCAAGCCCCGATACATTCCACTGCTCCTCCAAGCTCTGAGGAGGAATACTGGAACTAATCACGTCATTGACAATCTCTTCGCGAATGGCTGAGATGATCTCAGAAATATCATTCGACTCCATCACTTCATTGCGCTGCTCGTAGATCACACGCCTCTGATCGTTGGCCACATCATCGTATTCAAGCAAAGACTTACGAATATCAAAGTTGCGTCCCTCCACTTTACGCTGGGCTTTCTCAATGGCGTTGCTGACCATCTTGTGTTCAATGGCCTCACCTTTGTCCATACCCAAAGCCTGCATGATGCCGCGGACGCGATCCGAGGCGAACAGGCGCATCAGGTTGTCTTCCAGAGATAGAAAGAATCGCGTGCTTCCTGGGTCGCCCTGGCGGCCAGCCCGGCCACGAAGCTGATTATCTATACGTCGGGATTCGTGACGCTCGGTACCCAGAATGTGCAGCCCTCCCGCTTCCTTGATGGCCTCATTACGCTTCTGCCAATCTGCCTTAATCTTGGCAATCTGTTCTTCGGTGGGGTCTTTAAGCGCGTTAACTTCCACTTCCCAATTCCCTCCCAAGACAATGTCGGTACCTCGACCCGCCATGTTGGTGGCTATAGTCACTGTTCCAGCCAAACCGGCCTGAGCGATGATTTGCGCCTCCTGAGCATGATGCTTGGCGTTAAGAACACTGTGCTTGATTCCCGATTTCTTCAACAGACCAGAGAGGTACTCTGAAGCCTCAATGGAAGCTGTGCCCACCAATACCGGGCGCTGCTGAGCAATCACTGCCTTAATTTCATCGATAATGGCCTGAAATTTTTCGCCTTGTGTGAGGTACACCAAGTCGTTGTGGTCGATTCGCTGGATAGGCTTGTTGGGCGGAATCACAACGACGTCCAAACCATATATTTGGTTAAACTCAAACGCTTCCGTATCTGCTGTACCGGTCATTCCTGCCAGTTTTCGATAAATCCTGAAGTAGTTCTGAAAGGTGGTGGAAGCCAGGGTCTGACTCTCTGCTTGAATAGGAACACCTTCTTTGGCCTCAATTGCCTGGTGCAAACCTTCACCCCACCGACGACCAGCCATAGTTCGCCCAGTGTGCTCATCAATAATAACAATTTGTTTGTTCTGAACAATGTAATCGACATCTTTCACATACAGATGATGCGCTCGCAGCGCAGCGTAGACATGGTGCAGCAGATTGAGGTTGGTAGCAGCATAGAGGCTATCTCCCTCTTCTATCACGCCCCTTTCAATCAACAGCGACTCCAGATAACTATGCCCCGCTTCAGTCAGCTCGGCACTCTTTGACTTCTCATCAATAGTAAAGTGGCCTTCATCAACCGGCTTGCCATCATCGCCCACCTCAGCGCGCTTCAACAAAGGCACCAGTGTATTCGTCTGTTTATATAGCTTGGAACTGTCTTGAACAGCCCCTGAAATCACCAGAGGAGTCCTGGCTTCATCAATAAGAATGGAATCGACTTCATCGACAATAGCGAAATTCAATCCCCGTTGATTCTTCGCTTCCAGACTGAAGGCCATGTTGTCACGCAGGTAATCAAAGCCAAACTCGTTATTCGTACCATAGGTGATATCGGCCTGGTATGCGGCTTTCTTCTCCTCAGGAGACTGGCCTCCGTATACCACACCAACTTCCAGCCCTAGAAAGTTATATAGGGGTTCCATCCATTTTGAGTCTCGCTTGGCCAGGTAATCGTTGACCGTTACAACGTGTACACCATTTTCTTCCAACGCATTCAGATATACCGGCAGTGTGGCAACCAGCGTTTTACCCTCACCCGTTTTCATTTCAGCGATTCGACCTTCATGCAAGGTCATGCCACCGATCAACTGCACATCAAAGTGCCGCATACCGAGCACGCGTTTACTGGCTTCGCGACATACCGCAAATGCCTCAGCCAGGAGACTGTCCAGTTTTTCGCCTTTCTGAATGCGCTGTTTAAATTCTCCAGTCTTGGCTTTCAAGTCGTCATCAGATAACGCCGCAAGCTGTTCTTCCATTGAGTTGATGCGAGCAACTACTTTGTTCATGCGCTTGAGTTCGCGCTTGTTTTTGCTCCCGAAAATCTTGGTTAACGCTGATGAAAACATAGCTCTCTTCTATTACGTGTTTATCGTTTTTGAGACTCTGACTGGAGGGAACCACACGGCATCATCTGTGGCTACAGGACTGACTATTGCTGCTTCCCAAGCGGGTAAGAACCCATTGCTTCAGACATTAAAAGACCCAATTCTACAGTGATTCATGATGGTACCGAAAGGGGGTTTTACAAGGTTTGCCCGAAGCAGGGACTGATAATTCTATTGAAACTGTGTGACAGCGCAAATAAAGACAGGAGCAGACGACGGGTCACTGCAAATTGTCAAGCGAGCTGGATATAAGAATAAGAAAGCTAACGACTGGCTCTGAGGATATATTTCTTCGGATCAATGGTCCGGCCATGCTTCAGCACTTCATAATGCACATGTGGCCCCGTTGAGCGCCCGGTACTCCCCATCGTTGCGATGACTTGACCTTTCTCAACCACGGTACCCACCGAAACGAGAAGCTCCTTACAGTGGGCATAGCGTGTGACAAAGCCGCCTCCGTGATTGATTTCTACGAGATTACCATAGCCGTATCGATCATCTGAAAAGGTTACGACACCGGATGCCACAGCAATAATGTCACTATCTTCCTTTCCGGCGAAATCGACTCCTGCATGCCAGGCGCGCTTACCGGTGAAAGGGTCCGTTCGATAGCCATAGGCTGAAGACATCCAACCCCAGGTAATCGGTCGACCTGCGATGAATAATTCATTCTCAATGTTTCGACGAACAAACAATTCATCAATCACTTCAAGCTGTTGCTGCCGATCCGTTATCTGCCGTTCGATGCGATCCAAAGTAGACAGTAAATCAGGCAACTGGTAAGACTCCCCTGCATCCGCCTCAATAGGTCCACCCAAGGCCGGAGGCGATCGAAAGTCGAATTCACCATTGTTGAGTTTAGCCACATCAGTCAATCGCTGACCAAGTGCATCAAGTCTAAGCAGGCGCGCCTGCATATTGCCCATTCTCAAAGTCAGAGCATCAAGGCGCTCTCGCGATGCTTCTTTTAACTTGTCAATTTCCCGGGATTGCGCGGACAGCTGATCAGCCCACTGCACAATGGCTTCGGAATCAACGGTTGGCCCATCGCCCGTTCGACCGGCAATTGTGTCATTCAGACGATACCCAGCATATACCAGAAGCACGACCAATGCGGCCACGAAAAATACCAACGACACCAATTGGGCATTGCCCAATCTGAGTGTTTTTGATTTTCCATGTCGACGACCAACAAATATAATGTTCATAATCTATCGCGATTTTTTTGGTATTTACAGCGCCTATCAATCAGGTCGCTAGTTTCACTCAATATCGGCAACCTTTCAAGAAGGTTAATTTTTCAACATCAGCGGAATCAATGCGGCACACTATGGCCTACAAACAACCAAAACATTCCGCACTATCAAAGCTGTTAAACGCGGACAAACGCCTGGCAAAAAATACTGTTTTAAATCAACTTATTATGAAGGCGTCCACTCTGGAATCGACGAATGATGCCATCAATAGCTGCCTCCCCAAAGCACTGCAAAACCAGTTCCAACTCAACTCAACATCACACCAGTGCCTGACCCTAACCTGCCATTCGGCCAGTATCGCCACGCGATTTCGCATGCATCAACAAGCAATACTCGAAAAGCTAAACCGAGAACTCCCCGATTCGAGATCGATCAAACGCATACAGATTAAAATCAGGCCGGCAATCAGCTCACGCATAACGCAGACAAGTCAAAGGCATTTGAGTAAAGAAAACGCCCAACTCCTTGAACAGGAAGCTGGGCTAACAGCAGATTTAAAACTAAAAGAAGCATTGCTTCGACTCTCTCGCCGAAGCTCAACTTAAATCAAGTGCTCTTGGATGACCGCATTAACCTATGCGGCAAGCACCGGCTTGATGTATGAAATGGGTGCATCATTGGCATCAGCGAAGGTTTTCACTTCCCAAGCATCCGTTTCCTTAATCAGCTTCCTTAGAAGCTTGTTGTTGAGATCGTGACCGGATTTATAGCCTTTGAACTCACCAATCAGACTATTGCCAAGCAGATACAGATCGCCGATTGCATCAAGAATCTTGTGTTTGACGAACTCATCGTCATAACGCAATCCGTCTTCGTTCAAAACTTTGAACTCATCAACCACAATCGCGTTATCCACACTACCACCTAATGCCAGATTCATTGAGCGAAGACGCTCAATGTCGCGCATGAATCCAAATGTTCTTGCGCGACTCACCTCTTTTACAAAAGAGGTGCTGGAAAAATCGATGGAAGCTTCCTGACTTCGGTTTTTGAATACCGGGTGATCGAAATCAATCGAAAAACCCACCTTGAAGCCTTCGAATGGAAGAAAAGTAGCTCGCTTGCCATCCTCTTCGATCGTGACTTCTCGCGTAATCTGTATGAATTTCTTTGCAGCATCCTGCTCTTCAATACCTGCTGACTGAATAAGGAACACAAAAGGTCCCGCGCTGCCATCCATAATAGGTACTTCTTCAGCACTAAGCTCAACGCGGCAGTTGTCTATACCCAAACCCGCCATTGCAGATAGCAAATGCTCTACGGTCGCTACCTTAACACCATCTTTAACGAGAGTTGTTGACAACAGGGTCTCACCCACGTTTTCAGCCCTTGCAGCTATTTCGACCACCGGATCAAGGTCTGTACGGCAAAACACGATACCGGTGTCGACAGGAGCAGGTTTCAAAGTCAAATAGACCTTCCTGCCGGAATGCAAGCCCACTCCTGTCGCTCGAATTGTGTTCTTTAAAGTACGTTGCTTTATCATCTTGGCGCCATTTAACCTTTAGTAACGACCTGAGCTGGTCAAAAAACAGGCGCATACTATCAGAATGCCTGCCAATTCCCAACACAGAACTGTTACTATTCGTTAACCTGTCATCGGACTGAAACAATTCTCAGTTAACCATCTCCAATTCCCTTTGCGAAGTGCAGATTGACCCGGAGATCAATCTGCCTGACGGCGCAAAAATGCTGGTATATCGAGATAATCTACACTGGGCTGTTCACTGCCAGATGTCTTTGTATCCACTGCGGCATTGCCAGAATCAACCGTCGCTCGGCGTCGCATGACTGCAGGGCGATCCAGTTGATTGTAATCCGTCGTACCATCAATGGACTTGGAGGTATTATCTACCACTTTGACGGGCTTCTCCAATCCCGTAGACAAACCTGTCGCCACAACCGTCACCTTGAGCTCATCAGTCATTTCCGGATCGATAACCGTTCCGACGACAACTGTTGCAGATTCGGAAGCAAATTCTTCAACAATACTGCCGACCTCAGAGAACTCACCCAGATTCAAGTCAACGCCTGCGGTGATATTGACAAGAATTCCTCGCGCACCCTGCAGATTGATATCCTCAAGCAGAGGGCTGCGAATGGCAGCTTCCGCCGCTTCTTTGGCCCGGTCTTCACCAGTAGCGGAACCCGTACCCATCATTGCCATACCCATTTCAGACATCACGGTTTTAACGTCAGCAAAGTCAACATTGATCATTCCTGGACGGATAATCAAATCAGCAATACCCTGCACAGCCCCTTGAAGCACATCGTTGGCTGCTCCAAACGCATCCAGTAACGTCGTGTTCTTGCCAAGCACCGCAAGCAGCTTTTCGTTTGGAATCGTAATAAGGGAGTCCACATGCTCTGCCAGCTCAGACAAACCGGCATCGGCCACTTTCATACGCTTGCCACCCTCGAAAGGGAAAGGCTTGGTCACAACGGCAACGGTCAGAATACCCAATTCACGCGCGACTTCAGCTACTATTGGCGCACCACCGGTACCCGTACCACCGCCCATACCGGCAGTGATAAATACCATATCCGCACCCTTAAGGGTTTCTGCAATGCGCTCCTTATCCTCCAGAGCTGCCTGTCGGCCAATCTCCGGATTGGCGCCTGCACCCAACCCTTTGGTAATGGTGCTACCAAGCTGAATCACTGATTTTGCATCCAGATCTTTCAACGCCTGTGAATCCGTGTTGGCGCAAATAAAATCCACGCCATCTACGTCACCCGCGAGCATGTGACGCACGGCATTACCGCCGCCTCCGCCAACACCCACTACTTTGATGACTGCGTTTTGCGATACATTCTCAACAAGTTCGAACATCACCCTTCTCCTAGTTATATTTTTTCAATCTGCTAGTTGTTGCTAAATTTCTTTAATCGTCGTTTTGAATTTGGAAATCCCGCTCACTGCTAGAAATTTCCGGTAAACCAGTTTTTTATTTTTTCCATCAGACTCCCTCCTTCGTCGACCTTCAAGGCCGAACCACCTCCTGATTCCTGCTGCTGTAATCCATACATCAACAGGCCAACTCCCGTTGCATACATGGGGTTGCTGACCACATCGGATAAGCCTGCAACACCTTGCGGAGATGCCAGCCGGACAGGCATATGGAAAATTTCTTCTGCCAGCTCAACTACCCCTTCCATTTTCGAAGTGCCGCCCGTCAATACGATCCCGGCTGCAATCACATCCTCAAAGCCACTGCGACGCAATTCAGATTGAATCAGCGTAAACAGCTCTTCATATCTTGGCTCAACCACTTCCGCCAGGGCTTGCCTTGACAGATCCCTTGGAGGCCGATCCCCCACACTTGGCACTTTAATGGTCTCTTCGGCGCCCGCCAGCTGAGTCAGGGCGCACGCATATTTGATCTTGATCTCTTCGGCATTCTGCGTCGGCGTTCGCAAGGCCATCGCGATATCATTGGTCACCTGATCGCCTGCGATGGGGATGACCGCGGTATGGCGAATTGACCCTCCTGTAAAGATTGCGATATCCGTTGTACCACCACCGATATCGACCACGCAGACCCCAAGTTCTTTCTCGTCGTCGGTCAGCACCGCATAACTTGATGCCAGTTGCTCGAGAATGATGTCGTCCACCTCAAGCCCACATTTTTGAACGCACTTTTCAATGTTCTGGGCCGCATTCACGGCACAAGTCACCAGATGCACTTTTGCTTCCAGCCGAACGCCCGACATCCCCAGTGGCTCTTTAATGCCCTCCTGACTGTCGATAACGTACTCCTGCGGCAAAATGTGCAGAATCTTCTGATCCGCAGGAATGGCAACCGCTTGTGCCGCATCAATGACCCGATCAATATCAGCCTGAACCACCTCACGATCCCTTACCGCTACGATTCCATGGGAATTCATGCTTCGCACGTGGCTACCAGCGATTCCTGCGTAAACCGAATGAATCTGACAGCCCGCCATCAGTTCTGCTTCTTCAATCGCTCGCTGAATGGCATTTACCGTAGTCTCAATATTGACAACAACACCGCGTTTCAGACCTTTCGAAGTATGAGAACCGATACCGACAATCTCGACCTGACCTTCTCCATTGCGCTTGCCCACAATCGCAACGACCTTAGAGGTTCCGATATCCAAACCCACCGTTAAATTGTTATCTGTTAACCCAGCCATTCAGGTATTCCCACACTAGTGTTCTTTCTTAGGCAGCCCAATTCAGTCCAGATTGGCGGCAACCGTGATCTCTTTCCATTTGACTGCTATCCCGTTCGGATAGCGGGTATCTATCTTCTGCATGCGACTACGTTCAACAGCATTCGCCTTTGACATCACACGCTGTAAGCGATCAATCTTTTCCTCGAATGGCGCTTCTCCCAACACGATTCGAATCCCCTCTCCGGTAAGCACCTGCCACGCTCCGCGCGCATCCAGCTCAACCTGATCGATCACGACGTCAAACCCCCTGAACATCTCAGATAGCTCTGTCATGGCCCGCATCATTTCCAGCCTTTGTGAGTTGTCCGCCTGCTCTGGTCCATACAGCTGTTTGAGCCTGCTTTCCAGAGAAAGTCTCGGAGGCTGAAAAACCTCACCCTTCGGATTGAGGTAGGCATCCTGATTCCAAAGTGCTACCGGTATCTGCTCCTCAATCTGGATAGAGATTTGTCCCGGCCACAGTCGCTGCACAGTCACATGATGCACCCAGGGCAGCGCCTCTACCTTCGCTTTGATTTCTTCAAGATCTGCCATCAAAAAGCTTTCACCTAACCAGACTTTTGTCACTTGTTCGACGTCTGCCGGATCCAGATGCGTAAAGTCTCCGTGCACATTGATGGACGAGATATCATGATCAAACGCTGCAACAATTTGTGCCCTGAAGGACGCCAGCAATATCAAAGCGAGACACAGTAAAACGGCACCTGAATGCTTGCCGATCCAGGCCAGCCAGGCCTTGAATGGTAAGTCAATCTGCAAGCCGGATCGGTCTTCAGCGAGCACACTAGCCCCCCGTGACGATCCTGTACGTATCGCTCTAGCCATACTCTATTCCTGCCTCTTCGCAATGGGCTCGGACAATGTCTGTTGCAAGATTCGAACAACCAATTCCTCAAAACTGATACCAGCCGCTCTCGCCGACATGGGAACCAGACTATGATCAGTCATGCCCGGAATGGTGTTGACTTCAAGTAGCCAAAAACGCCCACGAGCATCCTTCATAACATCCACCCGTCCCCAACCAGAACATCCCAGGGCAGAAAATGCTCGCTCTGACAGGCGACCTATGCTTTTCTCTTCTTCTTCCGACAAACCGCTGGGCAATAGATAGTGGGTATCATCAGACTCATACTTTGCTTCGTAGTCGTAGAAAGCGTGATCGGTTTTTAAACCAATAACCGGCAAGGGCTCTCCATCCAAAATACTAACCGTGTACTCTGAGCCCTCTATCCATTGTTCAAGCAGTACCTGCTCATCCAGTTTTAGCGCGCCGCTGATTGCCGCTTCGAGCTGCGACTGACTATTCACTTTGTAAACCCCAATGGATGAGCCTTCGCGTGCGGGCTTGACCGCCAGCGGGAATCCCAGCAGCGAGACCAACTGCGTAATAATTGCTGGCTTCGCTTCTTCCAAATAGCCGAATCTGGGTGTTGGAAGATTCATGCCTTGCCACAAGTACTTGGTTCGCAATTTGTCCATAGCCAAAGCGGAACTCATCACACCACTTCCCGTGTAGGGAATACCCAGTGTTTCCAGGACGCCCTGAATGGTTCCATCTTCGCCACCGCGACCATGTAGCGCTAAAAAAACACGGTCAAATTCACCTGTCTGTAAACTGTCTACTCCACCCTGATAGTCAAGACCGAAGGCATCAACGCCAGCTTGCGTCAGCGCCTGTAACACCTGAGTCCCACTGTTAAGGGATATTGCACGTTCCGCCGAGTTGCCACCCATCACCACGGCGACTCTTCCCAGGGCCTTTGCAAGTTCACCATTAACCCGAAAGCTGCTCATCAATCTGCCTCGACACCCAAGCCACCATCCGCCAAACGGGATGCAATCATGCCGACGTTTCCTGCTCCCTGTGTGAGCACAATATCTCCCGGCTGCAGAATGTTTTTGAGGATCGACTCGATCTCACTTCCCTGCTCGATATAAACGGGTTCGATACCACCTCTTTGGCGAATACTGCGACAAAGGCTGCGACTGTCCGCTCCGGGTATCGCCTTTTCTCCTGCCGGATAGACTTCCATCAATAGCAATACATCGGTTTCCGCCAGCACGCGGACAAAATCTTCGTAAAGGTCACAGGTTCGGCTGTAACGGTGAGGCTGAAAAATCATTACCAATCGACGTTCGGGCCACCCTTCTCTTATCGCGTTAATGGTCGCCTCTACCTCACTGGGGTGATGACCATAGTCATCGACCAGCATGACCTCGCCATCGTCGACGCGATAGTCGCCATAGACCTGAAAGCGCCGACCCACTCCCTCAAACTTACTCAATGCCGCCTGTATAGCCTCATCATCAACCCCCTCATCACTTGCTACAGCAATGGTTGCCAAAGCATTCAATACGTTGTGATGACCGGGCATCTTCAGTGCAATGTCGAGATCGCTTCGACCGCCAGGGCGTTTCACCACAAACCGATTCAGCATGCCTTCCTGTCGGATACTTTCGGCCTTGTAATCTGCATCCTCACTAATGCCATAAGTGATGACCGCTCTCGAGATTGATGGCACCAATTCGCGTACAACCGGATCATCTATACACATCACCGCCGCTCCGTAAAAAGGCAGGTTGTGTAGAAAATCCACAAAGGTCTGCTTCAACTTCGAGAAGTCACCGCCATAGGTGTGCATATGATCCGCTTCGATGTTGGTAACAACTGAAATCATGGGCGTCAGATGAAGGAAAGACGCATCACTTTCATCCGCTTCGGCAACCAGATAACGTGAAGCACCTAGCTTTGCGTTGGTTCCGGCACTGTTCAGTCGACCACCTATCACAAATGTCGGATCGAGCCCGGCCTCACCCAATACCGACGCAATCAAGCTAGTTGTCGTGGTTTTACCGTGGGTGCCCGCTACGGCAATGCCATGACGGTAACGCATGATCTCAGCCAGCATCTCTGCTCGCGGCACTACAGGAATACGCTTTTCTCGCGCCTCGGCAATTTCCGGATTGCTGTCGTCAATTGCGCTGGACACCACCACAACGTCCGCGGCTTTTACATTCTCCGCCTGGTGCCCCATGTAGACCGTTGCCCCCATTGACTTCAAGCGATCGGTGGTTGCTGACTCCTGTAAATCCGAGCCGGATACTTCGTAGCCCTGATTCATTAGAACCTCAGCGATACCGCACATACCCGACCCACCAATGCCAACAAAATGGATTCGGGAAATACGGCGCATTTCGGGAACCTCATGCACCAGATTCTGGCCTTTGGTAGCCTCTGCCATCCGGGATTCAGCCATAACACACACTCCTGCACTCGTCGGCAACGTGTTCAGTAGCAGCCGGACGACCTAATTTGTGAGCGGCTTCGGCCAACAGTGAAATCCGCTCTGGTTTAACCAATAAGGGTTTGAGCACTTCAGCCAGTGTTTCCGGCTCCAGTTTGCTCTGAGGTAACAGCCACGCTGCTCCTGCTTGTTCCATCCAACGCGCGTTTAATGTCTGATGATCATCAACCGCATACGGGTATGGCACCAATATGGCGCCCAGCCCTACGACACATAGCTCTGCAATGGTCAAAGCACCTGCCCGGCATATCACGAAATCCGCCCAACAATAGGCTTCATCCATCGCTTCAATAAATGCCGATACCTCAGCCTTAATGCCGGCATCACAATAGCTCTGACGCGCTGCCTCTTCTTTACCCTTGCCCGCCTGGTGGCGTATTTCAGGTCGCAATTCTTCAGGCAGCATCGCGATTGCTTCGGGAACACAGGTATTTAGGCTCGCCGCCCCGAGGCTGCCTCCCAATACCAGAAGCCGCACCGAGCGCCCCGTTATAGGCTGCTTTCGCGGACGGTAATAGAGTTCGCATATTCCGCTGCGCAGAGGGTTGCCTACCATCTTGGCCTCAACATTCTCAGCAAAGGCATCCGGAAAAGCAGTCAGTACTCGAGACGCGATGTTCGCCAACAAACGGTTTGTCATACCGGCCACAGCGTTTTGCTCATGTATCACCAGGGGAATGCCCATCCATTTCGCAGCAATCCCACCCGGACCTGACGCAAAACCACCCATTCCCAGCACGCAATCCGGTTTGACCTCTTTCATCACCTTTCGTGCCTGGAGCAGCGCTCGAACAATCTGTAGCGGCGCCTTCAATTTTCGCCACAATCCGTTGCCACGAATCCCTTTGATTTCCAGACCATAAAAGGGAATACCTGCACGTTCGGCAATGCGCTCTTCCATACCATGTTGTGACCCCAGCCAGCAGACCTTGTCCTGCCGGGCCCTCAAGTCCTCTGCCGTTGCAAGCGCAGGATAGATATGACCACCTGTGCCTCCTGCCATGACTAAAAATGTCTTATCGCGCATGCATCTCTCCTTCAGTTGAGGAGAGCGTATCCAGGTGCATCAGTTCGCGCTGTATGCGCGCCAATACCCCGATACCCATGCAACACACGATCAGACTACTACCGCCATAGCTAACCAAGGGAAGTGTCAAACCCTTGGTGGGCAACAACCCCATACTGACACCAAGATTGATAAAGGCCTGCACGCCAAGCAACAGGCCAATACCATAAGCAAAATAGCCATGAAACAAATGCCCTGCGCGCTCCGCAAGCCGGCCGATCACCATGGCTCGGTAGACCAACAATGCAAACAATGCGATCACAACCATGCTGCCAATCAATCCGAACTCTTCCGCAATAATGGAAAACACAAAATCCGTGTGGGCTTCTGGCAGATAAAACTGTTTCTGTATGCTGTTACCTAAACCAACTCCCATCCAGTCACCCCGACCAAAAGCGATCAGTGACTGGGTTAACTGGTAGCCAGCGCCAAACTGATCAGCCCACGGATCGGTGTAACCAACGAGGCGTTCCAGACGGTAGGGCTGCGACATCACCAGGCCCGCCACCGCAGCCATACACCCACCAATCAAAACCAGAAACTGCCCAAGGCGAGCACCGCTCAAAAAAATCATGCCCAGAAACGCCGAGCCAATGACTACCGTTGCACCGAAGTCGGGCTCCATCAGCAACAGGACTGATGCTGCGGACAAAATAATCATCGGTTTCACAAACCCCCACCAGGATGAGCGAACTTCGTTTTGACGACGCACGAGATAGCCCGCCAGATAGCAAACCAGGAACAGCTTGGCCAGTTCAGAGGGTTGCAGGTTAATACCTCCCATGGCTATCCAACGGGTGCTACCATTGACGGTTTTACCCAGCCCTGGCACCAATACCAGAGCCAATAAAAGCAGGGAAACACTGAGCGCGAGCCAACCACTTTTTTGCCACCACTGCACAGGAATCTGGTAGGTAAACAATCCCGCTATAAGGGCTAGTGACACGAATACTCCATGTCTGAACAGGTAGTAGAAAGGGCTTCCATTGCGTGCATCTGCAACATCAATGGAAGCCGACGCAATCATAACGAGGCCAATGAGCAACAGGGATAGCGCGCTACCCAGCAACAAGGGATCATGACCTTGACTGGATGGAAAACGGAGCTTCGACGCTGTCAGCGCTATCGCACTCATAGTCGCCCCACCTCCTGAGCAAACTGCTGACCGCGCTCTTCATAGTTTTCAAACATATCCATACTTGCACAGGCGGGCGACAGCAGGACGGTATCACCCTCCTGAGCTAACTCGGCGGCTTTGTCCACTGCCTCATGCATGCTGTCAACATGACAGATCGACACCACGCCGTTCAGCACTTGGGAAATAGCATCAGCATCTTGCCCCATCAGTACTGCTGCCCGGACATAACTTTTCACTGGTTCGCGCAAGCCTTCCATGTTTGCGCCCTTCGCATCCCCACCGGCAATCAGGACAATCCTTCCTTGACAGTCTGCTCCGATGCTTCGGATGGCCGTTGCACTGGCACCAACATTAGTGCCCTTCGAATCGTTGATGTAGTCAACACCCCGAACGCATCTTAAGAATTGGCAGCGATGGTCCAGACCTTTAAAACGTTTGAGCACGGTTAGCATTGCGTCCATTCGCAAGCCGATGACCGAGCCAATGGCAAGGGCAGCCAGGGCGTTGCTGGTATTGTGCCGCCCCTTCATGGCCATCTCGCTTGCCGGCATGAGTCGGTCAAAGCCGCGCATCAGGCAGAGCTCCCCTTGCTCATCAGATAATGAAAACTTGTTCAGATCCGCGCCATTGAGACCAAAGTGAATCAGCTTCATCTCTGTTGTTACCAAAGGCTGTCCAAGGGGCTCGTCGTCGTTCACCACGACATGCCTGGCACCAATAAAAATTCGCTGTTTGGCCTGCAAATACGCCATCTTGGAGTCATAGCGATCCATGTGATCTTCAGATAGATTCAACAAAGTCGCGCATTCAGCACCAAGCTGATGAGTTGTTTCCAGCTGAAAGCTGGACAATTCAAGAACGTAAAGCTCATTACCCTGGCCAAGCAGATCCAATGCCGGCGTGCCAATATTTCCGCCAACCCCAACTTTTAGCCCATGCTCCTTGGCCATTTCACCAACCAGAGTTGTGACGGTGCTTTTACCATTCGAACCTGTGATGGCGACAATTGGCGCATCGGCGCTGTCGACAAAGAGATCAATATCACCGCGCAGGGTTACACCACTCTTCACTGCATGCTGGATTTGTTCAGTAGAGCTCGCAATTCCCGGGCTGATGACGATCTCCGAAGCGTTACCAAGAGCCTGGACATCCAGCCCGCCACGGTAGACCCTGAACTCAGGGAATTCTTTTTCAAACTCATCAATCCCCGGAGGACATTCACGTGTATCCATCGCGCTAAACGAGCGCCCCAATCGCTGTAAATGACGCGCACAGGACAGCCCGGTTTTCCCCAAACCGACGATCACAGTGTGTTTGTCTGTCGCGATTGTTTGCACGCAAAGACTCCCGTTTATCGGATCTTCAAGGTGGCCAGACCTATCAGGACCAGCACGACTGTTACAATCCAGAAACGCACAATTACGCGCGGCTCCGGCCATCCTTTCAGTTCAAAATGGTGATGCAGCGGAGCCATCCTGAAAATGCGGCGCCCCGTTAACTTGAACGACGCCACCTGCAGAATGACGGAAACAGTTTCCATCACAAAGACGCCTCCCATAATGAACAAAACAATTTCCTGACGAACAATAACGGCCACCACACCCAACGCAGCGCCCAAGGCAAGCGCTCCAACATCGCCCATGAATACCTGTGCGGGATATGTGTTAAACCAAAGAAAGCCCAGTCCGGCTCCAACCAGGGCACCACAAAAAACAATCAGTTCGCCTGCACCCGGGATGTAGGGTATGTGCAGGTACTGAGCGAACACGCTATTCCCGGATACATAAGCGAAAATCCCCAACGCTCCCGCCACCAGCACCGTCGGCATGATGGCCAGCCCGTCCAGACCATCTGTTAAATTGACTGCATTGCTGCTACCAACAATTACGAGATAGGTTAGCAGGACAAAAGCTGGCCCCAGATCAAACACGACGCTTTTGAAAACCGGGACAATCAAAGCCGTTTCCTGTGGCAACGCCGCGGTCTGATACAAGGTCATTGCTGCAACGAAGCCCACAACCGATTGCCAGAAATATTTCCATCTGGCGGGAAGACCTTTCGAGTTCTTTTCAACGACTTTGCGGTAGTCATCAACCCAACCGATAGCTCCGAATGACAGCGTCACAAACAAGGTGATCCACACATAGCGACTTCCCATATCCGACCAGAGCAACGCGCTGACCGCGACAGCAACAATGATCAGTGCACCGCCCATTGTCGGTGTGCCGGCTTTGCTCAAATGACTTTGCGGGCCGTCATCCCGAACCGATTGCCCGATTTGATAGTGGCTAAGCTTGCGGATCATATAGGGGCCAACCAGCATGGAAATCAGCAGCGCTGTCAGAACACCCAGGATGCCTCTCAATGTCAGATACTGGAATACTGAGAACGCGCCGATAAAGTCCGATATGTAGGTAGATAGCCAATAGAGCATTAGTGTTTCCTTTCGCCCAGCGCCGACACGACATCTTCCATATGAGCGACTCGTGAGCCTTTAATTAGCACAACTTCATCTCCCTGAAGTTCGTTGTCCAAGGCCTCAATTAACTGCGGATTACTTACAAACGCTCGTGCAGATGCTCCCAGCTCAGCGACCATTTCCTCTGCATAAGGCCCCACCAGATACACAGACTTCAGGTCCCTGGATTTCAGCTGCCTGGCCAGTTCCAGATGCTTTGTACCTGCCTCATCGCCTAATTCTGCCATCTGTCCCAGTACAGCAATTTTTGGCCCTTGATGAAGCAGCAATACATCCAGAGCAGCCCTCATGGATTCCGGGTTCGCATTGTAGGAATCATCCAGCAGGGTACTTCCGTGATGACTTTTCAGGGTTCGCATACGACCAGCGGTGGACGTCAACGACCTAAGCCCCTCGATGATTTGCTCACCATCCAATCCAAGATGATTGGCTACAGCTATCGCGGCCAGGGCGTTGTCAACGTTGTGGCGCCCCGGCAACGACAAAAACACAGACATGCTCTTCTGAGCAATTCTCAAGTCAAACTCCGAGCCTTCGGAACGACACCGGATATTGCTTGCTGTGATATCTGCCGCATGGCCTTTGGAGGACACTGAGATGACAGATTTGATGCCAATGGCTTCCTGCCAGACCGCATGGGCTGGATCATCGACATTCAGAACCGCCAGACCATCAGATTTCAATGCACTGTAAATCTCTCCTTTTGCCGCCACGGTATTTTCGTAGCTACCAAACGCTTCAATATGCGCGCTACCAGCGTTAAGCAAGATCGCAATGTCCGGCTCGACAAACTGCCCAAGATAAGCGATGTCACCCAACTTTCTGGCACCCATTTCGATCACGGCAAAACGGTGCGCGGCATTCAATGCCAGCAGGGTCAGCGGCACACCAATTTCGTTGTTCAGGTTGCCCTGGGTAGCACAGGTTGGCGCCTTCATCGATAACAGTGAGGACAGAATAAGCTTGGTTGTCGTCTTGCCAGAACTTCCGGTAATGCCAATCACAGGTCCATCAAATTGCTGCCGATTCTTCTTCGCCACTTGCCCGAGTGCCAGTCGGGTATCGCGAACCATTAATTGAGGGACTGGCAAGCCATCATTGGCGGACTCGACCATGACTGCACCACATCCACGTTTTGCCATGGTCTCAACATAATCATGGCCATCGAAGCGTTCGCCGCGAATCGCGACAAACAGATCAGGACTGACAGTCTCTCGTGAATCAATGGATACCGAGTCAATGTCGATTGAATTACCAATTAGCGTGCCGTCCACCGACTCCGCCAGAATGTTCAGCGGTATCGGCTGGATCATGACATGACCTCCGACACTTTGCTGCCACATGACTGATCCATCCCCATCAGCGAAGCAACACATTCCGCATCACTGAAATAGCGTTTTTCACCCTTAACGTCCTGATAGTCCTCGTGACCTTTTCCAGCGACCAGCACCCAATCTCCATCCTTTGCGTAGGACATCGCCAGCGCTATTGCTCGAGCCCTATCCTGCTCAACCGTGATATTTTTCGTAGCACTAAAGCCCTTAAAAATATCTTCAATGATGTCTTCAGGTTCTTCAAAGCGCGGGTTGTCATTGGTCACCACAATCCTGTCACTAAGCTTCTCTGCAATCGATGCCATGATGGGGCGCTTACCGGTATCCCGATCCCCCCCACATCCAAATACGGTATAGATATGGCCTTCAGTAATTTCCTGCAGCGCAGACAGAACGTTTTCCAGCGCATCAGGCGTGTGGGCATAGTCAATAACAACTGATGGAAAGCCTGGCTTGTGCAAACATTGAAGTCTGCCGGGGACGGCCACAACCTGGCTGATGCGGCAACCAAGATTCTTATCCTGCCCCTTGGCAATGGCAACCGCAGATGCCGCCAAGAGATTGTAGGTATTGAAACGACCAATCAATGGAGAGCTCACCGCCCAGTTTTTATCCTGACATACGAAGTCACCATGAATACCACTTGAGTAATCAATATCCTTTGCAACGACATCAGCAGGCTGCTTGATAGCAAAGGTCATGACGGAAACCGAAGCATCAACAATAGACAGAATATCCTGTGCCAATGCATCGTCTGCGTTGACCACAACAAAACTCAGCCCGGGATGTTTAAACAGGCTCAACTTGGCTTCCGCATACGCCTCTATCGTACCGTGATAGTCCAGATGATCCCGACTGAGATTAGTGAACACTGCACCTTCAAGTCTGACCTGATCGATACGACCCTGTGACATAGCATGAGAAGATACCTCCATGGCGACAACTTTGGCGCCCTGATCCCTCAATTCAGCCAGGCACCGATGAACATCCACGACACTGGGCGTCGTCATGTGCATGTTCTTTAAACCCTCGCCGGAGGTGGAAAGCATCCCGTAACCAAGCGTACCAATCACTGCCGCCGGCACACCGGCAAGCTGAAAATATTGTGCGATATAATGACTGACTGACGATTTGCCATTGGTTCCAGTTACCCCAATCACACTCAGATCCGAGCTGGGCGACTGAAAAAAACGATCCGCAATCAATGCTTGCTGCTTCTTCAGATCTTCAACGAACAGCTCCACCGCACCACCATCTTCATACACTTTGCCATCGTGGAGGCGGCCTTCGGCAACCACGGCATTGGCACCTCGCCTGATTGCCTCATCAATATGCTCCGTTGAGGCACATTTGGCGCCCGATAGTGCTAAAAACAAATCGCCTGCCCGAACTTTTCGACTATCAATCTGAACACCATGCACGACCGTGTTGAGGCCTGCCGGGACATGACATATGTCCGTTAAAAGGTGCGCGAGGTCTGCCTGGTATGCCCGAACCATCATCACTAACCTCGCTCCGGGTCTTTTGTACCAGGCACCGATTCTGCACCGGCAAATATCGTTGAGTTCGGCAAAATATCGGGCTCAATATTCAACAAACGCATGGTTCCGTCGACGACTCTTGAAAACACCGGAGCGGCTACTTCACCACCGTAGTATTCGGCGCCTGAAGGTGAATCAATCACCACAACCATTGCGATCTCTGGTTGCTCAATTGGTGCAACTCCCGCAAACAGCGCCTTGTATTCACTATCCTCGTAGCCCGAACGACCGATACGATGAACGGTTCCGGTCTTGCCACCGACTCGATACATGGGCACAGCTGCCCGGGTTCCAGAGCCGCCTTTAGCAACCACAGCCCGCATTGCCTTGCGCAAAGACTGAGATACGTCCACCGGTAAAATTTGCTTGCTCTCAACCACGCCCTCTTTCTTAATCAGACTCAGCGGATACTGCACTCCGCCATTCCCGAGAATCATATATGCTTGCGCCAACTGCAGCGCCGTAACACTCAAACCGTATCCGTAGGACATGGTTGCCACCTCAATAGGCTGCCAATGCGAGGGGTCCGGCAGCTGACCGATACTCTCTCCTGGAAATCCAATCCCCGTACTCTGGCCAAGCCCCAAACGGTAGAACATATCCCATACCACATCACCACTGAGATCCAGCGCGATCTTGGTAGTCCCCACATTACTTGACTTGGCAACAATACCCAGCACATCCAGCGTGCCGTAGTTTCGGTGATCCCGGATCGATTTACGCCCCAAACGCAGATAGCCTGGTGATGTATCCAACTTCGTTCCAAGGGAATATCGACCAGATTCCAGTGCCGCCGAGACGGTGGCAAGTTTCATCGTCGAACCCGGCTCAAACACATCTGTAATGGCACGATTACGGAGATGCGACACATCAAGCGTTGCACGATTGTTCGGGTTGTAAGAGGGCTGGTTTACCATGGCCAACACCTCACCGGTATTGACATCCAAAACGACAATCGAGCCCGAACGGGCCCGATGAGTTTCGACAGCTGCCTTGAGCTCTCGATAGGCCAGATACTGAATCCTCATATCGAGTGAGAGTCGCAGTGACTGCCCAGGCTCTGCGGTTTCAACAACACCCAAATCCTTTATTACTCTGTCTTTGCGATCTTTCAATACCCTACGGCGACCTTCATGACCGGTAAGCCAGGCATCATACGAGAGCTCTATTCCTTCCTGCCCCCGCTCATCAATATCCGTAAAACCCACCACATGTGCAGCCACTTCACCAGCAGGATAATAACGCTTGTATTCGCGACGGGAATAAACACCATCAAGATTCAAATCCAACACCCTACGCACTTCGTGAGGCGCCATCTTGCGCTTCAGGTAGATAAAGCTCTTGTCTCGGTTTACAGATATCTTTCTTGCCAACCATTCAAAACTAACCCCCAAGGCATCGGCCAGGCGCTTGATCTCAGATGGTAGCAAGGACATTTGTTGCGGATTGCCGTAAACGGTCTCGACAAGCGCACTGATTGCCAAGGGCTCACCATGACGATCTACAATCTGCCCCCGGTTGGCATCGAGCACCTCAAAACGCACGGTGCGAGCATCACCCTGATCCGCGAGAAAGGCCTGCTCAAAGACATGCAACTGAAAGGCCCTGAAATAGAGGGCCGCTGCTGCCAAAGCCATCGCCATCAGCACGAACCAAAAGCGCCATGCCGAATGTCTACTGACCTGTTCTGATGCCATTCCCCTCATCTACCAATACACTCTTAATAGACTACTTCTATCTGATTCACTTCGGGCAAAATCATCTGCAACTCGTCTGTCGCAATTGCTTCAATCCTGTTTGGCGTACTCCATGCACTTTGCTCCAAGAGCAATTGCGCCCATTCGAGCTGAAGTTGATCATTGCGCTCCAAAAGCACCGCCTGTTCCGCAAACAGCTGCCGACTCAAATGTGACGAATACACCACACCAAAAGCCGAAAACAGCAGCACGCTTAACAACATCAACGTTATGACAACTCCCTTTATTGAAACTTTATTCAACCAGTCAGCGGACGTTGAGACTGCCTCAAGGCACCTTTCCAGCGCGGCCGACTGAAGTCGTGTCGAGCCGCCTTTCGGCACCACCCTTCCGCCATGACGTAGCAATAATCCGCGGGTATACAGCCTTAGCTCAATCATCATCAGCCACCTTTTCCAGAATGCGCATCACTGCACTGCGCGCTCGCGCGTTTCGCGCTACCTCTTCTTCACTAGGCTTGAGTGCTTTCGTGACCAGCCTGAAAGAACGCTTGATATCTTTCTCTAATACGGGAACGCCCGGAGGCGGTTCATCCCCCTTCACCAATGCTCGCATTGAGCGCTTGACCAGGCGATCCTCAAGAGAGTGAAAACTGATCACCACCAGTCGACCGTTTGCATTCAGTAAATAAGGAGCTGTAGCCAAGAACGTTTCCAGATCATCCAGCTCATTGTTAATGCGAATCCTGATCGCCTGAAACGTTCGGGTCGCTGGATGCTTATGCTTCTCCCACGCCGGATTGGCCTCAGCAACAGTCGAGGCCAGCTGCTTGGTCGTAACTATTTTTTCCTGAGCTCGCCGCTCGACAATTGCTTTGGCTATACGCTTTGCGAAGCGCTCTTCACCATATTCTTTCAGCACTCGAGCGATTTCAGACACGTCAGCGGTATTGACCCACTCCTCAGCGCTGACTCCAGATTGATTATTCATCCGCATATCCAGCGGACCATCATGCAAAAAACTAAAGCCCCTGGAAGCGTCATCCAACTGAGGAGAGGACACGCCCAGATCCGCCAGGATTCCATCAACCCTTTGCAGACCCGCCTCTTGAACGAACTCTGAGACCTCGGCAAAAGAACGATGCACAATCTCAAAGCGCTCATCAGACTGAGCCCAGCGCCGCCCCAGCGATATCGCCTCAGGGTCTTTGTCAAAAGCGTATAAACGCCCAACATCACCCAGACCGCTCAGGATTTTTTGACTATGCCCCCCACGCCCAAACGTGGCATCTACATACACCCCGGCCGGCAAAACCTGTAAAGCCGCAACTGCTTCTTCAAGCAGCACGGTCTCGTGCGCAACCCGCTCTTCAACCACCGAACACACCATCACAGAGACAGACTTTGCATTTCTTCAGGTATATCGCTGTCATCATCAGCCTCATCCAGCCAGTCGAACCAGCGCTCTTCACCCCAAAGCTCAAACTTTTTACCCTGACCAACCAGCATTAGTTTTTTCTCTAAACCCGCATATTCTCGGAGGGTTGGCGGCACCAGGATGCGCCCATTCGCATCCATCTCCAAAGGAGTGGCATAACCAATCAACAAACGCTGAGCACGGCGCGCCACTTTGTTGAAACTCGGCAGACTCTCTATTTTTGGCAATATTTCGGCCCACTGATCCTCGGGATACACCAACAAACAGCGCTCTTCGGTATGCGCGGTCACAACAATACGGCCATCACAAACAGACGCCAGCGATTCCCGAATCTTCGTCGGAATAGCCATGCGACCCTTCGCATCCATATTGATTGAGTGACTACCAAGAAACAAAGCGAACCCCAAACCCCGAATAATTGGCGGAAAATACCAAAATTCACCACTTTTTACTACTTTTACCCACTATAGGAACTCAATGTCCACAAATCAAGCAAATTCAAAAGGGAAGGAACGGGAAAAACGAAGAGATCACAAAGACTTAGCTGCCAAAGGCGTCGCGAAGCGATACCAATAACATACATTATCCTTACAAATCTGAGGGATAGAAAAATCTCTTAACAAAAAGCATTAAGAATAAGATTTTTTTCTTATAAGAGGGTTTGGGCTGATTAGCCCGCTTGATAGGAAGTAAAAAAGAGAGCTTGCCGATAAGCCGGGTTCTGTCTTGGACAGTCATTCATCTAGGCGAGCCGTCACCGACTCGCTCAAGCGACCTACCCGAACCCAGCGCGAGCCACGCTATCAGGTTCCTATTTGGCCTTGCTCCGAACGGGGTTTACCATCGCCATGAACTGTTACCAGTCATGCGGTGCGCTCTTACCGCACCATTTCACCCTTACCTGCCGGCGTACCGACATAGGCGGTTTACTTTCTGCTGCACTTTCCGTGGGCTTACACCCCCCAGGCGTTACCTGGCGTTCTGCTCTCTGGAGCCCGGACTTTCCTCCCTACACCGACGCGCATGACGCATACGGCACAGAGCGACTGTCTGGCAAGCTCCGGCGCAATATAGGGGGTATTAGAGAACAATACAAGTAGAGAACGCTATTCTCGAATAGCCGCAATACTCACATTACTAACACTGCGAAGATCGGAAATATACCCGCTTCCGATAGAGGGCTGATCTGTAAATGGCTGAGCATTGATCGTCGCCGCTCGTTCCACATAGCGCTCGACAATGTACGTTACATTATCAACACCCGCCTCAAGCAATCTGACGGTTTGGTTCACCCGACCAATTTCCACAATAATGTCTTCATCACTATCCGGATCGAAATCAAAAATCACGCTCTCGATTTCGTCATCCTGAATCAATACAACAGCATCTTCGAAGGATGATGGCGGCAATTCATTCACCACTTGAATCTGAAAACCGAGATCACCCTGCTCTCTTAAGTCGTTCGCCCAGGTTTCCACCTCCTGAGTTAACGCAAAATTGAGGTCTTCCTGCACTTCATCCGTCTCAAAGCTCTGCGCACTTACTTCCGTTTGAAAAGGCAGCGCCTCATAGTCATCGTCATCACGTAATCCGGCCGCTGAACTACCCGCCACACTAAGTATTTCCTGTGCAGACGTCGCTGACACCGCTGACACAGAGCCCATCGCACCCTCAGACAACAACTCAAAGGACATAACACTGCCCGGCCCGAGCATTAGCGCCCCAGTCAGAATGCAATTTTTTGCAGCATTTTTTATGTCCATAGCAACATCGTAAATTTTTGTAAAGACGAGTTAAGTTTGCATCAACAAACTATGAATCGCAAATCACACCTTCAACTAAATTGCAACTAAGTGACCCACGTTTCATTCTTTTGGTACTTTACCCTTCAAATCAAGTGAAAGTTGGTACAACGCTTTCTTGTCGACAGCAAAATAATCGGCGACAAGCGCAACAGCTCTTTTGGGAGGCAACTCTGGCAACAATCGCGTCAACAAATCGATAACTCTATCGTCAATTTCCGAATTGACCAATTCTGCCCCTTCCATCAGAACAACAAACTCACCTTTACACTGTTCAGGCTCGCGATTCATCCGCTGAATCAATTCTCCGGCAACACCATCCAAAAATGTTTCAAAACGTTTGGTCAACTCCCTTGCCAGAACGATTCGCCGGTCGGGGTATATCTCCGCCATCAATTCAAGAGTTTCTAGTATTCGATGCGTTGACTCATAGAAGACCACGGTTCTGCCCTCATCCTTAAAGTAAAGCAAACGCTGTTCTTTTGCTTTCCGCTTGGCTGGCAAAAACCCATCAAAGACGAAGCGATCACAACTCAGACCGCTGCAACTGAGGGCGGCAGTAATCGCACACACCCCAGGCACAGGCACAACCCTGATCCCCCTCTCCCGGGCAGCCCGAACCAACACAAATCCGGGATCGGATATTAACGGTGTCCCAGCGTCGGATATGATCGCCAACGACTCGGAATTCTTCTGCAGAGTGTCGAGCAAACCTTCAACCCGGCGCTCTTCGTTATGCTCATGCAAGGACGTCATACGCGCAGAAATGGAAAAATGATCCAACAAGCGTTTGCTGTGACGCGTATCCTCTGCTGCAATCAGATCGACCGATCGCAACACTTCTAGCGCTCTTTCCGTAATATCTCCCAAATTCCCAATCGGGGTCGCAACCACATAGACTGCGCTTTCCATCCAGACTCACCTCACTATAGAATGCTGATTCTTTCGCAACAGAAATGTTACCTACACATGCAACAGTACTTAATTCGCAGCCTGACGACACTTCTCATCCTGTTACTGGCTGCCTGCAGCACTCCAAAGAAAGATACCGTTTTCACGCCATCACCAGCGAAGCCTGTCAATCCCGAAACACTTCTCACTCAGGCCCGCTTTGCTCTGGACCCAGCGCAACGGCAGGAGCTTTACCTTCAGGCCGCGGAATTATACTGGGAAAACAGCTTGCCGGCACAAAGCCAAGCCGCATTGAGCGATCTCAATCCCGGAGTTCTCCCTCAAAACCTAGTTCATCGCTATCAGCTTCTCAGACTCAGGATCGCTCTGTACAACAATAAACCAGAAGACATTTCCACTACACTTGCTTTACTCAACATACACCAGCTAAGTCAAAGCAGTATCGAACAACAGCTTGAACTAACCGAATTGATAGCACGCGCCTATGAAAGCATTGATCAACCTATTCGCGCAGCCATAATCCTGATAGAACACCAAGGCTTGTATGATGAAGATGTATGGCCACAAAACAATGAATTGATCTGGCAACATCTTCGCAACACAGCGACAACGGACATTATTCAGTATGAGTACACCGGAGATCATCCAGATGTTATCGCTTGGCTCGAACTCGCCAGTGCCCTGAAGCTCAATCAGGCAAACCTGGAACAACAATACCGTGCTCTTCGAGACTGGCAAATTCGCTGGCCAAATCATCCAGCAGCATCAAACCTACCAACAGAACTAAACTTACTGGCAAAGCTGCCGGAAACAAGCCCAACTCAAATTGTGCTTGCGTTACCCTACAGCGGCACTCTGTCTGAGGTTGGCAAAGCTATCAGAGATGGATTCATGGCCAAGATGTATCTTTCTAGTAAAACCGGCCCTATCCCAAGAGTAGTTTTGCTGGATACAGCGAAACAGGACTTTTTATCCGCTTACGATCTGGAGCATTCGGAGCAATCATTAATTGTCGGCCCTCTGGAAAAAGAATCTATCGCAGTTCTAGCGAACATGGATGAAGTCCCAATTCGCACCCTGGCACTAAACCTGATACCCGAAGATCAATTGCGAATCCCAGATAATCTCTACCAGTTTGCCCTGGCTCCAGACACTGAAAGCCGGCAAGCAGCTCAACACATGACGCAGTTGGGACTGACAAAGATAGGCGTCATAGCTCCAGAAGAAGACTGGGGACTTCGCGCCCATGATGCCTTTCTTGACGAGGCAATCGACAACCAAGCGGCCGTTATTGAGAGCGTGTTCTATCAAAACCAAGACTCCCTCTCAAGCGCAGTTGCTAGACTGCTTGCTACCGAACAGAGTCAGGAAAGAGCAAAAACCGTTCAGGGCATCATCGGCCGGGGAGTCGAAACACTCCCCCGTCGGCGCCAGGATATCGATGCAATCTTCATGGTTGCAAAACCCGAAACTGCTAAACAGATAAACCCTCTACTGGCCTACCATTACGCCAGCGACTTACCTGTCTATGCCACTTCACAAGTTCACAGCGGCCAGCACTCCGCAAACCTTGAAGACCTTAACGATATTTATTTTGTCGAGATGCCCTGGATGCTGAGCAACACCAACAACATTAAAAACACAATCAACCAGATGACTCCGGAAAAACTGCAACGTTATAGTCGCTTCTTTGCTCTGGGCGCGGACGCATTCGAACTCTCTCCCAGACTGGAACTACTTCAAACCGTTACAGAAAGTCAGCTGGAAGGGCAAACCGGGATACTTAGCATTGATAATAACGGGGTTGTTCAGCGCCATCTGCAATGGGCCCGATTCAACCGCGGTCGCGCGATTCCCATTCAGGATTAGGAAACATGCCCGGTAACGGCGACCAGTATGAAAGAAAAGCTCTAATCTTTTTACAACAAAAAGGGCTTCAACTACTAGACTCCAATTACCGCTGTCGCCAAGGCGAAATCGATCTCATTCTAATGGAACGCCATACACTGGTTTTTGTCGAGGTACGTTACAGAAATTCCCAGGCATTTGGCAGCTCGGCAGAGAGCATTAATCGCAAGAAACAACTAAAAATCATCAAGACTGCTGAGCACTATCTGCATGCCAAACAACTCTGGAACGCGAATACGCGCTTTGATGTTATCGCCATTGATGGAGTCGATAAAGAAAGCAAAAGGCGATGGTTTTCGAGAGACAAAATTCATTGGATTAAAGCCGCGTTTGACGCTTCTGATTTTTAGGCAAGGTGATCAATGACCGATATCAACCCAATAACCAGCTATCTATGCGACGCGATCGATTCTGCAGCAAGTCATCTCGAGTTAATCGCACCCAATATAGAGCGGGCGTGCGATACCATCGCCCAATCGCTACTCAGTGACCGCAAATTAATCGTATGCGGCAATGGATATTCAGCTCCAATGGCAGCCCTGTTAACTACGTGCCTTATGCATCAACAGGAGTTTGAACGACCAAGCCTTCCTGCTATCAATATATCGATCGACTCAACGACCATTTCAGCAATAGCAAAAGACGGTAATTACCACAATGTATACGCAAAGCAGATCAGGGCTATGGGAAATGAGGGCGACACATTGGTCGCACTATCAATCGATGGCAATTGCGGAAATATCGTCCAGGCCATTCAGACCGCACACGAAAAAGGCATTCAGGTAATCACTATCATTGGATTCGAAGGAGGCAAAATAACTGCGATCAATCAGGGAGACGATATTGAAATACAGCTCTATGCGACACAAGTTGCCAGGGCTATGGAAGCCCAACTGCTTGCTGTCAACGCACTATGCCATCAGGTTGAAAACCAGCTTTTCGGTGCCCCCCATTCCTGACGCGCACACCGCCGCGAGCTACTAGAGAATCTCGGTTACTTAACAATTTTTAGTGACGGCTTATGCGCTGAGCCTTTTTCTGAGGAGCCTTCAGAATCTGGAGTGTGTCCGGGTGTAGGCGGTTCAGGTGCTCCAGGCTCCGCACCAAAAACCATACCCTGACCATTTTCTTTTGCATAGATTGCCATCACCGCTACGACCGGAATATATACCTGCATCGGCACTCCACCAAATCGAGCGCGAAATTCAATCGCTTCGCTATCTACAACGAAATCGTTTACCGCACCAGGACTGACATTCAAAATAATCTGACCGTTGGTAACATAATCTTCAGGAACACGAACGCCCTGAATACCAGCATCAACAACAATATAAGGCGTCATATCGTTATCAATAATCCATTCGTTCAGTGCCCTAACCAGGTAGGGTCTACTTGGTGTCATGCTACCCCCGGCAAACCGTGCTAAATAATGATTGCTTGACCAATCTAGCCACGCATTTCTGCTTCAACTTCCGACAAACTAGCTTTGAAAGACTCCCGCTCAAAAATTCGCTCCATGTATTTCTGAATCGGTTTTGCCTGAGGTTCACTCAGCTCAACGCCCAGCACAGGCAAACGCCACAGCAGGGAAGCGACACAACAATCCACGATAGTGAACTCGTCACTCATAAAATATGGTTTCTCCGAAAAGATCGGACTAGTGGCGATCAGGCTTTCTTTCAGCTCCTTACGAGCCGCATCAGCTTTTTTGGAATCCGGATCTTCCAAAATAAGATCTACCAAACGGCTCCAGTCTTTTTTGATGCGATACATCATTAGACGACTTTGCGCTCGGGCAACCGGATAAACCGGTAACAAAGGAGGATGAGGGAAACGCTCATCCAGATATTCCATCATGATATCTGGTTCGTAAAGCACCAGATCTCTGTCTACGAGAGTAGGCAACTCATTGTAAGGGTTGTGATCAGCTAGTTCAGCCGGTTTGTTGGTCGGATCCACATCAACAATGTCGACAGCCACACCCTTCTCAGCTAAAACGATACGAACGCGATGACTGTAATGACTTTTACCATCGGAAAAAAATGTCATTGACGACCTTTTGGTCACAACACCCATAGGATTACCTCTTAAAGATTTACTGATCCGAATTCCAGCCAGCTACTGAAAAATTGGCGCAGATTATACACGATTACTTGACTGAAGGTGCAGCAATGTAAATCGAACCAAACAAAAAAGGCTATTGATGTACACCAACAGCCTTTTTAAGTCACCTTGAACCTCAGTTTCAGTGTATTCCGCGCCAATACTCTTTGTTCAGGAAATAAACGAATACAAACAGGAAAGCGAGAAATATAAGAACCGTTCGACCCAGATCTATACTTTCAAGGCGTGAGGGTTCACCAACATATTCCAGAAAATTAACCAGGTCGAACATCGCCTCATCATATTCTTCTGGCGTCATCGCACCTTCAACCGCGTACTCTGCACAACCACTGCTTTTGATGATTTTGCCACTTAGCGGATCAACTTCCGGCTCGACGCCCAGTTCAGGCTTGACTGCGCATACCCCTTGAAGATCTGCCAACACGTGAGGCATACCAACATCCTTAAATACGACATTGTTAACGCCATAGGGGCGCTTTGGATCCAAATAGAAACCGCGCAAGTAGTTGTAAATCCAATCGGGTCCGCGCAAACGCGCTTCGAGAGTCAAATCAGGAGGCGGATTACCAAACCAGACTTTAGCCTGATCACTTGGCATTGAAATGCTCATCAGCTCTCCGATTTTGGCGTCGCTAAAGATCAAATTTTGTTCATAAATCTCTTTGGGAATGCCAAGATCTGTTGCCACACGCTCATATCTCGAATACTTCAGGGAGTGACAACCAAAACAGTAGTTCATATACAGCGTCAAACCACGCTGCAATGATTCCTGATCCTCAATATCCGTCTTGATATGGTCCATCGGGATTTGTGCACCACCCGCAGCGCTGACACTCCCGGCAAATAGACATATTGTTAGGGCTATTAGTAAGTTTCTCATTTCATTGTCACCCTTTCCGGCACAGGCTTAGTTCGTTCAATACTCGTATACCAAGGCATCAGAATAAAGTAGGCAAAATAAACACAGGTCAGAATACGTGCCCACATCGTTCTCTCGGGCGTTGCGATCACAACACCCAGATAGCCAAGCACACAGAACGCAATAACAAACAGGATCAAAGCAATCTTGCTAAGCATTCCTTTATATCGCATGGACTTGACAGGACTCCTATCCAGCCAGGGCAGGACGAACAAAATAGCAATCGCCGCCCCCATAGCGACCACTCCGAGAAACGCATCCGGAACCGCTCTCAGAATCGCGTAAAAAGGCGTGAAGTACCAAACAGGAGCAATATGATCAGGCGTTTTCAGAGGGTTTGCAGGCTCAAAATTTGGCTTCTCAAGGAAGTACCCACCCATCTCAGGGAAGAAAAATACGACCGCACAGAAAACAAACAGGAAGACCACGATACCCACCAAGTCATGGATCGTGTAGTAGGGATGGAAAGGAATACCGTCCTTCGGGATGCCATTTTCATCCTTGTTTTTCTTAATCTCGATACCATCAGGATTGTTAGAACCAACTTCGTGCAATGCCAACACATGCAAGACAACAAGAGCGATAATAACAATCGGCAAAGCAACCACATGAAGAGCGAAGAAGCGGTTCAGAGTAATGCCCGAGATCAGGTAGTCGCCACGGATCCATAACGCTAATTCCTCACCGATAACAGGTATAGCGCCAAACAAATTAACAATTACCTGCGCTCCCCAATAAGACATCTGCCCCCATGGCAGCAGATAACCCATAAAAGCCTCGGCCATCAGCGCCAGATAGATAGTCATACCGAATATCCAGACCAGCTCGCGCGGTTTCTTGTAGGAGCCATACAACAGACCACGAAACATGTGCAGGTAGACAACGACAAAAAATGCCGACGCTCCTGTGGAATGCAAATACCGCAGCAACCATCCGTACTCAACATCGCGCATAATATATTCAACGGATGCAAACGCGCCTTCAGAGGTTGGCACATAACTCATCGTTAACCAGATGCCGGTTAACAACTGATTGGCGAGTACGACAAATGACAACACACCGAAAAAGTACAAAAAATTGAAATTTTTCGGAGCATAATATTTGCTCATGTGTTTTTCGAAGGCTTCGACAACCGGAAGCCGCTCGTCTATCCAGGCAATTAGCTTTTGCATTATGCAGCCTCCTCGTCAACACCAATCATAATGGTTTCATCATCCAGATATTTGTAAGGAGGCACCACGAGGTTTTTGGGTGCCGGAACACCTTGAAAAACGCGTCCCGACAAATCAAAGCGCGAACCATGACACGGACAGAAGAAGCCACCCAACCAATTCTCGTCAAACTCTTGAGGCTCAACTTCAGGAACGAACTGGGGAGAACACCCCAAATGCGTGCAGATTCCAACGATAACTGCGTATTCTGGCCGAGTTGCGCGATAGATTCCTGTCACATACTCAGGCTGTTGCGGCTCCTGCGAGTTTGGATCCCTAAGATCACCTTCAAGCTTCTCCAGGTTATCCAGCATTTCCTGAGTCCGGCGAATAATCCACACCGGCTTTCCCCGCCATTCAACAGTCATTCGCTGACCCGGCTGTAACTTACCTACCGTCGCCTTAACCGGCGCTCCTGCAGCTTTCGCCTTGGCACTTGGATTCCATGATGCAACAAACGGTACAGCCGCCCCGATTGCACCAACACCACCTACAACCGAGGTGGCACCGAGCAAAAATCTGCGCCGGCTGGCATTTACGTCGCCATCACTCATACAGGCTTCCCCCATCAATTAACAGCTTTTTATAAAGCATCGTTATTATGACCACGGCCAGGAAAGTCAGTATGACCACGATCAATTTATCGCAAACTGCCGCTTATAAACCCAAACCAAAGGCTATTAGGGCCGGCGTTTTAAAAGCCCCAAATAGTAATTAAATTACCCTAGTGCTTCAACAACTTTCACCAATTTACGGAAAGGAACGACACCCTAAAAAGTACAGACAAAAAAAAGCGCCTGCCAGCTTTTGCCAACAGGCGCTTTTATCCACTTCAGAATTATCGCTTCGAGAACTGTGGACGCTTACGCGCCTTTCTCAAACCAACTTTCTTACGCTCAACAGCACGCGCATCTCGCGTCACCCAACCTGCCTGTCGCAGGGGCGCTCGCAGAGTCTCATCATACTCAATCAGCGCTCGAGCGATACCATGACGAATAGCACCCGCCTGGCCTGTCGTACCGCCGCCTTTAACCGTCACTTTCACATCCAGCTTATCAGCCATTTCGACCAGTTCAAGTGGCTGGCGAACAACCATTTGCGCCGTTTTACGACCAAAGAATGCATCCAGAGGACGACCGTTAACCTCAATCTGACCATTGCCAGACTTCAAAAAAACACGCGCCGCTGAAGTTTTACGACGACCAGTACCATAGTTGTATGTAGTTGACATAATCGCCTTACCTTAAATTTCCAGTTGCTGTGGTTGCTGAGCGGTATGAGGATGCTCTTCACCCGCATACACCTTCAGCTTCTTGAACATGGCCCGCCCCAGCGGACCACGCGGCAGCATACCTTTAACCGCCCCCTGAATCACACGCTCAGGAGCCTTATCAATCAGCTTCTCGAAAGAAATTGACTTAAGCCCACCAATAAAACCAGTGTGCTTGTGATACATCTTGTCTTTTGCCTTATTGCCGGTTACCGCAACTTTTTCTGCGTTCACCACAACAATATAATCGCCCGTATCTACATGGGGCGTATATTCTGGCTTATGCTTGCCCCGTAAACGGCGCGCAATTTCAGTCGATAAACGACCCAGTGTTTTGCCTGTAGCGTCGACTACATACCAGTCACGCTTCACGCTTTCCGGTTTTGCACTTAACGTTTTCATTTAATTCGCCTTCTAAAGCTCGTAACTGAGCACCCACACCCAAAAATGGCCGGCGATTCTACCGCAGCCAATTGCGTGTATCAAATTTCACTTTCTTACCGGTGATACTGCGAGACGGGGCTGACTCTTAGACCACACACTTAAATTAAGGGCGCGAAGTATAATACAAATAAACAAGCATTTGCCAGAGCAAAACACAAAAAAATCGCCACCATTGCAAGATGCACTCAAGTGGCCAGTGCCGAAGCAACACCAGGGAACAGATTAAGTGTATTCCTGAGGATCTGATCTGCAACATAGTCTTGCCGCTCATCTCTGAGAGCGCACAAAGCTTCAAAAATAGCCAGCACATCCTGGGGCTTTCCCGAGCCTTTTTCCTGTCCCGCAATCGCCATGTCCGGCGCATCGGTCTCCAAAACCAAAGCATCCAGAGGTAGCTTTGCCACGGTTTCCCTGGTTTTCCTGGCGGAAGCCCAGGTAATTACACTACCAATGCCGATAAAAAGCCCCTGATCTATAAACTTGGAGGCATCTTGAAAACTACCGGAAAAAGCATGTATGACCCCCTTGGTTTGCCCTTTTCTTTTAAGCCCACCAAGTACTTCACTGTGCGTTTTTACTGAGTGTATGATCGCAGGCAAATGATGACGACCCGCCAAGCTCAACTGCTCTTCGTATACTTCAATCTGGTCGGAGAAATCAGGTCTGAACCGATCCAGACCGATCTCACCGACCGCAACCACACTCTCTTTCCAGTCCGTCAACAAGGCATCAAGAACAGCCAGATCCTCCGAACTATGATCAGCAACAAAATAGGGGTGCAAGCCAAGCGCAGGAAACGTGGCTCGATACCGCTTTCCAAGATTCAGAATTTTCGCAAACCCGGCTTGCCTCGTTGCCGGCACCACGAACGCCTTGACCCCCTTGCTTTCACAATCATCCAACAGGTCATCCAGCGTTTCGTTGAACACACTGAAATCGAGGTGACAGTGCGTATCAACCAGAACAGGCATGCTTCTTAATGCTCTCTGGTTTTACTAAAAACGATATCAGGGTGACGCTCGGTCGCCAGCTGGAGATTTACCATGGTAGGAGCAATGTAAGTCAAGTTGTCGCCTCCATCGAGGGCAAGGTTGTCAAAGCATTTTTTCTTAAACGCTTCGAGAGTAGGACCATCTTTACAGTCCACCCAGCGCGCCGTGGCCACGGTAACAGGCTCGTATATCGCATCCACTCTGTACTCGGACTTCAGACGATGAACGACAACATCAAACTGCAGCACACCCACCGCACCGACGATCAGATCATTGTTTTTCAACGGCCGAAAAACCTGGACAGCTCCCTCTTCGGATAACTGTATTACGCCCTTGTTCAGTTGTTTGGCCTTGAGCGGGTCTTTCAGCCTGATCCGTCGAAAAAGCTCAGGGGCGAAATTGGGAATACCGGTAAATCGAAGCTCTTCCCCTTCGGTAAAGGTATCACCAATCTGGATAGTGCCATGATTATGCAAACCAATAATATCTCCGGCATATGCCTGCTCTGCGTTTTCTCTGTCGCCGGCCATAAAAGTCACTGCATCAGAAATGCGAACATCCTTACCGATCCGCACGTGCTTGAGCCTCATCCCTTTCTGGTACTGCCCCGAACAAATACGCATAAATGCGATACGATCACGATGCTGAGGATCCATATTTGCCTGTATTTTGAAGACGAAACCCGAAAACTTACTTTCTTCAGCCTCGACTTTTCGAGTCTCTGTCATTCGCGACTGGGGAGGCGGCGCCCACTCAGTAAGGCCATCAAGCATATGATCGACACCGAAATTGCCAAGTGCCGTCCCGAAAAACACAGGCGTTAGCTCGCCAGCGAGAAACAGCTCCAGGTCAAACTCATGAGACGCCCCCTTAACAAGATCTATCTCATCACGCAGATCCTGGGCATAGCCTGAGAGCACTTCATCCAGCTCAGGATTGTCCAAACCCTTTATTATGCGTACTTCCTGGATGGTATGGCCCTGACCACTCTGATACAGAATTGTTTCATCACGGTACAGGTGATATACCCCCTTGAACTCTTTGCCCATTCCGATTGGCCACGTAATCGGAGCGCAGCCGATTTTCAAGACATCTTCGACTTCATCCATCAACTCAACGGGATCACGCGTATCGCGGTCCAGCTTGTTCATGAACGTCAGAATTGGTGTATCTCGAAGCCGGGTCACCTCCATCAGCTTAATGGTTCTGTCTTCCACACCTTTGGCGGAATCAATAACCATCAGACAAGAGTCCACAGCCGTCAACGTTCGATAAGTATCCTCTGAAAAATCTTCGTGTCCCGGGGTGTCCAGGAGATTCACGAGACAGTCGTTGTAGGGAAACTGCATCACCGAAGTCGTGACCGAAATCCCTCGTTCCTTTTCCATCTCCATCCAGTCCGACTTGGCATGCTGACCGCTTTTCTTTCCTTTTACGGTTCCTGCTTTTTGAATTGCCTCGCCAAAAAGCAATACTTTTTCAGTAATCGTGGTCTTACCCGCGTCGGGGTGGGAGATGATGGCAAAAGTACGTCGCTTGGCGATTTCTTGATTGAGTCTAGACATGGAATTTCCGGAAATTAATGCAGAATGCTTATGGGCGCGTAGTATAACGACAATTGCCCTAGATCACGCAATCAACACTCAATTCGAGGGTCATAACCATCGCGTCCTCTCTGGCTCCCGATCGGGAAGGGTAGTAGTCTTTGCGAACTCCAACCTCATTGAAGCCTTCAGAAAAATACAAATTGATAGCAGCCTTGTTTGAAACACGAACCTCAAGAAAGAAGACAGACGCCTTTCTAGCAAGTGCATTCGATATCAAGCGCCTCAGAAGCACTCGACCCAGACCTTTCCGACTGAATTCAGGAGCAATACATAAATTCAGCAAATGCACTTCGTCCAGCACATTTGAGACGATGGCATAACCACATATCACGTTATTGTTATGCGCAATCCAACATTCATTGCTGCCTTTTACACAATCCTCAAATACAAGCCTGGACCAGGGCACAGGATAGGCTTTTGCCTCGATTTCAAGAACCCGATCCAAATCTGACATCTGCATCGGCCTCAATGACAGGGCAGCTTCGCGTACATTCATTTTCAATTAGTTTGAATGACTAAGGTAAGAGCGCAAGGATGCCCAGACACTGGCCTTTTTTAAAGGCATCATCAACATCTCTTCCAATGAATAGGGCAAGGACCAGAACCCTCCCGGAGAATAATTGTCTTGCGCTCGAGCTGCCTCAACCAGCGCATCCGCGACCCCAGCACCAAAATGGATATGCCTGGATGCACCGGCAGGCTTCAAACCAGCAAGCCACCTACCAAGCATAGATTCCAGAGCGGGAGCAGCAATGGATTGCGACTCAGGCAATTGAAACACCGGCCAGTCGAAACCCGCCTGCATAAACTCGTCAGGAGCATCTTGCACAACGAGCTTGAGGATGTTTTTGAGCAAAACAGTTTCACTTGAATCGGCTGATGGCGCCCTTGCCTCACTCGTAACCACAAGGTCTCCAGAAACAAAGGCACGCAAGGAAAAAACGCCACCCTCAGCAACGCCCGATGAAATGCTTGCGACTATATGCGACCCTTCCTTTTCTGGACTGGAAGCCATCTCCGCAGCCTCACCTACCTCCTTACGCAGGTTTTGCGGCGCCGATTGTTCACCACGAAGCTCATCCGAGGGAGGTCTGGAGATGTTCTCTTGCAGGCTTTTAATTGAAAGAGAGGGATCAGACTGAAGCAATTCGGTTTTGCGAGCGCCACGATCTTTCTCCGCTTGTAATTGGCGACCATCCTTTTTAACTTCACGCAAAGCAAGGCTGGATGGCGCGGCGCCGGAAAGATGCACTCGCGCATACCATTGTTTGAGCCCCATCGCATCCAGATACGCAGCACGAGCCTGAACATAGAGCTCCGGATTACGGCTGCGTTGAGCTAACATTGCACGCATCAATTAAACATCACCTTGTGGGTGCTGACGATCATTTCTCGCGCTCATCAGATTTAGCGCATGGACATAAGCCTTTGCTGATGCAATCACTATATCTGTGTCTGCTCCCAAACCATTCACGATTCGACCTCCCAGCTCAACTCGCACTGTGACCTCTCCCTGAGAGTCCGTACCGCTCGTTATATTATTCACCGAATAAAGTTGGAGATTAACGCCTGACTGTACCAGCGACTCAATTGCCTTGTAGGTAGCATCAACCGGACCACTTCCCGACATTTCAGCAGATTTTTCTTCACCATCTACTAACAGAGTAACCTTGGCAACGGGAGCGACGCCTGTTTCGGAACAAACCGACATACAAACCAATTCATACTTGTCGACTTGACCGAGACTTTTTGTATCGCTAACCAAAGCATGGAGATCCTCATCAAAGATTTCATGCTTTTTATCTGCCAGATCTTTAAAGGCTGCAAATGCCTTGTTTAACTCACTCTCGGATTCGAGCGTGATACCAAGCTCTTCTATTCGGGTTCGAAACGCATTGCGCCCTGAATGCTTACCCAAAACCAGACTGTTGGTATGCCAGCCAACATCCTGAGCCTTCATTATTTCATATGTTTCTCTGTGCTTTAGAACACCATCCTGATGAATACCGGATTCATGGGCAAAGGCGTTAGCTCCGACAATGGCCTTATTGGGCTGAACAGGAAACCCAGTTATCGTCGACACTAGTTTTGAGCAAGGCACAATTTGTTTTGTATCCAGGCGCGTTTCAACCGCAAACAGGTCTGAACGAGTTCTCACGGCCATCACAATTTCTTCAAGTGAAGCATTCCCTGCACGCTCCCCCAAACCGTTAATGGTGCATTCCACCTGTCGGGCACCGCTATTTACCGCCGCAAGAGAGTTGGCAACCGCCAGTCCCAGGTCGTTGTGGCAATGTACAGAAAAAATCGCCTTATCCGCATTCGGTATGCGCTCGATGAGCGTCTTGATGGTCGCACCAAACTGCTGAGGTATCGCATATCCCACCGTGTCGGGTATGTTGATGGTTCCTGCACCGGCATCAATCGCCGCCTCTATAATCCGGCAGAGGAAATCCACGTCAGAGCGGCCTGCGTCTTCACATGAAAACTCAACATCATCTGTGTAATTGCGCGCCCGCTTGACTGCATGCACTGCCTGTTTAACCACGTCATCTGGCTCCATCTGGAGTTTGTACTGCATATGGATAGGCGATGTGGCTATAAAGGTATGTATGCGCGAAGCATTCGCTCCTTTCAAGGCCTCCGCTGCGCGGTCAATATCTTTGTCTAGTGCCCGTGACAAGCTGCATACACGGGAATCCTTGATCGTGTCAGCAATTGCTTTTACTGCTTCAAAGTCTCCCGGACTAGCAATTGCGAAACCTGCTTCAATCACATCGACCCGCATTTTCTCCAACGCTTTAGCGATACGCAGCTTTTCAGCTTTGGTCATCGACGCACCGGGGCTTTGTTCCCCGTCGCGAAGCGTGGTATCGAAAATGACTAAATGCTCGGGTGTCGACATACGACGGGCTCCTAAAAAAACAATGAGATCATAAATCAGAGGGTTGGAAACTATAGCCCTCACTCGGTATTTTGCCAATAGCGTGGCGACCTAAGTTAGGTCACCACGCTCCCGAATTGGTGCAAAATCAGCACAAGGAAGCGCGACCAACGGTCATAAAAACATGACGAATATTTTTATTGAGACATGAGTCTGCAAGCCTCCGAATTGGGTTTGATCTTACCCTCGATTTGACCGAAAATTCGCGACTCAAAATCAATCTCGCAAAACAATATTGGGGACACGGCAAAATGACGCCAATCAAACTACTCATTTCATCTGCGCTCGTTCTTTTCGCATCGTTTAGTTATGCGCTCGAAAAGAAATCCATTTGTACCTGGGATCCCGTTGGTAAAAACGGCCCTGTTATGACTTTTTACTCTGACCTGGTACCCAAAGCCATAAACTGGGGATTGGACCTTGAGTTTATCGCCTACACAGACGAAAAAGTTGCGGCGAACGACTTTAAAGCTGGTGTATGTGACGGCGTTCACCTCAGCGCTATCCTGTCTCGACAGTTCGTACCTTTCTCGGGAACGCTTGACGCCATTGGCGGTATCACTTCCGAAGAAGGTCTAAAGAAAATCATCGCCACCCTGGCAAACCCCAAAGCCTCAAAAATATTGGTCAATGGCCCATATGAAGCTGTTGCCGCATGGCCTGTTGGCTCCATGTTCGCTTTCGTCAATGATCGTAGCATTGACACAGTAGCAGAGTTTAGCGGTAAGAAGATTTCCGTACTGAACGAAGACCCTCAGATTCACAAATTGGCGGATCTGGTTGGTGCCTCTCCTGTTGGTACCTCGCTTGCTACTTTCTCTGGACAGTTTAACAATGGCAACATCGACATTCTGTTCATGCCTGCACTCGCATACAACACATTCGAGCTTTATCACGGCCTTGGCGACAAGGGTGGTATTCTCGATTACCGCATGTACTACGGCATGCTTCAAACAGTCGTTCGCAAAGACAATTTCGACGCAGACTTCGGCAACAATATGCGCAACTATGTTGTTGGTCGCCTAAAGGCGATTGACAAGCTGGTCAAGGACGCAGAGGAAGAGATTCCCGGCAAATACTGGATCAAAACAACTCCAGAAACGGAAGCAGAGTTCGTCAAGCTGAGCCGAGAAGTCCGTCTTGCACTGAAAGCAGAAGGTGATATGGATCCAAAAGCCCTGAAACTGCTTTGGAAAATCCGCTGTAGCGAAGACCCTTCTGCTAGTGAGTGTGCGACGCCAGAATAAGGCTAACGCCCACTTTTAGACAGACAAAAAGGCTCCTCAGGGAGCCTTTTTTATAGATAGCTTCCTGGACGAGTATCAAGCAAAACCAGAAGATCTATCTCGCCCACTTTTATTCCTCTGTATACACTCGCTTGCCTCAATACATAAAACCAAAAGCTGCCATTGAAAAACGAAATGTGTTGCTTGGTAAAAATTAGTCAACCTTATCTAGCCGCCACCTTTACAAAATCATGACGAGCCTGTTTAAGGCAACGACCAAAAATGGGTTAACTGAAGACCATGGACGGGGGAGGTAGAATTTCATCGGGAATGAAATCGAGGTCACTATTTTCAGGTAAAAAAAATCCCCCAATGCGCTAGTACCAGGGAATTCTGTTTTAAGCCTGACGATGGCCCGGTCTGTCAGCACAGCTGACAGCCGTTCGCAGGCTCGCAGCACGCTGCTCGAAGTCCCTGCTCACCCTACTCTCGCCATGTGAGCATAGCAACATTTTCGCACTGTAAATAAAAAAGGCCCGCCATTTGGCGAGCCTTGTTTATTTAAAGCCTGACGATGACCTACTCTCACATGGGACCTCCCACACTACCATCGGCGATGCTTCGTTTCACTTCTGAGTTCGGGATGGGATCAGGTGGTTCCAAAGCTCTATGGTCGTCAGGCGAAATCGTGTCCCGCAAGGTGATTTAGTATCACCTTGAGCGATTTCGGACGCGACACGGATGTCGCGGCTGGCGTTCGCTACAGGGACGTAATTCCTCTGTATTGATGTCATTTAACATCAACACTAAAACTGTTTGTCTTTAACATTCAGCAAGTGATTGCTAGTAAGTCGGATTCGATTCATATCCGTCATCCGGTTCATTACGACTCGTCTTCACCACCAAAATTATTTTGGCGTTATATAGTCAAGCCTCACGGGCAATTAGTACTGGTTAGCTCAACGCCTCACAACGCTTACACACCCAGCCTATCAACGTCATAGTCTTTAACGGCCCTTTAGGATCCTCAAGGGATCAGGGAAAACTTATCTTGAAGGGGGCTTCCCGCTTAGATGCCTTCAGCGGTTATCCTGTCCGAACATAGCTACCGGGCAATGCGTCTGGCGACACAACCCGAACACCAGTGGTTCGTTCACTCCGGTCCTCTCGTACTAGGAGCAACTCTTCTCAATTTTCCAACGTCCACGGCAGATAGGGACCGAACTGTCTCACGACGTTCTAAACCCAGCTCGCGTACCACTTTAAATGGCGAACAGCCATACCCTTGGGACCGGCTTCAGCCCCAGGATGTGATGAGCCGACATCGAGGTGCCAAACACCGCCGTCGATGTGAACTCTTGGGCGGTATCAGCCTGTTATCCCCGGAGTACCTTTTATCCGTTGAGCGATGGCCCTTCCATACAGAACCACCGGATCACTATGACCTACTTTCGTACCTGCTCGACGTGTCTGTCTCGCAGTTAAGCGCGCTTATGCCATTACACTAACCGCATGATGTCCGACCATGCTTAGCGCACCTTCGTGCTCCTCCGTTACGCTTTGGGAGGAGACCGCCCCAGTCAAACTACCCACCACACAGTGTCCTCGACCTGGATAACAGGCCTGAGTTAGAACCTCAAACATACCAGGGTGGTATTTCAAGATTGGCTCCACTCACACTGGCGTGCAAGTTTCAAAGCCTCCCACCTATCCTACACAAGTAGGCTCAAAGTTCACTGTGAAGCTATAGTAAAGGTTCACGGGGTCTTTCCGTCTAGCCGCGGATACGCTGCATCTTAACAGCGATTTCAATTTCACTGAGTCTCGGGTGGAGACAGCTTGGCCATCGTTACACCATTCGTGCAGGTCGGAACTTACCCGACAAGGAATTTCGCTACCTTAGGACCGTTATAGTTACGGCCGCCGTTTACCGGGGCTTCGATCAAGAGCTTCGCCTAAGCTAACCCCATCAATTAACCTTCCGGCACCGGGCAGGTGTCACACCCTATACGTCCTCTTTCGAGTTTGCAGAGTGCTGTGTTTTTAATAAACAGTCGCAGCCAACTGGTATCTTCGACCGACCTAGGCTTACGGAGCAAGTCCTTCACCAGAGCCGGCGTACCTTCTCCCGAAGTTACGGTACCATTTTGCCTAGTTCCTTCACCCGAGTTCTCTCAAGCGCCTGGGTATTCTCTACCTGACCACCTGTGTCGGTTTAGGGTACGGTCTCTTTACATCTGAAGCTTAGAGGTTTTTCCTGGAAGCAGAGCATCAACCACTTCAATCCTTAAAAAGGATCTCGTCATCAGTTCTCAGCCTTAGGGACCCGGATTTGCCTAAGTCCCCAGCCTACAACCTTAAACATGGACAACCGTCGCCATGCTGGCCTAGCTTTCTCCGTCTCCCCATCGCAATGTAAAGAGGTACGGGAATATTAACCCGTTTCCCATCGACTACGCTTCTCAGCCTCGCCTTAGGGGCCGACTCACCCTGCGCCGATTAGCGTTGCGCAGGAACCCTTGGTCTTCCGGCGGGGAGGTTTTTCACCCCCCTTATCGTTACTCATGTCAGCATTCGCACTTCTGATACCTCCAGCAAACCTCTCGATTCACCTTCAACAGCGTACAGAACGCTCCTCTACCATATAGATAAATCTATATCCGCAGCTTCGGTTCACAGTTTGAGCCCCGTTAAATCTTCCGCGCAGGCCGACTCGACTAGTGAGCTATTACGCTTTCTTTAAAGGGTGGCTGCTTCTAAGCCAACCTCCTAGCTGTCTAAGCCTTCCCACATCGTTTCCCACTTAACTGTGAATTTGGGACCTTAGCTGGCGGTCTGGGTTGTTGCCCTCTCCACGACGGACGTTAGCACCCGCCGTGTGTCTCCCGTGCTCGCACTCCTAGGTATTCGGAGTTTGCATGGGGTTGGTAAGTCGGGATGACCCCCTAGCCCAAACAGTGCTCTACCCCCTAGGGTGATACACGAGGCGCTACCTAAATAGCTTTCGAGGAGAACCAGCTATCTCCGAGTTTGATTAGCCTTTCACTCCTATCCACAAGTCATCCCCTGGCTTTTCAACGACAGTGGGTTCGGTCCTCCAGCACCTGTTACGGTACCTTCAACCTGCTCATGGATAGATCACTCGGTTTCGGGTCTAATCCCAGCAACTAAACGCCCTATTAAGACTCGGTTTCCCTACGGCTCCCCTACACGGTTAACCTTGCTACTGAAATTAAGTCGCTGACCCATTATACAAAAGGTACGCAGTCACAGAACAAGTCTGCTCCCACTGCTTGTACGCATACGGTTTCAGGATCTATTTCACTCCCCTCACAGGGGTTCTTTTCGCCTTTCCCTCACGGTACTGGTTCACTATCGGTCAGTCAGGAGTATTTAGCCTTGGAGGATGGTCCCCCCATCTTCAGACAAGATAACACGTGTCCCGTCCTACTTAATATGTGACTAATGCATTTTCGTGTACGGGGCTATCACCCTCTATGGCCACACTTTCCAGAGTGTTCCACTAACACATTAATCATCGGCTAATCCCCGTTCGCTCGCCGCTACTAGGGGAATCTCGGTTGATTTCTTTTCCTCCGGGTACTTAGATGTTTCAGTTCTCCGGGTTCGCTTCCTACACCTATGTATTCAGTGCAGGATAACCGCCTTATGACGGTTGGGTTTCCCCATTCGGAAATCGTTGGGTCACAGCTCGTTTACCAGCTCGCCAACGCTTATCGCAGGTTTCTACGTCCTTCATCGCCTCTGACTGCCAAGGCATCCACCGTATGCGCTTAGTCGCTTGACTATATAACCCAAAATAATTTCCCAGGACGACCTTTCCCATCCCGGATTCTCGGCTATACACGACCAATCGTAACGTTTCGCCGGATAACGCTTGATATGAATCTCAATTGTTATCCTCAATCCTGATCATTCGCTGATAATGAATGATCAGTCTTACTTAGCAATGAGTTGTATGTATCTCATCAATACAAACAACGTCACTATCACTTACCAAATTGTTAAAGAGCTTTCCGATCTTCAGATCAGAACTAAATCAACTTAAGAAAGTAGACTTAGTTATGAACTGATACCAGAACATCCAAGCGTTTAAGCAGCTGTGTCGTCCAGGGTTCGAATTTTGAGTCAGGCAAGGTAAGGTGTGAGGAAGTGTATTATCTATACACGACGAACAACTTAACAACGCATAACGCAAAATTGGTGGAGCCAGGCAGAATCGAACTGCCGACCTCTGTGCTCCGCACAGCGCACACTCCGTGCCCCAGCCTTTCGGCTTCGCCTTCAGGCGCTCAACCTTCACGAAACACGTTTCGTGTCACTTCGTGACCAGGTTTCACCCCAGCTGAGCTTCGTTCATGTAGCTTACTCAGTAATTGGTGGAGCTAGGCAGGATCGAACTGCCGACCTCCTGCGTGCAAGGCAGGCGCTCTCCCAGCTGAGCTATAGCCCCATTACTGAAGCTACGTTAGAACTTTTTGATTTTCTTAGTACGAGGCAAGTTGTGAGGACGTTTAGCCTGCTAAACGACGAACAACTTAACAAAGTAATAAGGAAATCTGGTAGGCCTGGGCAGACTTGAACTGCCGACCTCACCCTTATCAGGGGTGCGCTCTAACCACCTGAGCTACAGGCCTAGCACTAATGCGGGCCTATCGCCCTTTTCGCTCTTTAGCCATTAACCAAGCAATTCGTGTGAACTCTGACCGAAACGGTTCACATTTCGTTTAAGGAGGTGATCCAGCCCCAGGTTCCCCTAGGGCTACCTTGTTACGACTTCACCCCAGTCATGAACCACACCGTGGTAATCGTCCCCCCGAAGGTTAGACTAACTACTTCTGGTGCAATCCACTCCCATGGTGTGACGGGCGGTGTGTACAAGGCCCGGGAACGTATTCACCGCGACATTCTGATTCGCGATTACTAGCGATTCCGACTTCATGGAGTCGAGTTGCAGACTCCAATCCGGACTACGATAAGTTTTAAGGGATTAGCTCCACCTCGCGGATTCGCGTCCCTCTGTACTTACCATTGTAGCACGTGTGTAGCCCTGGTCGTAAGGGCCATGATGACTTGACGTCGTCCCCACCTTCCTCCGGTTTGTCACCGGCAGTCTCCTTAGAGTTCCCACCCGAAGTGCTGGCAAATAAGGACAAGGGTTGCGCTCGTTACGGGACTTAACCCAACATTTCACAACACGAGCTGACGACAGCCATGCAGCACCTGTCACTGCGTTCCCGAAGGCACCAATCTATCTCTAGAAAGTTCGCAGGATGTCAAGACCAGGTAAGGTTCTTCGCGTTGCATCGAATTAAACCACATGCTCCACCGCTTGTGCGGGCCCCCGTCAATTCATTTGAGTTTTAACCTTGCGGCCGTACTCCCCAGGCGGTCTACTTAGTGCGTTAGCTGCGCCACTAAAGAATCAAGTTCCCCAACGGCTAGTAGACATCGTTTACGGCGTGGACTACCAGGGTATCTAATCCTGTTTGCTCCCCACGCTTTCGCACCTCAGCGTCAGTATCAGTCCAGGTGGCCGCCTTCGCCACTGGTGTTCCTTCCAATCTCTACGCATTTCACCGCTACACTGGAAATTCCACCACCCTCTACTGTACTCTAGCCTGCCAGTTCCAAATGCAGTTCCCAGGTTGAGCCCGGGGCTTTCACATCTGGCTTAACAAGCCGCCTACGCGCGCTTTACGCCCAGTAATTCCGATTAACGCTTGCACCCTCCGTATTACCGCGGCTGCTGGCACGGAGTTAGCCGGTGCTTCTTCTGTTGCTAACGTCAATCTTGATGGGTATTAACCATCAAGCCTTCCTCACAACTGAAAGTGCTTTACAACCCGAAAGCCTTCTTCACACACGCGGCATGGCTGCATCAGGCTTGCGCCCATTGTGCAATATTCCCCACTGCTGCCTCCCGTAGGAGTCTGGGCCGTGTCTCAGTCCCAGTGTGGCTGATCATCCTCTCAGACCAGCTAGAGATCGTCGCCTAGGTGAGCCATTACCTCACCTACTAGCTAATCCCACGCAGGCCCATCCGATAGCGAGAGCCGAAGCCCTCTTTCCTCCGTAGAGCGTATGCGGTATTAATCCGAGTTTCCCCGGGCTATCCCCCACTATCGGGCAGGTTCCTACGCGTTACTCACCCGTCCGCCGCTCGTCAGCATCTAGCAAGCTAGATCTGTTACCGCTCGACTTGCATGTGTTAAGCCTGCCGCCAGCGTTCAATCTGAGCCATGATCAAACTCTTCAGTTCAATCTTTGTGTCTTCCGAAGAAAACAAATTTTGCTCAAGTCTAAAACTACTGTAATTACAATAAATGAATTCACAGAACGTTGACTTGATAATCTCTTAAATAAGCCCTTTCAGGAATATCCCAAAAGTGCTTTTTCGTGAAACCATCTCAGTCAGCGCCCACACGAATTGCTTGGTCAATTTTTAAAGATCGGTGCCTGAGAAACGTCTTCGTTCCCTCAAGCGAGGCGCGTATTTTACAGCCCCTCTTAACGTTGTCAATCACTTTTTTAAGAGGATTTAAACTTTCTTTTTTCAAGCTTAAATCTGTGATCGACAGGCCCGGCAAACTATTGATTAATCAACGCTTATTTGCCGAACCGCTCTTTCAGACAAGACGTCCAATTCCGGACTTGCCGTCGAAAGAGACGCGCATTATATAGATCCGAATTGCCGGGTCAACAGGAAGGAAAAATTTATTTCAAAACAACTCTGGCAATCTTCTTTTTACCCGCCTGAATGACAACTCTCCCCCTCACACGAAGTTTCAGGGTAGCCTCAACCGGCTTACCATCGACATAGACAGCCCCCCGGCTGAGAACATCTTTAGCAGCAGCACCATTCTTGACCAATCCAGCCATTCGTAAGACAGCAGAAATTGGAATCTCCTCCTGCCCTGATGCATCCACTTCGACCTCCGGAACATTTTCCGGGATCTCGCCCAGCGCCACCCGATTACCCGCTGACTTATGCGCACCCGCCGCCGCTTCAGCATCATGGAACCGCTCAATAATTTCTCGCGCAAAGATATCCTTCACCTCTTGAGGATTCCTGCCACGATCAACGTCTTTCTTCAAGGCATCTATTTCTTCCATATCCCTGAAACTAAGTAACTCGAAATAACGCCAGATCATCTCATCCGGCAGCGAGAGCAACTTGGTGTACATTTCGCCAGGAGCGTCATTTACACCCACATAGTTACCTAAAGACTTGGACATTTTCTGGACACCATCCAGACCTTCCAACAAAGGCATCGTCAAGATCGTCTGCGGCTCCTGACCAAAAGTCTTCTGCAGCGTCCTACCCATCAATAGGTTAAATTTCTGGTCTGTCCCACCCAATTCCACATCGGCGCGCATCGCTACAGAGTCGTAGCCCTGAACCAAAGGGTATAGAAATTCATGAATGGCTATGGACTGCTCACCCTTGAAACGCTTACTGAAATCGTCTCGCTCCAGCATACGAGCCACGGTGTACTGGCCAGCCAACTTGATCATGTCTGCAGCGCTCATTTTGTTCATCCACTCGGAGTTGAACATCACCCTGGTAAGTTTCGGATCCAGAATCTTGAACACCTGCTCTTTATAAGTCTGCGCATTTTGCTGAACCTGGTCGACAGTAAGAGGAGGACGTGTCGCACTCTTTCCGGTTGGGTCACCAATCATTCCCGTGAAATCACCAATCAGGAACAAAACCTCGTGACCAAGATCCTGAAACTGCTTCAACTTATTGATCAAAACCGTATGACCCAAATGCAAATCGGGAGCCGTCGGATCAAAGCCCGCTTTTACACGCAACTTTTTACCCGCCTCAAGCTTCTTAACCAGATCGTCTTCTACGATTATTTCTTCCGCACCACGCTTGATGATCGCGAGAGCCTCTTGCACCGATGCCATGCCTTACACCTTGATCCTGAATAATGTTTACCCGGAACGCTGAAACCTGTTCAGCCCGATACATTTATTGACGCAAAACTACACCAAGTAACCGCGCCCGAAAAAAGTGCGGCATTATACCAGTTTTCCCTGTGATGTAAGCCACTAAAGCCAAATCCGGTTTTGCCTGCCAGCCAATGTCTCTCTATACTTAAAGCAATTTCACAATAATTCACCTTACATATTGATCTAAGGGCAAGAAGTTGATTCACGCATTTCCCAAATCGCATATGCTTGCGGCCGGTTCTGTTGGCATTTTGCTCACGCTCATTCTTGTTATCAGTCCCAGCTCAAAAGTTAACGCGACCAGAACCAGTATTCCTTTGGAGCTCGAGTCGCTAAATGCACCGACAAACAATAGTGAAGAGCTATCAAGCACGATTCGCGAACTTGATACCAGGAATTCAAGCCAGCCCCCTCAGCAAGCAGAACAAACCGAACCGACCATCAGTGAGAATTGGGACAGCTTCGAAATCAAATCCGGAAATACCCTGTCCTCTCTGTTCGCCAAGGCAGGATTTAACGACAAAATCATGTATGAAGTGATCGGAAACAAAAAAAATCGCGAACTAACAAGAATTTACCCAGGCGAAAAAATTGCCTTCCTGCGCGATGATGACGATAGCCTGAGCAAGGTAAAGCTCATCAGATCCCCCCTCGAGTCACACCTTTTTGCTCGCAATGGCGACGGCAAGTTTGAATCTGAAAAGCTGGTCCGCGAGCCAGAAGTCCATATTGCCTACGGTGAAGGCACAATCGACAGTTCGCTGTTTCTCGCAGGACAGCGAGCAGGACTATCTCAATCCCAAATCATGGAATTGGCCAATATTTTCGGCTGGGATATCGATTTCGTTTTGGACATTCGCAGTGGCGACAAGTTTAGCCTGATCTACGAAGAACTCTATCTGGATGGAGAGAAGTTCAAAAACGGCCGCATCCTTGCCGCCAGCTTCGTCAATCAGGATCGACAGCTCGAAGCCGTGCTGTACGAACAACCAGATGGCATCAGTAACTATTTCACGCCTGATGGCAACAGCATGCGCAAGGCATTCATCCGTACACCGGTTGACTTCGCTCGCATCTCTTCTCACTTCAATCTGAAACGCAAACACCCTATTCTGCACAAGATTCGCGCCCACCGAGGCACTGATTACGCAGCGTCCCACGGTACGCCCATCAAAGCAGCCGGTGACGGCAAGGTAATTCATGCGGGCCGTAAAGGCGGCTATGGTCGAACCGTCATCATTCAGCATGGACAGAAAATCACCACACTCTATGCACACATGAGCAAGTTTGCCCGCGGCGTTCGTACTGGAAAGCGGGTGAAGCAAGGTCAGATTATCGGTTATGTAGGGGCTTCTGGATTAGCTTCTGGCCCGCATTTGCACTATGAGTTTCGCGTTAACGGCGTCCACAAAAATCCAGTCAAAGTAAAACTGCCTCATGCTAAACCGGTCGACAAAAACCTGCTGGCTGATTTCAAACAACAAACATCTGTTTATCTGGCCCAGCTTTCGACTTTTCGTGAAAGCTACCAAGTTGCTGTAAACGCTCAGTGAGTGAGCAGCTTTATATAGGCACCATTTCGGGAACCAGCATGGACGCCATTGACGCGGTCCTGCTGGCAATCGATGGCAATTCATTCTCTGTTCGCGGTCAAGCCAGTACCGCTATTTCACAATCTCTCAAACGAGACTTGCTTGCGCTCTGCGAATCCGGATCTGATGAAATTGAAAAAGCAGGCCAGCTGGATATTATATTCGGTCAGCTCACAGCAAGCACCATTGGTTCGCTACTTCAAAAAGAAGGCATCAAGGCGAGTCAAGTGAGCGCCATTGGCAGCCATGGTCAAACCATACGGCATTGCCCCGACCTGGAAAATCCTTTTACCCTTCAGATTGGCAATCCCAGCGTGATTGCTCACCTTACCGGCATTACTACCGTGGCCGATTTTCGCATGGCCGATATGGCTGCCGGCGGCCAGGGCGCACCCATGGTTCCAGCCTTTCACGCCGCAGCATTCCAAAACAACAAAGTCTCACGCGCCATCGTTAATCTGGGCGGTATTGCCAATGTCACCTATCTTCCAAAAAACAGTTCTCAAGAGGTTCATGGATTTGATATAGGTCCCGCCAACACCCTAATGGACCGCTGGATCGATCAACACAAAAACCAGGCGTACGATATAAACGGTGAGTGGGCCCAGACAGGCAACATTCAGCAAAACCTTCTGGATAGCTGGCTAGAAGACCCATATTTAAAGAAAAAACCGCCTAAAAGCACCGGCCGTGAGTACTACAACCAGCAGTGGCTGGAAGAACATCTGCCAAAGGCGGAAAGTTACGCCCCCCAGGATATCCAGCGCACACTGCTAGAATTTAGTGCCAGATCCATCGCCGATGCGCTTGATGGTGAAGAGGTGTATCTATGTGGAGGCGGAGCCCGCAATCGATTTCTGGTAGAGCGTCTTACGCGACTGCTACCCGATTGCTCCGTTGCATGCACCAGCGAGCTTGGCATCGACCCCCAACTGATTGAGCCCTGCGCATTCGCTTGGCTCGCTCACCGCACCATGCAGGGGTTTTCCGGCAACATCCCCTCTGTTACCGGCGCATCCAGAACCAAAATTCTCGGAGGCATTTACCCAGCCTCCTGAACTCCAGCCAGACTTACGAAGCCTCTGAAATCTCAGGCACGCCTTTCTTGATCAGCTCCATAACCTTGTAACCTTTAATTCCCAGCATTGCCGTTGTCGTCATAACCCCTCCCATCAAGGCGCCACCAACGCCAGCAGTAACTATATCAGACCCTGTCAGAAACAGATTTTTTACTGGCGTGATCGGGTGAAGCCAGGTTTGCTGGAAGCGATCGATAGTATGATTCAGACCATATATCTCACCTTCCTGATTCCACTGAAACCACTGAGTGGAAAGAGGCGTCGACAGTTCACAAAAGTCCAGAGCACCTTCCAGTTGCGGCATGTGCTTGTATAGCGTTTTCAGCAATCGATCAGTCAAATCCTGTTTTAACGCTTCGTAATCTGCACCACGTTTATTCCAGGTAGTTCCTTGCCATTTCTGAAACCACTCGGGCTTGCACGGCGCAACAATTTCCACAGTAGATTTTCCGGGATAGCGCTCTGGCCAGGTTGGATCCTTGGCGCTCGGGAAGGAAATGTAGATAAGAGGCAAGTCGGCATCGAGATTATCATTAAAGGCCTGAACATTGCGATCATGATCATAATCGGGATAAATCCAGAAATTCTTTTTGGAAATGCCCAGCGTTTCGGCGTCGCCTTTGAAGCCGGCATAGACACAAAGATGCGACGACGACAACTCGACTTTTTCCAACTGTCGATCCAAGCCGTGCCTCTTAATCACCTCACCTGGAAGCAGCTTCTCCACAGTGGGGAACAACCCTGCGCAACTGACAATCTGATCCGCATATAGCTCATCCCCTTTTTGCAGACGGACACCATAGGCACGATTGTTCTTAACGAGAATTTCTTCTACACCGGCATAGGTGAATACCTCTCCACCCGCCTGCCTGATGACAGGGATAATCGTTTCCGCAATCTTTGCGGCCCCACCCACCGGATAGTTGCCACCGGTAATGTAATGCTTGGCAACCATTGCATGCATCATGAAAGAGGATTGCCGGGGAGGTAATCCATAATCTCCCCACTGAGCCGTTAATACACCGATCAGTTCCTGATTATCCGTCAGATCAGACAAGACCTCATAGGTAGATTTGAAAAAGTAATCAGGCAACAAGCGAGAACGGAATTTGTTGTAAGCTGCACCGGCAATCCTCGGCATAGCCTGACCCGCAAAAAAACGCGGCACCATCGAGCTGACTTTCGACAGCAGATCCACATAGGCATCAATAGCCTCTGCCTCATCAGGAAAATGAAACTTCATCTCCTGTTTGAACTCCTCACGACCTGCAACAAAGTCATAGGATTTGTCGCCTATGACCACCTGATCATACAACGCATCCATTGGCGCCCATTCCAGCTCACCATCAGAAATGACATCGAACACTCGACGGATCATCGACCAGGGTTTGTGAACTTCACCAATATAGTGCACGCCCACATCCCACTCATAGCCGTTACGCTCATAGGCGTGCGTGTAACCGCCCGCAGTGTAATGCTGCTCCAACACACACACTTTTTTGCCGAGCTTCGCCAATAAAGCGGCATTACATAGTCCACCAATGCCAGATCCCACGACAATCACATCGTAGTGCTCTGCCGCCTTCTTTTTTCTGTAACGCGTACCAGTCCGAATCATCATACCCTCCATTTATGCAATTTTTTGCATAATATCCATTCAACCCTCTTTATGCAATAATTTGCATATACAGTATTTGCAGTAGAGAACGGTCTATGTCACTCAAACACGCCATGCTCGTATTGCTCGAGACCGAACCAGGGTCCGGCTACGATTTGCTAAAGCACTTTAAAAACAGTCTCGGTTACTTCTGGAATGCCCGCCACCAGCAGATTTATCAGCAACTCAAGCAGCTTAATCAGGAAGGCCTGATTTCCTGTAAAGTCGAGAAACAGAATGGCAAGCCCGATAAAAAAGTCTATGCCATTACCCCAAGCGGCATTCGAGAGCTTAAAACCTGGCTGGCGGCACCGAAGACCCCAAACAAAATTAATGACGCGTTGCTGGTTAAACTATACGGCGGCCATCTTCTGGAAGATCACGAGTTACTCACCGAACTCGATCACCACATTGATATCCACACCAAGACACTTAGCGCTCTTAAAAAGATAGAGCAGCGTTTTTTGAATCTGAAAAAGAAGGATCAGGTGCATTATCGTCTGCCCTACCTGACCTTACGACGCGGAATAATCGGTGAAGAAGCCTGGCTAACCTGGGCAGAGGAGGCAAAAAAAGCGATCAAAAAATAAACAAAGCTTTTTGCAATCAATCTGCGTATAATCGCCGGTCTTTTTCTCGCGCCTTCCCGCGCGCACCGACTCCACAGGCATAATGCATGATCAAACACATTGAGAGCTTCGATCAACTCGAGCTACCTGAGCATATTCTCAAAGCAATTCAGGACCTGGGATATGAACAGCCCTCGCCGATTCAATCCGAGGCGATCCCTGCCCTGCTGAAAGGCGAAGATATTCTGGGACAAGCTCAAACCGGTACGGGGAAGACCGCCGCATTTGCCCTGCCTATTCTGGCAAACATTGATACCACACAAAGCCATACGCAAGTTTTGATCCTTGCGCCTACTCGGGAACTGGCTATTCAGGTTGCTGAAGCTTGCCAAAGCTATGCAAAGTACATCAAGGATTTTCATGTGCTACCCATTTATGGTGGCCAGAGTTATTCGAACCAGCTCAGACAACTTAAACGCGGTGTGCAGATAGTTGTCGGTACGCCGGGCAGAGTCATGGATCATATGCGTCGGGGTACGCTTTCACTGGCAAAACTATCAACCCTGGTACTGGATGAGGCCGATGAAATGCTTCGCATGGGATTCATCGATGATGTCAAATGGATCCTGGAACACACGCCCGAATCCCGCCAAATTGCTTTGTTCTCGGCCACCATGCCGGCACAAATCAAACTGGTAGCAGATACCTATCTCAATGCCCCCAAGCACATTAAAATAGAAGCTAAATCATCGACTGCACAAACGATCAAACAGCGCTATTGGGTGATGAAAGGAATCCACAAACTGGATGCACTTACTCGGATTCTGGAAATGGAGCCCTTTGATGGCATCATTGTTTTTGTACGCACCAAACTCGCGACAGAAGAGCTGGCCACAAAATTAAACGCGCGTGGCTTTTCGGCGTCCGCATTGAATGGAGATATACCTCAGGCTGCTCGTGAAAAGACCGTTGATCGTTTGAAATCCGGACAAATTGATATCCTGGTAGCCACCGATGTCGTTGCTCGTGGGCTTGATGTTGAACGCATCAGCCATGTCATCAACTATGACGTACCCTACGACACTGAATCCTATATTCACCGTATTGGACGCACCGGCCGAGCAGGTCGTTCCGGAGACGCCATTCTGTTCATTGCCCCACGCGAAAAACGCATGTTGAGAGCAATCGAAAAGGCCAGCGGGAAAACCATCGAAGCAATGCCCATCCCAACCGCTGCACAGATTAATGAAAAGCGCATCGCGGAGTTTCAACAAAGCGTTATAGACTGCTTACAAACCCGGGATCTTTCCTTTTATCAGAACATCATCGATTCCATCATCAATGAAAATGATGCCGATCCGAGGGAAATAGCCGCTGCCCTGGCGCATATTGCACAGGGTAACAAGCCACTGGTGCTGGATACGCGCAATGATGAAAAACTAAACGAGGACCCGCGAGGCGATTCCAGCGAGAGGAAAACCAAGTCCAGAAAACCGCGCAGCAAGTTCGGAGGCCCCATTCGTCCTTTGAGAGAACACCCTGACGTCGCGCTCGAGCGATTCATTATTCAGGTGGGTCATAACGATGGTGCCACTCCAGGTCAGATAGTCGCCGCCATTGCAAACGCCAGTGATCTCTCCAGTGAGTACATTGGTCAAATAGAAATTGAAGATTCCGAAACCAGCGTGGATTTACCTGAAGGCATGCCCAGAGCAGTGTTAAAGCTGTTACAGAAAGCGCGGGTTGCCAACAAGGCCATGAACCTCCAACCCTTCAAAGGTAATACTGAGGACAAAACTGGTAAGAAAGAGAATCAGGATAAACCGAATAGAGCATCGAAAAACAAAGCCCGTCAAGGGGCCCCTTCAGCAAATCGAAAAGCAAAACCCAAGAGCAAAAAAACCAAGGCAAAAAAAATCCAGCGCTAGGCTGGATTTTTTATATCAACTGAAACTTACTGGCTGTTGTCGACCATGTAGCGCACGGTTTCTGCAATATCATCTTCGGAGCAACTGCCACAGGCTCCCATCGGAGGCATGCTGTTGATGCCGCCGATGGCATTGCTAATCAGGGTATCGATACCTTTGCTCGAACGCTCGGCCCAAGCCGCCGCATCACCAAACTTTGGCGCGTTCAATGCACCCGTTGCATGGCAGGCTGCACAGTTGTTGTTGTAAATATCTTCCGGCCCCATTGGTCCTGCCGCAACCGCAGCACTTGCAGAACCACAGTCTTCACCTTCGAGGCAAACTTTACCCACCGGCATGGTACGCTCCTTGATGGACGCTTCATCCATAGCCGCCTGGGCGACGACAACGAGCATCATGGCTGCAAACACAGATACCAGAACTTTCATCAGACTTTTCACTTATCACCTCTTCGGTATTTTTATGTGTTGGAGAATTTCCACATTCTCCTGACTAAACGATTGGCAGGCCAACTGTACCGCGCGTTTCGGATACTAACTCTCCATCGCAAAGCAACGCGACCACATCTTCGAGCAGCCGCATTATAGGGTAAAACGTTGTCGTCTAAAACCACCCTTTCATCTCTTACTCGCTGCCTGCGCAGCAAAAAACGCCCGCTTCAGGCGAGTAAACTTGCTTCGGATCCCTGGCCGAAAATGTTTTATATAAAATTTGAGCAGGATTTTGTTGCTTTTCAGATCTTTTACTACACTTTTAATTGAGCTCGGCAATCAAACGGGGCCGCATTGTATGCGACATGGTGATTCCGAGTGTATGGGCATGACGCAGCCGAACAGGAGCGATCCAACTCACTGCACAAACACCCATAACTGAATTAAATTTTTTCGATAGGTTAGATAATGTCAGATAAGCTTTCAGGAACCGTCAAGTGGTTCAACGAGTCAAAGGGATTTGGATTTATTCAACGCGATAACGGCCCAGATCTGTTCGTCCATTTCAGCAACATCACCGGAGATGGCTTCAAAACCTTGTCCGAAGGGCAAGCGGTCACATTCACCGAAGGGGAAGGTCGCAAGGGACCACAAGCGGAAAACGTCAGCCCCGCCTAAACCTGAACATTATCCACCTTGATGAACTCATCGAGGTGGATCAATGCACGTCTACAGCAGACTCTTTTAGCAGCATCAAAGGTATGCGGGCCAGGGTGCACTCGTGCGTCGAAAGCAGGCGTACTTTAGGAGCACAACCCGCCTCATGTGCCTGTAGCCAGCGGTCGGCACAGATGCACCAGTTATCACCAGGCTTCAAACCAGGAAATCCCCATTCCGGCCTGGGTGTCATCAGATCATTTCCCTGAACCAATGAGTACTGGAGAAAGCGCTCGTCCAGCAGGCAACACACCGTATGCATGCCGGGGTCATCCCTGCAAGCTTGGCATGAACCATCCCGAAAAAAACCGGTCAAGGGTTTCAGACTGCAGACTTCAAGGTTTCCGCCCAACACATTCCGGGCCGGGAGTGCTGACTTAGACGTGTCCTCAGACATGTTGATCACCCGAAACAATTAACGAAAATACCTGACAAAATTCTTCAACGCACGGCTGATCTCAAACAATGCTCGGTTGCTGTATACCCGTAACTTCTGCGGCCAACGGTATTCGATGATGCGTCGCTGGTAGAGATGCAAGCTTACGAAGCCCCAGACTTGCCACCACAAAATGGGGTTCATGCCTTTTCCGGTTTTCCCAGTGTCTTTATTCAACAGCATGACTTGCATGTTGACGTTCTCGAGACGCGGATGTGCATAACCCAGCCCCGTCGACTGAAATCCCATTCGCGTATAGCGGGGAATAAGCTCCGGTGAGCTACCAACAACAATGTATTTTTTGCCAGCGGAAAGCCCTTCTCTATACATGTTTTCAAACACGCCGTGTAGAACGTCCGTTTCCTGGTAATGCCTTTCAATGCAGATCTCGGTGATTTCCATCAACTCTTCATAGGATGGCAGGGATTCAAGTGCGTTGGCCGACAACAGCTCATCCAGTTCAAGAGGTTTGCTATCCCGCTCGCCACAGACCAACAGCGCGCTGCCAATCACTCTCGCATTATGGAAAGCGATCAGAATTCGACCATAAGCGTCTTGCTGCAAGGCAAACCTTGCAATCGGAGCATCCTTGGCACACATCCCCATCGCGGCATAGGATTTCCGCCTCAGCTTAAGCACCGCTTCATATTCAGCCTGAGTTTCTACAAAACGATATTGGACCAACTCCTGAATATGGCTGGCGTTGAGTCCCGCCCTATCGATTTCGCGTGGCGTTTTTTGCGCAAAGTGAAAGCAATGGCGCGCCAGGTCTTCTTTCGCCTGAGCAGGTAGGCCCGGTGTTGAAATAAAGCAGCGAATTTTGTTGTCGGGAGTCAAAGACACATTCGAAATCTGGCCGCGAACGTTTTGCAAGCCCTGAATGGATGCCAGACTGAATATTACTTCCATCTGATTGAACAGGGTGAAGTCAGAATTGATATTGGTGGCATAAAAACCATTGCGTGACAGGCTTTCCAGCTCGAAATAGGAGTTTTGCTTGTAGACAAAGGGGTGAACGATTTGTCCCTTCAGACTCTGCTCTGTGCTCAAGTGAATCGGCTGATAGCGTTCATGCATACAACGCTGCTCATGCTCGATGACTGCCGAGACCTTAACCTGATCCTGTCGGCCAGGCTGCTTGTCAATGACCACTCCCTTGATCTGGTAATAGTGATTGATCAGTGGACTGACGGTGATCTGAATGGCATCGCCAACACTCAGAGACTCGGCCTTGGATCCTGCCAGCGTTATGGCAAAACCAAGACTGGAAAAGTCACTCAGTGAAACATCCTCACACTCGTCGGCAATCTTGATTTGAGCTTTGAAACCATGCTTTCCGGTTAAGGCCTGGCGGGCGATACGACGATCTTCGCGACTGATAAACCGGGTCTGGAATTCCATAATTAGACACTCTCTGAACTCAGAGACGATGGGGCCTCTTACTTATTATTGTTATAGCACGGATGCGAAACGGGCTGTTTACCCTGCGCATTATTACAGATGCGGACAATGGCCGCCAAGCCCTTTCAAACCCGGCTTAGAGCAGCAGTTCCCGCAAATCCCCAAGAACGCGAGCCAGCAAGGCAGTAAATTTTGCAGCGTCCGCCCCGTTGACTGCTCTGTGGTCATAGGACAAAGACAACGGAAGCATCAAGCGCGGCACAAAACCCTCTGGTGTGTAACTGGGCTGATACTTCGCTTTTGATACACCGAGGATTGCCACCTCGGGAGCATTCACGATGGGAGTAAATGCTGTTCCACCAATACCGCCAAGGCTTGAAATGGTAAAGCATCCCCCCTTCATGTCAGCGGGAGACAGCTTACGTTCACGAGCCTTGGTCGCCAGAACCTGACATTCATCTGCCAAACGCCAAAGGCTTTTCCGATTAACGTCTTTTACGACCGGCACTACCAAACCATTGGGAGTGTCTACAGCGATCCCAATGTGGATATATTTCTTTTGAATGACCTGGTGCGCAGCAATATCAATGGACACGTTGAACTGGGGAAGCGCTTCCAATGCGTAGGCACAGGCCTTTAACAAGAAAGGTAAGGGCGTAAGCTTGAGCCCTTTTTCCTCTGCATCAGCCCGATGCGACTTTCTGAACGCCTCAAGCTCGGTAATGTCGGCTTCGTCAAACTGAGTGACATGTGGAATCGTCGACCAGCTCTGCTGCATATTCTGCGCAGTCAACTTGTGCAGCTTCGACATTGGTGCAACATCTATTTCCCCAAACTCACTGAAATCGGGAAGTGTCATGGCTGGCACGGATGAACCTGACGCCACCTGACCGGATTGGGCCATCTGCACCTGACGCTTAATATACTGTTCCAGATCTTCTTTCAGAATACGATTCTTGGGGCCACTGGCTTCGACACGCTCAAGTTCCACACCCAGTTCTCGCGCGAATTTTCGAACCGCTGGCCCCGCATGGACTTTTATCTCTTCCGATCCGGGTGTTTCCACCGTCCGAGTGACAGATTCCGAAACTTGTTGCTTTGGCCTGAATTCAATATGATCAGGATCCAGTGAGTCTGGTTTTGTAGCGTGTGAAGGCTCCTCCTCAGAGCTTCCCGAGTCCTTGCCCCCTGATGCAGAACTCAACATTTTGCCGATCACATCACCCGTTGAAACCTTGTCACCCACCCCAACCGTCAGCTCTGTTACTTTGCCTGCTGCTGGGGCCGGCACCTCCATCGTAGCTTTGTCCGACTCCAAAACAATGAGTGGATCATCCTGAGCAATCTCCTGCCCTGGTTCGACATTCACTTCAATGACTTCAACCTGATCGGCACCACCCAAGTCGGGTATTTCAATATCCCTTTCTTGCGCTTCGTCACCGCCTTCAGAAGCTTTTTCCTTGCTTTGTTTCTGTGAAACAGAATCGTTAACAGGGTCTGTTTTTTGTTCTTGCGATTGTTCCTTTGAATCCTCAGCTTCGCTTTCATCGCCAGATTCGTCTGCTGAACCCTGCTCCGCTTCAAGCGTCAAAATCAAATCCCCTTGAGAGACTTTCGCACCCACCTCTAACGCAATGCGACTCACCCTGCCAGCTTGCGGCGCAGGCACTTCCACCGTCGCCTTATCAGACTCCACAACAATCAGCGGCGCATCCGACTCTACCTGATCTCCTTTAGCTACACAGATTTCTATGACCTCAACCTCGCCATCGACACCCATGTCAGGAACGTTTACTTCCAAAGAACCCATGTATGACTCCTTATTTGACACTCGTTTGGTAGGCTGGAAACCTATCGCAACATTGGACTCAGGGAGTTTCGGTCAATATTGAATTTTCTAAGTGCCGACAACACCGTTTTCTTGTCTACTTCACCCTGACGCTGCAAGGCACTGAGCGCTGCAATCACCACGTAGTGTCGATCAACTTCAAAGAACTGGCGCAGCTTTTCCCGGGTATCACTGCGCCCGAATCCATCCGTTCCCAGCACAGTGTAGTCAGCGGACAAAAAGGCGCGGATCTGTTCGCCATAGAGGCGAATATAATCAGACGACGCGACGACGGGCCCTTTGGCATCGTTCAGACACCGGGCGACATACGCCGTTTTCGGCTGTTTGTCCGGATTGAGAAGATTCCAACGCGCAACTTTTTGGCCATCACGCGCCAGCTCGTTAAAGCTGGTTACACTCCATATTTCGCTTTCGATACCAAACTCTTCCGCAAGCAATTTGCCTGCACTGCGGACTTCATTAAATATGGCCCCACTGCCAAGCAACTGAACGCGGGGCTTCTTGCCACGCCCCTTCACCTTATTTTCCTCAAAGCGATACATGCCTTTGAGCACACCCTCTTCAGCCCCTTTTGGCAGAGGAGGCTGAATATAATTTTCATTCATGATGGTGATGTAGTAGTAAACGTTTTCGTTTTCCTGATACATCCGTCGCATCCCGTCTTGAATAATCACAGCCAGCTCTGCGGCATAGGCAGGGTCATACGCAATACAATTGGGTACGGTACTTGCCAAGACATGGGAATGACCATCCTGATGCTGGAGCCCCTCACCATTGAGTGTAGTGCGGCCAGCGGTCCCACCGATCAGAAATCCTCGGGAGCGCATATCCCCAGCAGCCCATGCAAAATCTCCGGTTCGCTGAAAACCAAACATGGAGTAGAAGATATAAAAAGGTATCAGGGGATAATCGTGAGTACTGTAGGAAGTAGCGCAGGCAATCCATGCAGCCATTGCTCCGGCTTCGTTAATTCCTTCTTCGAGAATCTGTCCGGACTTGTCTTCCCGGTAATACATTATTTGGTCACGGTCATTAGGCACATACTTTTGGCCCTCTGATGTGTAAATGCCCAGCTGCCTGAACATACCCTCCATACCAAAGGTTCGCGCCTCATCTGGCACAATAGGAACTACCCGTTTGCCTATCCGCTTGTCTTTTGTCAGCGCAGACAACATGCGCACAAAGGCCATGGTCGTGGAAATTTCCCGATCTCCAGACCCTTCGAGTTGAGAATCGAATATTTTCAGGTCGGGGATCTGCAATGGCTGACTGTCTTTGCGCCTCTTCGGATAAAAACCTCCCAATGCCTCCCGACGCTTTTTCATGTAGATGGCTTCCGGACTATCCGGCGAAGGACGGTAATAGGGTACATCCTCGATATCTTTGTCATTGATAGGCACACCGAAACGATCACGAAAAGCTTTCAGCGTTTCCAGATCCAGTTTTTTCAGCGAATGCGTGGTATTGGTCGCCTCACCCGCCTTACCAAAACCGTAACCCTTGATCGTGTGTGCCAGAATGACGGTTGGCTGACCCTTGTGATTCAGCGCCTTGTGATAGGCCGCATAAACCTTGTAGGGATCGTGGCCACCCCGGTTCAATTGCTCGATATCCTTGTCGCTCAAGTGTTCTCCCAGCTTGGCCAGCTCGGGATATTTGCCAAAGAAATGCTTGCGTGTGTAGGCACCGCCATTGGATTTGAAATTTTGCATTTCACCATCCACCAGCTCATCCATCGCGCGCTGCATACTTCCATCCTTGTCTTTTTCGAACAATGGATCCCACATTCGCCCCCAGACAACCTTGATCACATTCCAGCCTGCCCCGCGGAACACTCCTTCCAGCTCTTGAATAATCTTGCCGTTACCGCGGACCGGTCCGTCCAGGCGCTGAAGATTACAGTTCACTACGAAGATCAGGTTGTCCAGCTTTTCACGCCCCGCCAGAGCGATCGACCCAAGCGTCTCGGGCTCATCGGTTTCGCCATCACCGACAAAACACCAGACCTTTCGATCGGCCTTTTCCATCAACTCCCGACTGTGCAGGTATTTCATAACATGGGCTTGATAAATCGCCTGCAAAGGCCCCAGCCCCATTGATACCGTAGGGAACTGCCAGTAGTCTGGCATCAGCCAGGGATGCGGATAGGAGGACAAACCACTACCATCTACTTCGCTACGATACTGATCCATTTGTTCTTCTGAAAAACGCCCTTCCAGAAACGAACGAGCGTAGATACCCGGAGCAGAATGACCCTGTACATAGACCAGGTCAGCATCCCGGGTTTCATCACCGGCATGGAAGAAATAGTTGAATCCGACGTCATATAAGGTGGCGGAAGAAGAGAAAGACGAAATATGGCCGCCCAGTTCACCCGGCCGCTTGTTTGCACGCAGCACCATTGCCATGGCGTTCCAGCGAATGAGCGAACGGATTCGTCGTTCCATAAAAAGATCGCCGGGCATGCGCGCCTCTTTATCCGCAGGAATGGTATTGCAATAGGGCGTTGTGACCGAATACGGCAGATCACTGCCTGCCTTACGTGCTTTTTCTGAAAGTCTCGTCAGTAAGTATTTAGCTCTATCTATGCCTTCATTTTCGATTACCGATGTCAGGGCATCCAACCACTCTGCAGTCTCTATTGGATCAGAGTCATCCAGCATGTGCTACTCCTTTGAGGAACGTCGATCTCGAAAATGTGCCTGGAATTTTTTCTCGTTTCAGACACCCACACTAATTAATCAGTCTAGACCCTGTTAGCATTTTTCGTTAGTGGGGCAGATTGAGATAAACCCCTTTTAGCTCATATACTGAATAATATTCACATTTATTTAGTGCATTCTTTCATCGATATCAGTACAATTTCCAACCAATCCACCCAGACGTCGTAGCAGTACTCATGAAAACCGGCAATATCTCATCTTGTATCTCTGGCTCCATCTGTAAAATCTTAGTGACGAGTCTACTGATTAGCTTTGCCAGTTTGTCGATGGCTGTGCAACCCATGTCAGAAAGCGATATGGATGGCGTAGCGTTTGACTCTGGCCAGAATCTCCTGAATATCTATGGTTCTCCTGAGGCCGGTCTGCGAGACGACGATCTGGTCGATACCAAACATCAGGAGAGTAAAGAAGCCCTGCCTGTTGCCTCATTGGAAGTGAAGTCACTGGAAGACAATGCCAGCAAGGGTGGAGACGGTGTGGAAATTTCGAATGCCGACCCTGTTGCCTATAATGAGGCCATTTCCGCCTCGGAAGAAGTGCTCGGTACTGCCTCAGCATTCACAACCGACTCCGAAATTCGCTATAAAAAACAAAGTGTGCATCATGAAAGCACCCCCATCGAGAATGGCGGTGTTTCAGTAGTTCGCGATCTTGCCATCGACCAACTCAAGCTTGAAAATCTGCGCGGCGACAATTACGAACAGGAACGTTCCGCCGGCAGTATTTATATTTCCAATTGGCGCTCGCAAGGCGAAACCCGCATTATCAATACCCAGTAGTCATTACCACGCTGCGACTTGGCTTTCCAGCAAAGAAAACTGGTTTTCTAGAAAGGCCTTGTCATCGTGCATCTGGCTCACTACCAAAACTTCTTGCAGACACACCAGTAAGTGCTCAGCCCTGGTAGTAGCTCCCTGAGACAGGCCGAACTCCCCGCTTGTCTGTCCCTCGCTGATAACGGACTCCAGAGCCAAACGAATATCCTGGTACATGCTCTGAATGACACACCGAACCTCGGTATCGTCTACCAGGCTGGAATAAACACTGCGCTGAATCATACACCCGAGACGCCCGGTCGGTGCCAGCAGCTCCTGTTTCATTAAGGCCAGATAATCCAGCACTTTCGAGCGCGGGTTCAGACGTTCTGAATTAGCCAGAGGCCCAAGTAAACGCGCGAGTACATGTGAACGATAATGATGCAGGGTCCTGATGAATAACTGCTTCTTACCTCCGAAAGAGTCATAGAGGCTGAACCGATTAATGCCAAGGGTATCCACGAGTTGTTGCATTGACGTGGTGTCGTAACCTTGCTTCCAGAACAGCTTCATCGCGAGATTCAGAACTCTTTCCTCATTAAACCCCTTTGGTCTTCCCACAGCCAAAACACTCCATTTTAAACCTTTGAACAGACGAATCATTGACCATCCACTTTAGGATAGCTAAATTTCTAACCGTTCGTTCAGAAAAAGAGACCAGTCTCGATGAAAATCTATGAAATGAAAATTGCGCCGAATCCAAGACGCGTGCGAATGTTTTTGGCTGAAAAGGGCATAGAGAATATTGAGTTCGTGGAGATGGATCTGCAGAAAGGCGAAAACCTCAGCGCTGAATTCCGTCGTAAAAGTCCGCTCACCAAAGTCCCGGTTCTCGAGTTGGATAACGGCACCTGTATCTGCGAAACCATCGCAATTTGTCGCTATTTTGAAGAGACACAGCCAGAGCCTGCCCTGATGGGATCATCGCCCGAGGAAAAGGCACGCATCGAAATGTGGCAGCGCTGGCTTGAGTTCTACTTTTTCATGCCCACAGGTATGTGCTTCCAGCATACAAGCGGTTATTTCAAAGATCGAATGACACCCATACCTGAATGGGGAGAAGAATGCCGCAGCCAGGTATTGAAGTTCCTGAAGTTCATGGATCGACATCTGGAAAACAATGACTACTTCGCTGGCGCGCAATTCAGTATTGCAGACATTACGGCTTTGTGCGCGATTGACTTCAATCGGGTGAACAATATCCGGATTGAAGATGAGCATGTGAATCTGAAGCGCTGGTATCAACAAGTATCGAGCCGCCCTTCCGCAAAAGCCTGAACGCAAACACGCTGGCCAAACAGAGCCAGCGTTTTGCTGCTACTTCCCTAGTTCGTTTCTGAATAGCGATGCATTCGTTTAATCTTCTTGGCAATTGCCCGCTCAATCTCCTGCTCCTGTTCGAGAGTCAATACCTCATAGATTTCCATGCGCACCTGCGCCATTGTGACAATCATGGAGCGCATTTCCGCTGCTGCTTGATCTGCATGTTCCGTCATCTGCTGAAGATAGTCCGGATCGTTGGGACTTAATTCGAGCATGGTTTTCATCAGCTCCATTTTCTTGTTAGTTTGCGCTTGATCCTGATGTTTTTTGACAATCGCCTTCACTTCCTGCTCTTGCGCTTCATTCAGATCAAGGTGGTCGAGGTGTTGCAGCATACGTTCAAATGGAGAATGCATACCGCGTTTACCATGGAATCCGCCGGCCTGAGCAGCCACCGCAACACATAACAATGCCAATAGCGGCAGAATAAACCAGCTCCGGAATCCGGGCTTTGAAATGTCATTTTTCATAACTCACCTATCTGTGTATGGAATGGAATCGCCGTCGGAACGGCTGATTAAAATGGTATCGAACGGGATGTAAAGCAGGGTTTGGAATTCGTAAATTCTGCGTAAAGCCAACGCGATTTTTATTCGCTGAGTTAGACTAGGCAGAGATCAAGCAGGACCTGAGTGAATGAATAAGCGCATACTTCTCGTTGAAGACGACGATGAAATCAGCAGCCTTTTGTGCACAGTGCTGAAGCGGGAGGGCTTTGAACCCGTACCCGCCTATGATGGTTTGGAGGGTGAGTACAAAGCCAATAATGAGAGCTTTGATGCCATCGTCCTGGACATCATGCTGCCGGGAAAAAATGGACTGGAAATACTCAAGAGCCTTCGCGTGAATGTTCACACCCCAATCATTATGTTAACCGCGAAAGGCGAAGACCTGGATCGTATAATCGGACTGGAGCTGGGCGCGGATGACTATTTACCAAAGCCATTTAACCCCCGGGAGCTGATCGCCCGAATCAATGCTCTGTTGCGGCGTGTGGAAATGGATGCCAACCCGAGTGACGGAGATCAGCAAGCAATTATTGAACTCAATGGCTTTACGATCTACCGGCAAAAACTGGAAGTCCTTCAGGCTGGCCATCTCGTAGATCTGACTCAGAGCGAGTTTCGCATTCTGGACTTGCTTGCCCGCAAATGCGATACGGTTGTATCCAAATCAGAACTAACGGAATACGCGCTGGGACGGCGGCTCACCTTGTATGATCGAGCTATCGATATGCATGTCAGCAATCTGCGTCGAAAGCTTTACGACAGCGGCATAACTACGGTCAGAGGCGTTGGCTATTTGTTGAAGACCCGAGATATGGAAACCAGAGAATGAAGTGGCCGAAGATTCGTCTGATTTGGAAAATCATGCTTGTTTTCTGGCTGACGCTGGCATTGGCCATCTGGGCCAATATCGTCATTACCCGACAGATTGTTTTCCAGCAGTTTGAGCAGGGTCCAACAAGGAGCGAACTCTGGAGCACGGCTCAACAAGTGGTGTTGGCATTCGAGTCTGGGGAACAAAACGCTCTAATGGCATGGCTCAGTGAGCAAGGGAATCAGGGCGTCAACATTCGTCTATTGGATGCGGAATCCAGATCCATACTGGCCCAGGCCAAAAACTCTGGAGTATCTCAGAGTTTTCATCAACGCTGGTTAAAAAGGCGACCGCCGCGACACCCTGTGTTTCTGATTCAGTCAGCAAACGGTAAGCGCTATTTAGTCGAAATCGATGCTCGTCCAAAAGACAGTGAAGGCTCACCAATGAATTCCGGCTGGCATGGTCTTCGATTTGGAATCACCACACTCATCATTTTGCTTGGCTCCCTATGGCTGGCGCGCTCTGTTTCAAGGCCCGTGGGAATCCTTCGACGTGCGAGTAACCTGATGGCAGAAGGTGATCTAACGGCACGGGTCTCACAGCGTATTGGCAACAGGCGCGACGAACTGGGTCAGCTGGCTCGGAGCTTTGACCACATGGCTGATCGGATACATCAGCTTCTGTCGCAGCAGAAACAGTTGTTTCAGGATATATCCCACGAAATCAGAACACCTCTTACAAGACAGAAGCTGGCGCTGGAACTGATACGTTCAGACAATCACAACGAACAGTCTACCGAATATCTGCAACTTATCGAGCATCAGACCCAGATCATGGATACGCTATTGGATCAGTTGCTGACATATATGCGCCTGGACAGCACGGATGTTCCTGTCGAACGCAATCCCATTGACTTGACTGAACTCATCGACGCCTGCATTGACAACAGCCAACTTGAATTCACGAACAAAAAACTCCGCATCGAGAAGCAGATAGAACATCAGGAAACCATCCTTGGCGACCAGGATCTGATCTCGCGGGCCTTTACGAACATACTAGGCAATGCGATCAAGTACAGCCCCGATGCGAGCACCATTACCATACAAGTGCGCAGTGAAAACGACACTATTGGTTTAAGTGTGTTGGATCAGGGGAAGGGAGCTGCTGAGCATAACCTGGACAGATTGTCCCAGGTATTCTTTCGTGAAGACGACAGCCGTTCCAAATCCACGGGCGGCTACGGTATTGGCTTGGCCATTGTCTCACGCATCATGGCGCTGCATGGAGGACGGCTGGAATGCTGCAATCGCCCGGGAGGCGGCTTTTGTGCAGGTTTGATATTTCAGAAGACATACCCTGCCACCTCATGCAAATAAAAAAGGCAGACTAAAAAGCCTGCCTTGATCCAGAAAATTGCGAGCTAGCGCTTAGCGCGTACCATAGACAACCATGGTTTTACCCTTGACCTGCACCAGGCCCTGATCCTCCAGAGTCTTGAGTACCCGTCCGACCATTTCTCTGGAACACCCCACAATGCGACCGATCTCCTGCCGTGTAATTTTGATCTGCATGCCATCGGGGTGTGTCATGGCGTCGGGCTCTTTACACAAATCCAGTAAAGTCCGCGCCACCCGACCGGTCACATCCAAAAATGCCAGGTCTCCTACTTTTCTGGTGGTCTGACGCAGACGACTCGCCATCTGTTCACCAATAAAATAGAGGATTCTAGGATCCTGCTGAGAAATCTCGCGGAACTTGGTGTAGCTGATTTCAGCCACCTCACACTCGGACTTGGCTTTTACCCAGGCACTTCTGGAGTCCATATTGTCAAACAGGCCCATCTCGCCAAAAAAGTCACCCGTATTGAGGTAGGCCATAATCATCTCGCGGCCGTCATCATCCTCGATGATGACAGTCACCGAACCTTTGATTATGTAAAACAGGGAATCACTTTTATCACCGGCGTAGATGATAGTGCTCTTGCTTGGATACTTCCGGCGATGACATTGCGACAGGAAAAAATCCAGGTGCTTGGTCTTGCTTTCTACCGGTTTTAAGATCGTGGACATTCTGGTTACCTTTTATATGCTTACTTGCGCTTCAACTGCACTTCCTTTTTGGGGAACGCACCCCTTTCGCCAGGCTCATCCTGTCTGGCGCAGTCTACTTGACCACCAGATCGACTCAAAAGCCTAGCAACTCATTGATCTTTAAAAAGTATAGACCAATAAATCAATTCCACCTTTTTTAATGTGACACAATTTAGGGCTAAAAGCAGAATTGTGTTAATCTCCGTGCCTCTTTTGTAATCACTGCCGAGATCAATCTATGAAAGCCAAGATACGTTGGGATGGAAACGCCAAATTTGTTGGCGAGTCCGGTTCAGGTCACACCGTGGTTATGGATGGACCTCCCGACCATGGTGGACAGAATCAGGGGCCACGCCCCATGGAAATGCTGCTCCTTGGCCTGGGCGCCTGCACTTCTTTCGATGTAATGAGTATCCTGCAGAAATCTCGTCAGCAGGTGGAAGATTGCCACGCAGAGATCGAAGCTGAACGTGCCGACGCTGTTCCCAGTGTCTTTACGCAAATCCGAATTCATTTTGTAGTCACCGGCAAGTCACTTAAGGAAAATCTCGTAAAACGCGCTGTTGCGCTGTCCGCCGAGAAGTACTGTTCAGCGTCCATCATGTTGGAAAAAGGCGGCGTCGACATTCAGCACACCTACGAAATTCGAGAGAGCATCTAGAACGAAAATTTGCGATTGCAAATACCCCATTCCAATGCATAATACGCGGTTTTTTACGCGCCTTTTCAACATTGATATGATGCAAGGCGCGACTCATCGATCTCAATCGGGGAGAGGCTGATGGACAAGAAGTTGAAACTGCACGGGTTTAACAACCTGACTAAATCGCTCAGCTTTAACATATACGATATCTGCTACGCGAAAACCGACAAGGATCGCCGAGAGTACATCGCCTACATTGACGAAATGTACAATGCCGAGCGACTGACTCAGATTCTGACAGACGTCGTTAGCATTATTGAAGCCAACATACTGAATATTGCACGTCAGGATTATGATCCTCATGGCGCCAGCGTTACCATGCTGATTGCGGAACATGAGATTGAGCCGAGTACGACTCTCACCACCGAGGCTCCCGGTCCACTCCCGGATAGCATTGTTGGACACCTGGACAAAAGCCACGTGACGGTTCACACCTATCCTGAAAGTCACCCTGTTAACGGTATCAGCACGTTCAGAGCGGATATTGACGTTTCAACCTGTGGACTCATCTCGCCATTGAAAGCACTCAACTACCTGATCCACAGTTTCGATTCTGATATTGTGATGCTGGATTATCGGGTGCGCGGCTTTACCCGAGATGTCGACGGGACCAAACACTATATCGATCATGAAATCAGTTCGATTCAGAACTATTTAAGTCGCGACACCCGCGACGCCTATCAGATGGTCGACGTCAACGTGTACCAGGAAAATACCTTCCACACCAAGATGCTGCTTAAAGATTTTGAGCTGGAAAACTACCTGTTCGGCGAGAGCAAAGATACGATCTCTCAATCAGAAAGGGACCAGATCGCGGCAAATCTGAAAAAGGAAATGCACGAGATTTTTTATTCTCGCAACATTAAATAGTGACGGACTTAATCAGGCCGTATCCATTGCGGCCTGATCGAGCAGTTCGTATTCGGAAATTGTACTGCCTTGTACAAAATCCACTTTGAGCTTTTTCATCCGCTGCAAACAAATGGCTGAGTCTACCGAAGAGGCAAGAACTTCCTTGCCCAGATAGTGGGCGACTTCAACCACGGAATCCGCAGCCGTCTCATCGGCTTCGTCTTCATTGAGCAATTCGATATAACTTTGGTCAATCTTGATCATATCTACCGGAAGTACCTTCAGCAGAGGAAACGGTGATTGACTGGTACCAAATTGATCGAGACAGAAACGATAGCCTTTGATCATCAAGTGTTTCATCATATCTGCGGCGGCATGCATATTGGGGATGACAGCACAATCGTACAGGTCAAACCATATTTGACCCGCCTGCAACTTACCGTCATCGGCAAGCTGAATTAATTGATCCTTGAATCCATCATCAAGAAACGCGTAGCCACTTAATCTCACACGCATGAAGTCAATGCCATCCCAGCTGGGCGCCTGAGACTGTCGGCTGGCTATCAGGGTGTCGATCCACCACTGATCCAAAGCCCGTTTTGAGGCTTCATCATCCGGTTCAAAAGACACTCCGCTTCCGGTTTCAGAGCACACCAGCTCATACTGCTCTTCATGAATGGAATCATCGGCAAGGCACATGGAACGCTGACAATAAATTTCAAACTCCCTATCGGAAAAGCTCTGGATTTCCGGTTCAAGCTCTTGCGCCTGCTCATCAATATCCACGACCTCAGACGTTAACAGGGGAGGCTCGGCCTCCGCCTCTGCAGCTTCGGCGCGTTCATTATCCAAATCCGGTGATATCTCTTGTGAACTGTCGGCGGGTATTGGACGTTTGTGTCCGACAAAGGCCTCGCTGACGGGCTTGGACGCGTGGCTCAACATGGATTCAGGATTATTGAAGCCCAAATGTGCACGGCTCTCTCCCACCGCCACCAGCAAACGCGCCTCAACATTTTCCTCCTGCTCGCACAACTCCATTAAGACTTCGCCACAACGTACGTTCAGAAGCTCCATCTCGTCATTGACCGAAAACAAGGCAAAGTCTCGCTTACCGACTCTCCCTAAAACCGATACCTCTGAACAAAAAGGCGCCATGGTCTCCGCGACTTGCTTGCTAAACTTGGCTGACAGATTAGTCTCTACGCCTTCCAGCATGGCTTCAAAACGAATAAACAACAGGCTGCAAGCCGCCGCAGGTTCGCCATTTTTCATAATTTCCCTGACCTGACGGCAAAACTCATGGTGGTTGGGCAGCCCTGAAGCTTTATCATGACTCGATTCGAATGCAAGACGGTCGTACACGTCCTTGACCATGTCGTCGAGCCCCTGATTCACGATCGGCATTTCGTAGCCGGGATCCGGCAGGGCTATCGAATCCTTCAGGTAATTGGCAAACTTGAACAGCCCCAACTCCACCACTTTCATACCCTGGTGGTTAACAAAGACATATTTGCTATAACCTTTGGCGATCCAGACAAGCCTCATATACTGGGTTTCTTCTTCGGGCTTGTTGAACTGCACCCAGGAACCCACAGCTACTGACTTGGCCCTGAGGATCCAGGGCTTCAGCGTTTTGAGTTTTGCAACATTCTTGCGAGCCAGATCATCCTCGGACTGAGGAACTTCCTTCAATTCCGGCTTGACGCGCTCCACCTTGCCCGCGGGTACGCCAGCAAAAAACTGTTTGAGTGTCTCTCGAACTTTTGGCGATGCATCATTGGTTCCGGAAACCGACTTCAAACCCTCCTGAATGCTCGGTACGAGACTCTTCAGATCCAGACCTACATCTGGGTTGTCGGCATAGGCCATGAGATTATCTATCACAGCCAGCTTGGACTTCCATTCAGGACTCGACTCGCCATGTTTAATGTGGGTCAGGTTGAGCACATCCTGCCAACCTTCATCTATCAGTGTGGTTACTGCTGCGGGTACGGCGCGCTCACCCAAGCGGGCGTTCAACGCTCTGGCAACTGCCAGCTTGGCCTGTTCAACACGATGCACTCCCTCTGCCGCGGCAGCCACTCGCTCCACGTTCTTTTTGTACAGAAGGTTCTGACGCTCAACCAGCTGATCCAGCTCGCCCAGCGCACGATCAAATACAACCGTATCCTGCTCAAACTCCTGGGCGATCTGGCGCACCAGACTTTCGACCCGTTTCCGACTGGCAGGATTCAGACGTGAGCCTTTGGCGCCCAGCTGCGCAATACGGTTCATTACCGCTCGCACGGAACTGTTGTTGTCGTCGAAAAAGCCCTCGTCCTGAAGAAGCACTTTCAGTACCGGGATTTCCAGCTTGTGCAGTTGCTCTTTGGCTTCTGTGGTAATACGGGGGTTCTTTTTCAGAGACGCAAAGAATCGATCCACCACATCGATTGCAACCTGTTGATCCTCATGGATACCTTTGCCGGCAGCACCACTTTGTTTCAGGTTTTCCAGAACCCTTTCCAGCAGACTAAGACGAGCATCAAGCGCGCTGACTTCATCCGCTGAGGCGAGCTGCAACTCACGCAATCCCTCTGACAACTCATCATGAGAATAATTTTCAACAGGAGCGTTACTCGTATCTACCTCGGCGGCTTGCTGGGCATGGAGCGAGCGCACCATCCCCATTACATTCTCAAACGCAGCCTTGGCGGTCTGCTCGGATGTTTTAACTGCTGCCAGCTGTTCCGAGTCAGGTGATTGGGCCGCCTTGTCGGCTGACGATACGTCCGCAAATGGTGGATTGGTTGAGGTAACACTTTGCTGAGCCGGACTCTTGGAAGGATCAAAGCGCCCACCACCATATGAAAAGGTGGGTTCGTCGGTCACATCCGCCAGAGGCGGGGGCGACAAGGGAGCCTCTGCAACAGTTTCAGCTACCGGGGCTTGGGCATCCTGTTTGGTCTGAGATGCTTCCTGCTTTGGCTGCTCTCGCGAGGGATTCTTGCGAATCTGTTTACTTGGGTCCAGTTCCGGCAAGATATTGTGGTCGATCAGAATCTGGTTTAGCGTCTGGTAAAGATCTTCCAGCCCTTCCATCACATGCTTTTCAAACGCCTTGAATACCAGACGTTCTACAGCAAGGATACTCAAGGAATTGGCTATTGCTGTTTGGAATGCATTCACTATCAAAGCGGGACCAAAAGGACTTTGATGATGTTTCTTATCGGCCAGACCAATGGCATCCAGGCGCATTTTCAATGGCAACAATTCTGCCCGGTATTGGGTCTCCGCTTTGGTTATGACAACGCGGGTTGTCAGCCAGTCTTCAAATTCATTTTTGTCGATCAAAGCGAGGCGGTCGACGACATCACCCTGTGAATCACCCCCGTGGGTAAACGCCAAAGGATCACGAATTGCGTTAAGGAAGCGTTGCTGGATGCTTCCCTGCGTCCTTTCGATGGTATTGGCGATCTCCATGGTTTCATTGGCTTGCTGGTCGGTACTGCATTTCACCGCTGCCGCCTTAATCTCATCAACCAGAATGGGATAGAGTCCATTCATTGCCGGTTCTACGGCTTGTTGGATGGCATCAATGCATTCGTGAACAATATGCTCAACTTCTTCCTGCGGCGTTGTCTTTTGCCCCTCAGCATCAGAGTATTCTTGCAGAGCCAAAATCGCGTCGGGATACTGACGAACAAATCTTATGCCGGATGCCCCTCTCATCATGTGCGCTGGATGGGCTTCGATTGCAAACTCCTTGCCGGTACGGCCGGAGAAAAGAATGGTCAGAGTACGACCCTGCGCAGATTGCATATCAGACTCAATGGCCTTTGATGCGCCGATAGAGTACTTGAGAAACATGCCCTCTGAGCAATAATCCGCTATCACACAAGGCCATTTTGCGCCGCCTTCAAGGCGCACAACAGCGTCGTGGTGAATCGGTTTTCTCAGGCTTGATCTGCGTTCCATACTTTTACCTATACTCTTTTAAATGGTGTTCCCTGAAAACAATTCACCCTGCTCTAGCCCAATGCTTTAACCAGAACCTTGGCGTTTCGATCACGGTTATAGGACTTTTCACCAGGGAGGCTCTCTACGGCGGCCACTTCAAAACCCCGCTCCTTGAACCACTGTTCTGTCTTGGTGGTCAAAACAAACAGCCGCTTCAGGTTCTGGGCTCTGGCGCGCGCAACAATTGCTTCCAAAAGGCGATCTCCCCTGCCCTTGCGTCGATAGGCATCTGCCACGGCAAAGCAGGACAATTCTCCCGCCTCATCTGCAGGAAAAGGATATAAACCCGCACACCCTATGATGGCATTGTCGCGCACATCGACGAGAAAGTAGTCCAAATCCGTTTCCAGGCGCTCTCGGGAACGTCGCACCAAATACCCCTGTTCTTCAAGAGGCAAAATCAGTTCCTGGATACCATTAACATCTTCGAGTTGAGCTGAACGAATTTCATCGTATTCGTCCGCACTGATCAAGGTCCCCGAGCCATCCCGAGTAAAGAGTTCTTCCAGTAGCGCACCATCCCGACAATAACTCAACAGATAGGCCCTCGATACACCGTGTTGGCAGACGTGTGCACAGGCGCGGAGCTGATTTCTTATTTCCGTATCATTTTCAGGACAGAGGGTTTCCAGCATGCGCTCCAGCTCATCCAGACGCAGCTCGTGCACCTGCTCTCCTCCGGCATCGAACAGACCATTGCCGGAGCCCATAAAAACGATCTTGTCGGCACCCGAATGAATCGCAACTTCAGCGGCCAGTTCTTCATAGCTGAGATTAAAGATATCTCCGGCCATCGAATACCCCAGCGCCGGAATCAGCACGATGGCATTGTTGCGGCAATGCGCTTGGATTGACTCATGATCAATCCGACGGACATGCCCGGTGTGGCCGAAATCAACCCCCTCCAGCACGCCAATAGGCTTGGCAACGACGAAATTCCCACTGACGAGTTTGATGCGGGCACCATGCATCGGCGAGTTCACCACTCCCATGGAAAGTTTTACTTCAAGCTCTGCTCGCAACCTGCCATATGCTTCCAGCACGTGCGGTAACACTTCATCATCAGTAATACGTAAACCCTGATGGAATCTTGCCGCGATATTATGGCGAGTCAGCAGTTCATCAATCTGCGGCCGACCGCCAAATACAACGATCAAACGCACACCCAAACTGTTCAGTAAGGCCAGGTCATGAACAATATTTTCAAGGTTCTCGTGCCTGAGTGCGTCGCCACTCAGAGCAAGGACCAGCGTCTGATTTCTGTTGGCATTGATGTAGGGCGACGCCTGTCGAAACCAGTTCACCCAATTTTTAAATGCGATATTACTGTCCATTATTGCCTTGATAGTTTATTGACGGGACCTTCTTTTACATTAATGCAGTACTGACTAATCAGGGACTGCAGAATACCCGTCATCGGTTGGATCTGGTCAAGTGCCAGGAATTCATTTGGCTGATGGGCCTGATCAATAGATCCAGCTCCCAACACAATGGTCTCCATACCCAGTGACTGTAACAAGGGTGCCTCCGTGGCAAAGGCCACGGCTTCCGCATCAAACCCCGTTAGCGATTCACAAACCCTAACCAGCTCGGCGTCAGCAGCCGTTTCGAATGGTGGTACCGGGTCGATAAGGGGCAACAATTGAATCTCCAGATCATGTTTTCTCGCCAATTCGCCGAGAAAGCCGCCTATCTCGTGATACAAGGATTCCACAGACATCCCTGGCAGCGGCCTCAAATCAAAACTCAGCTCACAATGCCCACAGATTCGATTTGGGCTATCGCCACCATGAACCCTACCAAAATTCATGGTCGGAGATGATACCGTAAACAGCGTATTCTGGAACCTGCTTTGAATACGTTTGCGATAATCCATCAAGGCTGCAATCACATGGTGAAGACCTTCGATCGCATTCACTCCCAGAGCGGGATTGGACGAATGCCCGCTTTTTCCCGTCACTCGAACCACATTCATCATGACGCCTTTATGCATACGGATAGGCTTGAGCCCCGTTGGCTCGCCAATCACTGCAGCTCTCGCCGAGATGCTTCCGGCTTTGGCCAGGGCTCTGGCACCGGACATAGTGCTTTCTTCGTCAGCCGTCGCCAACACGATCAGTGGCTGGGCAAAGGTTTGTCGATCCAGACCGCGCAACGCCTCGACAATCAGAGCGAAAAAGCCCTTCATGTCACAGCTACCCAGTCCATGAAGCCTATGATCCCGTTCTTGAAGAATAAAAGGATCAGACTGCCACTTGCTCTGATCAAAGGGCACCGTATCGCTATGGCCGGAAAGCACTAAACCATGCGGTCCTTTACCCAGGGTAGCGATCATATTCGCCTTGTTGGTTTTCCCGGGAACCATCTGTACATCCACTGAAAATCCCATTTCCTCAAACCAGGACGCCAACAGATGAATAATCTCGGTGTTACCCTGATCCCACTCAGGCGACGGAGAACTTATGGAAGAGGTCGAGACTAGTTGCGATAACAAGGTGACCAGCCCAGGAAGAGCGTGCGCTTTTAGTTGGGCCATCAGCGCCAGACTTCCACGATACCAATTTCTTCCAACCGAATAGAAAAGGCAACGCTACCGCCCTGAAGGGGCTGTGCAATTGTCAGGGTTTGCTTCTCGATCTTGTCTATCAGCCCTGAAATTTCCTTGCCCTCCAACGACGTTACATTGACGCGATAGCCGAGGTAGTTTTCCAGTTGGTCCAACGCCGTGTCGCGAAAAGCTTTTTCCACGACAGGAGTTTCTGCTTCCATATCAGCATTCTTATCAGATGCAGGAACGGGTGGCGGTGCGTTTCGTTGTACGAAATAGTCCTCCTGGACCTGAAGCTGAGAAAGGGCCACAGACCTGCCATTAATACTGGCTTGGATATTCAGGCGCTCGACCAGGTTTTGCCCGATTAATTCAGAGAAGTCACGGAAGCCCAGGCCCGATTGATCCTGAGCCGAAATCGTTACAGTGCCACCCAGGCGGAGGTAGTCCTGATAGAGACCGATCAGTCCCGCCCCTGGCACCAGGCCATGAGCGCGCATCGATTGTTGCCACCCCTGCGCTGCCATCAAAGCAAAATCATCCCGTTCCAGTCCTGACAAGCCGCCGCAATAATTGCTTAAGCGCCGAAAATAACCCGAATCCACATGAGAAACCTGCAGAGAGTACAGTTTGAGACCATCGATCAAGGCTTGCACGCCTTCAAACTTCTGAGCGGGCAGCTGTATGGAGGCCAGGGACTCAAGCTTACCGAGCTCATGCATATTCAGCCCCATGGACACGCTGACGCGTTCACCACGTTCGCCGGTATCCAACGCAATATCCCAATCTGCATGCAACTCATTGATGCCCATATCAGAGAGCACTTCATGATTTACGCGCCGGTGGGTTCCACAAGCATAAAGACCAAGCGGCACTTCAAACTCCTTGCCAAACTCCAAGGCGAGAAACTCTTCCAGGTCGCGTCCTTCGAGGGGCGCCCTTACTCCTTCCATCTGGAAACGCTTGACCGGCGACCAGTCACCATCTTTAAGCATTAAAAGGCCTATCAGCATCCGGGGATAATCCTCAAAATACAGACGCACCCGATCAATATAATAGGTTCGCTTTAACTTGTAGGGCGTTATCACCAGATCATGAATTTCCAGCACACCACCGAGATCAGATGACAGCCAGGAGTAACTGACAGCGGCATCAGGCTGCACAAAAATCTTATACTTTTCAATAGATTGGTAGCCGAATAGCGCTACAAAGGCCTTCGAACCGACGTAAGCGATAAAAGCAAGAAAGCCAACCACCAATATGGTTTTTTTCATGGAGCAGCCGTGTCCCGGTCAAACGAATAAAGAAACCCATTAAAAACTATAGCAAAGTTGGCCAAACTTACCGCCTGTATTGCCTGGAAAGATTTCTCATTCCGCCTGCCCCAAAAGTCTGCTATAACTCATTTGTGCGCAATCAAAAATACTGCGCCTCTCATCCATGTATCTGAAGTAAGCATTACCCTATCTACATACCCACGTAGATCCAGGAGAAAACCGCGAAAAATGACTGATAGCAATGACCTTTCCCGAGCCGTTTCGTTGTTGAAGCAAACGTTGCCGGAAATGAGCAAGCGCAATATTGCAACCACGCCGGAAAACTACGCTGTCTGGTATGAATATGTGAACGGCCGCAACGCGGATCTCGTCAAGGCCATCAATCAGCTTGATTCAGAAAGCTCTTCCTTTACACAGGAAATTCATCGCGAACTCTATACCCGATATATTGCAAGTGCCCGCGAAGCAGCCGTCAACGAACTCAGCGAAAGCGTTCGCGAAATTATTAACGATTTTCTGTCGAAAATTGGGGATGAAGGTGCGGGACTGAGCCACTACGCCCAAACGCTGGCCCATGTCAGCAATCAGGTAGGCAGTGTCAATGACATCTCAGACATCAAATCCCTGCTTTCTGAATTGATGGAAGAGACCAGGAAACGCGAGGACGCAACCCAAGCAATGCAGTCAACGCTTGAAGAGATGGCAACGGAAATGAAAAAACTGAGAGCTGAAGTCGCAAGACTCAACTCCGAAGCCACCACGGATTCCTTGACCAAAGTAAGTAATCGTCGCGCGTTCGACATGGAAATCGAAAACCAGATCTCTACCTCGAAGATGGACAGCAAGCCACTCTCATTGCTTATGCTGGACATTGACCACTTCAAACAGTTTAACGATCGCTTTGGCCACATGATCGGCGACAAGGTATTGCGCTTCGTCGCCACCTTGTTGAAGAAAAATGTCAAAGGCAGTGATTCTGTGTCACGTTTCGGAGGCGAAGAATTTGCCATTCTATTGCCTGAAACGGACTATGACGGCGCCATGGCTGTTGCGGAAAACATACGCGAACGCCTCGCAAAACAGACCTTGTCGGACAGCGCAGAAAAAATTCAGCTGGGCACGATTACCATTTCCATCGGTGTTGCCTGCTACCAATACGGTGAAAACGCAGAAGAACTTATCAGACGCGCCGATGCCTGCATGTACGAAGCAAAAAAACAGGGTAGAAACAGGGTAATTGGAGAGAAGGCCATACAAAAACAAAATGGCTCCAACGAGGCATTTATTTAAGCCTTCTATTTGATAGAGCCTTTTGCGCAGGTAGAAACTCTAGCCGCTCTCCATGAGGAATAAATGTTCTATTTTACTGCGGCAAACCTGTGTTAGTAATAAGGGTCCCAACACCCTCATCCGTGAATATTTCCAGCAAGGTCGCATGGTTCACCCTGCCATCAATAATATGCGCGCTTTTGACGCCATGATTCACTGCACTAAGAGCACAGTGGATTTTTGGCAACATCCCTCCATATATGGTCCCATCAGCAATCAGGGCGTCGACCTGACTGGTGGTTAGTCCTGTTAGCACCTGATCTTGCTTATCCTGAAGACCGGCAATATTCGTCAGCAAAATCAATTTTTCCGCACCCAGCTCTTCAGCAACCTTGCCAGCAACCAAATCTGCATTGATATTGTATGAAGAGCCGTCAGCACCTACGCCAATCGGCGCAATCACAGGGATCATGTCACTACGGGTCAACATATCGATTACCTGTGCATTCACCTTCGATACTTCACCTACATGGCCAATATCAATAATCTCGGATTTCTGAATCTCAGGAGATGAGCTTTTTACTTCCAGTTTGGTCGCTTCAATGAAGTTCGCATCCTTGCCCGTCAAGCCAATCGCCTTACCACCATTGCGGTTGATCAGTGCTACGATTTCCTTGTTGACGAGCCCTCCCAGAACCATTTCCACGACGTCCATGGTTTGGCTGTCAGTGACTCGCATTCCATCGACAAAATGACTCTCAATATTAAGCCGGTTCAGCAAATCCCCAATCTGAGGTCCACCACCATGCACGACAATGGGGTTGATACCCACCGCTTTCATCAATACGACATCGCGCGCAAAGCTGTTTTTCAATTCCTCATTTTCCATGGCGTTGCCGCCGTACTTGATAACAATAGTACTTCCGGCAAAGCGCTGAATATAAGGCAAGGCCTTATTCAGGACTGACGCGACCTGGATCGCGGCTTCTTTTTCTAAACTCATTCTTTTCTCTTAAAAATCTACCTGAAGACCCGGTTCAACCGCCAGTAACTGCTGTCTGAACTTTTCTTTTATCTGCTGTAAGGCAGCTTCGTCATCTGCTTCAAACCTCAATACCAACATGGGCGTGGTGTTGGAAGCGCGACACAAGCCCCAACCATTTTCAAAATCGACGCGAAGACCATCGATTGTCGACACATTGGCGTCCTGAAACTGATCCTTGGTTTCACACAGCCTTTCGATAATCGAAAACTTGTTTTCATCCGTCACCGCAATATTGATTTCGGGTGTGCTGACGTCCTCCGGAAAACTTGCGAAGACGTCTTCGGAACTGCGATCGTCAATTCCAAGTATTTCCAATAAACGTGCAGCACTGTACAAGCCGTCATCAAAACCGTACCAGCGCTCCTTGAAGAAGATATGGCCACTCATCTCACCCGCCAATAAGGCACCGGTCTCTTTCATCTTGGCCTTGATCAGGGAATGTCCGGTTTTCCACATAATGGGGCGTCCACCGTAACCGGTTATCAAACCGTTAAGACGGCGGGAACACTTGACGTCAAAGATAATATCAGCACCAGGGTTGCGCGACACGACGTCCTTGGCAAACAGCATCAAGAGTCGATCAGGCCAAATAATCTTTCCAGTGTTGGTGACAACTCCAACCCGGTCACCATCACCATCAAAGGCAAGCCCAATATCCGCCTCATGTTCGGCAACCGCTGCAATCAGGTCTTGGAGATTCTCAGGCTTACCGGGATCAGGATGGTGGTTGGGGAACGTACCATCTATCTCACAATGCAGAGGGATGACCTCACATCCCAGCTCTTCGATAAGAGCCGGTGCCAGCTCTCCTGCGACACCGTTGCCCGCATCAACCACAACCTTAAGAGGGGCCGCCACCGCGATATCATTTAAAATGGTATCCAGATAATCCCGATCTACCGGCTGCTGCGAACGTGCACCCTGACCCGAAGCGAAATCCTGCAGAATAATGCGGTTGTATAGCTTCTGTATGTCATCACCCGACAAAGTGCTGCCACCGATCATCATTTTGAAGCCATTGTAATTACTGGGATTATGGCTACCGGTAATCATGACACCGGTGCCCGTTTCAAGATGATGTGCAGCAAAATACAACACTGGAGTTGGCACTTGTCCAACAATGATTGCATTGGCTCCGGTGCTGACAATACCACGGGTAATCGCCTCACAATAATCCACGCTGGAAAGCCGACCATCATAGCCTACACACAGGGTCGTTTGGCCCTGGGCCAATGCCTCTGACGCCAATGCTTTACCAATCAATTCGACAATCCCCTCATTCAGGGTCTCATCCACCACACCACGTATATCATATGCCCTGAATATTGACTGGGGTACATCAAGATCCAACTGCTCAACTTCCTGAACCATTGCTTCTCCTTCCTCCTGATTGATATCTCGTTCCAGTGGATCATGGGTATCATCAGCTGTGGACAACTCATCCAGATCCAACAAATCATCTTCAAATAAGGGTTCTTCTGTCGCCTTGTGCTGATCTGTTTCGGTTTTCACGCTGGCGGCCTTTGTCGCCGCTTTTTTCATCGCGGCTTTGATTTCCTTCATGCTTGCATCCGCCGCTGCCAATAGGCTTTGGACTTCTGTAAAACGAATATCCTTGGCTTTACGACCTTCCTCAGAAATGATGAAACGCAATGTCTGTGTTGCCTTGATCAGATCCGATTTAAGCGACTGCATGGCGGCTCTGGAAAGCAAAATGATTGCAAGTAAGAGCACTAAGGTTGCACCTGCAAACACGCCCCAAAGCGGAACCCGGTTGAACCCCGAGAATGCAATATCTGAAGGAGTGTACCGCAAGGCCCATGAACTCGACTTCAACGGTAATACAGTCGCGTTGCTGGCGTCACCGCTACCTCGCTTTACGATAACTTTTGCATTTGCTTCCGAGGAATTAAGCAGCGCCAATTCGCCATCGGGAATACTGCCTCCGGAGTTCAACTGCTGAGCTAATCCATCGGTGTTGAAAACCGCCAACACAACGCCTACCGGCGGAGTATTTTTATCCGTCGCATTGCTCGGAAGAATGGGTTGAGCCAGCTGATATACCCAATTTTTTTCCTGGTAAAACGCTTCCTGCTTCACTTTTTCACCAGCCATGATGCGCCGCAACAGATCAACACTGGCAAAGCTCATGTCAGGAAATAATGATCGAGCTGACGCGATTTGATTGCCCTTAAGGATATAGATTTGTTCAATATCACCATGCACTGCGCTCAGTAAACCGCGAATAGCTTTGACGCTCTGGGCAGAGTCTCCGATGGCCTCTGCTACCGACTCCGATTTAGCAATTGCCGAAAGCAGTTCGACGCGAGCATTTACATGGGTTTCGAGGGCTTTCGCGTAAGTCGATACCACCAGGGACTTGGTCTGCTCTTTGTGGTTTTCTTCCGCCGGCTGCAGAAAGATAAACTCCAAAGAAAAATAGGCTCCGACCATCAAAATCAGGCTTGCCAGTACCGGCTGAATCACCCAGCTGTTAAGATTCTTTCCCGAAGGTTTCGTTGCTTTTTTTTCGCTGCCAGAGGTTTTTGGAGCAGACTTGGCCTTTACCTCTTTAACGACTTCGTTTTTTTTCTTCAAAAGCTTCATGGAACTTCCTTTGGATTTTACGTTGTCACCCGAACATCATTCCCGGTCCATTGATTTACAAAAGCTTAGACTAGGCTCTGCCGGTAGAGCCAAATCCACCTGCACCACGCTCGCTGTGCCCAAACTCGTCAACAATATCAAACCCAACTTGTACGACGGGAACAACCACCAGCTGTGCCAGACGTTCACCGACTCGCAAGGTGAACGCTTCATTGCCTCTGTTCCAGCAGGAAACCATCAACTGTCCCTGGTAATCAGAATCGATCAAGCCGACCAGGTTACCCAGCACTATGCCGTGCTTATGCCCCAAACCGGACCTCGGAAGAATCATCGCCGCCAGGCCTGGATCTTCGAGATGAATCGCCATACCAGTGGGAATCAGCTCAGTTTGTCCTGGCTCCAGTAGCACATCGGATTCAAGACATGCACGTAAATCTATACCTGCAGATCCATCGGTAGCATATTCAGGAAGCGGTATGTCCTTCCCTAGGCGTGAATCCAACAGTTTTACCTGTATTCGGGACTTGCTCATCGTGCTATTTACTCTCTTTTTGTAGCTGACACGCTATTTCGGTCACAATTTCGTTGGCGAGTGTGGTTTTAGACTGCCTGGCAATGGTGCGATCGCCACTGCCCCAAATAATCTGCACTGCGTTGTCATCACTGTTGAAGCCAATCCCGGCAACAGACACATCATTGGCCACAATCATATCCAGGTTTTTTTTCTTGAGTTTGGCTCTCGCATAGACTTCGACATTTTCAGTTTCAGCCGCGAATCCGACTACAAAAGGTTTGTTAGCCTTGGCTGCAACCGACGCAACGATATCAGGATTCTGGGTCAGCACAATCCGCATTTCGCCAGCGTCACCTGTTTTTTTGATCTTCTGGTCCGCAACATCGGCAGGTCGATAATCGGCGACCGCCGCCGCCGCGATAAATAGATCGCAGCCCTTGGCGAGCTGTTCCTCTACTTGTGCAAGCATATCCAGCGCCGAAGACACGGAGACTCTCTGAACACCTGCCGGGCAATCCAGATCAACAGGACCCGACACCAGGACAACGCTCGCACCACGGATTCGGCATGCTTCAGCAAGGGCATAGCCCATCTTTCCGGAACTGTGGTTCGAGATGTAACGAACAGGATCCAGAGCTTCTCGCGTTGGTCCGGCAGTAATGACAACCCGTAATCCCTGTAAGTCCTTTGCAATAAAAGCATCCAGCACGTGCCAGGAAGCGATTTGCTCACAGATCGCTTCAGGCTCAAGCATTCGTCCCGGACCTATATCGCCGCAAGCCTGTTCTCCTGATTGCGGTCCACACACTTTCAATCGATCTCCCATTAGTTCTTCCAGCGATGAAAGATTTGATTGGGTCGCCGGGTGCAACCACATCGCCTGATTCATTGCCGGTACCAGAGCAACGGGAGCCTGCGTTGCAAGCAATAGAGTAGACAACAGATCATTCGCCAGGCCAGCCCGGTAGCTTGCAATGAGATTAGCTGTAGCCGGTGCGATCACAATCAGATCTGGCCACTTGGCCAGCTCTATGTGACCCATGCCAGCCTCGGCATCAGGATCCAACAGCTCCGAGTGAACAGGATGGCCGGACAATGCCTGGAAGGTTAAAGGCGATACAAACTCCTTTGCTCCAGCCGTCATTACCACGCGCACAGAAGCACCCAGCTTTATCAGCTGGCGGCACAATTCTGCCGATTTATAGGCAGCAATACCGCCGGTAACGGCGAGTAGAATTTTTCTGTCCGCGATTCTATCTTGTGTTTCGGGCAGGCTCATTCGGGAGGACCAAACCTTGTTCTAGTTCTATGTGGGAAAGATACCATCCGAACAAGAGTATTTCACTCATCGATACATGCTAAATCCAGCTAATATCGCTAGCGATGCAAAACACGAGTCCAGGAAAAGCATGAAACAGGCTTTTTCTTAAGAAGACATGGAGAATATGGTCGACTCTGCTGTATGCAGACTCAAGCCAAGATGGCAAAAAATGAAAGCATGCATACACCCGGACGGATCAGGGTGCATGCACTCAATTCGGAGGGAGAGGGAGACTTACAGCGGAGTAACGTTTTCCGCTTGTGGTCCCTTGTTGCCCTGACCAATAGTAAACTCTACAGACTGGCCGTCTGTCAGAGTTTTGAAACCATCTGCATTGATTGCACTGAAGTGAACAAATACGTCAGGGCCATTTTCTTGCTCAATAAAACCAAAACCTTTGGATTCATTGAAAAACTTAACTTTACCGGTAATACGATCAGACATAACTATATCCTGAAAAAAATAATAAACTTACAAAGAGCCGAAAAACTGGATATAACTTATGCTTGACAGTACGAGGGACTACAAGGAGGCAATCGAAACGCTAGACATAACATAGCCGGATTTTCTTGGCTCATCGAAGTATATACCCATCATTATTAAATTCAAACTACAGAAAAAAGACTCCTTAGCCTAATGAATAAAGATAAGCGCCGGGAAATTTTCTCCCGCTTCCAAGCCGCCAACCCGCAGCCAACAACAGAACTTGAATACAGCACACCGTTTGAGCTCTTGGTCGCAGTCATTCTGTCGGCGCAAGCCACAGACAAAGGCGTCAACAAAGCCACCGGGCCCCTGTTCGCAACAGCCAATACACCCGAAAGCATCTATGCCTTGGGGCTTGAAGGTTTAAAACAGCACATTCGAACAATCGGCTTGTTTAACACCAAAGCCGAGAACATTATTAAGACCTGCAAAATCCTGATCGACGAACATAACTCGGAGGTTCCAAGAGATAGAGCCGCACTCGAGGCACTGCCGGGCGTAGGCCGGAAAACGGCAAATGTAGTGCTTAACACCGCGTTCGGTGAACCCACCATGGCAGTGGATACACACATATATCGCGTCTCGAACAGGACCCGTATCGCCCCTGGAAAAACCGTCTTGGAAGTAGAAAAAAAATTGCTGAAATTTATCCCGAAAGAGTTCCTGCAGGACGCGCACCACTGGCTGATTCTCCACGGACGCTATGTCTGCACTGCACGAAAACCCAAATGCGGCAGCTGTTTGATTGAAGACCTGTGCGAATACAAGCAGAAGACTGAATACACGCCTGAATAATCCCCGCTTACAGACAAAAAAACCGCTGCCTAGGCAGCGGTTTTTTTCACATTACTTAGCTTATTTAAACAGGGTCTCGCCACTCAAGCCCTGCTTCTCGAGAATATCGCGCAAGCGTTTCAGGGCTTCGACCTGAATCTGGCGAACGCGCTCTCGCGTCAAGCCGATCTCCTTACCAACCTCTTCCAGAGTGCTCATCTTGTATCCACGCAAGCCGAAGCGACGCGCCAATACTTCCTGTTGTTTACCCGACAACTGATCCAGCCAGCCGTCGATACTGCCTTTGAGATCACTATCCTGAAGCAGCTCAGCCGGATCCGACGCCGACTCATCCGCAACCGTATCCAAAAGTGATTTATCACCGTTACCGCCAATCGGAGTGTCCACGGAAGCGATCCGCTCGTTCAATCCAAGCATGCGCTTAACGTCTGCGACTGGCTTATCCAGCAAATCCGCGATTTCTTCGGGCGAAGGCTCATGATCCAGCTTCTGGGTCAATTCACGCGCGGCACGCAAATAAAGATTCAGCTCTTTGACCACATGAATGGGCAATCGAATGGTACGCGTCTGATTCATGATGGCACGCTCAATGGTCTGACGAATCCACCAAGTTGCATAGGTTGAAAAGCGGAACCCGCGCTCCGGATCAAATTTTTCAACAGCCCGTATCAGACCAAGATTGCCCTCCTCAATGAGGTCCAGCAAGGTCAGCCCACGATTCACATACCGGCGGGCAATTTTGACCACCAATCGCAGATTGCTCTCAATCATGCGCTTGCGGCCTTCTTCATTACCTTTCTGCGCCAGACGGGCGAAATAGACTTCCTCTTCTGGAGACAGCAGAGGCGAAAAACCAATTTCGTTCAAATAAATCTGAGTTGCATCAAGTTGCCGATAGGAATGACTGTCAGCTTTGCTCCGCGAACGCCGACTATCGATTGAGGTTACAACGTTTGCGATCTCTTCCTGTTCCGATACTTCGTTCTCTTCTCGAGACTCAAAAGCCAAATCTTCGAATAACTCTTCTCGTTCTGCTGACATAATACCTACTCCGCTTTTTATTGTTTGCCGGACCGACTACCTGTCAATCACCCTGGCAACCTAGCTGTCATATGGGATCACCACTCTCCTCTCGCTTGCTGAGGGCTCACCCGATATACCCTTCGCACTCCCAGCGGCATTTGCAACACACATCTGACAAAATCATCGTGCGGGCAAATACTGCAACGGATTGACCGGCTTTCCATCTTTGCGAATTTCAAAATGCAATTTCGGTTTATCCGTTCCTGAGCGACCTAGTTCCGCGATTCGTTGTCCCGCTGTTATTGTTTGTCCTTCCTGGACAAGAATCCGCCGATTATGTGCGTATGCGCTCAGATAGCGCGTCGAATGATTGATGATCACGAGATTTCCGTAACCCAACAAACCACTCCCTGCATATACCACTTCACCTGAAGCAGCCGCATAAACGGGATCACCTTCCACCCCGCCGATATCAATACCTTTGTTGATATCACTTTGCGAATTTGCATTTGCGCTGATCCTGTACTTGGCAAGTATCGGGCCAAGATGAGGCCATTGCCATTTTATGTCCTTGACGTCCTTGAGTTTTTTTATTTTTGTAACATTTTTTGAGCTCTTATTGCTGGATTTACGTTTTGTAACATTGACACGACCCGAATCCCCCACTCCAGTTGCGCCGGACACGCTGCCACTAGCTGCTCTTGTACGTTCCAGCGAGATCTTTTGACCTGGCGTAATAACATAGGGAGATGAAATTCCATTGTCCGCCGCCAGCTCACGAAAATCGCGGCCGTAGCGCCAGGCAATTGCATACAGCGTCTCGCCCTCACGGACGACATGAGTCCCAAAATACACCGGCGGGTTGAATGACCGATCGTGATAAATTTCAGGAGAAGTGCAACTGGAAAGGCAAAGCGACAGAAGGATACATACCGTTACAAAGTGTCGAGAATGGCTAATTTTTACACGCTTCAGCTGCATAATCGTATGTTTTTTAGCCTGAATGGTATCTCGTCATATCTCCAAACAGAATAAATCCATTAATTTAAATTAATATTTTTTCTTATATTTTAGAAAATAAATTAAGTTTTGGAGCTAAGTTATTAATCTGTATTTATATTCTCGGCAGTTATATTGTCTTTCAATGTTACGATAACACCTGAGGTGTTACCAAAGGAAACACATAATTAAAACCAGTTCACATTGTGGATGTAGACTGGTTATCAAGAGATTCAGCCAGCCGGTGCACAATAAAGACCATCAAACATGCGAATGCAGCACTCAGACATGCCACCCATAACTGAGAGGACGCTCCGGTCAATTGCTCGTACTGTAACGGCCAAATGTTTGATTCCAGTAAAGGCACCAACTCTCCCCGACTGTTCTCCCTGAAACTCAGAACCTCTTTCCAGGGCCATACCTTGTTGAGCGCGCCCAACATAAATCCTGTTAATAAGGCTAGCGTTTCCAGGCGGAAACGCACAAAAGCCCAGGATAAAATATTCGCGATACTCAGCAAGCCTGCCACACAACCACACGCAAATACCGACATAACCAATAGATTGAGGTCATGCACTGCACCAAGAATAAAAGTATAGGTACCAAGAATCAGAAGAACAAAACTCCCGGAAATGCCCGGCAGGATCATTGCGCAAATGGCAATAAATCCGGAAAGAAACGCATTGCCCAAGGTTGGCGACAGATGAGACGGTGTTGAAGAAGTTAACAACCAGGCACTGACAATGCCTAATATAAGAAAAGCGATCTGACGAGCACGCCACACATCAACTTGACGCGCAACGATAAACACGGAAGCGACAATCAAACCAAAAAAGAAGGACCATACGGGAATCGGATGTTCCGCCAAAAGATAAGTAATCAGTTTTGCAAATAGGACGACACTGGTGAGAATCCCTGCAAACAGAGTCAGCAGAAATGCGCCATTCACATCACGCCAAAAAGCCCGCATGTCGCGGCGTTTGATCAAACGTAAAAATGCAGGTAGTACAGATTTTATGGAGCGCAGAAGCTCTTCGTAAATTCCGGTAATAAAAGCGATGGTTCCGCCGGACACACCCGGAACTATGTCGGCGGCTCCCATCAACATACCTTTTATATATATCCAAAAATGGGAGCTCAGCATACGCAATCCATATTCCCTAGCGGACAACTCCTGACAAAAACGGAACGAAAATTACCGGCTCTATGGCTCGATGTTCGAACTGGTCCCCTCGCCGGGTAATAACGGTAAGCTCCTGATGTGCATCGCCGAGTGGCACGACTATGCGACCACCATCTTTTAACTGCCGCAGCAATTCCTTGGGTAGCTCCGAGGGGGCAGCTGTAATCATAATCGCATCAAAAGGCGCTCGCTCAGGCCAGCCGATACCCCCATCTGCATGACGACTGTATACATTCTTCAAGCCCAAACGCTTGAATCGATCCCTGGACTTATCCAGCAAGGGCTCAATACGTTCAACCGTAAACACCTCATCGACCAGTTGACTCAATACGGCAGCCTGATAGCCAGAGCCGGTTCCCAACTCCAGAACCCGGCGAGGGCTTGCTTCCATCAACAGTTCCGTCATACGGGCAACGATATAGGGCTGCGAGATCGTCTGGTTGTAGCCTATAGGCAGCGAACTGTCTTCGTAAGCACGATGGGAAAGCGCCTCGTCGAGAAAAATATGCCGTGGCATCTCTCCCATTACCTTTAGGACTTCTTCACTTTTTATACCCTCTTCCCTGAGACGCTGGACCAAACGCATACGTGTACGTCGAGACGTCATTCCAATCCCTGCCAGGTCAACTGACTGAATCACCGCTTGCTATTCCTCTAACCACTTCGTCAACTTGTCAATAAGCGCATGACGCGTCATATCAACCTGCAGGGGCGTTACCGACACATAGTCGTGCGCCACCGCATGAAAATCTGTACCCGGACCCGCATCATCTCCTTCTCCCGCCGTGGCAATCCAGTATCGTTCTCGTCCACGAGGGTCAGACACCTGCTGCGGCGGAAAACCTTTGGCCCGATGACCAAGCCGCGTTACTTTGAAACCTTTAAGCTGCTCATAAGGAATGTCGGGAACATTTACATTGAGCACAGTCCTTGGTGGAACCTCAAAGGACTGTTCACGTGTCAACAGGTCGCAAATCACCTTGGCAGCCGTCGTGTAGAGATAATTATCCCGATTCACCAGCGAAACAGCGATCGCCGGCTGATCCAGAAAACGGCCTTCCAGAGCTGCCGCGACGGTACCGGAATACAACACATCATCTCCCAAATTCTCATGGCTGTTGATACCGGAAACCACACGCTCCACCTGTCCACCGTATAAAGAGGTAATACCGAGGTGAACACTGTCGGCGGGCGTACCATCAATACAAATATAGCCATTGCGCAAGGTTGTTACCTTGAGGGGGCGGGACAGCGTCAGGGATCCACTGGCACCACTGTGGTCTCGATCGGGCGCCACAACATGAACATCCGCAATCGCCTCAAGATGCTCAGCCAGGGTAATCAGACCCTCTGCATTCACACCATCATCATTGGAAACCAGCAATTTCATGTGCCTAATCTACACCTCTCCGCGGGCAACACAAACATCCATACACTCCGCCAGCAATGACGTGGCAAACACTCCGCTGGGCAAACTGAAATCAGCGATAAGCATATCACCATCACAAGACCAAGACATAGACTCTGGCACTATCCGATATGGGCGACGCTCAAGCTTAAGGCGATTTTGATGAATCAGTTGCGCAAACTCCGGGTACTGAGCCAGCAAGCTCTCTTCCTTGGCACTTAGAGCCGGAACATCTGCCGAAGGATCCCCGTATAAAGGCCCCCCAACCGTATCATTCAGCCACGAACCTTCGACAATCTCCCGCGCCAGATTGGCATTGAAGAGATAAGAACGCGCAGCCGACAAGTAAAACCCTTTTTGCGAGCGTGAGGCTTTGATCTCTCGCCGGACCCACTTCAGAGCCCTGTCCAGATTGGCACCTTCCCTGCCGAATCGCTGAATACCGAAGTAGTTTGGAAACCCCCGCGACTGCACCATCATCATAATCTCTGAGAGGGATTCAAGCGCCTCTATCTGACGCACCGCAATCCGAAAATGATTGCCGCGATGCTCACCACGCCTTAACTTTTTAGTATGGCGATCGTGTTTCAGCACAGTCACTCCGTCTAGCGCGAAGGACGACCAGTCAGGTTCCGGGCGATTGCCCAAATAGACACTAAACCACTGGCGCGTCACCGCCCAACGATCCTTAAGTCCGGACACCCCAACATCCATCGCCCTGACGCCTGCAAATCGGGCCAGCTGACGACCAACAAACTCAGTATTCTGTCCATCTTTTTCCAGCCACAGCCAGACATGCTCTCCTTCACCGGCAGGTGAAATATCCATCAACTCTTCAACATAAAAGTCGTCGGTGTTCTGTTTGATCAAGCCCTTTGAAACAGGCAGGTTATGGGATCTGGGAAAATGCAGATCAAAACGACTCATAATGGCGCAACCAGAACAGTGGCCTGGCAGGCAATACCTTCTTTTCTTCCCACGAAACCGAGTTTTTCTGTCGTGGTTGCCTTGATACCAACCCGCCCGCTATCAATCCCTAGGTCTTCGGCAATGTTGTCGCGCATAGTTTCGAGGTGGGGCGCCATCTTGGGAGCCTGAGCCATAATCGTCGAATCGACATTGGATACCCTGTAGCCTTCCTGGGTAATCAGAGCATTCACTGCTCGCAACAGGTCGCGACTATCCGCACCCTTCCATTGTGGATCGGTATCGGGGAAATGATGACCTATATCCCCCAGTGCCAGGGATCCAAGCAAGGCATCGCATAACGCATGCAACAGCACATCACCATCAGAATGTGCAACAAGCCCCTGATCACAGGCAATCTCAACGCCACCAAGTGTAATATGATCGCCCTCACCGAAGGCATGCACATCAAAGCCAGTGCCAATCCTCACGCCATCCGCTCCTGAATAAGACTGTTTCGACCGCAGCAATTCCATATCGCCGGGTCGGGTTACTTTAATATTGCGCTCACTCCCCTCGATCAACTTCGGGGAATAGCCCAGCGCTTCCATGGCAGAGGACTCATCCGTCACTGCCAAACCGTTCTCAATACAATGTTCCAGCGCCGCTCGTAATGCACCAAAGCGGAATACTTGCGGGGTTTGCGCTCGCCACAAGGATTGCCGATCAACCGTTGCCAACACAAGCCCCTCTTTGGATGCCCGCTTCAGGGTATCTGCAACCGGTACCGCGAGCACCACACCATCAGTCCCGGTGCCTTCAAGGTGCCGTGCGAGGGTCTCAATGCTACCTGCATCCAACTGCGGTCTGGCCGCATCATGTACCCACACCCAATCTTCATCATGCGCGCGGTCAGCCAGCACTTCCAGCCCACGAGCCACGGTGTCCGCTCTTTCGGTACCACCTGTATAGGTACACACAAGATCGGAATTGGAAATGTCGAGTGAAGACCAGAAGGTATCGTCAGAAGATATGCCTACGGCAACGGCTTCAAACAAAGACTGGGAAAGGAAACAACGGAGAGTATGCTCTATCAGCGTGGCACCACGCCAATTCAGATACTGCTTGGGTCGATCAGCCCGCATTCGGGCACCAATACCCGCCGCCGGGATGATAACCCAGTGCCGGGAAGCATGATTTTTCATAACGATAACGAATTAGTGGGTCGAACTCACCACCAGAAAAAAGGTCTCGTCGCGCCCGATCATTCCGAGGCTTTCTCGCGCACGCTCTTCAATTGCATCGTAACCATCCTGCAGATCCGCGACCTCTGCCTCTAGGCGGGCATTACGTGATGCCAAATGCTGGTTCTCGATGCGCTGTTCGTCAACCCGGGATTGCAACTGCCAGACTTCTGAATAACTGCCTTCACCAACCCAAAGCCGGTATTGCAGCCCTGCGATTAATACCAGCATGATACTCCACAACAACTTCATTCAGGTAAATGCCCCAGCAATTTCTCAGATTATTTTCGAGGAAGGAAAAACGACTTATTCAATCACTCTAGCCCAGAATCCAGAATTCTGCGAAGGCTTTTGGCGGGAAGAATTTTCTTTTGATCTTACGCGAGTGATCGAAGCCCCGGCCAGCCAACGGCAAGCCAGGGCTTTGACACTAAAACCAGCAGCCCTACTGGCCTTTAATTTCCTCACGACCTTTGTAGGGCGCTCGTGATCCAAGCTGCTCTTCAATCCGCAACAGACGATTATACTTGGCTACGCGATCGGAGCGGCACAGTGAGCCGGTCTTGATCTGTCCAGCGCAAGTGCCTACAGCCAAGTCCGCAATCGTTGTATCTTCTGTTTCACCGGAGCGGTGTGAGATGACTGCGGTGTAGCCGGCATCTTTCGCCATTTTAATCGCGTCCAGCGTTTCGCTGAGACTACCAATCTGGTTAAACTTGATCAGAATGGAATTGGCGATGCCTTTCTCAATGCCTTCACTGAGAATTTTAGTGTTGGTCACAAACAGATCGTCGCCGACCAGCTGCACGCGCGCACCCAGTTTCTCGGTCTGATATTTCCAGCCATCCCAGTCCGACTCATCCTGACCGTCTTCGATGGAAACAATCGGATACTGATCGCAAAGCTCAGCCAGATAATCACTGAAGCCTTCAGAGCTAAACACCTTTCCTTCACCGCTGAGATCGTATTTGCCATCTTTGTAGAATTCACTCGAGGCACAATCCAGAGCCAGGGTAATGTCTTTGTCCAGTTCATAACCGGCGTTGGCAACTGCCGTTTTTATGGCTGCCAGTGCATCGGCATTCGAGGCGAGGTTCGGCGCAAAGCCACCTTCATCACCAACGGCGGTATTCAAACCCTGAGATTTGAGCACGCTTTTCAGAGCATGAAAGATCTCAGCTCCAGCTCGCAGCGCCTCTGCAAAGGAAGGTGCGGAAACCGGCTGAACCATGAACTCCTGAATATCGACATTGTTGTCTGCATGCTCGCCACCATTCAGAATATTCATCATGGGAACCGGCATGGAAAATTGCCCGGCAGTGCCATTGATATCCGCGATGTGCTCGTACAGTTCAACACCCTTTTCGATAGCAGCCGCCTTGGCTGCCGCCAAAGAAACCGCCAAAATCGCATTGGCACCCAGTTTGGCCTTGTTTTCAGTACCGTCCAGCTCAAGCATGGTTTGATCTATCAAACGCTGCGCCGTGACATCCTTACCCAGGAGGGCATCGCGAATCTCACCATTAATACCTGCTACTGCTTTCAGAACACCTTTGCCCAGATAACGGGACTTATCACCATCACGCAGCTCCAGCGCTTCGCGCGAGCCAGTCGATGCACCGGAAGGTGCACACGCAGTCCCGACGACACCGGAACTTAGAATCACATCTGCTTCAACCGTAGGATTGCCGCGTGAATCCAGCACCTCGCGGCCCTTGATATCTGCAATTGTTGTCATGACACGTTCTCCAAATATATTTGCTTAGATTCTTGCTACTGTTTCGTTATTCTTCGCCGGGGCATCATGCTGTATCCAGTGGCGAGAAGGATTTCACCATATCATCCACTGCCTTAACCCTCGCCAGAAATGGCTCAAGCTGATCCAGCCTCAAGGCACAGGGTCCATCACAGCGCGCCTGTTCCGGATCCGGATGCGCTTCCAAAAACAGGCCCGCAATGGCCTGGGACATGCCCGCCAGAGCCAGATCAGTGACCGCCTCGCGTCGACCTCCCGCTGAATCCGGGCGACCACCCGGTTGCTGCAGGGAATGGGTCACATCGAAAAACACCGGGTAATTGAAACGCTTCATCACCCCAAAGCCCAGCATATCCACAACCAGATTGTTGTAGCCAAAGCTGCTGCCGCGCTCGCAGAGCACCAGCTTCTCGTTACCGGCCTCTTCACACTTGGTCAGAATATGCTGCATTTCCTGCGGCGCCAAAAACTGGGCCTTCTTGATATTGATGACGGCTCCCGTTTTAGCCATGGCCACCACTAAATCAGTTTGCCGGGACAAAAATGCGGGCAACTGAATGATGTCACACACTTCTGCAACAGGCGCCGCCTGATAGGGTTCGTGCACATCGGTAATTACCGGAACATTGAAGGTCTGCTTGATCTCTTCAAAGATACGTAAGCCCTGCTCCAGGCCGGGCCCACGAAACGAATGGATAGAGGAACGGTTAGCCTTATCAAAGGAAGCTTTAAAAACATAGGGAATGCGGAGCTTTTCGCATACCTGTACGTAACGCTCAGCTACCTGCATCGCGAGATCGCGGGATTCAAGCACATTCATCCCGCCGAACAATGCGAATGGACGATCATTACCCAGCTCTATCTCACCCACCTGAATCACTTTCTGCACAGTTCGCCTCTCCAGTCAGATGATCGTCAATAAGGGCAACACGCCCGACTCTGGCATTCTAGCCCTGCTTGCTGTGTTCATAGGCTGCTTTGATAAAGCCTTCAAACAATCCATGCCCGTCCCGTGGAGTCGAGGTGAACTCCGGATGAAACTGACAGGCCACAAACCACGGATGATCCGGAGCTTCCACCACTTCGACCAGAGCACTGTCCATGGAACGGCCTGAGACAATCAAGCCCGCTTCTTCCAGTTGAGGCAGGAGATTGTTGTTAACTTCATAACGATGGCGATGGCGCTCGACAATCACATCTTTACCGTAGCTTTGATGAGCTGTAGAGCCTTGCTCAAGGCGACATTTTTGTCCACCCAGCCGCATGGTACCGCCGAGATCCGATTCCTCACTGCGCTGCTCCAGTGAACCGGTAGCATCTTTCCATTCGGTGATCAGGCCAACAACCGGGTTTTCACAATCTTTCTTGAATTCTGTGCTGTGAGCATCTTTCAAGCCAGCCACATGACGGGCAAATTCAATGACCGCAACCTGCATCCCCAAACAAATACCCAGATAAGGCACCTTGTTCTCACGCGCAAACTGCACTGTTTGAATCTTGCCTTCTACACCACGGTTACCAAAACCGCCCGGCACAAGAATGGCATCAACACTTTCCAGTGCACCGGTACCCTCATCAATGATGGTTTCCGAATCGATATACTTGATTTTCACCTTCACACGCTGGCGAATCCCGGCGTGCTTTATTGCCTCAATCAAGGACTTGTAGGCATCCAGCAGTTCCATGTACTTGCCGACCATAGCGATGGTGACCTCATGCTCCGGACTGGCTTCTGCCTCAACCACCGCATCCCACTCCGATAAATCCGCTTCCGCACACTCAAGTCCGAAACGCTCAACAATGATGGTGTCGAGTCCATGCTCATGCAGCATACGTGGAATCTTGTAAATGCTGTCCGCATCTTCCAGAGGAATAACCGCTCGTTCTTCAACGTTGGTAAACAATGCAATCTTACGTCGTGACGAAGCGTCAATCTCATGATCGGAACGACACACAAGAATATCTGGCTGGATACCGATTGAACGCATTTCCTTGACCGAATGCTGGGTCGGCTTGGTTTTGGTTTCGCCGGCAGTTGCAATGTAGGGCACCAGAGTCAGGTGCATAAACATGGCGCGCTGGCCACCCACCTCGATTTTCAGCTGGCGCACCGCTTCCAGAAAAGGCTGGGACTCGATATCACCCACAGTACCGCCGATTTCTACCAGCGCTACGTCATAGCCACTGGCCCCCTCGACGATTCGGCGTTTGATTTCGTCTGTAATATGCGGGATCACCTGAACCGTACCGCCCAGGTAGTCGCCACGACGCTCTTTACGAATAACATCTTCGTACACCCGACCGCTGGTAAAGTTATTACGCTTGGTCATGGTGGTGCGGATAAAGCGCTCATAGTGGCCCAGATCAAGGTCCGTTTCGGCCCCATCTTCCGTGACAAACACCTCGCCATGCTGAAAAGGACTCATGGTACCGGGATCCACATTAATGTAGGGATCCAGTTTCAGCATGGTAACTTTGAGGCCTCGTGCTTCCAGAATGGCAGCCAAGGACGCCGATGCAATGCCTTTCCCCAGGGAGGAGACCACACCACCGGTCACGAAAATAAAACGCGTCATGTAAATCCCGTCAATTTCTCAGACTAACGCAAACCCCGCACCGGCCTATTATAAAGGTGCAAAAGATTGGCTTTAATTACTATATAAGAAGGGGGAGATTCTCATCTCAAGATGGGGCGCCAGAATACCAGAAAGGTGATTCCCCCTCAATCCAATTTGCATAGTCATGCCAGAATCCAAAATCGGTGACTGATACAATGAATCACAGACGATCCAAGTGGCAGAACGTCCCTGTATGTCGCTTTCATCCATGGTGTATCATTGGGCCGCCATCAGAACAGTCAAGATTCTTCAGGATCACTGTTCAGGCTCCACAATGACCCAAAGACAAGAGGTTTGATTTGACAGGCCGTCGACCTATCAAGCTGATCAAATTTATTCATCATTCGCTGACGCTGGCACTGGGTACGTTTTTTTGCACCCTGGCCATACCGGCGTTCGCGCAAGGCTATCAGCTAGCGATTGCGCCTTCGCTCCCAGCCCCGGTGCCCAGCTATAAGGAAATCCCGAACCCCAAAGCCTCCCGCTTTGCCGCCAAGAAAGGGGAAAAACTCACCATTCGAGTACCGACTGACGATCCGGTTCCGACAAAAACCGAAGCTTGGCAGGCCATCGTCAAGTATCTGGCTGATAAAAGCCGGGTCGATCTTGAATTGGTACAGATCAACAGCAAACTCGACTTCGAACTCAAGCTTGCCCAGGGCGAGCTTGATTTTGCCTACATGACCCCCTTGCAGTTCGTCAATTTCAACCAACATCCTGGCTACCATGCCGTCGCCAAGCGCAAAGCCCAGCCCATTCGCGGCGTGATATTTGTCCGGGCAGACAGCCCGCTAAAAGACCTGAATGCGCTCTCCGGGAAATCCATCGCCTTTCCGGGACAACTGGATTTTGCCGGCAGCGTCCTGCCCAGAGAAGGATTACGACAGCAGGGCGTCCGCTTTACTCCCCTGTATATGAAAGATTCAGCCAGCGCTTTCGAATCCTTACTGGATGGAAGTAGCGCGGCAAGTGGTGCCTCGGTACCGGGTTTTCAGGCATTGTCGCCCGCTCGCCAGGACAAGCTCAGAGTGCTCTGGACCTCGCCAAGCTATACCCCTTACGCATTTGCCGCCCATCCCAGCGTACCGTTTTATACCATCATCACCTTACAGCGAGCGATGGTAAGCATGGTCAAGGACCCAGTGGGACAGGCCTTGCTGAAGCCCGTTTTCATCGACAATGGTTTTGAAGTCGCCAGCGACAGCGACTGGCATGACGCCCGACTTATCGATCAGGATGCACTGAATCACCCAGGTGATGGAGCATCGGAACCGGGCAAACCGAAACAGCCATGACCATTATTAAAGTCGAACAGAATAAAGTTTATCTCTTTGGCACCTGCCTGATTGATGTCTTTTATCCTGCCGCCGGGATGGATGCCCTGGCCCTGCTCGAACTCTGTGGGTATCAGGTCATCTATCCCCAGCAACAGACCTGTTGTGGCCAGCCCGCCTACAACTCTGGATACACCAACGAAGCCAAAACCGTAGCAAAAAGCGTCCTGGATTTGTTCTCCGCACAAGCCTATCCCGTCATCGTGCCATCGGCCTCCTGTGCCGCCATGATCAAGCATCACTACCCCAAGCTATTCGCTGCAGACCCGGTAGCCTTGCAACAGGCGGAGGAACTGGCGCATCGTACTTATGAGTTACTGGACTTTCTCGCCGACAAACTGCCCTATGAAGCAGCGCTCGGTAGTCCACAACAGCCGGCGTTACACCTGTCCTGCTCCGCACAAAGGGAAATGAAAGTAAGTGAGCGCTGGCTATCCCTGTTGAAGAGACTACCCGGCTGCGACCCGATACTTCCCGCAGATCATGAAGAATGTTGCGGCTTCGGCGGCACCTTTGCCATCAAATCCGCCGACATTTCAAGTGCAATGACCGCTGACAAGTGCAAGGCATTGCAAGCCTGCCAATCAAAAACCCTAGTCAGTGGCGATTGCGGCTGCCTGATGAATATCGAAGCTTATGCACGCAAGCACAATATGGCGATGCAGTGCGAGCATATCGCTTCGTTCTTGGCGAAACAGTTTGGCATTCACCATGAAAACTGACTTCGAACAACGCATCCGCTCAGCACTGGCAGATGCCGAGCTGGGTCAGAGTTTCCGATCAGCGATGGATTTCCTGAGAGGAAAACGGAGTCTCGCCGTTGAATCCGTCAGCCACTGGGACGCACTGAAACAGCAGGGGCAAGCGATTCGCCAATACAGCCTGCAACATCTGCCTGACCTGCTGGAGCAATTGGAAACCCAATGCCGAAAAAATGGTATTCAGGTCCATTGGGCTGAGGATGGCGATGCCGCCAACCGACTCATTCTCGACATTGCTCAGGCCCAGGACGCCAGACGCATCGTTAAAGGCAAATCAATGGCGACGGAAGAGATTGGTCTCAACGCCTTTCTGGCGTCTCACAACATTCGAAGCATCGAATCGGACATGGGTGAGTACATTGTGCAGCTGGCAGGCGAAACACCGTCCCACATTATTATGCCCGCCATTCATAAAACCCGTGAACAGATTGCCCACCTGTTCCAGGACAAACTGCACGTAGACGCCGACGCCAATGACGTCGACCAGCTTATCGGTATCGGCAGATCGGTTCTCAGAGAACATTTTGCCCAAGCGGATATCGGCATATCCGGCGTCAACTTTGCGGTGGCCGAAACCGGGACGCTGTGCCTGGTCGAAAACGAAGGTAACGGTCGACTCAGCACGACGGCGCCGGCCACCCATATCGCGGTCATGGGCCTGGAGAAAGTCATCGCCCGCATGCAGGACCTGCCTCCTTTGCAAAGTCTGTTGACGCGTTCGGCAACAGGACAGGCGACGACCACCTATCTGAATCTGATCAACGGGCCGAGGCGCAGCGGGGAACGGGATGGCCCAAAACAAGTGCATCTGATTATTCTCGATAATGGACGCTCCGCCATGCATGCCCATCCCGACTTACAGGAAACTCTTGCCTGCATACGCTGCGGTGCCTGCATGAATCATTGCCCGGTCTATTCACGCATTGGCGGTCATGCCTATGGCAGCACCTATCCGGGTCCGATTGGCCAGGTGGTAACCCCGCAGATGCAGGGCATAGACAAAGCCGGTGAGCTGCTGGACGCCTGCTCCTTGAACGGTGCTTGTGGCGAGGCTTGCCCTGTTGGCATTGATCTCCCTGGCCTGATCCGCAAACTTCGACAACTACGACAGCAACAGAGCGGCGAACGCAAGGATCGCGTGGAAGCATTGGTTTGGAAGCTCTGGCAGTTCATTCACCGCCATCCCGCTGTTTACCGTTTCGTGACGAAGACGCTCGGGGCATTACATAGCACCCTGCATCGCCGTCTGCACATGCACGGCCTGGCTCCCAGAGGCTGGACCCAAAGCAGGCTATTCCCGAAAGCCGCCAATCAGACTCTGCACACGCGAATGGCAAAAAGACAAGCCCGTCATGTAAAGGAGGAGCAGGCGAGATGAATCGAGACGGGCATCAGGACCAAGCGGCGCGAAACGCCATTCTGGATCGCTTGCGCCAAAGCGGACATGTCCGGGAAACCAGAACGCTCCCTGTCGATCAATCAGAAACCTCGCCAACCCCAAAGCAGAAAGCCTCTGTAGCAGATCTCGAAAACCTGAAGCAAACACTGATAAGCAACTTGTCGGCAAATCGTATTCAGGTAATCACTGGCTCAGAGAATGGCCACGCTGAAATCAAGCAACTGTCCACGGATCTGGATTGCCGGTACTGGTTGCTCCCGTCCAATAAAGAAGGTGAAACGCTGAAACAGCAACTGTCTTCTCACACTCGTGCCCGTTGTTTTGACTGCGATTACGAAACTCTGAAGACAGACTTGTTCGAACATGTGGATACGGGGCTGACCCGTGCGACAGCAGCTATCGCCGATACCGGCACCCTCTTGCTGACGCCCGGCCCGGAGGCACCACGCAGTTTGTCACTACTACCTCCCAGACACATCATTCTTCTGGATGAGCAACACATCCATGCAGACTTCCCGAGTCTGGTTGGTAGTGAAGACTGGCCCTATCACCATGCTTCAAACACGGCATTGCCCAGCAACGTTATTCTGGTTTCAAGCCCTTCAAAAACAGCAGATATTCAGCAAACCCTGGCCTATGGTGCTCATGGTCCGAAAGAAGTCATTGTGATTATCCACCCTGCAATTCAGGACTGTTAAGGAATCGCAGGTCAATTCGAGGAACTGGACGGAAAGCTCAACAGGAATCGCGTGTAGTCGCCCGGCACTGATTCGCAGCGAATGTCTCCACCGAAGGCTCGCATCACTCGGCGACAATAGGCCAGCCCCAGGCCACTTCCCCCTTCTTTACGTAATGAAAAGAAGTCATCAAACAGACGCGTGACATGTTCTGCTTCAATACCCGGACCATTGTCCTCAACGATCAAATGATGAACATCATCAATTGTTGCTGTTCTGATTTCGAGGCAGAAATCCGGGAGATGCAGATAACAGAAAGCATTCTTAAGGAGATTGAAAATGAGATAAATAAAGAGTGACTCATCGCCGTGATAGGAAAATTCCTGATCCAGCTGAAGACGCAATCGTTCCCGCTCTCCCGGAAGATAGCGATATTCCGCAACTGCCCTGCGAACAGACTCATGCACCGAGAGTCTCCGAAAGTTGCCGGTATCAAACTGATCCCCCCGCAACTGTCCAAGCATCATCTCAATCACCTGAAGACTACGATCAATCGCTGTTTTCGCTCGACCCAGCCCCATTTGAACCTGATCCAGACCTGCATCTGTTTTCAGGTCATGTCCGCGGTTCTGGTGACGCTCGATATAGTCACTGACTTCACCGACAAAGAAGTCCAGCTGACCCAGGGGGGAACGCATCTCGTGGGCGATGGTGCCCGCAATGGCGCGCATACTGCGCAAACGTTCATTCATTCGATGCTGCGTTTCAAGTGTGTCGCGCATTTGGTAATGCAAGCGCTGCAACAGTGAACTCAAACCATCCGCCGCGCGAGCCAACAAAGCCTGGTCCGGATAAGCAAAATCCGGTGAACCTACCACCAACATCAACACACCATGCACTTGCTGATCATAAACCAAAGGCAAGACAAGCAATTCCCGCTGGGGAACTTCTTCAACCCAGTCATAGGCCCGGTCCAGCTGCTTACCGGACATCAGCGCGGTCATCTGATTGGCAGGCCCGGATCGCGCCCGGCCTGTTCCGGCTTCCGGTATCGACAATTGCTCCGGCAACTCGTCCTTGAAGTCTCGATCTTCCTGGCTGCGCAAGCGCAGCATCGTGCCCTCGGGATAGGAATGGGGGTTCTCGTTTTTATTTGAAGAAGCCATCCACAAGGTCTTGTCCACATACATACCGTAGAAATGAACGAAGTCCAGAGCATCCATCAAATCTGACAGAAGAAGCTGCAACGCATCCAGGCGACCAAGCTGGTCGAGTTCACGACAGAACACCGCGACTGCCTCCTGCCTTTTTCTCGCCAGTCTCAATAAAACGCGATCGGCCAAAGCCTGTATCCGGCTCTTGATCCATTGATAGACTTCTCCGACCAACACCGTCAGCACACCAAAAATCGCTAGTTGACCGGCACTCAATGGCATCTCGAACGCCACTGCCAGAGCATCTGCCAGCAGAATACTGACAACAAAAATGCAGAGATACGCAGTTAACCTGGCAAACACGCGACTGATGGTTTCGGGAATACTCAGCAGCTCGTGACGTAAAATGGCATAGGTAAACAAAACGTCCATGACGGCCACGCCGAGAATGCCCAGGGGCGGATAGTCAAACTCAAACTCCAGAGGAATGGTGGAACCGCCGGCGAGGCCTCCGAGGGCAACAGCGATCAACAGATAATTGATCTGCAGCCGCTTCTGCCGACCCTGGCGCTCACGCGCCCGCAGCAATGTGACAACGGCATGCCCAAACACCCAGGTATAAAATAAAACAAAGAGATAAAACGCCGGACCAGCGAGTGGAAACCAGAATGACTCCATTCGCAGACTGGGCGAATGCAGATAGAGATCGGGGCGAATCAGTATCGAGACCAGACCGCAAAGTGCAATGGCATAATAGACCAGCAGCGTACGCCGACGACCATCAAACCAGCCCAGAAAAACACCGACAAAATGATATACCAGGGGAGGCAGAAACAAGGCAACACAGTTCAGCGCCAGTGCCCAGAACAGCGCGAGCTCAGCCGAGGGTGACGCAAAGCAGAATGCCAGTCCCAAACACCACAAGGCAACACAAATACTGAGCACACCCCAAATCAAGTGTGCGCCCTGTCGCCGGGCGGCCAGGGTCATGACCGCACTGACGCCGCTCAACAGGCTGCAGATCAATGCAACAAAGGCGATGAGGTTCCATTCAATCACTGTGATTCCCTGCACATGAGAGTACTACCTGCTTCCCTGAAGAGGCCGACAAACAAGTTTCCGATTATGCGCCGGCATCTGGCGTTCAACAAGGCAATCACTGCAGTTTTAACAAAATTGCATCATCGATTTGCTGACGAGCAAGGCCGGATTCAGTAGTATTCGTCGCTACCGACAAACACCTAAGGAAGAGTATGCGCTCATGAAACAAACTGTCTCTCTTTTTATCGCCACCTCCCTGGCTATGTTGTTCTCTCTCTTCGTCCATGCAGCCGCTGATTCCAAACACGTTGCCATCACCCAGATTGTCGAGCATCCGGCACTGGATGCGGTGCGCAATGGCGTCAAGGATGCCTTGCAGGAAGCCGGCTGGAACGAAGGCGAGAATCTGAGCTGGAATTACCAGAGCGCACAGGGAGCCACCGCAACGGCGGCACAGATTGCCAAGAAGTTTGCCGGTGAAAATCCCGATGTCATCGTGGCCATTGCGACACCCTCCGCGCAGGCGGTGGTCGCTTCTGCCCGTCAAAGCAACATCGTTTTCAGCGCAGTAACCGATCCGGTGGCGGCTAAGCTGGTGAAAGCCTGGGATCAACCCGGCGAACGCGTCACCGGCGTATCTGACCTGACACCCGTGGACAAACACCTGGCACTGATCAAGGAAGCCATCCCGGCAGCCAGAACGGTGGGCGTCATCTACAATCCCGGTGAAGCCAATTCCGTCTCGCTGGTGAAACTCGTCAAACAACACGCTCCGGCTTTGGAGCTGACCGTTGTTGAAGCAGCATCACCGAAGTCTGCCGATGTGCAGACCGCTACCCGCTCGCTGCTGGGCAAGGTCGATGCCATTTATCTGCCAACGGACAACACGGTGATCTCCGCACTTGAAGGGGTCATTCGCGTCGCCGAGCAGGCCGACATTCCTGTGTTTGCCGCCGACACAGACAGTGTTAAACGAGGTGCCATCGCGGCTCTCGGTTTTAATTACTATGAAGTCGGCAAACAGACCGGGCGTATGGTGGCCGAAATTCTGAACGGTAAGCAGCCGGTCGATATCCCCGTTCAGGGCATCGAAAACACAGAGCTCTTTGTGAATCCTGGCGCAGCAGAACGCATGGGACTAACTCTCAAGCAAGACCTCATTGATCGTGCCAAGGAGGTGATCCAGTAACACGGATCACGTCAGTCTTAATGAACAGCTTTGCATTTTTTGGCGCCCTGGAGACCGGGCTGATTTTCGGCCTGGTCGCTTTAGGCGTATTCCTCTCCTTTCGGGTGCTGGATTTTCCCGACCTGACCGTTGACGGTTCGTTTCCACTGGGTGCGGCCGTCGCGGCCACACTGATTGTGGCCGACATCAATCCCTGGATCGCGACACTCATCGCCTGTCTGGCGGGTGCCATGGCTGGCCTGGTGACCGCCTGGCTCAATGTGCGCCTGCACATCCTGCATCTGCTGGCATCCATCCTGACCATGATCGCCCTGTACTCCATCAATCTGCGCATCATGGACGGCCCCAACAAGGCCCTGCTCGGGGTCGAAACCCTGCTGACACCGCTGGATAATCTGGGGATTCCCTATTACATCGCCTACCCCCTCGCCTTTGCGGTGCTAGTGGCCCTGGTGGTGGGCTTGCTGGTCTGGTTTATGGAAAGCGAGGTGGGCCTGGCAATGCGGGCAACCGGCGCCAATCCACGCATGGCGAAGGCGAATGGCGTCAACACGCAACGCATGATTCTGCTCGGCATGGCGATCTCCAATGCCCTTGTGGCTCTGGCAGGCGCACTGTTTGCTCAAAGCCAGGGCAGTGCTGATGTCACCATGGGGGTGGGCGTCATTGTTATCGGACTGGCTTCGGTAATCGGTGGTGAAGCGGTAATGCCCATACGCACCCTGCTCTGGTGGATCATCGCCTGCATCGTTGGCTCACTGCTATATCGTATGGTCATCGCTCTGGCCCTGAACGCGGAAGTGCTGGGTCTGAAAGCCCAGGATCTGAATCTGATTACCGCCGTACTGGTCACCCTCGCCATTGTGGCACCGACGCTGAAACTGAAACTCAAGGGGGCCCGCGCATGATTCATGTGGATCAGATCGAAGTCACCTTCAATACCGGAACACCATTGGAAAACCGTGCATTGCGCGGTGTTAGTCTGCACATTCCCAAAGGGCAGTTCGTCACGGTTATCGGCAGCAATGGCGCTGGCAAGTCAACCCTGCTGAACGCTCTCGCCGGCGAAGCCAGCTGCAGTCGGGGTCAGATCAAGCTGGAAAACCAGGACATTACCGCGTGGCCGGTCCACAAACGCGCGCCACAAATTGCCCGGGTATTCCAGGATCCTTTGATGGGCACCTGCGAAAATCTAACCATCGAAGAGAACCTGGCTCTGGCCCAGGCGCGCACCAAGACAAGAGGCCTGTCCCGTGCCGCCAAACGAGCCTATCGACAGCGATTCATCGACAAACTCGAGACACTGCAACTGGGTCTGGAACACCGGCTCAATGATAAAATCGGTTTGCTCTCAGGTGGACAACGTCAGGCGGTCAGCCTGTTGATGGCGTCTTTGAATCCGATGAAGCTTTTGCTGCTGGATGAGCACACGGCGGCATTGGATCCGAAAACCGCACAGTTCATCCTGCAACTCACTACCGAAATTGTCGCCGAGCAACAGCTTACGGCCTTGATGGTTACCCATAGCATGAAGCAGGCCCTGGCAGTGGGCGACCGGACCATCATGCTGCATCAGGGAAAAATGGCACTCGATGTGTCTGGAGCAGAGCGCGGCAACATGAGTACCCAGGATCTGTTAAACCAGTTCCAGAAAAACCACGAAGCCATAGAGGACGATGCCCTTCTGCTTGACTGAAGGGCCGTTGAAAGAATGTGGCCGAAGATTGCTTAGCTGAACCTTCTTCAGGTAATGTATAGTTCGCCATAACGAAGACTCTCAGGGTCCAGCCATGTGTGATACGCAAATAATAAGAACGGCACAGCATACTTACTTCGCCAAAAACAGTGATCGCGAGGCCGCCGAATCCCAGCACATTGTGCGTATTCCTCCAGTCGAATTTGATAGCAACAAAAAACTCCAGACCACCTATCTGAGTATTCCACAGAGCCCTAAACGTTATGGCGTCATCCTGTCCCAGCCCTGTTGGATCTGGGGTGCGGAAATGGGCGTGAATACCGAGGGCGTGGCGATTGGCAATGAAGCCGTGTTCACGCGACTGGTCAACAAAAAAGGCAAAGCCCTGCTGGGAATGGATCTGGTGCGACTCGGCCTGGAGCGATCCAGCTGCGCCGATGAAGCACTCAGTGTCATCACCCGTTTGCTGGACACTTATGGACAGGGCGGCAATGCCGGATATCGCCAACGCTCCTTCCGGTACGACAACAGCTTTATTATTGCCGATGCCAGAAAGGCCTGGATTCTGGAAACCGCCGGTAATTGGTGGGTCGCACGCAAAGTGGGTCATTACGGCGCCATTTCCAATGCGCTTAGTATTGGCGAGGACTATGACCTGGCCAAACAGGGAGTCGAAGACTTTGCCCGTAAGCAGGGATATACCAAACGCTTTCAGACCTTCAGTTTTGCTGCGGCCTTCGACACCCACCTGATGCCCTATTTCGGCGCTGCCAGGTCACGACGTCAACTCAGCCTTTCCTGTCTCAGGGAGCTGCATCAAAACCAGCAGGTCAGCTTCCCGGCACTGATCAACAACCTGCGTCAGCACCATCGGGAAATGGATGACTTCCGCCAGCACAGCAACCGCGACGTATGCATGCACGCAGCTCACTTTCTGCGTCCTAGCCAAACCTGCGGCTCGCTGGTCGCCGAGCTTGGCCATGCCACCAAACCCCAGGTAATGGCGACCGGCACCTCGGCACCGTGTTTGTCGCTGTTCAAGCCACTGGACTTCGAATTTGATCGCACCCTGTTTTCAGAATTCAATACCCGCCACCAGCCGCAACAAAGTCTATGGCAGCGCTTTGAATCTATTCATCGCCGTGCACTGAAAGACAGCGCCTTTCGTCAACAATTGCGGGAGACCCGCGACCTGACCGAAAAGCAGATGTTTACCACGGCAGTGGGCGGAAAAATTCAGGTGGGAGAGGGAGATCGATTGGGGCAACGCTGGCATGAAGAATGGGAACGACGGGTAAAAAACCAGGCTCTGAACTACCAGCGCTTCAGCCTCTATGACCGGTTCTGGCAGAACGCCTGAACCGCTCACAGAAGCCACCTGAATCTACAATTTCGCCGTCAGGACACTGCATCCAGTGCCTGACTGACATCGGCAATAATGTCGTCGATATTTTCAATACCAACAGAAATCCTCACCAGATCACGACTCACACCCGCACTCTTGAGTTCCTCATCATTGAGCTGTCGGTGCGTTGTTGACGCCGGATGACAGGCCAGTGACTTGGCATCACCAATATTCACCAGTCGCAGAATCATTTGCAGCGCATCGATAAACTGGGCACCGCCCTTCTCATCACCCTCGATACCAAAGCTCAATATCCCTGAGGCCTTACCGCCGGTTATTTTCTGGCAGTTCTCATAGCTGGCGTCTTCCGGTAAGGCCGCATAATTCACCCAGCGTACCTTCGGATGCGCCTTCAAATAGGCGGCCAGGGTTTCCGCATTACTGCAATGGCGCTCCATTCGCAGGCCCAGGGTTTCCAGTCCCTGAAGAATCAGAAACGCATTTTGCGGAGACAAGGCCGCCCCGGTATTGCGCAGCGGCACCACCCGGCAGCGACCGATGTAGGCGGCAGGGCCCAGCGCTTCGGTATACACGACACCATGATAGGAAGGGTCCGGTTCGTTCAGCATGGGAAAACGCGCCTTCTGCGCAGCCCAGTCAAACTTGCCGGAATCAATGATAACGCCACCCACGGAGTTGCCATGGCCACCGATATATTTGGTCAGCGAGTGCACCACGATATCGGCGCCCAGTTCAAAGGGCCGGCATAAAAACGGCGTCGCCACCGTGTTGTCGACAATCAGTGGCACACCGTGACGATGGGCGATTTCAGCCAGCTTCTGCAGATCCACGACGTTGCCCGCCGGGTTACCAATCGACTCACAGAATACCGCTCGGGTATTTTCATCAATCGCCCTGTCGAAACCCTCAAAATCATCATGGGACACCATGCGTACTTCAATGCCCTGTTTCGGCAGGGAATGCGCGAACAGGTTGTAAGTCCCGCCGTAGAGCTGACTGGTACTGACAATGTTGCTACCCACGTCGCAAATACACTGCAAGGCGTAGGTGATGGCCGCCATGCCTGACGCCACTGCCAGCGCACCGATACCGCCTTCCATTGCCGCCATGCGTTCTTCCAGCACGGCGCTGGTGGGGTTCATGATACGCGTGTAGATATTGCCCGGCACCTTGAGGTCAAACAGGTCTGCACCATGCTGGGTGTTGTCGAAGGTATAGGACGTCGTCTGATATATGGGAACAGCAGCAGCTTTGGTGGTCGCTTCAGATTCATAGCCATGATGCAGGGCCAGTGATTCCAGTTTCATAGTGTCTCCTTGTAGGTTGTGACATTCAGTCGGAGGTAAAAGATCTGAATGGATGGATGTGTGAGTGGTCTACAGCTCGCTTGATGAGTCGTCCAACGCAAGCGCAACCGCCCGCTGAGCGTGTAACGCGGTGGTATCGTACAGGGGCATAGAGGTATCCTCGGGTTTCACCAGTAAGCGGATTTCGGTACAGCCAAGAATCACCGCCTCAGCCCCCTGTTGCCTGAGCGCGTCGATAACTGACAAATAATACTGACGGGAAGTCTCTTTCAGCTCCCCCTGACAAAGTTCTTCATAAATGACCCGGTGAACTTCGTTGCGGGCATCATCTTCTGGCACCACGACCCTCAAACCAAATCGTTCGCTAAGACGGTCTTTGTAGAAAGCTTCTTCCATAGTAAAACGCGTACCAAGCAAACCAACGCATCGCACACCATTGGCCTTTAACTGCAGGCCTGTGCAATCAGCAATATGCAACAAGGGTATTCCGATTCCAGCCTCAATCTCCGCCGCTACTTTGTGCATGGTGTTGGTAGCAATGACGAGGAAGTCGGCGCCTGCTGCTTCTACCCCTTGCGCTGCCTGGAGCAGAATCTCCGCGGTCTCGACCCAACGACCGCTGTGTTGCAGGCTTTCTATCTCCTGAAAATCAACACTGTAAAGACAGATTTTGGCCGAATGCAGTCCGCCCAGTGCGGCTCTTACTCCCTCGTTCAAAGCACGATAGTAGCTTTGCGTTGACTCCCAGCTCATACCGCCGAGAATACCTATGGTTTTCATCCGTGCTCACTCACTTTCATTACGAAGCAGGTCCGTTCAGTCTCTTATCAATGCCTGAAATGCATCACCACACCAACCGCCTGATCCAGAGTCAGGCCATACTCATCGATCAAATAGTCCACTTCCCGCTGTTCCGATCGGCTCATTTCAACCTGGAGAACGATCGCACTGAGCGGCTCATCAGGCTGCTCCGCGGCTTTTTGCAGACGCTTTTTGTGGGCTCTTTCGCGACGTTGACGGCGACGTTCACGCTCCTGCTCGCGAATCAACTGCACAAAGGATGACGCAAAAATACCGGCAGGCATGGCAGCGATCCCCACACCACACACCATCACCATGGCACCGAAGAGTTTGCCGCCAATAGTGAGCGGCGTCATATCACCATAGCCCACGGTCGTCAGCGTCACCAATGCCCACCACATGGCGGCGGGAATGCTGCCGAAAGCTTCGGGTTGAACGCGCCGTTCAAACAGATAAATGCCAGTCGCTGCCATGAAGGTCAGGATCAACATCACTAAACCAGCGGCCAACAGGATATTTCGATTCTCCCGATAAACACGACCAAGAATGGCCAGGGAAGCAGAGTAACGGGTGAGTTTCAGGACCCGAACCATAGAAATAATCTTAAGTATGCGCAGATCACCAAAGACTTCATTGGGCAGAACAATCCAAAGGACAACCGGCAAAAATGAGAACAGATCGATGAGCCCCATAGGGGATCGCATGTAGTGCCAGCGTTTCTGGATCTCCGAGCCATAATGATTGCCAGGCATCTCCGCTGCCACCCATACGCGAGCCAGATACTCGGTGCCAAACACCAGTGCAAAGGCATAGTTTGCGGCCAGACTCCAGGACTGCATTTCCACAGCGATGTCCTGAACTGAAGTCAACACCACCTCAAGAATATTCAGCACGATCACCAGCGCCAGAAAGATATTGACGAACATGGAGAACGGATTATGAATCGAAGGTTCGTTGAGGATCTGGTACCAATTCTTACGATTGCTTGAACGCATGGCCGGCTTGTTATTATTGCTTAGTATTGGTGCTGAAGTTCTGACATGTATAACACACGTCACGCAAAGCGCAACTGCAGAATGCTGACAATCACCGCGTCGTAGCGAAGAGATAGATCAGCAGAAGAAAGGTGACGAACCAGAATCCGGATAGCATCTTCCAGAACATCAGGGTGTTGGCACTTTTTTGTACCACCGGATCATCGCGCAGGAACTCCGGATTCGGTTGCAGCAGGTCGCGCATGAATTCATCGATGGTGGCATAGCGTTCTTCCAGATCAAAGGACACCGCCTTTTTTAGCGCGCCGTCAAACCAGGGTGGAATCACCGGATTGAAATCGCTGGCCGGATGATAGCGTAGGCGATCAAAATCGAAACTGCTGCGACACTCTTCAATCTGCTGCCCGTAGGGTAACTGTCCGGTGAAGACTTCGTAGGTGATGGTCGCCAGCGAATAGACATCACCCTGAATCCCAGGATTCTGTCCCCGCAGATACAGCGGATCGGAATAGCCCGCCGTACCGAGCACACCATCAGCAGTGATGGGACTTGCTCGTTCCGACAATCCCGCCACCAGAACCGAACCGAAATCAAGAATTCTGGTGCGATCATCCTCACTGACCATAATGTTTCCGGGCTTCAGATCCTGATGCACGGCCTCATTGTCATGGAAGGCCCGCAGACCGTCTGCGACCTGCTTGATGATGCCAATGGCCCGCCTGGGACTGGGGGGCTGATTCTGCTTGATCCAGCGATCGAGCCCCTGCCCCTGCACATATTCCATCAGGTAGTACAAAAAGGTGCGCGGACGCGACTGTTGAATAATTCTCACCACATGGGGGCTGTTGATGCGTTTGCCCACCCACTCTTCCTGGATAAAACGATCAATGTATGCGGTATCGTCCTCGTAGTTCGGAGACGGAGTCTTCATGACGTAGCGTTGTCCACTTTCGCCATCCTTGACCAGGTAGATCTGGCTCCGGCTGGAAGCAAACAGCTCCCTCGTCACCTCATAACCGTCCAGTTTCATTCCCACTTCCAGTGGCGGCGGAAAGGGCAGCCGGGTCAGACGCGCACTGTAATCATCCAGACTGGTGCTGGCTAAATGATCAACAATCGCCACCACTGCACTGACGTTATCATCACTTCCACCTTGCAGTGCTTGCTCAATCAATTGCGTGGCGATGGCCTCTGGCGACTCATCAACAGACATTAAGTCCGCCATCCGTTCCGGCTCGATGAAGTCATAGACGCCATCGCTGCAAAGCAGAATGCGGTCTCCTTTCTCCAGGGGAAACTTGCCGTAATCAATATTCAGGCGGTTATCCATACCGATAGCGCGGGACAGCACCATGCGTCCTTCTCCAATGGCGGCGGTATGGTCTTCGGTGCATTGCTTGAGCTTACCCGCTCGCAAGAGAAATACCCGGCTGTCGCCCACATGGAAGAAGTGAGCAATCTGCCCCTTGATCACCACCGCACTGAAGGTGGACAGGAAGCCTTTGGTTTCCTGACTGAATTCATGGGATTTGCGAAACAGTCGCAGGTTGATGGTGGAGAGAATGTTCTCCCCGCACTTCCCCACGGACCAAGTATCGGGGGTCTGGTAATACTCGGCTATAAAACGCTCCACAGCTGTGTGGCTCGCTTCCCTGCCCGCTTCGGCAGACGACACACCATCGGCGACCACCAGCACCGGCCCCTTGTTGAGCTGCTGGTAACTGTTGTCCGGGAGATGACAGGCCGCGGCATCCTCATTAACCGGCTTGATACCCGCTTCACTGCGAAAACCCGCTCGAATGCGGGTCACAGAGTCCGGAATGTCAGCATCACTGAGATCATTCATGTGGAAAATTTCGCTAACAATGTTAAGTGGAGGGATCGCTCAGCGAGCCCTCCATTCTGGCATCAGCCGACGTCAATCATCTGTACGGTACCATCGGGCAGTACTTCCGAGATTTGGCCTTTGGGCTCATCCATCATCATGGCGATGAAGAACACCACCAGCGCAGAACAGGCGATGACCATAAAGAAGGTACTGTAGTCCACGAAACTCAGCACGGTCAGATAGGTGACCGCCCCGACGTTACCGTAGGCACCAGCCATACCGGCAATCTGTCCGGTCATACGACGTTTGATCAGGGGAACCACTGCAAACACAGCCCCTTCTCCCGCCTGCACGAAGAATGAACAGCACATGGTGGCAATCACCGCCATGGGAATCCACCAGCTGGAGTCGATCTGGCTGAGAACAAAGTAGCCGACGGCCAGACCACCGATCAGAATCATCAGGGCATGACGGCGACCAAAACGGTCCGAGAACCAGCCTCCTGTAGGTCGTGCCACCAGGTTCATGAAGGCGAAGCCCGATGCCAATAGCCCCGCCTTGACCGGGTCCAGCCCCTCAAAGGTTTCCAGGAAGAACAGGGGCAACATGGACACGACAGCCAGCTCGGAACCGAAGGTGACGAAATAGGACCAATCAAGAATCGCCACCTGTTTGAAATGATACTTGTCGAGCTCGGATACACCATGGGTCAGATTTTCCTTGTTCACATGCCAGATCTGACTCACCTGGAAAACATAGAGCACAACCAGGCCGATCCAGATGCCATACATGGCGGTATCCGTAAGCAAGCCGACACCTGATGGAGACAGTTTCCAGGATAGCACTGCCAGTGCGGCATACATGGGGATGTTCATTGCAAGGTAAAAATAGAAATCACCCCAGCTGGTCACTTCCAGACCACCAGCTTTCTTGGGCTTGAAGTACGTGGAGCCTTTTGGCGTATTGCGGGCAACCCGGAAATAGAAAATCCCGTAGAGTCCGGCAATGATACCCGTGGTTGCCAAAGCATATCGCCAACCATCCTCACCACCGTATAGCAAGGCCAGTGTTGGCAATGACATGGCCGCCGCCGCAGAACCAAAGTTACCCCAGCCGCCGTAAATACCTTCGGCGATACCTACTGATTTGTGAGGGAACCATTCACCCACCATGCGGATACCGATCACAAAGCCGGCACCAACAAAGCCCATTAGAAATCGCGTTAACGCGAGAGCTTCATAGGTATCCGCCATAGCGAAGGACAAACACAATAATGATGAGGCCACCAGCAGACCACTATAGACTTTCCGCGGCCCGAACTTGTCTACCAGAATACCAATGACAATCCGTGCAGGTATCGTCAGAGCCACGTTCAGGATCATCAGCGCCTTCACCTGCTGGCTGCTCATGTCGAAGGCATCTTTCATGAACACCAGCAAGGGCGCATGGTTGAACCAGACGACAAAGGTCAGAAAAAACGCAAACCAAGTGATATGCAGCGTTTTGATTTTCGGATCGCGCAAAGCGAAAAGGTTTATTTTATGGTCGTTGGACATAGGGCCTCCCATCCAAGTCAGGTTTTGACTCTATTCTGGTGATTGAAGCACTCCACGGGCTTGATATGAATCAAGACAGATGTCGCGCCAAAAGCCGCCACAAGCCACCTTCTACCTACTTTGAGATACTCCCTGAAGCCGCATAAACAAGGGGAAGCGCAGCAACCTACCTATTTGGAGATATGCCCGGGACTGACCGCGGATAAAAGGAGATAGAAAGCCGAGTCTGCCTGGGGATTTTGGTTAAATAGTTGTCACCACGATTTACAGACAGTGTCGAATTATGAGCACAGCCATTCCAGGGGCCTATCGGGCCCTGACTCTCGCAACCCTGGCCTTTGCCGCCAACTTCTCCGTGTGGACGCTCTATGCGGTGCTGGGTCTGGAACTACAAAGCCGTCTTGATCTGTCTGCCACCCAGCTTGGCCTGTTTTTTTCTGCACCCGTACTAACCGGCGCGCTGGGTCGGATTCCGGCGGGAATGTTAGTCGAGCGTTTTGACCCGAAGCAGATTTATACCTGGCAAATGGTGCTGACGGTGCCGCCACTGTTTCTGCTGCCTTACATCGAATCCCTGCAAGCCTATATCTGGCTCGGACTGTGGATCGGGCTCAGCGGCTCATCCTTTACCATCGGCATCCGCTACGTTACCGACTGGTTTGAGAGCCGTCTGCAGGGAACCGCCATGGGGATTTTTGGGGCCGGCAATACCGGTGCGGCCATTACCCTGGCGCTGGCTCCTTTTCTGGTCGATAAGTGGGGCTGGGATAGCCTGGGCCCCATCTATGGCGGCGGCCTGTTACTCACAGCCTTTGTATTTGCCTTGTTCGCACCCAAGCGTCCCTATGAACCCTCCGGTCTTACTGTGAGCTTGACCGCCATCGATGCTCTGAAAAGGATTCAGGTCTGGCGTTTCGGTCTCTATTACTATTTCGTTTTCGGCAGCTTTCTGGCGCTTATCCTGTGGTTGCCCCAGTATTACGCGCGAGCCTATGACCTTAACAACCAACAGGCGATGGCCTTTACCCTGTTCTTTGTCGCGACCTCCAGTATGGTCAGAGCGCTCGGAGGATGGTTTGCGGATCGCTATGGCGGCCGTGCGGTAAACTGGATGGTATTCTGGATCTGCCTGGTGTGCCTGTTCTTCCTCTGCTATCCACCCACCACCATGACCATTCACGGTATTGACCATGATGTGGTACTCACCATTGAGATTAACGTCTGGGTATTCAGCGGACTGATCTTTGTCATCGGTCTGGCACAGGGTTTCGGGCGTGCCAGCGTATACAAAACCATACATGAGTATTTCCCGCAAAACATGGGTCTGATAGGAGGCATTGTCGCCGCCATGGGGGCTCTTGGCGGCTGTACGCTCCCCATTGCTTTTGGTCTGGCGGTTGATTTTATGGGCATCTACAGTGCCTGCTTTATGGTTCTTTATGCTGTACTGGCCTGCTGTATGGTGGTGATGTTCCTGGCTCTGAAGGCGGATCGTTTTCGCCAGCGCGTTGCCTCTGCCTATGCCCACAATTTTCTGGATGACGACTAGTTATGATGAAAGATCACTTTGATCGACGCTTTACTTACCTGCGTCTGTCCATCACCGACGTCTGCAACTTTCGTTGCAATTATTGCCTTCCTGATGGCTATTGTGCGCCAGAAGAGGGTTCCGACACGCCCCTTTCTCGCGATGAAATCCAGTCGCTGGTGCAGGCCTTTGCACTCAACGGCACCCGCAAGATTCGCATTACCGGCGGAGAGCCGACGCTGCGCAAGGATCTTCCGGAGATCATAGAGCTATGCAAGCGCACGCCCGGAATTGAGGAGGTGGCACTGACAAGCAACGGCTATCGCATCGATCGTCAGCTGGACGATCTGGTCGCAGCCGGTCTCGATGCCCTAAACCTCAGCGCCGACAGTCTGCGTCCGGAGACCTTTCGTCTTATCACTGGTCATGACAAACTCGATGCAATCTATCGCGCATTGGACAAGGCCCAGGCACTCGGCATTCGACGTATCAAGATCAATACGGTGCTGCTGCGGCAATACAATGGTCATGAGCTCAAAGACTTTTTCGCACTGGTGCGCGAACGTCCGGTAACCCTGCGTTTTATCGAATTAATGCAAACCGGCGACAATGCGGGGTTCTTCTCTGCCCAGCATTTTGCCGGGACGCACATCCAGGAAATTCTGCTGAAAGAAGGCTGGCAATTACGTCAGCGACCCCGACATGCCGGACCTGCACTGGAATACTCACATCGGGACTATCAGGGCGGTATTGGTCTCATCATGCCCTATAGCAAAAATTTCTGTGCCGACTGCAACCGACTGCGTGTTTCCTCAAATGGCCATCTTCATTTATGCTTGTTCGCCGATGACAATCTGGCGTTGCGACCCCACATGCCTGATCCTGGAGAAGACGCCGCGCCTTTGGCCGACACCATTCGCCAGATGGTAAGAGACAAGCAGGCAGGACATCGACTCGCACACGCAGAGACGGGCGCGATCAGACAACTGGCCATGATCGGCGGCTAAGTTTGCCGCTGATAGAGCAGACAGATTCACAACTCCATCCCAATGATGAAAGAGAGTGGTTTTATGGGACACAACGTAAGTCAGAAACTTATCCCCCTTAATATCGCCGTATTAACGGTTTCAGACACCCGCAATGAGGATACCGACACCTCCGGAAAATGGTTGGTCGAAGCACTGACCGGGCAAGGCCATAGCCTCAGCGACAAGCAGATCGTGGTGGACAATATCTACCAGATTCGCGCGCAACTATCAGTCTGGATTGCCGACGCTACGACTCAGGTGGTGCTGATCACCGGCGGCACGGGTTTCACTCGCCGCGACAGCACACCGGAAGCGGTAGCGCCTTTGCTGGATAAAACCGTCGATGGCTTCGGCGAATTGTTCCGTCAGGTTTCGCTGAATCAGATAGGCACGTCGACCATTCAGTCCAGAGCATTGGCCGGCATGGCAAACGAAACCCTGATCTTTTGTCTTCCCGGCAGCACCAACGCCTGCCGTACCGCCTGGGAAGAGATCATTGCCTCACAAATTGACAGTCGCCAGGGACCCTGCAACTTCGTACCACAACTTAAGGGCATTGATTTCGCTGCCTGTCTATCTCGAGAATAATCCTCTCAACGAGTCAGATGTGTCCGTCACAGGAACGCCTTAACTCAGTGCGATTCTGCTAACAGTCGTGCGCTCTGATCAACAATGAACGCCACAAAACGTGGCGTTTTTTGTCCGTGTCGCCTATAAATACCTGTAAGGCACAGGCGGATATCACATGGCTTAATCACGTCTCAGAAGCAAGCGGTCGAGTAGGAGACACGACGGCATTCGAAGACAAGGGAATGCAGCTCGGGATATGCATTTGTATAGATTGGAGCATCAGTCCAGACTAACCCTGTTCAGCTTTCTGCGGATGACGCTGGTGTTGTGGTGTTCGCTGCTGGCTTGCACCGTCAATGCGTCTGATAACGTACTCCCTGTCGTGACACTCAAACCCCAAGGCACTGCCCTTCATCTTGGCAAACATCTCAGCTATTTACCGGAAACAGAAATTCTGGATATCGACTCCATCCGCCTGGCCAAGTGGCAAGCGCGTTTTCAGGCCGTCCCCGGAGAGGACCCCAATTTCGGCTTTGTGGACGGCGCCTATTGGTTTCGACTACCGGTTCATGACCCAGAAGGCCTCAGTCGCGACGGTTCCTGGTACCTGGAACTGGACTATCCCTTTCTAGATCACATTGAATATTACTATCCCGATGCGAATGGCCATTACCGGAAAATGCTGATGGGGGATGCCTACCCCTTTGATATCCGCGACATCCATTTACACAGTTATATTTTTCCCATCCGGCTCGCCACCACTGAGCCCGCTGCGGTGTACTTCCGCATCAAAACCAGCACCTCCCTGCAGCTACCACTGGCCCTGTATTCCGATACCAAACTGCTGGAAAAGTCGGCCCAGAAACTTTACTGGCTGGGGATTTTTTACGGCATCATGCTGGTTATGATTCTGTACAACTTCTTCGTGTATCTGTCGGTGCGGGACATCGCTTACGTCCATTACATTCTTTACATCGCCACTATTCTGATCACTAACATGGTGATCAGCGGAGTCGCTAACCAGTTTCTCTGGCCACATAGCCCTGACATGGCCAATGTGGCCTTTGCACTGATTGCTCCGACTTCCATGTTTTTTGCGCTCTGTTTTACCCGTTCATTTCTCGGCACCAAAGACTATGGCCATGGCATTGAAAAACTGCTCTCCGGTCTCAGCCTTTTCTGCCTCGCTGCGCTCAGTTTTCCGTTTTTGCTTGGCCAGCATTTGTCGACCGTTATGGCAGTATTCCTGCCGATTCCCATTTGTCTTGCCATTGTCGCGACGGGCATTTACGGGGTGTATAAACGAGAACGCCGCGCCTACTTCTTCACCGCCGCCTGGGGTTTTCTGATCACAGGCTTCATTGCTCGGGCGCTGTTACAGTTTGATATTCTGCCCAACGTTTTATTGACCCAATATGGCACGCAGCTGGGCGCCACAGCAGAAGTCATATTGCTATCTCTGGCCCTGGCTGACCGCATCAACACTGAGAAAGCTGATCGCATTGAGGCTGTTGAAGCGGCACTGGAAGCCACCGAGGAAAAACGCAAAACCGAACAGGCCCTGGTATTCCAGAATTTTCATGATCCCCTCACCGGCGCCCCCAATCGTCTGTTATGTACACAACGCCTCAGCGACATCATTGTTGGCGACACCTCCGAGCACAACAAGCTGCTGGTATGCACGGTTCACCTCAATAACTTTCATGACATCAACTTCACCCTCGGTCATCAGGCCGGAGACCAGATACTGATTCAGGCTTTACGTAATCTTGATAAGGAATTATCGGGCTGGCCGGGTATCAAAGCACTGTCCATGGCCCATGAATCCCCTGCTTATATCGGCGTTATGGAGGGAGTGTACTTTGCATTCGTACTAAGCTGTTCGCTCGCCGATGACGAGCGCAAAATCATAGAGGGCCTCATCAAGAAACTGGCGCAACCAGTGCTGTTTAACGATATGACTCTCGATCTTGGCGGCAACATTGGTATCGCCAGCTGGCCTCAGGACGACCACAGCGCAGAGGGATTGTTGCGCAAGTCCATGATCGCCGTCCGCGCCGCCAAATGGTCCAAGCTTCCTATTGTCAGTTATGACGCGCACATCGACCAATACAGCGAAAGCCGCCTGTCTATCATGGGCGAGCTCATTAATGCCCTCGATAATCATGAACTCAGCCTGCACTATCAGCCCAAAATCAATCTGCAGCAAAACAGGGTGGAAAGTATCGAAGCGCTGATCCGCTGGCAGCACCCCAAGCACGGTTTGCTCACGCCCAGCCACTTTATCGATATTGCCGAGAGTACCGGTGTGATTCAACGCATCTCGGAATGGGTCATTGACCAGGGACTGGGTTACTGCGCCTCGCTAAGACGACAAGGAATGGACCTCTCCATTGCCATCAATATATCGGTGCGTAACCTGCTCAACGAAAGCTTCGCCGACGAAGTCATTGAGGCTCTGCAGCGGCATCAGTTCCCGGCAGAAAAACTGGTACTCGAAGTCACCGAAAGTGCTGTGATAGAGGATATGCACCAAACACTGGTTACCCTGGACATCCTCAGCAGCTATGGAGTGAATCTGTCACTCGATGATTTCGGCACCGGCTACTCTTCCCTAACCTATCTGAAGAAACTGCCCATCCATGAGCTCAAAATCGACCGCTCTTTCGTCACCGACATGCTGCGCAACAACGAAGATCGCGTCATCGTTGAAACCACCATGGCCATCGCCCATCAGCTCGGACTTCGGGTTGTTGCCGAGGGCATCGAAGATCAGACAACTCTGCTTACCCTTCGAGACATGGCCTGCGATCTTGGACAGGGATTCTTCGTCCAGCAGCCGATCCCGGGAGACGCCCTGACCCAATGGCTGACCCACAACAACGATTTCAAACCCCGTATGATGGCCTCCCGATCCTTGAGTAATCAGGGTTAACAGGAATTGACCGCGCTAAATAGCGCCCAGTCACCGACTTTGTTCGCGATTTGTACGTCCAACGGTTTATTGCCGCCCAAGCCTGTGTATAAAATAGACAGTCATCGTTTCCGGCTCACTTTCCTCAGAATAATAAAAAGGAGTGTCCGCCATGCTATTCAGTGGTTTCTGCCTCGGCATCATTACCGTTTTGTTTATCGTTATCGCGCGGGACTTTCATCGCCTGTTTATCGCCAAAGTGTTTCTGGCGCTACTGGTAGCGGTGGCGGCCTTCCTGTTGCGCAATGTGGTTCCGGCTAACTGGTCATGGCTGATGGGCGATCTGATGACCTTCATTCCTGCCCTGTTCTGGTTGCTGTGCCAGGTTGGCTTTGCCCGCCGTCCGAGTTTGCGTTCCATATGGTCCTTGCTGGCCCTGTATTCCTGCGTTATTCCGGCACTGGCCAGACCCTTTGGTGCCCCCATGGCGGAGAGCGGCTGGCTGCACGTGCTGGCCTGGGAGCTTCCCCGAAGCTGCGAGTATCTGGTGATTCTGAACGGACTCTGGGTGGTCATTGCACACTGGCAGGATGACTTGATCGAGTCCCGCAGACGCCTGCGTATGCTGATGCTCTGTACGCTTGGCCTGACGTCCCTGTGGGTGACGCTGAGCATGAACACGGGATATTTACCCGCCTTCAGTCTCAATGTGGTCGCCAGTGTGGCAGCTCTGGTAACAGGCTTTGCGCTGTTGAAAGGCCGGGATGGCATCTTTGCACGGGTTCGGCATTTGGATACCACGAATTGCATTTCGATCCCACAGCAAGCGGAGCCCTCTCCACCCAGCGAACAGGAGGTTCTGCTGGAAAAACTTCACGCGCTGATGACCCAAGGTTACTATCGCACCGAAAAGCTGACCCTGAGTATGCTCGCCAGAGAGCTGTCGATCCCGGAATACAAGACCCGGGCCTTGATCAATGAAGCCTTCGATTATCGGAACTTCAATGACTACATCAATCATCTGCGCATTGGTGAGGCCAGTGAACGTCTGTTGGCTGAGCCCCAAACGCCGATACAGAACATCGCCCTGGATGTGGGCTATCGAACCCTGAGTTCATTCAATCGTGCCTTCCGGGAGATTCGCGGCTGTACCCCCAGCGAATATCGGCAGCATACCCGGTCAGACAGTTTCGACGCTCTAAGCCGTCATGCCTTTGAGCAAGGCGGACAAAGCGACAAGCTCTCCCCCGTCACTTCCCTGTAAATCAACCCCTTACAGTTTTTGCCAAGCCTCTTGCAACATTTGCTCAGAGGCTTTTTACACTTTGCACAGCGAAATTCGCTTCTGCACAGCGGAAGCTTTTGAGCCCATCAGGGCCCCTTCTTTAGTCTTGCCGAAGGCGTTTCAACTCCTGACTTGAAGCGCTGGAATCACAATAAAAACACTAAAGAGGGAATGCACATGTCACCCAAATACTCTTCATTATCCTGGAAACCTGCATTGCGCATGGCGACGCTGGCGCTTGCCGGCACGCTCATCATCTCCGGCTGTAAAGTCACCATAAAAGGCGACGAAGACACCGAAGAAGTGGTCGAAAACGCACTCGATGGAATCGTCATCAAAGACAAAACCGGTAACGGTGGTAATAGCTGCGAGAACATTGCAGTCACCACCTCCGGCTATGCCGTCCCCTGTGATGCGATTCAGGTCGCGCCCGATGTGGCCGATGGCAGCGATATTACCGAAGCGCTGCTGCTGGCACTGTTTGATGTGGCCGATGACGCCGTCGTGCTCTTGCCTGAAGGGCAATTTACGGTATCGGAGTCCATCATCATTTCAGCGGCCAACGGCCTGACGCTGACCGGACACGGGATTGGCGCAACACAGCTGGATTTCAGCGGCAGCAGTGGTGACGATGGTATTCGCCTCGAAGGCGGCAATAACATCACCGTACGCGATATGGCTGTAGTGGAAACCAACAAGAACGGGATCAAAGCGGTGGGGGTTAATGGTGTGCATATGACCCACACCTATGTGAACTGGGACGGGGAACTGGCCACCGCCAACAGCGCCTATGGCCTGTATCCGGTCAACAGTGTGAATGTTCTGGTTGAACACAACAAAACCAGCGGCTCGCGTGACGCCGGTATCTATGTCGGTCAGTCCCGCGACGTGGTGGTGCGCAACAACGTCGTCAACCGCAATATCGCCGGGATCGAAATCGAGAACACGCTGAATGCGGACGTTTATGACAATGTCGCCATGGACAACACCGCCGGCATTCTGGCCTTCGACTTTCCGAATCTGGAACTCGCCTACGGTGGCAACATTCGAATCTTCAATAATCGCGTGGTTGCCAACAATCGCGAAAACGTCGGCCTTGGCTCAGTCGGCATTGCACCTCCCGGCACCGGTGTACTGGTCTTTGCCGTCAGCGATGTGGAAGTCTACAACAACGAAATCACCGACAACCGCACCACCGCCATTGCTATCTCCAGCTACTTTATGAATGACCAGGATGTGGCGAACTATCCGGTCAATTACGGCGCCTCCATTACCGCTGGCTGGACGCCCATGGTGAAGAACGTTTACGCCCACGACAACCTCATCGCCCGCAATGGCGACGACCCCGGTGGTGTGTTGATTGCCGATGTCATCGCCGGCTACAGCTCTCCCTACAATGCCTCTGGCATGCCCCAGGTCTTCCCTGCTGTGCTCTATGACGGCATCGGCGAACTGCTGTCCAATGCCGGCGCACTCACCGGCTTCAACGCCCTGGTCAGCCCCGAAGCCCAGGCGGATGGCATCAACTACAACCCCTATGGCAATGGAGATCGTGTCTGCCTCAATAACAATGTGATCGGCAATGATCCTGCCACGTATTACGACGTGAATACAGGCTTGGTCTACGGCACCGATCCGCTGGATCCCAATAACTGGGATGGCGGCGGCAATCCTCAAGCCAGCCTGCTAATCGATTCATTGGCAAACAATACCTACCTGAACTGTGTGCAAAACCGCTTACCAGCTGCGAGCGTTAGTTTCGACGGCAAGGAATACGGTTGCCAGGGCGATGATCTGGCGGCACAAGCCTGCTCACTGTAGCCCATGACAAGCCTGCGGGGCGGAACGCCGGACGGCACCGCCCTGCTGTCATCCATTGTTCAGAGGTACATATGATGAAACTGAATCTTCACGGCAGACGGTCCGCACATGCGCTGGCCTGGTTTGCCCTTATTCTGATACTGACGGCCTGCAAGGTGGTCATTAAAAGCGGCGACTCAAAAAACGGGAATCAGGACGATACCCGGACTTGCAGTGGCGAAGCCAGCTCTGTGAAATGGGACGCACTATTGAATGAAAACTGTCCACAGCTATCAGACTACAATCTGTTCCAGGACCCACGGGACCCCACCGCCAATCCTAATGATGGCGGCGTGCCCTATGACCTGTCGACCCAATTGTTCTCGGACTATGCCAGTAAATACCGCTTTGTCTTCATCCCCGAGGGTGAGCAGGCGGAATACTCCGAGCATGAAGCCTTTGACTTCCCCATTGGTACGGTGATCGTCAAAACCTTCGCCATGCCCGACGACACCGCGTTCCGGGACGGCAGCGAACGTCTGCTGGAAACTCGCCTGTTGATTCATCGGGAGGAAGGCTGGGTGGCCCGCCCCTACTACTGGGACTCGGTCGATGATGCCAGTCTGGCCGTTGCCGGCAAACTGGTGGAAGCTGTGACGACCGTGCATGAAGGCGCCCAAAAGGTCTTTGACTATCGGGTCCCCTCCGTCACGCAATGCACCTCCTGCCACTCGGTGGTTCCACTGCTCAATCCCGGGCCGGATCGCCAGCCCATCTTCAAACCGATCGGCCCCAAGGCCCGTTTCCTTAACAAGGACTATGATTATGATGGCATCATTGCCAATCAGTTAAGTCACTGGGAAGATCTGGGCATTCTGGATGGGCTGCCATCGAATATGAACGAGGTCTCCAAGGCCGCCCATTTCACCGACAGCACGGATATCGACAACCTGGACAACGATGAGTTGATGCTCGCCGCGAAATCCTATCTGGATGTGAACTGTGCGCACTGTCACCGTGCGGGTCTTGACCTGCCCGAAAACTACGGTGGACCTGCGGGCGGAACCGGACTGCATCTGGAGTTCAATCGCGACTATGCCAGCTATCCTGCCAAGCATGGCGCCTGTAAAGAACCGGTGGCCGGCGGTCACGAAGACTACACCTTCGACATGGTGCCAGGAAATGCGTTGGATTCGTATCTGCTGTTTCGCATGAACACCAACGACGAACGTCAGCGTATGCCGGAACTTGGCCGTGCCATCGTTCATGAGGAAGGGGTCGCGCTGATCGAACGCTGGATTAATTCCTTGCCTCCGGAAAGCTGTTCACTGTAGGAGACTATTTGCGGCGTATCAGCCGTTTGGATAGACGGGTCGGATGGCGTGTTATGGCAACGCGCGGTTCGGCCCGTTTCTATGTCACTTGTTTACCATGCTCCCGGCAAATAAACATATCAAAAAAATCGCCACGCATCGGGTTGCATCGTATTAACTCAGCACTATCTTTTGGCTCGCAAGCTCATATGCGAATCATTCGAGCCAGCTATCCGGGGGCTGGCTTTTGTTGTCTGGCCCAGCCTTTCGCGCGGGCGAGATGTCTCATTGCGAGCGTAAGTTGTTTTCAGCAGGCTCGGATGCTGTTTGCTTCCAGAGAGGTCCTTTGCCAAAAAACAATATACGGTGCAAGAAAATCAAATTGCGGGAAAAGTCGAGAAATTAGCCTATAGTCAAAAATACACTAACTAGTAAGGACGCTTGGTATCATGACAAACTTTTCTACTCCAGGACAAAAACGCAAACGCAACATCAAGATTTTTCTTGTTCTCTCCGTCATCGCAATCATCACCGCCTCTTGGTATATCGAGGGCCCAAGTCAACGCTTCGCCAAAGCCGCTATCGCCGACCCGGAAAAAATAATCATTGAAGCAGAGGTTGTCGATCTCTACCAGGAAGAAGAACGCTATCGAACTTTCAAGGGTAAGCGCAGAACGCGAATCAACAGCTTTGTGACCTTAACTTATGACTTTAACGGAGAGCGTGTCACTGAAACAAAAAAAGTCAGTGAGCCTCACTTCGAGTCGTTAGAACAAGGCGGTCAGATTGAGCTCTGGGCGACCGGACCCAAACATAACCTAGTCCTTTTCAAGCGCACCATATTGGCAGACGCCAATACCTCGCCCATCTCTCGCAGCATACAGGCAGCCACTGTATCCGGTGTTGGAGCCTTTGTGCTAAGCATTATTTTGATTCCAGTTTTTGGTCGGGAACCGGATGGTTACATGCCCGAAGGTTTTTATAGTGGTTCCAGTTGGCTAGACGTTGAGGACCATCAATTGATCGCCATTGACGATGACAAACTGGTGCGTTTTAAATTCGCAAAATCCTGTACCAAAAAAGTTCAGAAAGCTTATCAGGGCGACCTTCCATTAGGAGAGATTTTATCCATCCGAGGCAAAGGCAATAAACTGGATGCAATCGCTTTGGATTCAATCATAAAGGTATCGACACGCCATTATGAAGATACCTATGAAATCAGCTACCAGGAAGCGGATAAAAAAACCGGCGAGTTAGAGTCAAAAACAATGGATCTGGAGTTTTTAAATCCCACGGTTAAAACCCATGCAATGGAAGCCTTGGTCCAACAGTTGCCAGACTCGAAAGAGTTTGAAAAGCGAATAAACCATTACAGTAGACTCCAATCCGCCTCTTCAAGTGGTATTGGACTGACACTGGGTTTAGTTGGCGTCTGGTACTTTGATAATTCACTTGGCCTAGCATTGTGTGGACTACTTGCTCTTTACATGATGAAAAATGTTATCGCACGTCTGTGGAGCCCAACCATCCTGACGGAATATCTCCAACCAGAAACTCAGAATGTAGAAAAGAACGCGAAAACAGCATCAGTTTGATGTTCTAACTTTCAGATATGTGAAGTGGGTACATTTGGTTTCATCAGTTAATACAGCTCCAGACTGCTATTCAGAAACTTAAAAATGGATACCCACTTCTTTCGACTCTCCGCTAGCCCGGGTCTGAACTTAAACCTGCCAATTCCCGCGTCAGCACGGCTGCTGAAATCTCCTTGCATCCGCTAACGTTCTGCCCGGCCCACAAGGGTGAAAAATCTCCACTGCCAAGGCTTTCCGCCTTCGCCCGCAAGGGGGCAATGGCTGTGGATGCAAGCGGAAAGGCTGGAGCTACCTCGCTCATTGGCCCAAGTTCCCGCATCAGGCGATTCACAATTCCGCGTGCAGCGCCTCCACTAAAAAGATTCGTTAGCGCCGTGTGCCGAGCCGCATCGCTTTTCAGGGCGGCACGATGCATGGGTGTTGTCGACACCTCGGGACATAGCAAATACGCGGTGCCGATCTGTACGCCCGCGGCACCCAAAGCCATCGCCGCTGCAACACCCCTGGCGTCTGCAATGCCCCCTGCCGCAATAACCGGCACATCGACCGCCTCGACGATTTGCGGAAGCAACGCAAAAGAGCCCATCTGGGTGTCCAAGTCCTGCGACAGGAAAAACCCGCGATGCCCGCCTGCTTCCAATCCCTGAGCGATAATGGCATCCGCACCATGGGCCTGCAGCCAAAGTGCTTCCTCTACCGTCGTGGCCGTGGACAGGATTTTCGCTCCCCAGGCCTTCACCCGATTCAGCAGTTCCGGCGAGGGCAAGCCGAAATGAAAACTGACGACCGCAGGTTTGAATGCTTCCAGGAGATCTGCCGCTTCGGCGCTGAATGGCGAGCGACCTGACTGGGACGCAATCGCATTGTTATCAATGCCGAATTCATCATAGTAGGGTGACAGGGCCTGCCGCCACGCATGCTCGGCAGCATCTTCATGGTCAGGCGGCCGGTGGCAGAAGAAGTTGACGTTAAATGGCTGTTTAGTCTGGCGTGATATGTTGTTCAATTCGTGACGTAAGGCTTCCGCACTGAGCATCGCACAGGGCAGAGACCCCAAACCACCGGCATTGGACACCGCCACTGTCAGCTCGTGATTCTGGACACCCGCCATCGGCGCCTGAATAATCGGCAGTTCAATACCAAGAAGTTCTGTTATCAACATGGTTTGATTCTCGGGAAGCGGAAATGAAGGCCTTTGGGCAGAATGCAAAAGTTAAAGTAGGGTGAGAGTAACCTACTCTGACCCCAGTTTTTCCTTTAAGACTAGTCACCACCACATCCACCGCCGCAGTCACTGGAATCCCCTCCAAATCCGTCAAAAAAACCACCAGAACCCGAATCACCTGCGCAACCTGAGGCGCATCCAATATGACCAGCGCAGTATCCATCTCCATAGAAAGGTGAGGATCTGTCTTTGCAATTTAACGAATATTTGAAGCCATCCTCTATTTGAAGTTTCGAATCAATCTCAAACAACAATGGCAAATGAGTGGGGGCTCTTGGATTAATGTTACTTTTCGCGCACGCAAGCCTCCATGCCCGTTTTATACCTTCTTGAGCCAACGTTGGAGTGCGCATTGCTTCAGTCGGTGTATGGTGAAGAAACCTACCTAGAGCTTTTTTGCAAAAAGCTTGATAATGACGCGTGAATAGAATGAATTCATGCCAAGCAACATCCACCACCTGCGATGGCATCGAAACCATTTTTCGTTTCGCCTGGTTGCAAATATAGAAGTAATCTTTGAGGCCACAGAGAACCAGTTCAATTTGTTGATTGTTCAGGTTTGGATACCTGTTCTGTACTTTCTTAACAATAGCCGTGTTGAACCTGTAACTCTCGATAAATGCCAGCTGGGATTTTTTCTTACTCCTGTGCCAGTAATACACGATCGCAACAAAAAAGAGTAAAAAAACTATTTCATCAAAACCCATGTGCTCTCCATTTTTCTAGGTGCATAGTTAGGCCTTACCCTCAAAAAGTGAAAACCCCGCCTCTCAGTCATTCAAGATATGGTTTATAACAAAAAAGCCGCCGCCATTGCCTACTTGTTCTCTTCACCCAGCAACACCCGATCAACAAAGGCCCCGATCAGGTGATTGGATTCCGGTGTCGGCCGGGCGTTTTCCAGAACCTCGGCCAGATGTCCGTCATCATCGGTATATTTTTCTTTATAGTAGGTCAGTCGCTCAATCAGAATTTTAAGGTCCACTTCCGGGTGAAACTGAAAGGCCCAGAAGGGTTTGTCTTTTACCTTGAAGGCGTGGCAGCAAATATCGGTATAGGCCAGCTCCACACACCCATCGGGCGGCGACAGGGCTTTCTGCTGGTGTACCGATACCGCCAGAAAACCCTCCGAGACATCGCGAAATATAAGGTCTGACTTCGCCTTCGCCGTCAGGCTGATCGGAATCGTGCCCATTTCGTAGTTGTCCTTGTCGTCGACGATCTGCCGACCCAGAGCCTGCGCCGCTAATTGAAAACCAAAGCAGGAGGCAAACACCGGCAAGCTATCGTCAATACACTGCAACAGCAGGCGCTCGGCAAAGGGCACAAAGGGATAGATCTCAGGCTCCATGACATTGGCCTCGCTCGCCCCACCCACAAACAGGGCGTCATAGCCCTGCGCCACATCGCTTCTAAACTCAGGCTGTTCAAAGACATTGAGGACGTCGAATTGCTCAACGTCGAGTCGACTGTAGCGGGCAAAGCTTTCAAGTTCTTCCCTTTTGACCTGCTCGCTTTCCCTGATTTGCAAGAGCAGGACTTTCAGTTCGGATCGATCTTTATAGGGCATCGTTTTTTTGCTTTGGGGGTAATTTCGTCAAAGTTTACTTCATCAATATCCTCTGCACACCCTGAAGACGCAAAAAGGCAAGGCATTCGGCTTTGATAATCATCAAGAACCCGGCATATCTCTGAATCGTTTTACTATGGATTTGCTATGCTAGTGAGAGTCATGGGACACATTCCGTACACATCAGGAGGTCGTTTTGTTTACGTCTATCAAACATTGGCTGGATGAAGTGCACGACCACGCACGCATATTTGAGCATCATGAAAGTGAAGTCCTGCACGTCGCGCTGGCTTCATTACTGTATCGGGTGATTGCCGCGGACGGTAAGGAAACGAGCCACGAAAAAAGCACCTTCTCACGCATACTGAAACATGAATTTGATCTTTCAGATGACCAGATTGCCAGCCTGCATGAGCGCGTTAAACACATTGACTGCCCGGTGGAGGAAGACCTGAATACCCTGGCGGAATTTCTGAAAGACAACCCGGGTTCAAAGCTGAACTTTATGGCCATGCTCAACCAACTGGTGTCGATTGATGGCGTCAAGGACGAGGAAATGGAGCTGTTTTATAAAGCCCAGTATGCCTTGTTCCCGGAGACAAGACCCTCGCAACTGTAAGCTTGTAGGCTTTGGTTTGCCGCCCCAACGACCCCATCCATTTGCCTGGGATCTAGCTGCTCAAGTCTTTGGCCAGCACCTTTGCGAGCAGACGTGACAGTTCCGACAGCTCATCGTCGTTCAAACGCTCGCCGAATTCTTGCTGTATGGATTGACCATATACAGGCCACATCGACCGAAGCAATTTCTCGCCTTCGTCAGTGATTTTTATTCGGTTGCCACGACCATCTTCCTCACACGAGTCCCTTCTCACCAAATGCTGCTTTTCCAGGCGATCGATTAAACGGGAAAGGTTGTGTTTATTGAGTAAGACTTTATCGCCGATCTCAAACTGACGCAGACCCGAAGCTTTTTCCCGATTTAACTCCAGCAACACGTCGTACCAGTCAAGCCCCGGTAAATCGTTCGCTTTAAGCGTTGAGCCAACGGCATCCATTAACTTTCGGTGTGCCCGGTGCAGCGTCACCCAGGCACCAATTGTCGTGTCATTCGGTAAGTTCTTCATAAGCTCAAATGGTATGCGATTTTAGTTGCATATGCAACCACATCTTGCTAGCGTAATTATAGTTGCATTTGCAACCATATGTTTTTAAGGAGCTAAAGATGACTACAACGATTACCCGCGAACAGATACACAAAGTGCTGCAATCAAAAGAACCCCTCACGCTCGTTGAAGCCTTACCAGCCAGACATTTTCAGGCTGCGCATCTACCGGGTGCAATGAACATCCCCCATGACGAGATCAATGAGAAAGCACCTGAAATGCTGCCTGATCGAGACGCACCGATTGTTGTGTATTGCTCAAACAGGCAATGCCAAAACTCGAAAATAGCCGCGCACACCCTTCGCACCATGGGCTATACCAATGTCAAGGAATATACAGTTGGGAAACAGGACTGGATCGATGCAAATCTCGCTATCGAACATGGCAAATGAGGCGTAAAGATGACAACTATCGATGAAAAATACGCACCCTTGGGTGCCACTGTATTGAGAGTTTCACTCGGCATGATGTGGATAGCACATGCTCTGTTGAAATGGTTTGTCTTTTCGATCGAGGGTTTTACCGGATGGCTTGACAGTCAAGGTTTGCCGGGGTTCATGGCCTGGCCAGTATTCTCACTGGAACTTGTTGGCGGGACAATGATTCTACTCGGTATTTATGGCCGCTATGCATCAATGCTCTTGCTGCCGATAATGCTCGTCGCCGCATGGACTCATGCGGCGAACGGGTGGTTATTCACCAGCGAAGGAGGCGGATGGGAATATCCCGTTTTTCTCCTGCTGGCATCGCTTGCCCATACATTGATTGGAGATGGTCGATTAGCCATTGGACGACGCCACTCTTCCATTGCTATCAAATTCCAGCCCGATAAAGCAAGCCCTGGCTAAGGTGTGTAATGACCGTGATGCGCAGTCCAAGCGGCCATTTGACGATCTATATCAATCAATCTGACGGCATTGCTGATAGACTGAAGCTCTTGTCATATCTGGAGCCCGCCCATGTCTGCGCCCACTGACCCACTGAAAGGACTGACCCGCTTTACCATCCAGGGGATTAATGGCCTGACGCGCCATATCGAGCAGTTGCACGAAACCATTGCCCGACGCCCCCTGCCCTGGGAGAAGGCACCGGAGCAGCCAACACGCGCCCACGGCTTGATTGCCATGGGCAGTTATATGGGCGTGCGGGCCACCACATCGCTGGTGGGCTACTGTCTGGAAAGCCTGATCGATTTGTATCCGGGAGCCTTGCCGGAACTGGAACCGGATGCCCGCTATATACAGGCCATGGCAGCATTGAATGGCGTGTGTGGTGATGCCCTGGCAGCGAACGACAACCCCCTGGCGATCCAGATGTCCCTGTATGCCAGCTGCTCGGCGGATGATCTGGCGAGCAATAAAGCGGAGGCGCTGGATCTGGATTCAATGGATGAGGCGCTGAACCTGGAGCAGCCGACTAGCCCGGATATCGTGATTCTGGTCCATGGCCTGTGCATGTCCCAACTTCAATGGCAGCGTAATGGCCAGGATCTGGGCAGCTATCTGCAGCAGGAGCGCGGCCTGACTCCCCTTTACCTGCGCTATAACAGCGGTCGGCATATTTCGGAAAATGGCCGTGAGTTCGGGCAGATAATGGAACAGCTGATTGCGCGCTGGCCGGTCTCGGTACGATCCATCACCTTGGTGGGTCATAGTATGGGCGGCTTGGTCATACGCAGTGCCTGTCACTACGCGCAAGAGAACAAGGCGTCCTGGTTACCTTATCTGAAACGGGCCATTTATCTTGGAAGCCCCCACAGCGGTGCGCCACTGGAAAAGCTCGGCCATCTTATCGACAAGGGCATGCGGTCTATTCAGTACCTGGAGCCACTCGCACTGGGCCGATATCGCAGTGCCGGCATTCAGGATCTTCGGCATGGCTATCTACTGGATGAAGATTGGAAGGATGAAGACTCGCAGCAAAGAAATGCAGCGCGCACGCGTTCACGGGCCAAAACGATACCATTGCTGACAGGTGTGGAGCACTACGTGATGGCCGCCGTGCTGGGAAAAAATCATCAAGACCCCTTGAGCTATCTGTTCGGTGATGTGCTGGTCCGGCTGTCGAGCGCGACGGCGGTTCGCAAAGATCACCACAAGGGGCTACCGCTTGCTGACGATCACTGTCGAATCTTTCACGAGCGTAACCACTTTGATCTGCTCTACGATCCGCAGGTATACGCACAGGCCGCTGACTGGTGCGCGACAGAGAGTTGATTGGCGCTTCAGTGGGGAAAGCGCTGGCCGTGTTTGGCAATCCATTCCAGCGAGGCCTTGTTACGACTCAGGCGTTTACCGGTTTTACGCATTCTGTCATGGCGATATTCTTCTATGTGACAGATCTGTTCCACCATGCGTACGCGATAGGCATCTTCCTGATCCAGAAAACGCACCCCCAGCTCAAAATGGTCATCCACACGTTTGCACCATTGCACAATCGCATTGACCCGAAATACAGGTTTGAGGGAGATACGGATATTGACCACCGCGCCATCGTTAAAAGGCACAGGTGAATCAAAGGAAAGTCCGCCGACGCTGATATTATTCAGCTTCAGGCTCATCTGTTCCTGAGCGGCGCGTGGTTTGACATCCAGCGGAATGCTGGAGGGGTGTCGAATAAACTCACGATGTTGAGGGGTTGTCATAGAAAGCTCTCCAATGCCAACGTCCTGTATATAAACTATGGTCGGTGATTGCCGCTTTGTCACGTAGCGGGACAAAAATTTGTTCCCTTCACCGTCCATGTTGATTTAAAGCAAATGCTGAACCAGTTTTCCTCAATTCCCGGACACGTTTGCCGATACTATCCTGATAATCGTGCCAGCATATCCAGCGCAATTTGTGCAGTCGCCGTATGATCAACCAGCGAGAGACTATACTTGCCCAAACAGGCTGTTGAATATTTATCGGCATTGCTCAGGCAGCATCCCAGCTCAACGCGCATCGCAAAACCGGAGCCTCGCGAATGCATACGGACAACACCGAACAGACCGTAACGGCCGTGAAGGTAGCGGCAGAGCTGCATCACGCCCAGCAGATCACCCGCAGTTTATCCATTTCCTCCAAAAATCTGCGTACGCTGGCCAAACGCATCGGTGAGAGTGCAGCGGGGCTGGCGATTCTGGCAAGTTTCTATGATGAGTGTTCTCGGGAGAGCATCGCCCTGGCGGATCAGGTCAGCAAAATGACAGTGGAAACCGCCAACGACTCCGTGCGGGAGTGGCGCAGCAGCCTGTTTGAGCGTGAACTGGAGAAAGCCCGACAGAAGATGCCCGAAGGCAGCATTCCGCCGATTGTCGAGACATTTCTTGCCGCTATCGAGCAGCGGGAGCAGCACAATCTTGAGCGCATGCGGCGCTGCAACCGGGAACTGCAGGATCTGCTGACGGATATGCAGAAGAACATCCGCAGTATTGCGGTCATTGCTGTCAATTCCAAGATCGAGGCACCGCGCACGGGAGAACACAGTGAGGTGCTGCTGGATATGGCACGAAAAGTGGAAGCTATGATCCGAACCATACTGGCGCATATCGATGCGGCACTGACTTACCTCAATAACCAGAGTTGGGACACTCGACAGTGAAATCACAGCGACTTTATCAAGACCGTCATCAATGGATCGTCTACGGCCGCGATCCCGAAAAGCCCCAGAAAATAATCGATACCAATCAATACATGGTGGTTCACAACAATCAGGCCCTGCTGCTGGATCCGGGTGGGATCGAACTGTTTGCGCCCATGCTCAGCTCGGTGGTGAAAGATGTCACCCTGGAACATATCACCCATCTTTTTGCCTCGCATCAGGACCCGGATATTATCTCCTCGCTAGGGCTTTGGGATCAGGTACTGCCCAATGCCAAACTTCATAGCCCGTGGCTTTGGGAGGGTTTTATTCGCCACTTCGGTATGAGTAATATTCAATACGAAGCCATCCCGGATGAGGGCCGCAGTATTGATCTGGGTGGACTGACACTGCAGTTTATTCCCGCTCACTATCTGCATTCCTCGGGCAACTTTAACGTGTATGATCCGGTGGCCAAAATTCTGTTTTCCGGTGATATTGGCGCGGCGCTCGAAGCCATTGACGCGCCCCTGTTTGTTGAAGATTTCGAGTCTCATATCCCCAAGATGAAAACCTTTCACCAGCGCTGGATGCCTTCCGAACAGGCCAAGCAGGACTGGATCAAACGGGTACGCCAACTGGACATTGATATGATGCTGCCGCAGCATGGCCGTATCTTCCGCGGAGATCAGGTCAAGCAGTTCCTCGACTGGTTTGAAACCTTACCGGTAGGTATCGCGGTATCCACCACGGACACTGACAAATCCTGATGGCTTCCTTCACGTAACAATGCGCCGTGACCAGGTTGTAGATCCGCATTTCGGGACTATGCTCAATAGGTATCCCTAGCTATATATAAGGTGGTCACCGGATGCTGCGCATGATGGTGTTCGCCTTGCTGCTTCCCTGCCTCTGCCTGGCGGATACCTCCTGGAACAGCAAGGCCGAACGCTGGCTGGATCAAGAATTTTCGCTGTCGACGTTAAGCCGCGAGCAACAACTGGAAGAGTTCAAGTGGTTTGCCAAAGCGGCCGAACCGTTTCGTGACATTACCGTTCGCGTCGTTTCCGAACGCATCGATACGCACTGGTACGAATCCAATGTACTGGTCAAAGCCTTCTATGACATTACCGGCATCCGCGTGATCCATGAGGTCACCGGCGAAGATGACGTCATTAAAAAACTTCAGAACCAGATAGCCACCGGCGTCAATCTCTACGATGCCTATGTCAATGACAGCGATCTGATCGGTTATCACTCCCGCAGCGGCGAAGTACGAGCACTGGACAGCTTTATGGCCGATGAGGGTAAAAACATCACCTTACCCACCCTGGATATCAAGGATTTTATCGGCCTGCAGTTTTCCACCGGCAGCGATGGTCATCTGTACCAGTTGCCGGACCAACAGTTTGCCAATCTCTACTGGTACCGTGCTGACTGGTTCGAACGGGAAGATCTGCGCGCGCAATTTCGAGAGATTTATGGTTACAAACTGGGCGTTCCCCAGAACTGGGCCGCTTACGAAGACATTGCCGAGTTCTTTACGGTCCACGTCAAAAACCTTGATGGACAGCGGGTCTGGGGTCACATGGACTATGGTAAAGCCGATCCTTCTCTGGGCTGGCGCATTTCCGATGCCTGGTTGTCGCTGGCGGGGGCTGGCGATATTGGGCTACCCAATGGCTTTCCCGTTGATGAATGGGGCATCCGCAGCGAAGGTTGTCGACCTGCGGGAGCATCCGTTGCCCGCGGCGGTGCCCTGGATAGTCCGGCCTCGGTCTATGCCATGACTAAGTTTCGTGACTGGCTAATCAACTATGCCCCACCGGTGGCCCGGGATCTTAACTTTACCGAAGCCGGGAGATGGCTAAGTAAAGGCAATATTGCCCAGCAAATCTGGTGGTATACCGCCTTCGCGTCGGAGCTCAGCAAACCCGGCTCTCCCATCGTTAACGAAGACGGCAGCCTCAAATGGCGGATGGCACCTTCCCCAAAAGGTGCCTACTGGCAACCTGGCATGAAGCTGGGCTACCAGGATTCCGGCTCCTGGACCTTTCTGAAAAACACCCCGATTGAGCGCGTCAAGGCGGCCTGGCTCTATGCCCAATTCGTCGTTTCAAAATCTGTCTCCCTGCGCAAAACCCAGGTAGGTCTGACCCCCATCCGTGATTCAGACATTCGTTCCGACTACTTGACGCAAAACGCTGACCGTCTTGGTGGACTCGTCGAGTTTTACCGCAGCCGGGGTCGACAGGTGTGGACTCCCACCGGTATTAACGTACCTGACTACATGCGCTTGTTTGACTTGTGGTGGCAATATGCCGGACAGATTATTCATGATGGCAAACCGGTGCAGAGCGTCCTTACCGACATGGCACAGCACGTTGATAACACCCTTGAAACCATCGCAGCCGAGTCCACTTCACCCTGCCGTCCCAAATTAAATGCGGTCAGTTCAACGGCAACCTGGTTGCAGCGTCCGGGCGCACCGAAACCGCGTATTGATGAAGCGGCCCAGCAACCCGAAACCCTGAGCTATGAGGATGCCATCCGTGTTTGGCAGTGATACGCGCTCTGCGCTCAAGCGCACCGCTATCCTGCTCTGTCTGGTGTGGCTGGCAGGCGGCAGTACTCTATTGCATGCCAGACAGGGACAGATGATTCATCTGGTAACCTTCGAAGAGCCACCATTCAGCTATCTGAAAGATGATGCGATTACAGGTCTAGTGGTCAAATCGGCCACAGAATTGGTCAAGCGCGCCGGCTATCGACACAGCTTGCGAATGGTGCCTGCCAAGCGCGCGCTGATCCTGGCGAGTGTGCAGGAGAATACCTGCGTCTTTCCGATCGAACGAAGCCAGGAACGGGAAGTGCAGTACAAGTGGGTCAGTCCCATTCTGATTTCCCGTTACGGCCTGTATGGTTTACCTGATCGGGAGTTCGATATCTTTGTATTGAATGATGCCAAGGATTATAAAATAGGCAGTTCCCTTGGGAGCAGTATTGGTGAGTATCTGGACTCCCTCGGCTTCGTTGTCGAGTTCGCCCACAATAACGAAGCCAACCTGCATAAGCTGTTTCTCAACCGTATTCAGCTTTGGGCCTCCGATACCCTGTCCGCCCCTTTTCTCGCGGGACGCAATGGCTTCGAAGCGCCCAAACTATCTATGACCTTCTTCACCCGCCTGCGGGCCATGGGCTGCAACCAGTCGCTGGATGACGAGGACATTGAAAACCTGAACCGGGTATTAATCGAGATGTACCGGGACGGCAGTTTCAAACAATTTGAGTCCATGCCCTGAGATTCCGTTCTGCTCTTTTCCATCACCACGAGCACCACATGTTGATCGTACAACAACTGCTGATAGCGTTGTTTGCTTTTGGCACCGTTTCGGCTTTTGGCAGTTCTGAACAGTACCGTTTCACGCGTTGCCCGTTTCGACAGCGCGACATTGTTCACTCGTACAGTTCGCGGACCTAACGAATGCACTGGGATTTGACCTCAGTCAAGTGCCGGCCTCGCCTGCCCTGTGTGAGCTGGACTAAAATACGCCGCCCCGATACGTGGACTCCCGGAAAAACACCTTGAAGTTGTGGTGATTGAAGATGAAAAGACCCGAACTACTGTCCCCGGCAGGCTCCCTGAAAAATATGGAGTATGCCTTTGCCTATGGCGCCGATGCCGTGTATGCCGGCCAACCCCGTTATAGCCTGAGGGTGCGTGAAAACGAATTCAATCAGCTGGAGAATCTTGCCAGGGGTATCGCCCGTGCCCATGAACTGGGCAAGCAGTTTTACATCGCCAGCAACATCAGCCCTCACAACGACAAGGTCCGCTCCTATCTACGTGATATGGAAGAGGTTATCGCGATGCAGCCGGATGCGCTGATCATGTCGGATCCCGGTCTGATCATGATGGTGCGCGAACGCTGGCCCGACATGCCGATTCATCTTTCCGTTCAGGCCAATGCCGTGAACTGGGCGACCGTTAAGTTCTGGCAGCAGCAGGGCCTGACCCGGGTGATTCTGTCACGGGAACTGTCGCTGGATGAGATCGAGGAAATCAAACAGCGCTGTCCGGACATGGAAATCGAGGTCTTTGTCCATGGCGCACTGTGTATTGCCTACTCAGGCCGCTGTCTGTTATCCGGGTATATGACCCACCGGGATTCCAATCAGGGCGCCTGTACCAATTCCTGTCGCTGGAAATATCAGGCGCACGAGGCGGAGCAAAGCGAGGAAGGTGAGATTATCCCCTCGGTACCGGTGCAGAGTTTTGATCCGGCCACCGAGTTGGCGGCAAACACTTCAAATGAGACCTCGCCACTTTACCTGCTGCAGGAAAAAGGCCGTCCCGGTGAATACATGCCGGCCTACGAAGATGAGCACGGCACCTACATCATGAATTCAAAAGACCTGAGAGCCGTTCAGCATGTGAAGCGGCTGATGGAGATCGGCGTGGAGTCCCTCAAAATTGAAGGGCGCACCAAGTCCTATTACTATGCCGCCCGAACGGCTCAGGTCTATCGACGCGCCATCGACAGTGCGATGGCCGGAGAAGAGTTTGATATGCGGCTGATGGACGATCTCGAAGGCATGGCCAATCGGGGCTTTACCGAGGGCTTCTACCGGCGTCATGTGCCGAGTGAGTATCAGAACTATGAAACCGGCAACTCCCAGGCGAGCAAGCAACAGTTTGTGGCCGAAGTGCTGGACGTCGATGCAGAGCACAATCAGCTCTCCCTCCTGGTCAAGAACAAACTCGTCAGCGGCGATTCTTTGCAACTGCTGAGCCCCGAGGGTAATCACCGCTTCCACCTTGGGGAGATGCGTGAAAGCAAAAGTGGTAGAGTGCTTGAGACCGCTCCGGGATCAGGCTACAAGGTAGACATTCCAATTCCTTCAGGTTGCGAACAAAGCCTGTCAGCTAAAGCGCTTCAGATGGCGTTGCTGGTCAAGGATATTGATTGAGTAGCATTATCTCCCCCGGCTGTTGCCGAACCCAAGGAGACCCATGGCAAAGACACTGTCATCTCAGCCCTTGTTCAATTTGGGCTTTCGTCCGTTTTTCGCCGGTGCAGCCATGCTGGCGTGGCTCAGTATCGCTGCCTGGCTTTGGCTGCTTAGCCAACCACAACTGCTAACCTTTCATCACATCAGCCTGTTCAACTGGCACGCCCATCAGATGATCTACGGCTACAGCCTGGCTGTCATCACCGGTTTTCTGCTCACGGCCGTGCGCAACTGGACGGGACTCGACACCCCTTCCGGTGGCAAACTCGCACTGCTGTTTTTGTTGTGGTCACTTTCACGAATTTTTTGGTTTGCCGGTGATCGTTTCCTCTTGCTCTGTGCTGCGCTGGATCTGAGCTTTATCGTTCTGGTATGTCTGGCCATCGCGTCCCCCATTGTGCGCCGCAAGCAATGGCGTCAGATGGCCGTGCTTAGCAAACTCGTATTGCTGGGGCTCGGAAATGCGCTGTTCTATCTTGCTGCTCTGGGCTATGTGGAGCAGGGCCTGCACCTGGCGCTCTACGGCGGACTCTATCTGGTCATCGGTCTGATTCTTACCATTGGTCGCCGGGTCATCCCCTTTTTTATTGAGCGCGGTGTAGATGCTCCCGTTACCCTCTATAACGCCAGATGGCTGGACATCTCCAGCATGCTGCTGTTTCTGGTCTTTTTTGTATCGGAGCTGTTTTTGCACACTAGCTGGCTGACGAGCCTGAGCAGCGGTGCATTATTTGTCATCACCAGCTTGCGCATCAAGGGCTGGTTCACCCCGCAGATCCTGACCAGGCCGCTGCTCTGGAGTTTGCTGCTGGCTTTAGTGTTTATTGACCTGGGCTTTCTGTTGTTCGCGCTACGTGACTGGCTGAACCTGTCACCCTATATTCCGGTGCATGCTTTTGCCGTAGGCGGCATCGGTACCATTACCCTGAGCATGATGTCACGGGTATCCATTGGTCATACCGGCCGGAACCTAAAGCAACCACCTGCGCTTTTACCTGCTCTGTTAGCCCTGCTAGCAGGCAGTGCCGTCGTTCGCGTGGTATTACCTGTCTTCTTTGCCGGGCAGTATGAGCTTTGGTTGCAGGTATCGGGCGTGATGTGGTGTCTTGCGTTCTTTGGATTTTGCGCCATCTTTATTCCTATGCTGCGTTCCCCGCGTCCGGATGGCAAGCCGGGATGAAGCATCGATTCTCTGCACACAGCCATGTCGGCAGAACAATGGAGTTGCCATGAAGAAAACCAGCGAGCTCATCTGGCAGGACACCCAGCATCAACTCCTGTTCAAACTGATTGATGACATTCGTGCCGAGCCCTTTGATCGCCAGGTACTGCAACGTTTGCAGCTCTACGCGGAACACCATTTTGCCCTCGAAGAGGCCTACATGCTGCAGCTCGATTACCCGGAGCGCGAGGCCCACATTGTTGCCCATGACCGCTTTCGCGATGAGATTGATCAGATGGTGAATACCCCCAGCCACATGAACTCGGCATTGCGGGAATCCCTGTCGGTGTTTCTAACGGAATGGCTCAAGCGCCATGTCTTTGGCATCGACAAGCGTTTCGAAGACTTTGTTCTCAAGTCCAAGGCAAAGTAACCAGTACTTTGCTCAGGACACGCTATCAATGATGTCCTGGTCCACTCCCAGGTGTTTGCGCGCCGCGCGGATAACAGCCGGATCCAATGGCGGAGGCGTGATATCGACGCCCTCACTCAGTGACTTGACCAACGTCTTCAATATGGCAACGCGTGTGTACCACTTGTGATTTGATGCCACCAGATGCCAGGGGGCGGCCTCGGTACTGGTCATACGAAACATGTCGTTGATGGCCACTTCATACTCAGGCCATTTGCGCCGGTTGCGAATATCCTCTTCGGTCAACTTCCATTGTTTGATGGGGTTCTGCAAACGTTCCAGAAAACGCTCCAGCTGTTCTTCCGGGGTAATGTGAACAAAGAACTTGATAATGCGCACACCATCGTCAGTGAGCATACGTTCGAACTCGTTGATTTCCTGATACGCCCGCTGCCACTCATCATTTGACGCAAAGCCTTCGACGCGCTCCACCAGCACTCTGCCATAATAGGAGCGATCAAAAATGGAAATCTTGCCTGGCGTCGGAATGCGTCGCTGGAAGCGGTAAAGATAGTGTCGTCCATGCTCATCCAGACGCGGGGCGGAAATGGGAAATACACGAAAACCACGCGGATCCAGCGGTTCGGTAATACGACGAATGGAGCCACCCTTGCCGGCTGCATCCCAGCCTTCAAACACCAACATGACACGACGTCCCTGATGATAGTAGGCCTGCTGCACTGCCAGTAGTCGCTTCTGCCATTTCTTCAAGCGGCGTCGATAGGAGTCCTTGGAATCAATCATGGCGGATTCAGGATCGCTATCCTGTAATTGCGGAGGATTCGGCTGCAAGACGATGGGAGACGGTTGATTCCAATTGGCCATGACGGGTTCCTGATGCGACCGGACGAGACCTCTTAACCTTAGTGTGCTAATGGTCTTTATGTAAAGTTATCACCGCCGCTTGTGACTTCACTTCTATGGGACTGGGATTGCCAGAGTCCCGCATAGACGCCCCCTTTTGCCAGCAGTTCCGCGTGCGAACCCTGCTCTACCAGGCGCCCATGATCCAGCACCACGATGCAATCCGCATTGACAATGGTCGACAGTCTGTGAGCAATGACCAGGGTGGTTCGTCCGCGGGCCACTGCCTCAATCGCTGACAGTATGGCCTGTTCCGATTCGCTGTCCAGTGACGAGGTTGCTTCGTCAAACACCAGAATAGCGGGACGCTTGAGAATGGTGCGTGCAATCGCCACGCGTTGCTTTTCGCCACCCGATAGTTTCAGTCCGCGCTCACCGACCTTGGTCTGCAGGCCATCAGGCAAGGATGCAATAAAACGCTCCAGATGCGCCATCCGGGCTGCGTCGACGACCTCTTCATCACTGGCGTCGGGACGTCCATAGCGAATGTTTTCCAACAGGGTGTCATTGAACAGCACGGTATCCTGGGGAACGATACCGATGGCCTCGCGCAGGGAATGCTGGGTCACTTTTGCGATATCCTGACCATCAATGCGAACGCTGCCCGAAACCGGATCATAAAAGCGGAACAGCAATTTGATTAGGGTGGATTTACCCGAACCGCTCACACCCACCAGCGCCACCTTGTTACCGGGCTCCACCGTAAAATTGATGTCGTGCAGAATCGCGCGTTCCGGCTGATAGTGGAAGTTCAGCGACGCGAATTCAATGCGACCATCACTGACTTCCAGAGCTTGCGCCGCCGCTTCATCGACGATGGCCGGCGGACGATTCAGCAGATCAAACAGGGCCTCAATGCTGGCCAACGAGCCTTTGATTTCCCGATACACGAAACCGAGAAAGTTAAGGGGAATGAAGATCTGCATCATGAAGGCGTTGACCAGCACAAAGTCGCCCAGTGTCATCTCCCCTCGTGCCACACCCGTTGCTGCAAGTGCCAGCATCGCCGTGGTGCCCAGCGCGATAATCAGCGCCTGCCCGCCGTTGAGCGCAAACAGGCTCAAACGGTTCTTGCGCTTGGCCTGCTGCCAGTCAGCCAGAGCCTCATCGTAACGCCGAGCTTCGTAATCTTCGTTGGCAAAATACTTGACCGTCTCATAATTCAGCAAGCTATCAATGGCGCGGGCGTTACTGCTGGTGTCTGCCATATTGGCTTCTCGAACAAAGCGGGTTCGCCATTCCGTCGCCTTGACCGAGAATGCCACATAGGCAACGACCGAACACAGGATGATCAGTGCAAAGGCGCCGCCGTAATTTGTCAGCATAACCCCCACCACAATGGCGACTTCCACCAGCGTGGGAAGGATATTGAACACCATAAAACGCATCAGCGAATTGATAGCGCTCACTCCGCGTTCCAGGTCGCGGGACAGTCCACCGGTGCGGCGGTTGAGATGAAAATCCAGTTCCAGTTTATGTAAATGCTGGAAAGCCTTGAGTCCGACCTGACGCATGGTTCCTTCGGTCACGCGCCCAAACAGGGTATCCCGCAGCTCATTGAACAGCACGTTCATGAAACGCGCGGCACCATAGGCGCAGACCAGCGCCAGGGGTACCAGCAAGAGTTCTGAATCCAGAACCGACGGCCCATTGACTACGGTGTTGTCTCCGAGGTTCTGGTCAAGCGTATCGACAATATATTTGAGAAAAAACGGCAAACTGATACTGGCCACTTTCGCCAGTACCAAAAACACCAGGGCAATGACAACGCGTTTTCGATAACGCCGCAGAAAGGGCCACAATGCCGCAACGACCTGCCATTGCATGGGACGCGCGTCGAGATCGTGAAAGTGTCCGTGCCGCAATTTAGAGATTCCTTTTAATCGTTTAAGAAAACAGCTTGTTCCGCGAATTTAGCTGCATGTAAGGACGGCCAATCCAAAGCCATCGTCGCATTTAAAATTTCCAAATCTCGTCTATCGTTAAAAGATATGCTGAACTTCAGAACACCCCTTTGCGTCCGTCTGCTTGTTGCCATCTGTTTTTTTCTGGTGGCACTCGTTGCTATGGGCGAAGGCGGAAATGATGCCACGACCAATGCCAACAGTCACCATGACGTCATCGTTCCCAATAATCTGCCTTATGAATCCTTGAGCCTTAATCAGGTACGCGCGATTTTCAGTATGCGGGTGCGGCGCTGGCCGGATGGCTCGCCTATAACGGTATTCGTTCTACGAGACCGAAACCCGGTGCATCGGGACTTTCTCAAATCAACCTTGCAGATGTTACCCCACCAATTACGCAGACATTGGGATCGCTACATTTACTCAGGCATTGGCCAGGGGCCTGTCGTCGTTGACGATCAGGAAGAGATGCTGGACAAGGTTCGCCAGATAGATGGAGCCATTGGTTATATTGAAGGAGGAGTGCCGCATGAGCAGGTTCGTGTTCTGGCGATTCGCTAGTGCCCTGCTGCTGGGGGCGTTGAGCCTCGGCACCTCGGCCGAATCCGCCTTTGACGATCTCTTCGATGATCTCAAGGTGCACGGTTTTCTCAGTCAGGGTTATGCCCATACCAGTGAGAACGAATATCTGGGCACCAGCAGCAATGGCAGCCTGGACTTTAACGAGGCAGGAGTGAATGTCTCGTGGACAGCCAATAGTTCGTTACTGCTCTCCGCCCAGGCGCTATACAAGCGTACCGGCAATGCCAAACCAAAGGGAACGAGATTGGACTACGCCATGCTCGACTGGCGCATCTCCGACACTTTTGACTATGGTGCAGGCCTCCGGATTGGTCGCCTGAAGAATCCTTATGGTTTTTACAACGAAACCCGCGACGTACCCGCTACACGCCCGGGTCTGTCTTTACCCGAAAGTATCTACCTGGAATACCTGCGGGAACTGATTCATTCTTCTGACAGCCTCTCCGCCTACGGACATCAGGACCTGGGCAGTGGTGTGTTGAGTTTTGACGGATTATTTGGCAAACCGATTCTGAATGACAATACCGTACGCAGTCTGCTCGGTGGAGCACCGACCGACGGCGAAATCAATGATGAACGCATTGGTCTTGCTCGATTAAGCTACGAGGATGCATCCGGATTGTGGCGGGTAGCAATAAGCCATGCGGTGTTCAGTGGTGACTTTACACCAGCGAGCAATGAACCCGCCTATCGTGCTGGCGATGTCTCCATCAAACAAAACCTGCTTTCCACCGAACTGAACTGGCAGGGTATCCAGTTTATTGCCGAGTACCAGTGGCGCGACATTGAGTATGATGACATTTTCTTCAATCCCTTTGTTGGGGACACCGTTGATATTCTGAATGAAGGTATTGCCTATTATGGTCAGCTGGGCTACTACGTTACGCCACAGTGGTATGGCTATATTCGTAAGGAAGATGTCTATCTCAATCAAGATGACAAGGACGGCAAAGCCTACGCTCAGACCACAGGACGGCCAAGGCATAATGCCTTCGCCAAGGACATCGTTTATGGCCTGCGTTTTCAGCCAAACTTTGAATGGAGCTTTGCTGTGGAATATCATCGGGTAAACGGTACCCTTTGGTTGCCTGACCTGGAAAATCCCGATATCGCCGGGCAGGAGCAGTACTGGGAAATGTTTCTCTTGCAGGCGGCCTATCGATTCTGATGAACAAGCCAAAAAAGAAGCAACTTTTTCTAAGTCTTTACTGGAAGGCGACCAGCGGCCTGGCTATCGTTCTGCTGACGCTCATCGGCTTCTTTACCTATTTTAATGCGGAACAGCTGGGTAGTCTTCAGGACCATCATCGCCACGGTAATCAGCAGCAGTACATCATTCAGTACAATGGACTGCTACAGAAATCCGCATTACAACTATCCAACCTGATCGACAGCCTGCCAAACCTGCAGTCCGACTCGATAAATTTACCTGAGCAGATTCAGGCTCACTGGCTCTCTTTGCAAATCACCTGGGGCTTGGAAAGTGCGGTTCTCTTTGATGCCGATGGCGAGCAAATCCAGCGTTGGGGTGACCAACGCGTCAACCCCAGCGCCAAGAGTCTGCAACAGGCCAAGCAGGGGGGCGCTCCGAGTCGTGACATGATATGCCACCAATACTGCAAGCTGGCGGTGACTTCACCCATCCTCGATCTGGCCGGTGAGCTCTACCTGATCCAGCTCAGCGTGTCTCTGGCGGATACCATGCTCGACTTTCAAAGCATTACCGGTTCCGACATTGCGTTGCTGACGCCACAATCGGCAGAGAGCGACCCGGGTAATGCACTAGGTAATACCGGACTGAGTATTTCAGCACTGACCAACCGTGCAGTAATGCAGCCTCTATTGCTGCAACTGGCCAAAGAAAACAACCTGAACGGCCGGCTGAATGCGCCCGGCGACAGATCGGTGCATATAGTCGACACACCTTTTGCCCAATACGAGGTGATGTTTCACAGCACGCCTGAACTCGCTAGCAGCAATGCACATGTAGTGTTTATCTCGGATACCACGGCGGCTCGCGAGCAAATTAATCAGGCGCTGTTCACCTACAGTGCAGCAGGTCTGCTGGCAGCGCTGCTTTCGCTTGGTCTGGTGGTATTTGCCCTGTGGCAACCCCTGCACTCACTGCAGCGCCAGTCCCGCGCCCTGCCGCTGCTACCTGAAGGCAAATTTGAAGAAGCCAAGACGCGCCTTAAACGCATGACCAAGAACCGGTTTTTTGCTGACGAAATCACCGACTTGCAGGAAACCTCCATCGAGGTCACCGAACAGCTCGAGCGCTATCAGATGCAGCTGATGAAAAACAGCAAAAAGCTTTATGAGATGGCGCACTTTGATCCGCTGACCGGATTGACCAATCGGGCGCACCTGACCGAGCTGGTAGATGAGCATTTACATAGCAAGGATGAGCACGAGCAGCATTTTGCCCTGATTTACCTGGACCTGGACAACTTCAAGCATATCAACGATGCCCTTGGCCATAACATGGGGGACCAGCTGCTGACCGTGGTTGCCAAACGACTGAAGAACTGCGTCGGCCAACAGGATTATGTGGCGCGCTTGGGGGGCGACGAATTCTGTCTGGTTCTGAATCACACCACGCAACAGGACAAAGCGACCGAAGTGGCCCAACGCGTCCTGAAAACCCTTGAGGAGCCTATCATTATTGATGGCCGCAACCTCGCTGTTTCGACGAGTATTGGGATCACCATGGCACCTACCGATGGCGACTCGGCTGCAGCCTTGTTCCAGAATGCCGATCTTGCCATGTATCAGGCGAAAGCCGAGGGTAAAAACAACTTCCACCTCTTCAGCCATGACCTCTACAAGGATGCCGATACCCGTATTGAACTGGAAAGCGAATTGAGAAGGGCCGTTCAGGAAGAGGAATTTGTCCTGTATTACCAGCCACAAATAGACCTGAAATCTGGTGAACTGATTGGCTGTGAAGCACTGATTCGCTGGCAGCATCCGGAGCGCGGCGTACTATCCCCATTCTTTTTTATCGATGCTATCGAAAACAACGGCCTGATTATTCCCGTGGGCAAGTGGATTGTTCGCGAGGCCTGTCGACAATGCGCGGAATGGAGCAGTATGGGCTTGCGTGGCATCAAGGTCTCCATCAACCTGTCTGCTCGCCAGTTTTCTGACCCGGAACTGCTTTCAGATATCAAGCATGCCATTGCTGAGGCTGGCATTTCACCTTCACAATTGGAGCTGGAAGTCACCGAGTCGCTGCTCGCGACTGATATCCAGCATGCCATTGAACTTCTCAAGGAACTGCAGGCTTTGGGATTGACGATAGCGATTGATGATTTTGGTACCGGTTACTCGTCGCTGAGTTACCTGAAACAACTGCCTCTCGACAAGCTCAAAATAGACCGGGCCTTTGTGAAGGACATTCCTGAAGACAACGACGACAAACAGATCACCTCCGCCATTGTCGCCATGGCCCACAGCCTGGGTCTGCGAGTGGTCGCCGAGGGAGTAGAAACCGATGCCCAGCAAAGCTATTTGCGGGATCTTGATTGTGAATATGCACAGGGTTTCTTTATAGACAAACCTCTCGATCCAGACAGTTTCTTTGCCAGCACCTTGGTGCAGCACGCCCGGGAAGCAAGCCCTACTCAAAACAGCGTGTAGTAAGGCTCTGCCCATTTAAGGCATAATACGGCCCTTTCCTGTTGTCCCAATTGATCGGTAACATCCCATGAATTCTCTGACGATACGAACGCCGGATGACTGGCATCTGCACTTTCGTGATGGCGACATGCTGCTGGAAACTGTGCCGGCGACAGCCCGATGCTTCGCACGCGGCATTGTAATGCCCAACCTGGTTCCTCCCGTCACGACGGCTGAGATGGTGCAGGATTATCGTTCCCGCATTATGGCGGCTCGTCCCAAAGGCAGTCAGTTTACGCCATTGATGACGCTCTATCTGACCAATGACACCACACCGGAACAAATTCAGGCGGCAAAAGCCGCGGGCGTTATTGCAGCGAAACTCTATCCTGCAGGCGCGACCACAAACTCCGACGCTGCCGTGTCCAGCCTGAACTCTCTATACCCGGTATTCGAAGCGATGGCGGAATGTGGCTTGCTGTTGTTGGTTCACGGTGAAGTCACCGAAGCTGAAATTGACATATTCGATCGCGAGAAGGCGTTTATTGATCAACACCTGTCTGCTATTTGCGCTCGTTTTCCCGAATTGCGCGTGGTGTTTGAACACATTACGACAGCGGACGCGGTAGATTTTGTCAATGCCTCGTCTGACAAGGTGGCGGCGACGATCACCCCGCAACACTTATTGCTGAACCGCAACGATTTGCTAGTCGGCGGTATTCGTCCGCATAATTTCTGCTTACCGGTGCTGAAACGCAACACTCATCAGCGCGCCCTGCACGAAGCGGTAAAATCCGGCTCACCCAAATTTTTCCTGGGAACCGACTCTGCCCCTCATGCCAAGGCAAAGAAGGAAACCGCCTGCGGATGTGCTGGGTGCTACAGTGCCTGGAGCGCTATTGAGCTTTATGCTGAGATCTTCGACCAACTGGGTATCCTCGACAAACTCGAAAATTTTGCCAGCCATTATGGCGCTGACTTTTATGGTCTGGAACGTAACAGCGGTGAGATCACTCTTATCCGTCAGGACTGGACGGTTCCGGAAGAGATTATATTGCCTGACGGCCAACCCATTGTTCCCTTCTTCGCCGGACAGAATCTTAAGTGGAAACTGCAAACACCACTGGCCTGATTCATCAGCTGAATAGGCTTTGTCGCTGAAAGGATTCATCGGCACAGCCTTAAGTCATGTCTGCTCGTGCCGATATCCTTTGAAACTGAAGACCCCTTACTTTCCAGCTATGGTGGAGCTGCGACCGGGCAGCGACTACACTTTGCGTATTGAATAACAATAACTCTCTTTGTCCGTTGGAGTGAAAGAATGAAGTACGAATACGCCTGGCTTTTGTTTCTCCAGGTTCTCGCCACAGTGTGGCTGTTGTTCGCCGAATCACTTCCGGATTTCGTTCTGGTACCGCTGGTATTCAGCACCCTCTTTGTTGGCTTCATGGTCTGGCAGAGAATTCAGCGCTCACTGGTACCCTTTGGTCAAACTCCGCGTGCACGACGAGCCGCACAGGAACATGAAGATAATGTTCGCCTGCTACAAAAAATACAGTCGACGCTCACCACACACCTGGAAACCGTGAAAACGCACGCCGATGCGTGTAGCGGAATGTCTCAGTCACTTCATAGCGAACAACATCTGACTTCGGATGCTATCGCTGAACTGCACTCACTGGCACTAAATGCCGCCTCAGCTGTTGCTGACAAGCTAGAGCCCACTCAACTTGAGCAACTTGATCATTACTCCCGCGAGGCAAGCGACACGCTGGAAAATCTGCTCACACAGTTTGATGCCATACAGCGCGCGACCACATCACTGCACAGCAGTTTTCAGGAAATTGGGTCACATTTTAAAGAAGTGATTGAGCACCTTGACGACATCAACAAAATTAATGCCCAGACCAATTTGCTGGCCTTGAATGCGGCAATTGAAGCAGCCAGAGCCGGAGACGCCGGCCGCGGCTTCAGCGTGGTTGCCGACGAAGTACGCGCCCTGTCTGTCCGCACCGACGAATTCAACGAAAAGATCGGAACCAAGATCGCGGAAACCGAATCCTTGTTTCATCAGGCGGTTGAGGAACTGAAAACAGCGACTCAGGCGGATCTCAGTGCTTTCAGGGAAACTCAATCATCACTGGCCGAACGTAGCCAGACTCTGCTCCTGGAAAGTGGTGTCGATGAACGTCCTCTGCACTACTTGCATGACCTGGTCTCAAAGCTTGATGGCATCAATACCCAGTCCCAGGCAGATACCGACAGCACCAATGAGATTGCTCAGGAAGCCTCGCGAACAAAAGGCAGCCTGGAACAGCTTGAGCACGACCTGAAAGAGTTACTGAATCGCTATGCCGAGCTTTATCGAAGTTTGAACGAAGATGAACGCAACACCCTGCGCTCCACATTGACTCGTCAGCTGAATCTGGTGAATTGAACATCGGTACAGGAATTTGTTCACAGCGTCGAATCAATGAAGGAATATTAATTACCGATACGGCTGAAATTTGATTATGATGCCTGTCTGGGGTAGAGACGCTTCAAGGACTATGAAGTATCAATAACAAGGCCTGAGGCCATTGCCATCTTTCCGGATTCCCGGGTACTAGGCAGCCATAACTAAGATATAGCTCGCGTTCTCTGTCTGAGTTGATACATAACTTAGATACTGTTTCATGTATACATTTGCGTCATCGCTTCACCAACTCGCTATGCGCACACTTTTGGTGTGCTCAGCACTCCTCCTCGGCGCCTGTGGTTCAGGCGGCGGTGGCGGGAGTGACTCGTCTGCATCAGGCCAGCCTGCGCTGCAAGGTAAAGCGGTCAAAGGCGTCATCAGTAACGGCATTGTGACCGCCTACCGCTGGAATGCCACAACTCAAAGTAGAACGAAACTGACTTCCAGCCGTACCAATTTGCAAGGCGCTTACAACCTGCCTTTGGTCGATGGCAGCGCCAATGATCTGATCCTGCTTGAATTAACGACTGATACCTTGACTCGTATGCGTTGCGACCTGCCCGAGGGCTGCACATCTCCAGGCGGCGGGGCTTCGGCTGCTTTTGGTGTAGACATGCCTCTTCCCTCATCCTTTAAGCTTCTCGCCGCAACGACCGCCAGACAGTTGAAGAGCTTGAATCTGACACCATTCAGTCATATTCAGGTGACCACTGCAGAACGCATGCCCGGAGGCCTCACGGCTGAGAACCTCGTTATCGCCAGCGAATGGATCGCACAGATTTTTGAACTGTCAGCAGATGAGATCAGTGACTATGGGGCACTGGATCTGACGGCATTAAATGATGGTTTAAGCGACGAACGCGACTTGTTGCTGTCCATCCTCGCGGCCGGCTTTTACGAACAGACACTGCATGCTGACTGGAGCGAGCAAAACACGCACCTGGATAACCTGTCTATCCCGGATATCCTGCTTCAGGCATCGTTAATTGCAGATGGTTTATACCAACAACAAACCGGAACAAGCGAATTAGGCGCTTCATTATCATCCATACACGCACTGACTGCAGAACAGTATGACAACCTGGCAACACAGCCTCTGGAAATAAACGAGCATCCTCACTCTCTGTCTGTCAACGAGGGGGAAAGCATTTTACTCAGGGTCCAGGCAAGCAGCTCTGACCCCATTCAATATCAGTGGTACAAAGACGACATAGCCATACCCGGTGCCACTTCGGCAAGCTATGCCGTGGCTGAAGCGCAATTGAGTGATGCCGGCCTTTACAAGGTCAGCCTCAGTGATGGCCTCATCAATCTGGAATCCCAGCTGGCGCTTGTCTCGGTATCAGAGCAGATGGACCCTGTAAGTATCCTGCAACAACCCTTGTCACAAACATTGACTGAAGGCGACGCTCTCACTCTGTCCGTAATCGCAGAGGGTGATGGTCCAATGGAATATCAATGGCAGAAAAATGGATCGCTGTTGCCGGGGGCTACCTCCTCAACACTCTTTATCGCCTCAACCAGCCTCTCAGACACCGGAAGCTATCGCGCTGTTGTCAGCAATGCTATCAGCACGCAAAATTCTGACTTTGCCACGGTTAACATCACGGCAGGAGTCGCACCCGTTGTGATTACTCAACAACCACAAGACCTGACTCGATCAGAAGGCGGTAATGCCAGCTTTAGTGTCGAGGTCACAGGTGGCGGATTCATACGCTATCAATGGCAGAAAAACGGTGAAATTCTTGAAAACGAAACCGGTGCGACGCTCTCAATCTCTGGCATAACCGAGGCCGACGCAGGCAGTTATAGGGTCGTCGTTTCAAATAGCCGTGGTAGTGTGATGTCGAATAGCGCCACCCTCTCGGTGCTGGGTAGCGAAGTTCCGGTCACCTTGTCAGTCCACCCGGTTTCAGCATCCGTTTATGCAGGCGATAGCGTCACTCTAAGTGTTGTCGCCAGTGGCGGTATTCTGAGTTATCAATGGATGCTCAATGGCCAGGATATTGTTGGCGCCAACAGTTCCAGCTACGCGATTTCGAGCGTCACGACAGACGACCAGGGGCTCTACAAAGTTCGGGTATCCAATAGCGGCGACAGTGTCGAATCCAACGCTGCGCTCTTGTCTGTGAGTCCGCTACCCAGTTTGGCACTGAGTTGGGATATCCCAACCCAACGTGAGGATGGCAGTGCACTGGAGCTGTTTGAAATCAATGGCTATCGAATTGAATACGGAGAACAGGCCAATGCTCTCGATGGCGTCATGGTGATCAACGACGCCACCACCACCGAAGCGACCATCGGTGATTTAAGCCCGGACAGTGTCCTCTATCTGCGCATCGCGACCGTTGATTCGGACAATCAAACCGGACGCTTCTCAGACACCATCAGCGTAGCCATTCCCTAGGGTCGAAACGTATATTGCATGAGAGTTGAAACTCGTTATTTAACGGGATGAAGGGGACGGTAACTCGTGGTCCCGGTAAGGGACCATGTCGTCTTCCTCGCCATATTTTAGAAAGTAGTAAGACAACGCTGGCAGCAGGGTAAGTGCTCCCACCATATTCCAGAGAAACATGAAGGTCAGCAGCAGGCCCATATCCGACTGAAACTTGATAGGCGAAAACATCCACGTCGCCGTGCCAATGGCCAGGGTGAGACCTGTAAATGCCACCGCTTTGCCGGTGGATCGCAAGGTATGAAAGTAAGCTTTCTGCAGGGTCATCCCTTCTTCCAGCAACTCAGTTAGACGACTGAAAATATAGATCCCGTAGTCGACCCCCAAGCCGACCCCGAGAGCAATAATGGGCAAAGTCGATACCTTGACACCAATACCCAGGCTCGCCATTAAGGCGGTACACAGCACCGACGTCATGGCCAGCGGCAAAACCACACAAACCACGGCTCTCAGAGAGCGATAAGCCAATAACACCATCAAACCGACAATCACATACACGACAACCATCATGAAAGTCTGGGATGCCGCAATCACCTGATTGGTAGCCACTTCGATCCCTGCATTGCCTGCGGCCAACTGAAACTCAACCTCTTCAGAGGCGACTACTGCATTAAAGGCCTCTACCACATCGACAGTCTGTTGCAGGGTTTCCGCCCTGTGATCGTTCAGAAAGATAAAAATCGGTGCGAGACTGCAATCGCCGTTAATAAAACCAGAGGGTGTCAACTGCAAAGAGGTATCAATAATTTTTTGATTACGCGATAGCTCCAACCATTTATAACTACCTTCGTTAAAAGCCTTGGTGACGCCTTTGGAAATATCGACAATTGATACTGTCGACTGAACGCCGGGGGTATGATTCAGCTTCCACTGCAGTCGCTCCATCGCGTCCATAATCGGATAGGCATTACAGCGCTCCGGCGGCGTTTTCACCATGACCACCATTACATCTGCGCTGGTTGAATAATTCTCGGTGATAAAGCTGTTATCCCGGTTATAACGGGAATCAGGATGCAGCTCCGGCGCGCCTTCATCGAGCTCACCTATCTTCAAATCCCGCGACACATACAGTGCCGCAGCTGCCGCCAACTGCGCCAGCAAAATCAAAGACAGGGCGCCCCGATGACTGGATAGCCTCGCCATCGTGTCCCAGACCTTGCTGGGGTGCTGCTCCACATGCTGAACATGGGCAATACCATGCTTGGTCACACCCAGATAGGACATCATGATTGGCAGCAACACCATGTTGGTAATGATAATACTGGCGATACCAACGCTGGCACCGATAGCCAGATCCTTGATCACATCCACATTGATCAAAACCAGCGTGAAAAAACCGATAGCGTCGCTGATCAGCGCCAGCATGGCCGGCATATAGTGGTGCCGAAAGGTTCTGATGGATGCGGCCAAAGGGTCATTCCCAATTCCCACTTCATGGGTCATGCCGTTTATAAACTGCACCCCGTGGCTGATGGCCGTAGCAAACACAATAAACGGAATCAGTACCGAATAGGGATCCAGACCATATCCCAGACTGCGCATAAGCCCAATCTGCCAGACTACCGCTATTACCGAACAGATCACCGTTGCCAGGGTACTGATGATGCAACGGGCGTAAACATATAGCAGTAGAGTCGTAATGATCACCGCAACCAGAAAGAACAGTACAACGGCACCCAAGCCCTCAATCAAGTCGCCGATTTTTTTTGCAAAACCGACAATATGAATCGTCACCGGAGCATCCGGTCCTGCGAAGCGATCTCTTATCCGGCTTTCCAGTAGCCGGGAAAACGTCAGATAATCCAGCGACTCGCCGGTCTCATTATTTCGCTCCAACAGCGGAACATAAATGATGCTGGACTTGAAATCATTGGCAACCAGACGCCCCACCTGATTAGAACGCAGCACGTTTTGCCGCAACTGCTCAAGGCTGGCTTCGCTGCCATCATAGGTATTCGGTATCACCGGGCCACCAGCAAAACCCATTTCCGTCACTTCTACCCAGCGTACATTCGGGGTCCAAAGCGACTTTTGCCCAGAACGATCCACCCCTGGCAGATTGAATACCTCATCGTTGATCTTCTCCAGCGTCGCCATGTAGTCGCGCGTGAATATGTCACCACTTTTTACTGCAACAGATATACGAATGAAGTTGGCGAGATTTTCCAGATCGCTGCGGTTTTCGAGAAAGTTCACCACGTATGGGTGCTCAAGGGGAATCATTCTTTCGAGGCTCGCGTCCGGCTCGATTTTGCTCGCCTGATAGCCCAATACCAGGCTCACTCCCAAGAACAGTACGACAACGATCAAGCGGTTGCTGAACACCAGATGTTCGAGAAGCGGTTCAGCAAGATTGGAAAACAAAGAGGCGGCTTTTTTCATTTTTGTTCGCTAGCAGATGAGCGCTCTCGATCAGAGCGTGAGCAGAGACTGTAAAAGTATCAGTATAGATGCTTTATCGGCTTTCTGGCTTCAAGGTTTAGCCGTAACTCTCAAGCCGTTTTCGCTGGCAAGGAAGCGCTGACCGGAAGATGAATACACCACCGCATTGTAGGACTCAAGACTATGCAGGCGACGTAAGGTGAAAGACTCACCTGCATCCCGGCTTTCAAGCACAACACCGGAGAACCCGACCACCGTCAGCTGAGATTCTGAACGCATACTAGCGTCGGCGAGAGTTGTTTCAATCGGTAAGTTGATACGGGTCCAGCTTTGCCCCCCATTAAGCGTTTTAAACAAATGCCCCCTCAAACCATAGATCAGCGCGTAGCCATCTTTGCCCAGAGGCTGAATACCAAAGAGTGTTCCCTGATAGGGCCCGTACAGGGTTTCCCAGCTTTCACCATCATCATAGGATGCAAACAACTGCCCCGCCTCACCCACTATCAAAAGGGACTGCGGCCCCATATCAGATAACGCATTAAGATGGTAGCGATCAAAGTTTTCCAGTCGGGTCGCGAAATTCTGCCAGGTTTTTCCCCCATCCCGGGTCGCAAAAAAATACCCGTATGCACCAACAACATAACCCTGCTGTCGGTTCTTGAACCAGATATCCAGCATCGGTTTGGTTGGCCCCAACTGTACGTCCTGCTCAGCGTCTTCCAGTGCATATTGGGCATCTTCCAATGCCCATTCCAGGTCGCCGCGTTCTGACTCTGCCGCTGTCGCCAATTGCCTTTCCAGCTCGGCTTTCTTACTCATGGCTTGTTGTAGAACAGCTTCATTAGCCTGCTGCCCATCAAACTGCAAAGTCCAGCTTCGCCCCCCATCGTCACTGTGCAACACCACACCACTATGACCACATGCCCAGCCGTACTTTTCGTCAACGAAGGTCACTGCCGTAAGTGTGGTGGCGACCGGCACATCAGCTTGCTGCCATGTGCTGCCGCCATCATCCGAATAGGCTATGGTGCCACGCTCTCCTGCCGCAACAACACGCTCACCGGCAACCGCCATGTCCAGATACAGAGATCGCTCCGGGTGTCCATACTTTGGAGAAGGTGTAACGAGACGATCCTCGACAAGTGGCAACCCGAAAACCAGAGAACAATGCAACATCACCATCACAAGAGCGCTCGTGACAGCTAATTGCATACCTTTTTTGCACATCGGCCATTGGTCTGCAAACATAGCTCCGCCCCTCCATATACATCACTTCATAAGACCAGTATTACACAAGCGAAAAAGATTGCGTTCTTTCCATGTCGAATGCTGTCAACAAATCTTTAGCAGCCTTGAGACGCAAACTACGCCATTCAGATGATTCGCGCAGGTATACTGGCCATTTAGCGATTCCCTGCTTAAACTGGCCAACAAAAAGGGAGAATAACAATAATGCCCATGCTCACCTTGCGTGATGGTCAAACCATGTTCTATCGGGATATGGGACGCGGCCCAGCCATTTTTCTGTTGCACGGTTTTGGTATGCACTCCATACACTGGCTACCGTTTGCCGTACCACTGAGTCGAAAATTCCGGGTGATTGTGCCTGATTTTAGGGGCTTTGGGGGATCGCATTTAAGCCGTCACAACCAGCACTGCGTTCTCAATAATTATGCGGAAGACCTCTTCGATTTGAGCCAGCATCTGAGTTTGTCGGATTTCAAACTCGCGGGCATCTCTATGGGGGCTTTTATCGCTCTGCAGTTTCTGCATCGCTTCCCGGACTCTCCCGTCACCCACTACCTGCACATCGACCAGGGCCCAAGAGGACTCAATAACAACGAGTGGCATTGGGGCTTATTTGGAGAGGAGCACCATGAACGTATGGATCGCGCCAGACACCTGATTGACGCGCTTGATCCGCACCTGTCTCCGCAAACCCCTTACGATGCACTGCCAGCAACACTGCGCAGGCAGCTATGGCGAGACCTGGGTGATTTTTTCGCCTCTGCCTTGTCGCGGCCCAGCCATAAGCGATTGGCTCGAATGATCTGCAGGCAGGAACGCCTGGTACGCAAAATCATGCCCGTGGAGAACTGGAGCGCTTATATTTCCTGCCTGCGAGCTTACATAGAGCGGGACTATGACATGCGCGAAACGCTTCAAAGCCTGCGAGTACCACTCACATTGCTGGTGGGATTAAAATCAGAAATGTATCCCTGTGGCGGACAATTGCGGATTGCTGACTATGTCGACGACTGCGAGCTCAAGCTGTTTGAAAACAGCGGCCATTCACCCCTGGTGGATCAACCTTTAAAGTTTTTCCAGACCCTGTACCAGTTTGCAGACAAGACCTGACTATGCGGCTTTTTCCTGAACCAGTACCCAGGGTTTAATAACGAGAGCCCAAAGCACAGTGTCAGCATCATACCAGGCAAGTGCCTGCTCATCTTCAACCTTACTGACCTGCCTGGCTTCGAGCCAATCTTCAAGTTGTTTGGCATTGTCCTGAACCAATTGTTCGGCAACATCGAGAAGATCCAGACCGACATCTACGCGCAGCACCATCCCAGCGGCAAAAAAAGTCTGCAATTCCCGCCATGGTATCTTGGCGGTTTCAAGATTGAGTTTACTTTTCAACGATTCGGAATCGGTATTCAATGCGCCACCCAGTTTACTGCTATGTTTAATTGGATTCGGTACTTGCCTTCAGACCGGCGCCTCAAGAAGCCATTGTCGGATGTACAAGATCTTCAATATAACTGGCGACAATATCGGTTCGATGCAACTCAATCTGGGAGACAAAGCGATTTACAATCCGTTCCGGATATGGGAACAGGCGCGCATCGCCCACAATGCCGAATTGGATTTGTCCACCATAACTGATGATACTCAAGCCCAGACCAATATCTCCGGTCTGGGGAACCCAGAACATCTGCTCCTTGATACGCGCCCCGGAAATATAACGAGATTCGCGAGGTCCTGGAACATTAGACAAAACTGCTGAAGTTTTATTCCCAAAGCTTTCAAGTAGTGCGCGCTGGGCCGATTTAGGCATCAAACCGGCAGCATATAAAATGCCATAGGACAGGGCCGGCTGTAAGGACTGTTTAAGCGCAATCATGTCATGTTTGATTTTGTAGACACGCTCCAGAGGGTTGTCTATACCAACGGGAAGTGGGACGAACACCGTGCCGAAACAGTTTCCCAGCTCCTCGGGGTTCCCCCCCATATCCACTTTGTCTTCGGCTCTGATATTGACCGGCAACGTCACGTGAATCTTGCGGCCATCTACCTCTTCACCTGCGTTGATCAACTCTTCCCGAAAAGCACCGGCGACGCACGACAATAGAAGATCATTAATCTTGCAGCCAACCACCTTGGCGATACCATGAAACTTGTCGAAGCTGACAGGATCTGACCAGGCACAGCGTTTGCGCACGCCCAGACGGCCCTTCAACACGCGCTTTGGATCCGCTGGCATGGTCGCCAGTTGTGCCAGCTCTGCGGCAGCCCTGACGCCATCACCGATAACACTGCGCAGCGCGTCCTGATCTCTGAGAATGTCCATACCATCCGCAGAAAGTTTCTTTGCCAGCTGTGCGTAGCGATCCACTCTGTCAACGGCTGAATCAAGCATCTTCTGGTAACGGGGCCACTCATAATTGACGTCGTGTTCGGGCTCTGCATCAGCTTCATTGGATGCTTTCGCCGCGCCAGTAAACGCAGCAATATTGGGACTGCTATCCGTGATGGAGTTGAAAACGGATATCAGTGCCAGGCCGTCCGCATAGCAATGATGGACGCGTAAAATAATGGCGATACCCCGACTGTAATTTTCCACGAACAGGATCTGCCACAACGGCTTGTTTTGATCCAGCGGCTCACTCGCACAATCAGCAAGGTAATCCTGCAAGGCAGATTTGTCAGCAGGCCCCGGCAAGGCCACTTTTTTGACATGATTATCAATATCGAACAAGGGATCAGGCTCCCAAATATATTGACCTGAACGTTGCGCCGGGCGGGTAAGAAAACGCGGGAATCTCAGGAAACGATTGATGATGGTATTACGAAAATCGGCAAACTCCATTGCCTCGGTAACAATCATGGCATTAATGACCATGAGATTGGTCGCGGAATCCATTCGCAACCAGGCAATATCAACTCCATTTAACGGCTTGTCAGCTGAATCGCTCACGCCAACCTCCTGAAAAGTGTGCGGTAATTTTGAATTATTTTGGACGGCCCGACTGCCATAACCGGACTGCTGAACGCTGGTGCCGCTAAAGGCGTAAAACATAGCAAGAAACGCGCTGGCTTATTACTGTTATTTGAGATCAGCATCGCGCTACGTTTACATTTGATCGCAAAATTTAACACAAATTACATTTTTTAACACGTGATTTTTGGGGCGATCTGCCATAATGAATTCAATGAGTTACGTTCGAATCTTCAACTAGCGACAAGACATAGATCAATTATTGAGCGGAATCTTATTCCAATTCGATTATTCACGCGTATACTCATTGAAAAATAATCTAACAGAGATTTTTTAAAGGAATTCCGACAGGAAAATTTGCCAGGGCAGGCCATAAAAACCGAGCTTCATGCGTATTGAAGACGATAAGAAAGGTGACCTCTAACTCTGTTAAGTCGCCATTACAGGTCGGGAGGTAACTAAGTGCAGGCTATTCATGCGCGAAAACTGATTAAGCCGATTGAACAAACCTACACGGAAATGTTTTCCGGCAAGGTTTATACGGTTGGCAAAGGCGCGGTTAGCGTCAGAAACCACAGTAGTCAGGCTGAACATACTGTTATCGGCGTCCATGGTTTTCTCGAAAACCATTGCTATTTCACCCAGAGTTACCAAAACCCCTCTACCGAACTGATTCTCTTAACCTGTAGCAATTATCATATACCCGTTAGTGGCCCCATGCCGGAACCGGCTGACTGGGAAATTCCCATCAAGTATCTGGAAGCCACCGTCGAATACGATGCCTGTATTCTGAATCAGGCCCTGGAAAATCTCCCAACCACTCGCAATATTCGTGTCCATGGGCATTCACGCGGCGGCGCGGTGATTCTGGAAGCCATCAAACAGCGTCCGGAACTCTATGAACACGTAGAAATAATTCTTGAGGCGCCCGCTCTGCCGGGAGGCAAAACCCACCCCCTGGTGTCTGCCCTACTGGAACCAGTGAGTCATGGCATGTGGCCCTGGGTCATCCGCCTGATTAACAACACACCGTCGTCTTCCTATGGACAAATGTTTTTCGGCAAACTGAACAAACGCAAAAAACAGCTGTTGCAGAAGCTGTTTACCGCAACACGTGATCACCTAACCATCGTTCGCAATATCGAAAACCTCTTCGCTTGGATGGACCGCGCCGACACAGAGGTCTATCAGCATATTCGACATGGAACCTTCCTGATTCCCAAAGTCGATCGCATCCTGGACCGCAACCTGATGCTCAAAAGCGCTCAGCACAGCCCAAACTCTGTGAGAATTGTTGAGACTGACGCCATGAGCCATTTTGTGACACTGGACGACCAGAAATGGGTGCCGACTCTGGATACCATCCCGACGGCATTGAGTCCTGCGGAAATAAAACGGCGCAACGCAAAAAAGTCTGAAGCGCGAAAAATGGCCGCGTTTGCCTAAGCAAGCTCCGGCCATGCCCCGGGTACGAAGAAAAAAGCCTTGGTAACTGCGTCTCGCGAACGCGCAAAAATTACATTAGACTGGCGTCTTTGTTTTTCAAACCCACACTGATGTATAGAGAGCGCCTTCAAAATACCCGCACGAAAAGTCCAGCTGCGTCTGCATTGCGCGAAGCCATGCTGGATTACCATGATTTCCAGAAAAATAGTGGCCACCACTCTCCACCAGAACATGTGGGGAAACTCGCGAACTGGCAAAGTCAACGCCTCAAATTCACGCATAAAGATCTATACGCTGCCCGCGATTACCGGCAGGGGCTCGATTTTCTGTTCAGCGACCTGTATGCACCCCAGGATTTCAGCCAGCGCGACCAGGAACTGGAACGTATTTTCCCAAAACTGGTCAAGTTTCTTCCTGATCGCATACTCTCTACTGTTGCCATTCTGATAGAACTCAACCTGATTACCCAGAAGCTCGACCACCAGCTCAGCAAAACTCTGTTTCAGGATCTTGAGGTCAGTATCATTGATGCAAGCAACTACTGCGAGGCCTATCGACAGTGCAATAATTTTGATCAACGCCTGCGGCAGATTCAGATGATTCATGACGTCGGCCACAAACTTGAGCGATATTCGCGCAGCTCGGTCATTCACTACTCCCTCAAGTTGACCGAACACCCTGCGGAAATGGCGGGTTTGGGAGCCCTGCATAATTTCATTATGCGCGGATTTGATGCTTTCCACAGCATGCGCGACGTCAAGGGCCTGATGAAACAGCTAGTCGATAGGGAAACCACAATCCTCAATCGGATCTACCAAAAGCACCCCAATCCATTTGTACTCTCTATTAGTGACTAGGAAATCACCATGTCGGAAACCACAAACTTGCTGGACCGTGTTCGCATCGATATTTACGACCAGATCGCCACCGTTACGCTGAACCGTCCGGATAAGCTGAATGCCCTGGATATGCCCATGTTCGAAGCTATTGCCAAAGCAGCAAAGCAGCTCAAAAAAGATCGGGATATTCGTGCGATCATTCTGCGTGGCGAAGGTAATGCTTTCTGTTCGGGACTGGATATCAAAAGCATGTTCAAGAACCCGGTCGCAGCAGTAAAACTGCTGGTGAAACCAGGACGCAAGGCGTCCAACCTCGCTCAGGACGTAAGCGTGCTGTGGCGGGAAGTCCCAGTGCCGGTCATCGCTGTCACCCACGGCAAATGCTGGGGCGGCGGTTTCCAGATTGCTCTGGGGGCTGATTTTCGCTATGCGTCACCGGACTGCGAATTTTCAATTATGGAATCCCGCTGGGGGCTGATCCCTGACATGGGCGGATCCATTGCCCTGAGGGAGCTGGCAGCCATAGATACCATCAAAGAACTCACCATGACCGCACGGATTTTCGATGCCAATGAAGCCAAATCTCTGGGACTCGTTACTCACGTCTACGACGATCCAATGGCAGAAGCGTTGGCCTTTGCTCACAAACTCAAACTGCACTCGCCCGATGCCATTGCCAGCACCAAAACCCTTTTTAACAAGACTTGGCTGGGCACCGTAAGGAATGCCTTGAATTGGGAAACGAAACTGCAGCGCAAGCTAATTGGTCGCTTTAATCAACGTACAGCTATCGCCCGCTCTTCGGGTAAAGAGGATGCGCCGAACTTCAAACGCCGCAGCTAACACTAGGCTCGAAAACGGACACTATCAGAGACGATATGTACCGGCAGTAATCTTACGATAAATAGCCTCATTCATCGGAATATAGCCGGCTCTGTCAGGCTGCATAACCCAAAGTGGCTGATCAACCAGGTCGGGGTCAAAGCCCTCTTTTTTCAGATCGACCTTGCGGTATTTAAACGTACCGGTTTGCGCCAGATTCGGTGCAATGCGAATGAAAAGAGGAACGGCATAGGACGGCAACTGATCTTTCAACATCCGGCATATGCCTCTGCCATCGAAGCTCGCGCCTTCTGCCAGGCGCAAACAGGCCATACCGGCGCGACCACTTGCCCCCGGCACTTCGACACCATAAACGACCGCGTCGATGACCTCGGGCAATCCGGCCAGGGTGTTTTCAACTTCAGTGGTTGAAACATTCTCTCCTTTCCAGCGAAAGGTATCCCCAAGCCGATCTACAAACTGAACATGCCTAAACCCCTGGTCGCGCATCAAATCACCCGTGTTAAACCAGGCATCTCCGCTGCGAAACACGTTGCGCAAAATACTCGCCTCGGTTTTATCCGCTTCCGTGTACCCATCAAATGGGGTCTGTTCGGTAATTTCCCCCAACAACAACCCCGCTTCACCGCGCTTGACCCGACGCATAAAGCCATCCTGATAACGCACCGCTTCTTCTCTTTCCAGATCATATTCCACAATGGCGTAAGAAACCGTGGTAAAACCAACCGTGCTATCCAGATTGAACAGGTTCAAAAAGCCTATATTTCCCTCGCTGGAGCCATAAAACTCCACCACCCGATCAACACCAAAGCGTTGCTTAAAGGCTTCCCATATGCCTGGACGCAAGCCGTTGCCAAACATTAACCGAACTTTATGATCCTTATCCCGCGCCGACTCCGGCAAAGCCAGTAAATAACGGCAGAGCTCACCCACGTAGCAAAATGCCGTCACGCCATAACGACGTACATCCTCCCAGAATCGACTGGCAGAAAAATTTCTCGCCATCACCAGAGTCGCTGAACCTGCCAAAACACTCCCCCAGGCCACAACCATCGCCGTCGCATGATAGAAAGGGAGCGTGACATAGACGCGGTCACTGGAAGTCAATTGCAAACTGGCCAGACCAACACCTGCATAGGCCTTCATAAAACGACCATGCGTGAGGACAGCGGCCTTTGGTAATCCGGTGGTTCCGGAGGTATAAAAATAACAGCAGGGCTCAGCAGAATGGAGCGGCAAATCTGGCTCGGGGTTACCGCAAGACATAGACATGCATGCCTCTGCAAGATTTAACCAATCCTCAGGGGACTCACCAGGGTCTTGCAGTGTATCGGCATCTGCCAAATACAGACGCGCAGCTTTCTTCACTGGCAATACCTCTTGCAAGGGCTCCAGCACGGAAACCAGCTCCTGACCGACAATAATGCGCTTGGGCTTAACCAGTGCGACACTGTGCGCCAGAACCTCTCCACGCTGGGAAGTGTTCAACAAGGCGGACACAGCACCCAGTTTTGCCAGCGCGGCGACACAGGCCAGCAGCTCCGGGCGATTCTCCAGCAGCAGAGCCACCACATCACCTTTTTGGGTGCCACTTTCCCGCAAGTAATTCGCAATACGGTTAACCCATTCATTGAAGGCCCGGTAAGAAAGCCGTCTGTCTTCAAAAACGATGGCATCACCATGGGGATTGCGTTCTGCAGCCTGCTCCAGGCAAGCGCCCAAGCCAATGTGACCTTGCAGTTCTTTTCGGCTGGCAATGTACAAACCCTGAAGGCGAGACGGCATGCCTTTGAGCAGGTAAGGCGTTTTCTTCAGCAAGGTCAGCAGTGAGACGGTGTTAGTGCTAGACATCAGTTATTTCCTGGCAGTGACCCGCCCTTGACTTGGCTAGGCAGACGGGGTTCACGCGCAAAAATCATCCAAATACTGGTTCATCTCCCGCTCGATACGTGATTTGAATGGCATCAACATAAAACCCAACTCCAATTTCAGCTCCACTCGCTGCGGTAACACTGTCATATACCCTTTTGCGCCCGCGCCTTTAAAGCGAACCGTTTCGTCTTCCCAGTGGTATTTCACTCCAAATTCTTCAGCGAGACTCACCACGATATCTTCTGCCGAGGCTTTCGCTGCCTCGAAATCTTTTGAGTGTTCGCGACTCATTCGGATGGTTGCCATACTGGGTCCTGTTTGTACTGAATTTGGAAGACTGCTATAGAGCTGTTTTATTGGACACAAATACTAACCTGAAACCGACGACTGCAACAGCTCTCAAATATGCTTACGAGCGCAATGCCTGGATAATCACTCGCCACCGCACCGTAGTTTTCCACCGCAAGCAAGGTTAGAATAGGCGCCACACGCACATTAGAGAACGCGACATGTCAGCCACACCGGAAACGGACAACCCCAACCCAAATACCAGCAAAGCAGATACCACACACTTCGGCTACGAACAGGTCAAAACAGAAGACAAGGTCAACAAGGTGGCCGATGTATTCCACTCCGTCGCCAGCAAATATGACGTCATGAATGATCTGATGTCTTTAGGAATTCACCGCCTGTGGAAGCGCCTTACAATAGAATCCAGCGCGGTCAGGCCGGGCCATAAAGTTCTGGACATTGCCGGAGGCACCGGTGATTTGACGATGCAGTTTGCTAAAAGGGTTGGCGATCAGGGTCAGGTGGTACTGGCGGATATTAACGCCTCCATGCTGAACGTCGGACGCGACCGCCTGCTGGATCGGGGTTATGGCTCCAATATAGATTTTGTGCAGGCCAACGCCGAATGCCTGCCCTTCCCGGACAATTACTTTAATTGTGTCTCCATTGCCTTCGGCCTTCGAAATGTCACCGACAAAGACAAAGCACTCGCATCCATGGCTCGGGTTCTGAAGCCTGGCGGCCGCCTGCTGGTACTGGAGTTTTCCAAACCCACCAGCAAATTACTGAGTGAAGTCTATGACAAATACTCTTTTTCCGCTCTGCCTATGATGGGCAAACTGATCACTAACGATAGTGAAAGTTACAAGTATCTGGCAGAGTCCATTCGCATGCATCCGGACCAGGAAACGCTGAAGACCATGATGGAAAGCGCCGGCCTGTGCAACTGCCGCTACCAGAACATGACCGGTGGCATTGTCGCGCTGCACACGGGAGTGAAACCCTAGATGAGCCTGCTGAATGCGTCCCTGGTAACGCAGCTGATCCCGGCATTGCAAAAAAGCATTAACATGGCTCTAGGCATGGATCCGGGGGCCCGGGATCGCTTACGACCTTTGGCAGGCTGCATTCTGGAAATCCACATCAGTTCCCTGGACCATTCGTTTTATTTCCGTACGGAAAATGAAGAAGTCGTGATGCTGCCGAATGCCGATCAGGTATCGATCAGACTAAGCGGCAGTGCTCTCGCATTTGTTAAGCTCGCCACCTATCGCGACAAAAACAACCTGTTCCGTACCCGTGAAATCAATCTCAGCGGAGACGCGGTCAGGGCTCAACAGATCCAACGCTTTGCCAGGGATCTGAATATTGATTGGGAAGCCTTGCTGGCCGAGTTTATTGGTGACGTTCCCGCGCATGCTCTCGGAAGCTCTTTGCGCAGCAGCCTCAATTGGGGGCGTCAATTCAGCCAGAACTTCAAGCAGGATCTGGAAGAGTTCATTAAATATGAACTACGTCTGTTTCCGGGGAAAGCACTGGCCAAGCACCAATTCGAGAATATTGACCAGCTTCGCCTGGCGACTGATCGACTGGAAGCGCGAGTAAAAAAACTCATCAAACGAGCAGGTAGTCACTAGCCGTGTCGAAGTTGTTGTTGGTTGCCAAGCTACGCCGCCTCCTGGTCATTCTATGGGTAGTGAGTCGCTATCGACTCGATGAATTCATTCCACTGAAGCCCCTGCCTTTTGGGGCGCGCCTACTGTTTTTTTTCGGCCCCTGGCATTTGTTCCCGACACCGAAGCTCTCCCGAGGTGAGCGTTTGCGATTGGCGCTGGAGACACTTGGTCCCATTTTTATCAAATTTGGTCAGATCCTATCGACTCGCCGGGATTTGTTGCCTGACGATATCGCACAGCAACTTAAGAAACTTCAGGATGATGTCGCCCCCTTCTCCGGTGAGCGTGCAAAACAGCTGATTGAACGCGGCCTCGGAAAACCCACCTCGGAAGTATTTTCCGAGTTTTCTGTTTCACCGCTCGCCTCAGCCTCAATTGCGCAGGTCCACAGTGCACGCCTGATCAACGGCAAGGAAGTCGTGGTCAAGGTCATTCGTCCCGGACTTGAGGTTACGATTGATCAGGACATTGCCCTGATGCTGATTATGGCAAGCTTGCTGGAACGCTACTGGGCTGATGGCCGACGATTGCACCCGGTACAGATCGTTCGCGATTATGAAAAGACCATCTATGATGAGCTCGATCTCCAGCGGGAGGCCGCCAATGCATCACAGCTGCGCCGTAATTTCGACCAAAGCGAGTTGATCTATATACCGGAAATATTTTGGGACTATACCAATCAGCATGTGCTGGTTATGGAACGCATTTACGGCATACCGATTGCAGATATCGACGCACTGAAAGCGGCTGGAGTTGACCTTAAAGTACTGGCAGAGCGTGGCGTAGAGATTTTTTTCACCCAGGTATTTCGCGACAGCTTTTTTCATGCAGACATGCATCCGGGTAACATTTTTGTCTCTGCCCGAAACCCTCATAATCCCCAGTATATTGCCATCGACTTTGGCATCGTCGGGACTCTGACGCCGGAGGATCAGAACTATCTGGCCCGTAACCTGCTGGCTTTTTTCAAACGTGATTATCGACAGGTGGCTGAACTCCATATCAGCTCCGGCTGGGTGCCGGAAGACACACGAGTAGATGAATTCGAATCAGCCATACGAACGGTTTGCGAGCCGATTTTTGAGCGCCCTCTCAAGGACATTTCATTCGGACAGTTCTTGCTGAGACTGTTTCAGACTGCGCGGCGCTTCAACATGGAAGTCCAGCCCCAACTGGTACTGCTGCAAAAAACCCTGCTTAACATTGAAGGGCTTGGACGCCAGCTCTACCCTGATTTGGATCTCTGGCACACTGCATTGCCGTATCTCGAAAACTGGATGAAAAAGCGTATGGCTCCACCAGGGGTATGGCGGAACGTCAAACAGCATCTGCCAGAATGGCTAGAGCATTCGCCGGAAGTTCCGAAGCTACTTTTTGATGCCATGAACCAGATTAAGCACCTAGACAGCCATCAGATTCGACGCGACCGTGAATTTCATGGCTTACAGGAAGAACTGCAACGCCAGGGAAAACGAGCCAACGATTATATTATAGGTCTTGGATTCGTTGTTCTGGGCTTTGCCATCACGCTGCCGGAAAGCCAACTCTGGCTCAATAATCTGGGCTGGCAAAGCCTACTGCCTCTAGCTGTGGGCAGCTATTTTCTTTTTCGGCGCAAGAAACAAAACTGAAAAACTAGGCGTGCATACTCCACGCTCTCAAGAGAGTCATTATGTCTGACGTATTACACACACTCGCTCAAGTACTTGAAGAAAGGAAACAGGCTGATCCGCAAGATTCCTACGTAGCCAGTCTCCATCATAAAGGCCTCAACAAGATTCTCGAAAAGGTTGGCGAGGAATGCACGGAAACCATTCTTGCTGCCAAGGATGCGGAAAAGAATGCAGCAGCGAAAGCCGAACTGGTTTATGAAACAGCAGATCTGTGGTTTCATAGTATGGTGATGCTCTCGCATCTGGGGCTTGCTCCCGAAGATATTCTGGAGGAGCTGAAACGCCGCTTTAATCTTTCAGGTCTGGATGAAAAAGCGTCCAGGGACAAATAGGAGTACATTATGGGAATCAGCCCAACTCAACTCATTATCATTCTGGTTATTGTCGCGCTGATATTCGGTACCAAGAAACTCCGCAATATGGGCAGTGATCTTGGCGGAGCAGTGAAAGGCTTCAAGAAAGCCATGAGCGACGAGGACAAGAAAGCCCTTGACGAAAAGCCTGACGCCACCAGCGACAAGGATATTATCGAAGGCAAAGCCGAGAAAGTCGAAACTGAAAAGGACAAGCGTTGAACACGCGTTTGCCGATAGCAATACGCCTGCCGGTTTTTCTCAATGTTTGATATAGGTTTTCTTGAACTGATCATTGTCAGCATTATCGCCCTGCTGGTACTCGGACCGGAGCGCTTGCCTGTGGCTGCACGTACGGCAGGAAAATGGTTTGGCAAAGCGCGACGCATGGTCAGTCAGTTCTCAAGAGAAATTGACCGCCAGATTGAAGCCGAAGAATTGAGAGAAGAACTGCGCAAGCAGGGAGAAACACTCAACATCGAAGAAGATGTTCGCAATATTCAAAATACCGTCCATTCGGCGCTGAAGGAAGCCGAAGAATATGAACCACTTCCGCGTAAAGACGACCCGGTTGCAGACAAGGACACTAATTCCAAAGCCTCATCATGAATGCTATCGACCCACGCTCTCCCCACGACGAACAGGTTGAGCAGGCGCAGCCGCTCGTCACCCATTTGATCGAACTTCGCAACCGCCTGCTACACGCTGTAGCGGCTGTGCTGATCCTGTTCCTGAGTCTCTACTATTTCGCCAACGATATTTACCTGATCGTTTCAGAGCCTTTGCGGAAGTTTCTCCCTGAAGGCACATCAATGATCGCGACTGACGTCGCATCCCCGTTTCTGACCCCTTTCAAGCTGACATTTATGGTGGCGCTGTTCCTCGCCATGCCTTATGTGCTCTATCAGTTGTGGCGTTTTGTTTCGCCGGCTCTTTACGAGCAGGAAAAGCGCCTGGCGATGCCATTACTTTTTTCCAGCGTGCTGCTGTTCTATCTCGGCATCGCCTTTGCCTACTACGTGGTGTTTCCACTGGTGTTTGGTTTTTTTACCACCGCCGGGCCAGAGGGCGTTACGGTGATGACCGATATCAGCCGCTACCTGGACTTTGTCATCAAGCTGTTTTTTGCCTTCGGTATCGCATTTGAAATCCCTATCGCAACTGTCATTCTGGTAGCCAGCGGCGTCACCGACACCCGTAGCCTGGCTGAAAAGCGTCCCTACCTCATCGTTGGCTGCTTCGTGATCGGCATGTTACTCACACCACCGGATGTTATATCGCAAACCTTGCTTGCCGTCCCCATGTGGTTGCTATTTGAAGTGGGCGTGCTGTTTTCCAGAATAATCGAAAAAGACCGGGCTGCCCGGGGCGATTCCGAATCCTGACATGAACCTGCTGTTGCTGGAAGCGGATGCCTTGCGGGATAACCGGCATGCGCACGTGAGTGGTCGGCAGCTGGAACATATTCATCAGGTGCTTAAATTAGGTCCTGGCGACACGCTCACAGTTGGTATGATTGGCGGCCAGATTGGAACCGGAACGATCCGAACACTCAGCCATCAATATGCTGACCTGGATATTGAGTGGCACACAGAACCGCCCCCAGCTTTACCGCTAACACTCATCCTGGGCTTGCCTCGCCCGAAAATGCTCAAACGCATCATCCAAAGTTGCAGCACCCTGGGGGTCAAACGACTCTACCTGCTGAACTCCTGGAAAGTTGAAAAGAGCTATTGGCAAACCCCTGTTCTGGAACCCTCTCAACTACGGGAATACTGCTTACTGGGTTTGGAGCAGGCCAAAGACACTATACTGCCAGAGGTGCACCTATGTCGGCTGTTCAAGCCTTTTGTCGAAGACGAGCTGGCCGACATCAGTCACGGCACGCGACGATTACTGGCACATCCGGGTGTCGATGAACCTTGTCCTATCGATATACAGGAAGACACAACCCTGGTGGTGGGACCTGAAGGCGGCTTCACACCTTACGAAGTGGGGAAGCTCGAAGAGGCAGGATTTACATCCGTTCATCTGGGGCCGAGAATTCTCAGAGTGGAGACGGCTGTGCCAGTGCTGTTGTCCCGGTTATTTTGCCAATAGGTCAAGCCCCATAGCCTGACTAACCAAGTGATTTTTAATCGCTCCCTGTCGATCCACCCACTTCATACCGGCATTCCTGATCCATCGCAAAAGCGGATCCTGCTGTTCAAACAATCGCTTAAAGCCCTCCATCACGCCCATCATCATCAGATTGTCTCCCTGACGTTGCCGCTGATAGCGTTTGAGCAGCAAGGGATGGCTCACAGCGACTCCGTCCTGAGCGGCCGAAAGAAGAATCCCGGCCAGAGCCATCACATCCTTGAAGCCCTGATTTACCCCCTGCCCGGCTAGCGGGTGAATGGTGTGGGCGGCGTCTCCCACTAAGGCCAGACCCTCAGCCACATATTGCTTGGCATGGCGTTGACGCAATGGAAAGCAGTGACGCTGCGAGACATCTTTCACTGCGCCCAGGCGGCTCTCAAAAGCTTTTTCCAGCGCACGAGAAAAGTCATCACTATCGAGAGCCATAAGCTGTTCTGCAAGGTCCGGCACCACTGACCAAACGATGGAACAGAAGCGTTCAGAGTCGCCGCTGCTATTACGACCATAGAGAGGTAAAAATGCCAAAGGTCCACTCTCATCAAAGCGCTGCCAAGCTGTGCACTGATGCTGTTTCTCGGTCTCAACCGAACAAACTATCGCATGGTGGCCATAGTCCCACTCACGCGTCGGCAAGGCAAAGCATCGGCGAACATAAGAGTTGGCCCCGTCCGCAGCGATGATCAGGGAAGCCTGCAAACTCTGGCCACTCTCCAAAGCAATGTGGTGAGCCAAGCTTGTACTATCCGCCCCTTTGCTGCTGCCCGGTCGAATAGCCGTGACACGCGATTGATAATAACAATCAAGATTGGATTGACCGGAGAGCGTACCCTGCAATGCGCGCACAACCTGACTGTTTTCTACAATCGTACCCAGGCGCTCCCGATGCAGTTCGGCGGCATCAAAACCAATGCTGGCGGTCCCCTCACCATCCCATACTGTCATTTTCTGGTAAGTCTGAAGCCTTTCCGCCGGTATCGCATCCCACGCGCCATATGAGTTCAGAAGACGCTGGGAGAGAGGTGTCAACGCACTGACTCTGGGCTCAAAATCCGTCACCGTCAGTCGCTCATCGCTATCTCCTGAATCCGTCAGCTCCGGTGCCGAATCAATCAATGCGATGGAGCCGGGATAGTCAGACAGCGCCGCTGCCATGGCACACCCCACCATACCCCCACCCACAATGACGATATCTGCTAAACACTCGTTAGGGCCCTTGCCGGATTCGCTCATCTAGCAGTCCTTTCTGTCATTCTGGTTTCCGTCTGAAAACACCGCGCGCCGCTCTCCCATCCCCATCGCCCTGCGCGCAAATGCCTGTTTCGCCATCGGTAAGGCATTGAGTCCAATCAAGCCGGCATCGCGCGCCACCGACAACAACGGTGAATCGCTGCCAAAAACTTTTATCAGCTGGTCACTAAACAGAATGGTCAGATCCTGATCCTGGCTAAATTCCTCTACACACTGCTTCAGGCACCCAAGACTACCCAAAGCTTCACCGGCTTCAATGCTCGCCTTAAGCGATTCAAGAAGATGCGCTAGACCACGCAGAGCCAAATTAAAGCCTTGCCCCGCAACCGGATGCAGACTATGCGCTGCATTGCCTAACAAGATCACGCCATGTCGCACCTGTTCACGAGACCGACTTAAACTCAGGGGATAACTGAAGCGTTGACTGCAGTGGGTAAATGCCCCCAAACGGTCGCCAAAAGCCTGCTGTAATGCAGACAGGAAAGCCGCATCAGACAGTTCGTCGAGGCATGGTTCTGAATCCTCATTTCGCGTCCATACCAGCGCACTGGTATTGGCTCCCAGAGGCAACAGGGCAATCGGCCCATCGGGAGTAAATCTTTCATACGCACAACCTTCATTCGCCTCGGAAGTACTGACCGTGGCGATCATCGCACGCTGATCATAGGGAAGGATCTCGGTTTCTATGCCTAACAATCGCGCAGTACTTGAATCTTTGCCATCTGCGATAACGAGCAGCTTGACGAGGATTTCAAGCGTCTCTCCAGAAGAAGCGATTTCAACGCGGTGCCCTTCCTGTGAAGTCTCGACAGCTGCAACCTTTGCCGGAGCAATACAAGCAACAGATTGCGAAGCCAGGGCATCCATCACACAAAGCCCAATTGCCTGGTTGGAGACGACATAACCCAAAGCATCCTCATGCATTTCACTGGCAATCAAGCGTGTTGTGCCAAGGCGTCCACGTTCCGACACGTGAACCTGCTGAATGGGGCAACAATAGTCTGACAAAGTCGACCAGACCCCCAGTTGTCGCAAAATATCACGACTACCCAATGACAGCGCCGTTGAACGGGCATCATAACTTGGCGTGTAGGAAAGCAGGCTACCACTTGGCGCAAAACTGTCTATCGCAACGACCTTCAGGCCTTGCTGTTTGAGGCCAAGGGCAGCTGAGGCCCCCACCATGCCGGCACCCACAACCAGCGCATCAAACAGTTCGCCGTCTTGTATGCTATGAAGGGGCTGAGTTGCCATATCAGCGATTGGACTCGGCCATTAGAGATTCGATTTCGTCGGCGGCTTTAGGCACCCCGGAGGTAAGGACTTTGCAGCCGGATTTGGTCACCACCACATCATCTTCGATACGAATCCCGATCCCTCGCCATTTCTTGGCCACAGAAGTGTTGCCGGGGGCCACATAAATACCCGGCTCAACGGTGAGCGCCATACCGGGCTCAAATACTCTCCACTCACCATCGACCTTGTATTCCCCCACGTCATGCACATCCAGGCCCAGCCAGTGCCCAGTTCGATGCATATAAAACGGCTTGTAAGCCTCCGATTCTATCAACGCCTCGATCTCACCGTTCAACAGCCCTAACTCCACCAGACCTTCAGTGATCACACGGACTGCCGCTTCGTGAGGATGATTCCAGTGATTGCCCGGTTTCACCGCTTTTATCGCCGCGAGCTGTGCATCAAGCACAATATCATAGAGCGCGCGCTGCTCGTCACTAAAGCGCCCACTGACCGGAAACGTTCGGGTGATGTCCGAGGCATAACATTCAAACTCGCAACCCGCATCAATCAAAACCAGATCGCCTTCTTTGAGTTCGGCGCAGTTATCAATGTAATGCAAGGTGCAGGCATTTTCGCCGCCACCGACAATCGACGGATAGGCCGTAAATCGCGCCCCGGCATTCATAAAGTGATGAATCAGCGCGGATTCCAAGTGATATTCATAACGTCCGGGCTGGCAGACTTTCATCGCTTCTATATGCGCTTGCGCACTGATTTCAGCGGCTTTCGACATCAACTTGATTTCAGCAGGACTCTTGAACAGCCGAAGTTCATGCAACGCATGCTCCAGAGCAACGAACTCTCCCGGAGGATGAGCACCGCTGCGAACCTTGCTGCGGATTACATTGATCCAGTCCATGACCCGGCTGTCAAACTGAGCATCCAGGCCGATTGAATAATAGACCTTGTTGGTTCCTTCAATCATGCCAGGCAAGATGTCATCAATGTCACTGATAGGAAAAGCGTCATCGACGCCAATCAACGTAGTTACCCGATCCGGGCCGGCAATAAATCCATCCCACATTTCCTTGTCCGGATTACGTTCCCGACAGAACAGTACACTTTCTCCGTGTTCCCGTTCCGGGATAATCACCAACACAGCCTCTGGTTCGGAAAAACCGGTGAGATAATGGAAGTCACTGTCTTGCCGGAAATGGTGCTCCACATCCCGATTACGACTTTTGGTTGTGGCTGACGGCAAAATTGCGATAGAGCCAGGACCCATTTGTTCCGCAAGGTAACGACGCCTGCGCGCAAATTCTTTTTTATTCATAGCTTAAGTTCTGGCCTGTTTCAGCTTTAGTGCAAGGTGGGTGCATTGTCTGAGCCTGAATCGACATCGGGCTCGTTGAAGGTCGCATAAAGATTCAATACGCCCACGCGGACATATTCCCCAACCTCAAACAGCTCCCGCTCTCCTTCCTCACTGCTTTGAATTCGAGAATCGAGCTGACTGATTTCGACAAAATCACGCAGAATTTCCTGCATGTCCGCATCAACCGATACCAGACGATCACTGGCCCCCAAAGCAATACCTTCCAGAAACCCTCTGACCCAAACCGCCAGTGACTCTACACGCTCAGAGAGTGCGTAATCATCATCCGGCAGCAAGAGGGTAAAGGCAGACGAGTCCTGATCAATGGCCTCGGCAACCCCCTGGTAGAAGTCGATCAGGTCTTCTTTGATACGCGCTTTCTTTTCCGTATCCAAAGTTTCTACCCCCATATGGTCGCAGACCATTTGCAGCCACGCCGCCGGTTTGATATCTACACCTGCCGCCAGCTCCCCGATCAGCAGGCCATGGAGTTCGCTGGGGTGATTGATCGCACCATGACTTTGATAGACGTTCGCCAGCCAATCAAAACCCATATCTGGCGCTGTAGCTTCTATCATAATTATCTCCTAAAAAATGCGTCGACAATTATACGTTTGATCCCGACATGATCACACCCTTGTTGACCGACGGACGCGGTCAAACTATAGTCTTAGCTCGTTTTGGCTTCGCTTCCAGAAGCTGACACTACAGCAAGACTTCTTGATAGACACATACAAGATGTTCCAGGAAAACAATATGGAAGATTCACAAATCCGCAACTTTTCGGACAAGGTTGATCAACTCATTGCGCATTGTAAAAAACTTGAGTCGGACAATGCCGCGTTGCGGGAATTGCAGGAAGAATGGCACAGCGAGCGCGCTAGGCTATTACAAAAAAATGATTTGGCGCGAAACAAGATTGAGGCCATGATTGGACGCTTAAAAGCACTGGAGCAAAGTTAATGAGTGATTCCGGAACACTCGAGGTAAAAATTCTCGACAAAGACTATCTGGTTGCATGCCCGGAAGACAAAAAATCCTCTCTGCGAGGAGCCGCGGAACATCTGGACACCAAGATGCGCGAGATCAGGGCCTCCGGCAAAGTACATGGCACCGAACGCATCGCTGTGATGGCCGCACTGAACATCACTTACGAGTTAATGCAAAACAGCGAAAGCTCGGTTGGACAACAACAACTCCTGAAAACCCTGGAAGAAAAGCTGGACGAGGCTTTGCCAAAAGCCTGAGCCATTCAGGCTTTGTATTTTTTCGTTAACCCCCCTAGGCAACCGGCCCCATAAATTTATACTATGTACCTGCATCCTGGGATGTTAGCTAGTTGGACACGTCCTCGAGCCGATAATACTACCCAGGCAATTGCTTCGGGCAATGTGTGCAGGTCCCCAATGACGGGAAAGCCTAATTTGCCCCAGGTGATCGCCACCTTGAACTTCCGGGTTCAAGGCCTTGTCCGGCAGCGGCATCGTCGGGATGCACCATTTCCTTTCTTGTGGTTCCTACTCACGAACGCCTCAAGACCCGATGACTTTGACCAGCGCAGCGCTTAAAAATGAACTCCGCCTGACTATACGCCGGCGCAGACAGGCATTGAGCAAACATCAGCTGCAACGCGCCTCACAACTCTGCGGCCGCCATATTCTGAACCATCTTAGCAGCCAACGCCTGAAGCACATCGCTCTTTACGCCGGCAACGACGGCGAAATCGACCCATTCCCCTTGTGCCAACAACTCTTAAAACGCCGAAAACGTGTGTACCTGCCGGTACTTGATCCGTTGCGACCCGGGAGACTGATATTCTGCGAATACCGCCCTGGCGCACCTCTGATTAGCAACCGCTTTGGTATCGTTGAGCCGGATCTCAAACTAGCCCGCAGAATGAAGGTTCAATTTCTTTCAGCATTGTTGATGCCGCTGGTAGCGTTCGACCACAAACGGAATCGGATGGGAATGGGAGGCGGATATTATGATCGCAGCCTTAGCTACACACAGACACGACCATGGCGAAGAGCCAAACTAGTGGGACTAGCCTACGAATTTCAACAAGTGGAAAAATTGCCGACAGAGCCTTGGGATATTCCCCTCGACAGAGTCATCACCGAGGCTGGAGAGTATTGAATCTGGATCAGAACAATGGGAATCAGTAGGACTCAGAAGACACGACTGGCGGGCGCTCCCTGTCAGAACCCACGGTCATCGAAGAAAAGCCACTGATCGCCAATCCAAGACAAAACAATAAGATGATTGCCGCCATCGCATCAGGTTTACGCTTCATGCACTTACCAACTTAAAACCCTATTAATCAAAAAAATAGCAGGCTTTCTAAAAAAGTCCATTAGATACCCGCCTTAACTAGCTGGATTTTAATAAAATACGCCCCAAAAAGCTATTTTCCTCTCAGGAATAGTTGGTAAGCCTCATTGTCGGTCTCGTTCCAATAGCGGAAACCAACCTCATCGAGCATGGATTGAAAGACTTCTTTTTCTGAAGGATCGACCTGAACGCCCATCAGCACACGACTGTAAGCAGCACCGTGGTTCCGATAGTGAAACATGGATATATTCCACTTGGTGCCCAGAGAGGTCAGGAATTTCATCAGCGCACCCGGCCGCTCAGGAAACTCAAAGCGATAAACCTGCTCTGAGCCCACACCTTCCGCACGCCCGCCAACCATGTGCCGGATATGCAGCTTGGCGATTTCATTATCCGTCATATCCAGCACGGCATAGCCCTGACTGCGGAGCTCGTCGACGATGTGTTCACGCTCGTTGCCATCTTTGGATATCTGCACACCAACAAAGACCTGAGCATCATAGCCGTCAGCATAGCGGTAGTTAAACTCAGTAATATTGCGCTTGTGCAAGGCCTTGATGAAGCTTTTATAGCTTCCAGGCTTCTCGGGGAGCGTCACTGCCAGAATGGCTTCTCGCTTCTCGCCGATTTCTGTTCGCTCGGAGATATAGCGCAGACGATCAAAGTTGATATTGGCACCGCTGACAACCGTCAACAGATTTTCACCTTCAATGCCGGTTTCATCAACGTAGCGCTTTAATCCCGCCACGCCGATGGCTCCAGCCGGTTCGGCAATCGCCCGCGTATCATCAAATATGTCTTTGATGGCGGCACAAATTTCGTCAGTCGATACTGTTACCACTTCATCAACACAATCTCTGGCAACTTCAAAGGGAAGTTTTCCGATCTGTCGAACCGCAACCCCATCGGCAAAAATGCCGACCTCATCCAGTACAACACGGCGCTTGTGCTCCAAAGCGGCCTTTAGGCAGGCAGCATCTTCCGGCTCAACGCCAATCACTTTGATTTCCGGTCGTACATATTTGATATAGGCCGCCATGCCAGCGATCAAGCCGCCGCCACCTACCGGCACAAACACCGCATGGGCCGAGGCACTGTGCTGCATCAGCATTTCCAAAGCCACAGTCCCCTGACCGGCAATCACATCCTCGTCGTCATAGGGTGGCACGTAAATCATGCCCTTCTTTTTGACCTGTTCCTGAGCGTAGGCAGAGGCCTCGTCAAAAGCGTCACCAATCAGCACAACCTTGGCTCCCTTCGCTCGGACGGAGTTCACTTTAATCTCCGGCGTGGTTTTGGGCATGACGATCGTCGCCTTGATACCAAGTTTCTGTGCTGCCAAGGCCAGACCCTGGGCATGATTGCCGGCAGAGGCTGCAATGACTCCCTGTTTTCGTTCCTGCTCGGAAAGCTGTCGCACCCGGTTGTAAGCGCCCCGCAACTTAAAGGAAAAAACCGGCTGCATATCTTCGCGCTTGAGATAAATCTGGTTGCCAAACCGCTCTGACAATTGACTGGCGTGGGTCAAAGGGGATTCGATCGCCACATCATAGACTCTCGCATCCAGTATTTTTCTTATATAGCGGTTCAACATAGTCACTCTCTCAAAAACTCCGCATTTGATGCCTCACATCATTACCCGAAAATCGGGCTCCTGGCAGGCGATCAGGGCAAAGCAGCGATTCTAACCAAATTGGTGCAAGTTAACGAGAGGCGACACCACAGATTATTTCATTCATATGAAACCCTTAGCAGATATGGCGCATTGCTCTGAGCCTGATACACTGAAGAGAGATTTCCTTTGAGCAGGCGCCCGGCATTTCCCATGCACGCAGAAGCCAACGATGACAATCCGGCGATAGAGCCGCAACGTATTTTGATCGCGGACGACATCCCCGCAAATATCGTCATGCTCGAAAGCATCCTGGCAGGCAATGGTATTGAAATTATCAAGGCGCACTCCGGCAAGGAAGCGATTGCAGCTTTGCATGATAGCGATCACGATATTTCTCTGGCCCTGCTTGACGTGGTGATGCCCGACATGGATGGCTTTGAGGTGGCCAGAGCGATTCGGCGCAACCCTCATACCAAGTACATTCCCATTATTTTTGTTACAGCATCAGATAAATCGGATCGCCATGTCGTACGAAGTTACGAAAGTGGTGCTGTCGACGTGCTTTACAAACCTCTTCAGCCCGAAGTCATTCGCTCCAAGGTCAAGATCTTTCTTGAACTCGATCAACAACGCCGCCTGATTAAACAACAAAGTCAGGAGCTCAAGCGCGCCTTTGCCCAGCTGCAACACTATGCCCAGCATGATCAGTTAACAGGTCTCTATAACCGGGAACAAATCAGCAACATCCTGACGCAGCTGATCTCCAGGGCCAACCGCGAAAGCGCTCTAATGGGCCTGCTTTTTCTTGACCTGGACCACTTTAAAAACGTCAATGACTCACTGGGACACGATGTGGGTGACATGTTACTGCAGAGCGTAGCTGATCGAATAAAAAACTCGATTCGCGGCAGTGATTTCGTCGCACGTCTGGGTGGCGACGAATTTGCCGTGGTATTGAGTGAACTGGATAGCCCGGAGTCCGCCGCATTGGTCGCGCAGAAAATACTTGATCAGCTGGTGATTCCTCACAGCCTCAAGAGCCATGAGATTCTGGTTTCCAGCAGTATTGGCATTGCCTTGTATGATGACAAACACAAGACCCCATCAGCTCTATTGAAGGCAGCCGATGCGGCCATGTATCAGGCGAAGCGCAAAGGCCGCAGTCAATACGCCTATTACTCCCCGGATCTGGAAGAGCAGGCGATGAAGCGCATGGAGATTGCGCGCAGTTTGAACGAAGCGATTGATCGGGATGAGCTCTCCATGTTTTACCAACCTCAGATCAGCGCGCGCAACGGACAGCTCGTTGGATTCGAAGCGTTAATGCGCTGGCGTCGGCATGATACCTGGGTAAGCCCGGCGCTATTTATTCCCATCGCAGAAGAAACCGGCTTAATTCCCAAACTAGGTGACTGGGTATTGCAAACCTGCTGCAAACAAATGAAGCAGTGGCTGGATGAGCGCTTGATCACGACTGACGTCAAGGTCGCCGTCAATATCTCAAACCGCCAGATCCAGGCTGGTAATTTCATTACCGTGTTGCAACGCGCACTGGACGAATCGAAGTTACCACCTGTTTATCTGGAACTGGAGCTTACTGAAAGCACTGTCATGGATGATCCGCAAACTACCATTTCAATTTTCAATCGCATTCATGAACTTGGTGTGGAAATTTCGGTTGACGATTTTGGGACCGGCTACTCTTCACTCAATTACCTGCGACAGCTTCCCCTCGACCGTCTCAAGATTGATCAGTCTTTCGTTAAGGACATCAGCGTGGATCGCGGAGACGAAGCCATCGTCAAAGCCATTATCGGACTTTCCCATAACCTGGGTTTGACCGTCGTTGCGGAAGGCGTAGAGACAGAACTTCAAAGCCAGTTTCTCCGTGACCACGATTGCGATGTGCTGCAAGGCTACTATTTCAGCAAGCCTATTCCCGCTGACGAGATACAGGGCTATCTGTTGAACCTGAATTCATCATCAGGCTAAAACCGTTTTCAGGCCTAAGATCCACTTCTATAATGTCAGCCTTTTAGACTCGCGTACCCGCTGACAGATTTTTTTTGGAGCCCCTATGAATCAAGACGAACTGAAAAATGCCGTGGCATTCGCCGCACTGGAATACATTAAACCCAAACTTGATAGTGACAGCATTATCGGGGTCGGTACCGGCTCAACAGCCAATTTTTTTATTGACCACCTGGCGACGGTAAAACACCTGTTTGATGGCGCTGTTGCCAGTTCTGAAGCGACGGCAAATCTACTGGAAAAACACGGCATCCCGGTATACGACCTCAATTCCGTCAGCCAAATGGATTACTACATCGATGGTGCCGATGAAACCAATGAACGACTGGAATTGATTAAGGGAGGCGGCGGTGCACTGACCCGCGAAAAGATTGTAGCCGCAGTTGCCAAGGAGTTTTTATGTATCGTCGATGCGAGCAAGGAAGTTGACTTGCTCGGCGAGTTTCCGTTACCTGTTGAGGTCATTCCCATGGCCCGTAGCCTGGTTGGGCGTGAACTGGTAAAACTGGGGGGCGACCCGGTGTATCGAGAAGGTTTTGTGACTGACAACGGCAATATTATTCTTGATGTCCACAACATGAAAATTCTGGAGCCCAAAAAGCTCGAATCCGAGATCAATAACATCACTGGTGTGGTCACAAACGGATTGTTCGCCCTGCGGCCGGCGGATCGCCTTTTCGTTGGCACTGCCAATGGGGTCGAGGAACGCACACCTTAAGCCGAATCCATGTAGACAGCAGCTGGCAAAGTATTGGTTTGCACAACACGACGCCGTATAATCGCCGCTTTAGTTTTGACCAACCCATAGGATCCTTCAATGAACTTTGACAACATTCCACCAGGCAAAGATCTTCCCAACGACATTTATGTAGCGATCGAGATCCCTGCAAACAGCAGCCCAGTCAAATATGAAATCGACAAGGATATGGGGGCAGTAATGGTCGACCGCTTCATGGCCACGCCCATGTTTTATCCCGCCAACTACGGTTTTATTCCCAACACTCTGGCGGATGATGGCGACCCTCTGGATGTCCTGGTGATCACACCCTATCCGGTCATTCCCGGATCTATCATCCGCTGTCGCCCCGTGGGCATGCTGAACATGGACGACGAGGCCGGTGGCGATGAGAAACTCGTGGCAGTACCTCATGACAAGCTCTGCAAGCACTATCATGACATTCAGGATATTGATGACGTGCCATCACTGCTGCGCGACCAGATCCAGCACTTCTTCGAAAACTACAAGGATTTGGAAGCAGGCAAATGGGTGAAGGTCAAAGGCTGGGAAAACGCGGATGCCGCGCGAGCATCGATTGAAAAAGCCGTCGCTGCGTTCAAAAAGTAAGAGTCGTCAAGGTTTGCAACAAAAAAGCCGGGATTGTCCCGGCCTTTTTATTGCTGATGTTTGCCAAAGGGCAAACCCAACACCTAGCCCTGCTCTAGCAGATCCCTGAGGTCAATAATGGCCGCACTGGCTCGGGAAATATAAGAGGCCATCGTCAACGAGTGGTTAGCCAGAAATCCAAACCCGCCACCGTTCAAGACCATAGGGCTCCAAACAGAGTCCTGAGTTGCCTCAAGCTCCAATGTAATCTGCCGCAGACTGACCAGCGCGTTTTTATCGGAAAGAACTTTGGCGAAGTCCGTCTCGATTGCCCGCAAAATGTGGACGAGAGCCCAGGTCGTTCCCCTGGCCTCGTAAAATACATTATCGATTTCAAGCCATGGGGTTTTACGCTCCTGAAAACCTTCTCCACTGGTCGACTGTGTAGCCTGTCGCTCATTTGCCAGCCCCAGATCCATTTGTGGACGCCCTACACTTTCGCTCAGGCGACGTGACAGACTGCCGAGGCGATTCTCTACTTCGGAAAGCCAACTGCGCAAATTGTCGGCTCTGGCATAAAACTGCGCATCCGGTTGCGATGGATCAGATAGACGCAACAGATAAGAACGCATGGCATCGATACCGCGCTGGTATTCCGACTCACTGGCAGGAATCGCCCAGCTATTGTTATCGAAATGGAACTGCGGCTCAGCGATTGTCAGATGCCGATCTTCCGTGGACTGACTTTGAGAACGACTCAGGTCCTTACGGAACACCCTTGCCAGATCACGCACCTGAACCAATACGCCAAACTCCCAGCTGGTGATATTGTCCAGCCACAGACCCGGAGGAAAGATATCGTTGGTCACGTAACCTCCGGGCTTATTCAGCAAGGTTTCTGACAAGGTAATCAAGGTCGCTGTTGTGGTATAACCAGTCACCACCTGTCGATTGCTTTGCTGCGCCATTGAGGCCGCATTGGCATTCACATCAAACAGTTCGGGTTCGCTGCTCCAGAGGATACCCAGCACCACCGCAAGCAGCAGATAAATGACCACCAGCGCCCCGACAATACGAGAGATGGCGCCCCCTCCCAGATAATCCTGAAAATCCTCTCTGCGATGCCGAATAAAATCTTTAATCTGACTCATGTATAACTAGATCTCAATGTTGAAAGGTTGATCAGGAGAACGGTCCTCTGGCTTCAGGACGTCCGAGATGATAGCCCATTGCTGCATCCATGCCCAAGTTCTTCAGGCATTCCAGCTCAGCCGGAGATTCAACCCCGACGGCAATTACCTGTATTGCCTGACTATGAGCCAATTGGATGGCAGAACGCAAGAACAGCTGATTGTCAGGATTCTGGTCGAGATCCCTGACAAAACTGTGATCCACTTTGATGGCATCCACTTCAATACGCCTGAGATAAGAGAACGGCACTGAAGAACCACCAAAACGTTCGATGGCAACTCTGACGCCATGCTTCGCGGCTAACGAGCACAAGTCTTTGAGCGCATCTTCATTGGCATTGACCACATGCTCGGAAACCTCAACCATCATGCTCTTTGCAACCTCGGGAGCTCGTGCCAGACGCGCTTCGAACCAAGCCATGAATGCGCTGTCAGTCAGCGCGGCTTCTGACAAACTGATGCTGAAGGGCGGTATTTCATTCTGTGGCGCCAGAGTACTGATCACCTTTTCAACAATAAGACGATCAAACTCCACCATTAAACCAAACCGCACCGCCATTGGAAGGAATACGCCGGCGACAACCAGCTTATCCGCCAGCTCAATCCGTACCAACACCTGCTGATGCAACAACTCATCTTTCTGTAAATCAAAGACCGGCTGTAGATGGAGTACCAGCGCCTGCTCCTGCAATACTCCCCGCAATATCGACAGCCACTCACTCGCCTGCCGGACCTCAGCCAATGCCGCCGATGCGCCCAGATTGGCGAAACGCTGCCAGCTCGAAACCCCTCTATTCTGAGCTTGCGACAAGGCCATATCGGCCTTGGAGAGCAAGCTTCGGGTATCGTCATCTTCGCGGACACCAGCAATGCCCATGTGTATCAAATCGTCATTCAGCAACTGCTTGAATTTCTGTAAACCGCGAAGACCCACGAGCAGCTTATCGGCCAGATCATCCATGGCCTCATCAGACAACCCTGGTAGAAACAGGCTAAAGTCAGGACCAGCCCGCCGGGCAGCAAAACTGCCTTCATGTTTTGACATCAGTTCCTTAAGCTCGGCAGCCACCAGGTGCAACAGGGCGTCACCATAAGCCCGCCCATGCTGCTGATTGATCGCACCAAAATCCTGCAATTTGATCAGCAGCAAACTGCCATGTTTCACACTTTCCTGAGACTCCAGCTCAGCCTTAAGCCGACGATCAAAGCCCTCACGATTGTTGAGACCAGTCAGCGCATCATGCAAAGCCTGTTCACGCAGTGTCTCAATCTGTGCCAACTGCTCCGAGAACACCTTGCCCAAAGTATCTGCCATCGAATTCATGGCGGTAGCGACCCTCGCAAGCTCTCGTGTATTGGGCATTGGCGCGCGGTAATCGAAGCGGCGATTCGCCATCTCATGAGCCTGCTGCTCGACCCGGCGCAGAGGCGCCAGCAATATGGTGATGAATACGTGCAGCACAACCAGCGCGATGATCAGCACCACACCGAACCAGATAAGTTGAGTCTGCAGGGTCTGCCATAACTCCAGGTAGGCATAACCCGGATGACTTTCCACTTCCAGCTTGCCCAGTTGACTCCAACCGGCCATAACCTGAGCTGACTGTCGAGGTGTTTGCAAGCGTACCCAGTTGATAAACCAGTCGGGGATTGAGGCCACACTCAGGGACGACTCGCGCTCAATCAGAACCTTGCCTGAGGTGTCTCGAAAAACAACCCTCTGATAATCGCCACTATCAAATATGGAATCAATCATACGTTCCGCAAGTACCTGATCCCGCGCATCAATCACTGTCGACAAGGACAGCCCCAGCGAGGTGGCAGCATCCTGCGCATGGGATTGCAGCTGGGTTTCCAGGTAGTTCCGCGTCACGACGATATTCAGAACGAAATTGCCCAGCAACAGCAGCAATAACAGACTGCCGACAAACCATGAAAGCAACTGTTTGAGAGTACGACGTTTGTGATCGAGATTCATGTAGATAGTTTGTGTTGTATCAATCGGGTGCGGAAATGGAGGACTTCAACCAATTCCTGCTGTTTTTGCCAAGCACTTTACACAGCATGACATTCACTAACTATAGGAAACATATAGACAGATAGGAAATGTAGACAATAATGATAGGGTAAATAATGCAAATTGATTGGCTGGTTCGGCCAGCCTGGAACGCTCACCAGCAATTACCAAATGGAGTGGAGTCGGGTCCGCGGCATGTCGCAAGAAAACCAAAGAGAAAAACTAAAACAATTATTTGCCAAACGTGTCACCACTCAGGCGCGTGTCGTTCTGGATCTCTATCAGAAATGGCGGGGCCATGACTGGTCCGAATCCGAGCGCATGACAGACCTGATGGAAGCGTCAGAAAAACTGGAGCGCTTTGCCACCCGCTTTGAGATGCATCGACAGTGCATTGCTGCCCAAAAAATTCTGGACGCCCTGAAACAAATTCCGGAATCCCAGACACCATCATCGGAGCTATGTACCAATCTGGATGAAATTATTCAGGAACTCAATGAATGCACGCTGAGAAAAAGCGATGCGGTTGAAGATGCCGACGGCGCAAAATCAATCAGCAGCCCGCGTACATTTTTGAGAACACCGATTTATCTGGCACTGAACAATAGCGAATATGCCAATCGAATCATCAACCAACTGGAGTTCTTCGGCTTTCGCTCTATCAACTTTACCAACTCTGACGACCTGATCCACGCCGCCCAGCAAGACAAACCGGAAACCATTGTTGCGGATGTCGATTTTGAAAAGGGCGACCGCTATGGCATCGAACTGATTCGCGAGATTCAGGGGAATCATGAAACCCCTATTCCAATTATTTATGTCAGTGAGCGACTCGATGATATCGAAACACGACTGATGGCCTCCCGCACAGGGGGAGAAGAGTTTTTCTACCGCGCAGTTGATCCGGGGCAGTTGATTGAGAAAATTGAGCAATACACACATGCCAGCCCTCAGGAACCCTATCGAATCCTGATCGTGGATGACTCAAAATCCCAGGCGAAATACATCGAAAATATTCTGGCTAAAGCGGGCATGGTACCTCATGTGATAACGGACCCCATGCAAATACTCCTGGCCCTGGAAGAATTTCAACCCGAGATTATTATCATGGATATGTACATGCCGGGCTGTACCGGTATGGAGCTGGCGCGAGTCATTCGTCAGCAGGACCGCTTTCACAGTGTCCCAATCATTTATCTATCTGCCGAAGACGACGTTAACAAGCAATTGCATGCCATGAGCCTCGGCGGCGATGACTTCCTTACCAAGCCCATTGATCCGAAACATCTCACCGCCACCATTCATAATCGCGGCAGACGGGCACGTTCTCTTATCGCGCTGATGATTCGCGACAGCCTGACAGGTTTGTTTAATCACACGCATACCCTGCATTTGCTGGAACTGGAAATCACCAAAGCCAAGCAAGGAGGCTACCCCCTGTCCTTCGCGATGCTGGATATCGATTACTTCAAGAAGATCAATGATAACTATGGTCATCCTATCGGAGATCGTGTTCTGAAAAGCCTCGCGCTGTTCCTGAAGCAACGCTTGCGCAAGACTGATCATATTGGACGCTATGGTGGTGAAGAGTTTGCCATCGTGCTGCCAAACACCAGCGAGAGCGATGCTAAAACCATTCTCAATGAAATCCGGGAGCGCTTCTCGGAACTTCCCCAACCTGCGGGCTCCAGCACCTTCAAGGTTAGCTTCAGTTGTGGCATTGCGACCGCCTCCACCGAAAATGCGCAGTCGCTCTGTGAGAAAGCTGATCAGGCTCTTTATGATGCCAAACGCAGTGGTCGGAATGCCGTCCGCAGCTACCGCATGGATAGCTAGCAAAATCCGTCATCCACAAGCATAAAACTTCCGTAACTTTGCTTGTATATGTCAACATATAAGGGCAAACTGGCCAGCAAATTGCACAATCACGCTCGACACGGTTCTGCCGTAGTTGCCCCCTCGGCTTAGGCTTTTTAGAATCCAGGGCGTGCTATCCCGTCGCCCCAAACAGGTACTAAAAATGGCCTCCATTCTCTTACTCAATGGTCCAAATCTGAACTTACTGGGCACACGCGAACCCGAGCTTTACGGCTCCGAAACCCTGAAAGATATCGAAACACGCTTACAACAGCGCTGTAAAGAAGCTGGCCACACGCTGCTGTGCATGCAGAGTAATGCCGAGCACGCATTGATTGATCGAATTCATGCAGCGCGCGAGGAGAAGGTCGCGGTCATTCTGATTAATCCGGCGGCTTTCACACACACCAGCATTGCCATGCGAGATGCTCTTCTGGGAGTCGCCATACCGTTTTATGAAATTCATTTGTCCAATGTTCATCAGCGTGAAAAGTTTCGTCAGCATTCTTACTTTTCTGATGTTGCTGAAGGCGTGATATGTGGACTCGGCAGTCAGGGCTATGATGCCGCTCTGGAAGCTGCCATTCGATCGCTGGTCTCCTGACCCTCTGGTCTTGCCAGACCCAACCTATTTTTGTTGAGACTCAAGTTATGGATATTCGCAAAATTAAAAAACTGATCGAGCTGATCGAGGATTCTGATGTCGAAGAACTGGAAATAAAAGAAGGTGACGACGCCATCAAGATCTGTCGTCGCTCGAAAACCCAGAGCTATGCAAGCTCACCTGCTTTCACAATGCCCGAGGTTTCGGTAACAGCCCCTCAAAACACACCCATCAATACCCAGGCAGAACCAACAGCAGCTCCCAGCGCCAACAAACACACCGTTAACTCACCTATGGTGGGCACCTTTTATCGTGCGCCCTCACCGGAGGCATCTGCCTTTGTGGAAGTAGGTCAGGCCGTCAAAGCCGGCGATGTGCTGTGTATTGTCGAAGCCATGAAAATGATGAATCAGATTGAAGCGGATGTCAGTGGCGTTATCGAATCCATTGATGTCGAAAATGGTGAACCTGTCGAATTCGATCAGCCACTTTTCACCATCGTTTAAAGCATTCGGACAGATCATCATGTTGAAGAAAATACTGATCGCAAATCGCGGCGAGATCGCTCTTCGAATATTGCGCGCCTGCAAGGAAATGGGTATCCCGAGCGTTGCCGTTCACTCAAAAGTTGATCGTGATTTGATGCACGTCCGGCTGGCAGATGAGTCCGTTTGTATTGGCGGCAACAACCCTGCTGAAAGTTACCTGAACATCCCGGCCATTATCAGCGCCGCCGAAGTCACCAATGCCGAAGGCATTCATCCCGGCTATGGCTTCCTTGCCGAAAATGCAGACTTCGCAGAGCAGGTTGAAAAAAGCAACTTCACCTTTATTGGCCCCAGCCCGGATGTCATTCGGCTCATGGGCAATAAGGTGTCAGCGATTCAGGCAATGGCCAAGGCGGGTGTGCCCACAGTTCCGGGATCTGACGGCCCTATAACCAACAATCAGGATCGGACACGGGCTATCGCTCGAAAAATTGGCTACCCGGTCATGATTAAAGCAGCTGCGGGTGGCGGCGGACGAGGTATGAAAGTCATCCACTCGGAAAACGACCTGCTCCAGGGTATCGAGATAACGCAAACTGAAGCACGTACTGCTTTTGGAGATGGAACAGTCTATCTGGAAAAGTTCCTGGACTCCCCAAGACACGTTGAGGTTCAGGTACTGGCAGATGGCCAAGGCGGCGCAGTTCATCTTGGCGACCGTGACTGCTCTCTGCAGCGACGCCATCAGAAAGTGATTGAAGAAGCACCGGCACCGAATATAAATGAAGAAGCCAGACAGGCTGTTTTTGCCGCGTGCATCAAAGCTTGCCTGGACATCAACTACCGCGGTGCGGGCACCTTCGAGTTTCTCTACCAGGACGGACAGTTTTATTTCATCGAGATGAATACCCGGATACAGGTAGAACACCCCGTCTCCGAAATGATTACCGGCATTAATATCGTCAAAGAACAAATTCGCGTTGCCAGTGGCCTACCCTTGTCGGTATCCCAGAATGACATTACCTTCAAAGGCCATGCATTTGAGTGCAGGATCAACGCGGAGGATCCCAGAACCTTCGCACCCAGCCCGGGAACCGTCAGACAGTTTCATGCTCCGGGAGGCATGGGCGTGCGCGTCGATTCCCATCTTTACAGTGGCTATACCGTCCCCCCATATTACGACTCATTGATCGGCAAACTGATATGTCATAGTGAAGACCGCAATTCGGCACTCAACCGAATTATCAATGCTCTCGATGAAATGGTGGTTGACGGCATCAAATGCAATATCCCTTTGCACCAGATGCTCGCCAGAGATGAAGGATTCCGGAATGTGGATTTCAACATCCACTACCTCGAAAAACTGATCAAATCGACCAACTCATGAACTGGATCAAACTGAAAGCCACTGTGAATCCTCAGATTGCCGAATGGCTTGAAGAAAGCCTGCTTGCCGCGGGCGCCCTAGCCATCACAATGGAAGATGCAAAAGATCAGGCCTTGCTTGAACCGGAACTGGGAACAATGCCATTGTGGGATCACACCATCGTAAGCGGCTTGTTTGAAGCGGATATGGATACGGATGAAGTGCTGTCGTTTACGGCACAGGTATATGCCAGCATGTCTGCCGATCCCATGCCCGAGTTGACGGTGGAATTGGTGGAAAATGAAGACTGGACTCGCAAATGGATTACCAACTTCAAACCCGTTAAATTTGGTGAACGACTCTGGGTCTGTCCATCCTGGTGTGACGTACCGGAACCCGAGGCAGTCAATTTGATGCTGGATCCCGGTCTTGCCTTTGGCACCGGCACACACCCAACCACAGCCCTGTGCCTGCGCTGGCTGGATGGCATTGATGTGCAAGGCAAGACGGTTATCGATTACGGTTGCGGCTCGGGAATTTTAGGCATCGCGGCACTCTTACTGGGCGCAAACAAGGTTATCGCCATCGACAACGATCCACAGGCACTTGTTGCCACTGAAGATAACCTGATGCGTAATCAGTTGGAGCGATCACGCCTCATCACTGCGCTTCCGGAACAGACGCCCGATATTGAAGCCGATATCCTGCTGGCGAACATACTTGCCAAACCGCTCTATCAACTCAGAGACACCTTGGCCGAACTGCTGAAACCGGATGGACAGCTGGCATTGTCCGGTGTTCTTCAGAATCAGGCGAATGACCTGAGCACGCATTATGAGAAAGCTTTCGCCATGCATGAAGTCACAAGCGAAGGTGACTGGGTGCGGCTGACAGGAATTAAGCGATCTTGATTGGCTGCCGATACTTTATTTATCCGCCCCGGAAAACAGGCTAAACTGGATGTGCAAGTACGCACTCTCAGAATCGATTCAAAGGAATATCCAGCTTTATGAGCGCTGATCGCTTCACCCGCTGCCCTCACTGCAAAGCAACGTTCAAGGTTTCTGAAGAACAGCTCGGCATTGCAAACGGACGCGTACGATGTGGCGCCTGCATGAATGTCTTTGACGCGATCGCATATACCGTTTCCACCCCCTCCAGCCCAAATGCTGACCACGATGCAGCAGCCCCAGAGGATGCTGCGCCAGAGATTGAAACGACCATCTCCGAGCCGGTCGAACTGGATAAAGATCTGGAATCAGAGGAAGTCGAGAAGGACGAGTGGCTGATCCAGGATGATCCCGATGAGGACAAGGAAGAAGACAGCTATAGCGGCACCCGCTTATCAGACGAACTGAGCACCTCTTTTATGGAGCTGGATAAGGATGCGGGCAGCCGTCCCTATGACCCCTACAGCACAGAAGTTTCTGACGCTGAAGAACCCGAAAAATCCAACGACGAAAGTTGGGCTGAAGAGATGCTTGACGACATGGAGGAGGAACCCGCTACGAAGCGGCAGGAACCTGTCATTCCTGATCAAGCTGTTAGTGAAGAAGCGCAAGAGAAGCAGAGTGAGCGCTTCATCGACAGCACGGAAAGCAAATCAGAACCCTTGCGTTTTTACTACGAGCAGGATGCGGACAAAGGCTCCATGCCTTGGCTCAAAACAGGAGTACTGGCTACTATCAGCCTTATTCTAATGGTCGTCCTGCTGGCACAGGCCAGCTGGTTTCACTATGAAAAGCTCGCCAAATATCCCCACATTAAAAGTCTGTATGAACAAGCCTGTGACGTACTCAAATGTGAACTACCCGAGTTAATTGACGTCAGCAAGATACGCAGCCACAACCTGGTCGTTCGCAGCCATCCGACGGCACGGAACGCACTGATCATTGACGCGGTCATCGTCAATGATGCTGACTACGTGCAACCTTTCCCAAATCTGGCCCTGTATTTTTCCGACATCAACAACAATACGGTTGCCCAACGATTAATAAAACCCAAAGAGTACTTGTCGGCAGACTTCTTTGCACCTGACCAGATGCCAAGCCAGCAACCCGTTCACATCTCACTGGAAATTCTCGACCCAGGAAAAGAGGCCGTAAACTACAAGCTCAAGCTATTCCCTGCAGACTGATTTTTCTACTCCCTACAGGAACAAAGCAGCGGTCAATTGTCAACCAATTCGAATAAAATATAACCAAAAAAAAGCACTCTCAACACCTTTAACCCCTGTTGCTGTGGGAGTATCATTACCCACCCAAAATTAAGGCACCCTGATTCAGCCCCACCGGGCGGGTAGCCTCTCTGCCGGCATTCGGCACAAATCGAACGCATCACCAACAGTCGAGAATTGAGTTGCTTACTATCGGTCCTTATCACATCGAAAGCCCGCTTGTTCTTGCCCCCATGGCTGGAGTCACGGACCGCCCTTTCCGGCAGCTCTGTCGTCGTTTTGGTGCTGGCCTGGCGGTCTCGGAAATGGTGATCGCGGATCCTGCTTTCTGGAAAACACGGAAATCTCGTCACCGACTGGATCATCGTGGCGAAAACGCTCCCATCTCTGTGCAGATAGCAGGAGGCGACCCTGAAATGCTTGCACATGCCGCAACATTGAATGCCGAAATGGGCGCCCAGATCATCGATATCAATATGGGATGCCCCGCCAAGAAGGTGTGCAATAAGGCCGCCGGCTCGGCGTTGTTAAGGGATGAAAAACTGGTCGCAAGCATCCTCGAAGCCGTCGTCAATGCGGTCGATATACCGGTAACTCTCAAAATCCGTACCGGTTGGAGCCCCGACAATCGCAATGCATTGTCCATTGCACGCCTCGCTGAACAATCCGGCATTGCTGCACTTGCCATCCATGGTCGCACGCGCGCCTGCGGATACAGCGGCGACGCCGAATACGACACCATAGCCGCTGTTAAATCCTCGGTAACAATACCGGTCCTGGCAAACGGCGACATTGATAGCCCACGCAAGGCAAAGCGTGTGCTGGAGATCACCGGAGCGGACGGGCTGCTGATTGGCAGAGCCGCACAGGGCCGCCCCTGGATATTTGATGACATCCTTTACTTTCTGGAACATGGATACGAACGCCAGGATCGCCCGCTCCATTTTGTCCGTGATGTATTGCTGGAACACGTCGCGAGCCTGCACGATTTTTATGGCGACATTATGGGCCCACGCATAGCCCGTAAACATGTCGGCTGGTACCTGAAAACCCAAGCCGAACATGGGCACAAAGCTTTTCGCCAGACATTTAACAAAATTGATCAACCACAAGAACAGCTCGAAAGTATTTGGCAATTTTTCGAGCAACAACCAGATAAAGAGGACAAAGCCGCATGAGTTCAGAAACGTTTGCTGACACCCAAGAAGTAGAACAAAACCAGACCGGTACCCAAGCAATCGATAACGGCACAACCCTGCGTGACTGCGTTGAAAGCACGCTCAGCAACTATTTTGCTCAACTTGATGGCGCTCCGGTAACGGATGTTTATCAGTTGGTGCTGTCGGAAGTAGAGGCCCCACTATTAGAGCAAGTACTGAAGTATACGCGTAACAATCAGACAAAAGCGTCCACGCTTCTCGGACTTAATCGCGGAACGCTACGCAAAAAGCTCAAGCAGTACGGTTTACTCTAAACCACCTCTTTTTTTGAGGCGGATACTATTCCGCCTCTTCCTCTTCATTTCAAAATTACTAGTTAACTGGAAGACCAAGCATGACACATTCTGTCGATCTCGTTCCCGTCAAAAGAGCGTTGATTAGCGTTTCAGATAAAACCGGCATCGTTGAGTTTGCCCAGGCATTGCAACAGGCAGGCGTAGAAATATTATCCACCGGTGGTACATACAAACTGCTGCGGGAACATCAGATTCCTGCGACCGAAGTATCAGACTATACCGGCTTCCCGGAAATGATGGATGGGCGAGTCAAAACCCTGCACCCGAAAATCCATGGTGGGATCCTCGGTCGTCGAGGCCAGGATGATGATGTCATGACCGCACACGGTATCCGAGGCATCGACATGGTTGTGGTGAACCTCTACCCATTTGAGAAAACCGTCGCCAATCCGGACTGTAGTTTTGAAGACGCCATCGAGAATATTGATATTGGTGGTCCGACCATGGTGCGAGCAGCAGCCAAAAACCACCAGTTCGTTAATATCATCGTGGATGCCTCAGACTACCAGCGTGTTCTGGATGACATGCAAACCAATGATGGCTGTACTTGTTTTGATACACGTTTTGATCTGGCCATCAAAGCCTACGAACATACCGCCTCCTACGATGGCGCCATTGCCAACTACTTCGGTCGCCGAGTACCGGGCGGCAATGACAATTTCCCCAGAACCTTTAACATCCAAATGCGAAAAGCGCAGGATATGCGCTACGGCGAAAACCCTCATCAGAACAGCGCCTTCTATGTCGAGAGCAACCACCAGGAAGCATCGGTTTCCACCGCCAAACAGCTTCAGGGCAAGGAACTCTCGTTCAACAATATCGCCGATACCGATGCCGCGCTGGAGACAGTGAAGCTGTTTGACCAGCCCGCATGCGTGATCGTCAAGCACGCCAACCCCTGCGGTGTGGCGGAGTCCGATAGTATTGCAGAAGCCTACGAACACGCCTATGCAACAGACCCGGAATCGGCCTTCGGCGGCATCATCGCCTTCAACCGAGAGCTCGATGCTGATACGGCTCAGCGCATCGTCGATCGTCAGTTTGTTGAAGTTATTATTGCACCCAGCATAGCCAAGGCGGCCATCGATGTTGTTGCGGCAAAGAAAAATGTCCGCCTGCTTGAATGCGGACAGTGGCAGGACGCGGCTTCTTCCCTGGATTATAAGCGCGTCAATGGTGGTCTGCTGATACAGGATAAAGATACCGGCATGGTGTCAGCTGATGAACTGAAGGTCGTCACCAAACGACAACCTACTCCAACCGAAATTGCCGATCTTTTGTTTACCTGGAAAGTCGCGAAGATGGTCAAATCAAACGCCATTGTTTATGCTAAAAACGCTCGCACCATTGGTATCGGCGCAGGCCAAATGAGTCGCGTCAATTCCGCCCGAATCGCCGCGATAAAAGCTGAGCACGCGGGACTGGAAGTCGCTGGCTCGATGATGGCATCAGATGCGTTCTTCCCGTTTAGAGACGGTATCGATAATGCTGCCAAGGCGGGGGTTAGCTGCGTTATTCAGCCCGGCGGCTCCATGCGAGACCAGGAAGTCATCGATGCTGCTGATGAACACGGCATGGCGATGGTCTTCACCGGCATGCGTCATTTCCGCCACTAGGGTCACAATTGGCATCCGCTTGCCTTCACAGCTCCGGTCATTGCCGCTACACTAAATTTTTTGCACTGACTGGAGCAGTCTGTTGACCGATTATATCCGCATAAAAGTCCGGGGCTATCACCTTGACCAGAATGGTCATTTGAATAACAGCGGATATATCGAGTTTCTGGAAGAAGCACGTTGGGCCTTATTTGAAACCTATAACGCCATCGAGTTTTTCTCGCGCCTGGAATTTGCCCTGACGCTGGTCAACACCAACATCAACTATCGCCGACCCGGCCTGCTCAATGAGACGCTTGAGATCCATACTAAAGTCATGCGGATCGGCACAGCGAGTTGTAAGATTGAGCAAACCATCTATCTGGAAGGGAGCAACTCCATCATAGCGGATGCGACCAACACCTTTGTGCTCATGGATAAGAAGAACAATAAGGCCGTTCCCATTGAAGGAAAAGCCCGGGAAAAGCTGGAACAACTCGCTAATTCGGCCTGATACAAGGCCAGCTGACTGCCACAGATTCAACTCCGCATCGTAATACGGTATCCTTGCCGCCTTTTCCATTAGCGTAATCATAAGCAGGAACCTGACATGAATATTCTCGTCATTGGCAGTGGTGGACGCGAGCACGCGCTCGCCTGGAAAGCAGCCCAAAACCCCGATGTGAAAACCGTATTTGTTGCTCCAGGCAATGCGGGCACAGCAGTCGAAGCCAAGCTTGAGAACGTGGCGATCGATGTCCTGGACTTTCCTGCTCTTGCAGATTTTGCGAAGAACAATGCCATTGCATTAACGATAGTAGGTCCGGAAGCCCCGTTAGTGGAAGGCATTGTCGACTACTTTTCAGAACGTGATCTTCCGTGCTTCGGCCCCGGTAAAGGTGCTGCGCAACTGGAGGGCTCCAAAGCGTTCACGAAGGACTTCCTGGCCCGACATAACATTCCCACCGCGGACTATCAAAACTTCACCGAGCTGGAACCTGCGCTGGCCTATCTTCGTGAAAAAGGCGCACCAATCGTCGTCAAGGCGGACGGCCTGGCGGCGGGTAAAGGCGTCATCGTCGCAGAATCATTGGAACAGGCAGAGGAAGCCGTACGCGATATGCTGTCCGGCAATGCCTTTGGGGAAGCCGGTTGTCGCGTTGTTATCGAAGAGTTTCTTGAAGGTGAAGAAGCCAGCTTTATCGTTATTGCTGACGGCAAGAACATTCTTCCCATGGCGACCAGCCAGGATCACAAGCGCGTTGGTGACGGCGACACCGGACCCAACACTGGCGGCATGGGTGCCTATTCACCTGCGCCAGTGGTCACACCGGAAGTCCATCAACGCATCATGGAGCAGGTCATACAGCCCACCATCCAAGGTATGGCAGCGGAAGGCAACGATTACACCGGCTTTCTCTATGCCGGCTTGATGATCAGCCCGGAAGGTCAGCCCAAAGTTATTGAATACAACTGCCGATTTGGCGACCCGGAAACCCAGCCCATTATGATGCGGCTGCAATCAGACCTGGTTAGTCTGTGCCAGTCGGCTCTGGATCACTCGCTGGACCAGATGTCGACGGAGTGGGATAGTCGAGCATCGGTTGGTGTCGTGCTGGCTGCGGGAGGCTACCCTGGCAGCTATGAGAAAGGCAAACCCATCTCTGGACTGGAGAATGGTAATACCGACGATGCCAAGGCATTTCACGCCGGCACACGCCTGAATGGCGAGCAAATTGTAACCAATGGTGGCCGCGTACTATGCGCAACCGCCTTGGGAAACAGCGTCACCGAGGCCCAGCAAAAAGCCTACGAGCTGGCGGATAAGATCTCATGGGATGGCATGTTCTGTCGCAAAGATATTGCCTATCGCGCCATCGCCAGGGAAAAGAATTCCTGAAGCAGTAAGAGCATGAAAAGCTGGCCGGTAATTTCATTTCCGGCCACGTTTCACACTGGCCCTCATCGGCTATCCCGCCTTGCGCCGCATAAGCTGAGTCGATACTGCTGAACCCAGCTCTTGAATCAAAGATTCAGTCTCAGCCCAATCGATACATGCATCGGTAATCGACATCCCATACTCAAGCGATTCAGAAATCGCCTGACGCCCCGCTCGCAAGTGACTTTCCAGCATCACGCCCCGCAAAGACTGATTGCCCATCGCTACCTGTTCCGCAACCGATTTCAAAGCCTTGCCCTGCTGGCGATGATCCTTTCCTGAATTTTCGTGACTACAATCCACCACCATACTGGGGTGAATGCCTGCCTCTCGCATTGCCTCTTCCGCTTCCAGAACGGACTTTGGCGTGTAATTAACTCCCGACTTTCCGCCACGCAAGACCAGCTGACCATAGGGATTACCGCTCGACTGGCACATGGCAATGCTGCCTTCAGGACTACTGCCCAAGTAACAGTGAGGGCTGGCTGCAGCGCGCAATGCGTTGATGGCAGCGCCCAGAGAACCGTCCGTGCCATTCTTGAATCCAACCGGACAACTGAGTCCGCTGGCAAGCTCCCGATGAATCTGGGATTCAGTGGTACGCGCACCAATTGCCACCCAGCTGATCAGGTCATCAAGATAAGGATAGGCAAGCGGGTTGAGTATTTCAGTGGCCAAGGGCACGCCGGTTTCCAGCAAGCGAATCAACAACTGCCGACTTTGCTTCAAGCCCTCCTCGAGACCCGACCCTCCATTTAAATCGGGGTCGTAAAGTAAACCCTTCCAACCCAGACTCGTGCGCGGCTTCTCGAGGTATGCCCGCATCACCAACAGGCACTGCCCTTCGACCTGCTGCTGCAAGTTCGCCAATCGACGGGCATATTCAATGGCTGCATCAGAGCAATGCAAAGAACACGGCCCGGTGATCACCAACAAACGCTTGTCCTCTACAGACACGATCTGCCGAATCGATTCCTGATGCCTGCTTACTTGCTGCTGTAACGCATCGCCCACTTGATGCAAGGCTTTGAGCTCGATCGGTGGCGGTAGCGAGATGGAGGAGCCTCCGCTTTCCTGAAGTATTTGGGGCGCCGTTGCGCCCAATTTCTGTGTCATAATCCTTTCCCTTTTCACTGTATTCAACATGCATAAAAAAACCCGGTGGACACTGCCCACCGGGTTTTTTGGTCTCCGGGAGGCAGCGCTTCGGCAACCTCCCAACACTTTACAAACAGTGATTCAGGACGCGCCTATCGGCCGGAAAAAACCAAAAATGCCAAGCCGAATAAGACGCACGCACACTCTCAACCGCAACATTTGTTGGGTTCGCTCTCACCGCTGAAGCGGCAGGAATGGATAAAAGTGCAGGTATCATCGTATTCATAGCGAAAATCCTAACCCGATTTGATTTGAGCTGTAAACAGCCAGATTGCAAAAATGTTGCATCATCGACAACAACTGAAGGATTGACCGGGTTTCACATTCACGGAAAGTTCAGCGCCATAAAAAGGAAAATCGAGAATGCTTGAAGAACCAGATAATTCCAAGCACACTCAGTCAGCATATTTAAACTGCTACCTGGATACTCAAAATGGACGCTCAAATGCTTGCAGAGGTAAAAGCTCTCGCCCTTAAAACGGCCCGTGATGCGGGAAAGCTGATTCGCGATATTCGACAGACAGGTGACTTTCAGCAGCACTACAAGGCCCGCAAAGAGCTGGTGACCTCCGCCGATGTTGCGGCCGACCAATTAATCGCCTCAAGCATACTTGAGCGCTTTCCTGATCACCGCATATTGTCAGAAGAAACCTATACCGACCGGGAACAAACCAAAGACCTTGAGCGACCATTGTGGATTATTGACCCCATTGACGGCACGGTGAATTATGCCCATGGACAACAGATGGTTGCCGTTTCTATCGCGTTTGCCATGGAGGGAGAAGTTCAGTTCGGCGTGGTTTACAACCCTTTCCTCGAAGAGACCTTTTCCGCCACATTGGGCCAGGGCAGCGAGTTCAACGGAGAAAAAATCGAAGTTAGCCATCGCCAGGATTTACGCCAGTCGCTGGTCGCAACAGGCTTCCCCTATGACAAGACAACAGTACCAATGCTGCTGAACAGAATTCAAAAGGTATTGATGGAATGCCAGGACATCCGCCGATTGGGTTCTGCCGCGCTGGATATCTGCTGGGTTGCGTGTGGACGACTCGACGGCTACTTCGAGTCTCTTAGTCCCTGGGACTTTGCAGCAGCAAGACTGATCGCATTAGAGGCAGGCGCCCGTTGCGGTCACTTTAATCCAATTCCGGATGATACGCCGGCGTGCATTTATGATCAGAACCTGCTGATCAGCACACCGGAGATTTACCAGGCACTTGATGACTTGCTGGAATAAGCTATGCCGAATCAGGGCTGTTGAAACAAGCCCGCAGCTAGAAGCGGCCAAGCGGCAGACCAGCCTGTCGTCGGGCCAACTTTGAACTCGGTTCGCACAAACTGATGGATACGACCCTCGACATTAACCAAAAGCACATTGGCACCCTGCGCTCCGGGGATCCGAAGCTTTTTCCCTTCCTTGATTTCGGCCTCGCGAATCACTTGCCGTAACTCTGTTTCCAGGCGCTCAAAAAAATGTCCTGCTCTCTGACGGATTCGGGGGCTTTCACCCGCCAGCGCGTCGCCCATCATGATTCGACACATCCCCGGATTTTTTTCGCAGAACGCCAACACCAGCGTGAGTATTTTCTGTAGACGCTCAACACTTCCACCTACATCCTGATTAATGCGATGAATACGGGAAAAAACAGCCTCTTCGATAAACTCAATCAGGCCCTCAAACATTTTCCCTTTACTGGGAAAGTGTCGATACAAGGCTGCCTCAGTGACCCCTACCTCAGCGGCGAGCTTGGCCGTTGTGATCCGCTCACCGATATTGTCCTCTAGCATTGCCGCCAGCACTTCAAGGATTTGCTGGCGCCTTTGTCCACGTACTTTCTGTTTCGCTGCCATATTCTTTCCCGGTGTCTAAATGACGCCTTCTATTGGCGATGAAGCCGAAGCGTAGAGCTTGCGAGGCATACGCCCAGCCAGCCAGGCATCGCGTCCGCTTTCCACTGCCAGCTTCATGGCTTTTGCCATGCGCACCGGGTCCTGAGCCGCCGCAATTGCCGTGTTCATCAATACGCCATCACATCCCAACTCCATGGCAATTGTAGCGTCAGACGCTGTACCAACCCCTGCATCAACCAGAATCGGAACCGTCGCATTCTCGAGGATCATACGAATGTTGTAGGGATTGCGAATACCCAATCCCGATCCGATCGGTGCCCCCAGAGGCATGACGGCGACACAGCCCATCTCTTCCAGTCGCTTAGCAATGAGCGGATCATCCGTGGTGTAGACCATGACCTTGAAACCTTCATTGATCAAGGTTTCCGCGGCCTTCAGCGTTTCAGTGATGTCCGGGTAAAGCGTTTTTTCATCGCCCAGCACTTCCAGCTTGACCAGATCATGGCCATCCAGCAACTCGCGAGCGAGACGACAGGTACGAATTGCATCTTCCGCAGAGTAGCAGCCTGCGGTGTTAGGCAGAATGGTATAGCGATCTGGCGAAATCACATCGAGTAAGTTGGGTTCGTCCGGACGTTGCCCAAGGTTCGTTCTGCGTACGGCAACTGTGACGATTTCGGCCCCACTGGCTTCGATGGCATCACGGGTTTCGTCCAGATCCTTGTACTTGCCGGTACCAACCAGCAAACGTGAAGAAAATGTTTTGCCGGCAACTGTTAGCGGCGTATCGTTTTTCGAGGCGCTCATAGATTGTTTCTGTCTTTAGGAAGTTTTAGGGATTAGCCACCACCAATGGCATGGACGATCTCGACTTTGTCGCCCTCGTTCAGCACATGCTCAGCATGCACGCTTCGCGGAACCAGTTCCTGATTCACTTCGACGGCAACACGCTTGTTCACCAAAGCCAAACGCTCAAGCAAATCAGTCACCGTACTGGCCGGCTCTGCTTCGAAGGCCTCACCGTTTAACAGAATTTGAATCATCCAACCTACTCTCGGTTCCATAACTGGTGATAAGATTTTTTGACGAAGCATTGCCACCACGCCATATGCCAAGCGCTAAGCACAGCCACGCCATCAGGAACGCCAGGCCACCGATTGGCGTAATCATTCCAATCCAGCGCTGACCAGAGAAAACAAGGGCGTAGAGACTACCACAAAACACCAGCAAGCCAAAAAGGAAGCACATGACAGCACGGGCAATCCACACATTGTCACGAAACTGCGATCGGCTCATGCCAGCCAAGGCGACTAAAGCCAGGCAGTGGTACATTTGATACTGCACGGCCGTTTGGTAGACCGCCATCATTTTTTCATCCAGCACGGTTTTCAGAGCGTGAGCCCCAAAGGCTCCTAACGCCACCGCAAGAAAACCGCCGAGGGCTCCGAATAAAGCCCCTAGCCATACTATTCGCGAGGGGCGGACCCGATCTGTCCGATGCTGCACAGTCATTGATGATTCGACATGACTCATGAATGCTTAGCCGGCTTGTGATGAGAACGGCAATCACAGGCTATCCGTTCGCCGGAATCAAGATTCATTGCTGTCAATTGTCCTCCCCATACGCAGCCTGTATCCAGCGCCACGAACTGCTTGCTGCCAGTCTTGCCCTGAATCGCCGCCCAATGCCCAAACACGATTCGCGTATCGTCAGCACGCTCACATGTAAACCAGGGCTTGAATCCCTTTGGTCCCGATGCCAGGTCTTCCTTTGCTGCAAAATCAAGCTGGCCTTTTTCGCCGATAAAGCGCATGCGGGTCAGGTAGTTTGTAATCACTCGCCAACGATCAACCCCTTCAAGCTCAGGACTCCATGCATCAGGCAAATTACCGTACATGTTGTCAAAGAATGTCTGTCGGTTCTCCCCTCTCAACACACTCTCGACTTCACGACCAAGTGCAAGCGCTTCGGATGCCGACCAGAAATGGGGAATACCGGCGTGACTCAGAACCAGATTCCGCTCCTGGTCCCAATGAACCATCTGTTTGCTCAACATCCAGTGCATCAATTCATCACTGTCCGGTGCCGAAAAAATCTCAGCAAGCGTGTCTTTCTTTTTCAGCTGATGCCGGGCACTGTAATAACAGGCCAACATATGTAGATCGTGATTCCCCAAAACCAGCCTGGCATCGATCGAGTGAGCAAACCTCAGCGCCTTCAGGGAGTCTTCCCCACGGTTAACCAAATCGCCCAGAAACCAGATTTCATCCTGTTTTGGGTTGAAAGCAATACGATCCAGCAAGCATTGCAACTCGCTGTAACAGCCCTGAACATCACCAATTGCATAACTGGTCAAAAGAGCACCTGACTAAATTAAGATTAAACACGCGCTTGAGTAAGGAGCACTTAGTATCCAATAGGATCCAAACCAAGGTTTTGTACTAGACAATAAACTCAAGCATCAGGTTGTTTGCTGGCATATCGATGCGCTGACTAAAATCAAAGCCGCATGCTGTCGCCGATTCCAACACCCACTCCAGGTCGCGGATACCACGGTGTGGATCCCCCTGTTTCAACCAATCGTCCAGCGCCTTGTTGCCCGGACTAGTGAAACACCCATTCTCATTGAAGGGGCCATATATCCAAAATTTTCCTGTGCGCTTCAGGGCTTGGGCAGCCACGGCCATGAGCTGACCGGCCGCGTCAATGGACATGAAATGCAAGGTATTGGCCGTGAACACCCTGTCGAAACGCCCAATCCACTCAGGACGAATACCCTCACGCACATCCAGCGCGGCAGGTTCGGGTAAATTCACCAATTGAGCATCTCGCACCCAGGCCTGAATACCCGCAATTGCTGCATGCAAATCACTTGTCTGCCAGCGAGATTGAGGAAAGCGTCTCGCCAGGTAAACAGCATGCTGTCCCGTGCCGCTGCCCAGTTCAAGCACATCCAATGGCGTATCACTCAGCTCAGCTGCCAGCATATCTCCAATCGGCTGGCTATTGCGCAAACATGCTTCAGAAATGGGTTTATCTGAGGGGGCACTCATGGCTGCTATCGGGTTTCATAGGGAAGCGGATCTTTCACTCCGTTCTCGGCGAACGCTTCCAGTCTCTCCTGACAGGCACCACACAAGCCACATGCCTTTTCCCGGCCTTTATAACAAGTCCAGGTTTTACTGTAATCCAGCTGCATGGCAAGCCCCTGCTTCAGAATTTCGGTTTTATCAAGGTTTAGAAACGGCGCAACAATCGATACCGGCTGATAGTTGGCGATTTCCGTCACCGCAGACAACTTGTTAACAAACTCCGGTCGACAATCGGGATAAATAGCGTGATCGCCGCCATGCGCGCCGTAATAAACGGAGCCAGCCTGAATGGACACCGCATAGCCCACTGCCAGCGATAATAGAATCATATTCCGATTCGGCACCACTGTGGACTTCATGCTTTCTTCTTCGTAGTGGCCATCGGGGATTTCGATATCGTCCGTCAATGAAGAGCCGAGCAGTAGCTGATTAATCGAGGTAATGTCCACAACCTTGTGGGGTACGCCCAGCTGGTCACACACCTTCTGTGCATAGTGCAGCTCTTTGGAATGCTTCTGGCCATAATTGAAAGAGAGTGCATAGACCTTTTTACCTTTCACAATGGCCTGATTCAGCAGGGTAAAAGAATCCATTCCACCCGAATAAATCACAACGACTTTTTCCGACATGATGCCCCCAATGACTTTGCGTCATTGTAACCCCTGACAGCAGAATAAAAAGACCAGCCCTCGTCAGATAATCCATTTTTTGTCGACCAGGTTACCAAGCTGTATTTGAACTCGCCAAATGAAGGCTATACCATTGGCGGCCATTTATTCGAGCATCACTCAACCCTCGGCGCATGAGCATACAACAACCCACTTTTATCGATTTTGAGGCGTCCAGCCTCGATCTCGTAGCCAGCTATCCCATTGAGGTAGGTATTTGCCTGCCTGATGGTGAGGTAAAAAGTTGGCTAATCAAGCCTCACGTGCTTTGGAGAGACTGGTCAGAAAAGGCCGCCAGGATTCATGGCATTGGGCGCGCTGAGCTGGAAAGCCAGGGGATTGAAGTCGATATTGTGACCACGGAGCTGGATGTACTTCTGGATGGCCCCGTTTACTGTGACGCCTGGACCTTCGATAGCTTCTGGCTCCACAGGCTCTACAAGGCAGTACATCGAAAACCGCAATTTCAACTGGATTCAATCAGTAGCTTATTGAACGATGAACAGGTGTCACGCTGGCAGGATACGCATAGCCAGGTTATTGAGGACATGAAACTCGAACGTCATCGCGCCGCCAACGACGCTATTATCCTGCACGAGACCTGGAAACGGCTGCAGGGCGACGCACCGTAAGCATCAGGCCGCGACGTGACATAAATCCGCAAACACACAACCGTGAAAATGATAAACTAGCGAGCCTGCAGTTAATCACGCGATCTAGAGTTCAAATTTCTATGCAATCCTCCACCAGAATTATCCTGCTTGTATTGGCATCATTGCTAATAAGTGCCTGCGATCCTACTTATGAGTCGACTGAAGAGAAGTGCGCCAATGTCCGCGACCAGGCGGTTAGAGCGACGGTAGATGGCTTTGAGGTACTAACAGCCGACAATAGTTACAAGCTGCTTCTGGAAGACATTCTGACGGCCTTCCAGGCTGCCGTGGATGCGGAGTACCTTGATGCTGACGGAACTCCGCTTGCCGATCAGGCCGAGGCGCAGGTGGCGATCGACAACCTTCAGGCCAAGATCAATGAATTCCTGAATTATCAAGTCGTGGACGGCGAGGTCATTTCCGCCAACAACCCCATCGACTTTCTCGAGGATCTGATCAATACAACGGATCCCAGCAGGGTAATTGATTTTTTTGTCTCCGCAAAACAACAAATTGATCAAGCGATCAACGATGATGATGGCTATTGCGACATTCAGAACCGCAACATCGTTATCGACAGCGTAGACGGAAATCAGGAACTCACAGTAACCGCGCGTTTTTATTATGAGCCATTTAACCGGCTGTATACACAGGATGAGAACATTTCTTATTCCGTCACCGACCCAATGACCAGTGAAACGGAAAGTTCGCAATACACGGTATTAACGCAGCTCGAAGGCGACAACTTTAATAAAAATGAATACAGCCAGCCCCCACTGGTGCGACAAGCCCTTATTGTCAATGCTGATGCCGATGAGCAATTAAGCGTTGATGATGGTTTTGACATCAAACTCGGCCAGGTTGAATTTATTGCTGTCGATACCTATTGCGATGACGATGAAGAAGAGCGCTACCCCACGGCGGCAGGAGTTGACCCTTCAGGCTACGACAATTGCACAACCGAAACACCGAGAGCGCCACAAAAAGATCAGTGCATGGGAATTGGCGATGGGAGCATCGATGAAACCAACAAGATCGAAGCGAACAGCTATAACCTCAATGCTGACTACTCCGAGATCAAACGCTTCCGTCTGGAAACTGACTTCACTACTGGCGAGGTAAGACTTTACGCATCCGAATTCACCGAGGCCATCTACGACTCGGATGAGCTAGAAGAGAATGTGATTTATGATCCGACGGCCTGTGAAGAACAAGCGGTAATTGACGAATTGCGAGACATTGATGAAGCGTTACCAGAGCCCCAGGGCGGCCCTTATACAGTGAAGCGCTATGAAGACCCAAATTACGACATCCTGCGCGACGATGAAGGCAACGTTATCGAACCCACTCCCATCATCACCTTCCAGGGCACGATTCTACCGGAACGCCAATAGGACAAGTTTTTACTTTTCCCGCCACATGGGCTGATGTCCACATCCCAGGTGATTGTTGATCATACCGATCACCTGGCGATTGCGCTCCACCGCATCATTCAGCTGATTCAGTGCCTTCAAATCCGGACAGTCGGAAGCGCGAATTTGACGTATTGATTCCAATGCCGAACTGATTTCGGCTTCCAGACGTCTCTTGTGATGTTCAAGCGTATTCATACAGACAACCCGACCTAGACTTCGAAAAAAGTATAGGTGGCGTCTGAGCATACCCGTGCCGAATAGTTAACACTTTACGGTAAGCAATGGTAAGCAATTGTCGTGTCTTTGTGTCTCCACCCGATTGCGGAATCAAATAGAAATCCATTTGAGCCAGACTCTCACTTGAGCTTACATTACAGCCAGCTCTGCTATGCTTACTTTCATATGAATACACTTGCACATGAGGTAAGCACCGTGTCCAAACCATCTATCGCTAATGTTATAAACGAATTCATGGCCTTCAACGAATTGCTCGATGATGCCTATTGGGATGCCTCGACCATCCAGGATAAAGATTTCATTTATGACGTGATCTCAATGTTTTCCCAGGAAATCGCGGAAATCAACAAGCTCAGCATTCAGGATCACCATTACCCCTATGAATTCATCACAGAGGGCATCCGTCGCATCGGTCCGAAAGTAGCGGAATTGGATGCACGCAAGAGTGAAATCATCAAACGCACGAAAACGCTGACTGATATGAGGGAGGTGCTATCCAATATCCTGGCGATACTGGAGGCGCAATCAGAAGGCTTGGGTAAAAACGAATAAATCAACCGGGAAAAAAGAGCTTTGTCCACGTGAGCAAAGCTCAAACAGTTAAATCTATCCCGCTAATAACATGGGGCGGGTAAAGTGGTCGATGAGTAGCGCGACGAACAACAGCATCAAGTAAGTAATAGAGAATTTGAACGTTTTGATTGCAGCATGCTTGTAGCTGTTGCGCATCATACGAATCCCCCACTGCAAAAAACGGCCACCCAGCAACAAGGCAGCAGCCAGATAAATTTCGCCACACATGCCCGTCAGATAGGGAAACACCGAAATCGCAATCAGGATAAGGGTATAGAGAATAATATGCAGCTTGGTGAAAGATTCCCCGTGCGTGACCGGCAACATGGGAATACCCACTTGCGCATATTCTTCCTTGCGGTGGATCGCGAGTGCCCAAAAGTGAGGCGGTGTCCAGGCAAAGATAATTAAAACGAGTAGCAGAGCATCGGCCTCAATATGGCCCGTAGATGCTGTCCAGCCCAGCAAGGGAGGTGCGGCGCCAGCCAAACCACCAATCACGATGTTCTGTGGCGTTGCACGTTTGAGAAACAGGGTATAAATCAAGGCATAGCCAATCAGCGACGCGAAGGTTAGCCAGGCAGTCAAGGCATTAATAAATGCAAGCAGAATGAACATTCCGACGCCACCTAAAACGGCAGCAAACAGCAGCGCACTTGTCGCATCTACCTTACCCTGAGCGATCGGACGCTTGCGCGTTCGAGCCATCACGCTATCAATACGTCGATCCACAACATGGTTGATCGCCGCCGCCGATGCCGCCATCAGGCCAATGCCAAGATTGCCCAAAATCATCACTTCCCAGGAAGGCAAGCTGTAGGTCGCCAGCAGCATACCGATCACCGAGGTGAGCAGCATCAGCGCCACCACGTTTGGCTTACACAACTCCAGATAGTCTTTCCAGACGGTTTCGGAACGAACGCTCAGGCTTGAAGTCTTCATGGAAGCACGCCTCACTTATTGTTATTGGATGGCCGCTCGATGATTCGCTTTTGTACGATACAACTGAAAGAGCAAATTAACGATACTGAGCAACAATAATGCACCGACTGCATTGTGTGCAACAGCTACTTTCAAAGGAACCAACCAAATCACATTGCTGATTCCCAACAAGAGCTGGACAGCCAGTATCAGTCCTACGCCAATCACGGAAAATTGAATCGCCCGGGCATCGGTATTGCGATACATCCACACCAGCATAGTAAGCAGATAAATGCTCAATACCAAAGCCCCCAGGCGGTGCATGTAGTGAATCGCTACGCGGGCATCATTTTCAACCAGCCCCCCCAGATAGTTGGGACCGATGGTTTGAAAGAAGTTAAATCCTTCCGCCAAATCCATAGGCGGCCATAGAGAATTGTGGCAGCCGGGAAACTCTGTGCCACAGGCAACTGCCGCATAATTCGAAGCCGTCCACGCACCCAGAAAAATCTGGGCAATGGTGAGCGCAAGAGCAATCAAAGCGAAGCGCTTAAACTGACTCAGTCTCTGACTACTTAATGAAGAGAGTATGGGTGATCGGAACCCGGTTCTCAGTGTGAGGAGAAACAACAGGGACAGTGTCGCAAACCCTCCCAACAGATGCGCCGACACGACCTGCGGCCATAGTTTGAGTGTTACAGTCCACATACCAAACAGGCCCTGACAGATGACCAGGGCCAATAAGCCCACACAATGCCCAAGAGGTATCGTCTCGATGGATTGACCCGTCTGATGCTGCTTGGCTCTCCATGCGATAACAGTCATGATGATAATTAATAATCCCAGGGTACTGGCGAAATAACGGTGAATCATCTCGGGCCAGCCCTTGTGGACCTCAACCGGCGACTCAGGAAACCGGGCTTCTGCGATGGCGATCTTCTCGGGCGTCTGTGGAACGGTCAGAAAACCGTAACAACCAGGCCAGTCCGGGCACCCCAGTCCGGCATCAACCAGGCGTGTCCAGGCACCCAACATCACCACTGTTACAGCAAACAGGGTTGCCAGTTTCGCCATTTTGTTCAGTCGTCTCAGCTGCATGGGACTACCCTATCTTCGACAACTTCAAGAGGCGCTTTAAGTCATCCTTGATGTCATAGCCATTGTGCTCATTGCCGTAATGCAGAATGACATTTCCAAGAGGATCCACCAGCCAGATATTCCAGGAGTCCTGATGCAGCGAAGTAGAAGGGAGTTGCGCTCGAAGCTGACCATAAAAACTGCTCCATTGTTCCGAGTTCAGCGTTCGCATTTCCAGCTGTGGATATTGTTCAGCGAGCGCTTCCGATATCTCCGTACCGTCCTGTAACAACAGAATTCTGCCCACACGATCCGCTTCACGCCCTTGCGCAACATTGACTTGTCTAATCAAATGCAAGGCTTCTTCACAGGCATTTTCACACGGTCCTGTGCCGGTCAACATCAACTGCCAGTTTCCCTGTTCCTCGATCCACACAGCCAGCGCTTCCTTATCTTGCTGATACGGCAAACTTTGAATCGCTACTGGAGGCCAGATCAAATCACCTTTATTGGTTTTGCCATCCGGTACCGCCCAGCCGGCAAAATACATCACCACTGCCAACAGTAGCGGGATCAGGGCCACCGCGAAAATCGCCAATAGCTTGATCCGATTAATCTTGACTTGCCTGGTATCGAGTTGAATTTGATGTTCGCCGGACTGCACGGCTTCCCCCTTAGGTTTCATTGTTTTTATTTCGCAACTTCAGCGTGGCCCATAGCGTGAGTAGCACAAGCACTACCGCCATTGAAAACCACTGGACCGCATAGCCTCGATGTTTGTCGGGCATAAGCGAAGACTTGCTCCAATTTATCTCAAAGGCGCCGGGCTGAGTATGATCCAGTAATCGAAATTGGTGATTAACCGCAAGATTTCTGGACAGAGCCTCATCCATCATTGACCAATCTAGCCGCTGAATTCTCTTTGGCCATACTTCCTCGCCGGTTACCGCCTCATCGAGAACCGGTGTCGTTGTTTCGGGAAAGTAGAAGTAACCGATCAGATCGACCTTTGACTCCGGTGCTGAAACAGAAGGTAACTGAGATCGATAGGCAGGAGCTGGTACCCAACCGCGATTTACCAGGATGGTGCTCTGTCCCACCTCAAGGGGCGTCAACACTTCGTAACCTGGCCGTCCCTGATGGGTACGATTATCCAGTAAAAAACTAAATTCAGGCAAAAACACACCGGACATCTGAAAGGTTCGAAACCTGCCGACATCCAGACTTTGGCTATTACTCCACTGCACTGGCTTGGCCTTCATAGCCAGCTCGAAATCGCGCGAGAGCTCGTCTTTTTCTTCTGCTCGATCGAGCTGCCAGGTTCCAAGAGAGATGGTTAGAGGAAAAAAAACGGCTGCAAAAAACCAGACTTTCCAAATAGCGCGATTAACCTGCACAACTAGTCTACTCCAGGCCCAAAGCGATCGAAACTTTGCGCTTCGTCTATCAGGTCTTTACACTGCTTTGGACACGTCCAAACCGGAACATATCCATGATAAAAATAATGATTGTTATATTGCTGTTGGCGATCGTCATCAGCCTGTTCAGCAGTTTGTTCTTTCTGGTACGCGACCAAGGTAAAAGCTTTCGTACCGTGCACGCCCTCGCTATTCGCGTTTGCCTCGCCATCATCCTTATGGCGCTAATCCTGTATGCGGTACAGTCAGGCCAGCTGCAATTTAATCCGTCTCCGATTAACGCTTTCTAAAGCTTCGGAATAAAGGAGGCCCGATTATTCAGGCCTCCTCATATCCCCGCTTGCTCAGCAAGAGCACCAATTAGAGAACGTAGACGAACACAAAGAGACCAACCCACACCACATCGACGAAGTGCCAGTACCAACTGGTTGCTTCAAAGGCAAAATGGTTTTCTTTGTCAAAATGCCCTTTCTGTACCCGGAAAAACATGATGATCAGCATCAATGTACCCAAGGTCACATGTGCACCATGGAAACCGGTGAGAAGAAAGAAGGTCGTACCGTAGATACCCGACTGCAAAGTCAGATCCAGAGTGCTGTAAGCCTCGACATACTCCTCACCCTGAAAGAAGAGGAATACGGACCCAAGGGCAATCGTCGCCGCCAGCCATGCTTTAAGCTGAAGTCGATTTCCTTTTTTCAAGGCATGATGTGCAATAGTCACCGTGACACTGGATGCGAGTAGCAGAATCGTATTAAGCAACGGAAGATGCCAAGGATCTATAATCGCTTTAGGTGCTGGGAACAACTCCGGTGAAGGATTTGCCAGTAAGGGCCAGGTCGCTTCAAACTCTGGCCATAGTAATTCACCAGTAGAGGCGTTTTCTCCCGCCCCGCCCAGCCAGGGTACCGCGAACACCCGAACGTAGAATAAGGCGCCAAAAAATGCAGCAAAAAACATCACTTCAGAAAAAATAAACCAGCTCATTCCCCAACGAAAAGACCGGTCCATCTGGGCACTGTACATTCCCGCACGGCTTTCCTTGATCACATGGCCAAACCAGCCAAAGAGCATGTAGGCCATAATCAGGGCGCCAGACATGAACATGAGCCAGGGGAAAAATGTGCTCTCCCCTGCGCTACCCGCATTCATCACTGATCCTGCTCCGACCAGGGTTAGAAACAACCCCACGGTAGCAATGATCGGCCAACGGCTTTGTGCGGGCACATAATAAGTTGATTCTGCACTCATACTTGACTCCTGTTATGGGCTACCCGGCACGAACCTGATTACAGGCGGGCTCAAGTAGTTCTTTTTTATTGTTTATCGGTTCGCAACCAGGTTTGTATTCTGTTTCAACTCCACACCAAGTGCCTGAGGTTGATCAAACAAAGTGTAGGACAGCGTTAGCACCCGGAGATGTTCCGGCAGTGCGGTATCAACGACGAAAATCAGAGGCATCAGCGTATCTTCTCCGGCCTCCAGAATCTGCTGATTGAAGCAAAAACATTCCGTCTTGTGAAAATAGTCCGTACCTTGAGAGGGGGACAGACTGGGGACAGCCTGTGCGACCATGCGCCTTGCCGTGGGATTCTTGGCGTAGAAATCTACCTGAATTAACTCACCAGGATGCACCTTGATTTCTGTCACAGTGGGGCGAAACTCCCAAGGCATGCCGTCATTATTCTGCGTGACAAACTGAACACGTATCTGGCGGCTTTCATCTACTTGAAGCGGACGCTCACCAAGCTCATAACGACCACTGGTTTTACCATTGAGACCCGTAATATCACAAAACACGTCATACAGTGGCACCATCGCAAATCCGAAACCGAACATACCCAGCACAATAAGCACTGACTTGATAACTGTTCGGCGGTGATTCATCTGAGCATTCCCCATGTGAAGCTCCCTTGAACAGAGCCTGACTACTTGACTTCAGGAGGTGTTGCAAAGGTATGGTACGGTGCCGGAGACGGTAGCGTCCATTCAAGCCCTTCGGCCCCTTCCCAAACCTGATCCGTTGCAGGCTCTCCGCTGCGGATACACTTGATCACCAGGTACAGGAACAGCAACTGGGTTGCGCCAAAGATAAATGCCCCTACCGAAGAAATGCTGTTGAAGTCTGCAAACTGCAAGGCATAGTCCGGAATCCGACGAGGCATACCCGCCAAGCCCAGAAAATGCATCGGGAAGAAAGCGAGATTCATTCCGACAAATGATAACCAGAAGTGCCATTTCGCCAAGGCCTCGCTATACATTTTGCCACTCCACTTGGGCAACCAGTAGTAGACGGCAGCGAAGATCCCAAATATTGCTCCTGGCACCAGTACATAGTGGAAGTGCGCCACTACGAAGTAGGTATCGTGATACTGAAAGTCAGACGGTGCAATAGCGAGCATCAGGCCCGAGAACCCACCAATAGTAAAGAGAATGACAAACGCAACAGAGAACAGCATCGGAGCCTCAAAAGAAAGAGAACCACGAAACATTGTTGTCACCCAGTTGAAGACTTTTACGCCAGTGGGCACCGCAATCAACATGGTTGCGTACATAAAGAACAATTCTCCCACCAGCGGCATACCCACAGTAAACATGTGGTGAGCCCAGACAATGAAAGACAGAATCGCGATTGAAGCCACCGCATACACCATTGAATGGTAGCCAAACAAAGGCTTGCGACTAAAAGTTGGAATGATTTGAGAGACAACACCAAACGCCGGCAGGATCATGATATAGACCTCCGGATGACCAAAGAACCAGAACACGTGCTGGAACAGGACCGGATCGCCGCCACCAGCAGCATTAAAGAAACTGGTGCCGAAATGCACATCCATCAGCATCATGGTCACAACGCCCGCGAGAACGGGCATTACAGCGATAAGCAGGAAAGCAGTAATTAGCCAGGTCCAGACGAATAACGGCATTTTCATCAGCGTCATGCCAGGAGCTCGCATATTGAGTATCGTAGCAATGACATTGATAGCCCCCATAATGGACGATACCCCCATCATATGGACACCGAAAATAAAGTAGGTCACCGTATCCGGCGCATAGGTCGTGGACAAGGGCGCATAGAAGGTCCAACCAAAATTAGGCGCTCCTCCTTCCATGAATAATGTGCTCACGAGAAGCGTGAAAGCAAAAGGCAGAATCCAGAAGCTCCAGTTGTTCATACGTGGCAAAGCCATATCCGGCGCCCCGATCATCATGGGAATCATCCAGTTGGCGAGCCCGACGAATGCCGGCATGACCGCACCAAACACCATAATCAAACCATGCAGGGTCGTCATTTGGTTGAAGAACTCAGGCTCGACCAATTGCAAACCGGGCTGAAAGAGCTCGGCACGGATGGTCAAAGCCATGCATCCGCCAAGTAAGAACATGGCGAAACTGAACCATAAATACATGGAACCAATATCTTTATGGTTCGTCGTGAAGAGCCAACGGCCTATGCCTTTCGCGGGACCGTGATGCTCATGAGAGTCGCCACTATGGCTGGTAGTATCGGTATCAATCACTGCGCTCATTTGACCACTCCTCACTTATTCTTATAGTCGACGACATCTTTGGCTGACACGTTATCGCCCGTGTCATTACCCCAGGCATTTCGCTCATAGGTGACAACAGCCGCCAGATCCACGTCACTCAATTGCGAACCATAGGCCTGCATCGCGGTTCCACCTACACCGTTTACGACAACATCGAGATGTTTTTCTACCGGTCCGAGCGCCACAGCACTGCCTTTAAGCGCAGGGAACGCCGGAGGAATACCCGCACCATTTGCCTGGTGACAGGCTGCACAGTTGGTTTCATAGACTTTCTTGCCGCGTTCCATCTGCTCTTCGAGCGTAAAGGTCAGCTTGGCCAGCTCTGCTTCGGCTTTGGCCGCTTCCTGTTTTGCCAGCAGCCATTGGTCGTACTCTTCCTGTTCGACAGCCCGCACCACGACAGGCATGAAGCCATGGTCCTTACCACATAATTCCGTACACTGCCCACGGTAGATACCCGGTTCGTTAATACGCGTCCAGCTCTCGTTGATAAAGCCCGGTATGGCATCCTTCTTCACGGCGAATTCTGGAACCCACCACGAGTGGATAACATCATTGGCAGTGATCAGAAAGCGGATTTTCTTATTCACTGGAACTACCAGCTCATTATCCACTTCCAGCAGATAATTCTCGTTTTTGGCGGCAGCGTTATAAATTTCTTCTTTGGGAGTGGAGAGGTTACTGAAAAAATCGACGCCTTCGCCCAGATATTCGTAGCGCCACTTCCACTGATACCCCGTGATCTTGATATCCACATCCGAGTCACTGGTATCGTACATTTCGATCAGGGTAGTAGTTGCCGGCCAGGCCATTGCAACGAGGATAATGACAGGAATAATCGTCCAGACAATTTCAACTGTGGTGCTCTCATGGAACTTGGCAGCAACAGCGCCCTTGCTTTTGCGATGCTTGAATATTGAATAGAACATCACGCCAAAGACAACAATGCCAATCGCCACACAAATCCAGAAGATCGTCATGTGTAAGTCGTACACGGACTGGCTGACATCCGTGACGCCGGTGGGCATGTTCAATCCATATTCAGCGCTGGCCATCGACGCAAACAATGCAGTCGAACAGATCACCAACGCCCATCGAAGTAGGCTTGATCGCATACGGGGTCTCCACAGCTTATTATTATTGTTCCTGATAGAGGCTTCTGTTTACTACGGTACTGCTTATAAGAAGCTCTAGTAACAGACACAATTATTATTAGAAGTGTCAGAGTATAGACGCGTCGTTTTTGTCGACGCAATGGATAGCCGGAATCAATTATAGAATTAAATGATATAGATGTAGTCTTTTTTGATATAAAGCCTATTTAGGCTTGAGGCTGACGATTTTGACCACATCCACCTGTGATTGCTCATCGCTATCGCTGGAACGATTGACTCGGGTCTCCAACTCTTCCACCGCCACCTGCACAAGCTGGGTTTCTGTAAACCCACAGGAGACGCACTCTTTGATCGTACTGCCTTCCTTTTCGAAGGTATGCAATCGATCCATTTCACCACAACGGGGACACACTGCCCCGGCAATAAAACGCTTCTTCATGGAGACTCCATCGCAGCATCGACTATTCCAGAGTGAGTCAACAAGGGCTCCACACTGGGGGCGCGACCTCTAAACGCCTCAAACATTTCCAGCGCATCCCGCGATCCCCCCACCTGCAGGATCTCCTCAAGAAAAGCTTCTCCGACGTGAGGAGCGAAAATCCCTTCCTCTTCAAATCTGGAAAACGCGTCTGCAGACAACACCTCGGCCCATTTGTAAGAGTAGTATCCCGCCGCATAGCCTCCAGCGAAAATATGGCTGAAGGAATGGGTAAATCTCGAATACGCTGGAGGGAGCTTAACAGAGACCTCGGATCTGACCTCGTCAAGCAATTGTAGAACATCTGTTTTACCTGCCTCAAAGTCGCGATGCAGCAAGAAGTCAAACAGGGCAAACTCAATCTGTCTGACCATCTGCATACCCGACTGGAAGTTTTTCGCTTTCAGCATCTTTTCCAGCATATCCGCCGGCAGCGGCTCTCCCGTTTGATAGTGAGCACTGATCAACCCTATTGATTCCGGCTGCCAGCACCAGTTCTCCAGGAACTGACTGGGCAATTCAACTACATCCCAGGGCACACCATTAATCCCCGATACATCTGCCACATCGACGCGCGTGAGCATATGATGCAAACCATGGCCGAACTCGTGAAACAGGGTTGTGACCTCATCGTGGGTCAGCAAACTGGGCTCCCCATCGACCGGCGGTGTAAAGTTACAGGTCAGAAAAGCAACAGGTCGCTGCACGTGCCCATCGTCCAGATTTCGCCTGACACGACAATCCGCCATCCAGGCACCACCGCGCTTGTTTTTCCGAGAGTAGATATCAAAGTAGAATCCTGCGATCTCCTCTCCATCTTTGAAGATCCGATAATAGTTCACATCCGGGTGATAGGTTTTCACATCGGACGCAACAGCCACCTCAACATCAAACAGTTTTTTCACCACCGCAAACAAACCATTGATCACGACCGGAGCTGGGAAATAAGGTCGTAGCGCTTCCTGGGATAAATCATAGCGCGCCTGCCGCAACTTTTCGGCGTAATAGGCGATATCCCACATTTCCAACTGATCAGGACCACCCTGCTGTTTTGCAAAGGCCGACAACTCCTTAAACTCAGCCTTAGCCACAGAGAAAGACTTATCCGCCAACTGCCTCAAGAAATCGACCACCTCATCAACTGATCCAGCCATTTTGGTTGCCAGGGAGCGCTCAGCATAATTTTTGAACCCCAGTAGCCGAGCCAGCTCCTGGCGCCGCTCGAGTAACTTGGTGATGATATCGCTGTTGTCCCACTGGCCGGCATTCGGCCCCTGATCGGAAGCACGTGTGGTGTAAGCAATGTAGAGCTCTTCTCGCAGTTCTCTGTCATCACAGTAGGTCATCAAAGGCAAATAGCAGGGAATGTCCAGCGTTAATAGATACCCTCCTTCTTTGCCTTGTTCACGCGCTAAACTGGCAAAAAGATCCAGCGCACTATCTGGAAGACCGGGCAATAAGGTTTTGTCATCAAACCATTTGTTCCAGCCTTGTGTTGCATCCAGAACATTCTCGGAAAACTGATTGGATAATGCCGACAGTTCTTTTTTGAGGTTTGAGTATTGCTGCTTTTTGTCCGCATCCAGATCAACACCCGCCAGACGAAAGTCACGTAAGGTATTCTCAATTGCTTTTTTTTGCGGCCCACTCAAGCTCGCAAAAGACTCACTCTCTGCAACCGCTTTGTAAGCTTCAAACAAGTCCCGATTCTGGCCAATCTCGGTTTGATAGTCGGTAAGCTTGGCAACCAGACGCTTATATATTTCTCGCAGCGCATCTGAATTGAGTACAGAGTTGTAGTGAGAAACCACCGACCAGGCATTGTTCAAACGGTCATCTGCCGACTCCAGCGGGTACACCAAATCATCCCAAGTCCGCTCGGCATTTAGAATGCGTTCCGACATTAGGGCACGATTGTCCGCGAGGATCTGGTCAATTGCCGGCTCGAACTGTTCAATATCAATAAGGTCAAAAGCAGGTAAGGCAGTATTCTGGAGCAAAGGGTTTGTCATGTCAGATCTCTGTAATCAGAAGCATTTTTCGTAGACTGTTTGTTCTCAATGGGGGCAGCCAGTAGAATTTAAAGCCCCGGTTTCAACATGCAGAGTAGCCCAGATGACTGCCATTCGTCCTTACCAAAATACACACCCCGTATTCGGCAAAGCCGTTTTTGTTGATCCCACCGCTCTGGTGCTGGGCGATGTTGAAATTGGAGATGACAGCTCCATTTGGCCCATGGTGACGATACGCGGTGACATGCACCGGATACGCATTGGACAGCGCACCAGCATACAGGATGGCTCGGTACTGCATATCACCCATGCCGGCCCATTCAACCCGGATGGCTATCCCTTGACCATCGGCAACGATGTGACGGTAGGACACAAAGCCTTGCTGCATGGCTGCTCTCTGGGAAATCGAATTCTGGTAGGAATGGGCGCTATTGTTATGGATGGCGCGGTGGTCGAAGATGAGGTAATCATAGCCGCAGGCAGCCTGGTCCCTCCCGGCAAGCGCCTCGCATCCGGCTACATGTATCGAGGCAGTCCCGCCAGGCAAGCTCGAGAAATTAGCGATAAAGAAAGGGAATTTTTCGCTTACACGGCGGCCAACTACGTCAAATTAAAAGACCAGCATATCGAGGACTTCAAGCAGCGCGGCATTCCACTACCCGATTCCTTCTCAGCTACCACCGGATAAAGAGATACGACTAGTAAAACTCGGGAAAGTAGCGTTTAGCCAAACGAGAGTGGTAAGCCACCAGATTTGGATGCTGCAAGACCTTGTCCTGCATGGGACCAGGAAGTTCATCGGCAAGCAAGCCTGACAACATGGCCAGTAAGGTTGCATCTACGGTGGAAACACTATCACCCATGAAGTAAGTTTTATCTGCCAAAAACCTGGCCAGCGCCTCAATATCGCGACAGGCAAACTCGTAGATGGTATCGGGCTCGTGCCGCCCCAAGCCTTGCCCCTCCAAATCACGCTTTATTTTCCGCTGGACCATTCGCGGCAGTATTTGCCGTAACACTGGAGGCAGGCCGCCAAACGCGCCGCTTATCACGGTCGTTGAGTTAGGCCCAAGCCAGCGATCATATACACATGCCCAGTACAAGCGCTCCTCTAGCAGGCGCTGAAATGCATGAGAAATTGCGCGCTCTTCATCACTCAGCGATACATCCAGACAGACGCCATACTTATCTTCCAAATGATCAATAATCAGGGTGGAATCCGGAATTCGCAGACCGTCATCATCAATGACCGGTAGTTTGCCGAGCGGCGCACTTCTGGGGTCATCCACAAAACGAACTTCGTAATCGAGATTCGTCATTCGCAACCAGGCCTCAATCTTCATACAAAACAGACTAAGGTTCGGCAAACCCAACTTACGTCGAAACTGATGAAGCGTTATCAAGGCATTCTCCCTTATCCTTCCATGCATGCGCCTTGGTGGAACATCAGAATCTCACCGGCCGTGGTATTACGTTTAATCGCTATGAGTCGTTACTGGTTTTTGCTCCGTGAGCCTGCAGAGCTTCTGCATAGGCTACGGAACGACGGTGACTGCTGACCCTATCGAGAATCGTTTCACCATCTTTTGATCGGGCGTTAATGTCTCTGCCCGACTCACTGAAGAAAGTCAGAAAACGAGAGAAAAACTCGGGCACCATATGCTGATACGCCTGCAGCAGCACGTGATAGTCGGGGTTCGTTCCATCCAGCGGATACAAACTCAGGAATCCGCGAATACGATCATCACTCCACTGCTCGCCTTCGACTTTTGGCTGACTTGGTCCACTCACTACCGACACCTCACTATTGATACTATTAACTCGAAGGCGCGCATTATAACGGGGCCAAATAAAATCTACAGCCGGAAAAACCGAATAGGATTATTCATGCAACACCCACCTGCGCAGAGACAGAGGCTTCGCTGTAGACCAAGCGTTCGCATTAAAACGCCCAGCCCCCTTTCTCTTCGCACTCGGGGTCATGAATACTGATTTCTACCCGTCGGTTTTTTGCCCGATTCTCAGGGGTATCATTTGGAACCAGCGCGTTGGTCTCAGCACGGCCTGCAGCCATTACCCGGTCAGCGTCAATCTTGTTGTTAAACACCAGCTGATGCACAACACTCACCGCTCGCGCGGCGGACAGGTCCCAATTGGAACGGAAGCGGCTGGTTGTTACTGGCAAATCATCGGTGTAACCGGACACAATAATCTCGCCTTCACAGGTCGCCAGGACGTTTTCAACCTTTTCCAGAATCGGGAACATCTCATCTTTCAATCTCTCGCTGCCCGATGGAAACGTTGTTGCTTCGGAAAACCGAACCACCACTTTATCTGTGTCATAGCTAACGCTGAGGGCATTGGAGAGAATCTCGGACTCCAATTGATCAACCAGGTTTTCCGTCAACCGTTCGATATTGGGATCCAGCTGTTTGACGTTCTTCGCTTCTTCCGCCTCTTCCAGCATTTCCACTTCAGGCTGACTGGTGTCTTCAAACTCCTGAATCAACTCTTCCTGGCTGGGCTCAACGGTCGGCTCCGGTTGATCCGCGAAGATGATATTGCCGCCCACATTTCCCTGCCCCTGAATAAAGGACACACCAAAAGAGCTGGCCAATGATCGCGCCATCATTTCGTATTTGTGCAAATCCATTTTGGAAAAGCTCAACAGCAAAATGAAAAAAGTCAGCAGCAGCGACATGAGATCGGCAAAGGTGACGATCCAGGCTCCTATCGCACCACCACTCTTGGGCTTCGGCTTGGGAATGGCTCGCATAATCTGTCTCGCTAGGCCTCTTCAGCCAAGGATTCCCGCTGCTTGGGAGGAAGAAAGGAGGACAGAACGTCGGAGATGACTTTCGGATTCTGGCCTTTGAGGATATTTTGAACACTGGTAATCACCAGCGCCATATTGCGGTGCTCTTCCAAAGCCTTCAGATTCAACTTGTCCGCCAGGGGAATGGCAACCACCTGAGCGATAAAGGCACCATAAAAAGTGGTCAACAGAGCCACCGCCATAGCCGGGCCGACAGAACTCGGCTCCTGCATGTTATTCAGCATCTGAACCAGACCTACCAAAGTACCCAGCATGCCCAGCCCTGGCGCCGTTTCGCCAATGCCACGAAAAACCTTTTCCGCGACATCATAGCGCTCAATGGATTGCTCCAATTCCTGGATCAGGCTTTCCTCTATAAAATCCGGCGGATGCCCGTCGATGCATAGCCCAATGCCCTTTTGCAGAAATTCATCGGATATCTCTGCGTTTTCCAGCCCTAAAATCCCCTCTTTCCGAACAATACCCGAGAGCTCACGCACCTGCTGGATGAGCATCAAAGGATTCTCTGTCCGATCAAAAAACACCGTTGAAAACGCTAGCTTGAAGGCATGGGCGATAGTCGCCAAACGATATTTGATCAGTGTAACGAAAATGGTGCCGACAATTACGATGCCGATTCCTGGAATATTGACGAAATCCAGAATGCTCGATTCCAGCAGAATCGCGCCAACAATTATCAAACACCCTGCCAGAAGACCGATGAGGGTCGCTAAATCCATACTTTATTCCTGTAGTGTGTTATCGCTGCGATGTTTTAGTTTTCAGTTAGCATACGAATGACTGGCGCAGTATCTGGCCTGACGCCACGCCATAGATAAAATGCTTCAGCGGCTTGCTCAACCAGCATTCCCAGACCATCAAACCGAAACCCGGCCCCGAGATCCCGACCCCACTCCAAAAATGCCGTTTCTTTGGCCCCGTACATCATGTCGTATAGCAATGTATCGACACCACATACAGAATCTGGAATTGGCGGCACATCTCCGCTCAAACTCGCAGCGGTACCGTTGATGATCAAATCAAATGCTTCAGAGGACAAATCATCAATAGAGGCGGAGGCTATCGTTCCTTCGTTCCTGAACAGCTCTGCTAGAGCATCCGCTTTTTCCGCCGTACGATTCCAAATCCTGATTTCCTGTGGTTTTTCATTCAGTATAGGCGCTAATACGCCTCTTACCGCACCTCCTGCACCAAGAACCAGCACTTTTTTACCACGAATCGAAAATCCATGATTGATGACGATGTCACGCACCAGGCCCGCACCATCAGTATTATCACCCATCAAGGCCCCAGCCTGATTGATCATCAAGGTATTGACCGCGCCAGCGAGCCGCGCGCGCGGGCTGAGTTCTTTACACATTGCATACGCTCGCTCCTTGAACGGCACCGTCACATTCAAGCCACGATGATCGGGCTTTGAAAAAAAATCGGCGACAGTTTTCTCGAAGGTCTCCAACGGAGATTCAAGCTTGTCATACCGAATGGACTGACTTGTCTGCTCTGCGAAAGCCGCGTGAATCAGAGGCGATTTGCTGTGTGCAACGGGATTTCCTACTACCGCATAATATTCCATAAGTGATCAGTCCTGAGCTGCAAGCCAGTCTCTGGGCGGAAGAAAATCAGAGTAAAGCTTCGCTTCAGCCGATTCTGCTTCCGGAGCCCAGTTATATTCCCAACGCACCAGTGGTGGCAGCGACATGAGTATGGATTCAGTACGGCCTCCAGATTGCAGGCCAAACAGAGTCCCCCGATCATAGACCAGATTAAACTCAACATACCGCCCACGACGGTACAATTGAAACTGGCGCTCCCGCTCCCCAAAAGACACGTCCTTCCTCCGCTCTACAATTGGCAAATAAGCCGGCAGATAACTATCACCAACCGCTTGCATGAAGGCAAAACTCTGCTCAAAACCCCACTCATTCAAGTCATCAAAGAATAAGCCACCAACTCCCCGGGCTTCCTGACGATGCGGCAGGTAAAAATAGTCATCACACCATTTTTTGTATCGCGGATAGACCTCATCACCAAAGGGTTTGCAGGCGTCGAAGGCTACCTGATGCCAATGGCGACAGTCTTCCTCATTTCCGTAGTAGGGCGTCAGATCATATCCACCCCCAAACCACCAAATGGGTTCGGCGCCAGGCTTTTCAGCCATAAAAAAACGGACATTTGCATGTGAGGTGGGTACATAGGGGTTGCAAGGATGCATCACCAGAGACACTCCCATGGCCTCAAACGAACGGCCGGCCAGTTCGGGCCGGGCACTGGTTGCAGACGCTGGCAGAGCATCACCATGCACGTGTGAAAAGTTCACACCGCCCTTTTCAAATACCTTACCGTCTGAGATGACGCGCGATCGACCGCCTCCTCCCTGTTCACGCGTCCACTCATCCTGCTCAAAGGATGCATGGCCATCGGCTTGTTCAAGCCCGACGCATATACTGTCCTGCAACGCGAGCAAATACTTCTTCACTTCTTCGAGCATGGAAACTCCAACATCAACTTCGAATTATCTGACCTGATTCAAGGTCTTTGATCATAGAGGGCTTATTAAAGCCGCCGAGCGAGCCGGGGATGACGGCATCAAGGCGCGCATTAAAATAACGCCGCAAATCGAGCAGTGTTTTGGCAGGCACGAGACCGGCAGGGTTTGCGGAGGTTGAGACAATTGCATGCCCGAGTCGCGAGCATATGCCTTGCACAACAGAATGCTGACTGACCCGCAAAGCGACCGAGTTGTGTTGTCCTTTTACCCAGCGAGGAATCTGATCACGGATATCGGGAACCAACCAGGTTGTTGGCACATCAGTCGGCTGCAAAAATCGCTCTCGCAATTCTGAATCCAGAGGCGATAGCAGGGAATCGAAATGTTCAGCCGATCCAGAGATGAGAATCAGGCCCTTTTCCACAGGCCGCGATTTGAGTTCCAGTATCTGATGGACCGCTTGCTCGGAATAAGGATCACAGCCCAAGCCCCAAACTGTCTCGGTTGGATAAGCAACGACCCCGCCCTGGACAATCATTGCAGCTGCTCGACTGGCCCACCAGTCTTGTCGTGTACTCGCTCTCACTACCTACCTTATGCGTTGAATCGTCAGGCCGTTTTGATTATTGCAAGGAATGCGCGCTGAAATTCTATAACCTATGTTCGCTGATAGCCACCGCTCACCGCTGCCAGCGCTCCCTTGATCTCAAGTGAGATCAGTAACTGATTTAATTCAGATATGGGCAAACCAGTCATTTGTATGAGTTCGTCAAATGCCATCACATCAAAGCCTAATACATTTATCAGCGTCTGCTCAGACTGTGACAATCCGTCTACGGACGTCAGTCCTGTTTTTTTGCCTGTTACCTCAGCAGTCACATTGAAGGACTCAAGTATGTCATCGAAAGCAGTCACCAACTGGGCGCCCTGTTTCAGCAACTGGTGACAACCAGCGGCCACCGGATTATCAATTGATCCCGGTATGACAAACACCTCCCGATTTTGCTCCAGTGCGAAATCGGCGGTAATCAACGATCCGCTTTTCTGGCCGGCTTCAACCACCAGTACGCCCTGTGACAAGCCCGAAATCAAGCGATTGCGCCGGGGAAAATGATCTGGTTTTGGTGCCGTACCCAAGCCCATTTCCGAAAGCAGAACCCCCGTCTCACATACCTCGTCAGCCAGGCCCGCATGCTGCCTGGGATAGACAATATCCAGCCCGGTTGCCAGCACAGCGGTGGTCACTCCCTTTACCCTCAGTGCTCCCCTGTGGGCAGCAGCATCAATACCCAGTGCCAAGCCACTGACAATGTTGAATCCGGCTTGAGCCAATCCTTCTGCAAATGCGGCAGCATGCCGCTTACCTTGCATGGTTGATTTTCGGCTTCCGACGATTGCCAGGCCCGGCAGATCAAGCAATGGCTGGAGATTGCCCTTTAGATACAGTACCGGTGGCGGGCAATATAATTCACGCATAAGAGGTGGATATTCGGGATCTTCGAGACAGACAATATAATGCCTGTCATCCGCCTCCCAAGCCTGCGCTTTGTCCAGATAATTGATACGCAATCGGCCAGATTGCAGGCGCAAAACCTGTCTTGCCAACTCATCCTCAAGACCGGCTGTGAGCAGTTGAGAATGGGATGCTTCGACTATCTGACGGACACCACCAAAAAAATTGTAGAGTAAATGAAAACGCTTCAGCCCCAGACCACGAATCCGCGATAACTGAATGCACTGTGAACAGAGAAAAGAAATAGACATTTGATCATCCTTGATCCAAATAAAAAACCGCTGGTGATCTACTCGCCAGCGGTTTTATTGTCTACAGATAGTGGAGCTTAAAACAGCGTAAATATCACATTATGGATGTTTGCTGATCTACCCGGGATCAGGGTGTTCTTACTTCATCCATAATCGCCAAAGGGCGTGTTGCCTGCAAGATCAAGCCATAACTCAGCTTCTCAAACACCCGAAAGACCATCATCAATCCGGCTCGTTCAGAGGGCAGCTCAATCTGTTCACGGGTGTAGGGGTCGCGCACCGAGCCGCCATTCTTATAGATAGCCAACACGTTGCCTTCTTTGATCCCTTCACGTTCGCCGCGGTTGATCACAACCACGTTGTACTGCCCGATATTGCCAACCCCGGCATCAACCGCGATCATCTGTCCCCGCACATCACCTTCCGGTTTGCTTGGAGTGAATGTAGAGTTGATTACTCTGTCTTCAGTAGGCAGCAGGCGATCTCCCTGACGCAGCTCCTGAGACGAACGCAATACATCGAGAGAAATTACTTCACCGTTAATCGCAGCAACAGAACCCGTGGCTATGGATTTCGCTTCCAGCCCCAGAAACTCATTGGTGTCAGGATCTACATAGGTTTCCCCCGTGCGATAAATACCCAGCTTTTCTGCACCTTCAGTATCGCCACGGGCAAATACCGTATCACCAGCACCGGTGATCAGGTGCTGCTCCTTACCAATCAGAACATAGGGAGCGGCTTCCATTTCTTCTGGAGTGACGACTCGATTCTGGGAGAGAAAGCTACTGATAGCATCCAGCGGAATCGTGGGTATCGCTGTAGAAATCGGCGTGGAACGAATTTTTGGGCTTAGCTTCACAACGCCATTGTTAGGGCCGGCTTTCAGCGTCGTGATTCGCGGCTTGCCATCTATATATATCAGACCAATGACATCACCTGGGTATATCAGGTGGGGATTAGCGATCTGGGGATTCGCGTGCCAAACCTCTGGCCATAACCAGGGCGACTTCAAAAATCGCTCGGAAATATCCCAAAGCGTATCGCCTTTTACAACGGTATAGCGATCTGGATGATCCGGATTCAACTCCGCTGCAAACACCTGGGAAGCGACAAAGACGCCTAGCAAAAAGAAAGAGACTAATAGCTTACGAATCATGAGCTGCCTACATATAAAAGTCATCGAATGTTCTGATCGTGGTCTGCTGTAAGAGCGCCTGGTCATCCTCGTAATGGATTGCGCGCACCCAGCTCGGGCACTAAAGAATGCTCGGTTATTTTTTAACTATAGATGAAAGGTTGAGAATTTGTACTAATTTCAAAATGTATAAGATAATAGTAGCAGCGATATCGTGACCCAACCCACAAATTCATTGAATTTTCGTTAAGAACCAACGCTAAGCTATTATGGCCAAACTAGAAATTCTGGAATACCCGGATCCCCGCCTACGTAAAATTGCCAAGCCCGTCGATGCTGTCACCGACGAAATCAGGATTCTCATCGATGACATGTTTGAAACCATGTACGACGCACCCGGCATAGGCCTCGCTGCGACCCAAGTCGACAGACACATACAGCTCATCGTGATGGATCTGTCTGAAGATCGAAGCGAGCCACATGTGTTTATCAACCCCAAGGTGACCGTACTGGAGGGCGATCCGGAAAAAATGCAGGAAGGATGCTTATCTGTCCCGGGTTTTTATGAAGATGTCGAACGCATTGAACATGTGCGCATCGAAGCCCTGGATCGTGATGGCAAGCCTTTTGAATTTGAAGCCAGGGGATTGCTTGCAGTGTGTATTCAACACGAAATGGACCATCTTAACGGTAAGCTCTTTGTTGACTATTTAAGCGCGCTCAAGCGGAATCGTATTAAGAAAAAGCTGGAAAAACAGCACAAAATGCGCGCCTAACCTCAAGACAAGCACATACGGAAACACATTGAACATTATCTTTGCCGGCACCCCGGATTTTGCGGCTTCCAGCCTAATCGCCCTGATCGAGGCATCGTATTCCATTTCTGCGGTATATACCCAACCTGATCGTCCTGCCGGCAGAGGTAAAAAAATGCTGGCCAGCCCGGTCAAACAGGTAGCTCAAGCCCACTCGATTGATGTCTTTCAACCAAGCTCCCTGAAAACAGAAGCCAGCCAAGAGGCCCTCGCCGCTCAGAAACCCGACCTCATGATTGTCGCGGCCTATGGGCTGATACTGCCAAAAGCCGTGCTGGATATTCCACAGCTGGGTTGTATCAACATCCACGCCTCACTCTTGCCCCGCTGGCGCGGAGCCGCCCCTATTCAGAGGGCGATTCAGGCTGGAGACACAGAAACGGGCATTACTATTATGCAGATGGACGAAGGCCTGGACACCGGAGATATGCTGTTGAAAAAATCGACGGTAATTACACAAAAAGATACCGGCGGCAGCCTTCATGACCGTCTTGCAAAGCTGGGCGCTGAAGCCATTCTGGAGTATCTGAAGCTTGTAGCAACGGATCAGCCACCTAGCCCACAAAGCCAGACGGATTCTGAAGCCTGTTATGCAGCAAAACTTTCCAAGCAGGAAGCCCAGATAGACTGGACCCGCACTACTGAGCAGATTGGCAGAGACATTCGCGCATTTAATCCATGGCCCGTTGCATTTATCAAACGAGGTAGCGAGCGCATTCGTGTGTTTTCTGCACAGATTCTGGATAAGCGCACCGATGATCTACCCGGAAAAGTGATAAACAAGAGCAAGGACGGCATCGACATCGCCACGGGATCCGGAATATTGCGTATCACGCAACTTCAGCTTCCAGGCGGCAAGGTTCTCAGCGCTCAAGAGTTCTTCAATGGTGGTAAGACCATACTCGAAGCTGGCGAACAACTCTGAGAGGCATCGTGAGCAAAGGAAAAGAATCACAGAATTTACGGGTTGTGGCCGGTCGAATCATTGCAACGGTCATCGAAGATGGTCAGTCCCTGAGTAAAAGCTTTCCCGCATTAAGCGCGGATCAGGATCCTAGAGATCGCGCTCTACTGCAGGAACTGGTGTACGGCACTTGCCGCTGGTATTTCTTTCTAAAACACCACACACAGCAATTTCTGCGACGCCCTCTCTCCCGAAAAGACCAGACAGCAGAATGGTTGCTTGCCCTGGGCAGCTATCAACTGATATTCACCCGCATCCCTGCGCACGCCGCAATCCATGAAACGGTCGATGCCTGTGAGGCCTTCAAGCTTGGCCACCTCAAGGGACTGATTAATGCCGTGCTGCGCAGAGTCAGTGAAAACACTCTCAAAATAGACAGAGAAGCTCATGCCCTCAGTCATCCAGAATGGATGCGTGCCAAATTGCATCACAACTGGCCAGATCACGCTGACGCTATATTCGCAGCAAACAATGCTGCGCCTCCTCTAAGCTTGCGCGTCAATTCTAAACAGATTAATCGATCGGAATACCTGGATATTTTGTCGAAAACAGGTATCGAAGCCTATCCATGCGAATACGCCTCACAGGGGATCACCCTGAAACAGGCTTGCGATGTCAGCTCGCTGCCCGGTTTTCAAGAGGGTCAAGTGAGCGTTCAGGACGAAGCTGCTCAATTATGCACAGAAGTCATGGCACTCGAACCGGGAATGCGGGTACTGGATGCTTGCGCTGCACCTGGCGGGAAAACCTGTGCATTATTGGAAAACGTAGATAACTTGTCGGTATTGGCTTTGGAGTTGGATACCAAGCGAGGAAAACGCATTAGTGAAAATCTCGAGCGCCTCAAACTGACTGCTGAGCTCGTCATTGAATCAGTGTTTAATGTTGATACATGGTGGGACAGACAAGCATTTGATCGTATCTTGCTGGACGCCCCCTGCAGCGCCACCGGTGTCATCCGCAGACACCCGGACATCAAACTGTTACGTAGTCAGGAAGACATCAAACAACTGGCCGAAGTGCAATTGAACATGCTGCAGACACTCTGGCCTTGCCTCAAACCTGGCGGCCTCTTGGTCTATGCCACCTGCTCTATCTTTCCCCAGGAAAACAGCCGTATAATCGAGCGATTTTTGAAGCTGGAAGACTCTGCAAGCCAGGAAAACATTGAAGCCGACTGGGGAATCGATACACAATACGGTCGCCAGCTATTCCCGAAACAGGGCGGACACGATGGGTTCTTTTATGCCTGTCTAAAAAAACAAAACTAGATCAGGCCGGACAGTTCATCAAAGCTTATGAAAATCATCATTATTGGAGCAGGGCAGGTCGGCGGCACACTGGCAGAAAACCTCGCCAACGAAGCCAACGATATAACTGTCATCGACTGCGATAGTAGTCGACTGAGGGAGCTGCAGGATCGCCTGGATATTCGTACTGTTCACGGTCAGGGTTCGCATCCCAATATCCTGGCACAAGCCGGTGCAGAAGATGCAGACATGCTGATCGCAGTCGCTAACAGCGACGAAGTGAACATGGCGGCATGCCAGGTAGCCTTTACGCTCTTCAAAACCCCTACAAAAATCAGCCGCGTCCGTGCAACGCCCTACCTTGCGCGCAAAGAGCTCTTCGACAACAGCGCTTTTCCTATTGACGTACTGATTAGTCCTGAACAGGTCGTGACCAAGCACATAACCCGGCTACTTGAATATCCAGGAGCACTGCAAGCCCTGGACTTTGCCGGTGGAAAAGCACGACTGATTGCTATCAAGGCTGTCGAGGGCGGGCCCTTGATTGGTCATGAACTATCGTTCTTGCGCCAGCACATGCCTAATATAGATACCCGGGTTGCAGCCATATTCCGACAGGGTCGTCCCATTATTCCGCAGGGCGACACCATTATCGAAGCCGGCGATGAAGTCTTTTTCATTGCCGCCACCGATCATATCCGTGCAGTAATGGCCGAGTTGCAGCCTCTGGAACGAAATTATCGACGCATCATTATCGCCGGCGGCGGCAATATCGGTTTTCGCCTGGCAAAGCAGCTGGAACGCCGTTATCAGGTAAAAGTGCTGGAAAGCAATCATGAACGCTGTGTTGCGCTTTCTGAAGCTTTGGAAAAAGCCATTGTTCTCCAGGGCAATGCTGCCGGCAAAGAGATGCTACTGGAAGAGAACATCGAAGATACCGATGTTTTTATCGCTGTTACCAATGATGACGAAGCCAATATCATGGCATCGATGCTGGCAAAGCGCATTGGGGCCAGAAAGGTTATTGCCCTGATCAGCAATCCAGACTATGTCGATCTGATTCAGGGCGGAGAGATAGATATCGCCGTATCGCCACAACAAACGACTATCGGCAGCCTGCTGACCCATATACGACGCGGCGATGTCGTTAATGTACATGCCTTGCGGCGCGGTGCAGCAGAAGCCATTGAGGCGATCGCCCACGGCGATCACCGCTCTTCAAAAGTGGTTGGCAAACGCCTCGACGAAATAGCGTTACCTTCCGGCGCAACCATCGGTGCTATCGTGCGTAAACAGGAAGTACTCATTGCCCATGACCATTTGCGTATAGAGCCCGACGACCATGTTATTTTGTTTATCGTCGATAAACGTAAGGTAAGAGACGTCGAAAAACTCTTCCAGGTCGGTCTGACCTTTTTCTAGCATGTCTGCGGCAAGATCAACAGGTACCAACAGGTAAACGGATCAATGCATTTTTCAACGACAAGCCGCATCCTGGGCATACTGCTGATGCTGTTCAGCCTGACGATGCTCCCCCCTATTCTCGTCTCTTTGTCATATAACGATCACCAACTTGATGCCTTCTTCCACGCCTTTGTGATTACTCTGGGACTAGGGATACTGGTCTGGCTACCGGTTCGCAACAAACGACGCGAACTGCGTGTTCGGGATGGCTTCGTTGTTACGGTGCTATTCTGGCTGGTACTGAGTTTCAGTGGCTGTATTCCGCTGTATTTGTCCGAAGCCGCCAACCTGAGCTTTGTTGATGCCTATTTTGAGTCACTGTCAGGACTCACAACTACGGGTGCAACCGTTATCACGGGTATAGACCAACTTCCCCAATCCATTCTCTGGTACAGACAACAGCTTCAATGGTTCGGAGGCATGGGTATTATCGTCCTCGCAGTGGCGATTCTTCCGATGCTTGGCATTGGTGGCATGCAGCTCTATCGCGCCGAGGCTCCGGGCCCGGTGAAAGACAGCAAACTCACACCGCGAATCACTGAAACGGCCAAGGCGCTCTGGTACATTTATCTGGGCCTCACGATCATTTGTGCTCTGGCCTATTGGGCTGCAGGCATGAATCTGTTTGACGCTGTCGCACACAGTTTTTCAACTATTGCCATTGGCGGATACTCAACCCACGATGCCAGTATCGGCTACTTTAACAGCACCCTCATTGAACTCATTGCCATTTTCTTCATGTTTCTATCTGGCATTAATTTCGCGCTTCACTTTACGGCCTGGCGCTCAAACAGCCCCCTGGTATATTTGCGCGACCCGGAGTTCAAGTTTTATGCCTCAGTCATTGGTCTAGTCGCCATCGTCACGATCGCCACGCTGATTGCCACAGAGTCCTATCAGCCTTCCGAAGCCTTCATCAAGGGCTTGTTTGAAGTCGTGTCCATTGCAACGACCACTGGGTTTTCCACCGCAGACTTTTCCAGCTGGCCCTTTGTATTGCCATTCCTGTTGTTCGTCGTAGCATTTATTGGGGGCTGCGCCGGCTCAACCGGCGGCGGCATGAAAGCAATTCGTGTGTTGCTGATCTACAAGCAAGGCTTACGTGAAATAAAACGGCTTATTCACCCCAACGCCATCATTCCCGTCAAGCTTGGCAAGAAACCGGTTCCTGATCGTGTACTGGAAGCCGTGTGGGGATTCTTTTCCGTCTATCTGTTTGTGTTTGTGATTTTGTTGCTGTTGCTATTGGCAACAGGCCTGGACCAGGTAACGGCCTGGTCCGCTGTGGGAGCTTGTATCAATAACCTGGGGCCCGGCCTGGGCGACGTTGCTCTGCACTATGGCGACCTTCCAGACACTGCCAAATGGGTGCTGTGCTTTGCCATGCTGATGGGGCGCCTTGAAATATTCACGCTACTGATACTGTTTACGCCTGCATTCTGGCGTACCTGATAAACGCGCTCTCTTCAAGAAGCGTTCACGCCCTATGCCGTGAAGCGCTTAAAGCTGTTGACGAGACCTTGACGCAAATGCTCGAACTCGTCCTTCGCTTTCTGTATTGCCAGTTCCGCCACTTGTGCCACATCTCGCTGACCAGCCTCTGAATAGGCAGGGAACTGTGCCATCATTGCCGCCCGGGCATCGGAGTCGGCATCCAACTCATACCATTCACAGATACGATCAATGGCCTGCTCAAACGCTTTGGCTTCTCCATGTACAGCGACAGATATGGTCGTTCGCTTGATATCCTTGTCCCAGGGAACATTGATTCTCAGCTCAAAAACGTCGGCGGGAGAGCGGCCCTTACGATGAACAGTAATGCGTCGCAAGCCTCGCACCCCACCTTCCTTGCGGATATGGTATTCAGAACTTTTTGCCTGTTTGATACAGAAGGCCTGCTGCTGTTTTGCGAGACGTTCATCAATTTTCTTTGCTTTCGCATAGGCCGCTTGCTTGCTTTTACGGATGCGAACATATTCTTGGTATTCTTTGCCGCCCCAGGCCCTGAAAACGCGATAATAGGACAGATCGCCATATTTATGATCATAAATCGCCATGTTTTCCTCCTCCATGCCGTATCAGTGAACATCCGGATAATTCCATCTGATTGTTCAACTCAGTGCAGTCGTCGATTAGAATCGCCTCTTACTTTTTAACCCACTCACTAGCATTTTGGAAGATCTCAGGCAGGATTGTTCATGAAATATTCAATTTACTTATCCGGAGAAATTCACACTGATTGGCGTGAGCGCATCATAAATGGGCTGAATGAAGCTGATATTGACGTCAATATTTACGCCCCGGTCACGAACCACGAAGCCAGCGATGAAGTCGGTGTCCGCATTCTGGGTGATGAGGAAAAGCCTTTCTGGAAGGACCACAAAGCAGCGAAAATCAACGCACTACGAACGAATACACTGATCGCTAAATCAGACATTGTGGTCGTTCGTTTTGGCGACCAGTACAAACAGTGGAATGCCGCCTTTGATGCCGGAATTGCCATCGGCATGGGCAAACCCATCATCGTCATTCATGACCCGACACTGACGCACCCCTTGAAGGAAATCGACGGTGCCGCACACGCCGTTGCCGAAACACCTGAGCAAGTCGTTGAAATTTTGAAGTATATCAACGTATAGCCGCAGCCTTGGGCCCGCAACTTAGGGTATAATGCGCGACTTTTCCGCTTCTGCCGAGCAAAATGAATGAGATCGGCGCTGAGGCGACCCAAATACAAGCGTTGTCGCAACACTGAGTGTGACAAACAGCAAAAACGAATGGTGGCAATACCGTGTCGAACGTAAGCACTCCCGATGTCAAAACATTTCAGGGCCTGATTCTCGCCCTGCAGAATTACTGGGCCAGCAAAGGCTGTGTCGTCCTTCAACCTCTGGACATGGAGGTTGGCGCCGGCACGTTCCATCCCGCAACCTTTTTGCGATCGATCGGCCCCGAAACCTGGAATGCTGCCTATGTTCAACCAAGTCGTCGTCCTACCGACGGCCGTTATGGCGAAAACCCCAATCGCCTCCAGCACTACTACCAGTTTCAGGTCGTGATGAAACCTTCACCCCTTAATATTCAGGAACTCTACCTGGAATCACTTCAGGCGATGGGAATCGACACCTCCATCCATGATGTGCGCTTTGTGGAAGACAACTGGGAATCGCCAACGCTTGGTGCTTGGGGACTTGGCTGGGAAGTATGGCTAAATGGTATGGAAGTCACACAATTTACCTATTTCCAACAGGTAGGCGGACTTGAGTGCTATCCGGTTACCGGTGAAATCACCTATGGTCTGGAGCGAATAGCCATGTACCTTCAGGGGGTAGACAGTGTTTATGACCTGATCTGGACCTACGGGCCAGATGGTGATGTGACATACGGGGATGTGTTTCACCAGAATGAGGTCGAAATGTCGACGTATAATTTCGAGCATGCGGACACCACCTCACTGTTCCAGCATTTCGACACCTTTGAGTCGGAAAGCCAGCGTCTGATCGATCTGGGCCTCCCACTACCTGCCTATGAACTGGTACTGAAAGCCTCCCATACGTTCAACATGCTGGATGCACGGCACGCCATTTCCGTTACTGAACGTCAGCGTTTCATCCTGCGAGTGCGCAGTCTCGCCCGCGCCGTAGCTCAGGCCTACTTCGACCGCCGCATGGAGCTTGGTTTTCCTCTGGCTCCTGCTGATCTGCGTGAAGAAGTGATCGCCACCGAAGCAAAAAAAGCAGAAAAAAACGCGCAAAAGAAAGGAGGTAAGCAATAATGGAAACTCAAGATTTCCTGGTTGAAATAGGTACCGAGGAACTGCCTCCAAAAGCGCTGAAAAACCTCTCTGAAGCCTTTACCCATCACATCCTTGAAGGTCTGAAGGAAGCCGGCTTGGCTCATGGCAACACCCGCTCATTCGCCAGCCCTCGCCGCCTGGCTCTCCGAGTCGAGCAACTGGCTGCGCAGCAAGCAGACAAAACTGTAGAAAAGCGCGGACCTGCAAAAAAAGCAGCGTTTGACGATAAGGGTGAACCCACCCGCGCATTGATGGGATTCGCGTCGTCTCTGGGAATTTCTCCCACTGACCTTGAGGAGATGGAAACGCCAAAAGGCACCTGGCTGGTATATCGCTCAACCGAAGCGGGTAAACAAACCAGGGAGTTGCTTAATGACATCGTTGAAGCCGCCTTGGCAAAACTACCGATTCCAAAACGCATGCGCTGGGGCGCGCAAAAAGAAGAGTTTGTTCGTCCGGTTCAGTGGATCGTGATGATGATGGGCTCAGAAGTCGTTCCAGGCTCAGTAATGGGCATTGAAAATGGATCGACCACTCGCGGCCATCGTTTTATGAGTTCGGGAACACTATCCATTGATTCTCCTTCACGCTATGAACAAATACTCATGGAACAGGGCAAGGTCATGGCGGACTACCAGTCCCGCAAGCAACTAATCCGTGAAGGGGTCGAAGCCATCGCCAAGCAGGTTGACGGCTTAGCCGTTATCGATGAGGCTCTGCTGGATGAGGTCGCCTCTCTCAACGAATGGCCCGTTCCCCTGCTCGGCAACTTTGAGGAACGCTTTCTTGAGGTGCCTTCGGAGGCACTGGTTTCATCCATGAAGGAGCATCAAAAGTACTTTCATGTCGTGGACCAACACGGGAACATGCTGCCTCACTTCATTACTGTCGCGAACATCGAAAGTCGGGACCCAGCTCAAGTGATAGCAGGAAACGAGCGTGTTATTCGACCACGCTTGTCCGACGCAGCATTCTTTTTCGAGACGGATAAAAAAACCACGCTGGAATCGAAGCGTGAGGCTCTCAAGTCCATCGTATTTCAAACTAAACTCGGGACGATCTTTGACAAAACGGAACGCGTCGCCAGTTTAGCGGAAACCATCAGCAATCACATTGGCGGCGACCCAAGCCTGGCGAAACGGGCAGGCGAGCTTGCCAAATCAGATCTGGTTAGCGAAATGGTGCTGGAATTTACCGACCTTCAAGGATTGATGGGCTACCACTATGCGCAGCATGATGGCGAAAATAACGAAGTAGCACTCGCCATCAACGAGCAATATATGCCGACCCATGCCGGCGCAGAGCTACCCGATACTAAAACTGGATGCGCACTCGCTATCGCCGAAAAAGTCGACTCACTGGTTGGACTGTTTGGTATCAACCAACCTCCGACAGGAACTAAAGATCCATTCGCTTTGCGTCGCGCGGCATTGGGCGTGCTCCGAATTCTGATAGAGAAAGAACTGGATCTTGACCTACTGGATTTATTTAGCTGGTCCCAGTCAAGTCATGGCGACTTGGAGAACAGCTCTCTGAAAACTGATTTGCTCGATTATATGCTGGAGCGCTTCCGGGCATGGTATCAAGACGACAATATGCCAGCGGAGGTCATTCTCGCTGTGTCGGCACGCAAACCGAGCAAACCGCTTGATTTTGACCGTCGCATCAAAGCGGTGCACAGCTTCTATCAGCGCGAGGAAGCCAGCGCATTGTCTGCAGCCAACAAGCGGGTATCCAATATACTCGCCAAGCAAACCGGATTTAACGAAGACAGTGACCCCGTCATCGATTCAGACCTGTTGACTGACGGAGCCGAGAAAAACCTGGCAGAGAAGCTTGCTTCTCTGGAAGCAGAGGTAACACCACTGTTCGCCGAGGGCAAATATCAACAGGCCCTCGAAGCTCTGTCCGGACTACGCGCACCCGTTGACCAGTTCTTTGATGACGTCATGGTGATGGTCGATGACGAGGCAGTACGCAATAATCGTATCCAGCTGTTGGGTAAGTTAAGACGCCTGTTCCTTCAAGTGGCAGACATTTCCCTGTTGTCCGCCTGATTCCCCACAGCCTGATCAGTTTTTGCTGGTCAGGCTGACGCCGCCATACGAATCACTTCTGGGTACCCTCCCTCGACCAGTGCCGCACCGTTGTCCTTATAAAAGCCTCTGGAACGCAAAAGCTTGTGCATAGCGGGCAAATTGTAGCTTGGTACCGTCGGCAGTAAATGATGCTCACAGTGATAGTTCACAAAATTGGGCGCGAACAATAATCTCTCCCAGGGCTTTGCCAGCGTTGTTCTCGTCGTCAGTCGTACATCTTCAGATCTCAAAGCAGGCATGGCACCGTGCTCCGCAATCTGCCTCACGCGAATAATAAACGGGTGGGTGAACAGATATGCTCCCCACCAAAGCAAATACAGGCCAGGATGTCCCAGTTTATATAAGAGAAGAAAGAAAACTGTATGCCAAATTAAAACATGACCGTAATTCTTCAATCCAAGTAAGCGGCCGTTTTCGGTCTTGATAGCTTCGGAGTTCAGCCCCAAAGACACCGCGTTGCCAGCCCTGCCAGGCAATACATAAAGAATCATAGCGAACAGGGCCTTGATACCGGACAGCCCGAAAATGTCCCTAATGAGCTTACGGTAGAAACTCGCTTTACTAACAGGGTACTGACGAATGTTACCCACATCAGGATCTTGTTCAGTACCTGTTTTGGTGTGATGCTTGAAATGGTAAGGACGGTAAAAATCAATAGGGACCAATATTGGGATGCCGGCAAACCAATGGCCAATCTGGTCGTTCCAGGATTGACGGCTAAAGAAAGATCGATGAGAACACTCATGTAACAAAATGCCCAAGCCCAACAAGCGACCGCCCAACACTAGTAAGGCAAGTAATATCGTAAAACCGTTTGTAAAGCTGGCAACCATCGCAAACATCGCCGCAATCACCAACCAATTGAATAAAAACAATCGCAGTGCGACCCAATCCGAAGGTGTTTTCAAGGATTTGATTTCTTCTGCGGAAAGATAATCACGCGCTTTTATCAACGACATTTTCTTATCTCTTATTATGTTTTAGTCAGCGATATTAACAGTGGAAAGCTGTAGTGATCAATACTATGAATCTCCATTCACTTCTAAAGCCTAAGTTCATTATGCGTATTCTTGCCCCTTAGGTTCATCCCGTTCTGTATACAGCGCAAAAAAAGAGTCTTGGACTATTCTTAGGTTGTTCCAGGCATATAATTTTTGGAGGTAAAACAAATGAAACTAAAAACCCTGTTTGGATTATCCATTCTGGTCTCCACTCTATTTTGGCAAATTGCTAACGCGGACACGGTTAGACTGACTTCTCTCGATTGGCCACCCTATACCGGTGACTATCTGCCCGAACAGGGCGCCAGCGTCGCTGTCGCACGAGCAGCCTTTGCGGCTGTCGGCCACGAGTTGAAAGTTGATTTTTTCCCATGGAAACGCGCTGTGGGTTATGGAAAGGAAAACCCGGATTACGATGGCTATTTTCCTGAATATTATGCCAAGTCTCTTGAGGAAGACTTTGTACTTTCAGAACCGATGGGGCACGGACCTCTGGGTTTTGCTCAGCTCAATGGAAAAGAGATTAAGTGGAACACACTTGCTGATCTCAATAATTACAAAATCGGTATCGTAAGTGGATACGTCAACACTGCCGAATTCGATAACATGGTTGCCAGCGGTCAAATACAAACGGATGCTGCCAACTCGGACTTAAAGAACCTGCAGAAGTTGCTCGGCGGGAGAATTCAAGCAGCAGTCATTGATGCCAACGTCATGTCCTTTCTACTAAACACTACACCTGAGCTGAAAGATCAGGCCTCCAAGATCAGCTTCAACGATAAAAACCTTGAGAACAAGGCGCTCTTTATTTGTTTCAAGAAAAATGAAAGAGGCCGACAACTAGCGATTGATTTTAATAAAGGGCTAACCATGATCGACGTTGAAAGTATCATGCAGTCCTACTTAAAGTAGGGTATTACCTACTAGTCAAATCGAACTTCCTTTAACCATGGAGAAAAGCGATAGGGGAGAAGAAACAGATAGAAAAACGGAAAATGAAGTTAGGATCCGGATGACAGTTTGACATTGTCAGTTATCAAACGCTTTTCCCCCTCAAAATTCACAAAAAGCTTTTCATGCGCCGAATAGGAAAACTCGTCCTGCCTGCTTTTGTACTTGGAAATCCAATCCTCAAGCATCGGTAGATTTTTGTTTTGCTCCAGCTGGCTGGAATACTTATGAGGTTCCCATGGTCTTGATCGTGCGTTCTCGATACAGGATTCTATAGACAGGTTCAGAAAAATCATTTCATTCGCCCATTCGGCGATGACAGTAAGGATATCACCGTAGCAACCTTCAATGACCCATTGACGATTATGCCTGCAAAACTCATTGATCTTCTCGAGACTCTCTTGAAGAGCGGCTCTTGACTTTGGATATTCCGCCAACCAGGCAACTGTATCCAGATCCAAATGAGCAAGACTGTCTTGATCTGCAATATGTCTCGCTAAAGTCGACTTACCTGATCCAGAGTTACCTATAATGATTATTTTTCGCAAAAGTAGTCCTTGATTAATCCTAGATGAGCAAACTGTAGTGAAGTTGACTTAAAAAAACCATGTATGCACATAAAACTTAACTCAGTCGTTTTAAGAAAACGGACTTTTAGGAAATTTTTGATGAAAAATTGGTTCGGTAAGCTCGGGAGGGAATAGAAGTTGCCGTCGTGCCTCTGCTTATTATATTTAAAGCCTGACGATGGTCCGGCCCTTCGCCCATAGGCTCACGCTCATCCCTTTAAAAACGATGCTTTCAATGCCCTGCGGGCAACGGTCTTTACCCTCCTCTCCTCCGAGTACGACCCCATGGACGGGGGAGGTAGAATTTCATCGGGAATGAAATCGAGGTCACTATTTTCAGGTAAAAAAAAACCCAATGCGCTAGCACCAGGGGATTCTGTTTTAAGCCTGACGATGGTCCGGTCTGTCAGCACAGCTGACAGCCGTTCGCAGGCTCGCAGCATGCTGCTCGAAGTCCCTGCTCACCCTACTCTCACCATGTGAGCGTAGCAACATTTTCGCACTGTAAATAAAAAAGGCCCGCCATTTGGCGAGCCTTGTTTATTTAAAGCCTGACGATGACCTACTCTCACATGGGACCTCCCACACTACCATCGGCGATGCTTCGTTTCACTTCTGAGTTCGGGATGGGATCAGGTGGTTCCAAAGCTCTATGGTCGTCAGGCGAAATCGTGTCCCGCAAGGTGATTTAGTATCACCTTGAGCGATTTCGGACGCGACACGGATGTCGCGGCTGGCGTTCGCTACAGGGACGTAATTCCTCTGTATTGATGTCATTTAACATCAACACTAAAACTGTTTGTCTTTAACATTCAGCAAGTGATTGCTAGTAAGTCGGATTCGATTCATATCCGTCATCCGGTTCATTACGACTCGTCTTCACCACCAAAATTATTTTGGCGTTATATAGTCAAGCCTCACGGGCAATTAGTACTGGTTAGCTCAACGCCTCACAACGCTTACACACCCAGCCTATCAACGTCATAGTCTTTAACGGCCCTTTAGGATCCTCAAGGGATCAGGGAAAACTTATCTTGAAGGGGGCTTCCCGCTTAGATGCCTTCAGCGGTTATCCTGTCCGAACATAGCTACCGGGCAATGCGTCTGGCGACACAACCCGAACACCAGTGGTTCGTTCACTCCGGTCCTCTCGTACTAGGAGCAACTCTTCTCAATTTTCCAACGTCCACGGCAGATAGGGACCGAACTGTCTCACGACGTTCTAAACCCAGCTCGCGTACCACTTTAAATGGCGAACAGCCATACCCTTGGGACCGGCTTCAGCCCCAGGATGTGATGAGCCGACATCGAGGTGCCAAACACCGCCGTCGATGTGAACTCTTGGGCGGTATCAGCCTGTTATCCCCGGAGTACCTTTTATCCGTTGAGCGATGGCCCTTCCATACAGAACCACCGGATCACTATGACCTACTTTCGTACCTGCTCGACGTGTCTGTCTCGCAGTTAAGCGCGCTTATGCCATTACACTAACCGCATGATGTCCGACCATGCTTAGCGCACCTTCGTGCTCCTCCGTTACGCTTTGGGAGGAGACCGCCCCAGTCAAACTACCCACCACACAGTGTCCTCGACCTGGATAACAGGCCTGAGTTAGAACCTCAAACATACCAGGGTGGTATTTCAAGATTGGCTCCACTCACACTGGCGTGCAAGTTTCAAAGCCTCCCACCTATCCTACACAAGTAGGCTCAAAGTTCACTGTGAAGCTATAGTAAAGGTTCACGGGGTCTTTCCGTCTAGCCGCGGATACGCTGCATCTTAACAGCGATTTCAATTTCACTGAGTCTCGGGTGGAGACAGCTTGGCCATCGTTACACCATTCGTGCAGGTCGGAACTTACCCGACAAGGAATTTCGCTACCTTAGGACCGTTATAGTTACGGCCGCCGTTTACCGGGGCTTCGATCAAGAGCTTCGCCTAAGCTAACCCCATCAATTAACCTTCCGGCACCGGGCAGGTGTCACACCCTATACGTCCTCTTTCGAGTTTGCAGAGTGCTGTGTTTTTAATAAACAGTCGCAGCCAACTGGTATCTTCGACCGACCTAGGCTTACGGAGCAAGTCCTTCACCAGAGCCGGCGTACCTTCTCCCGAAGTTACGGTACCATTTTGCCTAGTTCCTTCACCCGAGTTCTCTCAAGCGCCTGGGTATTCTCTACCTGACCACCTGTGTCGGTTTAGGGTACGGTCTCTTTACATCTGAAGCTTAGAGGTTTTTCCTGGAAGCAGAGCATCAACCACTTCAATCCTTAAAAAGGATCTCGTCATCAGTTCTCAGCCTTAGGGACCCGGATTTGCCTAAGTCCCCAGCCTACAACCTTAAACATGGACAACCGTCGCCATGCTGGCCTAGCTTTCTCCGTCTCCCCATCGCAATGTAAAGAGGTACGGGAATATTAACCCGTTTCCCATCGACTACGCTTCTCAGCCTCGCCTTAGGGGCCGACTCACCCTGCGCCGATTAGCGTTGCGCAGGAACCCTTGGTCTTCCGGCGGGGAGGTTTTTCACCCCCCTTATCGTTACTCATGTCAGCATTCGCACTTCTGATACCTCCAGCAAACCTCTCGATTCACCTTCAACAGCGTACAGAACGCTCCTCTACCATATAGATAAATCTATATCCGCAGCTTCGGTTCACAGTTTGAGCCCCGTTAAATCTTCCGCGCAGGCCGACTCGACTAGTGAGCTATTACGCTTTCTTTAAAGGGTGGCTGCTTCTAAGCCAACCTCCTAGCTGTCTAAGCCTTCCCACATCGTTTCCCACTTAACTGTGAATTTGGGACCTTAGCTGGCGGTCTGGGTTGTTGCCCTCTCCACGACGGACGTTAGCACCCGCCGTGTGTCTCCCGTGCTCGCACTCCTAGGTATTCGGAGTTTGCATGGGGTTGGTAAGTCGGGATGACCCCCTAGCCCAAACAGTGCTCTACCCCCTAGGGTGATACACGAGGCGCTACCTAAATAGCTTTCGAGGAGAACCAGCTATCTCCGAGTTTGATTAGCCTTTCACTCCTATCCACAAGTCATCCCCTGGCTTTTCAACGACAGTGGGTTCGGTCCTCCAGCACCTGTTACGGTACCTTCAACCTGCTCATGGATAGATCACTCGGTTTCGGGTCTAATCCCAGCAACTAAACGCCCTATTAAGACTCGGTTTCCCTACGGCTCCCCTACACGGTTAACCTTGCTACTGAAATTAAGTCGCTGACCCATTATACAAAAGGTACGCAGTCACAGAACAAGTCTGCTCCCACTGCTTGTACGCATACGGTTTCAGGATCTATTTCACTCCCCTCACAGGGGTTCTTTTCGCCTTTCCCTCACGGTACTGGTTCACTATCGGTCAGTCAGGAGTATTTAGCCTTGGAGGATGGTCCCCCCATCTTCAGACAAGATAACACGTGTCCCGTCCTACTTAATATGTGACTAATGCATTTTCGTGTACGGGGCTATCACCCTCTATGGCCACACTTTCCAGAGTGTTCCACTAACACATTAATCATCGGCTAATCCCCGTTCGCTCGCCGCTACTAGGGGAATCTCGGTTGATTTCTTTTCCTCCGGGTACTTAGATGTTTCAGTTCTCCGGGTTCGCTTCCTACACCTATGTATTCAGTGCAGGATAACCGCCTTATGACGGTTGGGTTTCCCCATTCGGAAATCGTTGGGTCACAGCTCGTTTACCAGCTCGCCAACGCTTATCGCAGGTTTCTACGTCCTTCATCGCCTCTGACTGCCAAGGCATCCACCGTATGCGCTTAGTCGCTTGACTATATAACCCAAAATAATTTCCCAGGACGACCTTTCCCATCCCGGATTCTCGGCTATACACGACCAATCGTAACGTTTCGCCGGATAACGCTTGATATGAATCTCAATTGTTATCCTCAATCCTGATCATTCGCTGATAATGAATGATCAGTCTTACTTAGCAATGAGTTGTATGTATCTCATCAATACAAACAACGTCACTATCACTTACCAAATTGTTAAAGAGCTTTCCGATCTTCAGATCAGAACTAAATCAACTTAAGAAAGTAGACTTAGTTATGAACTGATACCAGAACATCCAAGCGTTTAAGCAGCTGTGTCGTCCAGGGTTCGAATTTTGAGTCAGGCAAGGTAAGGTGTGAGGAAGTGTATTATCTATACACGACGAACAACTTAACAACGCATAACGCAAAATTGGTGGAGCCAGGCAGAATCGAACTGCCGACCTCTGTGCTCCGCACAGCGCACACTCCGTGCCCCAGCCTTTCGGCTTCGCCTTCAGGCGCTCAACCTTCACGAAACACGTTTCGTGTCACTTCGTGACCAGGTTTCACCCCAGCTGAGCTTCGTTCATGTAGCTTACTCAGTAATTGGTGGAGCTAGGCAGGATCGAACTGCCGACCTCCTGCGTGCAAGGCAGGCGCTCTCCCAGCTGAGCTATAGCCCCATTACTGAAGCTACGTTAGAACTTTTTGATTTTCTTAGTACGAGGCAAGTTGTGAGGACGTTTAGCCTGCTAAACGACGAACAACTTAACAAAGTAATAAGGAAATCTGGTAGGCCTGGGCAGACTTGAACTGCCGACCTCACCCTTATCAGGGGTGCGCTCTAACCACCTGAGCTACAGGCCTAGCACTAATGCGGGCCTATCGCCCTTTTCGCTCTTTAGCCATTAACCAAGCAATTCGTGTGAACTCTGACCGAAACGGTTC
>OZ246020.1:0-440000 GCA_965230795.1 Oleiphilaceae bacterium | reverse complement strand
AGCAAAAATACCAGTGCGGCCTCACCCAAAAACTCGACCAGATATTTCGCAGGCTCTGTTCCCAAGTTATTTTGCGCTATTTTCAGCCCTAACAATGCCAGTGGCGCCAGCGAACATAAAAATACGCCCCACCAACACCACGTCGAGCGTATCCACTTACGTGGCATCAGAAATATTTCCTTAAGTCCATGCCTGCATACAGACCAGCCACTTCATCGGCGTAACCATTGAACATTTGGGTATCAATACGATTTGGAGAGAACAGAGAGTTAGGCAAGCGACGCTCAGTCTTCTGACTCCAGCGCGGATGATCAACATTTGGATTCACATTGGAGTAAAAACCATATTCTGCCGGACCGGCTTTCTCCCAACTGGTTTTCAGCTTTTGCTCAAGGAACTGAATACGGACAATGGATTTAATGCTCTTGAATCCATACTTCCAGGGCACAACCAATCTGATAGGAGCGCCATTTTGATTGGGCAGAGCTTTACCATACAGACCCACCGCCATGAAGCTCAACGGATGCATGGCCTCATCCATGCGTAAACCCTCTACATAAGGCCACTCGATAGACGAAAAATACGAGCGCTGCCCTCGCATTTCATCAGGACGCTTAAGCGTTTCAAAAAACACATACTTCGCCTTCGATGTTGGCTTAAAGCGCTTCAACAAATCAGCAAGCGGAAAACCGATCCAGGGAATGACCATAGACCAGGCCTCAACACAGCGAAGGCGATAAATGCGCTCCTCAAGAGCGTGAGGTTTAAGAATATCTTCGAGGGTAAATGTCCCGGTGACTTCGGCCTCACCCTCTACCGATACAGACCAGGGATCGGTCGTCATTTCGTGAGCATATTCGGCGGGGTCCGATTTATCCGTGCCGAACTCATAGAAATTATTATAATTGGTGACGTCCCGATACGGCGTCAACGCCTCGTTCTTGCCAAACGCAGTCTTGTTAACTGAAGACAGATGATTGTTGAGCACATCAGATGCAGAAGCAAAAGGCGAGGACATCAACGCAGTGCCAGCGGCAAGCCCTGAAATCAGTTCTCTCCGTCTCAGATAAATGGATTCAGAAGTAATTTCGGATGAACGAATATCACCGGGCTTTTTCGTCTTGATCAGCATGCGATCTCCTCATTTCCAACAGTTTTGCCTGCCTTTAGACCGCTCGAACGAAATTAATTCCCTGCTTCCGTATTTTTTCTCATTCGCGTCTTTCTAAGTAACACCATTGCCGGTCCGGACAAGGCATAAATCATGAACCCTCCCAGCAGTACGATAGACGGTTCAAGCGAGATCACCGCAAATAAAAGCACCATGAGCAGTAAGGCCGCGAAAGGCACTCTTCGCTTCATATCCACTTCTTTAAAAGAATAATAAAGCACATTACTCACCATCAGAACACCAGCACCGGCAACCACCAACATGGTCAGCAAGGCCAACCCACGGGACTGATCAAACCCATGCAGCGTCCATACAAACCCGGCCACTACTGCCGCCGCAGCAGGACTGGGGAGCCCAACAAAAAAGCGCTTGTCGACAGAACCAATTTGAGTATTAAAACGCGCTAACCGCAACGCCGCACCCGCCACATAGATAAACGTTGCGGTCCAGCCAAGATTCCCCAAAGACTGCAAATTAAGAGAAAATGCCACCAGGGCCGGCGCGACACCAAAGGCAACCATATCAGCCAAGCTATCGTACTCGGCGCCAAAAGCACTTTGCGTATTGGTCATGCGCGCTACCCGACCGTCCAGGCCATCCAGCACCATCGATACAAATATGGCGACTGCGGCATTGTCAAAGTCACCATTCATCGCCGCCACTATGGCGTAAAAGCCGGAAAACAGTGATGCAGTGGTAAACAGGTTGGGCAGCAGATAAATGCCACGCCCCAAGCGCGACTTGGGTTTCAGCGGATCGCCTGTTTCTACCGCGTCATCCTGAAGCGGTACCTCAGCCTGTTCTTCATCCTGTGGTTTCGGAGTCATACCTTTCTCACTTCCTGGTCTCTGGGTTGGTCAAACTGCCACATACAAAAACGGCCCACAAGCATATTGCCCGGGGCCGTTCTATTCTAGCGCGCCAAAGGCGCATTTGCTCAGTTCTTGCTCTTATCAACAATCTTGTTGGAAGCAATCCATGGCATCATCGCGCGCAGCTTCTCGCCGACCTGCTCAATTGGATGCGCTGCATTGTTTCGACGATATGCAGTCATGGATGCATAGTTGGATGCACCTTCCTGAACAAACATCTTCGCGTACTCACCATCCTGAATTCGCTTGAGCGCATTGCGCATGGCCTTACGCGATTCTTCGTTGATCACCTCAGGACCCGTCACATACTCACCGTATTCGGCGTTGTTGGAGATGGAGTAGTTCATGTTGGCGATACCGCCTTCATACATCAAATCAACAATCAGCTTGAGTTCGTGCAAGCATTCAAAGTACGCCATTTCAGGAGCGTAGCCCGCTTCGGTCAGTGTTTCGAAGCCAGCTTTAACCAGCTCAACCGCACCGCCACACAGAACTGCCTGCTCCCCGAACAAGTCGGTTTCCGTTTCGTCTTTGAAGGTCGTTTCGATAATGCCCGTACGACCACCACCAACACCACACGCGTATGACAACGCAACGTTTTTAGCATTGCCGGAAGCATCCTGGAAGACTGCAACCAGATCCGGAATACCGCCACCTTTAACAAACTCAGAACGCACTGTGTGACCTGGAGCTTTTGGTGCAATCATGATGACGTCCAGATCCTGACGAGGCACCACCTGGTTGTAGTGGATCGCAAAACCGTGAGCAAATGCCAGCGTTGCGCCCTGCTTGATATTGGGCTCGATTTCCTGCTTGTACAGCACAGACTGAAACTCATCTGGCGTCAGGATCATAACGACATCAGCACCCGCTACCGCTTCCGCGACAGGCTTGACCGTCAAACCATGTGCTTCCGCCTTAGCCACAGATGCAGAACCCGAGCGCAAACCAACAGTTACGTCGACTCCGGAATCTTTCAGGTTACAGGCATGCGCATGCCCTTGAGAGCCGTAACCAATGATCGCTACCTTTTTGCCCTGGATGATTGATAGATCACAATCTTTATCGTAATAAACTTGCATGAAATTCCCCCAAGTAAATTCTGGCACCCTGTGCCGCTATAACATTAAAACCTCAGGCAGCTGCACTCGACAGACCACCTCTGAAAACTACAAACTCAGTACTTTCTCACCGCGCGCGATACCGGACACACCACTTCGAACAACTTCAAGGATATGACCTTCCGCAATGGCACGAATAAAAGCGTCCAGCTTGTCACTGTTGCCGGTAATCTGGACCGTATACACCGCACTGTTCACGTCTACGATCTGACCACGGAAGATATCAACCGTACGCTTCACTTCGGAGCGCTGCGCACCGGTGGCCTTGATTTTGATGAGCATTAACTCACGCTCGATATGCGAGCCCTCCGTCAGATCCACCAGTTTCACCACCTCAATAAGTTTATTGAGCTGCTTGGTAATTTGCTCAATCACCTTATCGGAGCCCGTCGTTGTAACAGTTAGGCGAGACAAGGACTCATCCTCGGTTGGCGCAACCGTCAACGTTTCGATGTTGTAGTTGCGCTGAGAAAACAAACCTACCACCCGGGAAAGCGCTCCCGGTTCGTTTTCGAGCAGGACTGAAATAATTCTTCGCATGATATTTAAGTCCTCTCCGTTTTGCTCAGCCACATGTCATTAATCGAACCACGAGCAATCTGCATGGGATAAACGTGTTCGGCGGGATCAACGTATACATTGATAAACACCAGACGATCTTTCATCGCAAATGCTTCTTCCATTTTTGATTCCAGCTCATCCAGATGCTTGATGGTCACGCCAACATGCCCATAGGACTCCACCAGCTTTTCAAAATCCGGCAGCGATTCCATGTAAGAATGAGAATGGCGCGATTCATAGTTCATATCCTGCCACTGCTTCACCATGCCCAGCGCCTGATTGTTAAGCAGCAGAACCTTGACCGGCAGATCATATTGATTACAGGTAGAAAGCTCCTGAATATTCATTTGAATGCTGCCTTCACCGGTCACACAAACGACTTCCTCATCAGGAAAGTGAAGTTTGATGCCCATTGCAGCCGGCAAGCCAAACCCCATAGTCCCTAAACCTCCGGAATTGATCCAGCGATTCGGCTTGTCAAACTTGTAGTATTGCGCCGCATACATCTGGTGCTGCCCTACATCTGATGTGACGTAGGCATCCCCTTTAGTGACCTTGTACAGGGTTTCGATGACATGCTGAGGCTTGATTGAATCCTGTGTGGATGGCTCATATCGGCCACCATGGTAGGCGCGCCAGTCTTCAATGCGCTTCCACCAGTCCGCCAGGGCTTCACCGTCAATCTTTTTCTCTGACTCTTTGACTAGAGTCAGCATATCGGAAAGCACCGAATCCACCGGCCCGACAATGGGTACATCCACCTTGATTGTCTTGGCAATGTTCGCCGGATCAATATCCACGTGAGCAATACGCGCCCCGGGACAGAACTTATCCGTCGCATTGGTGACACGATCATCAAAACGTGCGCCGACAGCAAGAATAAAATCAGCATGATGCATTGCCATGTTGGATTCGTAGCTACCATGCATTCCCAACCAGCCCAGGCACTGCTTATCCGTTTGCGGGTAAGCCCCGATGCCCATTAGCGTTGTGGTGATCGGCACACCCAGCTCGCGCGCCAGATCGGTCAACTGCTGGGAACCTTTACCAAGAATTACGCCACCACCAGAATAGATGATCGGGCGCTTTGCCGATAACATCATATCCACCGCTTTTTTGATCTGACCCGAATGGCCACGAACAGGCGGAGTATAGGAACGTAGCTTCACTTTTTTTGGATAAACGTATTCGAAACGTTCATTCGGCGCCGTCATATCTTTGGGAATATCTACCACAACAGGGCCTGGACGCCCGGTTTGCGCGATATAGAATGCCTTCTTAAGTACTTCAGGAATCTCTTCCGGATTTCGAATCGCCATATTGTGTTTAACAACAGGGCGCGAAACCCCCATCATGTCAGTTTCCTGAAATGCATCTTCACCGATCAGACTGGAAGCAACCTGTCCACATAAAACTACCATCGGTATTGAATCGGTAAACGCAGTTGCGATACCCGTAATAGTATTGGTCGCCCCGGGTCCCGAGGTTACCAATACGACTCCCGCCTTTCCTGAAGCCCGCGCATAACCATCTGCCATATGCACAGCTGCCTGTTCATGCCGGACCAAAACATGTTTGACTTTGTCCTGACGGAACAACGCATCATATATATGAAGCGCTGCCCCACCTGGGTAACCGTATATGTATTCAACCCCCTCGTCCTGCAAAAAACGAGTGATCATATCGGCGCCAGATAATAGCTCCACGATAATTACCTTCTTTCAAATAAGTGTGTTTTGGAAGCTCAATCCGAGTTACTTCTCACTTCTTTTGGAAGCACATTCGGTGCAATTAGCGTTTGGTTGATGACCAGAGCCGGCGGGGAGTTTCGCCTGATGAACGCGTATTTTTTCTAACGCGCCACCACTCATATGCCTGGTCTTGGCCGTCTATTCCGGCATTGGTTAATGCCAAACAGCCCACATACGCTGGGGGGATACTATTACCGTTGATAAACGACGATTGTAAAAACCCCGGATCAAAGCAACCGCCAATTTTGACACCATGATTGCAAGAGTCAACACAGAATCAGAGATTTTGCCCAATATTCGCCAATTTCCTCAGAAATTAAGCAAAAACATCTGCTTGGTTTATAGTTAATACAGGCTCTTTGACTCCATTCGAGATGACAGCAAGCATGAAATTCAACGTAAGAACACAAAGATTGCGCCGCAACGCGCTGACGGCCATGATCGCAATCGGCCTTGGTCTATCCACACAAGTTTCAGCCGACCAGGTTTACAAATGGGTCGATGAAAACGGCACGATCCATTACTCCGACATTAAGCCCAACAACGTCGAGTCGGAAAACGTAAGGGTCAAAACCGGAAAGAGCACCGGCTCACGCCCCAGCGCTCAAAGTCAGGCACAGGATCTGGATAATCAGCAACAACAGGAACTACAGGATCGAGCTCAACGTCTGCAGGCCGAGACCGCCGCACGCGAAAACGATGCCCAATGTCAGCTGGTACGGGATAACCTGCAGAAGCTGCAAGAAAATAGCCGCGTTAAAGTCAATGACGGAGGCGAATTCCGTTACCTGACACCCGAAGAAATCGCCGCCAAGAAAGCCGAGTACCAAGAGATGCTCAACAACTTCTGCAGCTAGAATGCCGAAAAACTCAAAAACAGAAAAGGGGCTGCATTCAACAGCCCCTTTTCTGTTTTACTCCATCATTTCACGGCAATCATCCTGCGGAAAAAACAATCTCTCCATCTGCCACTTGAGCCTTTATGGCCATCCCGGACATAAACTCTCCCGCAAGTATTTTATGCGCCAATGGATTCTCAACCCAGCGCTGGATCGCTCTCTTCAGGGGGCGTGCACCGTACACGGGATCAAAGCCTACTTCGGCCAACTTGCTCATAGCCGCATCATCCAGTTCAAGTGACATATCCTGATCTTCAAGTCGACGGTTAAGATTGGCCAGCTGAATCTTCGCAATTCCCTGAATCTGCTCCGAACTGAGGGCATGGAACACCACCACCTCATCGATACGGTTTACGAACTCCGGACGGAAATGCCCGGTGACGGCCTCCATCACGGCCGATTTAATCGCATCGTATTCTTTATCACCCTGCATCGACTGGATAATATCCGAGCCCAGATTAGAGGTCATAACGATAACCGTATTACGAAAATCTACAGTCCGACCCTGACCATCGGTAAGACGACCATCTTCAAGCACCTGCAAGAGAATATTGAATACATCTGGATGCGCCTTCTCTACCTCATCGAGCAAAAGCACGGAATAGGGTCGACGGCGCACCGCTTCTGTTAAGTAGCCACCTTCCTCGTAACCGACATAGCCTGGAGGCGCTCCAATCAGTCGGGCAACGGAGTGCTTCTCCATAAATTCCGACATATCGATACGCACCATTGCATCTTCCGTATCAAAGAGATAGCTCGCCAACGACTTGCATAGCTCGGTCTTACCCACACCCGTCGGCCCCAAAAACAGAAAGGAGCCATTGGGTCGATTGGGATCCGCCAGGCCGGCACGCGATCGTCTCACGGCATCGGCTACAGCGCTCACCGCCTCATCCTGACCAATAACACGTTCATGCAAGGCATCTTCCATGCGCAGCAATTTTTCCTTCTCACCCTCCAACATCTTGGAGACCGGTATCCCGGTCCACTTGGAAACGGTTTCCGCAATCTCTTCCTCTGTCACGCGGTTTCGCAACAGGGTCATACCCATCATTTCAGCCTGACTAGCCATATCCAACTGCCGTTCAAGCTCCGGAATAGTTCCGTACTGGAGCTCAGACATGCGCGCCAGATCACTGTTACGTCGGGCGTTTTCCAGCTCAACACGGGCTTGCTCCAACTGGCTTTTGACTTTCTGGGAACCATGCAGCGCCGCCTTCTCAGCCAGCCAGACCTCTTCCAGATCAGCGTACTCCTTGGATACATCCTCAATGACCACATTGAGATCCTTCAAGGCCTTCTTGGACGCCTCGTCTTTTTCCTTCTTCAAGGCTTCACGCTCGATCTTCAACTGAATCAAGCGCCGCTCCAGACGGTCCAGAGACTCCGGCTTGGAATCCATTTCCATACGAATCTGACTCGCCGCTTCGTCGACAAGATCAATGGCTTTGTCTGGCAGTTGACGATCGGAGATATAGCGATGTGACAGTTTCCCCGCTGCGATAATCGCCGCATTAGTGATCTCAACACCGTGGTGAACCTCATAACGCTCCTTCAAACCGCGCAGGATCGCGATGGTATCCTCTACCGTTGGCTCGTCGACGATCACCTTTTGGAAGCGGCGCTCCAGCGCCGCGTCTTTTTCGATGTACTCCCGATACTCATCCAGGGTGGTAGCACCAACACAATGCAACTCCCCCCGTGACAGGGCCGGCTTCAACATATTGCCTGCATCCATGGAACCTTCGGCCTTACCAGCCCCTACCATGGTGTGAATTTCGTCAATGAACAGAATCACCTGGCCTTCCTGTTTCGCCAGCTCGTTCAACACCCCCTTCAGACGCTCTTCAAACTCGCCTCGAAACTTGGCTCCCGCGATCAACGACCCCATATCCAGGGACAGAACCCGCTTGTCCTTCAATCCATCCGGCACTTCACCATTCACGATTCGTTGGGCCAGACCTTCAACAATGGCGGTTTTACCAACACCAGGCTCACCAATTAACACGGGATTATTTTTGCGTCGACGCTGCAAAACCTGAATAGTTCGACGAATTTCATCATCTCTACCGATAACCGGGTCAAGCTTGCCTTCTGCCGCCTTTGCCGTCAGATCCACGGTAAATTTCTCGAGCGATTCCCGACTTTCTTCTGCACTCTGGTCGTTCACTGACTCTCCTCCTCTGACCTCTTCAATGGCTGCTTCAAGCGCAGCTTTGTCGACGGAAAAACGCGCGATGGCACTTCCCAACGAGCCCTTGTCGTCCACTGCCGCCAAAAGCACGATTTCGCTTGAGATATATTGATCACCGCGTTTTTGCGATAGCTTGTCGGCCATGTTGAGCAAACGGCCCATATCGTTGGACATATGAATGTCGCCCTCGCTACCCTCAACGGTCGGAAGCTGGTCAACCAGCTTGCCCACCTCTGTACGAAAAGCGTTAACGTCCACATTGACATGTCTGAGCAAGGCCGTAACACTGCCTTTCTGGTCCAGCAACACCTGCATCAGGTGAACAGGCTCAATGAATTGGTGATCCTTGCCCAGAGCCAGAGACTGAGCATCGGAAAGCGCCATCTGCAGACGGCTAGTCAATCGGTCAATTCGCATGGTTTATCCTCTATGCGGCCCCGCTGCCTTGAGCGAAGGGTAAATTTTGAATTACAGATAAAATAGGGCTACAAACGGCGAATTCAAGGCAAAGCGACAAAATATTGACATGCATCAAACACACTCGATGACCACCCGCCACATGGAAAGACTACTGGTTGTTGTCGCTCTGGCGCTTAGCGTCTGGTATTTCGACACGCTGAGCAATGCTCACCTCCCCTGGAAAAGCTGGAAGGATTCAGGTCACGCTTTCGTTTTCTTTTTGGGAACCTATTTTTTGCTGCTGATCGGGGTGCTCGCTGACAAAAAAACCGGCCAAGCAGGACTCAAACGTATCCCTGTTATCTGCGGGGCGAGTTTCTGCCTGGGTATCAGCATTGAGATCATTCAACCCTATTTTGGCCGGCAAGCCAGTTTCACAGATATCATCTACGATTTTTTTGGCATCTTGGCAGCAGCCTCTCTGTTTGCCCTCAGACACCTGGCTGATTCTCCGAAAAAGTTCTTGCTAGCCAGCCTTGCCGTCTTGACAGCTCTCAGCACCGCAAGGCCCCTCTATGACGGCCATATCGTTTCCCAGCGCACTCAAGCCATCCCAACACTATTTGACTTCGACAGCGGATACGAAAGATCACTCTGGCAAGTCAGTGGCCAGGCCCACGCCAGCGTGGTAGAAGCACCTGTCGCATGGTTCGGTAATTCAACGCGCGTCGCGAAGCTCAGCTTGCTGGGAGGTAACTATCCGGGCATTCGCTTCCATGAACCCCACACTGACTGGAGAAGTTTTCAAAACCTTTCTTTTTACATCTACTCTCCTGCGAACGATGTCGTTCAGTTCAACGTCCGCATACACGACCAGGCGCATAACAATGACTACTCCGATCGATTCAATCGAAGCCTGACCGTGCTTCCCGGGGTAAATCGCTTCTCAATCCCGTTGATGGAGATTGCCAATGCCCCGATTGAGAGACACTTACAGCTCGATGCTGTAGACGAGATCGCATTCTTCAGTGTCAACCCTCCACAGCCTGTCACCTTGTATTTGGACAATCTGAAACTTAATTGAGACTGAGAGCAATCTCAGGTCAACCAGATCATCGAAGCCATGCGACCCGATCGCTGACCGTCTCGCCGATACGAGTAGAAGCGCGAATCTCTCATGGTACAAAAGCCTCCGCCAAAAACGCCCGATACGCCCAAAGCACGCAGTTGGAGCCCTGCTATCGCATAGATATCTGCTAACCACTTACCCGCGCCAGCATTTTTCACAAAGGCCTTGCTCACATCCACTTCTGCCTTGGCGAAAGCCTCCAGAACATCCTCGCCCACCTCAAAGCTTTCCGGGCCAATGGCCGGCCCAAGCCAGGCCAAGACCTGACTGGCGTCATCAAAAGCCGCCAAACCTTTTTCGATGATGCCGTCCGCAAGTCCACGCCAACCGCCATGGAGCGCAGCAACCCGACTTCCCTGCCGATCGCACAGCAAAACAGGTAAACAGTCGGCTGTCATGACCACGCATACCTGCTTCTTCCTGACACTGGTCACCGCATCGGCTTCAACATCCTGTACTCCCTCTTGGGCCTCAACAATGGTCACCCCATGGACCTGCTTTAACCAACAGAAATTTTGCTCGGGAATCGCAAGTTGTGCCGCGAGTAAACTCCGGTTCTGGGCAACAGCAGACGGATCATCTCCCACGTGAGTTGCCAGATTCATGCTGTCAAAGGGTGGTTCGCTGACGCCCCCCAACCGGGTAGTCACCAGCGATTTCACCGAGGCCGGCGTTGGCCATTCAGGAACTATCCAATCAGCGGGAACGGTCACTACCCTTGCTCCAAGGCCAGCAACAGGCCCTGTATATCATCGGCCAGTGGAATTTCCCAACTCATACTTTCCTCTGTGCGCGGATGAATCAGACTGAGCTTTCTGGCATGAAGCGCCTGCCGGGGAAATTCGCGTAACACCTGCTTGAGCTCATCCGAGGCACCAGCAGGCATTTTCAGGCGACCACCATAGACGGGGTCACCCACCAAGGGATGATGAATATGTGCCATGTGCACTCGTATCTGATGGGTACGACCGGTTTCCAGCTTGACGCGCACATGACTGTGGCCATCAAAGCGCTGAAGTAATCTATAGTGAGATATCGCTGGCTTGCCAAATGAATTGACCGCCATCTTTTTTCGGTTCTGAGGATGACGTGAGATGGGCGCATCAACGGTACCACCTCCCGTCAGAGCACCCACCACCAAAGCTTCGTACTCACGCCCCATGCTTCGGGCCTGCAGTTGGTCAACGATGTGGGCCTGGGCCGGAAGCGTTTTTGCAACCACCATTATTCCGGTCGTATCCTTATCGAGCCGGTGCACGATTCCCGCCCTGGGTATCGATTCCAATGCCGGACAATGATGCAACACCGCATTCACCAGGGTTCCGTCAGGATTCCCTGCAGCGGGATGCACAACCATTCCGGCGGCCTTGGCTATCACCAGAATATCCTCGTCCTCATAGACGATATCCAGCGGTAAATCCTGCGCCTCCCAACTTCCCTGCGATTCCAGTTCAGCCACGACATCCACCTGGTCATTGACCTTAACTTTCTCCTTGGCTTTGAGGACCTCGCCATTTACTTTTATCCAGCCTTGCTTGATCCATTGCTGCAGGCGAGAACGGGAGTACTCAGGCATCAACTCTGACACCGCCTGGTCCAAACGCATATTGGATAACTCCACCGGAATCACAAAATCGGCTTCAATGGTCTCTAGAATCTGCGAATTACTCATTGTCTATTGTCTTTCGCCCTGTGTAAGCTGCACTAAGCGCTTTTTAATACACGCTGAATTTGTTTTATGGAATAATTGGCATTATAGCGGTCACTGGCTGTATCTTGATACGCCACTCTCAAGGCAATTTCCCGGAAAGACGGACAGAAGTGACGTCCGGCATGCACTGAACAAGGCAAACCACATCACATGAAACTATCCACGATCAAGCGTATTCAGGCATTGATATTGGCCTGCATATTCTTAGGTGCCTGCAGCTCAACTCCTGAAAAAGAGTCCACCGAACGCGAGCTCTATGAAGAAGCCAAAAAGTCGATAAAACTGCGTAACTTTGCTCAGGCAACCATCGCACTGGAGGAGCTGGAGTCGCGCTTTCCATTTGGGAAATATGCAGAACAGGCTCAACTGGATCTGATCTATGCCCGCTACAGCAGTCTCGATCTGGATGGCGCCATTCTAGCGGCAGATCGATTTATTCGCCTGCATCCGCAGAGCCCCAGCGTAGACTATGCCTACTACATTCGCGGCATCGCCAACTACAATCTGGACGTTGGCATTGCCAGTCAGTATTTTCCCTCTGTGGACGTGAGCGCCCGGGATGCAGGTCACATGCGCCAGGCGTTTCGTGACTTTTCGGATCTGATAGCTCGCCACCCGGATAGCCAATATGCCGCTGATGCGCGTCAGCGCATGATTGAAATCCGCAATCGCCTGGCAGAATATGAAATGCATGTAGCTCGCTACTATATTCGCCGGGAAGCATACGTGGCAGCAGCAAATAGAGCAGCCTATGTGGTCAAGAATTTTCCGGAGTCGCCCTCCGTAGAAGACGCTCTCATCACCATGGTAGAGCTGTATCAATTACTCAAACTCGAAGATCAAGCAAGCGATGCGCTGGCGATCCTCGCAGCTAATTTTCCGGACTCAAAGAGCTTCGACAATAACATGCGCTTTGTTCCTCAAGTCATCGAAAAAGAGAACCGCAATCTGAAAAGCGTTATTACCTTCGGATTGTTTGACTAGCGCCCTCCGGGCGATATCACTGGAGTGACATGATGAGTATTCGAGATAGTATTCTTGCCGAGATGCGCGTACTTCCCGAAATTGATCCGCACATGGAAATCACCCGCCGTGTCAATTTCATCAAACAGACCTTACTCAAGTCCGGACTGAAAACGCTGGTACTGGGTATTAGCGGTGGCATTGATTCAAGCACCTGCGGCAGACTTGCGCAACTGGCTGTCGACGAGCTGAATGAGGAATATGCCACTGATGCCCCCTTCGAATTTATCGCGGTGCGACTCCCCTATGGTGTGCAGGCGGATGAAGAGGATGCTCAATTGGCTCTGGATTTTATCAAGCCCACCAAGCGCATCTCGATAAATGTCAAACCGGGTACCGATGCCGTTCACGACGAAGTATACAAAGCCCTGACAGAAGTGCAGGCTTTCAATTCAAGCACCTATGAGGTGGATTTCGCCAAGGGCAATACCAAAGCCCGGATCCGCATGGTCTCCCAATACTACGTTGCCGGACTGGTTGGCGGCCTGGTACTCGGTACAGATCATTCTGCCGAGAACCTCACCGGCTTCTACACCAAATACGGTGACGGTGCCGTAGACCTGATCCCTTTATTCGGACTGAACAAACGACAAGTTCGATTACTGGCCAAAACGCTTGGCGCCCCGGAACGTCTGATCGTAAAAGCACCCACTGCTGACCTGGAGTGCCACGACCCAGGCAAGGAAGACGAGCATGCGCTCGGAATCACCTATGATCAAATCGATGACTTTCTTGAGGGAAGGGAGGTCGAGACGTGGATTTCAGAGAAGCTCATAAAGCTTTATCAAGCCACCCAGCACAAGAGACAGCCCATCCCCACGGTTTACGACCTCGACTGAGGTCGTGATGCTATTATTGAGCTGGACCGAGAACTTTTAGCCCAAACAGCAGCGCCCAGTACAAACGCGGCAAGCTAATGTCTCGCGTACACAAATACCACGGTGTTTCATTTGGACGATAGCGCGACTTGTGATATGCCAAGCCTCGAAAGGAATACAGACGATTGCCATAGTCGTAAAACAAGCGACTAATAAGGCGGACACTTCGACGCTCATTGATCTCGCGCTGCAGGTTGCTTAAGGGGGCAATCCCCAAGGACAGCTCGGGCACACCTTCAGCCTGAAACACCTTTATGGCTTCGAGGATGGTGAAATCCAATGCCCCGTTGCACACCCGGTCGGGTCGTGAACGCAGAATATTCGCACAGTATCCCTTGAGTGTTCCCGCCTCGTAATAGGGATCGAAAAACACGAAAGCGAGGAGTTCACCTCCGCGCATGCAATAGAACTTTCGAACGCCCCACTCGTCACCATACACCGGAGGACGGGTAGCGTATGCGAGCTCACGGCGTTTGACACCCTTGGATTGCCGCCATTCCAGCGACACCTCCTTCACCTGAGCCGCATCCACGTCTCGCCAGGACAACTCCCGAACTTCGGCACCACAGCGCTCACCAAAGTGGGAAGCATGCCGCAGCTGTTTTTTCTTCTTGCCACGCACACTAAAGCGACTCAGCTTTATCGCACTTTCGCTACCTATCTGGTTGATACAATATCGTCGACTGCAGAGCACATCTGCAACCTCGCGATCCACCGCCACATAGATAATCGGATACTCAGAGGCTTCTTCAAACTCATCCAGCAGGGCCGACATATCTGCCCGCGATACAAGCGGATTGGTAAACACTATATTGACGGGACCAAGAGGTGTGGATTGCTCGGCATAATGCACATAGCCACCGTCTCTCCCCATGAAGCGCTTCACTCCGGGCTGAAAAATGAAGTACGCGCTGGATTGACGCCCCCATTCATAAAAGCTTTCGTGAAGAAGACTGTCAGCAGAGCCCCCCTCGATACCGGATAGAATTGCATCCGAAGTTCCGCCTGCATCCCGAACAGTCAGCAAATGATCATGACTCATAAATAGCCAAACTCAGGTTTCGCGCTGAATGGACATCATCATTTCCCTTAGGAACGCCTGCATGTATTGATTGATAATTTCCATACCCGTTTCAGCATAGGACTGCCCTGCAGGTGTCTCCAAAAATGCCGAATATGCCCGGATATCATCATCACTCAGATTTCGATAACTGTAGTAAGCACCCATAAGGATACCCTGCTCCATTTGAGCCTCGAGCATTGGTTTGATGGTTTGCCATTCATTTTCCATAGCACTCCTCAGTTCAACAGCCAGCTGCTTGTCCAGCGTCTCCATAAGATCAACGGAGGCAAAAAATGCAGACTCCATTATCTTGTACATCCACCTGTCGGTCCGAATTTGATCGACCAATCCCTGGACCACACTTATTCTGGAATCGTTTGGCGGATTGCTAGCCATTTCCATCGCATACTTCTGCATTTCCATGGCAGCAGAAGGCGTGTTTGCCTGCGCTTCTGCTGCAAGTATGCGTTTACCTACTTCCGTTTCGAGAAAAGCAAATGCTTCATTGATTTTCTCCGCATCACCATGAGTCGTCAGATAATCAATCGCCAGAGACTGGCCGTTGATTTCGGCGATGGCTTGCTGAATGGCCTGACTCGCCTTTTCTATATCTTCCTGGTTTTTAGCCGAAAGGCGCTCCAGATTAATCTGCTGCGCCATCATTTCTGGCATTGAATCAAGAATCTGCCCCAATCCCGAATCATGCAAATATCGTTGTGACTGCTCAACTGACAATCCTTTTGCCAGCACCGATACACTACTGAAACACAACACCAGCAGTGTCACCAAAATTCCTTTGTTCATCGTTTGCCTCACTTTATGCGGGTAGAAAAAACAAAAACTGCCATGCCGCAGTAACCTTGTTAGCTTGCGGATCATGACAGTTTTTGGGCCTTGGTAACAGGCTGAAAAGGCTTTTATCAGCTTACGATATCCAGCAGTTCAATCTCGAATACGAGGGCCTGATACGGACCGATCGCTCCGCCTGCCCCTTGTTCACCATATGCCAGATGATAGGGGATGTAGAGCTTCCACTTTGAGCCAACTTTCATTTTCTGTAACGCTTCTGTCCAGCCGGCAATGACTCCGCCCACCGGAAACTCTGTGGGTTCACCCCGATCATACGAGCTATCGAACTGTTTACCATCAATCAAGGTTCCGCGATAGTGTGTACGGACTACACTTTCAGCGTTCGGAATATCGCCACTACCTTCCTCAATGACTTCAAACTGCAAGCCACTCTCCGTAATCGTAACCTCTTCGCGCTCAGCGTTCTTAGCGAGAAATGCCTCACCTTCTCCCGCAAACTGTTTAGCACGTTCAGCTTCCTGTTGCTGAACCCGAGCCTGTATTACCTGGAACGCAGCATTAATCTCCTCACTAGGTATACGCGGACCCTTGCCGCTAAATGCATCTTCTAAACCGGCCAACGCCGCATCCAGTGAAACGCCTTGAAACACGCTCGCTAATTGCTGCCCCATCTGCAAGCCAATGCCATATGACGCTTTTTCCTCGTCTGTACTGAGAGTTATATCAGACATATTCGTTCTCTATCATTAATAAGTGAACGACCATTTGTTGGGCCAATCATCAGAATTAAAAGGGCGACAGCCAGATAATCACCAATTTTTTATCCAGACCAGGCTTCCAATGATGTTAAGAATGATTCAGGCACTCGGTTCGAGCTTCATCAGGCGATGCACCAGTCTCGGCACCCAACGTCGCGGCATCCATTTTGGCGAGGCTGCCAAAGCACGGTTCAACACGCCGTGCACAACGATAGGATTTCCAGCCATCATGGCGCGGTAGGCCTGTTCAGCCACTTTTTCCGCCGTCATGAACGCGACCAGGTCGAAGTTTTTCAAATCGTGGGTGTGGGCCTGGTCATGGAATTCGGATTCGGTTGGCCCCGGACAGGACACTGTCACACTGACCCCCGAACCTTTTAATTCCTCATGCAAGGCTTCTGATAAAGACAGAACGTAGGCTTTGGTCGCATGGTAAACCGCAAAGCCCGGGCCAGGCATAAATCCGGCTACCGAAGCAATATTGAGTACCCGTCCCTGTCCACGTGTCAGCATATCGCTGATTAGCAGCCGCGACAGAATAGTCAGTGTTGTCATATTCAGCTCAAGTGTTCCGCGCATATGCTGAACGTCCTGAGAGGCAAACAAACCCGCATTGCCGCGACCGGCATTGTTCACCAGGATATCGACATGTAAACCTTCACTCTGGATCCGGCGGTAAAGCTCGTCTGCACCTGCGTTCTCTGACAAATCAGCGGCATGCACCACCACAGTATTCCCGTGCCTCTGCTGCAGTTCCTCAGCAATGGCCCGTAGTTTTTCTTCTCGCCGCGCCACTAAAATCAGGTTATGTCCCGCAGCAGCCATGACCTCTGCCAGAGCCAGACCAATACCACTTGAAGCGCCGGTCAGAAGCGCATAGTTTCGAGATGCCGTCATCGATATCAATCCTAGTCACTATCAAACTGAGGGGCAGTGTATCACCTGCAATCACTCCGTCCTATTGACTCAAATCAAAAAATGAGGCCATCCTCAACTTAAGAAATTGCAGCCTTCAGGGCCTTGGCGAAGGCATGATAGCGCTTGCGATTGACTCCCATATCGGAATAACCGGCGCGGCTCGCCGATCGAAAATGCACCCGCTTCTCGGCATCATCCACGTAAACCTCAACATCGTCATTGAATCGCATCAGCGGAGTTGTGAATACGGCATGAATGAATCCCTGGCGCTCAATTAACAAGTCGTTGCCGGGCATTGCCTCCAACACCTCTCGTACTTTCTCGATCACCTGCCGGGCAGTCAAATGCTCTGGGTACTGAATGGCAGGTACAGATCTCGAAGACTTATCTGTTTGTGTAGAGACCGCGTTGGGCTTGCCCGATAAAGGCCTGAGTCTGCCGGCCTCCAAACCCGTTTTTGGCTGACGGTGATTCTGCAACACCAGAACCAGAACCAACAAGCCTGCCAAAAAAAGTAACCACCACATGTCACACCTCACCTTGCTCGACTATAAATTGCACTTAATTATATTGTGCACAATATTTATGAGCAATAGAAAAGGCCGCAAGCGGCCTTTTTCAATACACTATCCAAACAGCTCGATCCAAGCTGAATCCCTTATCAATTCAAAAAACTTTTATAGGCATTCACGACCTTCATCAGGTTCTTCAGGCTCAGTTCGCTTTGGTAGATACCACTCTTTGGTTCTCGATCTGGGAAGAACCCCATATACACGTAAATCTTGCCACCACGAGCCAAGGCATCCAGCCAGTTGCCATCCACTACACCAATATTATTGCTAACGATACGACTGAAGGGCACCAAATCACCGTTATCAATCCGTATACCGGCCTTGCCATCACTTGTATAGATGTCAGAAGAGCTGTTAACGAGGAGTTTGTCATCCATCAACGTTAGCCAGATCTGAGAGTTGTAACCAGGCTCGCCCATTTCCCAGGTGGGAGTCGTGATCACCACATCATTATCCAGGCGTGACTGTCCTTTACGAATTTTCCAGATGTCATAGCTCAACGGCAGATCTTTCATTGAGTAACGGCCACTGCTTACAGCAGGTTCAGGTTCAGGCGATTCGGTAACAACGGGCTCTTCTGCAACAGCGCTCCCTGCAGCACTTGCCGTTTCCGTTTCTTCAGCCGCAGCAGGCTCAGCTTTTTTAGGGGCCGCGCTTGCTGCTTTCGTGACGGGCATCGCTTCGACGCTTTGACTTTGCTGAGAGGCTTTCTCAGGTGCAGGTGCTGCCTCTTTTGCCGTACCGCTTTCCTGGACAGGAGCACTCGATTTCAGCTCGTCACCTAGATCGGCCTTAAGTGTTGCCATCAGGGCATCAGCCTTGGCCTGCTTTTTCTCCAAATTCGCATCGTCAGTTGTAGAGGAAGCCTTTCTCTCTTCCCGAACCTCTTCCTTTACTGCTTCGGTTTCAGCTTGAGCGACTACCTCCGGCTGACTTTCTGCAGGATCTGCTTCAGCTTCCGTCATCTGGTCGACACTGGCACACCCCTGAAACATCGCCAGCATCAAACCCAACCCCAAGCAAGAAAGGTGTGGCTTAATGATTGATTTGAACGAAGTGCCCGCATCGGTTTTGCTTACTTTCAACATGTATTCCTCTCTCCCGGCGACCCACAACTGACATCGAGAATCCGACGGTGTCGCGTCTGTATTTTGTTATGAACTAATTTTTAGTGTAGCTGCTTGACTGAAAATACAAGCTGAGCTGTTTTTCAATGGGTAAAAACTTGTAAACCCCTTCTCTTCCGGGATTGCCCCGCGGTCAGACTTGACGTGCGTCATGGGGACCATATCGGGCTCGTGATAGCTTAGTGACAGTTCACTTGGAGGATCGAATATGTTTATTGATGAGACCATTGTTGCCAGCCTGATCGTAGTCTTCGGAACTATCGGATTTCTTGGAGGTTTTGCCTATTTTATCTATCAGGATCAAAAGAAAACCAAGACCAAACATTAATGGGACCAGAGCGCCTGAAATATAGCCAACGTGAGGAGAGAAGCTTCCAATAAAGCGACTTCCAAGATCATCGGGTTATATGCATGGGAAGCGTTAATGCCAAGAAATCGTACATATTTTGACCAACACCCTATAGAATAGGGAATAGCGCCCTACGCGAGGAGAGGTCACAATGGAAATTGGCATTAACGCAAATTTGCAGACTGGTGCGGCCAGCTCACAGGCTCGTCAAAACATCTCAAATGAACAACGGCCCGCGGCCCAGAACACTGATCGACCTGACAACGAAACCTCCCCCCAACAAAGTTCTGCCGCCGGCGATGCCAGCGTCAATTCCATCGCCAATCTGAATGATCCCTCGCGTGTTAACGGGACATCATCCGCTGACAACCAGAATCAGACGACGAACGCCACCCAATCACAGAACGAACCGAATGCTGCACTGAATGCTGATGCAGAAGCTGAAAGCAACCAGACAGCCACCTATGATCAAAACGGCACTCAACAGCGCCCGCCCAGCGAAGCGTTTATTAATATTACCGTTTAAAACTGAACCCGGAGACAATTTCCGTATCCCGACAGATCGCCCTGCTGCGGTTCGACAGCCCTCAGATTGCCTTCTAAACTGAAATCAAAACTCTGGCAGCTGTTGGTGACTTATGTCTCCCGAAGTAAGCGATGAACTGTTATTTGCAGAAGAGCACGATGAAGAAGACGGCCTGGCTGGTTCCAGTCGCTGGAAAGTACTGATTGTTGATGACGAACAGGATGTACACGAATCCACTCTTCTGGCGCTGGGACGCGAGCGTATCTGCAAACGCCCACTACAGTTTTTACACGCCTACAATTCCATTGAAGCCAAAGAGATCCTGCAACAACACCACGATCTGGCTGTCGTTCTGCTTGATGTTGTGATGGAAAGCGAGCATGCGGGTCTACAGCTGGTGGAATATATTCGGGACCAGCTTGGCATGCTTGATACCCGCATTGTGCTGCGCACCGGGCAACCCGGATACGCTCCGGAACTGGAAACCATCGCTCGCTACGAGATCAACGATTACAAGTCAAAATCCGAACTTACCCGCAACAAGCTCTTCACTACCCTGACGGCCGCTATCCGTTCCTACTCCCAAATTCGCGCACTGGAACTGAGTAAACGTGGACTGGAAACCATAATCCGCGCTTCGAAGGAACTGCTTTATCTTCGAGGCTATAACGAGTTTGCCAAAGGGGTCATTACCCAGCTGGCCGGCCTGCTTCACTTGCCTGAAGAAGGGCTGGTCTGTGTCAAAAAACATCACAATGAAACGTCTAATCTCCCCGATCTGCAAATAGTAGCGGCCGCGGGTAAGTTTGAGCGCTTCATTATGAAGCCTTTGCACAGCATCAATATCACCGACATTATTGAACCTATCACCAAGGCGGCCAGCAGCGGCCAAAACCTGTTCCTTGATAACTATACCTGCCTGTTTTTTGCGACACCCGACGATACCGAAATGGTCGTTTTTCTCGCTGCGGGTGCCGAACTGTTACCGGAAGAGTTACAGCTTCTGGAGCTGTTTTCGACCAACATCGCCGCTTGCATCGATAACGTCACCTTGCTCGAACAGCGCCATGAATATGCCTATCGGGATCAGCTGCTCGGTATCCCCAACCGCCTGTCTTTTCTTCAATCCGTCGAGAGTCACTTGCAACGACAGACGCCTGACCTAACGGCCGTGCTTATCGATATTGATCAATTTGGAGCGCTCAACGACACCATCGGAACTGAAAATGGCGACCGCCTTCTCAAACAGGTCTCCGACCGTTTGCGACATCGTTTCAGTGAGCACCTGGTCGCGCGTATTTCCGGGGATACCTTTGCCATTCTTGGAAACACTGCCAAGCTGTCTCCCGAAACCGTCATGACAAGCTTCGAAGACCCCTTCATCTGCAATGAAGCCGCACATATGCTCAGCGCAACACAGGGACGGGTGATGATCGAACAACAGGTCTCCGCCACGGAAGTGATGGCTCAGGCCAATGTTGCCTTGAAGCGGGCCAAGCAGACCTTGCGCGGTGGTTTTCAGGATTTCCATCAGGACATGCTCAAGGAAACTGAAAGCCGTGTGCACCTGTTGCAGAGCCTGCGTCATGCCTTTGATCACCAGCGCCTGTTCATGGTCTATCAACCCAAAATCAACTTGCAGTCCGGTGAGGTAAGCGGATTTGAGGCCTTAATGCGCTGGAAAACGGATTCGGGCGATTTCATCGCACCGCTGGACTTTATTCCCATTGCCGAATCCTCAGGACTGATCGTGCCTCTGGGCGAATGGGCCATGCGCTCAGCACTGGTCCGCATTGGCCAGCTCAGACAACAGAGCGGCCTCGATCTGAATGTTGCGGTCAATGTATCTGTCGTCCAGTTCGCTCATCCGAATTTTCTGAAGATGCTGGATGAAGCGGTGGCCTTCGCGGAGGCAGATTGCAGTTGGCTGGAAATTGAAATCACCGAGTCCTTTGCCATGCACGACCTGGAAACTGTACAGGCCCTGATTTCGGAAATCAGTGATCGCGGTATTCGCATTAGCATTGATGATTTCGGCACGGGATTTTCCTCCCTCAGCTACCTCGAGAAGCTTCAGGTTCACAGCCTGAAAATCGATAAATCTTTCGTTGACCGAATTGATGAGCAAAACCTGGATACCCGTATTCCGGAAACCATTCTGAGATTGGGACAATCCTTGCAGCTGGATGTCGTGGCAGAGGGCATTGAAACCGAACGCCAGGTCCAATGGCTGACTGATAATGGCTGCCACTATGGTCAGGGGTTCTTGTTCGCCAAGCCGTTGTTTAAGGAAGAGCTGGGTACATGGTTACAAACCTACAAGCATGAGGAACGCAAGTCATGAACCTGACTCGATTGGGCGGCTGGTTACCCATAGCCGCCATCATGTTACTCAGTGCACTCATGTCAGCGTGCGGGGAATCAGAGCCCTACCGCTTCGGCTTTATAGGCGGCTTGTCAGGGCGTGTTTCTGATCTGGGCGGGCCCGCGCGTAACGGCATGCTACTGGCAATTGAGGAAGCCAACCAACTAGGCGGTATTGATGGACGCCAGATCGAAAGTCTGATCAAGGATGACAAGCAAGATCCGGAAACCGCCAAAGCCGGGGTGAAGCAACTTATTCAGGAAAATGTGGATGTCATTATCGGCCCCACCACCAGCGCCATGGCGATGGCCGTAGTGGATCAGGCAAATGCCAGCAAGATCCTGATGATGGGCGTCACCGTCACCACCAACGAACTGGCGGGTATTGATGACTATTTCCTGAGAGGCCTGGCACCCGCCAGGATCTACGCGAGCAAAATGGCCGACTATCTGTACTACCAGATGGGCCTGCGCACTTTCGCGAGTGCCTACGACAAACGCAATGAGAGTTATTCAAAAGGCTGGAGCGATGACTTTCATACCCGCTTCACCGAAAACGGTGGACGTCGTACCGATGAAGTCGGCTTCACTTCCGGAAAGAATGAAGATCTGGTGACAGTTGCTGAAAAGTTGCTCGCCGGCAATCCCGATGTGGTGGTTTTGACCACCAATTCCGTTGACGCCGCCCTGTTGGCAAAACTGATTCATGGCATTAACGAAGACGTGTTTCTGGCCACATCCGAATGGGCCGGGACCGAACGTCTGATCGAGCTGGGAGGTCGCCATGTAGAAAATGCCATCGTCCCCCAATACCTTGATCGCGGTAGTCAGGATCCAGAGTTTCTCGCCTTCCGCGAGCGTTTTTTGCAACGCTTCAATCATGAACCCGGCTTCCCGGGCATGATCGGTTACAACGTCACGCGCGTCATCATTGACGCCCTCAAAAACAATCCCGATCCAAAACAGTTAAAACAGACCATTCTTGGTAAAAAGGTCTATCCCGGCATTCAGGGAGAACTGGTGTTTGATAAATTCGGCGAAGTAACAACGCGCACCTATGTCACCCAAATCCGTTCCGGGAAATTCGTCGTTCAGGCTTCACCCTGATGCAACGCTATCGTCCTCTAACTTCGGAACTGCTGCGACAGCTTGCGGCCGTTGCTGCAATTCCCATTCTGGTGACCGCGGTATTTTTTATCTGGCAACTGTATCCGCAGCTCAAGCAGAATGTCGCCAATGAGCAGCAGTCCCTTGCCGGAATTGTGGTTGAACAAAGCAAGCAGTATCTGGAAACCGCCGAAGAGCAGGTAAATTTCTTTATCGATTTTTCGATTACCGGAACACCGGATGCCGCAGGAAAACACATTGATCGTTTTGTTCAGCAAAGCGCCTATTTCGATACGGTATATTTGCTGGATTACTTCGGTACCATCCAAAAAATAGGTATTCGGGACGCCAACCCCGAGATCATTAGTGCCGTCTATACCGGCATGGACATCTCTCGCTCCCTTCTCTACCGAAATCCAGACCAACTCAATCAGGCCAACTGGTCTGACGTTTTCCTTTCGGTAGTCACCGGTCGTCTCTCCATTGCCTACATGGTGCCGCTCGACGACTACACGCTGGTGGCGGAACTGGCCATCGATCGCTTGCCCCAGCTCAGCCAAAGCCTGTCTGAGCGTGGTTCACTGGTCATGATCCTGGACAAACAAGCGCAACTCATTGCGCACCCCAATCCGGACTTGAGCCAACAGCAAATCAATCTCAGCAATCTGCCATTTTTTGAAGTCGCAGATCGCCCAACCATCAGCTCCAGCGAATTTCACATGGAAGGCGTGAATTACTTTGGCACCATTACTCATATGAACTCTCCCAGCTGGTATGTGGTGGTTGCTCAGGATGAACGCCTGTTTTCCGCCAGACTCTATGAAATCTTGCGGAACTGGCTGATCTCCATGCTGATCATCGTGCTATTGGCCATGGCTATTTCCTATCGCCGGTCCCGGGAATTTTCCACCCGTTTTCAACGTCTCAATCAACTCGCGCGCTCCGTGGCGCGAGGCGAGTACGGCAACACAGCTCTCGACACCAACATTCTCGAATTCAAACAGCTCTCCGAGAGCCTCAGCATGATGGCCGATGCGATCGAACGACGGGAGATGATTCTGCAAACCCAGGAACAACAACTTCGCAATACTCTGGAAAACGCACCCAATGTGGCCGTGCAGTGGTATGACGCCCGCGGTACCGTTGGCTACTGGAACGATGCCTCGGAAAGAATTTTCGGATACAACAGAGAGGAAGCTATCGGCAAGCGACTCAATCAGCTGGTGTTTGATCCGCAGCCCACGGCGGAATTCAATACCCGGCTGGACAAGGTCGCGCGCAAGGAAGTCGCCAATCAGGAATTTGACTTGCCGTTCCATCACAAGTCCGGTCGCGAGGGTCATCTGCGAGGCGCTATTTTCAGCATTCCCAGCCGTTCCGGGGAGGACTTATATGTCTGCATGGCAACGGATGTGACCAAACAACGCCTGGCGGAAGCCAGTATCAGGCAACTCAATGCTGAACTGGAACAGCATGTGGAAGAACGAACCCAGGCCCTGAAACGCGCCAACGCCAGTTTGAAGCAAACGCTCGAAACCTTGCACAACACCATGGCACAACTGGTACAGTCAGAAAAACTGGCAGCCTTGGGCAGCCTGGTCGCAGGCATCGCCCACGAGCTCAATACCCCGATCGGAAATGCCTTGATGGCAGCCTCCAGCCTCAAGGACTTCAGTCAGGAAATCCGGCAGCAGCTGGCAGAAGGCAGCATGAAGCGTTCGGATCTGGATCGCTTTCTGGATGATGCTGATGCCGCGTGCGGCATTACCAACCGTAACCTTGACCGTGCGTCAGAATTGATCAGCAGCTTCAAACAGGTAGCGGTCGATCAGAGCAGTTCTCAAAGACGTCAATTCGATGTCGCCGAACTGTGCAATGAAATACTGATCACTCTGCTGCCGCAGACCAAGAAACGTCCCATTAACATCTGTGTTGAGATCCCGCCCGATATCGAGATGGATAGTTATCCGGGTTCATTTGGACAAGTGATCAGCAACCTTGTCATGAATGCGGTCAATCATGCCTTTTCGATGGACGAGCCCGGCGACATCATTGTTCGCGGCAAAGTGAACGAAACAGATCTGGAGCTGACGGTTGAAGACAACGGTTCAGGCATTGCAGAAGAAGCCTTGAGCAAGGTTTTCGATCCATTTTATACCACCCGACTGGGGCAGGGTGGCAGTGGATTGGGATTGCACATCGTCCATAACATCGTCACCGACGTGCTCGGTGGCAGTATCGAAGTCTCATCTACTCCGGGTCAGGGAAGCCGGTTCACGATCAAGGTTCCCCTATCAAGTCCGGAAAGTGGACAATTGGAATTGCATACTCGCGTCAGCTGACCTGGATCAACGCTGTCGCATGTGCACTGTGCGACAGTGTCACCATTCTGAAAGGCCACAAGGAGATTACAATGAACGACGCATCACTCGAGGAACGACGACAGCAACTGGTTCAAAAGCGCGATGAACTCAGGGAACGTCTGAATGCTATTCAGAAGGATATGGCAGGAGGCCTGGATCGCGACTGGGAAGAGCAAGCGGTGCAATTGGAAAATGTCGAAGTCCTTGACGAAATTGCACGCGTAACCTCCGAAGAACTACACAAAATTGAGCAAGGTATCGAACGCATCGAAACCGTGCTGAAGCAAGCCCACTAATGCCCTGACTAATGCCAGTCTCGCCAGAGCCCCGAACCCCGCCGGCGATTGTCTGGGGCGTCGAGCTTTCTCCTTTTACCCTGAAACTGCAGGCCTGCCTGCAGTCCCTTCGTTACCCTTTTCGACGCTTGCCGGCAAGCGGTGGCTGGCGTGAGAACCTGGATATCATGGCGCGCCTGGAGCTCGCCAAACGCCTCGGTACCGTTGAACGCTACCCCTTCATGGACAAGCAGTTGGATGAATACCCGCTGGTCCCCTATTTTTCTCCAGACGGCAAGCAATTCTATTTTGACAGTAGCGCTATTGCGCGCTGGCTTGACGCTCAGGAGCGTAACCAAAGCAAGCTGTTTCCTTCGGACCCGGGTCTGGGTTTTCTCGCGCACTTGATTGATGAGGCCTTCGACGAGTTTGGACTTTATCTGGTGCATCACAAGCGCTGGGTAGGCTCTGCAAAATCAAACCAGATGGGCGAGCGCCTGGCCAGGGAATTCAAGTCCATACTGCCGCCCGGAGCCACATGGCTGCTGCGTCACTACTTCCCGCAACGGCAGGTCAAGCGCTGTCCCTATCTATTCAGTGTCGCCCCCAAAGGTTTTCGTTGTGGCGTGCCGCGCGCATTGACCCCACCAAGTCGCCAAGGCTTTCCGCCGACACATCAACTGCTCAATCGAGCCTGGAAAGATTATCTCGACGGCATGGAAACGGTACTGACCCAGCAACCCTTCCTACTGGGAGAACAATTCACCATTGCCGACGCCTCTGCTTATGGCCAGCTCAGTATGAATCTTGTCGATCCGGAGGCCGCCTCGGAAATGCGATCCCTCGCACCTGTTACCTATCGGTGGCTTGAGAATATTGCCCGGGGTAAACACAAAACGGCCACCGCGAAGGGCTCGCTGACAATGAATCCGAGCTTAAAGCCCCTTCTGGCCACGATCATGGGGACCTTTTCAGTGCTTATGCATCAAAACCGACAGGCCTATACGCAGGCCATGGCCAAGGGGGAAAGCTGCTTCAACGAAGCTGGTTTCAATCAAGGACATGGTTTGTATGATGGCCAGCTACATGGCCATGCTTTTCGAAGTGTTGTGAAAACCTTTCAGGTCCGCGTCTGGAACGAACTCTGTGATCACTGGCAAGATCTCGACGAGAACGTAAAGGCGCAGTTGCGCGAATATCTGGATCTGAGCGAACTATTCGAGCTTAGTCCTTAGGAAGCTCAAAATAGGCTTTGGTGTTCTCGTGCACTTGCACGGAATCAATTATCTGATCCGCAGACCACCAGCAACTCTCGCTATGCTGTGCACTCAAATCCAGTGGCTCACCTCCTGTCAAACGTAAACGATAGGCGGTGACAACATAGTGGGTTGAGATTCCCGCTGCGCCGGCAAAATTGTCGGAATAGAAATGTTCGTATACACCCAGCAGTTGAGCGTTCTCGAAGCAGTAGTCCAATCCCAACTCCTCCCGACACAGGCGAGAGAATGCGTCTTTCAATCGCTCGTTCTTGCGAATTCTGCCACCGGGAACAAAAAACATCCCCTTTGCCGGACGATTTTTGCGCTGACCCAACAAAAACTTTCCTTCAGCGTTTTCAATTATCAGATCCGTCGACACCAGAGGCATTCGATCAATCAGGCTCAGAAAAGTCGTTTCATCAACAAAAGCATCGGCCATCATCGATCCTCATTTCACATCGCTATGCATTGCATCCAGCCTTAACCTTTTAGTCCGCCCAGCAAGGCCGACAAGGTCTGGTTGCCCTTTTCCTGAACCCGCTGGCGATCTTCCTGTTCTCCCCCTTCCCACTGCAGATCCTCTTCCGGCAATTCATCCAGAAAGCGACTGGGTATGGTTTCGATTTTCTCACCATATTGCTTGCGGGTCGCAGCATAGGTCAACGCCAGCGTCCGTTGGGCCCGGGTTATCCCCACGTACATAAGCCGACGTTCTTCTTCGATATTATCGTCTTCGATACTGTTACGGTGGGGCAGCAGTTCTTCCTCAAGCCCCATAATAAAAACATGGGGAAACTCCAATCCCTTCGACGCATGCAGCGTCAACAAATGTACCTTGTCACTGTCGTCCTCTTCTTCCTGCTGCTCCAGCATGTCCCGCAGCACCAGTTTCGAGATAGCTTCTTCTATACCAATCTCATCGGCGGTCCCCTTGTCCTCGTCCAGCATCTTGCGCACTGAATCAATCAGATACCAAACGTTCTCCATTCGCTTCTCGGCTGCCTTCGGTGTATTGGCGTTCTGATACAGCCACTGGTCGTACTCGATATCTGTGAACAGCTGCTTCAGTACCGGAATCGGGTCTTCCTGATAACAGCGTCGCGTCGTCCGCTCCAGCCAATCACGGAAACGTCGCAGTCGCTCCAGCGCCTTGCCATTCAGGTGCTGCTCAAGACCGACCTCATTGATGGCCTGGTACAGGCTGCTTTCGCGCTCAGATGCATACATTCCCAGCTTCTCAAGCGTTGCCGGCCCAAGCTCCCGCCTAGGCACATTCACAATACGTAAAAACGCTGCATCATCGTCCGGATTCACCAACAGTCGCAGATAAGCCATGGCATCCTTGATTTCATTTTTGGAAAAGAATGACGTGCCGCCAGAGAGTCGATACGGAACCTGAAAGGCCTGCATTTTGATTTCCAGCAATCGGGACTGATGATTCCCACGGTACAGCACGGCAAAGTCCTTGAAAGGAATGTCCTTTTTCAGCTTGAGATCAAGAATCTCGGCTGCGATCTGTTCCGCCTCGGCATCTTCATGGCGGCAGCGGATAATCCGGATTCGCTCCCCGGTACCCAGCTCGCTCCACAGAGCCTTCTCGAACACATGAGGGTTGTTGGCAATCACCTGATTGGCCGCTTTAAGTATCAAACTGGTGGAACGATAATTCTGCTCCAGCTTGATCAGTTTCAGGGTGGGGAAATCGGTCTCCAGTCGCACCAGATTTTCAGGCCGGGCACCGCGCCAGGCGTAAATGGACTGATCATCATCACCCACAACGGTGAGCGCTTCCCGCTCTCCGACCAGCAACTTGACCAGCTCATACTGGGCCAGATTGGTATCCTGGTACTCATCGACCAACAGGTAGCGGATTTTCTGTCGCCAGCGCGACAGGACATCCGCGCTGGACTGAAACAGCTGGACCGGCAACAGAATCAAGTCGTCAAAGTCCAGGGCGTTGTAAGCTTTGAGGTAACGGTTATAGACCGCATAAACATTGGCCGCCAAGGCGTCTTCAGGCGTCACCACCGACTTCAATACCGACTCGGGTGTCAGCATGGCATTCTTCCAATTGGAAATACGCATCTGAATGTCGTTGAGATGGTCGGTGTTTTCATCGCCTTCCTTGACCATCAAATCACGGATCAAGGTCTTGGCATCCTCGGCATCAAAGATGGTGAAACCAGGTTTGTATCCAAGCACCTTGTGCTCGCTCCGAATGATGTTGAGGCCCAGATTGTGGAAGGTCGAGACCGTCAGGCCACGCGCATCCGGCCCTGATACCAGCTTGCCGACACGCTCCTTCATCTCGCGAGCGGCCTTGTTGGTAAAGGTCACGGCAGCGATATGTCTGCCCTTAATGCCGCACTGCCGGATCAGATAGGCAATCTTGCGGGTAATCACACTGGTCTTGCCACTGCCGGCACCCGCGAGCACCAACAGCGGGCCGCCCACATAATGGACGGCTTCGCGCTGGCGGGGATTCAGTTGGTTAGCCATGGTGACGGGTATTACCTTATTGCTGACGAAATAACGCTCGCACGAGCACAGGCTGGTGCCGGCTCGACGGGCTGAGCATTCTAACCGATCCATGACACAGATAAATAATCGCTTTTTCGTTTGAACAGGGTTTAAATTATCGGTTTCGACTCCATATGAGGCGGAATGCCATGACAGCGTGTTGATTTTTATTTTCCGGGCAAACGAAATCGAAAAACTGGAATCCAACAAGCTGCTGGACAGCGCCTCAATCACCCTTCACAGAACCTTGGAACGCAAACCTTAGATATCACACTATGCAAGATATTCATCAACAGATCGCTCAAGAGCTTCAGGTTAAACCCGCACAGGTCAATGCAGCCGTACAACTGCTCGATGAGGGCGCTACGGTTCCCTTTATCGCGCGCTACCGAAAAGAAGTCACGGGAGCCCTGGATGACTCGCAACTGCGCCAGCTGGAAGACCGTCTGCGCTATTTACGGGAGCTGACAGACCGCCGGGACAGCATCTTGCAAAGTATTCGCGAACAGGAAAAGTTGAGCCCTGAACTGGAGCAACAAATTCTGTCCGCGTCGACAAAAAGTGAACTGGAAGATCTTTACCTGCCCTACAAACCCAAACGTCGCACCAAAGGACAGATCGCCATTGAAGCCGGACTGGAGCCCCTCGCCGACACGCTCTACAACAATCCCTCTCTGGATCCCGAGGCGGAAGCCGGGGCCTTTCTGAATTCAGAAGCAGGCATCACTGATACCAAAGCGGCTTTGGATGGCGCCCGTTACATTCTGATGGAGCGTTTCAGTGAAGACGCTCAACTGCTGCGACAGCTCAAAGCCTACATGTGGGAGCAGGGCGAGGTCATCAGCAAGGTCATCGAGTCAGAAAAGGAAAAAGGGAAGAAGTTTCTCGACTACTTCGACTATCGTGAAGCCATTGCAAAGATTCCATCTCACCGTGCACTCGCCCTGTTTCGTGGACGTAACGAAGGTATCCTGACGCTAAACCTCAATGCCCTGGGATATGATCCTGAAGATCGCAGCGCGCCCCACCCCTGTGAAGGAATGGTAGCGGCGCATTTTGCGATCGAAGATAAGGCGCGAGCTGCAGACAACTGGCTCCGGGATGTGGTGCGCTGGACATGGCGAGTCAAACTCAGCCTGCATATTGAAAACGAACTGTTGACCCGCTTGCGTGAAGAGGCCGAGAACGTCGCCATCGATGTTTTCGCGGAAAATCTGAAAGACTTGCTGTTGGCAGCACCAGCGGGTGAAAAGGTCACCATGGGACTTGATCCCGGCTTGCGCACGGGCGTCAAGGTTGCCGTCGTCGACAAAACCGGCAAGCTGCTGGATTACACGACGATTTATCCCCATGCGCCCAAGAACCAGTGGGACGCGTCCATTGCCGAACTGGCGACACTAGCCAACAGACATCAGGTCGAACTGGTCAGCATTGGTAACGGCACAGCCTCCCGTGAAACCGACAAGCTGGTGGCTGACCTGATCGCTCGTCATAAAGAGCTCAAGCTCACCAAGATCATGGTCAGCGAAGCTGGCGCCTCCGTTTACTCGGCATCCGAATTTGCCGCCCGGGAGTTCCCGGATCTCGATGTGACCTTTCGCGGTGCGGTATCCATTGCCAGACGTCTCCAGGATCCTCTGGCCGAACTGGTGAAAATTGAGCCCAAGGCCATTGGCGTCGGGCAATATCAGCATGATGTTAGTCAGGTGCAACTCAACCGTAGCCTCAATGCGGTGGTGGAAGACTGTGTAAACGCTGTAGGCGTTGATGTGAATACTGCTTCTGCTCCCCTGCTGTCCCGTGTCGCTGGACTCAGCAGCAGTATCGCCGGCAATATTGTCGATTTCCGAGATCAAAATGGACCGTTCCGGGATCGACAAACGCTCAAAAAGGTACCCCGCCTCGGTGACAAGGCCTTCGAGCAATGCGCCGGATTCTTGCGCATCCGTGGCGGCGATAATCCACTGGATGCGTCGGCAGTGCATCCGGAGTCTTACCATGTTGCCCAGCAGATCGCGAATACCCGCCAGCTGAAAGTGGCAGACTTGATTGGCAACCAAAGCCTGCTTCAGGGACTCGCTGCCAATGACTATATTTCGGATCAGGCCGGCGAACTGACGGTTCAGGATATTCTCGCAGAGCTGGCCAAACCTGGCCGAGATCCAAGACCCGAATTCAAATTCGCCAGCTACATGGAAGGCGTTGAGACCCTGCAAGACCTCAAGCCGGGCATGATCCTTGAAGGGGCTGTCACCAATGTCACCCACTTTGGTGCTTTTGTTGATATTGGAGTACACCAGGATGGTCTCGTCCACATCTCGGCCCTGGCGGACAAGTTCGTCAAAGATCCGCGCGATGTGGTGAAAACCGGTGACATCGTTCGGGTGAAGGTGTTAGAAGTCGACATCCCGAGAAAACGCATCGGTCTCAGCATGCGTTTGCAGGACAAGGCTGACAATGGAAGCAAGGCAAAAACTGAACATACCAAAGGCCCCGCGGTGAAAAAACGCCCAAGCGCTGCAAAGACCGGCTCTACGGCATTGGGAGGTGCCTTGGCTGCGGCATTAAAGCAAGCGCAAAAGTCTTGAGCTTGAGGCCTGGCTTTGCATTTGGAACAGTGCGTTCCACTATCAACGGGCTGGCCACAGCAACAGTATTGTTCATTATAATGCCCTGCCGATCAGGGCAATTCCGAATCACCTCAGGATCTGACTATGGCAAACCCGCACATTACTTCTGACTTCACCGCTGGTCTGTCTCGATTGGATCACTACCTCAAAAGTCATAGCAAACTAATCTACCGGGGGATCGAGAAGGAAGGCCTGAGGGTCGCGAAAAATCTTAGTATTGCGCAGAGCGATCACCCCAGCTCCCTGGGGCACCCGCTCACCCATGACTCCATTACCACCGACTATTCGGAAGCTTTATTGGAGCTTATTACGCCGGTTAAGGAAAGCCGTGAATCCTTGATGCAGGATCTATCCGAGATCCATCACTATGTGCAACAGCATATCGATGATGAGTTGTTATGGGCTGGCAGTATGCCTTGCGTCCTCAATGGTGATGCCAGTATCCGTATAGCGGAATACGGCAACTCCAACATCGGCCAGCTCAAACATACTTACCGACAAGGCCTTGGGGTGCGATATGGGCGCGTAATGCAAAGTATTGCAGGCCTTCACTTCAATTTTTCACTCGATGACGCATTTTGGGAACAATGGCGCCTTGAAACCCCATCGGCTGCGGAGCAGTCGCTGAAGGACTTCAAGTCTGATCGTTACTTCGCCCTGATCCGAAATTTCCGCCGCCAGGCCTGGTTACTAATGTATCTGTTTGGTGCCTCCCCGGTTCTGGATCAAAGCTTTGTTGCCGGACGCGCCCATGATCTGGATAGCTTCGATGACAAGGGTAGCCTGTTCAAACCCTATGCAACATCATTACGCATGGGCGATCTGGGCTACCACAACAACGCTCAGGCATCCTTGGCCATTTGCTTCAACAACCTGAATAATTTCACCAACACCCTGAGATCTGCCATCCATACTTCCTATCCAGCCTACGAAAAAATTGGCATTCATGATGGTAAAAAATATATTCAACTCAACACCAATATTCTGCAGATCGAAAATGAGTACTACAGCTCGATTCGCCCCAAACGCACCACCTACTCCGGGGAAAAACCTACCCAGGCATTGATTGAACGGGGTGTCGAGTACATTGAAGTACGCTGTCTGGATCTAAATCCCCTGTTGCCGTGCGGCATTTCCGAATCTCAAGTCGATTTCATGGACCTGTTTCTGCTTCAGTGTCTGTTAACAGATTCGCCGTATATCCCCGATGCAGAGTGCCAGGTCATTGACCGCAACTTCAGCAAAACAGTCAATGCCGGTCGCGATCCCAAGCTGAGACTGGAAGGCCCTGAGGGTGCCGTGAGCCCCCGACAATGGGGTCTGGATATCCTCAGCCAGATGGACGATCTCGCAGACAAGATGGATAGATATACCGCGGATCAGCGATATACCAAGGCTTTACTACAGGAGCGCGAGAAGCTGCTGCAAAGCGACCTTTGCCCCTCCGCGCAAATTCTTCAGATCATGCGTAGTGAATCCCTGTCCTGGATTGAGCTGGCCAGTGAATTATCTCGCAAGCATAAGGCGATCAGCGCTCAGCTGGCTCCGGAAAAACTTGCAGATATCGAGAGACGCTTTCAGCACGATGCCGAATGCTCCTTCGAAAAAGCCCGGCAAATAGAAGCCAGTGACAAGATTTCCTTCGATGCCTTCCTCGAAGCCTATCAACAATAACCGAAAGAATTGAGAACCGGTCGGCGTCTCATCTGAGGCACCGTTCTGCACCCTAAATAAAGATTGAGAATTACCTCAATCTTTTCTGTTTTCTAGTTTGTTGCCTCTAATCTCCATGTGCTAGCGTGTAATGGCTTGTTAAGTCGTGTCACCATTCAATGGACAAATTGTAATAAATGATTCTGGCGGGACAGGCATTGTTGCACTAACGTAAAAATATGAAGAAAAAACAGGTTTTATCCTGGGCCGCGCAAACAAGAAAACCAAGAATCAGGCGCTGGCAATACATAGTCACATGCAACAATTTTTTGTGGATGGCGTTGCCACACCACTTTTTGAAGCCGAACAAGATGTAAGGAAATAGCCCGTTTTCTATTTCCGTGCTCGCTTGGAAAGTGCGAGGCAGCTAAATGAAAGGAGCGGCCAGATGGCCAATGACTTTTCTTTATGCTGGGATATTGATTCGCTGAACAAAGCCTATCGACAAGGCTATATGGCAGGCGTCATGGGAATGGATCGAGGCCGCTGCCCGTATACGGGTGAGGTTGTCGAGGCTGCCTGGGAAGCTGGCTGGGAAGATGGCATCAATGTCTGTGAACTGGAAAAACCCGTCGGCAAAATAGCGTCCTGACGCGCTTTTGCACGCCCCCGATTCCGGATAAAAGCAGTCCGGCGGGTTCATGCCCCTCAAGATTTATCCTCTCTGGCAAGCGCTCATTAAGAATCCCCTTTCATCAACACTCATCGCTGCACAACAAAACTGGTAAACAGAAGATCCTCAATCTGCGGTGCTCCCGTTTCTTGTTCCAGCACCGACTGCACCCTTTTAAGGGCCTCCAGACGAATACTCTCCTGACCGCCATTTTCAGAAATGCTTTCTTCGGTCTGTGCACTCAGTAACATCACTATCTCATGACGCACCACGGGCTCGTGCGCCATCACGGCTTCAACGGCTGCACGGGTACTGGCTCTCACCACCACTTCGGCTTTGACATATTTAAGCTTGTTGATTGAGCTGCCAAAATTAGTCACAAACGCAGGTTTTAGATCAAAATACTGAACCTTGGGTGCTGCTGTTTCTTCCTCTTCCTCGGCCAACACCGTCAAGGACAGGGTTAGCCCTATCAGCACGCAAGTCATCCATCTCATGGCATTGTTGATCATAAATCCTCATAAATATTCGTTGTGCAAAACAGACAGGCAACACACGGCTCTTGCGGGCTGCCTGTCGGATCAAAAAGTATAGGGTGGAAATGCCTGCCTTGCCACGGCATTGCAGAATCTAACTACGATCTTCCTATTATTAAATGCTCTTAATTCGCGTCGCAGTGGCTTTACTCATGGGCATGAATTGCCGAAGATAGGCGCCGACCCAGACAACCGGAATACACTGACGTGCTCTCACTTTTCCACTTTCGCCTCCTGAACCTGTTCATCTTCCTAGGCTGTATCGCATTACTGGGATTAGCAACGCTGGTCGAACCCTTCAAAAGCATGAATCCCTGCCCCATGTGCATGATGCAAAGAGCTGTTTTTGCAGCCATCGCCCTGATTTCCCTGCTGGCATTTGCACACAATCCTGCACACTGGGGACGAACTGTTTATGGCACCTTTTCTGCCATTACCGCAGCAATCGGTGCGGCAATCGCGAGTCGTCAGCTCTGGCTTCAGAGCCTTCCGGAAGACCAGGTGCCCGCCTGCGGACCCGGCCTTGAATATATGCTGGAAGTGTTTCCTTTGCTGGAAGTTATCGAAATGTCACTGGTTGGTACCGGAGACTGTGCAGAAGTTCAGTGGACTCTGGCTGGCATTTCCATTCCCGGCTGGTCGCTGCTCGCTTTCGTCGCTATCGCCCTGGCTCAGGTTCTGGCCCTGATCCTCCGCGCTCAAGGCAAATTGAAATAAAAGTTGCGACAAGCCATTAAATTCGTTAATTTTTCCACTCTCCTTGCTAGCACAATTTCTCGGTGCCGCAGGGACACCCAAAAGCAGTAGCGAATACGTACTCGATACAACAAGACGCGAGAATAATAAGACCGGGCGTAAACTCGCTCAAACATGGCAGGCTAGTCATCGGCAGCAAACATTGTTTTGACTCCATCCAGGTAATCAAAACAAACCATTTCCAGGACCAGATGCCATCGATTTTCACACAAGTAGTAAAGGGGTAAGGCATGCTCGAAAATTGCGAAAATGCAAAAGAGCGCTGGGGCGGAGTAAACGACCTGATCGACAAATGGCTCAAAGAACGTCAGGCACTCATCGTTAAACTCTGTGACCTGTCAGTGAATCCTGGCAGCTCCCAGGAAAACAAAGTCGAGCGTTTCCAGTCTTTTTGTCAGATCCTGGTGGACTATGTTTCCGTTGGCCATTTTGAGGTTTACGAACAACTCCTCAGTGAAGCTGCCGAGTTTGATAACCAGGCGGGCCGTGAATTGGCTAACCGTATCATTCCCCAGATTCAGGAATCGACTGAAGTGGCACTGGATTTTAATGACCGCTTCGACAACATCCACAAGGTTGATGACGGTATTGAAGGCCTGATTGCCGAACTCGACAATTTGGGCAAAACCCTGGAAGACAGATTTGAACTGGAAGATGTACTGATCGAATCACTGCACAAAGCCCACGCTGATTCCGTTGCATAAAGTCTGATCTAAATATGATCGTGGAAGCGAAGCATGACTTCCACGGTCATCACCCTTCCAAAGCGCTATACTGAAAACATTCATCCTGCCGATCAAAAACAAAACCGACTGGTTAACCAAAAAGGATATGAATGTGCCAGCGATACAACGACTCCTTTTCCTCGCTATGTTTCTCCTCGCTTCTGCATGCGCAGAGGGACCCAACAGTCATCAGCAACTTGCGACACAAGGATTGATCAGTGGCGCTCTTTCCTCAGATGGCTCAGCGGCTGTGGTCGGCTCCCTTCATCACGGCGGTAGTTTCTGGGACCTTGGCAAAGGCGAACGTCTATTTAATTGGAATCATCAGGCCGGAGAATTCAGCCTGATCAGAGCCGCAGCTATCTCCAGTGATGGCAACCGTGCGGTGACCTGTGTCGAAGATGCCATGGTGGTTTGGGATACACAGAGCGGCGAATCACTGCAGTACTGGCGGGCACCAAGCCGCATCCTGACAATCGAAATGAATCGGCAGGGAAGTCGCGCGTTGATGGGGTTAAACAATGGCACCGCCAGCTATTTCGACCTCAATACCGGAGCAACACTGTTTAGCTTTGAACACGATGCCGAAGTGCGCAAAGTTGCCATGAATGCCGATGCCAGCCTGGGCATCACCGGAGGCGATGACAAAACTGCAAAAATCTGGAGCCTTGAGAGCGGGAAACTGCTGCACAGCAAAACCCTTGAAAACTTTATTCATTCCCTTGCCCTGTCTCCATCGGGTAATCTCGCCTTTGTGACTTCATTGCGAGAGGATGCCCTGATCTGGGATACCGCAAGTGGAGACATTCGTTCGCAGTTTCCAAATCGCTATACCAATTACACCGCTGCCGTGTTTTCGGAAGATGAGCAAACGCTTACAGTGGGTACATTTCAGGGCGAGGTAAAACGCTGGGGTATCCTTGAAAACAGGATGCTCAACACTTGGCAGGCCAAACCCAGAAAAAGCTATGGCGGCTCCAGCAGCAAAGCCATTCTCGACCTGGCTGATACAGGTTCAAACATTGTTGCACTTACCTCTGATGGTTTATCCCAAACCTTCATTCCTTGAGGGCATAAAACGGCCACAAAAATGCCATGAAAAATGTGCTAAAAAGAAGCCAAAGGGATATAGGTTCGACGAGCGAAGAAAACAACAGGGAAATGAGGTAGACCAGAAATTTTGAGTCCGGGCGGCATCACATTGGTAACACCGCCCGCTTGTTCAGATGGATATTATTTTTTCTCGATATCCAGCAACTCTACATCAAACAGCAGCGTCTCATTAGGACCGATGGTTCGGTTACCGTTGGCACCGTATGCCAGGTCAGCGGGAATAAACAGCTGCCATTTTGAGCCCACAGGCATCAACTGAAGGGCTTCCGTCCAACCAGCGATCACGCCATTAACCGGAAAACTCACCGGCTGTCCTCGCTCAACCGAACTGTCGAATACTTCGCCATTGATCAATGAGCCTGTGTAGTGAACTTTTACCGTATCATCCGGACCCGGTTGCTGTCCCTGACCTTCCTCAACAATTTTGTATTGCAGACCACTGGCCAGCGTCACCACACCTTCCTTGTTCTTGTTGGCTGCCAAAAATTCCTCGCCGGTCTTTTTGTTTGCTGCACTCATTTCCTGGTGCTTTTCAATTTGTTTTTGCTGAAGGTTGCGCTGATACTGACTCAAGATCTCACCGACCTGCTCGTCGGTCAGCATTTGCGCTTTACCTGAAAAGGCGTCACCCAGGCCCTGCACAAAAGCGTCCATGTCCAGGTCGGGCAGATCATTGGTCATGCGTTTCCCGAATACAACGCCGAAACTGTAGCTGACTTTCTGGTCTTCGGTTTCCAGTGATTTGACCGGTTCTACCGCCTGGACAAAACTTGCAGCGGTCAAAGCCAGAGCCGCGATTAATGTCTTTCTCATAGTGAAATTTTCCCACGGGATTTATTGTCTTGAATGCATGCGCCACCTTACTTGGTTTTCCAGTTTGCGACCAGACGCAGAACATTAGCACTTGTTAAGGAAGGCGGCGCGCGTAACATCCCCGGGACTAGTGATGATGCCCACCTGGACCATGGGCATGGCCATGGGATATTTCATCGGCTGAGGCCTCTCGCACATCTACAACCTCGATTTCAAAATTCAGCGTTTTACCTGCCAATGGATGATTCACATCCACATCGACATTGAACTTGCCGGCTTTAACCACCATGACCTGCCGGGCACCCTCTTCAGTGTTGATGGAAACAATCGTACCGGGCTGCAAACGCATGTTCTTTTTATGGCCGATCAAGTGTTTTACAGGCACACGCTGCACTGCCCCCTCCTGACGCAATCCATAACCCTCTTCAGGCGATACGCTCACCTCAAATTTGTCACCAGCCTTGTGCCCGGCCATCGCTTTTTCCAGACCGGAAACGATGTTGCCATGCCCATGCAGATAGGCAACCGCTTCGCCGTTGCCATCATGGGAGGATTCAATGGGCTCACCTTGCTCATTGCGCAAAAGATAGTGAAAGCTCACCACCGAGTTCTGATCAATTTCCATGCTATACCTCCAAAAATGCGACTATTATGTGTGCAAGCCCTGATGCTGTCTATCACCGTTTGGGCGCATACTTTGCAGCCCGACACGCTTCGGGTAACCTAGACCATCCGTTCCCAATATCCGTGCTGCCGATGACGATCCCTCAATTACCGATGCGCCCAACTCTTTGTCTCGTGACCCTTGCTCTGGTCATGATGACGTTGGCAGGCTGCCACACCAGTGATGCAAGCCGTTTACAGGATCGACCCGCACACCACACTGCTGACGGTTTCCGTAACCTTTATATTGATCCTATTGAGAAGGGCCCCTTCACCTTCATTAAGATGAAGTACTTCGGTGACGAGCCCTTTGCCGATCATGAAGCTGAAGCGTATCAGGTGCCTATTGCTGACCCGCGCTTCGAGCGAATCGCTAAACCTGGCGTTGCTCCGCAAGTAACCTGGCTGGGCCATTCAACCTTTCTGATTCAGCATCAGGGACTCGCCATACTCACAGACCCGATTCTGTCAGACCGTGCCTCACCTGTGGGCTTTGCCGGCCCCCAGCGACTGGTGGAAATGCCGGTTGCCTACGAACACTTACCCAACATTGACTACGTGATCATTTCCCACAATCACTATGATCACCTGGATGCAGACACCATTGCCATGCTTGGCGATCAACCTGTCTACCTGGTACCACTCAAGTTAAAACAGTGGTTTCTGGACGCAGGCATTAGCGCTGATCGAGTGCGTGAATTTGACTGGTGGGATTCACTGAACGCGCAAGACCTCACAGTGACTGCCACTCCATCACAGCATTGGTCGGCTCGGGGTCTGTTTGACCGCCATGCCACACTGTGGGCCGCCTGGCATATCCAGATTCGTGATTTTGGCGTCTGGTTCGGTGGCGATACTGGCTACAACCCGGTGCAGTTTAAACAGGTCGGGGAACGCTGGCCTGATATTGATCTCGGTCTGATTCCCATAGGGGCGTACGCGCCGCGCTGGTTTATGTCACAGCAGCATGTGGACCCTGATGAAGCCATCAAGATCCACCAGGATATTGGTGCCAAACTCAGCATAGGCATGCACTGGGGAACCTTCCAGCTATCCGCCGAGCCCATGATGGAGCCAGCGCAACGTATTGCGAGCGCAGTTGAATCGGGCATCATACCCGCGGAAAGTTTTATCACAATGGCGGTCGGCGAAACCCGTTTACTGACGCCTCCCGTACATCTGGCTGACGCCGCTTCATACTCCAGTGAGGTAGAGCTGCTGCCATGAATCACAGCATTAAGCTTATGTTCATGCTCTTCGGCTGGCTCTGCGTCATACTCGGCGTGATTGGTCTGTTTCTGCCCCTGCTTCCTACTACGCCATTTCTGTTGTTAGCGGCATGGCTATTCGCACGATCGTCGGAACGCTTCCATACCTGGCTGGTGGAGCACCCCAGGCTTGGACCAATGGTCACTGCCTGGCAGGATGGCCATGGCATCGAACGGCGCGTACGCGCGCGCATACTCATCGTGCTGTGGCTGAGTATGCTGGTATCGATGCTGATCATTTCTAAACTCTGGGCAGTTCTGCTACTCTGCACCACCGGCACCGCAGTCACCCTCTATCTATTGCGCCAGCCGGTCTTGGACTAGACGGCAAACAAAGCCCATTTCCCGATACAGTTACCGCGGACAAGCATTTCCAGGCAGCAATCCATTATGACAATTAACTGGTTCCCCGGGCACATGCATAAGGCCCGTAAAGAAATTCGCAAAGTCATGGATGACATTGATATTGTGATTGAGGTACTGGATGCCCGCATTCCCTTTAGTAGCACGAACCCGCTGATCAAAGGCTTACGCGGCAACAAACCAGCCGTCAAACTCCTGAACAAGGCAGATCTGGCGGATCCCGATATCACCCGCCAATGGCAGAGTTATTACGAGCAGGACAGTCGTGTAAAAACACTGGCACTTTCTGCCAATGCGGACAGCCGTAAAGGCACTATTGCCAAGCTATGTCACAAGCTGGTCGAAAAACGCAGCGAAGACAAAAACATTCAGGCAATGGTCATGGGAATTCCGAATGTGGGGAAGTCCACTCTGATCAATGCAATCAGTGGTCGTGCTATTGCCAAGGTTGGCAATGAACCTGCTGTCACCCGTCGTCAGCAGAAAATCAGACTGGACAATGGCCTGACCCTGTCGGACACCCCCGGTATTCTCTGGCCAAAACTGGAACCACAGAGCTGCGGTTATCGCCTCGCTGCCACCGGCGCCATCAAGGACACCGCCATGGAATACGAAGACGTCGCCCTCTACGTGCTGGACTATTTGCGCCAGGCCTATCCGGATGCACTGGCCGCACGTTATCGTCTCGATTCCCTGCCGTATGAAGATATGGCCCTGCTGGATGCCATTGGTAAAAAGCGCGGATGTTTACGAGCAGGCGGTCACGTGGATCAGCACCAGGCCGCAACCATTGTGTTGCAGGAACTACGTTCAGGAAAATTGGGCAAAATAACGCTGGAAACGCCTGAAATGATGGAAGCAGAGCTGGCACAACTGCGCGCGGAAATCGCGGCCCGCAAAGCGGAACAGGAAGCACAGGAAAAAAATGACGGCGCATAAGCAATCGCCGACCACTGCACTGCTTGTGTTGGCGTTTGGGTTTAGCGGCCTTCGGTAAGAAACAGTAAGAGGATCAGTTAAAAAACATGGCAGAACTTTCACTGCTGCAGTGTGCCTTGATAGCACTGGTGTTCGTCTGGAGCGGTTTTGTCCGTTCCGGACTGGGCTTTGGTGGTGCCGTACTATCGCTGCCCTTTCTCCTGCTAATACACAATGATGCACTGATCTATCTGCCGATCATTTCACTGCAACTGATCTTCTTTTCCAGCCTGATTCTCTATAACAATCATCGCATTCGCCAGAAGTACCTGCGCAAAGGTCAGGAGGCCGAGGGCTCCATCGATTGGGCTTACCTCAAGAAAGCCCTGCTGATTATGTTGATTCCGAAACTAATCGGAGTCTTTGGCTTGATCACCCTGCCCTCTACCGTCATGGGGCTGATCATCTTTTCCATTGTCTCGGTCTATTCCGTCTCCTATTTGCTGAACAAACCCTTCCACAGCAAGAGTCGTATCCTCGATATCATATTTCTGATGCTGGGCGGCTATGTCAGCGGCACGTCGCTGATCGGTGCACCTCTGCTGACGGCCGTTTTTGCTGCTCACGTGCGTCAGGAAAAACTGCGAGATACCCTGTTTGCCCTCTGGTTTATTCTGGTCTGGATCAAGATCGCCGCCTTCCTTTACCTGGAGGTGGACATGCAATTAATCCATCAACTCTGGCTGCTTCCCTGTGCCGCGCTGGGCCATATGCTTGGACTGAAGTTTCACCGCAAACTGCAATCCACCGATGCCGTCATGTTCTATCGGGTGATGGGAGCGGTGCTCTTACTCACCAGTTTTATGGGCCTGCTGCGGGTCATCCTGCCTTCCTGACAAGAGCCGAGCCATGCAAACTTTCCTGAGACGCCTGGAAATACTCAACTATCTGCGCTCACAAAATGAGCAGGTCTCAACGGACACCATTCTCCAGCACCTGCTGGATGCCGGCTATCTGGATGAAGAAGCGCGAGAACGTCGCAGCCAGTTACGTCTGATTCAGCGCGACCTTAAATTTCTGCTCGGCCCCGAAGAAGAAGGTGAAGCACTTAATGACTTTGGGCTCACTATGGAGCGCGGCCAGGGCAAAAGCCTGCTGTGGCGACTCGATCCCTATCAGCAACTGCAATACGATTTTGAACGCATGCCGGCCTATATGGCGCTGGCTCTGTCCATCTCATCCAAGCATCTCAAGCAGTTATTGCCCGGCCCGACCCGTCACGAACTTTCAAGAATATTTCAGCGAGCGGATGAGCGTCTGAATCAACGGGACGGACGCGTGTCGCCACGCCATTACCATCGTCTGACCCAGGCAGTTGAGTTTTACCAACGCGGCCAAAGCCTGCGTACGCCTGAATTCGATATGGCTCACCTGGACAATATTTATCAGGCCATTCTCCAGGGTAAGCGCGTAAATATTGAGTACCGAAGCCGAGGTCAGGTCAAAGATTATGATCTGCACCCCTTTGGCGTGGCCATTATGCTGCCAAAACTGTATCTGGTAGCCAAGAAGAACGAAGACATCGACTCGGAAGACGGCTTTCGAAGCTTTTTACTGCACAGAATTGAATCCGTCAGCGTCAGTCGTTTCAGTAATGCGGTGCCCCAGGATTTCGAGATGAAACGCTATCTGCAGGAAGGACATATGGATGTCTATCTGCAAGCGGACGACAAAGAGCTGTACGAATTAGAGCTAGAACTGCATGTCCCGGATCAGGACAGCCTGCTGCTCGATCTGCAGGATAGTCCCATCGCCGATGATCAGCATCTGGTGAAACAAGGAAATGGTGTCTGGTTACTCACCGCCGGCGTCCAGCGGACTGTACAGTTGCGGAACTGGCTGCTGTCGCTTGGCGATCGCGCGCTAGTGAAAGCCCCAGCCTGTATTGAGCAAGACCTGGTAAGACAGCTCCAGGCCATGCTCGACCGTTACCCGTCTGGCTGACTGCATTCATCAAGCCCTTATGGCAAGGTGATCGGTTCAACCAGAACCAGGCGCATGTCACGCCCATCAAAAATGGTACTGAGTGTTGAACGCACCGCATGAATGTCGTCTCCCTGAATACGGAAACGGAACTTGGTACCTTTTTTTGTAAATGCATTAACTCGAAACATGGTCTGACTCCTCTGGATTGATAATCGGGAAACGACTGCTTTCTCCCGCCTGCAGAAGTCATATTAAGACCCATAGCGACATAATATGTCGCCATAAATCATATTTTTTCATCCTGCTTTCACAAAGTCTGAAAACCAGCGATCGTTGTCGCCTCTTAAACGCCGTGCTAACCTGAATCTCATTACCACGCCAGCTTTATCCCTTTCGCTCAACCAGCTTTCAGGACGACACCGTGCAGGCAGAGCAAATCGAAATATCCAGTTTTCTGGGCCGCTACCCGCCTTTCGACCAGCTACCGGAATCCGCCCGCGATACGCTCGCCCGCAATATTGAAATCGCCTATTTCCGGGCCGGCAGCGATATTCTCAATTACGGCGAAGCCATTCAGGATCTCTACATCGTGCGCAGCGGTGCGGTGGAAACCTTTCGCCGTAATGGCGAACTCTACAATCGCCTGGATGAGGGCGGCATTTTTGGTCAGATGGGCTTGATGATGAATCGTCGTGTACGTTTCCCGGTCAAGGCCCTGGAAGACACGCTCGTTTACTGCATACCGGCAGAATTGTTCAGTACCTACTGCGACGAGCACGATTGTTTTGCGGACTATTTCGAAGCCGACAGCGGTAACCTGTTGCGTCATACGGTTTCCGCAACGGATGAATCCAGCGATCTCACCAGCGTGAAAGTGAAATCACTACTGTTTCGTGATCCGGTCAGTGTTTCCCCTGGTACCTCGATCAGAGAGGTCGCCCGGATTATGACCGAAGAGCGCGTGTCGTCCGTGCTGGTCTATGATCAGAACAATGCTGAAAACGATAGCGGCAGTTCCATCCTGGGCATTGTCACCGACCGGGATCTGCGCAAGCGCGTGCTGGCAGTTGATCTGCCTGTTGATACCCCCATCGAAGAAATCATGTCCACGGGCATCACCACGCTCGATGACAACGCCTATGTCTTCGAAGCCATGCTGACCATGCTCCGCCACAATCTGCATCACCTGCCCATCGTTCACAAGCGCAAGCCCGTGGGGGTACTCGCGCTATCCGATATTTTGCGGCATGAATCCCAGAGCAGCCTGTTGTTTGTGAGGGGCATCTTCTCCCAGATCAGTGTTGAAGACCTGGCGCAATATGCCAAACAGCTTCCGTCAGTCTACGTACGTATGGTGAATGAAGACGCGAACTCCCACATGATCGGCAGCGCCATGGCGGTGATCGGTCGCAGCTTCAAGCAACGTCTGCTGGCGCTTGCCGAAGAGAAGCTCGGCGAAGCACCCATACCCTATTGTTTTCTGGCCCTGGGATCCATGGCCCGGGACGAGCAACTGCTGGTTACTGACCAGGACAATGCCATTATCCTGGATGACAGTTTTGATGAAGAACAACATGGCCCCTACTTCGAACAATTGGCAACCTTCGTCAGCGATGGTCTCGCCAGTTGTGGTTATGAATATTGTTCCGGTGACATTATGGCCACCAACCCCCTGTGGCGACTGACCTTCTCCCAATGGCAACAGCAGTTTGCGGAGTGGATCGAACACCCGGATCCACAAGCATTGCTGCACAGCTGCATTTTTTTCGATCTGGATGGCGTCTGGGGCGAGACCCTTCTCGCCGATAAACTTAAACAGTTCATTGCTGAACGCAGTAAGAACAGCCCTCACTTTCTGGCCAATATGGCCGGCAATGCACTGAATCGAACGCCACCATTGGGATTTTTCAAAGGCTTCGTGATGGAGCAGGATGGACGCCATGGCAAATCCATTAATCTCAAGCGGCGAGGCACTGCACCTTTGAGCGACGTGATTCGGGTGCATGCTCTGGCGGTGGGTTCCGAAGCACAGAATTCTTTCGAGCGCATTGATGACATTATCGAAGCCGAACTGCTTCCTCCCGGAAAAGGACGCGAACTCAGTGACGCGCTGGAATATATTTCCATGGTACGCATCCGCCATCAGGCCAGTGATGTGGAACAAGGCGAGAAACCGGACAACAGCATTAACCCTGACCAACTCTCCACCTTTGAGCGTCGCAACCTGAAAGAAGCCTTTCAGGTACTGGACAAGGCCCAAAGCTTTCTGAAATTCCGCTATCACAGCAAACGGCCCCTGAGTTAGGGAAGCGTGTCAATGCCCACTTCACCCATGCTTCCATCCAGCAAGGAATGGCCCCGCTATTACACCGGTCGCACCCAGGACAGTCAGGACAAACGCCTGCAACGCTTTTACCAGGCCGGATGTGTCGATCCACAGACTTCGCTGCGCGATACTGACTTTGTCGCTATGGATTTTGAAACCACCGGCCTTAACCCGGACACGGACGCCATCGTCAGCATCGGCCTGGTCCCGTTCAGCCTGGCCCGCATCCACTGCCGCAACGCCCGGCACTATGTGGTCAAACCGCGTCGGGATCTTGCCACCGAATCTATTGTCATCCATGGCATCACCCATAGCGACATCGAACAGGCTCCTGACCTGGGCGAGATTCTGGATCAGCTCTTGCCGGAAATCGCCCACAAAATTGTCGTCGTGCATTACCGGCATATCGAGCGCAATTTTTTCGACGGCGCAGTGATGCAGCGACTCAAGGAACACATCCTGTTCCCGGTGATCGATACCATGTCATTGGAGGAGCGAGTCTGTAAGAACCAGCAAAGTTTTATGGAGCGCCTGATGAAGCGCCCCATTGCTTCACTTCGACTGCCTGATATTCGGGAGCGCTACGGTCTCCCGCGCTACCACCTGCATCATGCGATGACCGACGCCCTGGCGACCGCAGAACTATTGCAGGCACAAGTGGCCCACCACTTTGATGAGAAGCAGTCGATTCAGGATCTATGGGAATAGACGCTTAGTCGGAGACGTATCAGGGAAAAGCGTGACAGTAAATAGGGAACAGGACCCGCAGGCGATGCCTGCGGGTCCTAGAGATTGCGCTACTTCAACTTGGGTTCAGTTCGCAGACCCAGCAGCAAACTCAGGCACATGGCCAGGAGTACGAAAGTAAAAGGCAAGCCGGTCGAAATGGCACCCGCCTGCAAGGCCTGAATCGCTTCAGTTCCGCCAATCCACAGCAAGGCCGCAGCAATTGCACCCTCGATGGATGCCCAGAAAATGCGCTGAGGCACTGGTGCATCAATCTTGCCGCCAGCGGTAATGCTGTCGATCACCAGAGATCCGGAATCCGATGACGTGATGAAGAACACCAATACCAGCACAATCGCGATAACTGACAGGATCATGCCCATGGGCAGCTCATCAAACATCTGGAACATGGCCAGTGGCACCTCGGTCAGGCCATCGGTACCCAGCGCACCCACGCCATTCGCGACCTGATCGATGGCAATACCGCCATAGACAGACATCCAGATAACGGTCACCGCTGTAGGAACCAGCAAAACGGCAATAATAAACTCGCGAATGGTCCGACCTTTGGAAACACGCGCAATGAACATACCGACGAAAGGTGACCAGGAGATCCACCAGGCCCAGTAGAACACGGTCCAACCCTGGAACCAGGCTTCGTCTTCACGGCCATGAGGGTTACTCAGGGGAATAATATTTTCCAGATAAGCGCCTATCGTCGTCGGTACATTGCCCAGAGCGACGGCAAAACCCACCAGCGCTACAAAAAACAGTAGGGCAATGGCAATGATCATGTTGATGTTACTCAGCAGTTTCACACCGCCTTCCAATCCACGCACCACTGAGATAATCGCCAGCGCCGTGACCCCGATAATGACCAGAATCTGTAAACCAATGCCGCCATCGGTACCGAAGACATGGTTGATACCGCCGGCTGCCTGCTGCGCCCCCAAACCCAGAGAAGTCGCAAGGCCAAACAGCGTCGCCAGTACTGCCAGAATGTCGATGATGTGACCGGCCCAACCCCAGGTTCGGTCACCCAGCAAAGGATAAAACACCGAACGGATGGAGAGCGGCAATCCTTTGTTGTAGGTGAAAAACGCCAGCGACAAGGCTACCACGCCGTAGATGGCCCAGGGGTGCAAGCCCCAGTGATACATGGTCGCGCCCATCGCCAAACCGGCCGCTTCAGCGGTGTAGGCTTCAACGCCCAAGGGCGTTTTATACCAGCCGGTGTAGTAGGCCACCGGTTCCGCCACACCCCAGAACATCAGGCCGATCCCCATCCCGGCAGCGAACAGCATCGCCAGCCACGACAACATCGAGTGCTCGGCTTTCGCATCCTGGCCACCAAGACGGATCTTGCCAAAGGGCGATATGACCAATGCCAGACAGAAGAGAACAAAGATATTTCCGGCCCAGATAAAGAGGCCATCGAAGGCACCGATAATGTCCCACTTCAAGCCATCCAGAGCGGCTTTTGCTGTGGCAGAGTCGGTGACGAGCGTCGCGATTAAGAAGATGAGAATGAGGCCGGCACTGATACCGAACACCGGGTTGTGGATATCAAACCCCCAGCGTTGGATATTGTTCTGGCCAATGGTGTAGTCGGTGCTGTGAATACTGTACTTATCAATTGGATTCGGCATTTTCCCCCCTGTTATTGGCGTATTCCCTAACTAACATAGACAAGACGGGGTAGGGATCGCAAGGTGGAGGCCAAATTAAACGATAGACGATGGTGTCTGATTCGGGACCAATTCACCTACTTGGCGTCTTTGGCGTCGCGGTACCACTGCTCAATTCTCTCGGCCACACCAAACATGACATAGTCACTGCGCAATGACGAGAACACATCAAAGGCATGCTGGGCGCCGGGAATCTCCGCAAACTCAACACTCTGACGAGAAGCCGCATCAAGCTCACTGGCAAAGTACTGGGCTTCACCCAGAGCAGTCAGAGAATCCTTGTCACCATGCACCACCAGAAAGGGCGGTGCATCCGCATTCACATGGCTGAGGGGAGACATGCGTTCATACAGCTCGGTGTCTTCCTCTTTGCGTCGCTTGATAATACTTTTGCGAAGAATAATCTCCAGCCCCACACTCAACTGCAAACGCTGACGATCGAGCAAATCGTAGATACCATAATACGGTACGCACCCCTGAACCCGGGTATCGACACGTTCAAAACCGGGCTGAAACTCGGGCATATTGGGCGTCAGTGCCAACAGCGAAGACAAATGTCCACCTGCCGAACCGCCAGTCACCACGATGTAATCCGGGTTGCCACCATACTCACTGATATGGGATTTGATCCACGCCAGCGCACGTTTGCAGTCGATCAGGTGATCCGGCATGGTGGCATGAGGACTCAGACGGTAATCGATGGCCACGGCCACCCAGCCACGACGCGCCATTTCCACCATCAGCGGAATACCCTGTTCGTTCTTGCTGCCATAGCCATAGGTCCAGGCTCCGCCGTGAATCTGCAGCAACACCGGTGCCGGGGAATCGTGATCTTCCTGCTGACACGGTCGGCGAATATCCAGTTTCAGACGAAACCCGTCTATCTCCTCATACACAACATTCTTGTCGACAATCACATCCTCGTCTTTCCAGGATGAGAAAGGACGAATCAGGCGGGAAATGTTGAGTTCATTATGCCGCGTCCAGGCATGTAGATCACTGCTGCGGCGATGAGGGACCACGATCTGATCCATCACAATACCGGCCTTGTAACCGCTGAAATAGTGGTAGCAAAGCACCAGGCTCGACGCCATCATCAGCAACAGGGCCAAGCCACCCCAAAACCCGGATGCTGCGCCACCTGCGGCAAACAGCCACATGAGCAATACCTGCACCGCCACCACATGCAAGGCCAGCTCGCCCGCCAGCCAACCTGTCAGAAAACTCACCACAATCCATTTGGGATGCCGATACAGAGGACGCAATACATTCAGGCTTAACACCGCGCTGAGTAAGGCCAGCACAAAAAAGATAAAGGTCATAAGGCTCTCTTCGCTCGCTCAGATTGAGTCAGTGAGGTTGGACTAATGAATGGCCACACCAAACAGATCCATATGGAACCAGCCAATCAAGGCATAGGCTACACCACCAAGTACCAGCACCAGTATGTCCAGAAACAGGGGCTGCTGCGCCAGCACAGGGGCCTCGGATCGTCGGTTTGCACTCACCATATCGAACACAGCATAGGCCAGAAAACTGCCGAACAGCAGTATGGACGCCAAATCACCATTGCTCAGCAGGTGCCCGAGTGCCCATATTTTCACCGCCGTCAGCATAGGGTGACGCACCCGGCGCTTGATGTTAGATGGGACATAGGCCGCCACCAAAAACACCATGGCGGGCAGCATCAAAATCTTGGTCGCCACAGCAAGCTCCGCCGGCGGAATCCAGATGGAGACAAACTCGGCCCGCCCCTTGCCCATCACAATGAGCACAAAGCCCGCCAACGCAATCAGAGAGAATACGCCTCGATAGGCCAGCGCACCCAGCTGCTCTCGCAGTCTGTTTCGAAGCTCGGGAAAACTGGGCAGCAAGTGAATAGCGAAAAAGATAAGTAATCCAGCAATCAGCAGAGTCATCAGCAAGTCCTGGGTTGTTGTTATTGGCAAGCGAAGCATAAGCAAAGTTGCGACGCTTGGCTATGCTCGTGACAGCATAGGACAGAATGCACTTTTTCACCTATGCTGGTAATCAGTATGCCGGTGCGGATTCGATGAAGAACAGACAGGCATGTGCAGCAACCTTCAATAACAAGATGATGTCGCAGCCCGATCCATGACTCTACTACTCCCGATTATCTGGCTTTTTCCTCTGGCGACCCTGGTGCTCAAGGCCATGGGTGTTGACCTATCCTGGTGGCTGCTGACTGGCCTCTGGATTCTGACAACGGGCCTGGCCCTGTATTGGTTCCGTGTACGGTTTCTTGCGCCATTGCAAGCTGCCACCGCGCAGCTGCAAGCAGAAGAAGGGGCTGCTGTCGACTTTTCCATCCGTCTCGACAATACCAAGCACTCACCTTTGCTGAGCCCGCTGTTCGACATCATCAACGAGCGCCTGAAACGTACCGAATCCGCCATTCGCGACGTCCACGCATCAACATCGCGTCTCATCCCCATGGGTAGCGAACTGAAAGAAACCTACAGCGCCATGAATCAGAATGCCATGATGCAATCTCACCATGGCGGCGTATTGGGTCAGTCCATTAACGCGATGGTCGCGGCGACGGAAAACGTGGAACACCATGTGGAGAACATCCAGTCCCATATCGCCGACATGGCCAAAGACATTGGTGAATTCGATGCCCACCTGAATGAAACCGTACGCTCCATCGACACCATCGAGAACCACATCGCCGAATCGAACACCGTACTGGCCGGTCTGCGCGAAAACAGTGACAACATTACCCGCATTATTGATGAAATCACCAGTATCGCCGAGCAAACCAACCTGCTGGCCCTGAATGCGGCCATCGAAGCCGCGCGAGCCGGAGAGCAGGGACGAGGCTTTGCGGTCGTCGCCGACGAGGTGCGTTCACTTGCCGAGCGCACACAGGGATCCGCAGAAGAAGTGAAAGAAATCGTCGGCAATATTCATAGCAGCACCTATTCTGTTTCGGAAGTGATGCAATCCAGCCAGCAGGATATTCAGGTCACCATTCGCAGTGCGCAATCCTCAAAGGAAGATGTGGCCAAAGCGGAAAATGCCATTCGCGCAATTCGTCAACTGGGTGATGCAATTCGGGAAGCCATGTCTCAGCAAAACGCCACCGAGGCTAAATCCAAAAACTCCGCCGACGCGATGATTGAGCTCAACCAGGTATCGCTGCAGCAATCCAAAGAACAGGCCATCACTTCTGATGATCTGAGCAACCTGGCGGAACATCTTTCCAGCAAGCTGCGAAAACTGAATGTCTCGAACCTGACCATCAACGACAAGCGCCGCCGCAGCATTCGCAAGCGTGATGAGACTGACGATATCAGCGACGACGACTTCCTGCTTTAAGGTCTTGTTCAGGCTACAGCGACCATCCACAAGCTTGCAGTTTTCACGGAATCATGCGAGCGTCGCCGCATGAGCAAAACCTTCCAGCACCTTCACTACACCAGTGACTTTCAGTCTTTACCCGATGCCTTCTATCGTCGGGTGAATCCGCAAGCCCTGCAAAACCCCGAGCTGGTCGTCGCCAGTGATGCCTGCGCCGACATCATCGGTCTGGATCCCGGCACGCTGAGTCATGACGACAGCCTGCAACTGCTGTCCGGGCAAGCGATGTTATCGGCATGGCAACCCATCGCCATGAAGTACACCGGTCATCAGTTCGGCTACTATAATCCCGATTTGGGAGATGGTCGCGGTCTGTTGCTGGCGGAAGTCAGAACTGAACAAGGCAACCTCCTCGACCTGCATCTCAAAGGCGCAGGCATGACACCCTATTCGCGCGAAGGCGATGGCAGGGCTGTGCTGCGTTCCAGTATTCGTGAATTTCTATGCAGTGAAGCATTGGCTGCCCTCGGCGTTCCAACCACTCGTGCACTGTGCGTGATCAATACCGACACCCCGGTTTACCGGGAGCAGGTGGAAACCGGAGTCACATTATTGCGCGTCAGCGCCAGTCACATACGCTTTGGTCATTTCGAATACGCTTATCACAGTCAGCAGCCGGCGCTGCTGCAAGCATTGTGCGATTATGTGGCGCAACGGCACTATCCCTGTCTGGCCGGTTCAGCGAACCAGAATGCCGACCTGTTTGAACTCACCGCCCGGAAAACCGGCGAGTTAATTGCCCAATGGCAACTGCTGGGTTTCGCTCATGGCGTCATGAATACCGATAACATGTCCATACTCGGCGAAACCTTCGATTTTGGCCCCTTCGGTTTTATGGATCGCTTTAATCCCGGCTACATCTGCAACCACTCGGATCATGGTGGTCGTTACGGCTTCGATCAACAGCCGGCCATCGCTCACTGGAACCTGAGTGTATTGGCTCAAGCCATGTCGCCGGTGGTGGATAAGGAAGCCCTGCACCAGGGCCTGCGCGCATACAGCGAGGCCTTCAACCAGCACTTTATACATGGATTGAATCTAATGCTGGGCTTTGCCGAAGACGATACCCTGCCCCAGGAATTTACGCTTGGCACCTTCACACTGATGCAGCAGAACGGTCTCGACTACAGCTACTTCTTCCGGCGCCTGATACAGGTGAACGAGTCTGAGGTGGAAACAGAATTACGCGACCATTGTGTCGATCGCGACAGCTTCGATACGTGGCTGAGTGAATACCGTGCCCTGCACGACACCAAGGAACATGATGAGGCGACACGCCAGCAACGCATGCGCGCCGTGAATCCGAAGTACATCTTGCGCAATCACCTTGCTCAGATCGCCATAGAAAAGGCACAGCAAGGCGATTACTCGGACGTGCGGCGGCTGCATAACATTCTCAAACGCCCTTTTGACGAACAGCCGGAAAATGAAGCCTATGCAGCGTTGCCACCAGACTGGGCGGAATCGCTGGAGATCAGTTGCTCGTCCTGATCGAACGCAATCTCTACTCGACAATATCGATGAGGTGAATGTCGAACACCAGTGTTGCGTTGGCCGGAATCACCGGCGGTGAACCGGCTTCACCGTAGGCCAATTCAGGCGGCACCGCGATGCGCCATTTCGAACCCACCGGCATCATCGACAGGGCTTCGGTCCAACCCGCAATCACCTGATCCAATGCAAATTCGGCAGGCTCATTGCGGGTCACCGAACTGTCAAAGACCTGACCGTCGATAAACGAGCCGTGGTAATGAACGCGCACGGTCTGCGCTGGGTCGGGGGTTGCTCCCTCACCGGCTTCGAGAATTTCATACTGCAAGCCGGAGGCGGTCGCCTTGACCCCCTTGCGCTTCAGGTTCTCCTCCAGAAAAGTCTGGCACAGCTTGCGATAGTTCTCCTTGCGCTCCTGCTCTACCTGCTTGCGCTTTTCCTTCACCGCATCAAAGGCTTCATTCAGTTCCTCCTCAGACAGCATCGACGCTTCACCATTGAAACACTGACGCAGCGCCAGAATAGTGGCTTCGACATCCATGCCCTCAAACATGTTCTTGTGCAACTGGCGACCGAACTGCCAGCCAAAACCGTAACTGACTTTTTGTTCAAAGGTTTCCGGTTTCTTGGGAGTGTTATCTGACATGGCTGTTTCCACTTCGCAAAACTGACTGAATACGCCCACTGGCGCAAAGGCCGCCCAGTGTGCCAGAAAGGCAGGGGGAGTCAATGTTTGGGGAGTCGGGAGTCGGGAGTCGGGAGTCGGGAGTCGGGAGTCGGGAGTCGGGAGTCGGGAGTCGGGAGTCGGGAGTCGGGAGTCGGGAGTCGGGAGTCGGGTTCAATTCTGGACAGGCGGAAGCTGAATACAAAGAGTCGGCTGACCTTCCCGCCTTAAATCGAAGGTCAGCTCCGGGGAAAAGCTTCGCCCTCATTGGCCCTGCGGAATTAAATACCGATGCGATTCCAGGGCATTGCTTACCGCGACGGTATTCGGATTCAGCATAAAATGATGAAGGATGTTCACCGCCCTGCTGGAAAAGTCCTGATTAAAATCCCTATCGAAATACTGAAATACTCGTGTCGTCCGGTCGAGTAACTTTTTGCCTTTATCAGACAAATTGCTGAGACGTGTTGTGGGATCGTTACGCGCCGGCAAGTAGCCCAATCCTCTGGCAAGCTGCCGCTGGTTTTCTCGACGAGACAGGAATTCGAGAAACTTTTCTGCTTCGGTTTCGTGGCGTGTCCAACTCGCCATCGCCCAGACTTCAGTCGGATACAACTCGGCACTGCCAATACCGAACTCCATTGCCGGAAACGGAAAAAAGCCAATGTCATCTCTGATCGTTTCCGGAATCGAGGTTTCTACAAAATTACCCATCAGCGTCACAGCCGCCATTTCCCGATACACCATCGGCATGGCTTCAGACCAGGAATAACTATCGTAATTTGGTACAAAAAACCGATCACTGATCAAGCCACTCAAGGTTTCAAATACCCGTTGGATTTTTGGATCGTTAAAGCTCACTGTTCCGGATATCAAGGCCTGATGAAACTCCGGCCCATTGCTTCTCAAATCCAGATAGTCAAACCAGGCAGCAATGGGCCATTCTTCTTTGGTACCAATAGCAATGAATTCCGCCCCACTCGCTTTGACTTTTCGTCCTATTTCCAGGAACGCGTCCCAATCTTGTGGCGGATGCAGGCCCAACTTTTCAAAATAGGATTTCTTGTAATAAAACCCCCATTGGTAGAGGGCGAAAGGGAGCCCATAGAAACGGTTTTCATGACGAACGAGATCGGCAATGGGAGCTGGAAATGCGCTTTCCCATTCATGTTGTTGCCACAGTTCGGATATATCTTTGATGGCGCCTTTTCTAACCAGGCTGCTTAAGCGTTCACCGCCTTGCCAGTATAGAATGTCCGGCCCCTTGTGTTCGTTCACCCAGGTTTCCAGCTTGGCCTTGTATTCACTATCGTTGAAAGCAAGCAGATTGATTCTGATATCCGGGTTGGCGATCTCAAAGGATCGCGCAATCGAACGCAGCGCCTTGCCATGATTTTTGTTGGCAAGAAGAAAGCCCACATCAATGATTGTGCAGGGAATTTTATCGACACCACTACCAGGCTGCTGACTGTTCTCGCAAGGGGAAGCCAAAAGCCGGGACGGTCCCAGCAACACCATAAATACAAGCAGCCACTTCACGATACGTTTCCCAGGTACGAAACACCCAAACGGTTCCTGTATCCTTCAGTGTAGGTGCTGCAGTCCTGCTCGCAAATTAAGCTGACATTGGAATCATCAACGCCCGGTCGACAATATGCGTGCGCATGGGTCCGCTCAATAGCGAGCATTACACACAAAGATTATCCATGTAGTGTTGTAAGCTCCTCGATCGGGTAACTTGAAAGCTCTCATCCAGCACGTCAATATTGTCCATCCGGTCAAAACGGAAATTGCGGTAATCGGCTCGCAACTCGCACCAGCCTAAAAGCGTCCAGTGCTCGCCCCAGCCGACGATACCCAGGGGCCAAATGACACGCTCGCTCATCCTGTTCTCCGCATCACGATAGTCAAAACGCAATTTCAATTTGCGCTCGCAACTATGGCGTATTCTTTCATGTAGTTGTCGCTTGTCGTGATCCCGCTCCAGCACAGGGACCACATAAGGCTGATCAGCCGCTTTTTGCTTGAGATGCTCCGGCAGCACCGCGAGAATTTTGTCCTCTGCCCGATTGGCGCCTTTTGCCAGCCCTTCATCCGTAAAGGCCCGAACCATGCGTATGCCAAGCAGCAGCGCTTGTAGTTCATTTGAATCAAACATCAGCGGTGGAATGGTGTTGCCGGGTCTCAGCAAATAGCCAACGCCCGGCTCGCCATCGATGGGAATGCCCGAAAGCTCGAGTGCCTGTAGGTCTCGATAGATGGTCCTAACGGACACATCAAATTTGTCTGCCAACTGTTCTGCGGTGATCGCAGAGCGACGAGCACGCAAGACATTTGTTAAGTGAAACAGGCGCTCGGCTTTGTTCATTCTATCTTTGCGCTATGCGGCTTGCGTGGATTCGATGTCATAATGATTCATGCACAGTGAATCGCTGTCAATCGATTGCATAAAGGGCGAATTACCGTGCTCGACCATAAACTTATCTGCCGCCTGTTGAGCCTCGGTCATGCTTGACCAGTGAACAATATCGGCCCAGCGGCCTTCTGGTTGTTGAGACAGACAGCGATACCTAAAGCCCGGCTGCACCGCAAGCCAGGCGTTTATTTCCTCGCTGCTTGTTAAAAATGCTTTTACATCAGCACCGGACAGCAGATCAAACTGGCACAGTTCAATAGTTTCCTTGGATGAGTTGTTCATATCTATACCTTTCCTTTGTCATCTAAACGAATGTCCGCGTTGACCGGACAAACACAAGCTTAGTGGCAACCACTGTCAGAACGTGTCAGTAGTGATGCGAGCTTTAGAAAGTTTGTTCATAGCGTTAATCTGAAGCAGTTACGAAAGAGAAATCATGGCAGGACATATGGCCTCAGGGGCGATGACGTGGCCCAATGAAAAGGGCACTTGAGCAGTTATTTACTCAGTGAGATAAACGGTCGTTATAAGCTTTCCTTTTTAGCGCAGCAATATAGACTGTGTTGATTGAAATGCTGACACAATTGAAACCCCTCCGCCGCGTCATTGCCGCGCAGGCGGCAATCCATTGTTTAGGGGTTTCAGATTGCACAATATTCAGGGAAGAATATGCAGCCCGCCGTTTACATTATGGCCAATCAAAAACGCAGTACGCTCTATGTTGGTGTTACGAGTAATTTGATTCAACGCGTTTGGCAACACAAACAAGGCTTCGTTGAAGGCTTTTCTAAAAAGTATGGAACAAAGATTCCTGTGCACTACGAACAAGCGAAATCAATGGAATCAGCCATCGTGAGAGAAAAGCAGATCAAGAAATGGAGACGTCAATGGAAGTTGAATTTAATCTTTGAAAACAATCCCGGTTGGGATGATCTGTGGGAAGATGTCGTTGGTCTTTCTTCAAAAAACAATGGATTGCCGCCTGCGCGGCAATGACGCGGTGGAGGGGCTCGAATTAAGTCCTCTATTCACCACTAGCCAATGAGGTTCGTCATAGTCCGCCTTGCCTTCAAAAGCGCTTCTCTTCCGGTTCTTTACTTACTCCCCACTGCGACTTCCAGCTCTTCCAGACCCGTATCCACATAATCCAGCAGACGTTGCATGGATGGCAGGGTCCGGCGGCAGGCCGTAAAGCCGAATTCGAGCTGGTCCACATAACTCAACAGGGTAATGTTCAAGGCAATACGGTCGAGCGGAATGGAAACCGGATACATGCCTTCCACCTGAGCACCATTCCAGTACAAGGTTTTCTTGGGTCCCGGCACATTGGAAATAATGACGTTGAAGGCCTGCAAGCGATTGGAAAGGCCGGTGAGCATGTTAAGCCCGGCGGGCGCGAGCATCAGGGCGGTATAGTTGATGGCTTCTTCCAGGGTCATTTGCTGGAAGCGTTGCTTGGCGTCCTTCACCGAGTTACGCACGATATCGAGCCGCTGACCCGGATCCGCCACATGCGTACCGAGGTTGGCCAGAATCATCGCAATCTGGTTACCGGAATCACTGTCATCACCGCGCATGGACATAGGCACCATGGCAATCAGGGGTTTGGTCGGCAAGGCGCGCTGACTGATCAGGTAATTGCGTAAGGCACTGCCACACACGGCCATCACCACATCGTTGAGCGTCGCGCCACTCTTGGACGCGATATTCTTGAAGCGTTCCAGCGGGTAAGACTGGGCGGCAAAACGGCGCGAACCGGTGATGCGCTGGTTCAGAATGCTCGGTGGCGCCTGAAAGGCTGTGACGTAATCCGGATTAGTTCGGGCCTGATTAATGGCATGTCCCACTTCCTTGATCAGCTTCGGAACGGTTGAAATCTGCTTGCCGGCATTTTCCGCCAGAACACTCAAACCCGAGAGAATATCGCCCTGTCCAACTCGCTCCTTAGGGGGACGTTTGGTTTCCGGCATCGCCCACATGGGTGGCGAATTACGCTTGTCCGGATCTTCAGACAATAACTTCATGGTCAGACGCATGGCGGCAATACCATCCAGCATGCAGTGGTGAGCCTTGTAGTAAATGGCAAAACGCTTGCGCGGTATCCCCTCAATCAGGTGGCACTCCCACATGGGGCGCTCCCGGTCCATCAGGGCACTGTGCTTTACCGACACCAAAGACAGCAGCTCGCGAATCCGTCCCGGCTTGGGCAGGGCGCTATGACGAAAATGATGCTCCACATCGAACTGCTTGTCCTCTTCCCAGTAATACTGGCCAAAGCGTGTTCTCAGGCGTTGATTAAAGGGCGCTATGGGCTTTTCAAAGGAACGCATATAGTCAGCGAGTTCAGTGACATACTTGGGCCCTGCCCCCTCCGGAAAATGGAACAGGTGCAACCCCCCCACGTGCATGGGTTGTTGCCGTTTTTCGAGCCAAAGAAATATCTGATCCGCCAAACTAAGTGGTTTCATGTTGAATCAATCCAAGCTGCAAGTGGAGGGAACGGTCTCGGGTTTGAAGGCCACTGCCGTTGTGCCATTGTTATTAGCTAGCGCTTGAAGCCCCCTTTGGGGACTACCGGCTTCACCCTATATGTAAGCGTAAAACCGGGATTTTGTCGACCGCGAAGGCAAGGAATTTGGTGAACAGCGGCGCCGAATGACACCGCATTGGTATGCAGCCTGGTTAGCAGGAAGACTCGCGCGCTTCCAGCTGCCCTGACACAGGTAGACGTCGACGGCGCTGCTGCCAGATGGCCTGCATGCTGATGAGGATAAGTGGAACCACAATCAACCCGGCGCCGAGGGCGAAGTAAACATCAGGCCGTTCACCGAAATAACTCCAGCCGATCAGAATGGCCCAGATCAGCCCCGTGTACTCGGCACTGGTGACGCGGTTGGCTGCCACACTGCGATAGGCGAGCAGAACCGTGATGTTGTAGGCCAGAATAAAAAGCGAAGACGCTAATGCATACCACAGTGTCTGCCACTGCCACTCAGCCTGCTCAAGTCCCGCCAGTACAAGCGCCAGTGGCAGCATCAGCAGGTAGTTCATAAACAGTTTGTGCACCGTGGTCTGTCCCACAGGCAGGCGTGATACCAGCATCGCGCCCAGCGCCAGCGAAAAGGCGACGGCGAGCGCCGCAATACTGGCCCAGCCAAACGCCAGTGGGCGCAGAATCACCAGCACGCCCACGAAGCCACTGATCACCGCCAGCAGGCTCAGCGTACTCACGCGCTGCCGTGTAAACAGAATGCTCATGGCAACGACCAGCAATGGCGCCGTATAGAAGATCGCGTTGGCGGTGGCCAGCGGAAGGTAGGCGAGAGACAGCACCATGCAGCTGATTCCCACCAGATGCACATGCGCCCTCAGCAGATGTGTTCCCAATCCTTCCCCAAAGCGTTTCCACTGAATTTGTGGCCAAAACAGCAGCAGACAACCAAGGGTCATTAGCGTGCGCAGCAGCACAAACTGAAATACCGGGATATCGGTGCCCCCCATCTTGATCACCACGTCGGACAGAATCGCCGCGAAGTTGCCGAGAATGAGTAAGAGAATCGCACTTTGTGGGGTATTGCCTGACATGTTTCGCTCTGGAATTTCATCTACGTTGAACAGAGTGCTAGCTTAGAACCAAATAATCATCTTTAATAATGATATTTAATACCTTTATATTAGTTTTTTAGATAATGAAACTGCCTCCACTTAAAGCCCTGCCCGTATTCGAAGCTGTTGCGAGACTGAGTAGTTTCAGTGCCGCCGCCAAAGAACTTAACGTTAGCCAAAGCGCGGTAAGTCATCAGATAAAATTGCTGGAAGACTATCTTGGAGAGCGCCTGTTTGAGCGCGGCGGACGCTACCTGAGTCTCAGTGAATCGGGCCAGAGTTATTACGAAGATGTCGGCGCAGCGCTCAGGCAACTGGAACGCGCCACCCTGCAATTGCAGGGTACAGAAAGTACCCAGCTACGACTGGCCCTGTTCAGTTCCTTTGCGGTTCGCTGGCTGATACCCCGCCTGAATTCCCTGCATCAACAGTATCCGGATGTGGCCCTGGTGCTGGAGATGACCAGTGATGCCCCGACCCTCTCCGAGCGCATCGCCGACTGTTTTATTACCATTCACCGGGATCATCCCGGCTATCATTACGAGCTGTTGTATTCGGAGCAGTTGTTTCCGGTATGCAGTCGCAGCTTCCTGCAACGCATGCTTGATGAACAATCACTGCCGGAAGATGCCGAGCTCTCAGCTGCTGTGCTGTCACGCTACACCCTGCTGTCGACCTACAGTATTTTCGATGAGACCGGCGGCGACTGGAAACGCTGGTTTGCAGCAGCAAAGGACACGCCTGAGCAGAGCCCAAGCATTCAGCATTTCAGTCACATGCTGATGGCATTGGAAGCCGCCAAACACCATCAGGGCATCGCCTTGACCAATGACTACATGGTGGTGGATCAGGAAGAGGATGAGGGACTGGTTCGGCTGAATGCCATGGCCTTCGATACCGGCGATCGCTTCTACTTTGCCTGCAAGCGCAGCCGCCGTCACGAGCCTGCCATACGCAAGGTCAGGCAGTGGCTGCTGGATCAACTCAAGCGCTCAGGCCTCGCGCCTTAAGTAGATAGAAGGCCTTTGGGTGCTAACGCTGCTGCACGCGATAGCCGCGCTGTTTCAGTGCGTCGACCAAGCCTTCCGGCCCCACCATATGACCTGCACCCAGCACCACGAAGCAGTGCTCCTGCCGACTGAAACAGGATTCAACAGCCGCCAGCATTTTCGGGTGGCGATCAAAAAACAGGGTGTCGAAAAAGTCCTCAAGTTCGGGGGCCTCGCGCAGTGGCTGAGCGATCGCATATTCGTAGAGACTTGCTGCATCACCCTGCTTCCAGGCTAAGACAGTCGCTTCCCAGGTTTTGTCATAGTCGCGCATCTGTTCGAAATTCCGGCGCAGGCTATCATCGTCATCGGGTAACTCGGCTAACAGCGCCATTTGAGCGGCGAAACTTTCGATTTGCCGCACGGTTTTGCTGCCACGGGCCAGGTCGAGAAAGTAGCGGTCAATGCCCAGGCCAGCGTCATAACCCAGGTGTTGCGCTTGCATGGCAGTCAAACTTGCCACCAACAGGCCCGGACGCCAATGACTGACGTCCTGCAGGCTCAAACCGAAGTCGGCCAGGAGCGCTTTCAGCATCGACTGCGTTGCCGGTGTCATTTTAGTCAGTAAAGACTCACCCTCCTGGTAGTATCCGTTTTTATTGATCAGATCTCGCTGTTCCTGTGCGGAAAGCAGACTCTCATCCACCTCCACCAGCAGCACCTCGGACGCCTGCCAGGCCTGCATTATTTCGGAGGACAAGGGATAGAAACTGTCATTGGCAAAGTGTATGGAGCCCAAGAGGTGAATCTGATGAGTGCGATCACTATCCCCGTCGACCTCGCTGACTTCCCAGAACAGTCCGCGGTTTGCTTTCGCTGCGACGGTAGCAGCCTCGTTCGCGCCTGGCTCCGGACGCACATAGACCAACAAGGCCAGGCTGATCATGCCGACCAATGCGGTGGCAACTAAGGTACGTGGCCTCATTCAGGCAATTCCAGACTGATGGCGCCCAGTTCTGGCGTACTGACGCGATTTCGGAAGCCATTAAAAAGATCCCGACCCAGCGTGCTCTGCTCATGCTGCCCGGCCCAGCTTGCCGCGTCCCGTGCCGACAGTGTTTCTGCGCTGACCTCGACCTGCAAGAGCCCCTTAGCCGCATCGAGCGTCACCGGGTCGCCATCCTGCAAGCGCGCCAGAATGCTGTGTTCACTGTCCAGCGCTTCCGGATACACATGAATCGCCGCCGGAACCTTGCCGGACGCTCCAGACATACGGCCATCTGTCACCAGCGCCACCTGCAAACCGCGATCCTGCAACACGCCGAGACAGGGTGTTAGCTTGTGCAGTTCCGGCATGCCGTTGGCTCGTGGACCTTGAAAGCGTACCACCACCACACAATCCTGATTCAGCTCGCCGGCCTTGAAGGCGGCCAGCACACTTTCCTGATCATCGAAGACACGTGCCGGAGCTGACACTTTACGATGACCCGGATCAACCGCCGAGACCTTCATGATGCCGCGCCCGATATTGCCTTCGAGCAGCACCAGCCCGCCGGTGTCCTCAAAAGGATTCGCCGCATTGCGCAACACATCCGGATTACGCGTACCGGCAACCGGTCGTTGCCAGCTCAAGCCCTTTTCCAGTAACACCGGTGCTTTCAGGTAATCTTCCAGTCCTGGCCCCATGACAGTTTCTGCCGACTCATGCAAGAGACCGCGATGCAACAATGCCTGCATCAATACGGTCGTGCCGCCGGCGGCCTGAAAGTCATTCACATCGCCCTGACCATTGGGGTACATGCGTGCCAGCAGCGGCACGACTGCCGACAGTTCCGCGAAATCCTGCCAATTAATGTGAATACCCGCGACCCGGGCGATGGCCACCCAATGCATGGTGTGATTGGTGGAGCCGCCGGTCGCCAGCAGGGCCACCATGGCATTGAGAATGGAGGCCGGTGTCACCAGCTCGTATAGCGGTCGTTGCGATTCGATATTACTCAACAAGGTGCGAACCGCCTGCTCGTTCAAGGCATCTCGAAGGGGTGAATCCGGCGCAACAAATGCGGAACCGGGTAATTGCAATCCCATCACTTCCAACAGCAGCTGGTTGCTGTTGGCCGTACCATAAAACGTGCAGGTTCCGGGGCTGTGGTAGGAGGCCTGTTCAGCCTGCATCAACACAGACTGGTCGACTTTACCCGCCGCATACTCCTGACGCACATGATGCTTTTCCTTGTTGGACAAGCCGCTGGCCATGGGTCCGGAGGGAACAAATATTGTCGGCAAATGACCAAACGACAACGCCCCCATCAGCAAGCCGGGCACAATTTTGTCGCAGATACCCAGACACATGACGCCATCAAACACGTTGTGGCTCAGGGCGATGGCAGTTCCCAGCGCGATCACATCTCGACTGAACAGGCTCAGATCCATACCGGGCTGCCCCTGGGTCACGCCATCACACATGGCAGGTACGCCCCCGGCTACCTGCGTGCTCGCTCCCAAAGCCCGCGCCTGTTGCCGCAACTTCTGTGGATACGCACCATAGGGTTGATGGGCAGACAGAACATCGTTATAGGCACTGACAATCCCCAGGTTGGGCACCTTGCCAAGATTATCCTTGTCGGTGTCATCACTCGCGGCAACCGCATGTGCCAGATTCCCACAGGACAGGCTTTTGGCAGGAGGATAGGCCTCGCGCTGCGCTTGCATGCGCGATAGATAGGCCTCCCGGCTTGCCCGACTGCGCTCGACAATACGCTGATAAATGCCTTCAATTGCCTGATCCATGCTCTGCTCCTGCTATGCCGGGTTTGGTGGCGTCAGCGCGCCTTGCATTTGCGCCGCTCGTTCACGCACCTGATCAACGCGCTTGTGTTCAAAATCTTCCGGTCGTACCAGCCAGGTACCACCAATGGCAGCGACGTTGGCCAATCCCAGATACTCCATAAAATTACTCGCATTCAGACCGCCAGTCGGACAAAAACGCACGGCTGGAAACGGCCCGGCCCAGGCTTTCAACAAATCCACGCCCCCCGCCGCCACGGCAGGAAAGAACTTGAAGTGCTGCAGGCCATGTTCCATTCCCAGGACAATATCGGAGGCGGTCGCCACACCCGGTAGCACAGCAATACCCGCATTTGCCATGGCCGCCAGCAGACGTGGGGTCATTCCTGGCGACACCAGATAATCCGCGCCCGCTTCGGTGGCAGCCTCCACCTGCTCTGTCGAGCAGACCGTGCCGGCACCAATCGACATGTCCGGAAAGCTGCGTTTTACCTGACTTAAACCTGCCAGGGCACCTGGCGAGCGCAGTGTAATTTCCACGGTTTTGAAGCCACACTGCCAAAGCTGATCCACCGACCAGTAGATTTGCTCGACAGAGACCGAAGCCAGCACCGGCACCACAGGATTGGCATTCAGCAGTGCACGGGTGCGTGCCACGATTTCCTGGTCAAACACTGAAGTCATGAGGCATCTCCCTGCGTTGGCTCATCGGCGTCGGGCGAGACGTCCCGCTCCGCGTCGGTTGGCGCCCAGTAGATCGCCATATGGCGCCGCTCCAGAATGAACCAGATGGGCATCTTGAGGACGGATTGTTCGGCACATGCTTGCGCCAGAGTCTGTTGTTTGGACGCGCCTTCGATATGCAGGAAACAATGCCGGGCCCGACTGAGCTGATCTCCCGACAAGGTGATTCTCGCTTCCGCTTGCGTGTCCGGACGCGCGACCCATAACCACTGATCATGTCCTGCCAGAGCCTGTTCCAGATTGGCCATGCCGGGAAACAGCGAAGCAGTATGGCCATCGTCACCCATCCCCAACACCAACACATCGATGGGCCAACCCAAATGCTCCAGTGTCTGTTCAATGGCAGGGATCGCCGATTCCGGGTGGGGCTCAGCCGTTTTGAAACCATAGAAGTTGAGCTCGCTGGCAGCGTTTTGCATCATACAGCGACGAATCATGGCTTCATTACTCCTGGCATGATCGCTATCGACCCAGCGTTCATCCACCAGGATCGCATCGACGTGCGACCAGTCCAGGGTCTGAGTGGACAGGCACTGCAAAAACCGTTTTGGCGTATTTCCCCCCGACAGGGCCAGCAAGGCACGCCCCTCATTGCGGATGGTCTCTCGCAGGCAGTTTGCCACAGCCTCCGCCAAACCCAGCGCGAGGGTCTCCGCGTTGTCGAAAGGATGCCACTCACTTGATCGGGGTAAGACTTCAGAAATCTTCATGCCATCGCCTGCCATCTGTTGTCATTAAGCTGATTGACTGGGCGGGTCCCCAGGTCCCGGATTCGTACCTGAAAGGATCTGCATCGGCTTCCCAAAGTGAAGCTACTTCATCACACCAGCGCCATGCCCATTCCACCTCATCACGCCGGACAAAGAGGTATTGATCGCCTATCAACACTTCCCATAACAGTCGCTCATAGGCATCCGGAGTTTGTGCCGCATCAGAGGCCAGGGAAATCTGCAAGGGGCTGCGCCGCAACCGCACACCTTTGTTCAGGCCCGGCTCCTTGGTGACAATGTACAACTGAATACCTTCGTCAGGCTGAATTCGGATCACCAGCTTGTTACCGGCAATGTGCTTCTGGTCCTGATCAAAAATAAAGTGCGCGGTAGGCCGGAAATGCACGGTAATCTGGGTAAGCTTGCGCGGCAAGCGTTTCCCGGTGCGCAGATAGAACGGCACACCGGACCAGCGCCAGTTATCAATATGGGCCTTGACCGCCACGAAGGTGGCTGTCTGACTGCCCGTCCTGGCCCCTTCTTCTTCCAGATAGCCCGGCATCCGCTGACCATTGATTTCACCCGCCGCATACTGACCGCGAATCAGGTATTTGTCATGCTGCGGCGAAGATATCCGACGCAGTGCTTTCAATACCTTGAGCTTTTCATCGCGAATGGCATCCGCGCCTAGATTGTTGGGTGGATCCATCGCAATCAAACACAGCAGCTGTAACACGTGACTCTGAACCATGTCCCGCATCTGCCCGGCCTGATCAAAATAATCCCAACGCCCCTCGATACCGATGGTCTCGGCTACGGTGATCTCCACGTGGGAAATATGCTGCTGGTTCCACTGGGACGCAAACAGCGCGTTGGCAAAGCGCAGTGCCAGCAGATTCTGCACTGTTTCCTTGCCCAGATAGTGGTCAATCCGATAGATCTGCTGTTCTTTAAAATGGCGTGCCAGTTGGTCGTTAATGACACAACTGGATTTGAAGTCATAACCGATGGGTTTTTCAACCACCACACGGCTTTTTTGGGTAATACACTCGCTATGGGCAAGACCCCGACAGATGGGTTCGTACAAACTTGCTGCGGTGGCCAGATAAAACATGGCAGGAACAGCTGCTCCCTTATCCCGGGCCAGCCATTGCCCGATGGCCTGGTAGCCGGCTTCATCGTGCAAATCCAGTGGAAGGTAATCGACTTTGTCGAGCAAGGACTGCATGGCCGCATGATCCGGTTCGCCCACGTAGCGCTCCAATGCCGCGCGCATGAATTCAACAAACTCGCTGCGCGATTGGGTTCTCCGCCCCACCGCAAGCACGCGGAAGCCCTGTTCCAGAAGGTTTTTCACATACAATTGATACAACGCTGGATACAACTTGCGCTGCGCAAGATCACCGTGGGCACCAAAGAACACCCCGGTTTGAAGCATCTGCCCCATAAGCACACCACCCTGTCCGGATCCGCCGGCTTCCTGACTTACGGTATGCCAACTGGGCGCACCGATGCAAGCATGGGAAGTGCTTCAGTCGAGACTGATACCGATATTACTGACGCCCTCGTCCTGAGCCAGTTCCCGCAGTTCGGCAACCAGATCCTCGCCCGGATGGCGCGCAGCACGCAGGGTATCCGCCAACTCATTCTGGAAACTGAACTCGCGCTCCATCAGCGGATGATTATCGAAGAGTTTAATAAGGGCGTTTTCGCTCAGCCCCTCTCCTTCGGAAAACTCGATGAACTGCATAATGGTATCGAGCGCATTCTGGCTCGCCTCCTGAGCTCGCTTCTTGTCGCTATTGAGCCCGCACAACAAGGCCTGTTCCAGCAGTAGCAAAAAATCACGGGTCGGCAGAATGCCGTAGTGATCCACATTGTCGGTATCGGGCACTGCTGCCACCACCCGATCCAGCAAGTCCACCGTTGCCGCTTCGTCCTGCTGCTGTATCAGGACTTTCCAGGCCTCGGCCAGTAAACCATGCAACTGCTCATCATCAGCGTTGAACGTCTCGGGAAAGGCGTCCGCACTGCGAAAATACAGCGCCGCATTGGGCGCCGCGCGCTCGGCAAGCGCGAGAATAAATGCCCGCTCACGCCAGCCCACCAGCGCCTGCAGAGATTTAAGAAACTTTTGTCGATTCATGCATTCACTCCAGTTGAGTCGCCATCTGGAAACAGGGATCTGGCCTGTGCCTGCAGGGCCACCAGGCTTTCGACACAGTCCCCGATCGTGGGTCCGACACAGACCACACCGTCCTGGTGCCCTCTCATCACAAAAACCCAGGGCAGTGGCTTATCAGCCAAGGCGCGCAACACTGTCGTCGTGGCCTCGGCCATGGCAGGTGTACCGTAGGCGATATCCGCAGCGGTACTGGCCAGCTCCAGCGCATCAACATGCTTCCAGATCTCGGGGGCATGCACATGCACCACTGCCTGAATACAATCGCTGCTGTTGTAGGCCACGGCATGGGTCATGGCCTCCGATGAGGGCTTGCACTCACCATGGGAGAGCAATTGATTTTGTCGGGGACGAGCCTCGTCGACCTGAGCCAGATCCTCCATCACCAACTCTGTCAGATGGCCGGTTTGGGTGCCACTAATGACAAATCGGCGGCTACCGGGACAACGCCAGGAGATATTGCCAAAGCCCAAGCCGTCATAACGCTGCGGGTCTCGCCCCAGCAAACCGTGGCGCATCAGTTCCCGACGCTGGATGTTGAGTACCGTCAGAGCCGCAGGCTCGATATCGAGCGGAACCGTGCGATGTATCAGCTCGAATTTGATGACGCCTTCGCGTTCGCTGAGGGCCTTATCGTTCACGAGGCTAATCAGGTTTTTGGCAGGGTAACGCCAGTCTGGCCCTGATATTTGCCGCCACGATCCCGGTAACTGGTTTCGCAGATCTCGTCAGATTCAAAAAACAGCATCTGAGCGACGCCTTCGTTGGCATAGATCTTCGCCGGCAAATTCGTGGTGTTGGAAAATTCCAGGGTGACGTGACCTTCCCATTCCGGCTCCAGCGGAGTGACATTCACAATGATTCCGCAACGGGCATAGGTGGATTTACCCAGGCACACGGTCAATACGCTTCGGGGAATGCGAAAATACTCGACAGTGCGCGCCAGGGCGAACGAATTGGGCGGGATAATACAGACGTCGCTGTCGATATCGACAAAACTGCTCTCATCAAAGTTCTTGGGATCCACCGTTGCCGAGTGCACGTTGGTAAAAATCTTGAACTCGCTGCTGCAACGAACGTCATAGCCATAACTGGAGGTGCCGTAGGAAATAATGCGGCCGCCCGCATCTTCTCTAACCTGACCAGGCTCGAAGGGCTCTATCATGCCCTGTTCGGCAGCCATGCGCTTGATCCATTTATCTGATTTGATCGACATCGAATTTGCTCTTGGTTGTGCTCATGGAATGGCGCGACATCATACCGTGACTGGGACAGCGACAAAAGCCTTTATGCCCTGACAGCTTTGCCACAAACGGAACTTGAACACGTGTTAATTTTCGAGAAGAAAGTTACTCTCGATAAAACTGGGCGGTACCGGGCGGCTGAAATGAAAACCCTGCAGCGCATGACAACCGATGTCGCTGAGTGTCGTGGTCATATCCTCGGTCTCAACGCCGGTTGCAATCACCATCAACTGCAAGCCTTTGAGTTGTTCCAGCACCGTTTCGACAGCCGAAAAGTCCTTTGAATCCTGCAAGGACTGACGAATCCAGCGAGGATCCAGTTTGACGCCTTTGACTGGCAAGGCCTGTAACATCTGACTATTCAGGCGGCCACGGGCGCCATCGAGATAGCAGGGAATGCCCAGGCGGTGCAAACGGGTAATGACATCTGCACAGAGTTCGAGGTCTTTCAGGGCCAGCCCCTCTGCAATTTCAACCTCCAATAGATGGTAGGGAATCTTGTAACGCTGATAGACCTGATGCAGACGCGACTCAAAGGCCGGATCACGCAGATCCCGTTCCGACATATTGATGGCAACGGGCAGGGCGTGCCCCAGCTCCGCCCATTCTTTCACCTGTGCGCCGGCGGTATCGAGCACATAATCACTGAGTTGGATGATGAAGCCCTCGCGTTCCGCAACGGGAATAAACTGCTCCGGTGACAGACTGCCAAATTCACCGTGTTCCCAGCGCAACAGGGCCTCAACACCGGTCACACGGAAACGCTCGGTCTCAAAACGCGGCTGATAATGCACCAGCAATCCAAGTCGGGAAAAACTCTCGATACCCGCACTCAGGGCCTTTCGAATCAGTGTTTCCCGTACGCTATCTTCAAATTGCTGCTTGCCGAAGAGGCAGTAGGGATCGCGGTTGCGCTTGGCTTCATACATGGCCATATCGGCCTGATGGATATAGTCCTCGGGAGATAAGCCAGCCTCTTCAATCAGCGTGGCACCTATACTGGCGCTCACTTCCAGAATCAGCCCATTAATCTCAATGGGCTGGCTGATCGTCTCGCCAATATTGACGCAAAATCGACGAATACCGATTTCAGACATGTCATGCAGTACCAGGGCAAACTCATCCCCGCCAATACGCGCAATCAAGTCCTGATCGCGACTCAGTTGTTTGAGTCTCTGTGCCACCGCACTGACCACATGATCCCCCACCACATGACCATGATGATCATTGATATCCTTGAAGCGATTGATATCAATGATCACCAGCCCGAAAACCTGTTTTGGCGATGCAGCCACCTGGCGATTAAGAAAGTTGCTGAAGGCAAGCCGGTTCGGAATTCCCGTGAGGGCGTCTGTAGAGGCCAGGTGTTTCAGGCGTCGATTGCGAGACAGGAGCTTGACGTGCATGTCGTCAAGGGAATGCGACAATATATCCAGCTCCCGAACCGGCGACTGTATACGCAGGCGACTCTCCTGCTGACCCTCGGCAATCTGGCGCGATGCCTCGGCCAGATCAAGCAGGGGGCGGGTCAGACGAAGACTGAAAAACCAGACGGCCAGAATACTCAAAACCGCAGTGGTACCAAGACTACCCAGTATGGCGAGGCGACTTTGTTGCAGCGTGGCTTGAACGTCTGATTCATCGAAGCCCATGCGCAAAAATGTCAGACGCCTGTCATCAATCAGGGGCATGGTCAGGTAGTAGGTCTGATCACCGTGGGAACCGACGGCATAGTCCTCACTGAACTGGGATTCGGCGACCTCCTGACCCGGCAGGTCACGCAACAAGGTGGGTAGATAGCGCTTACCATCGACAACGACTTCGGCATAGACCACCCCGGGTTTCAGTAGCAGCTGCTCCAGGTCATCCTCCAGAGAGTCCGGACTCTGCAGTGCTCTGGTGCTCACCAGCATGTCGCTGGTATCTACCGCTGTGGTGCGCGCAGAATCAACGAAGTTATTCCGTATCAATTGCGACACATAGGAATCGAGCACCCAGAACAGCATCACAAAGACCACCAGCTGAATCACCACCACCAGTTTCAGCAGGTGACGTTGTAGTGGTTGCGAGCTAGTGTTCATGCGCTTCCGCCTGCTGCGGCGGCTGCCACAGGGTTTGCAGGATGCTTATATTGTCGAGACCACTGAGCTCATGCTCCCAGGCAAAGGACACCAAGGCCTCATGCCGCATAACATGATCGCGCCAGAGGCGGTATTCATCAAAGCGGGGTGGCGAAGTCAGGGCATAGCGCAGCTGATACAAAAGACGTTTTTTCTCGTAGGATTTTCGCGTCATCGCCACCAGTGACTGATAGAAAAATGCACTCAGTTCCGGATCACTGAGATTAATAACCGCCTGCAGATAATCACCCCGGGCCTTCACCGGCAAGCCCAAAAACAGTTTGCGCAGCCGCAGGGAATCCAGATTCAGCGCATCACAATCACCCTTGCAAAACAGCACGATGCGCGAATTGTCGGTGTTTTGCGTGTGGCCATCTGCCTCAACCTTGCCAAGTGTGATCACGAATCCGGCCAGTACCGTGAGAAGTAGGCGAATACTCATCGCACCACCTCCCAGGCAAAGGACCAGACCAGGTGCAGCATACTCTGCTCCTGATCGGAGATGGTGGAACGATAATTGGAGTATTGCAGCGACAGGGCATGGGTCGCCTCGAAGTCATAGCGCAATCCGAGAATATGTTTGTTGTATTTTTCATCAACCCCAAACTCTTCCAGCACCGGCAGGGTTTCCGGATCCGCATCGACCCGAAAGTGCTCATAACGGCCGTAAGCCAGCCATTGGTCATTCCAGCGGTATTCCAGATGAAGAAAGGTCAGATCAACGCTGCCACTCACCTGCTGGCCAAGTGTGGCCGCCTCTGCAAACGGAATATATTGCGCGTTGGCGGGATTGGTGAAATCCAATGACCCAACAAACTCAAGAAGTTCCGCGGGTACTGCGAGATCCTGCTTAAAGCGCGAATGGGACAGTAGAATTCGCCAGTCCTGCAGCTGCCAGTTGGCATAGACATTGAGAATGGATTCCTCGAGCAGAAAGTCATAGCCGGTGAAGTCAAAGGCATCCCAGGGCGCATCCACTTCGGAATAGCGGATACCAAACTCCGTGGTGGAAAAAATATCCGGGATATAGCTGATGCCGGCACTGTACAGCAACTGATCTGAATCAAAATCCGTGAAAAAATCGTCCGGATCGACGTCAGCATTCTCGTCCAGCAGCACATTCGGTCCATCCGCGACAACGGCACTGAACAACCACTCTGAATCGCCAACGGGAATACGCTGCTCGAACCTGACGCCTGAGAGCTGGGATGCGGTGACACCACCTTCAAAAAACAGGGCGCTCTCAAAGGGCGCGGTCACACTGGGCGAAAAGTAGAGTCCGTCGTGGTAACGGTCACGCCAGTATTCATTTGGATTATTGAATTTCCCCAGCCACAGGGTCGTGGTTTCTGTGGGGCGCCAACCCAACTGGATCCGGTTTAACTGGGTACGGTCACTGTCTTCGGAATCATAGAAATATTCCGCCAGAATGGGGAAGGTATGGGAACCACCGGTATAGAGCAGATCCAGCGAGGCATCACTCAGCTTTTCGGAATAGGAACCGGGCGCTTCCGCCAAAACCTCGGAGTGGGCTGCCTGACCAAAAAGCGTCAGCGCCCCCCAGTCAATATCCCGTTCAGAATCCGCAACTGCCGGTCCGCAAAAGCTCGTAAACAAAAGGACCGGGAACAGCAGGAGTTGTATAGGACGATACCGCATTCCCTGCCGTCCACGATGCCTAAAATGCATAAATGTTTCTACCAAAAGTTCAGGGCGATCTAAAAACCACAGCAGTATGTAACATATTCAGTAAAACAGCGTAAAAAAAATCCAATTTGTCTGCGAATTTCCGGGAGATGGACTAGTATGTACTAAAGCTGTTATGCAAGTGTGATAAAACCATAATCATAGGCCCGTACAAAATCCAGCGGGTTAGTCAAAACGCTCGGTTTTTTCAGAGGTAGGGTTCATTTTGGTAGCCAGTATGTTCAAGGGTGTGAAACAACGTTTTCAGTTTCAGAAGCTCGGTCACCGTCTGTCGTTCTACTTCATTTCCATCTGTATTTTCTTCGTACTGGTGACGGTATCTTCATTGCTGTTCAAGCAGTATCAGGAAGACAAAAGTTCCGTCTACGAAGAAGGTGAAGAAACCATTCATGCGGTCAAGCAGCAGCTGGCCCGAAGTCTATGGAATGTGGATCAGGACAGTACCCGCATTCTGCTTGAAGGCATGTACCGGATGCCCTCCATCAAGGGTCTGCGCATTGTTGAGTCGCTCGGCAATGTCTACGAATATGGTGACATGTCAGAGTCTGCTGACTTGCAGGCTGATCTGGTATTCAATGGCCAGAACATGGGCCGTCTCGAAGTCGACGTTAATGAAGAACTGATCACTGGCGGGGTTCTGGAGCAGGTCAAAGTCATCGTCATCAGTTCCAGCGTCATGATCGGACTGATTGGCTTTGTCTTCAGTATCATCGTCAAGAAAGCTGTGACCCAGCATCTCTCTGACATCAGTAAAGCCACCTCGGACCCCAAACGACTGACCAGCAAGACCCACCTCCCCATCAAACTCAATCGTGCCGATTATCAGGACGAGTTGACCGATCTCGTCGAAGCCCTGAACCAGGGGCAGCGGCAAGTGGTGGAATTTGCTCTGGCCAGGGAATCCTACGAAAACCAGCTGGAGTACCAGGCCAACTTTGACGTGCTCACCAACCTGCCCAACCGCCGTCATATCGATCGCCATCTGAAGAAAGAGATGGAGGCCTATCAGGTCAGCGACCACAAAACCAAACTGGCCATGTTCTTCATTGACCTGGATGGCTTTAAGGAAGTTAACGACAGTCTGGGCCATAGCATCGGTGACCGCATTCTGCAGGAGAGTGCCGGTCGACTGAAAACGCTGATCGACAAGTATGATGGGTACGTGGCCCGGTTCGGCGGCGATGAATTTATCGCCAGCTTCCAGTGCAAGTCACGCTCTGAAGCCGAAGTGGTCGCCGAAGAAACCATTCTGGTGTTCAAGGAAAACTTTAGTCTCAGCGACAGCGAATCGCAGCTGCAACTCGGCTGTAGTATCGGGGTTGTATTGTATCCGGAAGATGGTGAGAGTACTGAAGAGCTGATCCGTAAAGCGGACACGGCCATGTACAAGGCCAAGGAAGCCGGTCGTAACACCTATGCCTTCTTCGACCAGACCATGATGCACAACATCCTGCTCAACAACACTATCAAGAACAAGCTACAGGATGCCATCTCCAAGAACCAACTCGAGCTGCATTATCAGCCTCTGATTAACCTTAAGGATATGTCCATTGCCGGTTTCGAAGCACTGCTGCGCTGGGAAGATGAAGATCTCGGTAAAGTGCGTCCTGACCTGTTTATTCCAGTGGCCGAACGGACCGGTCTGATTTTCGATATCGACATCTGGGTGTTTGAACAGGCCATCAACCAGGTCAAGCAATGGCGCAATGAGTTTGACCAACCCTTTGTGGTCTCGGTGAACTTCAGTCCAACAAATTTCCACCATCGCCAGCTGTCCTCATGGATCAACAAACATGAGATCTTCCTGCAACGCCTGGATTGGGTCGAGCTGGAGGTAACCGAGCGTCTGGTACTGGATGACGATCCGGTGGTGCTACGTGGCATCGAACAGCTACTGAAGGCCGGCCTGAAATTCAGTATCGATGATTTCGGTACCGGGTATTCATCACTCGGCTATATCAAGAAATTCAGTCACATCCTGTCGAAGATCAAAGTCGATCGACTTTTTGTTAACGAATTGATCAAGAGTGATTCGGATCGTGCCCTGGTGAAAAGTATTATCACCCTGGCAGACAGTCTGGCCATTGAGGTGCTGGCAGAAGGAATCGAATCCCGTAAACAGGAAGAGGTACTCATCAATCTTGGCTGCGACTACGCACAAGGCTTCTTCTATGCCAAACCATTGCCGGTAAGCGAAATCCCGGACTTCCTTAATCGCTGGAACCAGACCCCACACATCGTCAAATCGACAGTCTAAATACGCAGATTAAAAACCGGGCGCTTGTTGTCAAAGACAAGCGCCTTTTTTGTTTCCGGGTTAGCCGATCATTCGTCCTGACTAACCACAATCTCCGGAAATACACCCCGTGCTGACTGAGCCATGGTGGAAATCTCAGCCCCAACTTTGCGGGCCATATCCTTATACAGATGCGCCACTTCGCTATCCGGTTCTGCGATCACAGTGGGTTGACCTGCATCGGTTTGCTCGCGAATGGTTTTATGCAGCGGCATTTCCCCCAAGACCACGGTGTCATATTCCTGAGCGATCCGCTCACCACCGCCTTCACCGAAGAGGGGTTCATGGTGGCCGCAGTTGCTGCAGATATGCATGCTCATGTTTTCGACCACGCCCAACACGGGAATATCCACCTTACGGAACATTTCGATGCCTTTCTTGCAGTCGAGCAGGGCAATGTCCTGGGGAGTGGTGACGACGATAGCGCCGGTGACCGGGACCTTTTGTGACAGGGTCAGCTGGATATCACCGGTACCGGGGGGCATGTCGACAATCAGGTAATCCAGATCATCCCACTGACTCTGCGTCAGTAATTGCTGCAGAGCTCCGCTAACCATGGGACCGCGCCATACCATCGGGGTTTTATCGGTCACCAGAAAAGCCATGGACATGGCTTGTATACCGTGCGCCTCTACCGGAACGAAAAACTTGTCCTCGATGGTGTCCGGCCGGGTGCCTTCGGCCACCCCAAGCATCATACCGATACTGGGACCATAGATGTCCGCGTCCAGAATCCCCACGCGCGCGCCTTCCTGGGCCAGTGCCAGCGCCAGATTCACGGAGGTCGTGCTTTTGCCGACACCGCCCTTGCCCGATGCCACGGCAATAATATTTTTCACATTACTCAGGTTCTTGAGCTGGTTCGGCGCCTCATGGGCAGCAATCCGCGTCAGGATCTCCACCTCTACCGAAGTCACCCCCTCAACATCTTCGAGCTGGGTACTCAGAATCTGCCGGATGGCTCCATGCGTGCCGGCACTGGCATAGGGAAGATGAATCACCAGCGACACACGACCGTCATCGCTGCAATCAAGTGATTTCACCGCCTTCATGGCATACAGATCCTGATTCAGGTAGGGATCGATGTAATTTCGAATTGCCGCTTCCAATTCGTTTTCCGCAATACGGCTCATGGGAACTCCTTGACAATAAAAGGCAGGGGATACGAAAAACGCGTAGTGTAACCCAAGCCCTCTGAGCGATGAACCATCAGCAACTTTCTCACAGGTCGGTGGTCCCGCAACCCTGGCGTGGCCGTTCTGGTCGCACAGGTGAGCTCTTTTGGCTTTATTGGTGCTAACCTGACTTTGGGTTGGTTTCCATAGCGGACTCAAAATTATTGACTGATGTTAGTCTTCATCCTGCAGGTGATCATCGATATTCATGCTTTCATGTAAAACACGAATAATCGTGATGTTAGATTCGTCGAAGGTATACACAACGAGATGATGTTTGTGCGGATGAATTCGTGCAGGTGGCGAAAGCTCTGTCCTTTCTCTTGCGATTTCAGGAAACCGCACAATTCGCATGAAGGCTTCGTTCAAATCATCTAGGTAAAGATCAGCCTGCCGTTCGCCCCATTCTTGATAGGTATACATCCAAATAGCGATAAGATCTTCTTCGGCGAGCTTGGTTTTTATCAAATTAGCCATCAGCGACTCATTCGCCGCTTAGCTTTCTCTTTGATCTGGTTGATATCCAGTTTACCAGCACTCCCGCTTGCTAAGCCTTCATTGACTGCCGTTTGCATCGCAATCAGCTTTTCCTTCTTGTTTTTATCTTGACGGATCAAGTCACGAACGTAATCGCTATTATTGGAGTAATCGCCGCTATCAATTTGAAGCTCGACCCAATCACGCATTTGTTCAGGTAAAGAGATATTCATCGTTGTGTTGGCCATACCATCTACCTCCATTGGGGGAGCTTTTAGTATGGCAAATATTGCCAAAATATGCCAATCGTGTTTCCACTGTAAAACAATTATGACAGGCAGAGTTTAGGTACAATATGGACCTGATTCGAATGAGTTGCGCATTCATTAAAAAGTGGCTGAGCTATAGTGATTTCTGCATCTCGTCTCCTTCCATGGATCCTTCGGTCAAGCCGAAGGATGACTTATGTCATGACAATGTGATTGGGGGGATATTCTCATATACAGCAGGAAAAAATTAGTGCATTCGCCACGTCCGCTTTGCCTCAACAGCAGAAGCCAACAGATCCATCCAGTTTGCGGATGTTCAATTCAGAGAGCCCACGTGGCCATATTATGGTCCCAGCACCAGCCGGGGCCTCGAATGGCAAGGCCATTTTGGGATGAAAATTGTCCAACACATAGGTATCATAGCGCCGGCTTCAGGCTGTCCATCCACGGCAAGTGAGGATGGAAACGTAACCCCTTGATACATCTTGCAAATTAGAGAGCGTTCTGTGCGAAAGATTCTGGTAACCAGCGCCTTACCCTATGCCAATGGTCCGATTCATCTTGGCCACCTTCTGGAATATATTCAGACCGACATCTGGGTTCGCTTTCAGAAGCAACGTGGCGAGCAGTGCACCTATGTCTGTGCCGACGACGCTCACGGCACCGCCATCATGTTGCGTGCAGAGAAAGAGGGCATCAGTTCGGAAGCCCTGATTGACCGTATCAACAAAGAACACCAGCAGGATTTTTCCGACTTTCTGATTCGCTTCGACAACTACTACTCCACGCATTCGGAAGAGAATCGTGAGTTGTCTGAAGAGATCTACAAGGCCTGTGTTGCAGCCGACAAAATTGCGCGCCGCAATATCACTCAGGCCTATGACCCGGTCAAGCAACTGTTTTTGGCTGACCGGTTTATCAAGGGCACCTGCCCCAAGTGTAAAACCGAAGATCAGTATGGTGACAACTGCGAAGCCTGTGGAGCGACTTATACACCCACGGAGCTGATCAATCCCAAGTCTGCCATTTCCGGCGCCACCCCTGTGGAAAAAGAATCCGAGCATTTCTTCTTCAAGCTGCCTGAATTCAGTGACTACCTGAAAGACTGGACACGCAGTGGCACCCTGCAACCACAGATTGCCAACAAACTGGCGGAGTGGCTCGACGCAGGCCTGCAGGAGTGGGACATCAGTCGGGATGCGCCCTACTTTGGCTTTGAAATTCCCGATGCGCCTGGCAAGTACTTTTATGTCTGGCTCGACGCGCCCATTGGCTACATGGCGAGTTTCAAGAATCTCTGCAATAGCAGCGATGATCTGAGCTTTGACGAGTACTGGCGGGATGGCTCGGACACCGAGCTTTACCATTTTATCGGCAAAGACATTATCAACTTCCATGCCCTGTTCTGGCCGTCGATGCTGAGCTGCGCCAACTACCGTACGCCCAGTGCCATCTTTGCCCACGGTTTTGTCACGGTAAACGGCAAGAAGATGTCCAAGTCCCGAGGCACCTTTATCATGGCGCGCACCTACCTGGAGCATCTGGATCCGGAATACCTGCGCTACTATTTCGCGGCCAAGTTGACCAGTGGCGTCGATGATCTGGACCTGAATCTTGATGACTTCGCCCAACGGGTCAATTCAGATCTGGTTGGCAAGGTGGTCAATATCGCCAGTCGCTGTGCCGGATTCATTACCAAGCGCTTCGATGGCAAGCTGGCCGACAGCAGCACCGAAACAGGCTTGCTGCAAAGCTTTATCGATAAGGGTGATGCCATTGCCGAATGCTATGAACAACGCGAGTTCGGCAAGGGTGTGCGCATGATTATGGAACTGGCCGATCAGGCTAACCAATACATCGACGAAAAGGCACCCTGGGTGGTCGCCAAGGAAGAAGGCCGTGAGGCGGAGCTTCACGATATCTGCTCCAATGGTATCAACATGTTCCGTCAGTTGATTACCTACCTGGCGCCGATTCTTCCGGCGATGGCCGATAAGGCCGCCGCTTTTCTCAATACAGAATTAAGCTGGCAGGCGCGAGAGCAATTATTGTTAGGACATGGCATCAACAAATTCAAACCGTTGATGTCCCGCATCGAGCGACCAAAAATCGACGCCATGCTTGAAGATTCCAAGGAGGCAGTTGTCGCCGAACAGAACCTGGGTCAGACAAAATCGAGCGAGGCGGAATCCGAACACGAAGCCATCGCCGATGAAATCGATTTCACCGACTTCAGCAAAGTCGACCTGCGGGTTGCCCGCATCAAGGATGCCGCCCATGTGGAAGGCGCCGACAAACTGTTGCGCCTGACGCTGGACCTTGGCTTTACCGAAAAGCAGGTCTTCTCAGGGATCAAGTCTGCCTATCAGCCTGAAGACCTGATCGGCAAAATGACCGTCATGGTAGCCAATCTGAAACCGCGCAAAATGAAATTCGGTTTATCCGAAGGTATGGTACTGGCAGCCGGTCCCGGCAAGAAAGATATCTGGTTGCTGGAGCCTGATGAAGGCGCTCAGCCCGGCATGCGGATTATGTAAGCACTCCCTGGTGAGTGAGGAGTCCATACGACGATGACCGAATACCTGCTGATACTGGTTAGTACCATCCTGGTAAACAATTTCGTTCTGGTTCAGTTTCTGGGCCTGTGCCCGTTCATGGGTGTCTCCAATAAACTGGAGACCGCGATGGGCATGTCATTGGCAACGACCTTTGTGCTGACGCTGTCCTCCGTGTGCAGTTATCTGGTCTTCACCTACATTTTGCAGCCTCTTGATCTGGCCTATCTGCAAACGATCTCCTTTATTCTTGTAATTGCTGTGGTTGTTCAGTTCACAGAAATGGTGGTACGTAAGACCAGCCCGCTATTGTATCGGGTGCTGGGTATCTTCCTGCCTCTGATTACCACCAATTGTGCGGTATTGGGTGTCGCCCTGCTGAACATCAAGAAAGACAACGGTTTTGTGGAATCGATTATGTATGGCTTCGGCGCGGCGGTCGGTTTCTCACTGGTTTTGGTGCTGTTTTCCGCCATGCGTGAGCGCATCGCGATCTCGGATGTGCCAGTTGCTTTCAAGGGATCGGCAATTGGTATGATCACGGCGGGTCTCATGTCACTGGCGTTTATGGGCTTCACCGGTCTGGTGCACATCTAGATGAGTATTGTACTGACTGCCATCCTTGCCCTGCTGGCCATGGCCGCGGTATTTGGCGCACTGCTGGGCTTCGCATCGAGTCGTTTTCGCGTCGAAGGCAACCCCATCGTTGACCAGATTGACAGTTTGTTACCGCAGACCCAGTGCGGGCAGTGTGGGCATCCTGGCTGCCGACCCTATGCCGAAGGTATTGCCAACGGCGAGCCCATTAACAAGTGCCCTCCCGGCGGAGAAGCCACCATTCAGGCCCTGGCCGATCTGCTGGACGTGGAAGCGCTGCCGCTGGATGCCGAACATGGTGAAGAGAAAGCCAAACAGGTGGCGGTGATTCGTGAAGATGAATGTATCGGCTGCACCAAGTGTATTCAGGCCTGTCCGGTCGACGCCATTCTGGGAGCGGCCAAGCACATGCACACTGTCATTGAATCAGAATGTACTGGTTGTGATCTGTGTGTGGAACCCTGCCCGGTGGACTGTATCGATATGATTCCGGTGGACCACGGCATAGCCGGCTGGCGATGGGATGCGCCGCACCACAGCAAAGTGATTGCAACCGACCGCCAACCTGCGATTGATCCCGGAGCCAACGCGGCATGAATCAAATCGAATCTCCAGACTTCCCGGCCAAATCCCAGCGCAAGCTGTTTGATTTCCACGGCGGTATTCATCCTGAAGAGCATAAGCAACGCTCCAACCAATCGCCCATAGCGTCCGCACCGATTGCGCCCAAACTGTATTTGCCACTGCAGCAACATATTGGCCGCCCGGCCAAGCCCATCGTGGAAGCGGGACAGAAAGTGCTGAAAGGTGAGGTAATCGCCATCGCTCAGGGTTCGATCAGTGTCTCGGTGCATGCACCGACATCCGGCACCATCGATGGCATTGTGACGCACGCCATTGCCCACCCATCCGGCCTCACGGACCAATGCATTGCGCTGACACCGGATGGCCAGGACAGATGGTGTCAGCTCGACCCCTGCGAACATTATGAACAACTGTCCGCCACGGAGATCCAGGCCCGGGTCCGGGCAGCGGGCATTGCAGGCATGGGCGGCGCTGGCTTTCCGACCGAGGTAAAAATCCATCCGCCGCATCACGACAAGGTTGCGACGCTGATTCTCAATGCCGCGGAATGTGAGCCTTATATTACCGCGGATGATCGATTGCTCCGGGAACGCGCTGATGACGTGGTAAAGGGCATGGAGATCATGGCCTATGTGTTGGAACCTGGCGAATGTCTTATCGGTGTCGAAGACAACAAGCCCGAAGCCATTGAGGCCTTGCGAAATGCCGTCGCGGGTACCCGCATCGAAGTGGTGGTAATTCCGACCAAATATCCCTCTGGCGGTGAGAAGCAACTCATCAAGATCCTCACCGACAAAGAAGTACCCAGCGGCAAAATTCCCGCCGACATCGGCGTGGTCTGCCAGAATGTAGGCACGGCAGCAGCCGTATACCGGGCAGTGAGATATGGTGAGCCACTGATTTCCCGTATTACGACGCTGACCGGTGACCGCATAGCCCAGCAAGGTAACGTTGAAGTGCTGTTGGGAACACCCATCGACTGGCTGCTGCAACAATATGGTTATCAGCCGGATCAACCGGAACGCTTGATCATGGGTGGTCCGATGATGGGCTTTACCTTGAGTCAAGTCGATACGCCTATCGTCAAGACCACCAACTGTATCCTGGCGCCCTCCGCTGACGAACTGCCACTGGAGATGCATGCTCAGGCCTGCATTCGTTGTGGTTTGTGCGCCGAAGCCTGTCCGGCAGAGCTGCTACCCCAGCAATTGTATTGGTTTGCCCGCGGTCAGGAATACGATAAAGCCGAACATCACAACCTCTTTGACTGCATCGAATGTGGCGCCTGTGCCTACGTATGCCCCAGCTCGATCCCCCTTGTACATTACTACCGCCACGCCAAGGGTGAGATCCGGCAGCAGCGCCTGGATCAACAGAAATCCGATCAGGCCCGGGAACGATTTGAGGCCCGACAGGAACGCCTGGAACGGGAACAGCGGGAGAAAGAAGCCAAGCGCAAAGCCCGTGCGGAAGCGGCAGCCAAAGCACAGGCGGCGAAACGTCAGGCGGAGAAGCAAAACGCTGCGGCTGGCAACAATGATGCAGAAACTGATGCCAAAAAAGCCGCAATCGCCGAGGCTCTGGCACGAAGCCAGGCCAAGAAGGCAGAGCAGCGTGCGACGCCGGAAACGGAACTGACACCCGAGACGGCCAGGGAAAACTGGAACAAGGCCCAGAATAAACTCGACAAAATGCTGGACGCTCTGGAAAACGCCAAACAGAACACGCCGGATCAGGTTGAAAAACTGACTCGTGCTGTCGAGAAAAATCAGCTCCGGGTTAATCAGGCCAAACAAGCTTATGATCAGCTTATGGCTAAGGCGTCCGCATCGACACCGGCGGCACCTGAGGTGTCCATGGAGACGCTCAAAGAGCAAATGGACAAGGCTGCGGCCAAACTGGATAAAACCCGGGCCTCGCTGGAAGACGCACGTGACAATCAGCCAGAGCTGGTGGAAAAGCTGAGCCGGGCCGTGGACAAGAACGAGCTTCGGCTGCAAAAGGCAAAGCAAGCCTATGAGGACGCCAAAAAGGCTCAGGCAGAATCGACGCCGAAACCGGAAATACCGCAGCAAGCATCCGCTCAGAACGAAAGACCTTCCATTGAAACTCTGAGCGAGCAAGTGGAAAAGGCCAGAGCCAAGCTGGAAAAGATGCAGGAAGCGCTCGACACTGCTCGACAGGATCAAACCGAGCACGTGGAAAAGCTCACTCGCGCGGTGGAGAAAAACAGACAACGCGTCAAGCTGGCGGAACAGGCACTTGAAGAAGCAAAAGCCAATGCAGTTGAAGAAGGCAAATAATCGATGGGCTTACTGACACTCTCCTCACCCCATCTGAAAGGACAACAGCGTACCGCCTCCATGATGCGTTGGGTGATCCTGCTGACCCTGCCGGGACTGGCCGTACAAAGCTACTTTTTCGGCTGGGGTAACGTTCATAATGTTGTGTTGTGCTCATTGATCGCACTCGCCTCGGAAGCTCTGGTGCTGCTGATACGTAAACGTCCTCTAGGATTCTATCTGGGCGATTACAGTGCCTTGGTTACCGGTGTACTCCTGGGATTGGCGCTGCCCCCCTTCGCGCCCTGGTGGATATGCCTGATCGCCACCGGTTTTGCTGTGATTATCGCCAAGCATCTCTATGGCGGTATGGGTTACAACCCCTTTAATCCTGCCATGGTGGGCTATGCACTGGTGCTGGTATCGTTTCCGGTTGCCATGACCACCAATTGGGCCACGCCCACCCCATTGCTTGAGCAAACGCCTTCCCTGATCGATACCCTCAGAGCCATCTGGCTGGAAGCGCCCATGCCCGATGGCTATACAGGGGCGACACCACTGGACGTTTACAAGCATGAAATTGCCCATTCGACTGAAGCTGTCGTTCGTTCCGAAGCGGTTTTCGGCTCATATCTGGCGCTCGGCTGGGAGTGGGTCAATGCGGCCTTCCTGCTGGGAGGCATTATGTTGCTTCTGCTCAAGATCATCCCCTGGCAAACACCTGTGGGAGTATTGGCCGGGATCGTATTGCCCTCGCTGATTCTGGGCTGGGATGCGGATCAATACACACCCACGCTGATTCATCTGTTTTCCGGCGCGACCATGCTGGGCGCATTTTTCATCGCCACCGATCCGGTCTCATCAAGCACTACCCGCCAGGGTCGCCTGCTGTATGGCTTCGGCATTGGCCTGCTCACCTATGTTATCAGGACTTATGGTGCCTATCCGGATGCCATCGCCTTCTCCGTGTTGCTGATGAATTTCGCCGCACCGTTGATTGACGTGTATACCCAGCCACGCACCTATGGCTTTGCCGATGCCAAACGTGGCCCCAAGGCCAAGAGCAAAGGAGACTGATTCGTGAGTGATGACCGTACCGAATCCATCGAACAGTCAGAGTCAAATCCACCTCCCATGTCCACCACCCGCTCAATGCTGCGTGGCATGATAGGTCTGGCCATTTTTGCAGTGGTAACCGCGGGGTTAATCGCGCTGACGCAAAGCCAAACCAAGGAGCGGATCGCAGACCAGGTTCGTCAGGCCCAGTCCAGGGCGCTGTATGAAATTGTGCCATTGAATGAGCACGACAATGATCTGCTCGATGACGCCTTTACGGTGAAGGCTGAAGAACTGGGTCTGGATAAGGCCGTTGATGCCTATGTGGCGAGACAGAACGGTTCCACCGTGGCACTGATCCTTCCGGTAGTCGCCCCGGATGGCTATACCGCCCCCATCCGCTTGATTGTCGGCATTGATCCCTCGGGCACGCTCAAAGGCGTCCGCGTGGTGCAGCACAAGGAAACGCCGGGACTCGGGGACAAGATCGAACGCCGCAAATCCGACTGGATAGACAGCTTTGTCGGCAAGTCTCTGCAGAACACCTCCGCTGAGGGTTGGGCCGTGAAAAAAGACGGTGGAGAATTTGATCAGCTAACTGGCGCGACGATTACCCCTCGCGCCATCGTCAATGCGGTCTACAAGGCCTTGAAGTACTTTGAAAGCCATCAGGCAGCCTTGCTGCAGCAGGTCCGGGGTGCACACTTTGAAGAGGAGATAGCCGATGGCCAGCTCTGAGTTTTCAACCATCATTAAAAACGGTCTATGGACCAACAACCCTGCTCTGGTGCAATTGCTGGGCCTGTGTCCGCTGCTGGCTGTGACTGGCACAGTCGTGAACGCCCTTGGCCTGGGTCTTGCGACAACGCTGGTCCTGCTGGGCTCCAACATTGCGGTCTCGCTGATTCGCAACTATGTTGCCGAATCCATTCGTTTGCCGGCCTTTGTGATGATCATTGCCTCACTGGTGACCTGTGCCGAACTGCTGATGCAGGCCTTTACCTATGAGCTGTATGAAATCCTGGGCATCTTCATTCCACTGATTGTCACCAACTGTGCCATCCTCGGTCGCGCCGATGCCTTTGCCAGCAAAAATCCCCTGCTTCCCGCCGCTACAGACGGTCTGATGATGGGCCTTGGATTCAGCCTGGTACTGATTCTGTTGGGAGGCATGCGCGAACTGATTGGTCAGGGCACCCTGTTTGCCGGCATGGAACTGCTCTTTGGCGAACAGGCCAGCAGCTGGAAGATAGTGGTAATTGATGACTACAGTAATTTTCTGTTTGCGATTCTGCCCCCCGGAGCCTTTGTCGGCATGGGACTGATCATTGCCCTGAAAAATATTATTGATGATCGCATCAAACGTGCCCAGGTAGCCAAAGCGGCACCCAAACAACAGGGCAGCAAACGGGTTCGTGTTACGGGTAATATTGCCTGAACGATCAGGCCACTAAAAGTGCAGGAGCTTGCTACCGCTGAGCGCTTGCAGACGCTAAGCTTAGCTCTTTAGGATTCCCCGATTTGTTTATGCCATGACTGACTCTCTGCAACAGCTTCCCCTGGCTGTCAGCATCCTCATGTTTATCGCTGCCGCGGGCCTGATCGGTTTTTTCGGCATTCGTATGACGGCTCTGGCACGCGATTTGGCGCGCATTACCCGTCTTGGAGAAGCCGTCATGGGCGCGGTGTTCATTGGCGCCTCAACCTCGCTCTCCGGCATCACCGCCTCGGCAACGGCGGCATGGTATGGCGACGCCCAGCTGGCCGTCAGCAACTCCCTTGGGGGGATCGCGGCACAAACCCTGTTTCTGGTACTCGGCGATATTGTCTACCGCAAGTACAACCTCGAGTACGCTGCGGCTTCCGTCGAAAACATGCTCATGTCAGCACAACTGATTCTGCTGTTGAGCATCTTGCTGGTGGCTTTCCTGCTGCCCGACTTTTCCATCTGGGGCATTCATCCCGCCTCCCCAGTGTTACTTGGAACCTACCTGTTCACCGTCAAAATGCTTATGGATACCCATGAGAAACCCATGTGGCTACCACGCATGAGCCGGGGTACCGTTCTTGAAAACAAAACGCGCCCCCGTCGTATCAAGGGCGAAACGACACGGGTGGTGCTAGGCTTTGTCGGCTGCGCCGCAGTGGTCGCTTTTGCGGGCTGGCTGATTGCCAATGCGGGGCTTGAAATCGTTCGACGCAGCGATATGTCAGCGGGCGTCATGGGCGGAATGTTCATTGCTATCTCCACGTCGCTGCCCGAACTGGTCGTTGCCGTGACTGCTGTCAGAATGGGGGCACTGACTCTGGCAGTTGGAGACATCATCGGTGGCAATGCCTTCGACACACTGTTCATTGCCGTGTCGGATGTCTTTTATCGAGAGGGATCAATTTACCAGGCCGTGTCGCAACAGGAACATCTGTGGCTCAGCTGCGCCTTTCTGATGACGGCAGTCCTGCTCCTGGGACTGATGTACCGGCAGAAAAAGGGCTTTGCCAATATCGGTCTGGAAAGTGCCATCATTTTGCTGATCTATGTTGCCACCGCGTCCTATATGGCCAGCTAGGGCCGGCCCTTGCTACCCGGTTGCGAATTCGCACACTATAGTTAAGGGTAAAACCGAAGCAATCAGCCAGAGCTAAACAGCTCCCAGCACCTATGGAAAATATACACATTCTGACTGCCGCACTGACGGCCATCATCCTGTTCATATTTGGACTGGAGAATTTTTCCAAGGAAATTGAACGTATTACCGGCGAGCGTTTTCGCCGCTCTCTGGGCCGTGCGACCCGCATTCCGGTGGTGGGCGTCCTGATCGGCGCACTGGTCACTGCCGTGATTCAGTCCAGTTCAGCCACTTCGGTCATTGCTATTAGCCTCGTGAATGCAGGCGTTATTTCGTTTCGCAACAGCGTTGGCATCATCATGGGTTCCAACATTGGTACCACGGTCACCTCACAACTGGTGGCCTTCAAGCTGACCGCCTTCGCGCCGCTGATCATCATTTTCGGATTTGTGTTGTCGCTGTTGCGGACACGCCATTCGGTCTTCGGCAAAGCTATCTTCTTCTTTGGCTTTGTGTTCTTCAGTCTGAATCTGATCTCCTCTTCCCTGTCACCGCTGCAACAGAACGAGACGCTGATTGAGCTGCTGACGCAGCCACAGAATCCCCTACTGGCTCTGTTTTTTGGCTTTATATTTACCGCTGCGGTCCAATCCAGCTCTGTGACCACCGGCCTTGCGATCATTTTCACGCAACAGGGCATTCTGGGTCTGGAAAATGCCATTCCGCTAATTATGGGGGCCAATATTGGAACCACTACCACGGCTCTGATGGCCATGTTCAATATGGATGCCGCAGCCAAGAAGACTGCACTGAGCCATTTCCTGTTTAACGTCGGAGGGGTTCTGATGTTTTTCCCTGTTTTTCTGGTTTTCAGGGAAGAGGTTCGTGCCCTGGAGATGGAACCGGCCATTGCCCTGGCCAACATCCATCTGATCTTCAATGTGGTCACGAGCCTTTTGTTTGTGGTGTTTATTTCGCCTTTTACACGCCTGATCGACAACCTGATCGGTGAAGGCAAAATGGATTTCACCCGACTGCAACTCCCGATATTGCGCGAAGAAGCCGACTTTGAGCAGATCAAACAGGACATGCGTGAACAGCGTCGGGCCCTGTTTGCCTTTCTTCAGGAAAACTACAACCTGGTGACCTTGAGTATTGAAAGCAATTATCGGGGCGTTAACGAAGCCGCGGGCAAGCGTATTGATTACATCAACTTTCTTAAAAAAGAATATATGGGCTATTTTTCCAATATTGTCGTGCAAGTCAGTGACAATGAAGACTCAAAGGAGATCATCCAGCTTATTAACCAATTCGATTATCTATTTCAGATCCATGATTCCATCGAAGACCTGTACCACACTAAAAAGGTCATGGAAGAACAGTGGATTGAACTGCAAAGTGACATATTGCTGCTGATCCGGCGTTTGTCCAGTGAAACCTTACAGGTATTTGATGATGTCGCTCACCTCCCCGACAAGGAAGACGGCTCAGAATTGAGTGCCAGCGCCAAATCCATGCAGAAATATCTGAATGACGCACAGCGCCAGCTTCTCGAAGTGATGGCTGACCCGGAACGTAAAGATGCCGGTGCACTCACCAACTTTGTTACTTATTCACAACGCCTGAAAGACAAACTCATCAACTACGCCCGCATTCAAACGGATCAGGAACAAACCTAGATCCGCTTATCCGAACTGGGTCACCGTTTGCTGGCTGATGGCCAGCAGTTCACCTTGCATATTCCAGATCTTGGCGCGCGTATGCCCGTAACCGGCACTCGCATGAATAATATCCGCCTGATACTGGCAAAACTCATCGGCTTTCAGCGAAGGCATTGGCTGAACAAATTCCACCGTCCAGCTCAACGAACTGGCAGGAACCGGAGTTTTGAGCATCGGCAGCGTGGTTGGTGGCCAGGCGTCTATCAGCCCCAAGAGTTGTGCTTCTCTGATCTGCGGCTCAGGCTCGCGATAGCGAACATAGCCCCGCAAGGACGTTTGATCCGTTCCGGCAAAGGGCATTGGCGTGGCATAACGAAAGTCAAAGTGACGGGTGAAGCGCGGTGTAAATCCCTCCACATAGGGCATGGACTCAAGTGATTCCGGTTGTTCTGGTGCCTCTCGCCGGGCATCATCTACCTGAATAGCTGAATCACGCCCCTGGCCAAAACTACCAAGCACCGCAATACGGGTTTCGCCATTCTGGCATCCTCGTCCCAGCACCTGGGAGACCGACTTGCCCTGCCGCAGTACCTCACTGGAGATTTCCAAGGTATCGGCAGATACGGGCCCGACGAAGGATATTTGTAAACAACGAATCGGCACTTCATTTTCAAACTGCTGGCGCATTGATTCGTAGACGAGCGCAGCAACGAGACCGCCGTAGCCGGCCCTTCCCTGCATCCAGTCCTCAGAAATGTTGACGGCAGAATGTTCGCTGGAAACCTGATCAAGCAGACGTGTAAACAACATAGAGAGTCCTCATTATCACCTCGCGTGGCAGCATGCCAAGAGCCGGCAAGTGATTCAATATGGTACCTCTGGAATGCTGTGTCCCAAAAAATTGACCACTTTCAGCAATTTCCCTGCCTACTGATTCACGTATCGCCCCGATGAGGCTTGCCCAGTTCATTCGGCCTTTGTACGATATTGCGCCATTGTGCACGGTCTGCGCAGCCAACACCGTGTGAAACGCATTTGGAGATTTGCATGAAGAAGCTTGGTATCTTGTTTGTCCTGGTGTCATCACTGATATTCAGTGGCTGCTCTACCTTTCAGAAGGAAAGGGATCTCGAACTCTACATTGTCGGCGCCGGCCTAACCTACGCCGCAGCCAAACATATTTGTCGTACCAGTGAACACAGGGAAAAGTGTGGTATCGGTGCAGCTGCCGCATTTGTGCTTTGGTACTAGCCCCGGTACTCCTTTGATGGTCTGGGGTGCAGAGCGTTAGACTCATCACCCCACGCCTGATTCTTCGCCATCATGAGCAAGTCAGACCCGGACACTTCACTTCTTAAACTGGATAAACAAGTCTGTTTTTCCCTCTATCGCGCGGCCAACGCCATGGTGCGAGCCTATCGGCCACTGCTCAAAGAACTTGATATCACCTATTTGCAGTATCTGGCTTTAATGGTGCTTTGGGACGAGGATGGCTTGAGTATCGGTGAATTGGGCCAGCAACTCAGCCTGGATACCGGGACATTAACACCGCTGATTAAACGCCTGGAGAGCAAGGGTATATTGCGTCGTATCGCGAGCACAAAAGATGAACGCGTCAAGCATCTGCATTTGACCTCCCGGGGCAAGGCCATGAGAGAACAGGCAGAATCCATTCCCGCGCAACAGCTGTGTCGCGTCAACTTGAATCCAAAGGAGCTACTTGAATTAAAACAGCTCTGTGATCGATTGCAGATTGATGACGAGAACTAGTCTTCTGCGTCATCCACCGCATCGCTATTGCCCTCATCATGAAGCAGGGCTCGTGACTGCCAGCGCGCGAGATCACTGCCCGGTTTCAAATGCGCCTTGAGTTTTTGATGCCAGACTGTCAGCGTTTGCCAGTAGCGATCCTGACACTCTGCCAGTTCATCCTCACCCCAGGCCAGCCCCTCAACGCGCTCAAACTGGTTTTCAAAGTCCAGACCTAGCACCAGGCAGACGATCAGTCGATAGCGAATTTCATCCTGTTCGGCCTCAGATGTACCACTGCCTCCGGCCAGCAACGAGCTGGAACCAAGTGCCAACAAATACTCTTCGACGGCGTCCAGCAGATAATCACTGCGCAGCTCATTCAAACTGAGTAACATCAATGCCGCGAAGCTGTCCAGAGAGTAGCTTTCACGCCCACGAATCTGTAGATCGAATTGATTAACCAGAGCCTGCCCCAACTGGTACCACAATAGATGTTCGACAGCGGCCAGATATACCAGGTGACGAACCTCCCGTTGCTGAGGATATTTCGACGCCACATTGTCATAGAGTCGCTTCAAGGTCGATACGGGGATCAACATGGCGCGGGACTGCGCATCAAAGAACAGCTCTGCGCCCTGATAAAATTGCAACTGTAAAGGCTGCTCCAGCTTGAAATTCCGGTCAACAAAACGCGTGAGCTTTGTCAGCACGCCTTGCTCCGCGAGCAAGCGCAGCTCGGCTTGCTGGGCTAAATCTTGCGGAATGTAATGAACAGTGGTCGTAACAGCGGGGGGCGAAGCAAACGCTGTTGAAGCAACACTTGCCCCCAGGAAAGCAATTAACGCGTTTTTTATTATTATGGTCGCAAATTTCATCGGCTGGTTTATGGCAGCAACGCTGCGGATTAGTTAGATTCCATAGCTTAACCAATCCACTTACGATAAGGCTAGCTCTTCCAACAGCTTTTGCTGCGCGGAGAAGCGCTCCTCACCTTCCTTCGGTTGATTCAGAACATACTCACCATTGGGTTGTAATTCCCAGCTCTGGCAATTGTCACTCAGATAATAGCCCAACTCCTGTTTCACCCTGGCCAAGAGCTTTTTGTCTTCGATGGGGAAGCAGGTCTCCACGCGGTTCAGCAAGTTACGCACCATCCAGTCGGCACTGGCGCCATAGATTTCATCATTGCCATCATTGTGAAACCAGTAGACTCTCGTATGTTCCAGAAAACGGCCAATGATAGAGCGCACTCGAATGGTTTCGGAAACGCCGGGCACGCCTGGCCGTAAACAACAGATTCCCCGAACCACCAGCTCAATGGGCACGCCGGCCTGAGATGCGCGGTAAAGCGCACGCATGATCTTTGGCTCCGAAAGGGAATTCACTTTCACGGTAATCCCCGAAGCCTTTCCTGCACGGGCGTTATCAGCTTCCCGGTTGATCAGCTCAATCAAGCGATCATGCAATGTGAACGGCGCATGAAACAGTTTCTTTATTTTCAACACCTTACCCATACCAGTAAGCTGCTGGAATATCTTGTGAACATCTTTGCCAAGCGCATCATCCCCACTGAGGAAACTGTAGTCCGTGTACAAACGGGCGTTTCCTGCGTGGTAGTTGCCAGTCCCCAGGTGCACATAGTGCTTAAAGCCTTTGGCTTCCCGACGCACAATCAAAATCATTTTGGCATGGGTTTTATAGCCCACCACACCATAGACGACGACCACGCCCGCCTCCTGAAGCGTGCTGGCAAGTTCAATATTCTCAGCTTCGTCAAAACGCGCCCGTAGCTCAATTACGGCTGTCACTTCCTTGCCACGCCGCGCCGCGTCCACCAACGCGGCAACAATCTCGGAGTTGGCGCCCGTGCGATAAAGTGTTTGCTTGATAGCGACCACATCAGGATCCTTGGCAGCCTGCCTTAAAAGGTCGATGACCGGCGTAAAACTTTGATAGGGATGCAACAAAAGAATGTCACGCTGACGAATGGTCGAAAAAATACTGTCGGTGTTTTTTAGCGGCTTGGGCAAGCCCGGTGCGAAGCCTGGGTAAAGCAAATCCGGTCGGTCCACCAAACCGGGCAGACTCATCAGACGTGCCAGATTCACCGGCCCTCTCACCTGATAAAGTTCCGAGCTCGTCAGTTTGAACTCCTTCAATAGAAACTCGACCAGGTGATCCGGGCAGTTATCGGCCAGTTCCAAACGCACGGCATCGCCGAAACGCCTGGACAGCAATTCGCCCTTCAGGGCAGACGCCAGATCCACCATATCGTCCTGTTCCAGTTCCAGGTCGGCGTTTCGCGTTAAACGAAATTGGTAACACCCTTTCACTTCCATGCCGGGAAACAACTGATCGGCATGAGCGTGAATAATTGACGACAGGAATACCAGCTCATCTCCACTGGCGACGTCATCGGGCAGCTTCACCATACGTGGTAATGAGCGCGGAGCCGGTACAATAGCCATCCCGGTTTCCCGGCCAAAAGCATCTTTGCCCTCCAATTCCACAATAAAGTTCAGACTCTTGTTAACCAGTCGTGGGAATGGATGAGAAGGGTCCAGACCGATGGGATTGATAACGGGCAGAATCTCTTTATCGAAGTATTCAGCCAACCAGGCGGTCTGTTCTTTGCTCCACTCGCGTCGACGCAGAAAACGGATGTTCTCCGCATCCAAAGCAGGGAGCAAGACCTCATTTAGAATATCGTACTGACTCTGAACCAGCTCATGGGCAATGCGATCAATTTCATTCAGGGTCTGCGATGGATCAAGACCATCTGGCCCCAGGGTTTCGCGACCATATTTGATCTGATGCTTTAAACCAGCCACGCGGATTTCAAAAAACTCATCCATGTTGCTGCTGAATATGCAGCAGAACACCATGCGGTTGAGCAAAGGATGTGATTCATCCATTGCCTGCTTGAGGACCCGCGCATTGAACTGCAGGTGACTCAGTTCACGATTGAAATAATACTCATGGGAATGCAGATCCACTTCCATAGGAGCAACAGTGACTTCTTCTATAGATTCGTTTTCAAGCGAGCGCTTTGGCATGCGGAGTCCTTAGTTAGATCGGTTTTGAATCAAAAGCTGGGCGGCCTCTTTAGCAAAATAGGTCAGGATGCCGTCGGCCCCGGCACGCTTGATGCACAAGAGAGATTCCAGAATGATTTTGTCCCGGTTCAGCCAACCTTTTTCCATGGCTGCACAATGCATGGCGTACTCTCCACTCACCTGATACACGAAGGTCGGCACCTGCAGTTCATGTTTCACCCGATGCACAATATCGAGATACGGCATTCCCGGTTTTACCATCACCATATCAGCGCCTTCTTGCAAATCCATGACAACCTCGTGCAGGGCCTCATCTGAATTGGCAACATCCATTTGGTAACTCTGTTTGTCTGCCTTGCCGAGATTTGATGCTGAACCTACAGCGTCACGAAAGGGTCCATAGTAGGCTGAGGCATACTTGGCGGAGTAAGCAAGAATGCGGGTTTCGCTATGCCCTGCCGATTCCAGCGCCTGTCGGATAATGCCAATGCGACCGTCCATCATATCTGAGGGCGCCACCACATCCGCTCCCGCTTCCGCATGCGACAAGGCTTGCTTACGCAGGGCTTCTACCGTGGTGTCGTTCAGGACATAACCAGACTCATCAATGATGCCGTCCTGACCATGGGTGGTAAAAGGATCCAGAGCGACGTCGGTGATTACGCCAAGCTCCGGTACCGCTTGTTTGACCGCTCTCACCGCACGTTGAGCCAGACCTTCGGGACTCCATGCTTCTCTGGCATCAATAGTTTTCGCCTCCTGAGGCGTGACAGGAAACAGGGCGATGGCGGGAATACCCAGGGCATAGACTGTCTCTGCTTCCTTGACCAGAAGATCAATGCTCAGTCGTTCGATTCCCGGCATGGATACCACCGGCTCACGCTGATTGACCCCCTCCAGGACAAAAATGGGATAGATCAAATCGTCCGAGCTCAATTGATGTTCACGCATCAGGCGCCGGGAGAAATCCTGATATCGCATTCGGCGCATTCGAGTGGCGGGGAATCGACGATTAAGCGCGGTCAAAATATGTCCTCCAGAAAGGGAAAATCTGCTATGGCATGATTAGCCGTCAAAAGATAAAGATTAGCAGTTCACTTCACTGCTAGGCCAGTGCGATAGTGGACAAGATGACCCCCATCAAGCCCACTGGAACCTTTTCTGGGCAGCAAAGTCTCAAAGGTCGTTGCATGTCTCAGCTATGACCCGGACAACTTGGGCATGCAAAATCACCGCAAGCGACTTCATTGTTGGCCATTACGCGCTATGCTTGCTTCACCCATTCGCAATTTGGAAGAGTCCCTATGCCCCTGAAAAAACTCATGCTGTTTGGTCTGGTGATTGCCGGAGTAATCGCATTCTTTGCTTTGGATCTGCAGCAGTATTTGACGCTGGATTTTCTCAAGCAACAAAAACACGCCATTCAGGAGCATTTTGAGGCGCAGCCCTTTTCCACAGCCATGATTTACTTCGGTATATACGTGCTGGTCACGGCGCTTTCTCTCCCTGCTGCAGCCGTTATTACCTTAGCCGGCGGGGCAATTTTCGGGTTGCTCTACGGCACCATTCTGGTTTCTTTCGCCAGCACTATTGGTGCCACCTGCGCTTTTCTGATTGCGCGCACCCTGCTACGAGAATCAGTGCAAAAGAAATTTGCCAGCTCCCTTAAGTCGATTAACGATGGCATCGAGCGCGAAGGTGCCTTTTATCTGTTCGGACTGCGACTGGTCCCCTTGTTCCCGTTTTTTGCCATCAATCTGGCGATGGGACTGACTCACATGAAAACCTGGCGCTATTTCGTGGTTAGCCAGCTTGGAATGCTGCCCGGTACCATCGTTTATGTGAATGCCGGTACCCAGCTGGCAGAAATTGAGTCACTGGGTGATATCGCATCACCGGCGCTGCTATTGTCGTTCGCAGCCTTGGGCCTGTTCCCGTTGATTGCCAAAAAAGCGCTGGACTTCATCAATGCCCGCCGAGTGTTCGCCGATTTTGATAAACCCCGTCATTTTGACACTAACATGGTCGTCATTGGTGCCGGATCCGCGGGACTCGTCACCAGTTACATCGCTGCAGCGACCAAAGCCAAAGTCACCCTGATTGAAAAGCACCGCATGGGTGGGGACTGCCTCAACACCGGCTGTGTTCCAAGCAAGGCGCTGATTCGATCAGCAAAAATCGCTCACTATCATCGTCGCGCCGACGAGTTTGGTATTCGCGCCAGCGAGCCGGATGTGGATTTCGCCGCGGTGATGGAGCGTATTCAGAATGTGATTAAGCAGGTCGAACCCCACGACTCTGTTGAACGCTATACAGGATTGGGGGTTGACTGCGAACAGGGTGAAGCGCGCATCATCGATCCATTTCGTGTCGAGGTAAATGGCAAGACCATTACCACACGAAATATTGTGATTGCCACTGGCGCACGACCACGCGTTCCTCCTATTCCCGGGCTGGAAAATGTTCGTCACTTTACCTCTGACACGATTTGGGAGCTCCGTGAGAAACCGGAACGCATGGTCGTCGTAGGCTCAGGTCCGATTGGATGTGAACTGGCACAGGCATTTTCCCGCCTGGGTATCAAGGTCACCCTTGTAGATTTGGCCAGCCACATCATGGTTAAGGAAGATCCCGAAATTGCCGACAGAGTGCTGGAGCAACTCGTCGAAGAAGGCATTGAGATGAAGCTGGGCGTTAAACCGCTCAACTGCGAGAACCAGGACAATCAGGCCCTGTTGAACATTGAGGAAAATGGCCAGACGATTGCTTTGCCCTTTGATTGTCTGCTACTTGCAACGGGACGACAGGCCAATGTAACAGGCTTCGGCCTGGAGGACCTGGATATCGAACTCAACGATAACGGCACCATAAAAGTAAATGATCACTTACAAACCCGTTACCCCAATATTTATGCATGCGGCGACGTGGCAGGCCCTTATCAATTTACACATACCGCGGCTCACCAGGCCTGGTACGCGTCGGTGAATGCCTTGTTTGGCAGCTTCAAGCGCTTTCGTGTCGACTACCGGGTAATCCCCTGGGTTACCTTTACCGATCCCGAGGTGGCGCGTGTCGGACTCAATGAGAGCGAAGCTCAGGCACAAAATATACCCTACGAAGTAACCCGCTACGGTATTGATGATCTCGATAGAGCCATAGCCGATGGCGAAAATCATGGGGAAGTTAAAGTGCTGACGGTTCCTGGCAAAGACACTATTCTGGGCGTGACGATTATGGGCTATCACGCCGGCGAATTGCTGACCGAGTTTGTCACCGCCATGAAATATGGCTTGGGACTAAACAAAATCCTGGGCACCATTCATGTCTATCCCACGCTATCTGAATCCAACAAATATGCTGCCGGTGAATGGAAGCGAAACCATGTACCAGAGTTGGCAATGAAACTGCTCGAACGATTCCATGCCTGGAAACGGAACTAATGAAATCACGCATTCTAATAAGGAAGAACGAGGAAAAATCCTGAAAGCAGGGATTCAGTCCTGAGGGGCGCATTGCGCCCTCTCAAATCACTGCAGGCAAAGGCCTAAAGAAGAACCAGCGGTTGTAAGGAAGCCAGCACCATCACCAGGGCCGAACCCATGCAGGTGGCGCCAAAAAACTGGGAACTACGTATTTTGTAGCGCTGAGCGGGATCACGCAGCGCCGATTTCCAGTGACGGAAGGCTGTGGGTTCAAACAGACACAATTGTGCATAGCCGCTTTCCGTTCGAGTCAGGTCGTGCATACAGTTCTCATCCTGACCACGCACATACAGCACAAGAATGGACAGACACACCGAGATCACAATAGAAGCAAGCACAATCTGAGCTGCGGAGGCTTTCACCGCAGAAAACAAGGCTATACCCACCAGAGTCATGCACAAGATTGCCAGCATCATCACCAGAACAGAGAAGGTCCGGCACATGCGAGTTTCCTTGCGACGGGTCTTGCTGATTTTCAGGCTGACTTTGTCACCGACATGAAAGCGACCGGAGGCATTGGAATCAATGGCAGTAAAGCTGACAGGCCCGGTTTTGGTGGCGTATTCAATAACGGGATAAAAGCCGTTTTTCACAAAACTTTCCGCGGGAGCGCCTTCCCGATTAAGGGGCGCACGGGAAACGAAAACCTGTTGAATGGAGGTGACCTTGCCACGCATGGCATAGGTACTGCGCAAGAATCGCGCATAGTCGCGAACTAAAAACCATCCTGCAACCGCCAAGGTAGCGGCCATAGTAAGCGTAAAGGCATCCATCTTCTGTGTGTCTTTTCCTCTGTGTCCTGCATAAGGTGCACCGCTTGCAAACCGTTAAAGTTGGCACTCCTTACGAGACCTAGTTCACAAAACGGTGAGCGATTATCGCATAACTGCTGAAGACATCAAGCGTCATAAACAAAAAAAGGTGCTAAAAAGCACCTTCTTTTGTTCCTGCCTCAAACAGCCTGAAATCTGACAGGAATGATCTTTGTCAGCATGCACTCATATTGGAGCGGAGCCATAGGTCATGCTTGGTTTTTTGGGGGGATCCGCCCGGACATTGTCCGCGATCTGCTGGACCCGACCACCATTTTTCAAAAAGGCGTCGACATCGCTGGAAAGTTGTTGACGAACATCATTTCGCAATGATTCTGGTGATTCACTCGTGCATTCCGCGAGCTGTGTACCTTGTTGTGACATGTTGCTACCTATTCACTTACCTTGTTCTTGTAACGACTGCTGATGTGTATAAACGGAGTGGGTGCCCGGCACCTGTCCGCACTGCACTGTCCTTTCCATATTCTTCCGGATCTTGATCCTTCAAAACGGACCGCTGATGCAAGGCCTAAGGCATTGCACAACAGCGCATTAACACAACAATATAAACCATTTTATTAGTATATCAAGATAAATCACTGGTTTTGTTGAATTTTTATTATTTCAACAATCGACAGATTGTAACCTTTCGTAGTGAATCGTTGCGAAATGCAAGGTATCACGGGCAATTTCAGCATTCTTGTCTAGGCTTAGATTATCAGCGCAGAGGAAAATAACGTAATGCGCTTGTGAATTCTCCGATCGTTATTTTCCAACCCTAGTTGTTATAAGGACTCTTGGGGAATCCTCTGGATTCCCCTTTTTTTATGGCTGGAAAAAAGTCAGAAACTTTGTGTGAAATGGTCTGAATGAAGGATGTTATTGGTATTGCGCAGAACTGATAAATTGACCAAAGGTTTCGCACCAGATGATCACCGCACGATACTCGGAGGGCTTAATACCTTCAGGAATTTGCACCAGAAAATTATCGAATGTCTTCACCGGCGCAATCCTTTTCATGTCTGGCTTCAGGCGATTAAATGCCTCTTCTGTCTCGATAAATTCCGGTGAAAGATAGAGCCAGTAATCCGGTCCTGGAGATAGCTGTCCCTCAAATACAATTTGCTCCTTGGCAATAGAAATTGTTCCTTCGACCCAATGCAGCGCATCGCTGTCTTCTCTGTCTTTCGAAAAATGCCCCTTGAACAAAGCTTGTTCCAGTGTACCCGCAAGCTCGCCCGGATCGGGAGAAGGAGGTGCGGTAATGATAGGCAACATATAAATGCCCAGCGCAAACCCAGCAGCCAGTACTGAGCCATGAGAGACAATCAGAGCCAAAACCTTTTTGATGTTCAACTTATGATATCTCCGCATGGCCGGTAAGGGCTCGGAATGAAAATGAGCGCCCCGGGCGCACTCTTGAATCTGAGAATGCCACGCCTGTGTTTCGGCGCAAACTACTCGGGTTTGATACTTAGATGAGAGGTGTCGGGAACAGCAACAGGGGTTTCCTCCCGGTCTTCACTCAGATCTGCACCCACCGGCGCCAGACTGATTTCGTCCAAATGCTCAAATACCGGCGTTTCAACATCTTTCTCTTCTGAAAGACGCACGCCAGCCTCATCGAGAGAAAAATGAGTGTTGGCGAGCACCTCGTCAGTTCGCTCTCCCGCTACCGGCAATCCATCTTCAGGACCACTAACAGGCTTTGGACGCGACTGTACAGGCGCTTCCGGGGCAGGTTTCGGAGAAGGTTGTGGCGCTTGGGCCGGGGCTGAGCTGGCCTGAGGACTGGGGCTTGGAGCCGGTTCTTGATCCGGCTCCGCCAAACTGGATGGAGACACGGCTACACCAGGCTTTCCCATCTCCTCGATTTGGCAGACGGCGCCACGCTTGCGCATGGCCAACACATATTTTTGCGCGGTATCGGGATCCAGCTTATTGCGAATCACCACCCGTTGACCCGAGAACATGCGCTCCACCTGATCCACATTGGCTTTGAACAAGGCAGCGACATGCGTCTTTGCCTGCTCTTCGGTGACGCCACTCACTAACTCGCCATAGAACACCAGTTCAAGTGATCCTTGCATTGAGGCTCCCTTTGCCTATTTAAAAATGTGAAAATCGATAGTTTAAAGATAGCTTATATCGATAAAGCAGCAACCATTAACCCTCTGGGCTTTGCTCCGTATGCTGCCATAGAATAACCTGATTGCGACCAGAATCTTTCGCTTTGTAGAGTGCTGAGTCCGCTCGCTCAAACAGGCCTTCCATATCACACCCTTCCGCGAATGGCGCTAGACCGAATGACATGGTGATCTGGATTTTCTCATCTCGAAAATGGAAGGGCAGACGGGAAATCATTTCCCGGGTTTTATCCATCACCTCGTGGGCCACTTCGGGTTCTGTCTCCGGTAAAAGAATGACAAACTCCTCGCCTCCGTAGCGAGCGACAAAATCCGTTTTGCGGATTCTCGCCTGTATTTCCTTGGCCATGATCTGCAGGACTTTGTCTCCGGACAAATGACCGTAGTTGTCGTTCACGCTCTTGAAACGATCCACATCGGCGACAACCAGTACCGCGGGTTTGCGGTAGCGCTTCCAGCGCTCATATTCGAGAGAGAAACGCTCATCAAAAGCTTCCCGGTTGGGCAAGCTGGTCAGCGCATCCGTCAAGGCTTTGCTTCGCTCTTCCTTCAGACGCTTGCGTATGTGCTTACTCTCTTCTTCCATGGACTGCAGTCGCTCTTTCAGCAGGGCCAGCTCCTTGTCTTTAACGGACGCATGTCTTTCCCGCACATCGGTAAAGGTATCCATTGCCTGGGTAATATTGTCGAGATGGCCGGTGATAGAGTGCTTGAGCTCTTCCAGATCACTGACAGCACTAAGATCCTTGGACATTTCAGTCATTCGGGCGCGCATGACACGGTCCAGCTTCTGACTCTGGTCGATCATTTCTTCGTCTGCACGCCTGCTATCACCAAGATAGGATTGCACCTTGCTGAGGCGCTCATCCAGGACGAGCAAAAACTTTTCGAAGTCACGCTGTCCCTTACCGACGACGGCAACGACCAGATTCGCCAGATCATCCAATGTCGGACCCAGCTCATACCAGTTCAACTCCGTGGCTATCTGTTCCCGCAGGCGTTCAACGTCACGCAAGGCAGAGGAAGGAAACGAAAGTTGATCCAGCAGATGATTCAATGTGGCGCAGACATGTTTGGAAATCGCTGAAAAGCCTGGGACCACTTCATCCTCAGCACCCTCGTCCTCAACCTCCAGTTCCATGCCATCATCCGCCGGAGTATTTCCCTCTGCCTCCTGATCCCGTTTTTCACTGCCGCCAAGGAAGCGGCTGAAAAACCCCGAAGAACCTCCTTCTCCGGTCACAATTTGCTGCAAAACTTCCGATTGCTGAATGGCATATTCAGAGAGGATACCAGGGTATTCGCGCAGGTCTCGCCCTCGCTTCTGCAAGGATTTGGCAAGCTTCTTAAGTGCCCGTTTCTGCTTGCGGGACACATCCAGCTGCAAAAGCTGCTCAACCAGTTTTTCCAGAGCCGCAACCACCTTGTCGGCGTTGTCCTGCTTGGCCTGATCTGCGGTCAGAATCAGATCATCGATGCGCTTGAGGCGCTTTTCCAGATCATTGTTTTCTGGCGTAGCATCACGAATGGCATTACGCAAACTGTCCAGCTCACTATCAAGCTCAACACTTACATTTTCCGCTGCCAGGCTAACCCGGACCAATAAACGCTGCAGCAAAGCAGCATAGTCTGTGGCCAGCTTCTTTTCAGCGTCAAAGGCTTCGCCCTGTTCGAAATACTTGTCCTTCCAGCGATTGACTTCTTTTTCCAGATCAGGGGATCGGCTCATGCACGCTCCTTAAGATGTTTTTTTCTTACGCGCTCGAGGGTGGGCAGAGTCATAGACTTCCGCCAGGTGTTTAAAGTCTAAATGAGTATAGACCTGAGTAGTGGAAATATCGGCATGCCCCAGAAGTTCCTGGACGGCTCTCAAATCGCGACTGGACTCAAGCATGTGGCTGGCAAAGGAATGCCGCAGAGCGTGAGGAGACGTATTTGTTGGCAAACCCTTCTGCAGTGAAAGCTGCTTCAGGCGCTGTTGAACGGTTCGTGGACTGATGCGCCGACCACGCTGGCTGAGAAACAGGGCGGAACAATCACTCTCGCCCTTCCCCGATAAAAACACATCGGCACGAAATGCCAGCCATTCCTCGAGCGCCTCAATGGCTTTCCCCCCTACCGGCAAGTCCCGCTGCTTGCGCCCTTTTCCCATCACGCGGACACGAGCAGACTTGAGATCCAGATCCTGACAATCCAGGCCGGTGAGCTCGGACAGGCGCAGCCCAGACGAATAAAACAGTTCAAACATGGCCTGATCACGGATCTGTAACCATTCATCCTGTTCCCTATTAAGGAGATGGTTGAGCTGGTCTATGTTGAGTACCTTGGGGAGTTTTTTTGCAGCCTTGGGAGCGGGAACATCCAGACAGGGATTGTGCTCAACACAACCTTCCCGAACCAGAAAGTGAAACAGGCTACGCATGGCGGACAGGGCGCGTTGAATACTTTTTCCAGACAAGCCCCGCCGTTTCAGGTGTGCGACATAGGCCCTGACCTGCGCATGCTCCAGTTTGGTCCAGTCAGGGATGGCCTGTTCTTCGGCCCAGGCGACAAAGCGTTCAAGATCGCGCTGGTAGGCCTTGCATGTATGAGGGGAAAGTTGGCGAGCCGTCTGCAGGTTTTCCAGAAATCGTACAATCAGCGATGCCATGGCTTTGCCTCAACCAACCCGCTTATTCCAGTAACGAAGGAACTTCCTTGTTGATCTTTTGACTGCGAGCCCGCGCCAAAAGATCAGGCAGTATGCGGCTGATAAAGTCGCTGATGTAGGACAGGAATAATGATCCCATGGAGCTGTCAAAGTGTCCCGTATCCTTACTCGCAAGGCAGAACATACCGATAGTGGTGTCCTGGCGCAGAGGTATCACTGCGGCGGAACCAACGGAGGCGTGATCAGCGGGAAACAGACACGCCAGCTGTTTTTCTGTGAAGTGACCACATATGGCATTGGTACTTTCGATCAAGGCTCCCAACTGTTCCCGGGCCGTATTGGTGTTGATGATGGGAATGTCCGTCACCGGATAATCGGTTCTCTCACCAAAAATAACGACACTACTGAAATCAATGTTGCTGTCGTTCTTAAAGGCTTCCTTCACCACAAAGTCAACTTCATCGAGGGATTTGATTTCGAGCAGGTTGAGCAAAAGCCGTTTGCTCTTCTCAAAATGTTCGTCATTGGCACGTGCAATACCTATCAGCTCATGTAATTGCTTTTTGAGGTCATCGCGATGCTCACGAAATACCTGCACCTGCCTTTCTCCCAGTGAAATGGCCGCGCCACTCTGATGCGGAACTTTGAGATCCCGCAACAAATAATCATGGGTGACGAAGAAATCCGGATGTGCCTGAAGGTATTCGACCACTTGTTGTTCGTCGAGGTTGCTTAGGTCTTTTTTTGCTACTGCTTGCTCAGTCATGCTCTTGCCATTGTTATCATTCGCAACTGGTAAAACCCCTGTCTAGATCCGGACTTTACCCTCAAATACTTTTACTGCGGGACCTTCCATCATTACCGGAGAACCCAGGCCTTGCCATTCAATATTCAGATTACCGCCTGGCAGCTTTACTTCCACAGGTGACTCCAGCACCCCCCGCTGAATGCCCGCAACCACTGCCGCACAAGCACCGGTGCCGCAGGCGAGGGTTTCACCAACCCCGCGTTCGAATACCCGCAGCTTCAAAAAGCGCTTGTGAACCACTTCCATAAAGCCCACATTCACGCGCTCCGGGAAACGCTCATGAGACTCCAGTTTTGAACCCAGGCTGAGTACCGGCGCGGCACTCACATCTTTCACCTCCAGTACTGCGTGCGGGTTACCCATGGAGATAGCAGACAGGGTGTATTCTTCGTTGTCTACTTCTACAGCATAAACGCTGTTTTGCGCTTCTGCCACAAAGGGAATTTTATTGGGTTCAAATACCGGCACCCCCATATCGACAACAACCCGGCCATCGTCCTTGAGTTCAAGCTCGATGTCGCCTTTTTGCGTTTCAACACGAATGCGGGTTTTGTTGGTCAGCTTTTTATCTTTGACAAACACCGCAAAGCAGCGGGCGCCATTGCCGCACTGCTCCACTTCAGAGCCATCGGCATTAAAAATCCGGTAGCGAAAATCCACATCCGGCTTGCCTGGCGGCTCCACCAGCAAGAGCTGGTCAAAACCAATCCCCGTATGACGATCTGCCAGGCGTCTTATCTGCTCCGGACGGAAATGGGCATGCTGGCTGATCATATCAACCACCATGAAGTCATTGCCGATTCCGTGCATTTTCGTGAAATTCACCAACATAAGCGGATTCTCATTACTTCAAAAACTGCCTTTACGGCAGGGGGCTCTCCAAGGCCAATTGATCGTCAATTGACTCACGTGCCCGCACCACATGACTGCTGTCCGCATCAACCAGAATCTCGGCAGCACGGTTACGCGAGTTGTAGTTTGAACTCATGGCAAAACCGTAAGCTCCCGCTGAACGCACTGCCAACAGATCTCCCGCTTCAATATTCAAGGGGCGGGCTTTACCCAGAAAATCTCCGGTCTCACAAACCGGACCAACGATATCATATTCGCACTCCGCTTCACCGGAGCGCGGCTGTACCGGAATAATGGCCTGCCAGGCAGCATATAGTGAAGGACGCAGCAGATCATTCATTGCCGCATCTACGATGGCAAAGTGCTTGTCCTCATTGTGCTTCAGGAATTCTACGCGAGTCACTAGAATCCCTGCGTTTGCAGCAATCGAACGACCGGGTTCCATGATCAGCTTCAACTGGCGATTTCCCAATCGTTCCAGCACCGCCTGGACATAGCGATCCGGCGATGGCGGCTGTTCGTCCTGATAGGTCACGCCCAAACCGCCTCCCAAATCCAGATGCTCGATCACAATCCCCTGTTCTGCCAGACGGTCCACCAACAGCAGCACGCGATCCAGGGCATCGAGAAACGGCGCCACCTCTGTCAATTGGGATCCGATATGGCAATCCACACCCAGAATCTTCAATCCAGTCAGTGTCGCCGCCTTTTGATAGATGCGTTCCGCATCGTCAATGGCAACACCAAACTTGTTGTCCTTGAGTCCAGTCGAAATATAGGGGTGCGTGCCCGCATCCACATCCGGATTCACACGTAATGAGACCGGGGCTGTTTTCCCCAGTTCCAGTGCCACCGCATTCAGACGCTCCAATTCGGCTTCTGATTCGACATTAAAACAATGTACTCCCACTTCGAGGGCTCGACGCATTTCATGTGCCTGTTTACCCACGCCGGAAAATACTACCTTGGCAGGGTCCCCGCCTGCTCTGAGTACGCGTTCCAGCTCGCCCACCGATACGATGTCGAATCCGGCATCAAGTTTGGCCAGTACGCTGAGGACACCCAGATTTGAATTTGCCTTAACGGCATAGCACACCAGGTGCTTCGCATCGCCGAAAGCGTTTTCATAGGCGCGATAGTGTCGCTCCAGTGTCGCACGGGAATAAACGTACAACGGCGTTCCGTATTGTTCAGCCAGCTGTTTGACTGGCAGGTCTTCGGCGTAGAGTTCGCCTGCTCGGTATGAAAAATAATCCATGAAAAAACTGCACTATCTTGTGATGGGAGTATCTGCGGTTCCCGCTGAAATTACTCCGGGTTGTTCTCAACGCTTTCTGTTTCGGGCGGCTCTGCGGTTTCCTTCGGCAACTTCAATGCTCCTTTTTGGCCACAAGCAGTGATCACAACCAGCAAGAGCAGACAAAGAACAGCCCGGGAGACAAAAGAAGACATAGAAAACACCGCGACGATTTCGCTTACAAAGCGAGCGATTATACCCAGTACCGCTACCGATGACTAATTAAGCAGGCTTTCGAGCCGATCTGACAATTGCTGGTAAACAGCAATAGCATCCAACAATCCATAACGAGTGGATTCACCCTGCGTCATTTCGAAGGAAGAAGCCGGAAAAGCGATATCAACAATCGCTGGAACACCCGAACGCTCAGACTCCGGCAAACTGTGATAATAGTGAACCAGGGCCGCCCATTGCTGATCCCCATGCTCTGCATAGCGAAACTCCACATGGTTAAGGCTGAGATCAAAACGCAGCTCGGGGCCATCATAAAAGCCTGTTGCCAAAATACCCTGAACACCTGGCTCAGTCTCTGTGTGAACCTCAATAAATTCGGTCTGAGCCCTGGCATCCGACTTGATTTTATAAGTACGAATATCGGGTAAATCCTGCGCACCCAGACTGAGACCACTCAGGACACGCCGCTCCAGAGCTCCCCGGATAAAACGAAGCAGGTTGGCAAGCGCCTGATGAGCATTGCCAGCACTTGGATCCAGCCTCATGACGCTGCCGAATTCGTCGACCACCCAAAACCGCATATTCCCGCCGGAGTCCTCCTGGAATACTTGCACGCAATGTTCCCGACTATGACCGAGCACAGCCCTCAGTAGAGTTTCGTTGGTCAAGGCATAGGGGTCGATTCGAACCGGACAATAGAAATGAACAGGAGCCGCCAGGGCCGCCATTAACGCCTGCTTGTCCGGATGTACAAAAAAACGAAACTGTTGGTCGACTCGTGTGAGCAGGTAGAAGCGCTCTTCCATCTCGATGATGTAGCGCAGGTTGGCAGGAACCTCGCCATCAAAAAAGGCATCGTGCACATTGGCAAATAGCGCGCGCACGCGTTCCGCAATGGCTTCTGCCCGCTGCGGACAATAGCAGAACACCCTTAGCCGGCAGGGTTCCACCTCAGCCTGTTCAATTCCGGTCTGCATATAGGCCTGCAATGTTTGTAGCAGCGTTTCACCCATCTCATAGCGATGGGCTGACATCTCGTTCCACGAATTCAAGGTGATCTGATCGACCGTCTTTACCAGGTTTTTGCGCTGGGAACTGTAGCCCAGTGAGTCAGTACGGTCGCTCAAACGATGCATGCCGCGCTCAGTCATCGTCGACATGGGATCAACTCCCACGTTGATAAACAGAATCAATTCCTTCAAATAGGCAGGCTCAAGGAAGGCCTGCTGGGATACGGCCGGCAACGGCAATGGTATCGATTGCTCCAGCGCCACAATTATCTGCTGAACTTCATACATCGTGACGCCGCTATCGCCCGGCACCAGACTGAGTCGTGTTGAATGGGTCAGAATGCCGTTAAAAAACAGCCAGGCGAGCATTTCAATCAGACTGGTCGAACGCTTCAGTACCGGGTGGAAAGAGGCATCCGCCGCAGCACTCAGGTCCCGGTAAAGCAACCAGGTATTCTGATCACCACTGAAGGGTTGGCTGGAGGCATGGTGAATAGCCAGATTCTCTTCCCAGAGACTGGGGGCAATCCCCGGGTTGATCCGCTCGACCTTCCCGGCCTTGCGCTGGAAGGTCGCGTAGAGCTTTCGTCCCAGGAGATTCAAATCTTCGCGGGTGATTGACGATCCGATATTGTTGGCGCGCGCGTAACTTGAAAGAAAGCGATACACATAACTCAGTTCCGTCAACACTTCCTGTCTTTCCGGAATCACCTGGTCCACACGCCAATTCATCCGCTCATCAAGGTATTTGAAACGGGATTCCGGCCAGCCCCAGTCCCCCGACACCTCTGACAGCAGCTGACGTTGCCAGGACGGGCGTCGACCCGAAGGTCGCTTTGACAATTTCTTGTTTACCTTCAGATAAAAGCTTTTCCTCACCAGATCGAGGCGTTTCATTTCTCCCCGGTGTTTCAGATAGCGTTCAAGCCGGCGATAAACCATCAAATAGGGATCAAGAAAATTGGCGCTAAGCTGGTCATCATAGACTTGCTGCTTGAACTCCCAGCTCAGACTGGACGATGCCGGCATTTCCTGGGCATAGACTTCAGCCAGCAGAAGCTTCAATACGGATTTATAGGGTGCATCTAGGCTCTTGTAGAGTTGCCAGAGGCCGGCACCTACCAACTCGCTCTTGGGAATCACTCGCGCCGATCCAAAATCGATGACATCCTTTTCTTTCACAAAACGCTTACTCAGCAACATGTCTGTTACCGAAGCGTACTCATACTCCAGATCTGGCGGTACCAGCCACCACAGGGGATATCGCCCGGCAAGGAGGATCGCAGTGCGATAAAACTCATCCAGCAACAAGACGTGCTGGGCCGATCCACTACTTTCGGAATCCATTTGCGGTGCAGGTCTGCCCTCACGAAAAGCTTCTGCATCCATAATAAAGGTATGCAGCTCCAAGCCGAGACCGTTGGCCCATTGATCAATACGTGCTGCCTTAAGCTCCAGTTCCTTGCGCTGTGCGGCATCCAATTCCGGCGCACAACATAACCACAAATCGACGTCGCTGGATTCGGAATGGGCTAGGGTTCCGGTGCTGCCCATCATAAATAAACTATGGACGTCAGCGCCGTGTCTCCGATCTTTATTGAATTTGAAGGTTTGACTAAATGACTTGGCAATGGATAACGCGGTTTTGTCCGGAGCGTAATCCGAAACCCCCCGGGGAGCCTGGGTACTGACGTACCCGGGCATGAGCGGATGATTCACATGATAGAGAAGCGGCAGTACCCGCAGTACATCCTGATGCCGTCGAGACAGGCCTTCCATTGCCCGATCCAGCCGTTCATGGTTTACCTTCAGAAAACGATCACGTACCTGCCTGAGCAGCTTGCGATCGACACCTTCAGAGAAATCCGGTGCCAGTTTGTGCTGGTAAATTGCCATCTCAGCCATTCATCTCCTGCACAAGGGTCTCTGGCACGTATTGCTTGCGCTCTGCTAGCGCTGGGCCAGGATTTCCCGGGAACGCTGAACCGCGGCTATAACCTGCTCTGGAGCAGTCCCACCAATATGATTACGCGCGTTCACCGAGCCTTCCAGTGTCAGCACATCAAATACATCCTGCTCGATCACTTCACTGAACTGACGCAGCTCATCAAGCGTCATATCGGACAGGTCCTTTTTCTGTTGAACGCCATAAGCAACGGCCTTGCCGACGATTTCATGGGCATCGCGAAACGCTACGCCCTTAACGACAAGGTAATCGGCCAAATCAGTTGCCGTTGAAAAACCGCGTCGAGCTGCCTCGCGCATTGCCTCGGCATTCACCTGAATGGCTGGCGCCATGTCAGCATAAGCCTTGAGACAAGCCTTTACGGTATCCAGCACGTCAAACAAGGGTTCTTTGTCTTCCTGATTATCCTTGTTATAGGCCAGGGGTTGAGACTTCATCAAGGTCAGCAGGGAAATAAGATGACCAGTGACCCTGCCGGTTTTTCCCCTGACCAGCTCAGGCACATCCGGATTTTTTTTCTGCGGCATAATCGATGATCCGGTACAGAAGCGATCCGGCAAATCGATGAATTTGAATTGCGCCGACGTCCAGAGTATCAGCTCTTCTGAACAGCGGGAAAGGTGAGTCATCAACAGACTGGCAAATCCACAAAACTCAATGGCAAAATCCCGATCGCTGACTGAATCAAGTGAATTGTAGCTGGGGCGTTCAAAACCAAGCAGCTCGGCGGTCAAATCACGGTCAATGGGATAAGTTGTACCCGCCAGCGCGGCGGCTCCCAGGGGCATGATGTTGACCCGCTTACGGCAGTCCAGCAAACGCTCATAATCCCGTTGCAGCATTTCGTTCCAGGCCAGAACATGATGGCCAAAAGTAACCGGTTGTGCCGTTTGTAAGTGAGTAAAGCCAGGCATGATGGTGGCAGCTTCACGTTCCGCCAGATCCACCAGGCCCGTCTGCAGGCGACTCAGCTCTTCCGCGATCACATCGATCTCGTCGCGCAAATAAAGACGAATATCCGTGGCAACCTGATCATTACGGGAACGACCCGTGTGCAGTTTCTTGCCAGTCAAACCGATTTTTTCTGTCAAGCGTGCCTCAATGTTCATATGCACGTCTTCGAGTGTCACCGACCAGGTAAATTCACCGGATTCGATTTCCTGACGAATTTCCTCAAGACCGGTGATAATCTGATCCCGCTCATCGCCAGTGAGCACACCCACCTTCGCAAGCATGGTGGCATGAGCAATGGAGCCGGCAATGTCGTGGTAATACAGCCGCTGGTCAAATTCCACGGACGCAGTGAATTGCTCGACGAAAGCATCCGTTGGTTCATTAAAACGTCCACCCCAGGGCTTCTCTGTGGCTCCGGTGTCATTGCTCATAATATTTTACCCATCTACACTCAACTACAGGCCAGCGCTTACCCGGGAGGAAAACCGCTGCCCTGTCACCCAAAATTTAAAGCGGCGAAGTATAACATGAATGCAGAAAGGCGTTTGCCGGAAAAGGTGCATGCCCTGGTTCAGGAAGACGATCTGTATATACCTGATCTTTGTCAGATGAACGGCCTCCTGCTGATCCTGATCTGCACCCAACTGATGGCGCTGATCATCGCCCTGCTGAGCGCTACCAACGCCTTGATAGATTGGTCTTTCCTCGGGCTCATTTCGGTCTTCTGTCACAGCATCGTTCTCAGCTGTGCTGCCACCATCTGTTTCGGGCGACGCCTGTTCAATAACCAGCCGCCAACAACAATCACGTTTTTTTGTCTGGTTGTGATTATGGGTTTCACGCTGCTTTTTTCATGGCTGGGCAGCGTCGTACTGATGCCCGCGATCATCAGTGAACCCGGTCTATTCATTATAAAAAGCCTGATCATCAGTCTGATTCTGGGAGGATTGTTGTTGCGGTATTTCTACCTGCAACACCAGTGGCGCCAGCAAAAACAGGCCGAGCTTCGCGCTCGCCTGCAGGCACTGCAAGCGCGGATTCGCCCTCATTTCCTCTTCAACAGTATGAATACGATTGCCAGCCTGATAGAGAGCTCTCCGCAGCAGGCAGAAGACGCAGTGCTCGACCTGTCGGCACTGTTCCGGGCGACCCTGAACAACCAGACCATGCTGATCCCGCTGGAAGAAGAGCTGGCCCTTTGTCGGCGCTATCTGAATATCGAGGGTCTGCGACTGGGTAAACGGCTGATTGTTGAGTGGCATCTTAATTCTCATACAGCCAATATTCAGATCCCGCCTTTGACACTGCAGCCTCTTCTGGAGAACGCCATTTACCACGGTATTCAGCCGCGCGCAGAGGGCGGTACCATACGTATCGAAAGCGACCAAAGCCAGAACGCTTTCTATATCCTGATCTCCAATCCCTACGACACTTCCCAATCCTCTCATCATGGCAACCAGATCGCGCTTGATAACATTCAGAGCCGCCTGACAGCGCTTTTTGGTCAGGCTGCGGTTTTGAAAACAAGCCAACTGGAAGGTGTGTTTACTGTAACGCTGCGTATTCCCGCGCAATCGCAAGGAAAATGAATACCATGTCGAACCTTGAGCCATTAACTGTGTTTGTCGTTGATGACGAAAACCTCGCGCGGGAACGACTGAAACGGATGATTGAGAAGACGGATCGCTATCAGGTTTGTGGCGAGGCAGAGAATGGCCAGGAAGCCATTCGTCTGATTACTGAACAGAAACCGGACATCGTTCTGCTGGATATCCGCATGCCGGGAATGGATGGCCTGGAGGTGGCCAATCACCTGACTCGTATGCGTCCCGCTCCCGCTATTATCTTTTGTACCGCCTACGATGAGTACGCCATCAAGGCGTTTCAGCATCATGCCGTTGGCTACTTGCTCAAACCTGCGAGAACCGAAGAGCTGGAGCATGCTCTGGGAAGTTGCCAGCGACTGTCTCAAGCTCAACTCAAGGAATTAGCAAGTCAGGACTCCGAGCAAACCAGGCAATCATTTGTTGCCAACAGCTGGCAGGGTCACGAGCTGATCCCGCTTGATCACATCTACTACTTCCGCGCCGATAACAAGTATCTGACGGTTGTACATACTCAGGGCGAAACCCTCAGCGATCAAACCCTGAAGGATCTGGAGCAGCAGTATGAGCACCGTTTTATTCGCACGCACCGCAATTCTCTCGTTAACACTCTACATATACAAAAACTTCTGAAAGACGCGGAGGGACACTACCAGGTGGTCCTGTCCGACGGCGCTAAAGTGCCCGTCAGCAGACGTCATGTCAGTGAAGTCAAACAGCGAATCCTCCAGTAACTGCGCAGATCCGGCGGTAAAACGGCGACTTCATCACAGTTTTTCGATTCGAAATAAAAAAGTGAGACGGAGGTCAGATTTTGGGCCGATCCGAAACCTTTTGTTACAGAATCAGCAACACATTTTTTATATATTGGAACTATCGATTCACCCATGGGAGGTTTACCAAATGCGTAACCGAACAGTCTTTAGTTCTCTCGCCGCTGCCATCATAACCCTGATGTTAGGTGCGACTCCCGCTCTCGCCCAAAACCTCGCTGGTCCGGCTGGTGAAGATGATACCATCCTGGTTGAAAAGGAAGCGTCTCAGAAAATCCCTTATCACAAGATATTGAAAAAGCTCAGCAAGCAGCTGCTCAACTTCAACACAGAAAAAGTTGTGACCTTCGGTGAAGGCCGTCGCGACAGTATCGTGCGTAATTTTTCGGACCTGAGTTCGCGCATGAAATACCGAGTTGATGTAAATCGCGATGAGCTGGAATTCAAGTTCTCGCTCAACTTCTAGGACAAGTGAGCAAGTCGCGCTCACCGTATCGACCCTCTCTCAGTAATTTTCTAAGACATTAGCAATACCCCCAAGGCTCAAACTACCTCGATAAAGCGTCTTAAATCTACCGACACATGCCGCTATAATGGCGCTTCATTCATTTTTGCAGTTTGACTCCATGTCCGATTCTCCATCCTCTTTGCGCATCGCATCACGCGAAAGTGCGCTTGCCATGTGGCAAGCGGAACATATAAAAGCTCGCCTCGAATCGCTTCACCCGCACCTTACGGTAGAGATCGTCGGTATGACGACACGTGGCGATAAAATTCTGGATGTTCCTCTCGCGAAAATCGGAGGTAAAGGCCTGTTTGTCAAGGAGCTGGAAAGCTCCATGTTGGCCGGTGACACGGATATTGCCGTACATTCCATGAAAGACGTACCCATGGAGTTTCCTGATGGCCTGGAACTGGCTGTCATTTGCGAACGAGAAAGTCCATTTGATGCCTTTGTCTCAAACCAGTACCGCTCTGTTGACGAGCTCCCACAGGGAGCCGTGGTAGGCACCGCGAGCTTACGGCGACAAAGTCAGCTTTCCGCACGTAGACCCGACCTTACGATTCGCACCTTGAGGGGCAATGTCAACACGCGCCTAGCCAAACTGGATCGAGGCGAATACGATGCGATCATTCTCGCGGCCTCTGGGTTAAAACGTTTGGCTTTTGATGCACGCATCAACTATGAAATGGGGCCTGGTGAATCTTTGCCCGCCGTCGGCCAGGGCGCTCTGGGCATCGAATGCCGAAGTGCAGATTCTGCGATCAAAGCACTGCTGGCGCCCTTGTCTCACCCCCAAAGTGAATCCTGTGTGCGGGCAGAGCGCGCCATGAATCATCGACTGCACGGCGGGTGTCAGGTCCCCATTGCGGGTTACGCCACTTTGGACAATGAGACACTCAGTCTTCGTGGCATGGTTGCCGCCATTGATGGCAGCAAAGTGTTGAAAACGGAACGTTCTGGCCCTGTATCGGAGCCCGAAGCACTTGGTAAGGCTGTCGCGGAAGAGTTGCTCGCGCTTGGCGCAGGGCCACTACTCAATGCGCTAGATGATGCGGACCGATAAGTGGCCTCGGCGCAGCTACAGAGACTACTCGACGACACTCGGGTTCTGGTTTGTCGACCGGAACCGGCAGCAACGGAACTTGGCCAGGCACTGAGCGCCGTCGGTGCTCATGTTGAAATACTGCCAACCATCAATATAGAAGCGATCCCTGTCGATGCACAAACCAAATCCCTTATTCTAGATCTTGATCACTTCGATCATGTAGTGGTACTCAGTCCCCATGCGGCAGCCCTGGCAATGGAGCATATCGATACGTACTGGCCGCAGTTTCCCGCCCAGCAACAATGGCATGCGATTGGTCGAAAAACAGCTCGTATCCTTACGGATACAGGGCTTGGTCTGGCCACACCCAAAGGTGACTTAACCAGCGAAGAATTGCTCAAACAGCCTGCCTTCAAACAATTGAAAGACAAAAAGGTACTTCTGCTGAAAGGAGCTGGTGGACGTGATGTCATCGCCAAGAGTCTGGAGCGACGTGGCGCAAGCGTTGCCGCATTGGAACTCTATCGGCGCATACCCGCCCATTACAGCACCAAACAACTGAAGCATGCTCTCATCGATTTTGCACCGGAATTCATCGTCACTCTCAGTGCCGAAACTCTGCAAAATCTTCTGGCTCTTGCTGAGCAGGTCGATGCAAAATTACAGCGCAGCGCGCTTATCGTGCCGAGTCATCGGGTTATGAACATTGCGCTGGAGCACGGTTTCAAATTAATCTACACACCAGACAACCTGATGCCGATCGACATAATTCGGACCTTGCGCCGCGCTAAATCAGAACGACCCGCGTCAATATAAAAGCGCTGCGTGCAAACCTACAATAACATTCGACAGGACTGGACGTGACAGATTCTCCGAAAGCCTTGCCCGCAGCACCCGCTAACTCAACGGCAAATCCCAAAATGTGGCCCGTCTACGTATGTCTCGCTGGATTGCTCATTCTGGTGATACTGGCTGCTGCCTTTTTCTGGTTTTATCAAAGTCAACACGATCTTGTCCTCAAACAAACCATTCACCAACAAAGCCAGCGTCAACAGGTACTTGAGCAGTCATTGGAAAGCTATCGTTCCGAGCTCCAGGAACAGCAACGGCTTTTGAAGCGAACACAAAATGAACTCTCTCAATTGGAAGAGCAAGCCGTTTTCAATAACCAGCAGCTCAATGCCCTGAGCGCCAGTAGCCGGTCTGACTGGCTGTTGGCGGAAGCCGAGTACTTAATGCGACTCGCAAATCAAAGGCTCGGCATTGAGGGCGATGTGCGAGGCGCAGAGGCTATTCTCCAGGCCGCAGACAAAGTACTGTCAGACATTGAAGATCCTGGACTTTTGTCCGTACGAATGAAGCTCGCAGAAGAAATCCTGGCCCTACAACAAACGGCCAGTCTGGATCGAACCGGACTGTATGCACGGATTGAAGCACTCATCGACCAGCTCGACACCCTGCCCATCGAAAGCTATCTGGCGGAAGCTGATTCAGCTGCCGAAGCTGAGCAAACGTCGCAAGCGCCTGAAGCGACTACCGGAACCGAGAGCTGGAAACAGCTGTTTATCGACATGTGGTCAGACCTGAAAACCGTATTTGTCATACGTCGCCTCGACCACCCGGTGGAGCCGCTGCTTGCGCCGGAACAAAGCCATTATTTGAAACACAATCTGAGGCTGATGCTTGAACAAGCCGGTTTTGCAGCATTGGAACAGGAACAAAGCCGATTTGAACGCAGCCTGGATAAGTCGCTGCGCTGGATTAACAACTATTTTGTGGGTGATCATGCCGCAATCCAGACCATGATCGCCGCCATCGAAGAGCTAAAAAGCCACGCCGTACGCCAGGCTCTCCCTGATATCTCCGGTTCCTTACGTTTACTCAAGAAACGCGTTGAAGCCATGTATCGGCAACATTTGATTCCGCAGGCGGAAGAGCCCTCACCGCAAAGCCAAAGCAGCAGTGAGGCGACAACATCATGAAGCGCTTGTTTGTGCTACTTCTGATAGGCTTTGGTATGGCCGCTGCCATATCACTGGCGGTACATCTTGATCCAGGCTATGTGCGAATTTCAGTGGGACACTGGTTGATCGAAAGCAATCTGTGGGTCATGCTCTTTCTGAACATCACTTTCCTGGCCATCAGCCTGCTGTTGATTTACCTGTTACGCCGGGCATTTTCTTCCCATTCAACCCTAAAAAACTGGTTTGGACAGTCTGCCCAAGTACGCGCCAACCGTCGCACGCAAAGTGGTCTGCTGGCCTATCTCGAAGGCAACTGGGCAGAGGCCAACAAACTATTGTCACGCTCTGCCGCGCGCTCGGACACCCCCATCGTGAACTACCTTGCTGCCGCTCACGCCGCCAACGAACTTGGGCTCGGCAAAGATGCTGACCAACTGCTCAAACAAGCCTATGATCGCGATGCCAACTCAGATTTTGCCATTGGTATCGCTCAGGCTCAGTTTCAACTGGCCAGAAATCAGCTCGAATCCTGTTTAGCCACACTGGTGCGTCTGAAGCAACAACAGCCTCAGCACCCGCTGGTATTGAAACTGCTGGGCACTGTTTATCAGCGCCTTGAAGACTGGCAACAACTGATCAAACTGCTACCTGCATTGAAGAAACTTCCTACCAGTGACGCCAAATTTTTGTCCGAACTCGAAGCCAAGGCCTGGCAACAGAGTTTTGTGGTCAAGGGAGAAGAACTAAAGCGCCAACAGCGCTTGAACGACGCGGCAGAAGAGCTCGCCGAACTCTGGCGCCAGGCTCCGGAATCCTTGCGCTTCAACCCGCTTTTGATTCAGAGTTATAGTGAGCAGCTCATTAATCTGCACAAGCAAAAAGAAGCCGAAGCATTGCTCCGCAAAGCCCTTGGCCGGAACTGGAGCGACAATCTGGTTAGACTCTATGGAATGGTCGAAGGCAAAGATACCTCAGAGCAACTTATCCATGCCGAAAGCTGGCTGAAGGCAAGGCCGAATAATTCCGAGCTGTTGCTATGTCTGGGCCGACTATCTTTACGCAATGAATTGTGGGGTAAAGCCCTTGAATATTTTGAAGCCAGCGCGAGATTGAAGAGTTCCAGAGAAGCTAACGCGGAACTTTGTAAACTAGGTCTGCGCATGTCTGAAGATCAAAGCAAACGCAGTCGCTACATCGAACAACTGATGGCAAGCCTTGATCTCCCGGATTTACCAACACCACACTGAAAACCAGAATCCACAATCACCAAAGAAATTGCGCTTAAAACTGTTCCTTGGTGGCGTATTCCAGGACATCTGAATAGAACTGGCTTTCCGCCAGACCACCAGCTACCAACTCATCCATTGCAGAAAACACCAGCCGTGGGGAGCCACTGACAAACACCTCACATTGGCTTAGATCATGACCATCAGCAATCACCGCCTCAGCCAGTTGGTTGTGATGTTCAACCCCTGCCAGCGTATCGTCCTCGGCGATCAACGGAACAAAGCGGAATTCTGGATGCTCATGCTGCCATTGTTTCGCCAACGACTGCATATACATATCGCTTTCGCGTCGGACGCCCCAGTACAGGGTAACGGGGTGGCAACTACCCTGTTGAAAAACGAATTCAATGATACTTTTCATTTGGGCAAAACCGGTACCAGCCGCCATCAAAATAAGCGGGCATTTCGGAACAGCAGGCAAGCAGGCCTTGCCGAAGGCCAGACTCACCGATACCGTCTCACTCTTTTTCAAGTATTCAACTATCTCTACCGCAGTATCCAGGTGAGGATCCGCCTGAATATGTAACTCGATTTCCCGCTGGCCCGGAGCGCTGGCAATGGAAAAATAGTTCGGTGCCGTTTTACCGGGTAACTCGATGGAAAGATACTGGCCGGCAAAATACTCCGGCAACTTACCGGCAGGAAGACGCAAGCGGGCCCGGTAAATGCTCGCATTGAGCTCGTCCACACCGATTACCTGACAGGCTAACTTCTTCACGCCCCGTTCCCCTTTTCCATATATTCTCTCAATTTCAATAACGCAGTCGGATTGCGGACATACCTGACACAACAACACACCTTGACTCGGTGATTCGTGATCGGCCTTTGTGACAACCCCATCTTTAGTGACAACTTTGCCCTGTTTCAATCGGGCCTCACAGACCTCGCACACCCCATTGCGACAACTCAAAGGAATCCACATGCCCGATTGCTCAACCGCTTCTGAAATCAATTGCCCCGAGGCGCATGATAGCCTTAACCCGGAAGGATCGAAGCGTAGAACAAACAACATCTGTATTCTCTAGTCCACGTCAGGAAATATCGCTAATTCGTCCCAAATCGCATCCACGCGGCTTTTCACCGAGTCACTCATTTCAATGGCGCGCCCCCACTCCCGCTCCGTTTCACCCGGCCATTTGTGGGTGGCATCCAAGCCCATCTTGGAGCCCAATCCGGACACGGGTGATGCAAAATCCAGATAATCAATGGGGGTATTCTCTACCATCGTGGTGTCTCGGGCGGGATCCATGCGTGTGGTAATTGCCCATATAACATCTTTCCAGTCCCGCGCATTCACATCATCATCGGTCACGATAACAAACTTGGTGTACATGAATTGCCGCAAAAAAGACCAAACACCCATCATCACCCGTTTGGCATGACCAGGGTATTGCTTCTTCATAGTCACGACAGCAAGACGATAAGAACAGCCCTCCGGTGGAAGGTAAAAGTCTGCTATCTCTGGAAACTGTTTTTGTAGAATCGGCACAAACACCTCATTCAAAGCGACGCCGAGAATAGCAGGTTCATCAGGCGGACGACCCGTATAAGTACTGTGATAAATCGCTTGCTTGCGATGGCTGATACGCTCTACAGTGAAAACCGGAAAATCATCCACCTCGTTGTAGTAGCCGGTATGATCTCCAAAGGGCCCCTCTGGCGCGGTGTCATTCGGGTATATAAATCCTTCCAGTACGATTTCAGCGCTCGCCGGTACATGCAGGTCGCTCAATGCTGCCTTCGTTACTTCCGTTTTTTCACCACGCAACAATCCCGCAAAGGCAAACTCCGACAAACTGTCCGGTACCGGGGTCACTGCCCCAAGTATGGTCGCCGGATCAGCTCCCAACGCGACAGCAACCGGAAAGGGTTTGTCCGGGTATCGCAACTGCCACTCCCTAAAATCAAGGGCACCTCCCCGATGGGATAGCCAGCGCATAATCAGACGGTTTTTGCCAATGACTTGTTGTCTGTATATGCCCAGATTCTGTCGTTCCTTTTCCGGCCCACGAGTAATCACAAGAGGCCAGGTGACAAGAGGGCCCGCATCGCCTGGCCAGCAAGTCTGGATAGGTAGCGCATGCAGATTCACCGCTTCTTTTTCGATGACCACATCCTGACAGGGAGCCTTTCTAAGTTCTTTTGGCCCCATATTCATAACCTGCCGGAAAATAGGTAACTTTTGCCAGGCATCCTTCAGTCCTTTGGGCGGGTCTGGCTGCTTCAGGAAGGCCAACAATTCGCCAATGTCCCGAAGCGCTTGCACATTGTCCTGCCCCATTCCCAGAGCAACCCGCCGAGGCGTACCAAAAAGATTGGCCAAAACAGGCATCTCAAAACCCTTCGGGCGCTCAAACAGCAGCGCTGGCCCCTCGGCTCGCAGGGTACGATCACAGATTTCTGTCATTTCCAGATAGGGATCAACTACGTGAGTAATACGCTTGAGCTCCCCCATGGATTCCAGCTGGATAATAAAATCTCTGAGATCTCTATATTTCATGTCTGTTAATCTACGTCTACCATCGTATTAAGTAGTGAATACGGTTCAATAAAAAAGCCGGTTTATCACAACCGGCTTTTTTTGACGATGCCTGTTCCTAGCGCTTCTTCATTGCCAGGAAGAACTCGTCGTTGGTTTTCGTGTCCTTGAGCTTATCCAGCAGGAATTCGATGGCGGCCACATCATCGTCCATGTTGTGTAATAACTTACGCAAGATCCACACACGCTGAAGTGCTTCCTCGGTCATCAACAGATCTTCGCGACGGGTACCTGAACGGCGGATGTTAATGGCAGGGTATACTCGCTTCTCTGCGATACGACGATCCAGATGCACTTCCATATTACCCGTACCTTTAAACTCTTCGTAGATAACCTCATCCATTTTGGAACCGGTATCAACCAGAGCCGTCGCAATAATTGTCAGGCTTCCACCCTCCTCCACATTACGTGCAGCACCGAAGAAGCGCTTGGGACGTTCCAGGGCATGGGCATCGACACCACCAGTCAGAACTTTACCGGACGATGGGATAATGGTGTTGTATGCTCTCGCTAGACGCGTAATCGAATCCAGAATAATCACTACGTCCTGCTTATGCTCAACGAGACGTTTGGCTTTTTCGATCACCATTTCCGCCACCTGAACATGTCGCGCTGGCGGCTCATCGAATGTACTGGCCACCACTTCGCCACGCACCGAACGCTGCATTTCGGTTACTTCCTCTGGACGCTCATCGATCAGCAGAACCATCAGATGGCATTCGGGATTATTGCGCGTAATCGACTGGGCGATGTTCTGCATCATCAGTGTCTTACCCGCTTTCGGTGGAGATACCACCAAGCCTCGCTGGCCTTTACCAATCGGTGCGACCAAGTCCAGAATCCGTGCGGACAGATCTTCGGTACTGCCATTCCCGGCTTCCAGAATAAGCCGATCATCAGGAAACAGCGGCGTCAGGTTTTCAAACAGGATCTTGTTCTTGGAGCTTTCCGGCTTGTCGAAGTTAATCTGGTTAACTTTCAACAGTGCAAAATAACGTTCGCCATCTTTGGGAGGGCGAATCTTGCCGGAAATGGTGTCTCCAGTTCTCAGGTTAAAACGTCGAATCTGGCTGGGGGATACATAAATATCATCCGGACCCGCCAAATAGGAACTGTCCGCAGACCGCAGGAAACCGAAGCCATCCTGCAATATTTCGAGCACGCCGTCTCCATAGATGTCTTCACCACTTTTGGCGTGACGCTTGAGGATAGTAAAGATGACGTCTTGTTTTCGAGAGCGGGCCAGATTATCAAGGCCCATTTCTGCGGCGATTTCCAATAACTCAGGAACGGTTTTTTTCTTCAGTTCTGTAAGATTCATAGGTCAGTATTTTTTAAAATCGGTGCAGGACCGAGGTCTGCAGAAGGAAAGTCGATAAGTACGTTGGAATTGATTTGGCAGGAACACCAAGCCCTGTAATGGGCCTTTGGTATAACGATAGACAAGATTATACTGATTATCCAGAAGTTTTCTAATTTTTATTTGCTACCCATTTCGTTGAGACCCGCATACAGGAACTACTCACGTCGAAGTACCTCTAAATACGTAGCCAAGATTGTCCTTGACCCATATCAAGCCGAAGTTTCACAATCACACGTACGCTGAATTCGGCTTGCTCTCAGGCAAACGTCAGAATTATAGAACCAGGTAGAAGATGAACCTACGCGACCTTAAACCACTTAAACAATTTCCATGACAGACTGTAGCCGCAAACAATCACTGCTTTCATTAGATCATGCACTAGATCATCTGCTTGCAAAAGCCCGCGTGATCACAGACCTTGAACAAGTCTCTCTGGATGAAAGCCTCAATCGGATCCTTGCGAAACCAGTTCACGCCAGTGTTAACGCTCCGCCCGCTGACAATAGTGCTGTAGACGGTTATGCCCTAGCCAGTCAATCGTTGGAAAGCGGCAACTCGTTCCTCATTTCACAGCGTATCCCCGCCGGCACTTCCCCGCAGCCACTCGAGCCAGGTACCGCTGCTCGAATCTTCACAGGCGCAGAAATTCCAACCGGCGCAGATTGTGTGGTCATGCAGGAAAACACATCGCTCGACGAGGAAAATCAGCGGGTGAATATTGAGAAAGAGGCGACACCACAACAAAACATCCGACCATGTGGCCAGGATTTTAGAGAGGGTGACACATTGATTAAAGCGGGTCAGGTCATGACCCCTCCCCGCATAGGACTCGCGGCTTCAACAGGTTGCTCCCATGTTACGGTCTTTCGCAAGCTTAAAATCGCCATCCTGTCGACTGGAGACGAACTGATTGAACCAGGACAAGCACTGGCTTCCGGCCAAATATACAATTCCAATCGCTATCTCCTGAAAGGACTTCTGGCCTGTTTTGGTTTTGAAGTGATCGACCTTGGTGTCGTAGCCGACTCGTTGACAGCCACTGAAACTGCTCTAAAACAAGGAGTCGAACACGCTGACATCATTCTTACGACCGGCGGCGCATCGGTGGGCGAAGAAGACTACGTCCAAAGCGCTATCCGATCCAGTGGCCACATCGATTTCTGGCGTATTGCGATTAAACCCGGCAAGCCTTTCATGTACGGAGAAATTGACTCTGTTCCGATATTGGGACTGCCGGGCAACCCCGGCGCGGTTCTGGTAACCAGCCTGGTTCTGGGTCGGCCCTTTATGCTCAAGTGCCAGGGGGTGCCCTCGACAGCGGCTTCGTACTACCACTTGCCACTATTAGCGCCACCAAAGAATCCAGGGCTTCGGAGGGAGTTTCTGAGAGTTAAAGTCAATAACAAAGGTGAACTTGAGCGCCATCCAAACCAAAGCTCTGGCATGCTAAGCTCAGCCAGTTGGGCAGATGGTCTGGCATGTATTCCTGAGGGCCAAACCGTTAAGCCTGGCGAGCCGGTCGCGTTTTATCCCTTTACTTCCTTGCTGAGTCTTGATGGCTAAGCAAATATGAACCGGAGACAAGCATCGTAATGAACATTCTCTACTTCGCCAGCTTTAGTGAGCGCCTGCAAACAGAGTCAGAACATATTTCGGCGAGCAATAATATGACCGGTAAGCAACTTCTGGAACTCCTGCAGCAAAGAGGCGAACCCTGGTCAACCGTGCTTTCTGACAGCCGCCTCCTGTTCGCCGTCAACCAGGAACTTTGTTCGCTCGACACCCCACTGTCTGACAATGATGAAGTTGCATTTTTGCCTCCGGTGACGGGGGGCTAGAAATGATTAAAGTTCAGTCCGACGATTTCTCTGTACAAAACGAATATGACGCACTTCGTGCGCGCTCGGGCACGAAAGCAGGTGCCATCTGTATGTTCACGGGACTGGTTAGGGAGTTCGGCGACCACAGTGGTGTCGAAGCCATAGAGCTTCAACATTATCCAGGCATGACAGAGAAAAGCCTTCAGGGCATTGTGGATAACGCGGCGGCGCGCTGGGAACTTATTGATACGGTCGTTGTGCACCGAGTGGGCAGACTGAAGCTCAGTGACCAGATTGTTCTGGTTGGCGTTAGCGCCTCTCATCGCGGAGTCGCTTTTGAGGCCTGCGAATTTATCATGGACTACCTCAAGCATGATGCGCCGTTCTGGAAAAAAGAGATTACCGCCACTGATTCAAAATGGGTTGAAGCGAAAGACAGTGATTCGCAACGCTATCAATCATGGAAATCCTGATTGCCAGGCTCTTCACCACAATCCCTCCATTTAACTCAGATCTGGCTTGCTCCAATTGCTAAAAAGCTGGTTGCAATGACATTTTCGTGCCATTCTTATATCACAATTTACCGCAGATTTGCTCTGCTCAGCGCAGCGAGATAAGGTGGGGTGGAGCCTTGGACAAGGAGACCTAGTGTCATGCAATCCATTTTAATTCGTGACTATATGAGCTCGAATGTAATGACCTTTAAACCCGAAGACAGTGTGATCGACGCTTTGAGAAAGCTGATTCGCTCTGGCAGATCTGGTGCTCCCGTCATAGATAACTCGGGAAAACTGGTAGGTATCCTTTCCGAACTGGATTGTCTGAAAGAGGCCTTGATGGGAGGTTATTTTCAGGAAGCGGGAGACCGTGTTGCTGACCACATGACCAGCGATCCGGATTCGGTTCAGCAGGATGACAACATTATCGCCACCGCCGACCTTTTCCTTAAAGGGAGACGACGTCTTCCTGTGTTAGATGGTGACCGTTTGGTGGGGATTATTACCAGACAGGATTTTGGCCGAGCCCTGATTGACAGAATCGACCACCCCCATCACGGCAACAATTAGCGCCCGCAGCGACAACTGGCGATTCTGTCAGGCAGTTTTTGGCTTTTGGGATTCACTTAAGTCAGCTTCCCCGCTCAGTGCCAAATCTGCTTCCTCTTGGGGTTTGATCAAACTGATGAGATCCCATCCTTCTTTTGGTTCAGCACCGCCCTTGCTTCCCACCGGAACGACACAACCATCGGGTTGTATCGCGAACAACAGGGTAGCCCGACTACCGTGTTTCTGCCGATAGTCCTGATAACCGAACTCCTTGGATAGCTGAGTAATTTTGACCACAGCCCCCTTGCTCGTCAGGCTGGCGAGTTTGGCAAAGGTCGCCGACTCCTCGAAAGGCGCACGGGTCTGCACATACTTTTCGGCAAGCTGATGGCTGGCACGAACATCCTGATCTCCTTCCGGCAAACCGAAAACGTGGCCACTGCCAAACAGATCCAGATAATGATAGGTCGATAACGTATTCAGTTGTTTGTAGGGGGACACAGCCAGTACATTGCCGATTCCTGTTAGATCCAGATTGTTTTCGGCATGCTCCGAAACCGGGTTGCCATAATAGACTGCCAGATTCTGCATACGCGCTGCACGGACGTTTTCCCAACTGGTATCCGTCAGTATCACCGGAATGTTCTTGGAAACGAAAGCTTTTGCAAGCTGTCGGGCAAAAGCATTGGCTCCAATAAACAGAAAGCCGTGGCTGTCCGGCTCTTTCACTCCCAGCATCGAGGCCAGGGGCGATGCCGTAATGCTTTGCACAATGACCGTAACAACAATAACCATAAATACCATCGGCACCAGACTACCAGCATCAGCATACCCATGAGCCTCAAGTTTAAACGCAAACAATGCAGAGACCGCCGCGGCAACAATACCCCTCGGTGCAACCCAGCTTAGAAAGGTTTTTTCCTGCCAGTTGAGATTGGTTCCGATCGCCGCCAACCACACAGCCAGTGGACGCGCAATAAACATAAGGGAAAGGATGACGCCAACTGCTCCCCAGCCCAAGGCACTCAGTGACTCGAAATCCATCCTTGCCGCCAGCAAGATAAACAATGCGGAAATCAGCAGAACGCTCAGCGATTCCTTGAATTCCAGAATATCGTCAACCGGCACACCCTTCATGTTGGCCAGCCAAATGCCCATTATTGTTACCGTCAGCAAACCCGATTCATGCACCAGAAAATTTGAAAAGGCGAAAACACCCAACATGAATGTCAGCGTCCCGGCATTCTGCAAGAATTGCGGCAACCAGTGACTGCGCAAAGCAGAGCCAAGCAAGTGCCCGGCAGAACACCCCAGTGTCGTTGCCAGCAACAGCGTCGCGCCGAAGGTCATAAGGGTATGCTCAATGGCCTCACCCTGACCACCTGAGGAAATCACGAATTCATAAACCAGTACCGCCAGCAAGGCACCGATAGGATCGACGACAATACCCTCCCATTTGAGAATATTGTTGATCCGGCCATTTGGTCTGACCGCCCGCAACAGGGGCATGATGACGGTAGGTCCGCTGACCACAACGATCGCACCGAAGAGCGTCGCAACTTCCCAGGAGAGATTTCCTGCAAAACGCGCTGCTAGCGTAGCCACAAGCCAGGTAACCAGAACCCCGGTCGCGAGCAGGTTGCGAACCATTTTGCCGTGCTCGCGCATCTCCGAAAACTTCAGCGTCAAACTGCCTTCAAACAATATGACCGCAACCGCCAACGAGACAATTGGAAAAAACATATTGCCCAACAGCGCATCGGGATCGAGTAAGCCCGCAACGGGCCCCATACCAATCCCGGCCAGGAGCAAAAACAGAATGGCAGGCAAACGCAGGCGCCAGGCAATCCATTGGCAAACAAGCGAAATGACACCAATGCTGGCCAGGATGATGACGTTGAGTTCCACCATAAAAAGCGCCTTTAGACCTCTCGGTTTTTGGAAAACGTTTTGAAGATAGGGTTAACCGGTGGACCAGTAGAACATGAGATTCAGCCGGAACCAACTATCAGTAAAGATTAATTACCAAAGAATGCGAATCCGAAACCGGAAAGTGCTTATGCGGTTTCGGATGATGAAGTAAGTAACTTATCGAGAATACGCGATACGCCCACCATGGCAAAGGTCGCCGTAACATGGGTAATCGCACCAAAACCCGACGCACAGTCAAGGCGAGCGGGCCCGGCGTTAGCGGCTGATTTATTGAGACATACGCCACCATCACTGGCCGGATACCGAAGTTGTTCAGTGGAATAGACACAGTCGACCCGAAACTTCCGCTTTGGATTACGGCTGAATCCATGCAGGCGACGCAAATTATTCCTGACTTTCGCCAGCAACGCATCCTGACTGGTTCGGCTAAGGTCCTCGAGCGCAATACGAGTCGGATCAATCTGACCTCCAGCGGCACCGGATACAAGCAAAGGAATCTTCTCCCGCTGGCAATGGGCAACGATAGCTGTTTTGGCCTTGACGCTATCGGTCGCATCAAAAACGTAATCGAAATCCGGGGTCAATAGTTGCGCCACATTGGCCGGCGTCACAAAGCAGTGCTTCACCGTCAGGTCGAGCTTTGGATTAATGTCGCACAAGCGTTTGGCCATCACATCGACCTTCATCTGACCCACCGTGCTTTGAGTGGCCAGGACTTGTCTGTTGGTGTTCGATACACAGACCTCGTCAAGATCAAACAGGGTGATTTTTCCGATACCCGATCGCACCAGGGCCTCGGCTGCCCAGGAACCCACTCCGCCGATACCGATAACAGCCACATGACTACTCAAAAACCGAATGAGTGCATCGGTACCATACAGGCGCGCAATGCCGCCAAATCGAAACAGATCTTCGTCTTCAAGGAGAGAACTCATAGCCGGGATAGACCACGCAAAAAGCGGCATTATAGCCGCTTGGTTTCGATTCAGCTAAGAGGATTTTTGCCGGGAAAGCACGACCACTGAATCATCCGTTGCGACCGGCACGGTCGAGACTTCATGGTCAACAAGGCCATAGCGCTTGCGCTTCAAATCAGTGAGTTCATTGATATCAACGATGACCAGTCCATCGACACAATCATTGAAATCCGGATCGATATTGAAGCCATGGAAAACCGTGCCACCCGGCTTGCACAGCTCTGTGTATTGCTTATAAAGGGTTGGCACCGAAAATCCCATATGGCCCAGCTGTTCCTTCAGCACAACAAATGCTTCCCGTGCACTAAGCCCATCAAACATTGCATCGATGCGCGAACGTGAAGCCTCATCCAAAGTGTATGGCCGCTTACACATTGCCAGTGTGTTTTCTGCACCGTAGTATCGCTGGTAATAGCGCACCATCAGATCCTTAGCCGGGCGTGAGAAGGAATTACTGATACTCACCGCTCCCAGGAGATATCGATACTGGGGATTCCTGGAGAGAAAGGCAGCGATACCGAACCATAAATAGTCGAGGCTGCGAGACCCCCAGTATTTGGGTTGCACAAAGCTCCGCCCCAGTTCCAAACCGGCATTGAGAATTTCATTCATACCCGGGACAAAATCAAACAGGGTTTCTGTGTAGAGCTGTTCATCGCCTGCATTCCCGGTCGCTCTGTGCGCAGGACAGAGACGATAGGCTCCTACAATTTCAAGGTCCTGCTCATCCCAGAGGATAATGTGATGGTAGTACTGATCGTAGAAATCGATGTCACGACGATTTCCGGTACCTTCACCAATCAATCGAAAAGATACTTCCCTGAGCCGTCCTACCTCTCGCATTACCGAAGAATTTGGCGTGTGGTTGTAGAGGAAGATCTTTTTACCGTCCCGAGTTTCGCCCAGCAACTCGCAACGCTCCATCTCTGTTTTGAGTAAGTGTTTGTTCTCCGGATGGGCAATTGGCGTGATGGTTTTGAACAGCGCTGGCTTGTCTTTGGGTAAACGATAGACCTGTTTGCGGAAAAGTTTCGCCTTTGTTTTTAAAGGGAGATTCAGGTCCTGGAAAGCGCAGGGATCAACCATTTCTCCAATGCGGATCACGACGGAATTCTGTGCATGCCTAAATGTTTCATGAACGAGCCACAGGGTCGACAGCGGCTTGGAGACCAGAGACAAGCTATAGAAGAACAAAGAATTTCGGGCATCAATGAAGATGGGCAAAATCGGAGAGTGTGTTTCTTCGGCTATTCTCAGGAACAGGGTGCGCCAACGCTCGTCCCGGATTCCGGTGGCACTCATACGTGAGGTGCTACCCGCCGGAAAAATGATCACAGCGCCTTCATGTTCAAGATGATCAACAATTTGGCTCCATTCGTTTGATCCAGACGAGTCCTTTTTCCCCGGCTCTGGCAACAGCACTTCTTCCAGAGCGGGAATATCGGCCAGCACCCTGGTGCTTACCACTCGTGCATCGCTGCGGATTTCGGAAACCATACGCAGCAATGCCATGCCATCAAGTGTTCCAATGGGATGATTGGCCACAATAACAACGCGCCCACTCGCTGGTATGCGCTCTTTCTCATTCTGACGCACGACAAAACTGAAATTAAAAAACTCGAGCACATGCTCGACAAAATCGAGGCCGACACAGTTCGGGTACTCAGCACTGAACTGTGTCATTTCCTTCTCGTGAGTCAGCATGCGCAACAACGCTTTTGCCGGTCGATTAAGTAACCTGGATCGGGAAAACAGGGAGGGGTAGCGTTTTTCAAGAATGTCCTGAACATTCAGCATACAAACGGCTCCGAAAAAGAACAGCGATGAGCGTTGGCGAGGTTCGGCGTGCAAATCATGGAGCAATCATACCGCGAACCATGTGACAAAAATATTTCACAGCCTTGCCGGACTGCGCATTTATTGACCAAGCCACTAGATTCAGCTGCGCGGAGTTTTGCGATAGATCAGATCCCATACACCATGACCCAGCCTCTGCCCACGCCGCTCAAATTTGGTAACGGGTCGATAATCCGGTCTTGGCACAAAGCCGTGAGCGTCCGAAATGTTTTCAAAGCCATCACTTGCTTCCATGACCTCCAACATATGCTGAGCGTAAGGCTCCCAATCAGTCGCCATATGGAAGGTTCCATCGTTATGCAGGACTCGTTCGATGCGCTGGATAAATTCGGCTTGAACCAGACGTCGTTTGTGATGACGCTTTTTATGCCAGGGATCTGGAAAGAACAACTGTATTCTGCTCAAACTGGCTTCTGGCAGCCAGCGATCGATCAACTCATTGGCATCACAACAAAATACTCTAAGGTTCCCCAGGCCCGCATCGCCTGCCATGGTCAGAAGCGCGCCAACGCCCGGACGATGTACCTCTACACCTATAAAGTTGGTATCCGGAGCCGAACTCGCCATTTCATACAGCGAAGCACCCATACCAAAACCGATCTCAAGAACCACCGGATTGGTATTCCCGAATAATGATTCCAGATCCCTTACAGTCGTATCAGATTCCAGTCCGTATTTTGACCAATACAGATCCCAACCTCTTTGCTGGGATGCTGTCATGCGTCCACTTCTGACAACAAAGCTACGGATACCACGTTTTTGAGAATGATCTTCCAAGGCGCTAATCTCGATGTTTTTAGAACGGGGTGGGTTTTTAGCGGTTCAAAGCCGCGGGCATAGTATGAATGCATTGCGCAAATTTCAAGCAGATTGAGCCCCTATAAACCTTTAGAAGCCTTTTGGTAGTGAGCGATTTGGCAGGAAACAAACAGTAGTTAACGCGTCACCAGTGACCTCTTTCACAAAGTGTTTGGCATTTAACTATTCGTTACATATTTGATCATTATTTGATCACATTACAAAAAATTTAGTTGTATACTATATGTACAGATCACGAAGAAGCGATCGTGATTCTGTCTTCCTTGAAGAAACCCCTATTATAGGAGCCAACCTTTGGCTCCTCTTTTTTTTGCCTCACCTCCCCATTAGCAAGCGCCTGATCTGAGGCAGGTATTCAGGTCTATTACTAAGCCGGAGCATTATAGCGCTCCAAGTGAAAGGCGAACATAAAAGTATGTGCTTACTAACTTATTCTACTGTAAAAAGTTTGGGGCGAACCATTTTTTTGTATTCTGTAGGCGTCAGTCCGACTTTTGCCTTGAAGACCCGGGAAAAGTAAGCCGTATCTTTGTAACCAACATTGTCTGCGACATCCTGAACACTCAAATCGGTTGTTTTCAGAAGATCCCTACCATTCTCAATACGTAAGTCCTGTAAATATTGATTGGGGGTCATGCCCAGGGCCTGGCGAAATCTACGTGTGAAGGTGCGAACCGGCATCCCTGCAAACTCGGCCATCTGGGGTATATCGATATCTTCACAGGCAGCACGCTTTAGCCAGGACTGGACTTCGACAATTGCTTCATCCGCATGCGCGGCATGGCCAATGGTGAACATAGGCAAGTCGTAACTGCTCCCCACTTCATGGGCAAAGTGCTTCTCGGCCAATTGCCTTTTCTCCAACCCAAAGGCTTGTCCGATTAAATGAAACACCAGATCTGAAAGAGCATTGATACTTCCGGCACAGTAAATACCGTTGGCGTAGGTAATGAAATGCTGTTCTTTTAGTTCAATCTGCGGATACCGCTTTTGAAAGTCCTCAAAAAAATACCAGTGAGTGGTCGCTGGCAAGCCATCGAGTAAACCCGCCTCTGCCAGAAAATAGACGCCGGCCCCCGTGGCGATGAATTTGGTTCCTGCTTCATAGCGTGAACGAAGCATTTCCGGTAACTGGGGGTACTTTTTGATAATACGCTCTGGATTGCGCCAGCTTGGCGGTACAAAAATCCAGTCCAGTTCACCCAGCTGATCCAGCCGATGCTCGATATTTAACGGTAAATCACCGGCTACCTTGGGCTGCTCATCGCATACTTTTGCCAGCGTTAAATCGACAGGCCGAGCTTCCCTGTTGAGTTTCGCCATGGCATTTGTTGCTTTGAGAATTTCGAAGGGGCGCGTCACACCCGAGAATAAAACGAGGTCATAAACCAGAAAGGCTGCCCGAATCACTTGTTCTCCTCCGAATGAATAATTTGAGCCTGTATCGGAATACACTACACACCCAAAACTGTGGCTGTTTTGTATGGTTTAAGAAAATAAAGCCAAATAGTAGACGATGATGACTCATGACGGAAGCGCCCTTATCAAGAATTCAGCGTTCAATAAACGGAATAATAAAGGCTGCTCAAGCCCTAATGCTTTCTCTCCAGACCACGATAGGAAATCGCTTCCGCCATATGAGCGGTTTGGATTCCCGGCTCGCCATCCAAATCAGCCAATGTCCGGGCGACACGGATAATCCGGTGCGCCCCGCGGGCTGACAGGGCAAGTTTATCCATGGCGTTTTCCAGCAAGATGCGACATCCCTGCTCCAGAGCACAATACTTTTCTATATCCCTTATCTGCAGCGATGCATTCAACATCTTTTGCCGATCCAGCTGCCGCGCTCTGGCTTCCAGCACGCGGGCCGCTACGTCGGCACTTGATTCAGATGGCTGCCGTCCAGCGAACAAGTCGGCTGCTGGCTGATATCCCACCTCAACATGGAGATCAAAACGATCCAACAACGGACCGGACAATTTTCGACGGTAATTGGCAATCTGCTGCGGCGTATCCGTACATTCGATTTTCGGGTGCCCCAAATACCCACATGGGCAGGGGTTCATAGCGGCCAGCAACTGAAATCTGGCCGGGAAGGTCAAGGTTGAGGCGGCGCGGGAAATATGGATTTCGCCACTTTCGATCGGCTCACGCAGGACTTCCAAAACCGGGCGTCCGAACTCTGGAAGTTCATCCAAGAACAGAATACCGTGGTGTGCCAAAGAGATCTCTCCGGGCGTTGGATGCGTGCCTCCGCCCACCAACGCAGCCGATGAAGCACTGTGATGTGGTGATCTGAATGGTGGCAGATAGAGCTGATCTATGGGGCGGTTCTTGCCTGCAAGAGAGTAAACAGATGCCACTTCAAGCGCGGCGTCGTGGTGCAAGTTGGGTAAAATCCCGGGCAATCGACTGGCCAACATGCTTTTGCCACTGCCGGGCGGACCATAGAAGAGCAGGTTGTGTCCACCTGCGGCTGCCAGCTCCAAAGCTCTGCGGGCTTTAAACTGTCCCCTGACCTCGGCAAGGTCGGCATTGCCAGGCAAGCGGCTCGTCGGTGTAAAAAAGCGCTGCGGCTCAATTAATTCTGCACCAAGAAGATGCTTGCAGATCTGATTAAGGTGCTTTGCACCAAATACACGCGCATTTTTGCAAAATATGGCTTCTTCCACATTGCTCACGGGAAGAAAAACAGCCCTTTCCTGTGCAGAAGCTGCCAAAGCACAGGGTAATGCACCAGGAATGGGACGCAACGAACCATCCAGCGCCAGCTCTCCGACGAACTCACATGCTTCCGTATTTGCAGACTCGAGCTGCCCTGTCGCCGCCAGAATACCCACTGCGATGGCAAGGTCGTAGCGCCCCCCCTGTTTGGGAAGGTCAGCAGGGGCCAGATTAATCGTGACGCGTCGACAGGGAAATTCATAGCCCGAATTCAGCAATGCGCTCCTTACGCGCTCCTTGCTTTCGCGTACGGCGGTTTCCGGTAGACCAACAATAGAGAGTGAAGGTAAACCGTTGGAAAGATGGGTTTCAACAGTGACGGCGGGGGCATCGATTCCGAATTGCGCCCGTGTATAAATACGTGACAAAGACATTGCGTTCCCTGCATGCTTGTTAAGTAAAACAGATTGGGCGTCCTGCCCTCTTTAATATGGATACTGCGCCTGCTCAAACGCAGCAGGCTGCACTATTACGAAGCTGATGCGCCAACATGGCGCAGCCTAAAGCTAGTTGTCCAACTCGCCTGTTGTGCTATCGCAAGCTTGTGTATCCGGACCATTAGATGCCATTCGCGCTTCCAATTCTGCGACCTCTTTCTCAAGAGCCTCGAGCTTCTCACGGGTTCTCAACAAAACCGCCTGCTGCGCATCGAATTCTTCCCGACTCACAAGATCCAGTCTGCCGATAATACCGCTGACCAACATCTTTAAATTCGCGGACAAATCCTCTTGGGCACTCTTGGTGGCATCAGGCAGAACCTGATTAACCTGTTCCTGAATAACACTAAACAATTCTTGTGGACTTAACACGGCGTACACCTCTCGCTGACTTCTGACCTCGCATGGCAATTCCAGGAATCCGTGCGAGGGCAAAAAGTGTACTCTGCAAGGGGAAAAATAACCATTAATACGTAAGGCAAGCCCGTTCGCACCATTTCCGTGCACACCTAAAGACACCGCACCAATAAGCGGCTCCATTATCAGTGAAAATGAAAAGCAAGTATTACATCCTTATGTTTTTTATGAACTTTTTATTTGTGGCACAGCCTCTGCTTAAGTCGAACAGCAATCGGAATAAGTGTTGGTCTCCAGCGTATCAAGCAGGAGCAACGCTTCAGACCAATACAACTAAAAATCAGGCGGCATACTAAGGAGATATTCATGAAACTCGTAACTGCCATCATCAAACCCTTCAAGCTGGACGATGTGCGCGAAGCACTGTCGGAAATCGGCGTTCAGGGTATCACTGTCACAGAAGTGAAAGGCTTCGGACGTCAAAAAGGTCACACCGAGCTGTATCGAGGTGCTGAATACGTTGTCGACTTTCTACCCAAAGTGAAAATTGAAGTAGCCATTGGCTCGGACTTGCTTGATCAGGTGATCGAGGCTGTTTCCAAGGCTGCGAATACAGGAAAAATCGGGGACGGGAAAATCTTTGTTTCAGCTCTGGAGCAAGCGATTCGAATTCGTACCGGCGAAACTGGCACTGACGCCGTTTAATACACACTTATTCTTATAACTTTCATAAAGCCTAGTACGGAGGGCTCCAATGGAAAACTTAGCGAACAATATTTTTGAATTGCAATATGCAATGGACACCTTTTACTTCTTGGTATGCGGTGCCCTGGTCATGTGGATGGCAGCAGGCTTTGCTATGCTCGAAGCCGGTCTGGTCCGCTCCAAAAACACTACTGAAATCCTAACCAAAAACGTCGCGCTGTTTGCGATCGCATGTACCATGTATCTGGTCTGCGGTTACGAAATCATGTACGGCGGTGGTTTCTTCCTGTCCGGCACTGACAGTGTCGCCTCTATGGATGACGCAGCCATTGCGGCAGTGTTGGCCTCTGCAACCGAAGCTGGCTTCGGTGAAATGGGCGAATACTCCGGTGCATCTGACTTCTTCTTCCAGGTGGTATTCGTTGCGACAGCCATGTCTATCGTATCCGGTGCCGTTGCCGAGCGCATGAAGCTTTGGGCGTTCCTGGTATTCGCTGTTGTCATGACTGGCTTCATCTATCCAATGGAAGGCGCCTGGACCTGGAACGGCGATTCTGTATTCGGCATCTACGAGCTGAGCTACAGCGACTACGCAGGTTCCGGTATCGTTCACATGGCTGGTGCAGCTGCTGCTCTGGCGGGTGTTCTGCTGCTGGGCGCACGTAAAGGCAAGTATGGTCCTAACGGTGAAGTCAACGCTATCCCAGGTGCCAACCTGCCTCTGGCGACTCTTGGTACCTTCATCCTGTGGATGGGCTGGTTCGGTTTCAACGGTGGTTCTACTCTGAAACTCGGTGGTATCGCAGTTGCTAACGAAGTTGCAAGCGTATTCCTGAACACTAATGCCGCGGCAGCAGGTGGTTTGATTGCCGCGCTGATCGTTGCACGCATCCTGTTCGGCAAAGCCGACCTGACAATGGCTCTTAACGGTGCACTGGCTGGTCTGGTAGCAATCACTGCCGAGCCTGCTGATCCTTCTCCTCTGCTGGCTACTATCATCGGTGCCATCGGTGGTGTGATCGTAGTCTTCTCTATCGTAACTCTCGACAAGATGAAGATTGACGATCCGGTTGGTGCAATCTCTGTCCACGGTGTAGTTGGTCTGTGGGGTATCTTCGCAGTGCTGCTGTCCGACGCGGATGCAACCTTCTCTGGCCAGCTGGTTGGCGCTCTGACCATCTTCGTATGGGTCTTCGTAACCAGCCTGATTACTTGGGGCATCATCAAAGCGGTTATGGGCATCCGAGTCTCTGAAGAAGAAGAGTACGAAGGTGTTGATATCTCTGAATGTGGTATGGAAGCGTACCCAGAGTTCACCAAGGAATAACAAGCAATACGAGACAGGATGGTCTCACAACAAAAGGCGCCCTTCTAAGGGCGCCTTTTTTTATGCGTTTTCGAACAAAAACTTACGAAACACTATTTGAACGTTTTCTCAATTTTGACTATTTTTCCGTCATGGTTTTGACTTCTCAACGAATGGGTTTGGTACTTTCAGATGGATCAGGGAAAACACATTGTCGCAGGATACATTGACAACACACAGGAAATCACCGACGCCAATGAGGAAGTCCGGGGTGATGAACGCAGGCAGTACCCCCGACGTGCAGCTCGCTGGTCAGCGAAAATCACAACCCGAAACAAAGAAGTGGTGCATTGTCGAACCCGGGATGTCTCCGAGCGCGGCGCGTCCATCGCAACGCCCTACGACTTCAACATGCACGCCGTTATCGTTCTGGAGATTCAGGTCACCTACAAAGAAATACGCAAGACCTTACGCATGCTCGCAGAAGTCAGGCACCGAGCAATCACCAAAGATGGATTTCTGATTGGTGTCTACTTCCGCGACGCCACAGCCGCGACCATTGCCTTCTTAAAGAAATACTCAAACAAAGTCATCTAGCAGATGACAAAGGCCCAGGGACGCGATGGCGTCCCAAGACCTCCTGGACAAACTACAAGTCGGCCCTAGCCCAAAACCTTCCGCATAAACTCCGGTTGTGCCAGCGCAGCCTGGTGGATACCCAGATTATAGTATTGGGTGCTGAAATCGCGATCTGCAGCTGCTTCACGACGAAAATCAGATACCGTCCCCTGCTTCATGGCCATGGTCGCACTCCACCAACCCGTTGGATACACCGGCTGCGGAAATGGCAGGGTATGCACCGAGACAAAACCCGCTGAGTACATATCGTCATGGACACCTTTGATGATGCTGTCTGTATGCAGTAGCGGTGATTCTGATTGTTGCACAACGATTCCGCGTTCAGACAAGGCACGAAAACAATCCTTGTAGAAATCAACAGCGAACAAACCCTCAGCAGGCCCCACGGGATCGGTAGAGTCAATGATAATGACATCAACCGAGCCGGCTTCAGCATTGCGCATCCATGCAATACCGTCATCAAACAACAATGATGCCCTTGGATCATGATTCTCGGAACATAACTCGGGGAAGAATTTTTCCGACAATCGCGTTACGCGTTCATCAATATCAACCTGCGTGACCACTTCGACCGACTTATGTTTCAAAACTTCCTTCAGGGTACCGCAGTCACCGCCGCCAATGATCACGACCCGCTTTGGATCAGGATGCGTAAACAGTGCCGGATGCGACATCATCTCGTGATACAGAAAATTGTCCCGCTGCGTAAGCATCACACAACCATCAATCACCATAAGATTGCCAAAGCTTTCAGTCGCATATATTTCGACCTTCTGATAGGTGCTTTGTTCAGCATGCAGGCGTTCTTTTACCTGCAGGGAAAAAGCCGTGCCCTCATTTTGAAAAACTTCCGTAAACCATTGCTGCGGATCCAGTGACATAAGGCAAACATCTCCAGTTCTATGTTGCGTGACCTGCATTCTAATGCTCCATCCGCCAGCTTGCAGCAGATTTTTACGCCAGTTCATGCTGGCGAGACTTCGGGGATTTGAGTTAGCATCTCGGTTTCAATTTTCCGCTCATTTACCTTATCGAGACCCCCATGCCAAAACCATCTTCAACCGGAATCAGAGCCTACAACATTGATCGTTGGAGCGACGGCTACGTTGATATTTCAAACGATGGTGATTTGCGAATCTGCCCCCATCGGGACTCAGATTCCGGCGTTGCACTGACACAGGTATTGGCAGGGCTGAAAGAGCATGGACTGAGATTGCCAGCTTTGGTGCGCTTCAAATCCATCCTCCATGACCGCGTCAATTGTCTGGTTAACAGTTTCAACACTGTCGCAGCGGAACTCAGCTATGAAGGACAGTACAAAATCGTTTACCCCATAAAGGTAAATCAGCAAAGGCGGGTCGTTGAAGAAATTACGCAAGCTCAACCCGCCCGCCAGAACAAACAACTGGGCCTGGAAGCCGGCAGCAAACCCGAACTATTGGCTGTACTGGCGCAAAATCTGGATGTTGGCTCGGTGATCGTGTGTAACGGTTATAAGGATAGAGCCTACATTCGTATGGCCCTGCTGGGACAAAAGCTTGGTTACACCGTGTATATCGTTGCCGAGAAAATCAGTGAACTGCGACTGATTATTGAAGAGGCCAGGCACCTGTCCATTGTCCCCAACATTGGTATTCGCGCTCGCCTTTCAACAATAGGCAAAGGCAACTGGCAAAATACCGGAGGTGAGAAATCAAAATTTGGCCTTTCTGCCTCACAAATGCTGCAGGCAATCGATTACTTGCGTGCAGAAGGTGCGCTCGACACCCTCACCCTGCTGCACTTCCACCTGGGATCACAGATTGCCAATATTCGTGATATTCACCGAGGTCTGCAAGAGTGCGCACAGGTCTATAGCCAACTGAGGCATATCGGCGCTCCCATTGGTACGGTTGACATCGGAGGGGGGCTGGGCGTCGACTACGACGGCACAGCATCGCGCAACGTTTGCTCTATCAATTATGAACTCACCGACTATGCACGGACGGTCTTGCAAGCCTTTAAGGAAGAAGCCGAGCGCAGTGGCCTTCCACATCCGGATATTATCAGTGAATCCGGTCGAGCCCTGACTGCCCATCACGCTATTCTGTTAGCCGACGTGGTGGCCAGAGAACATTCCGAGCATAGCCCCGTTCCAGATACACCGGACCTGACGACTCTGTCAGCGCAACATTTATGGCAGGACTATCAGGCGCTGAAAACAGATCTGGCGCAGCGCTCACCCATCGAAATTTACCATGATGCTGCGCATGCCTTTGAAGAAGCCAATTCACTCTTCGCTCAGGGCCATATCAGCTTGCAACAAAAAGCCGAGGCGGAGACCCTTTACACTGCCATTTGCAAACAGCTCATTGGCAATCTGGATCCGGAACACCGGGATCATCGGGAAATCATCGACACCCTGAACGAAAAACTGGCAGATAAGATTTTTGTAAACTTTTCGTTGTTTCAATCCTTACCGGATATCTGGGGCATCGACCAGATATTTCCCATCTTGCCCATTCGAGGCCTGAATCAGCCTCTCAGTCGACGGGCGATTCTTCAGGATATCACCTGCGATTCTGATGGCCGTATTGATCACTATGTCTCCAGCCGCGGCATTGAAACCTCACTGCAACTGCCCGAACATGCTTCAAATGATGAACCGGAAGTGCTGTGCTTTTTTATGGTTGGGGCCTACCAGGAAATTCTCGGGGATATGCACAACTTATTTGGTGATACTGACTCGGTGGATGCCAGCATCGATGAATCGGGACGGCTTTCGCTTGAACATGCCATACGCGGTGATACCATCTCCAAAGCCTTGCAGTACGTGCACCTACAGCCGGATGTGTTGATGCAAAACTATCGCAGCCGACTGGAAACACTGGAGATGTCCGACAGCGAGCGTGAGGCCTGCCTGCTCGCTTTCGAACACGGCCTGGAGAGCTATACCTACCTGCAGCAGGAATAGCATCAGACACCTTTTTTCAGCCAGAAGCAGGCATCCGGACTTGTGCCTGTTCAATAAACTCTCGGGTTCTCTGCGCCGACTCCGAAGGCACTTCCACCATGGCCAGATGGCCAATGCCTTCGAAAATATGCTTCTCAGCCAGGGGAATCAGGCGAGCATACTTCTCAATATTGTCGACGTGAATTGCCCGGTCATGATCGCCCCACATAATAAGCACTGGTGCCTGAATGGTTTTCAGACGCGCATCCAGACCCTTTTCGAGATCGCTACGTAGATCCGAAAAAATCTTGCGGTTAATGTCGACACGGGAAACAGCTTTTTCCGCCTCTACCTTGGCCACCGCAGCAGGTATGAAGGGTGGTGACTCCATGACAAAATCAAGCAGGTCATGGAATTCGCTGACAGTCGTGGCGATAAGCGGATTCTCCCCGGCTTCGAGCCGTTGCTCCATCAAGGATGGCACTTCGTGAATCCCGGCCGGACTGATCAGTGAAGCGGTGATCACTGCTTCTGGATAGGTTGCTGCATAGAGCGAGGCAATCGCACCACCCATGGAATTACCAACCAGATGAAAGCGTTCATAACCCGCCACATCGACAAAGGCTTTCAGGAACGCAACCTGTGCTTCAACGCTGTAGGATTGTGAAAGATCCCTTGGATTTTCACCATGTCCGGACAAATCCAACGCCACCGTGTGATAACTATCACCAAGTTTCCCTGCAAATCGCAACCAGTTTTCTTTACTGGCGCCAAATCCATGCAACATGATGATGGTCGGTTTAGATCCTCTGGCTTCATTTTCCAGGAAGGAAACAGGCGCTCCGTTAACGGTAATTTCCCGATGCACCAGGCCCGCTTGATTCTGTTCAAACTGTATAGCCCAATCATAGAATTCGTAACGGTAATGGTCACTCACCACATGGAAAGAACCGCCAAGTCCAAGCACAATGGCAACAGTAAGGAGTAGTTTTTTCATAGTTTTATCCGGTCTGGTCCCTGAACGAGAAGACCTTTAATAGCAGAAGGCGATCATTCAGTTCAAGCACTGGAGTGAATTATTCGTTGAGGATACGAATAGCCTTGCGCAGCTTTTTGATGTGCCCGGGATGAAACCCCTGGAAACTGGATACGATGACGCCATGCTGGTCCAGCAATACCGATGAGGGCAAACCCACCAGTTCATAATTGCGCGCAGAACTACCATCAGGGTCTGTCAGTACGGTATAGCTCACAGGATATTGTTTCAAAAACCGAAGGCCGTCACGAGGATCAGCGTCCAGATTAATCGCCAGTACTTCAAACATCTTCACCCCCAACTCCTTTTGCAGGGCATCCAGCGCCGGCAGCGAATCCCGACAGGGCCCACACCAGGAAGCCCAAAAATCCAGATAGATCACTTTGCCTCGGTAATCGGAAAGCGAGTGTTCCGATGCGGCTTGAAGGTTTGGCAGGGTAAAATCTGGTGCTATCGGCTCTGCCTTGAGGGCAGCACAAAGCATGAATATGGCGAAGAATCCGCTCAGCTGAAGGAACGCAAGGCTCTTAAACTGCATTGTTTAGAATCGTCTTGTGAAGTGGTTTTCACATGGACTGCGTCGACGGCAGAAAGTTCACCGAACTAGCCCTCGACACCACAGTGACGCTCCGCGGATCAGCTGCAATTGGCTGCAGCGCATCCCGCCAATTGCTTCAGGGCAAGCATATCGGTGATGGTTAAATCCGTGCGCTTGATATCAACCAGACCATCGGTTTGGAAGCGCTTGAACAGCCGACTGACCGTTTCAGGCGCCATATTCAGATGGTTGGCAATATCCCGGCGCGGCATGGCCAGGTTAAATCGGGTTTCGGAATACCCTCGCTGTTTGTAGCGAGAGGAAAGCGCGATCAGAAACGCGGCCAGTTTCTGTTCAGCAGTTTGGTCAACAGACAGTGCTTGCGAGGTGTGCACTTCCTTACTCATCAGACTGAACAGCTGGCGCTGCAAAGAAGGTAATTTGGAAGCAAGCGTTTCCAGTTGCTGATAATTGATACCACACACACTTGAAGTCCCCAGGGACATGGCAGTGGACACATATTTATGGGGATAAATGGCATCGAGGCCAAAGAGTTCACCAGGAAGATGGAAGCCCACTATGTGCTCATTGCCATTGGCATCAATCACAACGGTTTTGAACATGCCGGACTTCACCGCATAAATGCGATCAAAGCGCTGTTCGGCTTCATAGACTTTGGAACTGTCCTTGTACGCAGATGACGGCTCGATAATATTCTCAAGTTCTTGCATATCATCCGGATCAAGACCGACCGGAAGACATAATTTTCCCAGTGAACACTGGCTGCACTTCAGAAAAGACGGAGAAACCGCTGGAATTTGACTTACCATAAAAAGTAGACCCTGGACCCGGAGAATCTGCTCCAAACTTACAGGGTCTTACTATACCGCGGCTGCTCTTTATTATGTAACCCCTCCTGTCCCAAATATGCGTCGAATTTCATCGCAATATTGCGCAAAAACACGCGACCGAGAGGTGTCACCTTGAAGCCTTCATCCGATAGCTCCAGCAAGCCATCCTGCTGTAACTCACCGAGCTGTGAAAGCTCTTCACGAAAATACTGGTGGAAGAAAATATCGTGGGCCTGACCAAAATCGCTGTAGTCGACCCAGCCATCGCACATAATGTCCTGGATCAGATCGGCGCGAATGCGATCATCCCGACTCAAACTGAGCCCTTTTCCAATGGGGAGCAAACTCTTGTCAATGGCGGCGCGATAACGGGATATCTCACCAACATTCTGGCTATAACCATCGTTTACCCGACTGATCGCACTGACCCCCATTCCGATTACATCGCATTCTGCGTGGGTGGAATAACCTTGGAAATTGCGTTGCAAGCCACCGCTTGTGAGCGCTTTGGCCAACGAATCCTCAGGCAAGGCAAAGTGATCCATGCCAATGTAAACGTAGCCAGCCTCAGTCAGACGTTGAATACTCTCGGTGAATATTGCCAGTTTTTCGCTTACGCTCGGCAGGTCTTCACTGTGAATCAGGCGTTGGGAAGGAATCCGCTGCGGCATATGCGCATAGTTGTAGAGCGCGATGCGGTCCGGACGAATGGCAATCACCTGGTCAAGGGTGCTGGAAAAACTGCTTTGCGTCTGTTTCGGCAAGCCATAGATTACATCCACAGACACTGAATCCACATGGCTATCACGAGCCGCTGAGATGATCGCCTCCACCTGTTCGGTACTCTGAACACGATTGATCGCCTGCTGGACTGCCGGATCAAAATCCTGAACACCAATACTGATGCGATTAAAGCCCATTTGTGCCAGTTCATGGACCTGTTCGACACTGACAGAGCGGGGGTCAATTTCAATGCCTATTTCCAGGGTATCCGGCAGGCCGAGATGGAAGGACTGGGCAATCACCTCCATCACCTCTCGCAACTGGCCATTGCTCAAAAAAGTCGGGGTCCCACCGCCAAAATGAATCTGCTGCACCAATCGATCATCTGCATAGTGCTGTCCATGCATTTGTATTTCACGGTACAGATAATCCAGATAGTCACTGGCTGCACTGGCCTTGTGGGTGACGATCTTGTTACATCCACAGTAATAACAGAGGGAATGACAAAACGGGATGTGCAGATAGATGGATAAAGGCTTGGGCACCGGGTGTTGATTGCTCGCACGTACATGCTGCAAGTAGTCTTCTTCGGAAAAATGCTCGGAGAATTGCAAAGCGGTCGGGTAAGACGTGTAGCGAGGACCATGGACATCATACTTGTCCAGCAAGGGCGCAATTGTTTGACGAACCAAAGGCGAATTCATGACACGACTCCACTGATGAATGGAGCAAAGTGTAGGCGGCGTCTGTCGGAGCTGCCTTGACGCACGTCAAGGTCAATGATTCTCAGTCATCAACTACCCATTCTGGATGAGCGGACGCAAGACTAGTCCAGTAGCTGCGCCTGATGAAAGCGTAACTGACCCACCTGAGAGCCATCGGCAAAGCGGTGGTAAACAATCCGGCTGACATTGGCGTAGGGCACATCAAAACTCCAGAGCCGCTCTTTCGGCATGCCCAGCACGTGAATCAATATGGCCCGAATCACCCCTCCATGGCATACCAGCAGCGTATGGGTTTCCTGCTGGCGATCAATCAAATCCTCCCAGGCAGCATGAATTCTGGTAGTAAAATCGCTCATACTTTCCGCTCCGGGCGGTGCATGATTGTCTGGATCGCGCCAATAACGCTGCAGCGCCTGCGGATCCTCCTGCATCAACTCCTTCGTCGTTTTGCCTTCCCAGGCACCAAAAGCGATTTCACGAAAATCCGGAATGATCTCGGATTCCAGTGCCATCTTGTCTGCGAGGGCTTCGGCAAAAAATCGGCAACGGGTTAAAGGAGAGGTTTTCAAATGACTCCACGGACGCTGCTCGCCGACTGCCTTCCACATTTGCTGCCAGCCCAGCTCCGAGAGCGGATCATCCTGACTCCCACGCAAGCGATTACCACCCACGGGCTCACCATGGCGAATCAAGTCAATAATGGTTTCCTGGGTTTTCATGGCGAATTGCCCCCTGCGCGCTGGTCAGATAAATTTTCTGACATATAATACCGGCCCGTCCCGACCCGCTCCATGAAAATTCTGATTCGCAATCTGACAGGACTTGAAGCACAAGGACACATTCAGAGAAACATGCAAAACGAGAGAAGCACTGTATGCTAAGCGTGAACGAATATTTTGATGGCAAGGTGAAGTCCATCGCCTTCCAGAATACCGGCTTACCCACCACCGTAGGCGTCATGAAAGCTGGTAGCTATACCTTTAGCACCAGCCAAAAAGAATACATGTCAGTGGTAAGTGGACAACTTAATGTCAAATTGCCCGGTGAAGAGGATTACACCTCATATCATGACGGAGACAGTTTTATCGTGGCAGCGAATGCCTCATTCGACCTCGAGGTTCCAGTCGATACGGCTTACCTGTGCAAATACGAGTAACACCAGCAGGTCGTCAGTAGAGACGCTTGCACTGCTCGCCTTCGACGCAACACCCGGTCGCGTCAACCTCAGTCCCCACAATCGTGTGGGGGCACTGATCCAGATAATCCACGACTCCGTCGCGGTCACCGTCATTGGGAACACCCCTGAATGGCAAGACGGCGGTTCCTTGAGTTTGATCATCCTCAGCGGGCATTGGCGTATGCAGCGCATTGCCGAAATAACGACTGATTTCAAGGCTTAGAAAGGCCGCATCCTTGGCAAAACTCTGATAGCCCAAACGCGCGAACCATGCACTGTCAGGGATACGATACTGAAAACCTCCGCCAAAGGTGTAATGAGTGTCGGCTTCGTTGAACACATCAACCCGCGAGTCATTGGCATCGGCTAACAGTCTGGCCATACCGCCTTTAAGATAAATATTAAATGGGTGATATTCGGAAAACAGATAGTAGCCCAGGGTAAAACTGGCAGTCTGATATTTCACCCGTGCATCCAGTGATTCATCGATCAAGGGATTGATATTACCCAGACCGGCTTCTCCCAGATAAGTGTAATTGAGTTCAGCAAACCAATGGGGATTCAGATAGTATCCCAGATGCAAACTGGCTCCCGGATCATTTTCCTCATCGACACTCCAGCCTTCATTTTTACCTTCCGGAGACATGAGGCCCAAGCCCACACCCATTCCAGCGAAAAAGCAGGACTGAAAATCTCCCGGCTTCAGTTCATCCAGATAGGGTTCGCCAGCAGGATTCAAACGCAAACCACAATGTTTATCATGCGCCTCGGCAGTAACGGGCAGGCCGGTGATCAGCACCAAACATAACAGAGCTGATAACAACACAGACTGTCTCTGCGTCTGTTCCCGCCACAGCAACAAGCCCAACAACACGAGCAGTCCCAACCAGCCGACGCTGCCGACGCCACGCACGCCGGAACTCAACTCTCCCTCGCCCTGTTGCAAACGATCATTAATGCCATCACCGTCGAAATCGCCATTCTCGTCCTCATCCAGATAACCGTCGCCGTCGGAATCCAGATCCCGATAGTCCGGCTGACCATCGCCGTCCGTATCAATGGGTGAGAACTGGAAAGCCGGTACACCATCAATATCAATCGAATCCACCATGCCGTCAGCATTAGCATCAAACGCGGTCAAGTCGATCGCCGCGTCATTGGCCTCCACCAGATCAAATATGCCGTCGCCATCCGCATCCAATGAGCGAAAATCAGCCGCGCCATCCCTGTCCGAATCCAGCGGCCGATCCGACAGTAAAACCCTATCATCGAGCCCGTCCAGATTTGCATCCAGAAAATCGTCGATCTCACCATCCAGGTTGGCATCATTCAAACCCGTACCCGCTTCGATCACATCAAGGATGCCGTCGTTATCACTATCCAGATCCAAACTGTCGGGTACGCCATCACCGTCAGTATCGATGTCTCCGTTGCCCTCATTGCTGTCGCGGATACCATCGTTGTCATCGTCCAGATCATCAGAGTTCAGCAAGCCATCCTGATCATTGTCTTCCCGACTCCCAAAGAGCAAAGGATCCTCGTCCACCACATCGGCTATGCCGTCGCCATCCGTATCCGTTAAATCATCAACCCGGCCATCACTGTTGGCGTCGAGTGCCGCTGCATTAGCGCGAACTGCCAGATCAAAAGGACCGATGCCATTGTTCAGCACATTCGTGCTCTCGATATCGCGATGATCAGGGACACCGTCACTGTCCGTGTCAGTTGGCGCTATGGTTTGTCCGGCATCATTTTCCGGGTCATCCAGGATCCCATCCCGCGGCACTGAATCCACACCTCCCGACTCGCGGACATCACTGACACTGTCGCTGTCACTATCCAGGTCTATAAAATCCGGAACGCCATCTGAATCGGTATCGGTCGGTATACTGAGATCATCCAGGCCATCGGCGTTGGCATCGGCTCGACCGGTGGCATCTGCATCAAAGAAGTCGTTGATGCCATCCCCATCACCATCGGCAGCCGGGTTCAAATCCGCTTCCAGAGAATCAGCAAGACCATCGTTATCCGAATCCGGATCAAAGGCATCATAGGCACCGTCACCATCCTGATCCCTGAGGCCCAATACATCATCGATACCATCCTGATCCAGATCGCTGCCGCCGGTAAGGCTCACGTCAAAGCCGTTATCAATACCATCGCCATCATCATCCAACAGCAAGACTGTACCGCTTTCAAAGGTATCGGGAATACCATCGCCATCGCTATCGAAATCATGATAATTCAACAGGGCATCCCCATCGGGATCCAGATCACTGGTACGAAATTCCAGGGCATCTGGAACCCAATCATTATCGGAGTCGGTATCCTGATAATCTGCTATACCATCTCCATCCGTGTCTTCAGGGATTGCTGGCAAGGCACCCAGTTCATCCGCATCGTTGATACCATCGTTGTCCGCGTCGAGATCCAAGGCATCGATGGTGCCATCCCCATCCGTATCCGGTGGTGTCCCGGGCGTGGCACCCAATTCAAGCGCGTCGGAAATGCCATCACCATCAGTATCGACGATATTGGGGCTGGTTCCCGCGGCAATCTCGATACCATTCGGAACACCATCCCTATCGCTGTCGCAAACGGCGACGGTGTTATCAGGGACACAGGCGTCCTTGGTCAGGTTCACACTGTCACTGGCCTGATTGGCTGCAATATCGGAAATCACGACGCTCAGCAACAAAGGCCCATCTTCCAGCAAACTCAAATCAATTGTGGTGCCAAAGCGTCCAAAACCACCACTATTGGTGCAGGGAATGCCCGCCACAATCTCGGTGGCTGCCTGAGAATCCTGAACCGTGAGAATGATCGAGTCACCGATGTCTTCACAATCACCGCTTACCGGATAATTGGGCACCGTTGTACTGTCCGGATCGCCAAGACTATCCAGAGTAATCGATGGCAAAGATACATCCACCGTCAACTCGTCCGTGGTAGTATCACTCGTTGACTGTCCCGAGCTGTCAGTGATGGTCGCAACCACCGAATACACGCCCTCTGCGAGAGCATTTGCCGGAGGCACGTTGAGCGTCCAGGTCGAACCGGTGATGGACAGATTGCCGTCACCTACCGTATAGGTTTGGCCATCCAGCGTCACGGTAAAGCTGGCACCAGGTAAGTTCGCCAACGTACCAGTCAATGTTGGCGTCTGTGTACTCGCATCAAGCGTATTAACGGCTGGGCGCCCGACAAAAGCAATAAACAGGGAATCGACCAGGGCTTGACCATTCAGGGTTGCCGAGACCACCGAGTTGGTGATCGCATTATCCGACAACAGGGTCGCGGTATACGTGCCATCGCCCTCATCCGTCAGCACACTCAAGGTTCCTGCCGATGCACTCAATACAAAGTTGTCACCGCCGACGGTGAGAAAATTATCGTTGGCATCAATGGCCTGAATGGTTATCTGAGTTTCGGTGACGCCATCACCGACAATGGATTCCAGCGAGGCCGAAATCGTACTGGTATTGCGGCTCGCGGGTCCCGGTAGAAAGTCCACATCAACCGTGTCCGGAATATCAACGCCGTTAATGGTCCCGAAAACCGTCGCAGTGCTGGTCACCAGAGATGAGGTTAGGCTTGCCGTATACGTTCCATCATTATTATCCAGCACATTGCTCAAACTACCACTGGTAGTATTGAGGACGATCCCATTCCCGCCCTGAACCAGATTATTGCCATTGGCATCAACGGTTTGCACCGTAATGGTGGTTGCCGAAAACCCATCTGCGGCGAGGGATGCATCGGCTGCGGTAATGGTTGTCTGTGCCGGATCAGCGAGCCCTGGAGCAAAAAACACCACCGCTGTGTCGGTCATTGGCGTGCCATCAATTGTTGCGGAAACCGTGGCATTCCCTGAAAGCGTTGTCGATGACAAGGTAGCGGAGTAACGTCCGTCCCCCAGATCAACCACCGGTGTCAGCGTACCTGCGGTCGTCGTCATGGTCACCGTAGCGCCTCCTGTCGTCACGGTATTACCAAATACGTCAATGCCCTGCACAACAATATCCGTATCGCTGGTACCATTTGCCGGGATCGAAGCATCATCGGGCGTGATGGTGGACAAGGCCGGCGAAGCGGCACCTGGCAGATAGGTTACCGTAGCTGTATCCACAATATCGACGCCATTCAAGGTTCCAGAGACAACGGCCACACCCGCCGTGGTATCGGATGTCAACACCGCCGAATAACGACCATCACCCAAATCGGATACAGCACCGAAACTACCTCGAGTGCTGGAGAGCTGGACCGTGTCGCCGCCGCTGATCAGGTCATTACCATTGCTGTCGATCGCCTGCACAATCACCGTACTGGTACTGACGCCATTTGCAGCAATGCTGGTGGGCGAGGCCGTAATCGTCGTGTCGGCAACGGATGCCGCGCCCGGCAGCAGATCAACCGTTTCCGTGTTGGCGAAAGGCTGAGCATTGACGAAACCATTGATGGTCGCGGTTCCAGCCGTCGTACCCGCCGTCAGAGTAGCCGTATAGGTGCCATCCCCTGCATCATTTACCCCGCTGAGACTTCCCAGATCCGTAAACAGCACGACTGCATCACCACCCTGAGTAATCTGGTTAGCAAAGGCATCAATCAAGGTCACCGTGATGGCACTGGTATTCAGACCATCCGCTTCCATCGCAACCGGCGTTGCAACAATGGTGGAATTGGTGAGCGAGGGTGGACCGGGGATGAAGTCCACTTGCGTGGTATCGATCACGTCCACGCCATCAATGGTGGCCGAGATGGTGGCAGTAGACGTTGTCAGTGGCGACGACAGGGTTGCTGTGTAGGTGCCGTCACCCTGGTCAGTAACCGCACTGAGGGTGCCCGCTGTCGTGGCCATGGTCACGGCCTGACCGCTGTAGGTGGTGATATTACTTGCAATATCAATACCCTGCAGGGTAATCGTTGTACTGTCCACGCCATCCGCGACCACTTCGGAATCCGCTGTGGACAAGGTCGAGTACAGCGTCGCTGCCGGCAGATTAGGGCCACTGTTATTGATGTGATCAAAGGTCAGTAACTGGTAGGACTGCAGCTCACTGGTAGGTGCATCCAGATAAAACAGCAATGCTTCGATGCGAAAGTTGCCGTCAGGTTCGGTCAGGGGGTAAGTGGGGCTATAGTCACGCGTTAGATTATCACCGGGGTTACCGGAAAAGTTGTCGGACAGAATCGTTACAATTTCACCATCCTCATTGACCACATTCATTTCCAGGCGGTAGTTACCAAGGGTCGCGATTGCCACATCAATAGACACATCCACCGTCACCGTGCCTGCAAATACCGAGTAGTTGGTGATATCAAAATTCGCACTGGCAATATCGGTTTCGGAGCCACCGTCAATGATAAACTGCCCCCAGTCCACTCGTGTGGTCCAAGGACCAGTGACATTGACCTGTACCAGGTTATCACCAAACCCGACCTGATTCAGTGGCACCGCAAACACCGTAGTGCTGTCCAGACTGTCCACGCCAGCCAGACTGCCGATCAGGGCTCCGTTAAAATAAACCTCATTGTCCTCACCGATTTCTTCGTCAACATCGTTGGCATTGATTGCCAGATAGGCGGTGTCATTTGGCAAGGCTCCGGTAACATCAATATTAAACTCAATGGGATGATTGCCATCCGTATTGACGATATCAACGTCGAGGTCGTTGTCCGCAACACCGTTGCCAAGATTATCTTCGTTATCGGTACTGGTAAGATAGGTATCACCGGCAAAGGCAGGCATACCCGTCATCCCCAGTGCGAGGATAAACAGAAGGCTTAAAGACAACGTTTTGTCACGCCCGCAGGCGCGGCAAACTTTAAGAAGCATAGTGACAGGTTTCCAATTGATCGATCAGCTTTGCCGGCAGGGATTAGCCGCTGTACAAGAATTATTCAAGAAATATACCACTAAACAATTGAGGATCGATGCAGCCGGCTGGCATGGAAGCAATTCACTACAAACTTACTAAAAACCCTTGCAAAAATATGCCAGAGAACGCCAGACCTCTATGGATTTCGACACCACTTTCTGCTCCACCAACACCAGCACCCGGCGGCAGCTTACCGCCGGCAGGTCGACACAGGGGACCCTTCAGCTTTCCGCTCTGCCCATAAACTTGCGTTCGGCCGTGTTGATCCGCACGCGCTCGCCGGGAGCCAGATATTCCGGTACCTGAATCGTTAATCCGGTAATGAATTCCGCGGGTTTGGTTCGTGCACTTGCCGATGCGCCCTTGATCGCTGGGGCGGTATCCTGGATTTCCATTTCCACCGACTGTGGCAATTCCAGGCCAATGACACTGCCGTCGACGATTAAAGCGAGCAAGCCCTTAATGGATTCGGTGATAAAAAGCCGCTCCTCCTCAAGATCCACTTTATCGAGCATATATTGGCTGAAATCCTCGTCATCCATAAACACCATTGCCTGGCCATCATCATAGGAATAACTGACCGGCCGGCGAACCATATCCAGTTGCTCCAGGACCACATCGCCCTTGAATCGCTCTTCGTATTTTGCGCCGGTCTTGATGTTGTTGAAACGCATTTTATATAGCGTCGCTGCGCCCCGGGCGCTCGGGCTTTGAACCTCTATGTCTTTAATCTGTAACATCTGATCATTCAACAGAATGACCTCACCCTTTTTTAAATCACTGGCTTTTGGCATGTTCGTCCCAATTGTGTCTCTGATAGCTAACTGACTGAACGTGTTCTGGCACGCTCACGAAAATATACCGGTTCTTCTTCGCAATCCAAAAGTTGGCGGCGAACCAGGTCGAGAGCCAGAGCGGTCACCAGGGTCTGAAAACGACCTCTTGATCCCGGAAAGAAGAACTCCCTGGCTTGCTGGGCTTCGCTGGAACCCCAGGCCACCCATACCGTCCCAACAGGTTTTTCCTCACTGCCGCCACCGGGCCCGGCAACACCCGATACCGCTACGCCCAAATCCGCATCACTGAGTTTTAGTGCACCCTCGAGCATTTGCAAGACGATCTCCCTACTCACGGCACCATGACGCGCCAGGACATCAGAGGACACGCCCAGGACCTTCTCTTTGATACGATTGGAATAACTGACGATACCCGCCTCGAATACCTCAGACGCACCCGCAACCTTGGTGATTTCAGCCGCAATCTGGCCACCGGTACAGGACTCGGCACAGGTGAAGGTTTTGTGTCGGGATTGCAGTTCAGCCACCACGTGCTCGGCGAGACTGCGTTCGTCATCTCCCACCACATGGGCACCGAAAAGCTCACGCAGAGATTGCTCACATGCCTCCAGCTGCGGAAGATCGCTGGCCCTGGCAATTTGCAGCTTGCATTCCAGCAGTGGCAGCGAAGCACGGAAACCCAGCTCGACGGTTTCCGGCCACTCGGCCATGCCGTCCTGGATACGTTGCTGGAGACTTGCTTCACCCATTCCGAAAATGCGCAAGCGCCGGCGGTAGAAGAAAGGTTTATCTGTGGATTCCGGCAATAAGCCCGGCCCCACATACTTGCGCATCATGCGTTCAAACTCGGACGGCACGCCTGGAGTACAATAGATTTGGCAGCCTTCCAGGACTGTCTTGAAGCCCACCGCCGAACCTATATCGTTGGGAATCACATCCACCCCAGCAGGCAGCAGCGCCTGTTTGCGGTTAGCCGCATTCAACTCGAAGCCCCGTGATCGACACCATTCCTGCAGATGGGCCAAGGCATCCGGGTGTTCTGACAACTCCACATCAAGGGCCAGAGCCAATGCACTGGCAGTCAGATCATCGCGTGTTGGTCCCAGGCCACCATTGACTATCAGCACGTCTGCATCCCTGGCGAGACGCACGATTTGCTGTTTCAGAACGTCCAGATCGTCACCGACAGTAGTTTTGCTGGCGATGAGCAGCCCATATTCCAGCAGCCAATCCGCCAATCGTGCCGAGTTACTGTCAACAATGTCACCGGTCATCAATTCATTCCCGGTCATCAACAGGGCAATACGCGGACTTGACGACATGATCATATTCTCCTCAATCAGTGGGTACTCGAATCAAGCGTCTACTGCTTCAGTAACGTAGCCAGCTCTGCGGAACGTTTGGCTGCGGCATCAATAGCTTCATCAAAGCTTTCTGCCAGCTGTCTCGACTCAAGCACCTGAATCCCCCGTTCGGTGGTGCCACCGGGAGACATCACATTGCGTTTTAGCTGACCAGGCTCGATATCACTTTCCAGTACCATGCGAGATGCACCCAGAACGGTTTGCGCCGCCAGCTTTCGCGCGGTCTCTGCTGTCAGGCCCTGCCGGATACCCGCCGCTTCCATCGCTTCAATCACATAAAAAATATACGCCGGGCCGCTGCCGGACACGGCAGTAACAGCATGCATCAAGGCTTCATCAGTCACCCACTCCACAACACCGATTGCTGAAAACAGGCGACCGGCCAGCTCTTTCTGTTCGGTACTGACCTTGTCGTTGGCAATTAACCCGCTGGCACCGGCAAGCACCTGAGCCGGTGTATTGGGCATGCAGCGAACCAGCGGTAATTCTTCTCCCATCCAGGATTGCAGTGCCTCCAGCTCGATACCGGCAGCGATGGAGATCACCAGGGGCCGGTGCGCTAAACTGTCTTTGAAACTGGCACAGGCTTCCTGCAATACCTGAGGTTTAACGCACAAGAGCACCACATCAGCCCCGGCAACCGCGGCGCTGTTGTCAGCCGTCGTGGTAATTTGCAATTGCTCCGCCAACTGAGCGCACTTTTCGCTTGAAGGATCCGTTGCGGTAATTTGTCCGGGAGACACGCCCTGCTTGATCAGGCCGCCAATAATACAGCTGGCCATGTTGCCAGCACCGATAAATACAATGGATGGTTCGTTCACAATTACCTCTGACTCGTAGTGCCAATGCACCCGTTATGCGATACCGCCTAGTTGCGTTGACCAAACAGCGCTGTGCCAACCCGGACCATGGTTGAGCCGCAGGCAATCGCGTCTTCCAGATCCGCCGACATGCCCATGGAAAGTGTATCCACACTCTCATAGCGCGCCTGCAACACTTCGAAACTTTCTCGCATTTCCTGAAATCGCTGTCGCCGGTCTTCGCTCGACTGTGCCGCCGCGGGGATAGTCATCAGCCCTCTCAGGCACAAGCGTGGAAAGGCTGCGATTTGCTCCGCCAAGTCGCTTAAGTCCGCCAGGGGAATCCCCGCTTTGGTGGCTTCAGCATCGATATTAATCTGAATACAGACGTTAAGGGGGGGCGAGTTGTCAGGTCGCTGCTCATTGAGACGGCGCGCAATCTTCACTCGATCCACTCCCTGGACCCAATCAAAATGCTCGGCTATCAAACGGGTCTTGTTGGATTGAATCGGGCCGATAAAATGCCATTCAAGCTGATGCCATTGCTCGGGAGAACATAATTCTCGAAGTGCTTCCTGTTTTTCAATGGCCTCACTTAGGTAATTTTCGCCAAAGCGAAACATGCCCAACATGATGGCCTCATGGATCATCTCAGCTGACTTGGTTTTGCTGACAGCAAGCAGTGTTACCGCCGATTCAGGTCGACCAGAAGCCAATGTTGCTTTTTGTATTCTTTGTCTTACGTTCTCGAGCTTGTCTGCTATGCTGAACATGGAGTTAACCAACGAATGTAGGAACCCTGACCCGCCCGGGCCAGCGCGACAAAACGTCGACATTTGAGCAAAAACCGCCTACATGCACAAGCTTTATAACGACTGCCAATCTCCAGAGGACAACGATGGATATTACTGAGTTACTGGCGTTTTCCGCCAAACAGGGTGCGTCCGATTTGCACCTTTCTGCTGGACTGCCGCCAATGATTCGTGTTGATGGCGACGTACGTCGAATCAACCTGCCAGCCATGGAACACAAAGAAGTACATTCATTGATTTATGACATCATGAATGACAAGCAGCGCAAAGACTACGAAGAGTTCCTGGAAACCGACTTCTCTTTCGAAGTACCTGGCGTCGCCCGTTTCCGGGTTAACGCCTTTAATCAGAACCGTGGTGCCGGCGCTGTATTTCGTACCATCCCCTCCAAGGTACTGACCATGGATGACCTCGGCATGAGCCAGGTCTTCAAAGACATCGCCGAAGTCCCTCGTGGTCTTGTATTGGTCACCGGGCCAACCGGTTCCGGTAAGTCAACCACGCTGGCGGCAATGCTCGACTACATTAACGACAACCGCTACGACCATATTCTGACCATCGAAGACCCCATCGAATTTGTTCACGAAAGTAAAAAATGCCTGGTGAACCAAAGGGAAGTGCACCGGGACACGCTCGGCTTCAACGAAGCCCTGCGTTCAGCACTGCGGGAAGACCCCGATATCATCCTGGTGGGTGAGTTGCGGGACCTGGAAACCATCCGTCTGGCGCTCACCGCTGCTGAAACCGGTCACCTGGTATTCGGCACGCTACACACCACTTCCGCTGCCAAAACCATCGACCGGGTGGTGGATGTTTTTCCGGCTGAAGAAAAATCCATGGTGCGTTCGATGCTCTCGGAATCCCTGCAGGCGGTTGTCTCACAAACCCTGTTGAAAAAAGCCAATGGCGGCCGGGTTGCAGCCCATGAAATCATGATCGGTACACCGGCCATTCGTAACCTGATTCGGGAAGACAAGGTCGCGCAGATGTACAGTGCCATTCAGACAGGTGCCTCCATCGGTATGCAGACCCTCGACCAGTGCCTGCAGAACCTGTTGAGCAAAGGCTTGATCACCCGCGACATTGCGAAAGAAAAAGCCAAGATTCCGGAAAATTTCTAGTCATCTAAAGGATTAGGCAAAGGTAACAAGCGAGGTTAGCAAAGTGGACTTTGAAAAATTACTGAAAATCATGGTCGAAAAAGGCGGCTCTGATTTGTTTATTACTGTCGGTGTAGCTCCCAGCATCAAGATTCATGGCAAGATCGTCCCCGTAACCAAACAGGCGCTGACTCCGGAACAATGTCGTGAAATCGTATTCGACATCATGACCGAGAAACAGCGGGAAGAGTTCAGCGAAAAAAATGAATGCAACTTCGCCATCAGCGCCCGCGGCATCGGCCGTTTTCGGGTCAGTGCCTTCTCCCAGCGCAACCTTTGCGGCATGGTACTGCGTCGTATCGAAACCAATATCCCGCGCATTGAGGATTTGGGCTTACCGGAAATTATCAACAATCTGGCAATGACCAAGCGTGGTCTGATTATCTTCGTCGGTGCCACCGGTACGGGTAAATCCACTTCGCTGGCCTCAATGATCGGGCACCGGAATCGCAACAGCAAAGGCCATATCATTTCCATTGAGGATCCCATTGAATACATTCACCAGCACGAGAATTGCATCGTCACCCAGCGGGAAGTAGGCATCGATACTGAAAGTTTCGAGATCGCGCTGAAAAACACCCTGCGACAAGCGCCTGACGTTATCATGATCGGTGAGATTCGAAGTAAGGAAACCATGGATTATGCGGTGACCTTCGCGGAAACCGGTCACCTCTGTCTGGCCACCCTGCACGCCAACAACGCCAACCAGGCGCTGGACCGGATTATCAACTTTTTCCCGGCTGAGCAGCAGAATCAGATCTGGATGGACCTGTCTCTGAACCTCAAAGCCATTGTGGCACAGCAACTGATACCCACACCCGACGGTAAAGGCCGTAAAGCGGTGATTGAAGTCTTGCTGAATACGCCTCTGTGTGCCGATCTAATCCGCAAAAAAGAAGTGCATAAACTCAAGGAATTGATGACCAAATCGCGTGATGTAGGTATGCAGACCTTCGATCAGGCTCTGTATGACCTCTATGCTGCCGGCGAGATTACCTACGAAGACGCATTGGCCTATGCCGACTCGGCAAATGACCTGAGACTGCTGATCAAACTGGGCTCTGATGCCTCCACTCCCACTCAGCTGTCATCATCGACTGATCGACTCAGTATTCAGGGAGACGTTGACTACTAGCAGGCGAGTGAAAACGGCCGGAGTAATGTAGCCTTAAAATAAAACGCTCTTAGATCCCGCTACCATAGTTGTTTTTATTGGAAGCAAGGGCTCAATCCGGGACTAAACTCAGGGTAACAGAACATGCACTGCCCTGAGGAGTCCCGAATGCTGAGCGAACATAGAACACTCAAGAATCAAGTGGTCGTTTTTATGGGGCCTTTGAACATGTCGGGTTTTGAGGCTATTCACGAAGACGAGATTGAATACCTTACCGAACTTGCCATCGAAGCGGGCGCTATTGTTGGCAGCCGCATCAACAATCTGACCACCTTGTGCGTCACCAGTGAACTGACTCGCCCGGAAACCCTGCGCGAGATCCCCCCTGAAATCCGGGTGCTGAGTGAACCCGAATTTATTGATACCTTTCTATCGGAAGCCATCACCGGCGAGGAATGGGAGTAATTCCCTGACGAATCTTACTGGACCGTTTGGCACTGCTTTGAAAGCAGTGCCTCCATGGCCGATGCGCTGATGGGCTTGGAAACATAATACCCCTGAATCAGATCGCAGCCGAAAGCTTCCAGTTGCTTTAACTGGGCTTCGTTTTCAACGCCTTCGGCAACCACCTGCATGTTTAATGCATTCCCCAGTACGATAATCGCTTTCACGATGGCCTGCTGCTCAGGAGAGCATTCAACATTTTCGACAAAGGCCCTGTCGATCTTCAGAGTATCCGCCGGCAGTTCACGTAAATAGCTCAGAGACGAATAGCCAGTACCGAAGTCGTCGATCGACACCTTGATACCCTGGGCCCGCACGTCCTCCAGCAAACTGGAAGCACTTTGCATATCTTCCAGAATCGCACTTTCCGTTAGCTCGAGCTCCAATTGGTTTGGCGTAATTCCCGTCTCAGCGAGCGTTGTTCGAATGATCGAAGCCAGCGCCGGATCCTTCAGCTGGCGCGGAGAAAGATTAACGGATACACTCATTGCCCCAAAGCCCTGCTCGGTCCAGCGCTGGGTTTGTCGACAGGCAGACTCAAGAACCAGAGCGCCCAGATCAGCGATCAAACCGTTCTCTTCGGCTATGTTCACGAAGGCATCTGGCGCAATCAGGCCTTTTTCCGGGTGCACCCATCGAATCAGAGCCTCAAAGGACGTAATGCGTTTGCTATGTAGGTCCAGTTTAGGCTGATAGTAGACCTCAAGCTCATCGCCATTGAGCGCGTTGCGCAAGGCATGCTCCATCTCCAGCCGTTCACGCGAAAACGAAAGCAAGGCATCATTGAAATGCTGAATCTGATTGCCACCCTCATACTTGGCCTTTTGCACCGCAAGCGCGCCATATTGCATCATTGTTTCGATATCTCGAGCATGCTCTGGAACCAGTGCAATACCGATGCTGCAGGATAGCATTACCTCTTTGCCATCCAGTTCATAAGCTTTTTGGGTCACACAATCGAACAGCCGCCTGGCAAATTTATCGACATCGAAGGTGGGACTACAGGCAACAATACAGCCAAACTCATTGCCACCAACTCGCGCCAGGATATCGGCCTTTTGTACATTGCGCGACAAACGGTCCGCCACCTCCGCCAGTAGTTGATCAGCCACACCATGACCAAAGCTGTCATTGAAGTGTTTGAAACGATCTACATCAAGCAGCACGAGCGCGAAGGGAATCGCCACATCCTTGAAACGTACCAGCGCCCGATGCAATTGATCTCGAAACTGAACGCGGTTCGCCAGTTTGGTTAAATCGTCATAGTTGAGCAGATAGTCCAGCTTTTCGTCAGCGGCTTTGCGCTCACTCAGGTCGGATACCAGTCCCGCATAATATTGTAGCTGCCTGCGTTCATCGAAAATGGCATTGATTTGCGTCCATTGGGGAAAGTAATCGCCATGACGTCGCTTGACCAGCAATTCACCCTGCCAATTACCCGCCTCTTTCACCCCCTCAAATACCTGAGCATAAACCTCTTCTTTTTGCGGGGTTTCACTAATGCTAGTGATCGACTGCCCTACCAGCTCTGCGGCCTGATAGCCGGTGATCGCTGCATAGGCCGGATTCACCGATAAAAAACAACCCTCGGCATCGAGTACAAACACGCCCTCAGAGGTATGATCAAACACCGATTTGGCGAGTCTGACCTGTTCATCCCGCAGCACATCGGACTGAATATTGCGTCGGGTACCCATAATACGGCGAGCCGGCCCTTCTGGCTCGTGTTCCGTAACCTTGGCACACTCTTCAATCCACAACCATTCTCCGCCCTCATCCTGAACCCGGTATTGCAACTGATAGTCCTGCCGCGACCCTGCCAGACAAGCGTTCAGCGTATCGCGGACCAAGCCATAGTCCTCTGGATGAATCACCCGCTTCAGGGTCTGGATCACTTCCTCGGAACTCTGTTCACGCTCTCCAAAATAGCCATGGAAAGCGGACTGGTAAAACTGACCATTACCCACATCCCAGTCGATCAGCCCCAGCCGGGATGCATCGATGGCCTGCGTCAGACGGGTCTGACTTTTCACCAGCGCGTCACTGATGGTTTTGCGCAGTGCGATTTGTTGATTGAGTTGGGTATTGGTGTCCTGAAGGGCTCTGGTTCGATCCCTGATCATCAGCTCCAGATTCTGTTCTTTTTGAAGCAACTGCTGGGCTAAATCTTCCTGCCAATCACTTTTATTGAGTGCGGCAGTTTGTTGGGAGGATTCAACTTCCGCCCCCTCCTCACGATGTGACAGGACGAACCAGCCAGCCAGAAACGCCAGATTGGCAACGAGCACCAACGCAAGCTGACCCGACCAGGGCAAGACCGCCAAGAGCAGATTCACTCCCACCACCAGAGGCAGATAGTAGAGTGTCAAAAGATGAATGAGTTGCTCAAGGTGGCGATTCATTTTATGCCAGTATAAAACACGGTGTATCAGGGTTGCTGGCATTCTAACCCGAAAGTGATGTGTTTGTATGTGCAGACGAGCAAGCGGGCAAGTTGTTATACTTCGCGCCAAACCACCACTTTCTCATCGCGACTAGCCAAAAGCACTGAAACACCCATGGATGTCTCTCACATACTCGACGGTCTCAACGACGCCCAACGCGAAGCCGTAGCGGCGCCAATGCAAAATATTCTGGTGTTGGCGGGCGCGGGAAGCGGCAAAACCCGGGTTTTGGTTCACCGTATCGCTTGGCTGATGGAAATCGAGCATCTGAGCCCGGGCTCCATTATGGCGGTCACCTTTACCAACAAAGCGGCGCGAGAAATGCGCGGTCGTATCGAACAGATGCTGAATATGTCGGCTCGCAGTCTCTGGTTCGGCACCTTCCATGGCATTGCTCACCGACTGTTGCGGGCGCATTTCCGGGAAGCCGATCTGCCGGAAAATTTTCAGATTCTCGATTCCGACGACCAGTTGCGCATTATCAAGCGCATCATGCGCGAACATCATATCGATGACAGTCGCTACCCGGCCAAGCAGGTACAAGCTTACATCAATGCCAAAAAGGATGAGGGCATCCGTTCGGCCTATCTGCCCCCAGCGGTGACCCCTTATGACAAGACCATGGCCGCCCTGTATCAACTTTATGAACAGCAGTGTCAGCAAAGTGGCATGGTTGATTTTGGTGAGCTGCTATTGCGCTCACATGAACTTTGGCTGAACAAGCCTGAATTACTGCAGCATTACCAGTCACGCTTTCGCGCCTTGCTGGTAGACGAGTTTCAGGACACCAATACTATCCAGTATGCCTGGCTGCGTGTTCTGGCCGGACAACAAATCCCCATTATGGTGGTCGGCGATGATGACCAGTCCATTTATGGCTGGCGCGGTGCGCGTATTGAAAATATTCAGCAATTTCAGAACGATTTTGCCAATCCCTTGCTAGTTAGACTGGAGCAGAACTATCGTTCCACCAGCACCATTCTGGAAGCGGCTAATGCACTGATCGCCAATAACGGTGGTCGCCTCGGCAAGCAGCTCTGGACCCAGGACCAGGAGGGCGAAGCCATTGATTTATATGCAGCCTTCAATGAGCAGGATGAAGCCAACTATATTGCTGACCAGATCGAAAACTGGGTACGCCAGGGACGTATGCGATCGGAAGTCGCCATTCTCTATCGCTCCAATGCGCAGTCACGGGTGCTGGAAGAATCCCTCATTCGCCAATCCATTCCCTATCGCATTTATGGCGGATTACGCTTCTATGACCGCCAGGAGATACGTAACGCCGTTGCCTACCTGCGCCTGATTTACTATCGCCATGACGACGCCGCCTTCGAACGGGTCGTCAATGTCCCACCCAGAGGGGTCGGCAACAAGACGCTGGAATTATTGCGCAGCCACGCCCGCGAACAATCCATTTCCCTGTGGCAAGCGACCGTCGAGTGTCTCCAGCTGGGATTGCTGAAAGGCAAAGCGGGCAGCGGTCTCGCCCATTTTGTCGACATGATTGATCAGTTCAGTGGCAGTGGCAATGGCAATGGCAATGAAGAGGACCTTTCTGCACTCACAGAACAGGTTCTGCAAATCAGCGGTTTGCTGGATTACCACGCCAGTGAAAAAGGCGAGAAAGGCCAGGCCCGTAAGGAAAACCTGATGGAACTGATCAACGCTACCCGTGACTATGAAGCCGACGATGAAGGCCTGACACCCCTTGCTGAATTCATCGCACAAGCGGCGCTTGATGCCGGCGAAAGCCAGGCAGAGGCCCACGAAGACAGCGTGCAGATGATGACCCTGCATTCCGCAAAAGGCCTGGAGTTCCCATTGGTATTTATGGCCGGGATGGAAGAAGGCCTGTTTCCTCACCAGATGTCCATGGAAGAACCCGGGCGGATGGAAGAAGAAAGACGCCTCTGTTACGTCGGCATTACCCGGGCGATGGAAAAGCTAGTGATGACCTATGCCGAAGCCCGTCGTCTGTACGGCCAGGACAAGTATCATCCCGTTTCACGCTTCATTCGGGAGATCCCTCCCTCATTGCTCCAGGAAGTCAGACTGCGCAATAGCGTTAGCCGGCCGGTTTCCTTTGGTCATGGCAGCAACCTTGGAAGCCAGGTAATGGAGGATGAAAACCAAGCCTTCCAGCTGGGGCAACAGGTGTTTCACGCCAAATTTGGTGAAGGTACCGTATTGAATTACGAAGGCAAGGGTCCGCACGCACGTATTCAAGTGAGTTTTCCCGATATCGGCAGCAAATGGCTGGTGCTGTCCTATGCCAAATTGGAAGCCGTGTAGCAGGGCTGCAACGCGTACCTCTTGATCAGAACGCAAAGCGCCCTACAATGCGATGAACACACACTGAAGCGACGAAGCCCAAGGGCATGCAGTCAAATCATTTTATCTGAGACCAGTTTAAGGCTGGCCGCAACAGGAGTCTCGCCCTTATGGCATCCCCAGAAGAACAAGAACTCGAGCAGAAGATTCGGGCACTGAAACTGAAAGAAGAAGCCTTACAACGTCAGGCTGAACAACAGCAAAGTATTGAAGCTCGCCTTAAGGCGACTCAGGACGACGTCTCCGAAACAGAACGCGCCAATCGATTCAAAGCCAAGGAACTGATGGAGCGGGAGCAGAAAATAAAGGACGAAACGCGCCTGCTGAAACAGGAGCGGGAAGCAATGCTTGCCGCCGAGCGTCGTATTGGTTCGCGAAAACAGAACCGCAGCAGTTTACTGGTACCCATTCTGCTGGCGGCCTGCATCGGAGCAGGCTATGTGGCATTTGACCACTTCAACACCAATGAGCGTTACTTCGAACAAATGGCGACTGCTTCCCGCAATATCGACAAACTCGCGAATGCGCTCAATATGACACAGGATGAAGTACTGACACGGGCAGAGCAACTCACCGCCAAGAAAACCGAACTGGAACGCACCAAAGCGATGCTTGCGGAGTTAAAACAAACCACTGACCGACTGCAATCTGAGATTAACCTGCTGAAAAATGACCGCCAGACCACGCCAGCAGAACACCAGTCCCTGACACAGTCAGCACAGACTCTGTCCACACAGCTGGCAGAATTAAAAGAGCAGCTGGAAGATAAATACCTGACTATCGATATCAACGAAGCCTTCATTGACTATCAGGAAAACGACCTGCGCAAGCTTAACCTGGCACTCAAGGCCCAGTCCGAATCCAATGCCATGAAAGAACGCATGCTGGATGATCGGGAAGCAACGATCAATGAACTGAAAGATGCGAACACTGCGTTAGTAGAGGAGCTTGAAGCGCTGAAAGCCTCAGGCAACGACGCGGTAACGGCTATGGATTCATCACCAGAAACGCCGAATTAATCTGCTCCAGTTCAGCGGACTCATAGAGGGTGGTCAAGGTATCATCAATACGCTTTTTATCCGGAGCATCAAGGTGTGGACTGTATAAAAGCCACTGGGGCACGGTGCGGAAACGGGTGGGTAAGAGCTTGATCGGCAGATCCGATTCATTCACCAGATAAGCTAGCCCAAGATCGTGGTAGTAAAAATAGCTAATCCGACCATTAGCGACGAACTGCATGCCCTGATCCAGGGTTTTGATGTTATCCAGTACTCTCACTCCAGCCTGCTTTTTCAAAAAGGCAGCTGAACTGGTGCCAAAATAGGCGCCGACAACAATCTCCTCACCTGCAAGTTGCTCCAGACTCTTTGGGACAAAATCCTCATCACGATGGGCAATAACGACATTGCTCACATCGTAGACCGGCTTGGTGGAATAGCCGTACTTGCGCTCGCGTTCAGCATTTCGCCCCGCTCCACAGAATACATGCCCTTTTCCACTGGACATCATGGCCAGGATTCGTTTGATTGGATACAGCTCGGGATCGATAACGACGCTCAGGCCAGCCTGTTCAAGGTGCTGCTTCATCCTGGCGTATACCTGATCGCACAGCCCCAGTCGTTGCGAATCATGGGGGAAATATTTGGGTTCGGAGTTCTGCCGCAGAAAACGGAATTCTGCCTGAACCAGGCTCGCGCCCAGTATAGTGAGTAAAAATGGTACGAGTAAGAAAGCTTGGAGGCGTTTTATCTTCATCACCTACTTATAGACCAGAAGCCCACGATCGCAAACGCAAATTTTATGGCGCCAGACGTTCGATTTTCCATTGATCTTTCCCAAGCAATTGATATTGAAAGCGGTCATGCAGACGGTTTTCCCGTCCCTGCCAAAACTCAATGCTGCTCGGTACGATACGATAGCCACCCCAGAAACTGGGCAAAGGAACGGAGCCGGACTTGAACTTCTCGGTGGCCTCGCGGTATTTCTGCTCAAGGAAGGAGCGTGATTCAATCACTTCACTCTGATCGCTGCACCAGGCACCAATCTGACTACCTCGCGGCCGGGTCGCAAAGTACTTGATGGATTCGGCAGTTGAGACGCGTTCACAATGTCCTTCAACTTTTACCTGCCTGTTAAGGGCCAACCAGGGAAACAACATGGCCACATGTGTATTTTCCTGAATCTGTCTGGATTTACGACTGTTGTAGTTGGTGAAGAAAACAAAACCACGCTCATCAAACAGTTTCAACAGAACCGTGCGAAGCGATGGTGCACCGCTTTGATTCGCGGTTGCGAGACTAAAGGCATTGGCATCCTGTACACCCGACTCATTGGCCTGCTGAAACCAGGTCTCAAACTGGCGAATCGGATCCTGGTCCAGGTCGTCACGTTCAATCCCTGTACTCATATATTCGCGCCGGTAATCACTGATGTCCAAAACTCACCTCTAGTCTCTGCTTCACGAATCCGGCTAGGACTTTACAGACAGAGGCCATGTTTAGACAACAAAAACTTCAGTAGAACGCCTTCTGTAACCGACGTGGGTTCGCTCTGAACGGAAATCTAGCTATGCGAAAATCGCTTGCTCAACCAGTTATCAACGGACAATTTACCCGGACCATATACACACAGGACCAGTAACATGCTGCCCCAAAAGTAATGGTCATTCATACCGGCAGGACTGATATCCGGATAAGAGATTGCCGCGACAATATTCAGGATAAACAAGCCTGCCGCTCCAATGCGTCCACCCAACCCCAGAACCAGCATGACAGGCAATAGCAGTTCTGCACCGGTCGCCAACACGGCTGCAACTCCAGCGGGCAAAAGCGGCACAGCGTATTCATACTGGAATAGAACCAGAGTCGTATCCCAGGTCGTTATTTTGGATAAACCCGCCATGAAAAACACTTTGGCCAGATAGAGCCGGAATACCAGATTGAGAATGGGTTGGGTAAGATCCAGACAGCGTATTACTGTGCAGTATCCTTGCACCAATGTATGTGTCGCGCTCATGGTTCACCTTGCAAGCTGGATTGCAATTTAACGTAATTGATACGCCGCGATCCAGCCATATTGTATGGCCTTTCCCAGCGCAGCCAACATAATGTCCGTGCCCCGCTTCGACTCGGCCTGCTGGCAAATGGTTCCCAAGGAAAGCCCATTTTTTATCGCGTCAATCAGTTCCCATTCTGTTTCACTGACGGTTGCAACACAGACGTCATAGCCTTCGCGCCACAGGACAATCGTTTGCCCCCCCTTCAGCAAATCGACTTCGGCATCCGAATAGGGTGGACGATTATTTCGCCAAATATCCAGAACTGGATACTCAGAACGTATGCAGTGGAGGCTGTGCCTCGGTATGAAACGCAATTCATCATAGTTATCCGATGGGACACGCTGGAGGCTTTCCGCGCGCAAGGCATCATCGTCGGCCGCATGAAATGCCCTGTGCCAGAACCACTCAAGGCGCGCCACATCGCCCAGGTAAGGATAGTTCGACAAGGCTTCAAAGTTGTCGACAAATTCTGGAAAGTCCTCTCCAATGTCATCCAGAGAATGTGACCTTGGGGGAACCTGATCGATGAATCGACTTGCCATTGCCTCAAAAAACACTTTTCCGACACAACGCTCAACTACAGGAAAAATCTCCGTCAAGGCGCGTGTTAAAGTGCCATATACACTGCCCCGATAAATAGCCAGTTGCTGGCTCGCGCTAAGCCTTTCCGAGGCACGAATCGAGTCCAGTGCCGCCGACTCGCTGCCATAGATTGCCTCCATAAAATTGGCAAACACGTTTTCCAGATTCATATCAGGCATAAGTGCCCGCCACTGAGCCTAACAGTTCTTCCGCCAAGCGCTGTTCTTGATGCAGGCGTTCGAAGGTCGGGATATTGTTATCCCATTCAATTAAGGTGGGCACTGCTCCCACTCGCGTAAGGGCTGCTTCGTAGAGTTCCCATACCGGAGGATGGACAGCCTGTCCGTGGGTATCGAGCAGGTACTCGCCCTGATCCTCATAACCAGCCAGGTGAAACTCCTTGATACGCTCTGTTGGAAGGACATCCAGATAGGCTTCAGCACTAAAATCGTGATTACGTGCACTGACGTAAATGTTATTGATATCGCAAAGAATATCGCAATCCGCCATGCGCGCGACCCCGGCAAAAAATTCCGCCTCCGTCATCGCACTCTCGCGGAAGCTGAGGTAGCTGGATACGTTTTCCACAAGTATGCGTTGCCCCAGGGCTGTCTGAACCTGATCGATGCGTTCTGCAACATGCCGTTGCGCAGATTCGGTGTAGGGCATGGGAAACAGCTCATGACCATGTCGCCCGTTAACACCTGTCCAACACAGATGGTCTGAAACATGGACAGGTTCATAGCGTTCGATAAGCTTTTTGAGCCGGTTGATGTATGCCTGATTAAGCGGGTCAGTCGAACCCAGAGACAGGCCAACGCCGTGGAAGGTGAGAGGGTAATGCTCGCGTATCTTTTCCAGATAATGCAGTGGCTGACCACCGGCATTCATATAGTTGTCGGTCAGCGCCTCGAACCAGGGAACATCCGGGCGCTGATCGAGAATGTAGGTATAGTGAACGGATCGCAAACCAAGGCCAACACCCTTAAGTTCAGGGCATGGCCTCTTGGGATTGCTCTTCACCAAGTGCTGAATCCGTCTTTACTTGGCCGTGCCACCCACAATTTTTTTGCAGGTACCTTCCGGAACATAAATCCACTCTTCAGGGTGTCCGTCTTTTGAAGCCTGACCGGCACAGCTGTGGGAGCTGGTTCCACAATCGTTCATACCTGCTTTAACGATACCCTGACATTTTTCGAAACCAGGCTTGGCGGCCAGCACATCAGACGAGGCGCCGACGACGCCCATCGCAATCATACTGGCAATGGCGGTTTTGGTTAGGTTGGCTTGATTGCTCATAGTAGTGATCCTTCTTTGTTATGAATTGCTGCCCGGCCCAGATGCCTGGCCCCATGTCTGACCCGGCACTCTGGGAAAAGTTCAACCAGGGTTCACTGAGCCCGAGCTTGACTGAGACGCTGGATGCCTCCAATGAACAGATCACCGAGAAAACGCGCCTTTACCTCGGGAGAAACATCCGATTGGGTCGAGTCGAAGGCAAACACTTCCGCTCCCGCGCCAATCATGGCTGATGTCATCAAGCGAACCGGAAACGCCGGCAACACGCCCAGTTTAATGGCCTTGTCCATATCGCTTTCAAGATCGGTGACCAGTTCAGCGATATCTCCACCACCGAAAACGAACTGCCGGAAAGACTGAGTGTTCTTGGCAATCAGATTCTGCATGGCGGGATGAGCCGCAATCAGGCGCCCATAGGCTTCGAAGGCGCCCATAATAAAATCTTCCAGAGAGGATGCCTCATTGCGGGCATGATTGAGGGCGATACGGGCCTTGGCAAGCAGCTCGGACACCAGCTCGGCAAACACAGAATCCTTATCGCCGTAGTAGTTGTAAAAGGTTCCGACCGACAAGCCGCTTGCTTTAACGACATCGGTAATGGTCGCACGTTCGTAACCGATACTGCCGAATACTTCCAGCCCGGCATCCAGAATAGCTCGCCGGTTCTGTATTTTATTTTGTTCCCTGCGCCCGGGTTTGGACTCAGCAAGCGCCCCCATGATGACTCCTTCAAACTATGATTATTGTTTGATTCCTTTTAGTGTCGATGAGTATACATGGCCACTGTTACAAATAGAACGCAACGCAGGCTTTGTTCCTGTCCATTGCGTCATTGCTCATCAACTCAGCGTTTCCTCAACAAAGCCAGGACCTCAACATGGCGCGTGTGAGGAAAAAAGTCATAGGGAATCAGACTGTCCAAGCAATAGCCCTGAGCTTCCAGCACGTGTAAATCGCGCCCCAGGGTTCCTGCGGAACAACTCAGATAAGCTATGGTTGCCGGTCGAAATTTGCTCGCAATCCATTGCAGTACGTCGGGTTCCAGGCCCGTGCGCGGTGGATTGACATAGAGGTGATCGCGACCAGCCGTCGGATGCAGACACAGCCACTGATCAATTTGAGGAAGTCGCGCTTCGCAATAACCCGTTAGACATTCGGCCTGGGGAACATTGGCTGCTGCGCAGGCCACCGCTTCCCGGCTGCTTTCAATACCTATGACCTGCGCACCGAGGCTGAGCCAATGCGCCATGCTGGTCCCGATACCACAATACAGGTCAATGACCCGGTCACCCGGTAACACCGACATAAACTCTGCGGCTCGCAACAGACTCTCGCGATGCAATTCCGGCAAGAGTTGACTGAACGCAGCGGGACCATAAAGTAATCCATGCGGATTGCGAGAGCGTTGCTGCCCCCAAATCAAATGCCAACTGTGTTTGCTGAAAATACGCTTTCCCGTCGATGGATTGCAGTGTATCCACAGGCCTTCAAATCCCAGCTCCCTGACCCGTCCGACCAGGGACTCAACCAGGGTTTCAAAGGCCGACTCAAAGCGGGATTTCAATATCAGCACTAGCTGTCGTTCGGCTATAGAGACCATGTTCAGTGGAAAGAGGCGTTCGTCAGGCAGGTTGGTGGCAAGGTATCTCAGCAGATTGTTGATGGATTCCGTCTGCACCGGACAATCGGGTATCGACACCAATGCTTTGTCACGCTTTAACAGGCCAAACTGCCAGCACTCATTAACGAATCTCGCATGCAACATGGCCTTTCCCCGATAGGCCAATCGACGCGCTGGAGCAGGCGTCTGCAACGTCTGTAAATGCTCGCACCAGTACGCCAGGGATGATTGCAGCCAGCGCATCTTTTGGGCACAACTCGCGTCATAATCCAGGTATCGATGTGCGCAACCAGGACAGTCAGCAGGACACAGGCCCATCGCTTCAAGGGAAGCGGATTTACGCGCATGTATATCAATCTGCTTTGACATGTATCATCCGATCACTTTTGTTGCCTCAGGACGCTTGATTTGAGCACAGATTAAAATGAGAATAGTCTCAAGTTTTCAGGAGAGTCTATGCCTACCATTTATTTCATCCACGGTATGTGGAGCAGCGCCAGCATTTGGGATCACTTTGCAGACTACTTTCAGAGCCTGGGCTACGCCACCCATACCCCCTCACTGCCGCAGCACTTTACCTTAAATCAGGCCGGGCATGTCGCCAACCTGAGCTTGCGGGACTATCTGGCTTTTCTTGAGGACGACTACCGAAAACTGGATGAAGAAGCCATTATTATCGGACACTCCATGGGTGCCTTACTGGCGCAACAGCTGGCGGAACGCATGGACCCTAAAGCACTGGTGCTGCTTGCACCGGCTCCGGCTTCTGGTCAGGCGCTGTTCGACGCCAAGGCATTTCGAACCCTGTTCAAATCACTGACAACACCGATGCTATGGCGCAAGGGATTCAAGCCCTCCGCAAGCGCCGCGCGTTATGGCTTATTCAATGCCATCAAGCCAGAACAGCAGGACGCCATGATTGAGCGTTTGTGTTTTGAATCCGGGCGAGCCCTGTGTGAAATTGCCTTGTGGTACGCGGACCCGCTTCGCGCCAGCCGTGTGCGTCCACAGCTGATTGAAAGCCCGATTCTGAGTCTGGTGGGAGCCGAGGATCGCATCACACCGGCCGCTGTCGCCAAGCGCTCCATGAAGAACTATGGGGACCAGGCCCAGCTCAAACTTTTATCTGGACACGGACACTGGCTGCCCCGCGAACCGGATTGGCAGAGAATCGCCCAACAGATCCATGTGTGGTTGTGCTGGCAATTGGGCTCACAGTCTGACTTGCCCGCCGCTAACGCCGGCTAGCTCAGCTTCGGGGCAGATACACCGCAATGTTGCCATACCCCATGCCCTTGAGATGGCTGGCATGCAACTGACTCATTGAACCCTGCTCGCAAAACAGCAGATAAGATCGAGCAGGATCAAATTCTTCCAGGCGATTCATCAGCTCATAAAACGGCATCGTGATCACCTCATTATTAGTGAGATCCAGAGGCGCCTTTTCCTGCTCATGAGGGTGGCGGATATCAACAACGACGTCGTTAACCGCAGGCATGTTGACCAGGTCCACTTCAGCCACGCTCCTCGATGACGTCATGACCTGATCGATCTTGATCACCTTGGTGTTTTCCAGAGCGCGCTGCAAGACCTCACCATCAAAACACGCTTCCTCCTCAATCACTCGTTCCAGCTTGGCGCAAGTGGTGGGCCGATCGGAGATCACACCACAATATTCCGGCATATTCTTGGCAAATTCTTCCGTACCAATCTCGGCAGACACGCGGATAATGTCCTGCTTATCCATGGTAATTAAAGGACGCAATACCAGAGCATCGGTGACGGCATCAATGACCTTGAGATTGGGCAAGGTCTGGCTCGATACCTGGGCTACACTTTCGCCAGTGACAAGGGCAGGTATACCCATCTGCTCCGCCACCTGACTGGCCGCGCGCAACATCATACGCTTGAGCACCACGCCCATATGAGAGTGATGAACGGTACGCAGTATCTCGGCGACAACCTCTTCGAAGGGAATGGAAATAAACTTGACCCGATGCGACACGCCATAGCGTTCCCAAAGGTAGAGTGATACCTGCTTAACCCCTATTTCATGAGCTGAACCGCCCAGATTGAAAAAACAGAAATGGGTTTTGATACCACGTTTCATGGTCAGAAAACTGGAAACCGTTGAATCGAAACCACCGGATATCAGCGATAGCACCGGCTCCTGTGTACCAATAGGATATCCGCCCAAACCCTCGTAGCGTTGTTCGACGAGGTATACATCGTTATGGCGCACTTCCAGCTGTATGGTTACGTCGGCAGTTCTAAGATCAACTCCGCTGGCCTCTGTCAGTCGCAATATTCCGCCACCCACATAACGCTCCAGTTCATGGGAGGTAAAGGCATGATCCCCCACACGCTTGACCCGAACCACAAAACTCTTGCCTCGGATCTGTTCGGCATGGGCCTGCACACACAGGTCCACGATCTGATCGAAGGCCTCATCGATGTTTTCAATGTAGTGCTTCTGCACCCGCAGGATATTGGCGATGCCGGGTACGCGTTGCAGACATTCTGCCAGGTGCTCTGCCTTGTGCGCTTCCGCCTCATCTTTCAGGGAGACTTCTATTTTGTCCCAGAAACCCTGGACCCGCACACTTTCAAACTCTCGTCGCAACACGACCTGAATATTCTGTCTGAGCTGCTTTACCAGACGTTGACGTACCGGCTTGCTCTTAATGGTGATTTCGGGGAATAACTTGACAACAAACTTCATAACCAGCCTTTCTTCAGCCTCTCTTTCCTGCCCTCGTCCGACCGTTCTGTCGCAGAAACTGGCGCGCATTCTACATGAATCGCACAAAAAAAATGCAACGAATTGTCAGCAAGAAAACACAGAGCTGTCACGCGCCTGTGCCTATACTGAAGGATAGAAGGAAAAAACCGACTCGGCGTCCTGCTGACGCCTGTGCTCCATCAAAGCAGATTTTAGCGCTCATTTGTAAGCACTTGCCTGACCAGTAAAGATCGGTTCAGCAAGCGACGGGAGCTCTCAATACCGCGATCCGGCAGAAGGAACATTGAATGCAGAAAAAAGGGGTTAGTGCTCGCGTAACGCCCAAAGGCAGCATGGATATTCTCTCAAGATTTGAGGTGAATCTGTTGCGCGACAAACATAGCCACAAACTTCACGATATCTTTCGACGTTGTGCTCTGGCGGTGCTGAACTGCGGCGTTCTCACCGACGACAGTGAAGCCTTAATGGCCTCCTATCAGGATTTTGACATCGCAGTGGTACAGCAACCAAGGGGCATCAAACTGGAAATCAACAATGCGCCGGAAACTGCTTTTGTTGATGGAGAAATGATTGAAGGTATAAAAAACCATTTGTTCGCCGTGCTCAGGGATATCATCTACACCAACAGTGTCGTCGCAAAAAACAACGTCCTGGATCTGAATAAGTCCGAGCATATCAGCAATTTTATTTTCCATCTCCTGCGCAACGCCAATTTGCTCAAGGCCAGGGACAGTACCGACATCGTTGTCTGTTGGGGAGGACATTCTATTTCCCGATTTGAATACGATTACTCCAAGGAGGTTGGCTATCAGCTGGGTCTGCGAGCCCTGAATATCTGCACCGGTTGTGGTCCGGGAGCCATGAAAGGCCCCATGAAAGGCGCGGCGGTCGGACATGCCAAACAAAGACACAGCCTGGGCCGCTACATTGGTGTGACCGAACCCGGAATCATCGCCGCGGAATCTCCCAATCCTATAGTCAACGAGCTGACAATTCTGCCGGATATCGAAAAACGCCTGGAGGCTTTTGTCAGGCTGGGGCATGGCATCGTGGTGTTTCCGGGAGGTGTCGGAACGGCGGAGGAGATTCTTTACATTCTCGGTATTCTCTTGCACCCGGACAATGCCAAGTTCCCCTTCCCACTGATCTTCACCGGAACACGGGAAAACGAACACTATTTTGAAATGATTGATGAATTTATCGGTGCCACGCTGGGCAAAGAGGCCCAAAATCGCTACGAGATCATCATTGATGATCCTGAAACAGTTGCCAAAACCGTGAAACAGGGGTTGGAAGATGTTCATCAGTATCGCCGTATACGTCGCGATGCCTATTACTTCAATTGGCTACTGAAAATAGACCCCATTTTTCAAACGCCCTTTGCACCCAGCCATGACAGCATGGCGTCGTTACAGCTCCACAAAAATCAACCGGTCCATCAACTGGCGGCCAATTTACGCCAGGCCTTTTCGGGAATCGTTGCGGGCAATGTAAAGGAAAGCGGGATTCGCCAGATTCAGGCAAAAGGTCCGTTTGAAATCAGCGGGGATAGCGCGGTTCTGGCGCCGCTGGAAGACCTGTTGGCGGCATTTGTGAAGGAAGGCCGGATGAAACTGCCAGGGACTGAGTATGTCCCGAGCTATCGAATCGTCACCCGATGAGACTGAATCAGGGTTAATCGGAAAGGCTTTGCTCCGGCCCGGAGCATTGCGCCCGGGCCGGATACTACTATTGCGCTTATTTCAACGAAGCATAGTACGCAGCCAGATCTTTCATATCCTGGTCACTTAAATTGGCAGCCTGTGCCTGCATCACAACCGCCATGCCGCCGTTGCGCTGCTTACTCTTGTAAGCAACCAAAGAGCTATACAGATAGGCCTCGTTCTGACCGGCCAGATTTGGATAGGTCTTGATTGTCGCCATGCCATTCTGACCATGGCAGGTCGCACAAATCGCGGATTTCGCCTTGCCTGCTGCAGGATCAGCCGCTACGGCCTCTCCGCCAGCCAGAGCTGCCGCCAACACCAACGCCGAACCTACTACTCGCTTCATCATTTTTGATCTCCTCATATCATTTTTCACACCTGTTCAGGTGCATGTCTTACTCAAACGCTTGCGGCCTCGCCTGCCTAAAAACGCATCCAACGCGGCTCGCACAATCTCTATTGTTAATTATTCTACGGACATCCCGTCATTTACTGCCAATCGCGATCATGCGAGAAGCAAGAGATGATTGCAAGATCACACCGACATCGCGCCAGGCCGAATATTTTCTGCGCATTATGGACCAGAGCCGCCACCAGCTCGACTCTCATTAAAGACCATTTGATCTGCATCAATTTCATTTTTTCATCGCTGCATTACATTTCCCTTAACCGCTTAACAAGCGTATTTGCAGTCACTTGCAGCGGCCATATTTATGCCATCAGTTTTAGAGAATCGAGGTATTGATATGAGCTTAATCAAACACAGTCCAATGTCTTCATTGCTTGACCCATCCGGCTCTTTTGACGACCTGATGGAGCAATTTTTCAAGCGCTCGGATCTTACCCCGGGGTCAGGTTTTCTCAATCCCGCGACAGATGTGAAGGAAACCGACGAAGCCTACACCATTACATCCGAGATGCCTGGTGTGGACAAAGACAAGGTAAAGGTAGAGTTACACGATGGTGTCCTCACTATCTCTGCCGAAAAAAGCGAGGAAAAATCAGAAGAGGAAGAGGGCAAAGTTGTCTGGCGGGAACGTCGCCAGGGTCAATTCGTTCGCCGCTTCAACCTCGGCAAGAATGTCGACGCAGAACATATTCAAGCTGATTTCGACAATGGTGTCTTGAAGATACAAGTACAGAAAACCGGTTCGGCGCCTCCCAGCGCGAAATCCATTCCTATTCGTTAGTGCCTATCATCAACTCCCTAGTTAAAGTGTGTGGTGACTTCAGCCCCGATATTCGGGGCTTTTTTTTGCGTTTCCTCTGCAAAAACGACAGATCGATTGTCTCTGCAAAGCGACTATGCATAATCACTTCCTCAGCTCATTACAGGAATACGCTATGCCTGCAATCAACACCATCGCCCTGATCGCCCATGACAACTGTAAATTGAAACTGGTTGAATGGCTGCAACAGCATCAATCCGTCTTGAGCGGCTGTCATTTCATCACCACCGGTACCACCGGTTCATTAATCTCCGAACAAACCGGCCTCGAAGTTGAACGTGTCCACAGCGGCCCGCTTGGTGGAGACCAGCAAATCGGTGCACGCATTGCGGAAGGCCAGGTAGATCTACTGATTTTTTTCTGGGATCCTCTGGAACCCATGTCCCATGATCCGGATATCAAGGCCCTGTTGCGCATTGCGACTCTCTGGAACATTCCGGTAGCGTGCAACCGCAGCACAGCGGACTTTATTATCAATTCACCACTTATGGCGGATTATACGCGTGAACAACCAGACTTCAGCGACTACCAGAATCGCTTGCGACAAGCATGAACCCGGTCGCCAATTTAGGCATCCGCACTTTTCTGAGGACTTTCGAATGCGTTAGCATTACATGCGCTATTGAACCAACCGAGACATGAAAACCATGCCCGTTCCAGTTTCTCCACGACACTTACTCATCGCGCTGATTTGCCTGATCAGCCTGCCTTTTAACCTGCACGCCAACACGGCCAAAACCGGCGACCTGCAACCGCTCACCATGTGTGTGTTTGATTTTGTCGGAAATGATGGTCCCGTCCACAAGGAAATGAAGGAATACAGTATTGATGCGCTGCGCTGGGGTGTGGATTTGTCCTTCAAGGTATACACAGATGACCGGGTGGCGTCGGAGGAATTCAAGAATGGTGTCTGTGACATGCTCAATCTGCCAGGCATTCGCGCCCGGGAATACAATGATTTCACCGGCTCCATCAATGCCATCGGCGCCCTGCCTACCTATGAACACCTGGGTATGGTCATCAAAACCCTGAGCAGTCCTAAAGCCTCAAAAGTGATGCGCAAAGGGGACTATGAGATCATCGGCATTGCCCCCATCGGCGCGATCTTCCTGTTTGTCACCGACCGTACTATTGAGTCTCCCCAGGATATGGCCGGTAAACGGGTCACGGTACTGGACAACGCACCGGAAACCGAATATCTGGCCGAGCGTATCGGCATGACTCCAGTGTCATCAAGCATCATGAATGCCTTGCAGAAATTCAACAACCGTGCCGTCGATATCACTGGCGCGCCGGGACTGGCCTATGAACCCATGGAGATGTACAAAGGATTGGAACCCGATGGGGGCATCATCAAGTGGCCGACGCTACAGGTGACCATGCAGATTCTGGTGCGCTGGGACAAGGTTCCCGAGGATTTCGGCCAAAAGTCCCGTGAGTTGATGGCAAGCAAGTACCTGAATCAGATCAAGAAGATTGAGGAGAGCGAAGCGACCATTCCGGAAAAATACTGGATCGATATTTCTGACGACACCAAAAACAGCTGGAACGAAACCTTCCGGGAAAGTCGCATCGCTTTAAGGGAGCGCAATGTCTACAACGGCAAGGCGCTCACCCTGTTCAGGAAAGTACGCTGCAAGGTTGATCCCAGCCTTGCTGAATGTACATCCAAAGACAAGGAGTAAACCTTCCTTTTGACTCTATTAGGGTGCCCGAACCTCAAACATCACTGTTTGGGTACCCGACTCATCGAATTCAAGCTGCATCTCCACCTGCTGGCCGGCCTCGAGAGTCTGCTGCAACCCCATGACCATTAAGTGTAAGCCTCCGGGACTTAAAGTAACCGTTTCTCCCGCAGGCAATGCAATTGCCTCTATATGATTCATCTGCATGACGCCGTTTTCCATGGCCGATTCATGAATTTCGGCCGACATGGCAATGGGGGTCGCAGCCGCAACCAGTCGATCATCATCATCACTGGTTAAGGTCGCGTACGCGGCTGTTGTTGAAACCCCCGGTGGCAACAGGCGAATCCAGGCTTCTGATACCACAACCTCAGCAGAGGCTGAACCGGCAAGCGCCAGCAACATGGCGACACCAACACTTTTCTTGTTTAAACCCATCATTGAATACTTCCGTAGTTGTTTTTGATTTTTTGATACCGCTCATGCCTCAGAACGGTGTCGCTTTGACAGCTGTCCTGCCAGCCCTGAAGGTTCTGTTCCACCAGCTTTTCGAGCGCATCAATGTGCTCAGTGCGCGCATTCAGCGCCGGGATGTACTCAAAACGCTCACCACCACTTTCGATGAAGTAGTCACGATTCTCCACTGCAATTTCTTCGAGGGTTTCAAGGCAGTCCGCCGAAAAGCCGGGACACACCACCTGAACCGTCTTCACACCTTGGGCAGGCAAGGCTTTCAAGGTCTTGTCTGTATAGGGCTGTAACCATTCTGCCTTACCAAAACGGGACTGGAAAGTGGTCAGGTATTCGCCTTCTTTGAGTCCTAGTTTATCGGCCAACAGGCGCGTCGTGACATGACACTGGCAGTGGTAGGGATCGCCCTGATGCAAATACCTCAGCGGAACACCGTGATAGGACAAAATCAGTTTGTCAGCACGACCGTGTTCGGACCAATGCTGCTTGATCGATGCAGCCAGCGCGTCAATGTAGGGTTCAAAATCATGGTAGCTGGCAACGAAGCGCAAATGCGGCAGCCAGCGCCTGCCAGCAAAATCCTTGGCCAGAGCATCGAAGGTGGAAGCAGAGGTTGAACCGGAGTATTGGGGATACAAAGGCAATACCAGCAAACGGCGTACGCCCCCTTCCATCATGGTTTGAGCCACGTCTGGGATAGCTGGTTTGCCATAACGCATGGCATAGTCCACTCTTACCTGGTCGCCCCATTTTGCCTGCAGTCGTTCAGCCAGTTTTGTTGTCTGTTCCACCGTATGAACCTTTAGCGGAGACCCTTCCGGCGTCCAAACTGATTCATAGGCTTCAGCGGATCGCTTGGGACGCACCCGCAAGACAATGCCGTGCAGAATAATCATCCACAGCAAACGCGGGATCTCCACAACCCTGGGGTCGGACAGGAACTCTCTCAGATAACGCCGCAGAGCGGGGGCATCTGGCGCGTCGGGCGTCCCCAGATTCGTCAACAAAATACCTATCTTGTCGCCCTGCTGATGGGAAAAATTCGGTGTCCCCTTAAATCTCATGCTTGCTCCTCAGGAATTCAGTCTCGCCCAGGCAATGCCCAGATATTCATGCCAGGCCCTTTCAACCAAGAGCAGAGAGCTGGCTGCAGGAACCAGAACACGCCAGTTCATTGTCATGGTTCCGGCGCTGTTATACGCCGTGGGTGCCGGAATCGGATTCATGCCCTGTTGCTGAAACAGGAACATGGCGCGTGGCAAATGACTTGCTGAGCTGACCAGGGCAAAGGCGGAATCACCCACTACGGGTGCCCAGGCCCTGGCTTCAGAACCGGTATCACGAGGTTTGCTGGCGATGCGAATGGCCGTTTCCGGTACCCCCTGAGCGCGTGCCACTTGCGCCATAGCCTCTGCATTGGACACTTCATCATCCCCGCCATAGCCGGATAACAACAGAGTAGATCGGGGATTCTGCCGCCACACAGCAATACCTTCACTCAAACGCATCAGGGAGGTTTGGGAGAGCAGGCTGCTCAGAGGAATACGTACATCACTGCGATGATAGCCGCCGAGTACAACGATGTACTCAACCGGTGTTCCATCATACTTTGGATAGGCAAATTCGAGTGGCTGTACAATAGCGCGTGCTACAGGCGGCAGACTCAAGAGATAAATCATACTGACGGCAACGCTCGCCACAACCATCGCCAATCTGCGCCGGGATCGCCACCACAGCAGCAATGCCAGCATCAGGATAAGCCCACTCAAGGGCAAGGGCATGAGTACAGAACCAATAATTTTCTTGAGTAAAAACACCGCGCTTAAGACTTAGTCAACGCGGAAATTGGCTTCAGCATAGAGTTCACCTGACGCATCTACCACCTTGACGCGCCAGTCGCCCAGCATTTGCTGATTAATGAACTTGCTGGAATAGGATCGCTGACGATCGATGCTGACCGGGATTTTTACCCGGGCCTGAGGCGCATCATCCAGATACCATTCATGATAGAGCACGGTTCCTTTCAGGCCTTCCATTTCTGTAAACAATACGACTTTGATGATGCCCTCATCGCTCATGGGAATATTGTAGCCAAGAGGCGCCAAGGGCTCTTTATCAACAACCTCCGAGCTCAACTCTGCTCGCAGCATGCCCACATGCAATGAAGTGACCGGAGAAATCACCTGCTCGGCAAGGGCTTCAACGGGCTCGGGCGTCTCTGCATCGACACTGTTCATATCACTTTCCAATTCGCTTTCACTGCTATCAACGGACTCCGAGACCAGTTCCTCCTGTACCAATACAAGAGAACCCGATGTCGACTTTACACTCCCCTTATCCGCAGGCGCTGCGGGTGACGATGCCAAACCAGCCGGATCGACCATCGCGGGTATCTGTGCAGCGACGCCCACGGGGCCGGCTGCCGGCGCCTCCAGCTGGTTGATGTGCTCAACCGCCAGCATGTCCGCATTTTCATCGGAGACATCGGTTCCTGTATAGAACCAGATGCTCACGGCCAACACAGCAACAACAAGGGCGCCAAAAGAGGCGACCCGGTCCCAGCGCACCACGTCTTCCTCATATTGGGAATAGTCCTCAGGAGTCTCGGGCAGAGGGCCCAACTGATAGGTTCTTTTCGTCACGACTGCTTACCTCAAGGCTACCTTAAATGGAATGTTCAGAATCGAGCGCCGGCCTGAACCAGCATCAGGTCCAAGTCAAAATATCCTTTGCGCCGGGCGATCTTCAGCGCGGTATCACCTTCGTCATCCTGATAATTGACGTCTGCCCCCGATTTAATCAGGAGTTGTGACAACAGTACATTGTTGTTGTTAACCACATGCATCAGCACACTTCGACCTTCCGCTACGGCATCAACATCCGCACCGGCGTTGATGAGCACTTTCATAGTGGTTAAATGCCCTTCCAAAGCGGCCACAGCAAGTGCCGTGTAGCCCTGATCATCCTGATAATCGAGTAGCGCACCTTTCAAAATCAGCTGTTTAACAAGACGGTTGTCACCATTGCGTGCAGCAACCATCAACGCCGAGGGCTGCCCCGGTGCAAAGCCGGCTCGCCAGTTCGCTCCAGCACCCAACAGGAAAGATGCAACCGCAGAATGTTTTCGTCTCAGAGCCACTGAAAAAGCGCTGCCCTCTGGTGCTACGGCATTCAATTGTGCACCACTGGCAAGCGCCTCTCGCACACCTTGGGCACTGCCATTTGCTGCTGCAGAAACCAGCTCCGTCACTTCGGGTACCGCCACTGTTTTTCTGTCGAGCTTTGAATAATCGATGTCAACACGGCTGGACGACGTGCATGCGACTACCACCAAAGGAAGCAGAAATAGTATGATGGCTCGAACAAATCGAATGTCGGACATTAAAGCGGCAATAGTCAGTTGAATCGAGGAAATATGGGCGACATTTTCAACCATAATACCGTGACAGTAAAGGTCGCTGCCCAAAGCACACCCCTCCCCCTCAGCTGGCAGACCAAACATCTCTTGCAAACACCATCAAGACCAGGATTTGCTGTTTTCGTCTCAGGAATACGGATTTAAGCCGGGAGCCATGGAATCCATCACACTCTCTGCTGAACAAGATGCGATTATTCGCGCTCCTCATCATCATTATGTCGTCACTGCTGTCGCGGGTAGTGGCAAAACCACAACACTGGCCCATCGCATCAGGCATCTGTTGCAAGAGGGGACCGACCGACGACGCATATTGGTGCTGATGTTTAACCGCGCTGCCCGTGACGACTTTAGCCAGCGTATGCAGCGAGTTCTTGGCAAAGAGATGTCACCCGAGGTGCGTACTTTTCACGCCATGGGCTATCGGCTCTATCAGCGCTTTGTACAGGAGGGTCAACTACCTGCCTTCAATCAGAAAATCCTGTCCGACAAGGAGATGCTTTTTCAGCTCTGGCGCCTGACTTGTCAATTGCTCAAGCCGGAACAGCTCAATCCCATCAAGCGGGTTAAACAGGAACACATGGAGCTTTGCGGACGCTTTATCGAGGCCGTGAAAAGCCAGCTGGCGACGCCGGAACAGGTCTTTACCCAGCTGGCGCTGGAAGAACGCTATGCCTACTTTGTTCCCCTGTTCGAGAAATTTGAACAATGGCGCAGACAGAACCGCCGTATCAGCTATGCGGACATGCTTTATGAACCCGTGCGTGCTCTGCAAAACAGTCCTGAATTGAGACAACTGGTCGCAAACAAGATGGACAGCATCCTGGTGGATGAATATCAGGATACCAACGCCATCCAGCACGAGCTGCTTAAACTGATCGCCGGAGAGCGCGCCAAAATCATGGTTGTTGGCGACCCTGATCAAACCATCTATGAGTTCCGTGGGGCTCGTCCGGAATATATGCTCAAGGGCTTTGCCGAAGAGTTTCCCGACGCCGATTCGCTTACCCTGAGCCATTCTTTTCGTTATGGCCACCAGGTTTCCTTGCTTGCCAATCATTTAATTCGTCACAATCGTCGCCGACGAGATGTGCTGTGCAAATCGGCAACTGACAACCCCGACACCCGCGTCAGTTTGCATACGCAACACAAAGATACCGCAGCCATACTCGGTCTGCTGCAGTCACTTTCCGCAGATCAACAACATAACAGTGCAATACTGCTGCGTGTCTGGAGCCAATCTGTCGCCATTGAGCTGGCATTGCTGGACCAGGGCATACCGTATCGGCTGGAGGGCCAGGCAGGTGTCTTTAGCGCTACCGAAACACGCTGCCTGCGAAGCTTGCTGGAGGTGATGGATGGCCGTTTCTTCACCCGTCCGATTCAGACCCGGCAACAGGCTCTATATGAACTCCTGCGCTTTCCCCATGTGGGCCTGGGCGATTCCGAGCTGCAACATCTGGCTGCTCATCTTGCGGAGAACCAGAGCGGCCTGGGACAACATTTGATGAGCCTGCTGGACGATAAGCTCAAGCAAATCCAGCGGGTCAAACTATCCCGGCTTGGAAGGGCGCTGGACACACTGGAACATAGGCGCTTACCGGTTCACGACGCTCTGGATCACTACATGGAAGAAACAGAGCTCTACGAAGGCATTCGCAGTCTTGGTCTAAGTCGGGAGCATGCAGAAGAAAAAATAATGGCGGTGAAGGACACTATCCGCTTTATTAAAAGCCTGCCTGGAGATGCCGGTAAGGTACTTGAGCGCCTTGATATCCTGCAACAACAATCGGGCCGAAACAGTTCAACAGGGGTCCTGCTGACCACCCTCCATCGCGCCAAGGGTCGCGAGTGGAGTCGGGTCATCATCCCCGGCATCAATGATCTTTACTATCCCTATATGGCTCAGACGGATAAAGACATAGATCTGGACAAGCACATAGAAAGCGAGCGTCGTCTCTTATATGTGGGTATCACGCGAGCCAAACATCATCTGGATTTATTCGTACCCGGGTCCCGCTCCACGCTTTGTCCAGGTTCCCGCTTTACTCAAGAGATGCAGCCCGATTTTTGTCTGCGGGTAGGCGAAGCCCTGCATCGGCAGCGGGTACCAAAGGTAAAAGCGGCTACACAGAGTATCGATTTACTGCGGCGCTATGTGACAGAAGCCGGGCTGGAGGATATTGATTACCTGTCACAGATAATCACCGAAGACAAGGACAGCAGCAAATTGCCTGAGACCGATGGCACACCAATCTGGAGTCACTCGCGCGTAAAACATGATGTTTTCGGTGAAGGTGCCGTGACAGCAGAAGGCCATAGCTCCTTCACTGTGGCTTTTGAGTCCGATGACTCACGGGTATTCAGCAAGGAGACCGCCGCGCAGTACTTCAGTGTTTGCGAAAGCTAGGGGCGATCTCTTGCTGCAGAGCCTCCGCCTATATTAATCATGATTTGGCAGCGAACGGATGCCGCCCATGTCATTGATAGCTACATAGATAAAGATCGCTTCGGTAATTTTGATAGGCTGACCACCGCGGGCATTCATGGCGTAGACTTCGATGCGTATTTTCATCGAACTGCGGCCCGTATCCAGAAGTTCCGCATAGCAACTGACCTGGTCACCCACACTCACCGGCGAAAGAAACTCGATACGCTCCACCGCGACCGTCGTAGCGCGACCTTTGGATATCTGAGCAGCCTTGCTGGCCGCTGCCATATCCATTTGTTGCATCAGCCAGCCGGCAAAAATGTCACCATTGGCGTTGGTATCTTTGGGCATGGCAATTACCTGCAATGCCAGTTGACCACTCGGGCCCTTTGAGTCGCTATTTCTCATGGCGTGTTCCTACTACTAATATTCAGCGCATCCCTGCAGTGACACTTGATGCGCAACACCTCTCTCCAGTATAGACAAGCACCACAAAGCACAAGTAGGCAATGTCAAACTGTGTGAATAATGAAGACTATTTGCCCCCCAAACGCATCTGTAACATTACTGTCATATTTCAGTCTTATAGTGCGCTCAAACCATGATAAAAGCTGCTCAAGCCGAAATGGTTTTGGTTAGTGATGACGAATTTTTAGGAGACAAACATGAAATTGAAGAAGCTGATGAGCGTATTGGCGATCTCTGCCGTTGCTGGCATGGGAACCGTTCAAGCCGATGTCGATCCCAATCTAACAAGCTACGAAAAGGCCAGCGGCATCTCTGGCAACCTGTCCAGTGTTGGTTCGGACACGCTGGCAAACCTGATGACTCTGTGGGCAGAAGACTTTAAGCGCGCCTACCCCAATGTCAATATCCAGATTCAGGCAGCCGGTTCTTCTACTGCACCTCCTGCCCTGACTGAAGGTACTTCCAACCTGGGTCCCATGAGCCGTCAGATGAAAGACAAAGAGCGTGAAGCCTTTGAGAAGCGTTTCGGTTATGCACCGACTGCAATCCCTGTCGCGATCGACGCACTGGCGGTATTTGTAAACAAGGACAACCCGATCAAAGGTTTGAACATCGCCCAGATCGACGCAATCTTCTCTTCTACCCGCAAGTGTGGCTACGCTGATAACGTGACTACCTGGGGTGATCTGGGTGTTGGCGGAACGCTGGCGGACAAAACTATCCAGCTGTTCGGTCGTAACTCAGTTTCCGGTACTTACGGTTACTTCAAGAAGAAAGCCCTGTGTAAAGGCGATTACAAAAACAACGTAAACGAACAGCCAGGTTCTGCATCGGTTGTTCAGGGTGTTTCCGAGTCCATTAACGGCATCGGTTACTCAGGTATCGGCTACAAAACTGCTTCAGTACGTGCCCTGCCATTGTCCAAGAAAGGTGATGACTTCATCGAAGCAACACCAGCGAATGCTGTTTCCGGCAAATACCCTCTGTCTCGCTTCCTCTACGTGTACGTAAACAAGGCGCCTAACAAGGAGCTTTCTCCTCTGGTTGCGGAGTTCGTGAAACTGGTTATGTCCAAGCAAGGTCAGGAAGTCGTTGTTAAAGACGGTTATGTACCTCTGCCAGCACAAGTTGCTAACAAGCAACTGTCGGCACTGGGCCTGAACTAAGCGTCACTCCAGTAGTTACAAAAAAGCCTTCCCCCACAAATTTGGGGGAAGGCTTTTTGATGTATACTGCGCGCGTTTTTGTACTCAAACTGTAAATCGCTGGGCTGTTTTTTTTAAACCCCGGTCACCCTGTTACTCACTGCCAACTTCGGAATCAAGCATGAACGAATCCGCCTTGCCTCAAGCGCCAGACCTGGACTTCGATAGCCCCCGGCTCGTCCGCTATCGCAAGCAACGCAACCTTAAGGATGTGCTTGCAAAGTTCCTCATCGGAACCGGTGGCATCAGCGTAATCGTTGCCATCACTCTGATTTTTTTCTACTTGTTGTACGAGGTGGCCCCGCTGTTCAAATCAGCGGAAGCCCAGCTGGAAAGCACCTACCCTATTCCTGAACAACAGTTAGGCACAACTCTGTATAGCACCATCGAGGAACAGGGCGAAAAAGCCATGCGTCTGACGGATCTGGGCCAGGTGGTGTTTTTTAACACCCAAGATGGCAGTACCCACTCGATCATTGATCTGCCTTTGCCGGAAGGCGTTGTGGTTACTAGCGTAAGCTATGCCGACCCGGCCAGCCATACCTTCGCCGCCGGTTTGAGCGATGGCAGTATTCTGATCATGAAGCACAGCTATCGCATTACCTATCCGAATGATCAGCGCAAAATTGATCCGTTTCTGGAATTCCCTTTTGGCAAGACGCCAATGCAACTGGATGACCAGGGACTTGCTATCCGCCTGGCGGCACTGACTCTAACAGATCAAGCCATTCTTATCGTTGGTGCGAATCAGGACAACGAGCTATTTGCCAAGCGATTTTTGAAAGAACAAAACTTCCTGACCGGTGAGACGACTTTGGAACCTGAGCCAATCCAATTGCCTCAATTACGTTTCAAGCCCAAGTACATTGTCGCCGAGCCAGGCATGCGCTGGGTATTTGTGGCAACACAAGAGGGCGAGGTTCAGGTTCTGGATTTGTTCGCAGATGGCGAAGCCAGCATCAACAGCACGGTACAGATCGGCAGCGCCAGCAATGAGATTATCGGAATGAAGTTATTGCTTGGCGGGGCCTCAGTGCTGATTTCTGAAAGCACTGGTGGCGTCAGCCAATGGTTTATGGTGCGGAACGATAACAACGAATACAGTTTTCAACGCGTTCGCTCTTTCAAGCACGATCAGGGTGTGATCACAGCGACCGATATTGAACACCGTCGCAAAGGCTTCATCGCTGTGGATGACCAGGGATTCATCGCGTTCTACAACACCACCGCCCATACGACTTCTCTGGAAATGCAAGTAGCCGACGAGGCGATAACAAACATTGCGGTCTCACCCCGCTCGGACTTCGTGCTGATAGAGACGGCTTCGGGCCAGGTTCGTTGGTGGCATATTGATAACGAACACCCGGAAATTTCCTTTTCTGCCCTGTGGGGCAAGGTCTGGTACGAAGGTTATCAGGAACCGGAATATATCTGGCAATCAAGTGCCGCCAACAATGACTTTGAACCCAAATACAGCTTGTCGCCACTGGCTTTCGGTACCCTAAAAGCGGCCTTCTATGCCATGCTGGTCGCCACTCCCTTGGCTATCTGTGGTGCCTTGTATACTGCCTATTTCATGTCGCCGGCTCTGCGCCGCAAAGTAAAGCCCTCCATTGAGTTAATGGAAGCATTGCCAACCGTAATTCTTGGTTTTCTCGCCGGATTGTTTTTCGCGCCCTTTATGGAGACGCACCTGCCGGGCGTGTTTGCAGTACTGATGATTACGCCCATTACCATCCTGCTGTTCGGGTATATCTGGAACAACCTGCCATCCAACATACGTCACCTGATCCCCGAAGGCTGGGACCCTCTGCTTCTTGTTCCGGCGCTAATCCTGACAGGCTGGTTCAGTATTGAAATCAGTCCCTGGCTGGAAGTCATCATGTTTGATGGCGACATGCGTACCTGGCTCACTAATGAAGCGGGGATTGATTTTGACCAACGTAACGCCTTGGTGGTTGGTGCTGCCATGGGCTTTGCGGTCATTCCTACCATATTTTCCATTACCGAAGACGCCGTCTTCAGCGTTCCGAAACACCTGACTTACGGATCACTGGCATTGGGAGCGACCCAGTGGCAAACCATGACCCGCGTTGTTTTGCCGACAGCGAGCCCAGGTATTTTCTCGGCCGTGATGATCGGGATGGGGCGTGCCGTGGGTGAAACCATGATCGTATTGATGGCCACGGGGAACACGCCCATCATGGATATGAATATTTTCGAGGGCATGCGTACCCTGTCAGCCAATATCGCGGTAGAGATGCCCGAGTCCGAAGTCGGCAGCACACACTTCCGGATCCTGTTTTTGGCTGCTTTTGTTCTGTTCCTGTTCACCTTTGTCGTGAATACCTTTGCCGAGTGGGTGCGTCAGCGCCTTCGTAACAAGTACAGTGTTATCTAAGGGGAGTTATCAATGCGAGTTTCCATAAACAAGTGGATTAAAGACGGCGACCCCTGGATTTGGTTGAACGCTGGCGCTGTGGCCATCAGTATGATCATGGTATTTGGTTTGCTTTTCCTGATCGCGGCAAGAGGCCTTGTACACTTTTGGGCACACGACGTGGTCGAAGCCGAATACGTCACCAAGGCCGGAGACCGCGTAACCATTGTTGGTGAGCTGGTGGAATCGGAAATGGTGCCCGCCGCACAACTGGCGCAGGCCGGTTATCCGGTTCCCGAAGACGATGAGTTTTTGCAGCGAGACCTCATGAAGTTGGGGAACAGGGATGTAACTGGCGTTGATTTCCGCTGGGTGCTGGATCAATCCCTTGAAAACCGGCGGTTTCCTGAAAACGTCATTGTGCTGGAACGCCGTGAATGGGGTAATTTCTACGGCTATCTGAAAAAGGTCAAGGAAGGCGATATTGTCGTCGAAGAAGGTGATGCGGCGTGGCCGGAACTGGAAGCCCGAATTGAGCGCGCTCTAGACATCCATCAGGAAATCTATCAAATCGAAAAGATCGATATTGGTGGCATTAACAGTTCCATGGAACGCCTGAGGCTCAGAGAGCGACGCTACGAACTCGATAATATAGCCACGCCGGAAAATCTGCTAGAGATTGAGGAAGAACGGGCCGCATTGCAGGCCCAGTACAAAGGCATGCAGCAGAAGCTGGTTGAGCTTTACAGTCAGATCAATCGTGACAGCATAATCGCCAGAACCATGGACGGCACCGAAATCGAAATCGAACTGGCCAAAATCGTACGGGCCTATCAGCCCAACAATATGGGACTCGGCGCTAAAATCGGGTTTTACATTGAAAAACTCGTCGAGTTTGTTGCCGATGAGCCTCGCGAAGCCAACACCGAAGGCGGTATATTTCCTGCCATTTACGGCACCGTTCTGATGGTCATTGTCATGTCCATTATCGTGACACCGTTCGGTGTCGTTGCGGCCGTGTACCTTCGCGAATATGCCCATCAAGGCCCCCTGACACGCATTATCCGAATCGCGGTGAACAATCTGGCAGGTGTTCCCTCGATTGTGTATGGCGTATTCGGATTGGGCTTCTTTATTTACTTTGTTGGTTCCGGCATCGATCAAGCGTTTTTCCCGGAAGCACTACCCGCTCCTACGTTTGGTACCGGTGGCCTGCTGTGGGCCTCCATCACGCTGGCGATTTTGACCCTGCCTGTGGTGATTGTTGCCACAGAGGAAGGATTGGCGCGAATTCCCCGCTCCATCCGCGAGGGCAGCCTGGCACTGGGAGCCACCAAAGCAGAGACACTCTGGCGCGTCATCCTGCCGATGGCCAGTCCGGCGATGATGACTGGTGTGATTCTCGCCATTGCCCGCGCGGCCGGGGAGGTAGCGCCCCTGATGCTGGTAGGCGTGGTGAAGTTGGCGCCTTCGCTGCCGCTTGATGGTAACTATCCCTATTTGCATCTGGATCAGAAATTCATGCACCTGGGCTTTCACATTTATGACGTGGGTTTCCAGAGCCCCAATGTTGAAGCGGCACGTCCACTGGTTTATGCGACCTCCCTGTTGCTCGTTATCGTGATCGCTCTGCTCAATCTCAGTGCCGTAGCCATCCGCAACCGTTTGCGAGAGAAATATAAAGCACTGGAAATGTAATTTTTTAGAAGATTTAGACTAGTATTGTAGGTACCCGATATGACTAAACTATTGGACAGAGAGCAAGACATGCAAGAACCGCAAGAAATTGACGAAAGTACTTCTGCCTCTGAGGGGGTCTCATCCGAGAAAACGTCTGATGGTGGTCGTTCACATTCCATCGATATCAGCTCCATTCAACGCAAAGAGAATGCCCTCAGCCTGGATCAGGAAGAAGTCAGTCTCGAGGTTAAAGACCTTGAACTGTACTACGGCGACAAACGTGCTTTGCATGGTATTAACATGGTGATTCCCAAGAAACGCGTCACCGCGTTTATCGGTCCCTCAGGTTGCGGTAAATCCACTCTGCTACGCTGCTTCAACCGCATGAATGATCTGGTTGATGGATGTTCGATTACCGGTCAGATTCTTCTGGAAGGGACTGATATCTATGACCGCGAGATTGAGGTAGCCGAGCTGAGACGTCGTGTCGGCATGGTATTTCAGAAGCCCAACCCCTTTCCGAAGAGTATCTACGAAAATGTGGCCTACGGCTTGCGTATTCAAGGCATTAACAAGAAGCGGGTATTGGACGAAACGGTTGAATGGTCGTTGCGCTCAGCGGCGCTGTGGGACGAAGTTAAGGACCGTCTCAATGACAGTGCACTAGGTCTCTCCGGTGGTCAGCAACAACGTCTTGTGATTGCGCGCACGGTTGCTGTAAAACCTGAAGTGTTATTGCTGGATGAACCTGCTTCTGCACTGGATCCGCTCTCTACCCTGAAGATTGAAGAACTGATTCATCAACTCAAGGATGATTACACCATCGCCATCGTCACGCACAACATGCAGCAGGCCGCGCGGGTTTCTGACTATACGGCATTTATGTACGTGGGCGATCTGGTTGAGTTTGGCAACACCGATGAGCTGTTCACCAACCCATCGAAAAAGCAAACGGAAGACTATATTACCGGCCGGTATGGTTAATCAATTGCGGTAATAAATCGGCAACAAGATCAGGAACCGAGGTTCACATGAGCATTACAACAAAAGAAAGCCACACCCAGCACATATCAGAACCCTTTAATCAGGAGTTGGCTGAACTGCGTAATCACCTGCTTTCCATGGGCGGTATAGTACAGCAGCAGGTTCGCGACGCAGTAGAAGCGTTGATTTCGGCCGATACTGAGTTAGCCGACAAGGTTAACGATATCGAAGAAGATGTCGACAAAATGGAAATCGCCATTGACGAGGAATGTACTCAGGTCATAGCACGCCGGCAACCGGCTGCCAGCGACCTGCGCCTGGTGATTTCAACCATCAAGATGGTGGCGGATCTGGAAAGAATCGGCGATGAAGCCAGCAAGATTGCCAAGATGGCTATTCGGCTGACCGATGAAGGCAAAGCGCCCAGAGGATATGTCGAAGTGCGCCACATTACCGATCATGTCCTACAGATGGTTAACAGCGCATTGGATGCATTTGCTCGTTTCGATGTTGACGTTGCTCTCGATATTATTCGCGAAGACCGCGAAGTGGATGCAGAATACCGCTCTGCTATCCGCTCGCTGATGACCTTTATGATGGAGGATCCTCGCAGTATTTCGCAAATTCACAGCGTCATGTGGGTCTTGCGAGCGCTTGAGCGCATCGGCGATCACGCGTCCAACATCGCCGAACATGTTATCTTCATGGTGCGCGGCCAGGATATTCGACACATGCCGGTAAAAGAAGCAACAGAATTGCTGGATAATGCCGAACGCAAGTAATTACAGAAAACCGCTAAAACGCCAGCTAAAACAGCTGGCGTTTTTTATTCACTTCTCTTAGCAATGGAGGCTTAATCCAGGCCCATCCATTAACCTCCTCAGGATCTCACATACGGTAAACACCGCTACAAGGTCTTAAGCTTTTCGGTATAGGGCGGCCATCCGAGGGGTTTGCCCGCCAGCAGATGCAAATGAATGTGGTAGACCGATTGGCCTCCATATTCGTTGCAGTTCATCACTGCCCGATACCCCTCATCGTCAAAGCCCATTTCTTTGGCCAGATGTTTTGCCACCCAATACAGATGACCAAACAATGGCTTGTCTTCCTCACTCATATCATTGATCGTAGCAATCGGCTTTTTGGGAATAATCAGCAAATGAACCGGCGCTTGCGGCTGGATATCCCGAAATGCAAGACTGAGATCATCTTCGTAGACAATATCCGCCGGGATCTCCCGATTGATGATTTTGGTAAATAAGGTCTCGCTCATATCCCCTTCCCTTTTATTTTCGTCTTCGATTTACATCTTCACTGTTCAGGCTGGCTTGGCCAACCTTGGCATGTCTTTGGAAATACCCACCGCATGCTTCAGCACCAGCTGTTTCAACAGACCTGCGTGATTGGCCAGCCCCAAACCGATGTTGCGCATAATGCGCAGTGGTAAATGTTCATTGCTGAAACCATGGTAGAAGGCATCCATCGCCTGCATCATCAGGACATTGTCCCGGCGGCGACGTTTCTGATAGCGCTCCAGGACCTGCAATGAGGCCATGTCCTGATTTTCAAGCCTGGCCCGCACCAATTCCTCGATCAACACGGCGACATCCATGAAACCCAGATTGGCTCCCTGCCCAGCCAGTGGATTGATGGTATGGGCAGCGTCACCCACTAAAGCCAGTCCCTGCTGGACATAGACCTGGGCATGGGATTTGTAGAGAGGAAAGCTGGCACACTCAACAAGCCTGGAAAGTTTAGGTAGTCGCGCCGGAAAGGCCTGGCGGATACTTTGCAGAAGTTCGAAGTCCTGAAGGGATTTCAGTCTGGAGATGGTTTCCGGGCTGTCATACCAGACCAACGACGCATAGGCCTGGCCATCTACTTCACTCAGAGGCAAATAAGCTCTGGGGCCACTGGGTGTAAACGTTTGCCAGGTTATATCCGGCGCGACTCCTTCATGGGCGACTGTACACACCAGGGCCTGCTGCGTATATTGCTCTTTATATTGCGCGATTCCTGCTAGCGCACGTACCTTTGAAAGGGCGCCATCCGCACCAATGATCAGGGGCGCTTCCAGGAATTCTCCATTGGCCAATTCAACCCTCTTGATCGCATCTTTGACCTGAAGTTGCACAATCTCGACTGGGCAGGCCAAATGGATGTTGGGATCATCCGCCATCGCGCGATGCAAACCTGACTGAATCACATCATTCTCGATGATATGTCCGAGATGACTGAGCCCCAATTGCTTCGCTGAAAACTCGGTTTGTGCCCATCCAGAGATATCGGGCAAGCGAGATGCAAGGCCACTGCTAGCTGGCATCTCGTTGACTGCCAGGCGCGTATAAGGCTTAAGCCGCCGATCCGGTAAGCCTTGCCAGATCCCGCTGTTTCGCAAGACTTGCTCACTGGTATAACTGATTGCAGAGACCCGAATGTGGGGAGGGTCCGTGTCTTTAACAAGTGGAGCAGTTTTCTGGTCGACAATAGCGACAGCCAGACCGTGGCGCGCTAATCCGCAGGCAAGGGCCGACCCAACCATTCCGGCCCCTATGATCAGTACGTCAAATGATGACTTTTGCATAAAGAAACGTATACGTAACTATGGAATTGAAAAGCACTTAAATGAACCTACATTATGCATCAAGCTATGTGGCAAAGATACGAGGAGTCGTCATGACAGGCGCGCGAAAAATCCGGTCTTCATTCCTTCATCCAGATGCACCATTAATAACAATTATCCTGTTGGTTTGTTGCGTCTCACTGGTATCGCAGGTTTCAGCTTTTGAGCTTCCCCAGCGACAAATCGATGGACAGTTGCAACCATCACTGGCTCCGGTTATCGAGAGGGTCGCTCCGGCTGTTGTAAACATTGCCACCTACACGGTTCAAACCCGTCGCAGCCCCCTGTTCCAGTCTCCGTTCTTTCGACATTTTTTTGATATTCCTGATAACTTTGAAGAATCACGCCGCATGCAGAGTGCAGGCTCTGGTGTTATTGTCGATGCGGATGCCGGTTATATACTGACAAACCACCACGTTATCGCGGGCGCAGACGACATCGAAGTGACGATTCAGGACGGCCGCAAAGTGCAGGCAAGCCTGATCGGCTCCGACGAAAAAGTCGATATTGCCCTGCTTAGAATCAAGGCAGAAAATCTTGTCGCTGTTCAGACCGCTGATTCGCGCATTCTCAAGGTGGGTGATTTTGTAATGGCGATCGGGAACCCCTTTGGTCTCGGACAAACAGTTACGAGCGGCATTGTTTCGGCACTGGGTCGCAACAGTCTCGGTATTCAAGGGTATGAGGATTTCATTCAAACCGATGCATCCATCAATCCGGGCAACTCCGGCGGTGCCCTGATCGACTTGAATGGCAGACTCGTTGGCATCAATTCTGCGATTATCGCGCCTGCAGGGGGAAATGTGGGTATCGGTTTTGCGATACCGACTGAAGTCACGAGCGCTATCATGCAACAGCTTATCCTCTATGGCGAAGTCAAGCGCGGAGGTATAGGCGCCAAGTTTCAGGACCTCACCACCGAACTCGCGGAAGCGTTCAGTCTGCAAACTTTCCAGGGCGCACTGGTATCCTCCATTGCCGAAGGAGGAGCAGCCGAGCAGGCCGGATTAAAGGTTGGGGATATTATTGTGTCCGCCAATGGTCGTCGGGTTACCAATGCAGCAGATATTTACAACCGAATTGGCTTGTCGCCTCTTGGGCAGGAACTGACGCTTGAAATTCTGAGGAACAATGACACCCTCACCCTGAATACAATCATACAGGCGATCCCGGTTCCCGAAATTGAGGGCCAGCAATTAACGCCTTATCTACAGGGCACGCTGCTTCGTGATTTAATTCCCTCAGACCAGGAAGACGCCGTTGGGATCATTGTTCACGAACTTGATACGTCTTCTTACTCTTCGCGTATTGGGCTCGAACAAGGCGATATTATTTTCGGTGTCGACCGGACCCGCGTTCATAACCTGGAGGAGTTAAAGCACTACCTCTCGCGACGGATACCACAGGCATTTCGTGTTCGCCGCGCTTATGATGATTTGATTATCTATATACGATGAGAAAACAAAAGGGATAATCTCTGGGTTTGCGGCTCAGGCCTGCCGCGCAGTCTCGTTGCTGCTTTGACCCAGAGATTAAAAACCGATGTCCGCGGGAGCAAAGGTTTGACAGAGACGGTCAGGAAACTTTTTTACGGGCCAACCACCCAGGCTTCTTAACCCCAATCTTGGCAAAGCCTTCCGTCAGCGTCATTGGATGCGCCAGGCTCACATAATCCTGAAAGGACATCTTGATAATCTCATGATGCGTTCCGGCCCGAAAAGCTATCTCGCCGTCTTCATCAAAGCCTTCATACATATAGATGGGCATATCGTAGAGATGGCCAAAAGGGGGCATCGCGCCCACTTCACAATTCGGGAACCTGTCCTGAAACTCATCTTCACTGGCGAGGGAAACCAGCTCCGTTCCCATCGCCTTCATGAAGCGGTCCCAACGTATGCGGCATGAAGCCGGCAATACCACCATGGACATACTTCCATCCAGGTTAACCATGACGGTTTTCGCCATCTGATCGCCTTTGATATTGACCCGCTCAGCAATTTCTTTGGCGGTATAGGCAACGGAATGTTCAACGGAAACATAGCGGACGCCATGAGCATCCAGGTATTCTTTTAATTGATCTACTGGCATCGCAACTACCTCTACTTCTCTAGCCTGTTCGACCTTGATGGTCAAAACTCTATGACGCAGCGGTGTCCTCTCTAAGCAACACGCCCCTTGCTAAAAACTTCCAGAAACTACGATTACAAACAGCGTTACCCTTCATATTAGTCACGAAGACGCGCCACGTGAAGTAAGAAAAAGTAACTGATTATAAGCGTCGTTTAATGACAGCTTTTTTTCAAAGTAGCGTTGCGCGCTATGACATTTGTTTTCAAAAAAATTGCAGGTATGGAAAGGCGTTAATTTATAGACAAAAAAACAGCGCCATCCGGCGCTGCTTAAACTCACTATTAGCTCGCTTGGTAGAGGTGCACATCGCGCTGAGGAAACGGGATACTAACGCCGTTTTTATCGAAAGCTTTTTTAACTGCTTCCTGCATGTCCCAATAGACCCCCCAGTAATCTGCGGTGTTGACCCAAAGCCGCACAGAGAAATTTACAGAGCTGTCTGCCAACGCCGTGATCACAATCATATGAGCAGGATCTTTGAGTACCCGCGCATCGTTTTTCGCCAAGTCATCAATCACACTGCGCGCCTTATCGATATCATCGTCATAGCCAATACCAAAAACCAGATCAACACGACGCGTCGCTTCCTGATTAATATTCACCAAACTGCCATTGGATAGCGAGCCATTGGGAATAATCACAATGCGATTGTCCGCTGTTTTCAGAATGGTATTAAAGATCTGGATTTCCTTAACCGTTGCGATAAACCCCTGGGCTTCAATCAGGTCGCCAACTTTAAAGGGCTTGAACATGAGGATCAGAACACCTCCCGCAAAGTTGGACAAGCTGCCTTGCAGGGCCAGACCGACCGCCAAACCAGCCGCACCAAGCACAGCGATAAAGGAGGTCGTTTCTATGCCCACCATCGATGCCACTGCAATCAGCAGCATGGTTTTCATCAGCACGGATGCCAGGCCACCGATAAATTGACCCAAGGTCGGATCTTTGGCTGCAAAGTGCTTATTAGCGGTGTTAACCAGCCGCTTGATAATCCACAAACCGATAATCAGTGTGACAATCGCCAGCACCAGTTTCGGGCCATACGTCAGAGCCAGCGTGTAGGCTGTCTCAGTGAGTTTTTCCATCTGTTCGGTTGCTTGACTGATTTCTTCCATTAGAATCCCCATGGTTCATATTATTAGTTAGCAAAGATTGGTGTTGCAGCTTCCTTATCCATTCAGATTTTTCGCCATATTTTCCTGAATAGCAATAGCCTTCTACATTGCCGGATGTACTTATCCACATGATTACGACAGATACATTACAAAGCCGACTCAAAAGACTGATACCCCGCGCTAAGCTCCATATTACCCGCCCGCGAGGATGCCACGAGATTGCCTTGCAGCTTTTTGATCCTGCCGTACTTGAAGGCCCGCTCAGTCATGATGAAGCTCAGGCAGTCGTCGCAGAGCCGGCCTATTGGTCCTTTTGTTGGGCAAGTGGCCAGGTGCTTGCGCGCTATTTGCTCGATCATCCGGATTGCGTGAGGGACAAAATCGTGCTGGATTTTGGCAGCGGATCGGGAGTGGTCGCGATTGCTGCTGCGCTTGCCGGTGCCCGAAAAGTCTACGCTTGTGATCTGGATTCAGATGCACAAATGGCTGTGCAACTCAATGCTCGGGAAAATGGCGTGTTAATCGAATCCATCGCCGGGCTCAACAACCTTTCCTGCTCGCTGGATATGATTCTGGCTGCAGACGTCTTATATGACCGCGATAACTACCCCCTGTTGGAGGATTTCCGATGCAGAGCTTCTGAGGTCTTGCTGGCGGACTCGAGAGTCAGGCAGCTACCTTCCGAGCATTACCACTTGCGTCACACCCAAGTGTCGCGAACCTGGCCCGACCTCAATGAATTTGAGGAGTTCAATCAGGTACGAATCTATAGCGCAGAAGGTGAATCGTGACCGGTTTAGCCAAGATCAAAAAATACATCCCGATTCCTAGAATATCCGCAGTGAAATCCCAAAGGGAAAAGTGCCGATAGGGCAAGTAAAATTGAACAACTTCGATGGCTAAACCAAAGGCAGCCAACAGCAGAACCAGCCAGATAAATCGCAGATGTGGGTACGCCAGATGGGACAAAAAAGCCATCGCGGCAAATCCCGACGCGTGTAAGAGCTTATCATTGATCGTTGCCTGCAATCCCCCCGGGGTCGGATCAAAGGCCATCCATGCACCCGTAACCAGGGCAGAATAAAAAACCAGGCGATTTAGCCACAGTACGCTAAAAAGGCGCATCGGACTCAAACTCCAGATAGTTTCCGTTAAAGGGATGACGAAAAGACAAAGCACTGGCATGCAGGTGCAAGCGTTTTGCGACAGCCCCTACGTCCTCGGTATCACTCAGAGTTCCATAAAGTTTGTCGCCGACAATGGGATGCCCCAAATACTGCATATGCACCCTGAGCTGATGGGACCGTCCCGTGTGGGGCTCCAACTCAACCCTCGATTGCTCCGCACCGGACCGAATGCAACGAAAGTAAGTCAGCGCCGCTTTGCCCTCAGCACTGATTATCTGACGCGGCCGGTTTGGCCAGTCACAGATCAGGGGCTGTTCCACTTTTCCGGAGTCTATAGCCAGTTCCCCTTCCAAGTCTGCAATGTAACGTTTGTAGACTTCCCGATCATGAAACTGTCGACTCAGCTCGCGGTGACTATCCCGATCCAGGGCCAGCACCATTAACCCGGACGTGGCGCAATCCAGCCGATGTACGATCCTTATAGTAGGAAACTCTCCCTGTAATCGCTTCACCACGCAATCCTGTTTTTCTGGACCCACTCCCGGAACAGACAAAAGATCAGCTGGTTTATTAACAACCGTCAGCTGACGGTCAGAGTATAAAACGTCGATTTCATGTACCATCATGGAGTTCTCCTGACAACAAAGCGGCCTCGCTCAAGGCTTCATTTCAGGATTCATTCATCGTCACTTCCACACCCAGAGAACGGATATGAAAGGAAATATGTTTCGTGGCTTTGGCTATCTCATCCAGGGCTTTCACATTATTTGCCAACCGGGCCTGCGCATGTTTTTGCTGGTGCCATTAAGCGTCAACATCGCGTTGTTTGCACTGCTTATTATCTGGGCTCAAAGCCTGTTTTCCGGCTGGATGAACGCCATGCTCTCCTGGTTGCCGGAATGGCTGGCCTTCCTCGAATGGTTTTTCTGGGGAATATACTTGATCGTAATTCTGATGACTATCTTCTATGGTTTCGTTGCAGCAGCCAACTTACTCGGCGCGCCTTTTTACGGCTATCTGGCGGAAATGACCGAAAAGCGACTTACGGGCGAAAACCCGAATGCCGAATTTTCCTGGCGCGAGCTGGTTGCGATGATACCGCGTACTGTCAAACGTGAACTTCAGAAGCTGCTGTATTATCTACCTCGAGTACTCGCCTTGTTCCTGCTTAGCCTCATTCCTGTGATCAATGCGTTGGCGGCGGTGCTGTGGATTCTGTTTTCCGCATGGATGATGGCTATCCAGTATATTGACTATCCCGCAGACAACCACAAGCTCAGTTTTCCCGATATGCGCCGCTATCTGGCCGACCACCGGCTCAGTGCACTGGGCTTTGGTTTATTGGCGTTTGGCGTGACTATGTTGCCGATTCTCAATCTGCTGGCATTGCCGGCATCGGTTTGTGGAGCCGTGGCATTTTGGGTGCATGAACAGCGCGGTGCAAAACCGTTGCATTCCCTAAAGCCGCTGACAGGCCCAGGGTCGCTATCGCTGGAAAATCAGAAAGATCGCTAGGGCAATGAAGACCCGGTTACGCACTGGCGGCTTTGTGTTCAACCTCAGCACTGACGCGACTGAGAGGAAAGTGGCAAGTAAACTCACTGCCCTGATCAATCTGGCTATGTACTTCCAGCGTCGCATCATGATTGATGAGCACGTGCTTAACGATGGCCAGTCCAAGGCCTGAGCCACCCGTATTGTGATTCCGGCTGGGGTCGGCTCGGTAGAAACGCTCGGTCAAACGAGGAATATGGATGGGATCGAAGCCACATCCGGTATCCCTCACCGAGACGTGACAACCCTGATGATCTGACCAGCACAGTACATCAATCTGGCCCTGGTCCGGTGTATATTTCACCGCGTTGAACACCAGATTCGAAAACGCACTTCGTAGCTGGTTTTCCTCACCGATCAAGCAGTCCCCGGTATCGCATTGCAGCGATATTCGATGTTGACGTTCACCGCTGTAAAGCTCTGCATCGTGCACGACCATACTGAGTAATTTGGTGAGCTTGACCTCTTTCTGCTTGGTTTTGTGGTCCTCAGACTCATATTTTTCCAGAAGCAACAAGTCGGTCACCAGGACTTCGAGACGTTGGGTCTGGTCCGCCATTGACTTCAGGGCCCGCGCCCATTTTGCAGGCGTATCCGGCGAATCCTGCAAGGTTTCAATGTAACCATGAATAACAGTGAGGGGTGTCCTCATTTCATGGGATACATTACTCACAAAATCCCGACGCATTTGTTCCAGATGATGAATTCGCGTGATGTCCTGAGCCAGCACCAAACGGTCTTCCTCTCCAAATAAGGTGATATGTATCCGCAATACCAGATTCGGGTTGTAGGGAGAATGGATTTCAAGAGGCTTATCATATTGCTTGAGTTCAAAATACTCTTTGAACTGTGGCGTGCGAATCAGGTTGGTAATCAGCTGGCCTACGTCCTTGTCTTCTCTGAAACCCAGCAGCTGACCAGCTGCCTGGTTCCACCAATCCATCTGTCCTTTTGCATTGGTCATAATGACCGCATCTTTGAGTGCGTCGGTCGAAGACCGCACCCGCTCGATCATGGATTTCAGACTGCGCTGGATACTTTTATTCTGCTGCTGAACCTGATGCAAACCTTCGAAGAGGTCGCCCCAGAAGCCATAGCTCTCCGGCACATCTCGACTATCGTCGCCATGGTAAAGCCAATGATGAAGACGGGTAGCCTGACGCAGGCTCCATAGCACATACGCGAGTAGACCCACGGCCAGGGCCCAGGCCAGTTCACCGATCACCCATCCAATCAGGACGACAAGGATGAGTCCCAGAACAAGAAACTGTAGATGTCCCGCTGCCCGTTTGTGCATGACCTCTGGAGATTCCGTGTCGTGAAGTGTCGCAGCTAATAATAGCTCAATCCAGGCGAATTAGTGCGCCGTGTTGGTGGAAAAACGATAACCGGTACCGCGCACGGTTTGCACAAGATAATCATGCTCTGAACCCAGAGCTTTGCGCAAACGCCGGATGTGCACATCAACTGTTCTTTCTTCAACATATACATTGCCGCCCCATACCAGGTCCAGCAATTGGGAGCGTGTATAAACACGATCCTGATGAGTCATAAAAAACTGCAGCAGTTTGTATTCGGTAGGACCCATGGTGAGAGGCTTGCCATGAGACGTAACTCGGTGGCATACGGGGTCCAGTACCAGTCCGTCGACATCGATTTCTGTCTCGATACCTTGCGGGGTTGCCCGTCGCAGAACCGCTTTCAGCCTTGCTACAAGTTCTCTGGGTGAAAAGGGCTTGGTAATGTAATCGTCGGCGCCAATTTCGAGACCCTGTACCTTGTTGTCCTCTTCCGACTTGGCGGTCAGCATAATAATCGGGATTTCGGCGGTACTTTCATTTCGCTTGAGACGACGCGCCAGCTCGATACCACTGGTTTCCGGTAACATCCAGTCCAGCAATATCATATCAGGGCGTTGATCAACGATGGCGGTGTAAGCATCGCGAGCATTGGAAGCTTCCAGACAGGCATAGTCAGCCATTTCCAGAGCGACCGCAATCATCTCCCGGATCGGGGCCTCATCATCGACTATTAAAACAGTTTTTTCTGACATCACATCTACCTTTGTACACGCTTGCCCTCGCACTTTGCTGCAGGCGATTGGCGCTGAAATCCGGCTCGGTCAAACCCGAGGCAACACTATCGTGTGAGGTATTACAACGGCATGATGTTACAAGTATATGACAGCCGTTTGGCCAAGCAAGCCGTGGCAGAGTGAATTGCTGATTGGTCCGCTAGGATTAGCGCACCAGATAATCCATGAAGATCCCCAGAAATACCACCATGCCGACCCAGTTGTTGTTGAGAAAGGCCTGGAAACACTCTTTGCGGTAGCGCAGACGGATTAAATGCTGCTGATAGACAAAAAGGGTCGCCGCAACGACAACCCCAAGAAAGTAAAACTGACCAAGCTTCTGCTGATCCCCGATCAGACACAGCGTCAGAATCACCAGCACCTGGAGCATGGCGATCATGGCTCGATCTGCATTGCCAAACAGAATTGCCGTAGACTTGATACCGATCTTGAGATCATCCTCCCTGTCCACCATGGCATACATGGTGTCATAGGCGACTGTCCAAAGAACCGTACACAGGTACAACAACCAAACGATGGTGGGCAAGGCATCGGTTTCCGCTGCAAAGGCCATGGGAATGGACCAGGCGAAGGCGGCTCCCAACACTACCTGGGGCAAATAGGTATGACGTTTCATGAAGGGGTACACACTGGCCAACACCAGGGCACCAAATGACAAATAGATGGTAAAAGGATTGGTTAACAAAACCAGCACAAAGGCAAGGGCGCACAAGACAATAAAAAACACCAGAGCCGCTCTGGGTGACAATTCCCCTGTTGCAAGCGGGCGATGGCGGGTTCGGGTCACATGCCCATCCAGATTGCGATCTGCATAGTCGTTTATGACGCAGCCCGCAGCGCGCATCACAATAACCCCGAGTACAAAGATCACCAGATTCGGGGTGCTCGGAATCCCTTCTGCTGCGATCCACAAGGCCCATAGAGTTGGCCACAGGACCAGAAAGGTCCCGATTGGTCGATCAAAGCGCGCCAAACGCCAGTAGGCGAGAAAGATTTTGCGATTCAACATATTTGCCTGTCTGATTGTCCATTGTTTCACTCAAACCCAGCCGGCCTCATCCAGAGCGGGCAGAAAACACTCATTCACCAATAGCGGTTTGCCATGCAGCAGGAACACGGAACGTCGACCATAGATCACTATCCCATCCGTTCGCGACAAGCGCGCGATTTCGATGGGTAGGCGCTGCATGGAGCGGGATCGAAATAAAAAGGCTCCAAGAGGCCGCGTTCCCAGATACTTCAACTGTCGCTCGTCACCGCTCAGCGTCGACACCGGAATCACGCTGCGCGCACATACCCATGCCCTGCCCTGACAAATAAGATCCACTTCCCTGATCAGCGCGACTTCACGCTCTGCCATCCCCAAAGCACAACGCTCATTCAGATGCGGCACCCCCCAGCGAAGTGTATTTACCTGGACGCGGAAATCACCTCTGGAACAACGGATCAGACGTTGCGTCAGTGATCCTTTGTCCAACACCCAGCTGCGCCAGCGACGCGGCAAATGGACCGATGGTACGCGACGAAACTGCCGCCAGATACCTCGCTCTGTCGAACGGGATGAGGACTGCATCGCGGACGCAGGTTGCGTCGTTGGCTTCAAATCAAAGTCCCTTTACTGCAAAAATACCCGGTGCATTGCGCCAATAGCCCTGGTAATCCATACCGAAACCGAAGACAAAACGATCAGCTACGCGCACACCCTCAAAGTCAGCCCGTAAACCCGGCTCCGCCTTTCGGTCGTGCTCCTTGTCAACCAGCACCGCGGTTTTGACAGACGCAGCACCGGCGTCACGACAGTAACGCACGATGGCCTGAAGCGTATGGCCCTCATCAAGAATATCGTCGAGCAGCAGTATGTGCCGGGACTTAAGATCCGAGCGGGGTGAAACCAACCAATCGAGCTTTCCGCCCGTGGTTTCAGCCCGATAGCGGCTCACATGCAGATAATCCAGTTCCAGCGGAAACACCAGTTTTGGCAAGAGCTTCCCGGCAAACACCATACCTCCATTCAATACGGCAATCGCAAGAGGGTTTCGTTCCGCATATTCTTCACTAATGGCCATGGCCATCTGATCAATGGCGGCCTCTATCTCCGCGGCAGAACAAAGGCAATCGGCTTCCTGGTAAACACGCTGAATTTGTTGAATCGACAAGGCTGTCGGCTTGCTCATGGATTGTTTCACGTCCATCGGATGAATATATGCCAGTAGTCGGCTATAGGAAATGCGCACCGATTATAAGCCAAGATACTGTTCTGCAACCACCGCCAATCGGAGGAGATTCCGTGCATATATACATTAGAGCTTTAACTCTAAAATTTGTGAAGCGGAGGCAGATTGGTTACATTAGCGCTTCCCTAAAACGGACTCGGCTGAAGCTGCGCTCAGAGAGTCAACTATGCACAAGCAGTAAAGGTAAGTTGGTATGAAAAAATGGCAGTGTGTTGTCTGCGGCCTAATTTATGATGAAGCTGAAGGTTGGCCAGATGATGACATTCCTCCTGGCACCAGTTGGGAAGATGTCCCGGAAGACTGGGTTTGTCCTGATTGTGGTGTCGGCAAAGAAGATTTCGAAATGGTAGAGATTTAATGGACACACAAGCACCTATCGTCATTATCGGAACCGGTCTCGCAGGCTATTCGCTGGCGCGGGAATTCCGGAAGCTGGACCAGGATACGCCCCTACTGCTGATAACCCGGGATGATGGCCACTCCTACTCCAAACCGATGCTCTCCACTGGCTTTGCCAAGGGCAAGGATGCCGAGGGACTATCGATGGCCGACCCGGGAAAAATGGCTACCCAGCTCAAGGCATCCATTCGGACCATGACTGAAGTAACCGCCATCGATCCTCAACAACATCTTATTTTCATTGGTCAGGAACAACTGACCTACCAAAAACTGGTTCTGGCCTCCGGTGCCCACGTCAACCGACTGACTTTCCCGGGCAGCGATTTGCCGGAAGTGGTTTCCATCAATGACCTCATGGACTATCGGACCTTCCGTGACAAGGCTGAGGGTAAGAAGCGGATTCTCATCATGGGAGCGGGCCTGATTGGCTGTGAATATGCCAATGACTTAATGCATGCCGACTACGACGTGACACTCGTCGATCCCTCACAACAACCATTAAACGGACTTATTCCTCCCTTTGCGGGCCACGCTTTACGACAAGGTCTGGAAGCCGATGGCGCGACCTTCTATCTGGAAAACTTTGTCGTTGAATTAAAACGCCATAGCGATGGACATCTCACCGCATACCTGGACGATGGCCAGGAGCTGGAAGCAGACCTGGTTATTTCCGCGGTGGGCTTGAAGCCGGATTTGAATCTGGCGACACAGGCCGGTTTGCAGACCCGGCGCGGCATAGTCACCAACCGCTTTCTGGAAACCAGTGAGAAAGATATATTCGCGCTGGGCGACGCTGCCGAGGTCGATGGCCACGTCCTGCTCTATGTCCTGCCTCTAATGGCCTGCGCGCGCGCCCTGGCCAAAACACTGGCGGGAGAACCCACAGAAGTGAGTTACGGGGTAATGCCTGTCGCCACTAAAACACCAGCTTGTCCTGTGGTTGTCTGTCCGCCATTGACGGATGAAGGTGAATGGCGTGTCGAGCAAGAGGGGCTTAACACCAAGGGGCTGTTTTTCGATAGTGAAGACAAACTTCTCGGTTTCGTATTGACCGGTGACTGCGTCGGAGAGAAACAGGCTCTTAGCAAACAGACCCAGGGTATTCATCTATGAGGGAAGAGCGCTGTGATCATCTCGTCAGCGCTTGCCAGTGTTACGCTTTGGTAAGGTTTTAAGCGCTATCTATCCAGACGTTTTCGCTTTTGCAATAATCACTTACCTCAATTCTCACCAGCTTCTGGATTTGCGCATATGACGTCGGCGGCAACAACTTCACCGGGCAGAAAGTCGCGCGCCAAGCAACAGAACCGTTCGCAGCAAACACTCAGACAAGGTGCGCATGCCCCCCCCTCCCCAATCCTCAAAAAACAGAGTGATGGCTGGGAAATGACTCCTCAGGAAGCCCTGCGCGTCAATTTCGTCGACAATGAAATTTAGACATTCATTCCGGAGTAATTTCCTATGACAGAAGTCCTGACCCAACTCATTGATGTATTAAACCTACGGCAAATAGACGATCTCGTCTTCGAGGGTGTCAGTGAGGATCTGGGATTCAAAAACGTGTTTGGCGGACAGGTTTGCGGGCAGGCAATGATGGCCGCCTACCGATCAATAGATGAGCGCATTGCCCATTCCATGCATGGCTACTTTCTTCGGCCAGGCGACCACTCTCTTCCCATCCAATACGAAGTGCAAAAACTGCGAGACGGTGGCAACTTTTCTGCACGTCGTGTGATCGCTCGGCAACACGACAAGGAAATCTTTACCCTAAACGCGTCATTTCAAAAGCGGGAACATGGTCTCAGCCACCAGTTCGACATGCCCGACGCGACCGAACCGGATGTTCTCTTATCCGAACTGGAAATGCGTCGGCGTTTCAAGCATTTGATTCCTGAAAAACTGCGCGAGCAGTTTACACGGGATCGCCCTATCGAAATCCGACCGGTTAATCCGGTCAATTACTCCAATCCGGACGTTCGCGCACCCTACAAACAGAACTGGTTTAGAGCCGTTGGCAAGCTTCCGAATGACACCGCACTGCACCAGTGTATTCTGACTTACGCCTCGGACTTTGGCCTGCTGGGAACCAGTATGCTCCCTCATGGAGTCAGTTTTGCACAGAAATCCATGCAGGTTGCCAGCATTGACCACGCCCTGTGGTTCCATCGCCCTTTTCGGGTTGACGAATGGCTGCTTTACGATATGGATAGCCCAAGTTCCTCCCATGGGCGGGGATTTAATCGGGGCAATATCTACAACCAGCAGGGAGAATTGGTGGCATCGGTATGCCAGGAGGCCTTGATCAGGAAGCGAAACGTTGAGTAGCCTTGTAGCGATCCAGCCACTCGATGATTTTATCCTCAGGCAGCGGTGGCGTTAACAGGTAGCCCTGAATCTGGTCGCAATCCAGATCCTGCAGTCGATTCATCAGCTCCTGATTCTCAACTCCCTCAGCCACCACTGAAAATCCCAGTTCATGACACATGCGAATCGCTGTGTGAACCACCGCTTCACTACTTTCGTGAGAACCGACTGCTGCCACCAGGGATTTGTCGATTTTGATTTCGTGGGCAGGTAAGTCCCGCAAATAGGCCAGCGAAGAATAGCCCGCCCCAAAGTCATCGACCGCTATACGCACACCGAGCTGACGAAGTTGTTCCAATGTGGCAATAGCATCCCGCGGATTCTTCATCATCGAGGTTTCCGTCAGTTCCAGATAAATCTGCGCTGGCTCAATCCCGCTTTCACGCAACTGATCTTTGATGAAATCGATCAAGTCCGGTTCTCGCAGATTCAGCGCTGAAATATTGATGGATATACTCAGATGGTGGCCCGCTTTCACCAGTGCCTGATATTTATCCATGGCCTGGCTGAATACCCAGCGCGTCAACTGACGAATGATTCCCGTCTGCTCTGCCATTGGAACGAAATCGTCAGGCCGCACCAGCCCATAGCGGTGATGATGCCAGCGCACCAGGGCTTCAACACCGATGATTTCCTGGCTCGACAAGGACAACTTGGGTTGCAGAAAAAGCTCCAGCTCATCATTTCGAATCGCCTGCTTCAGCTCCGAAATGATCATCAGCCGACGTGCATTGTACTGATCCTGCTCAGGACTATAGTAGGAAAGATAGCGTTCCCTGGCCTCGTTGGTATCCGCCGCAACCTGGGCGTGACGTAACAGGGTCGACGCATTTAAACCATGCTCGGGACACACTGCCACGCCCACCACCGGATGCAGTTCCAGCTGCATCTCTTTGAACTCGATGGGCTGTATCAGTTCGCGGAGAATATCATCGACTTCATCACTGCGGGATTCAGCCAGGTCTGCGTCGAGCAGCAAGCCAAACGCGCCATTGTCCAGTGAGCACAGATATGATTCGAAGGTCGGCCCATAAATGACTTTAATGCCGGGCAGTTTCGCGACCACTTCGTTATAGCGCTGGGCCACTTCACAGAGCATCAGGTCGGTATTCTGGTGCCCAAGAGTTTTGCTGATTTCAGCATACCGGGAAATCTCAATGGTACAGATTGCAATGCGGGTCTTGCCCCGGTGCAGGAGAGTTTCCTGAATCTGGCGTTCAAAGCACGACCGGTTGGGCATCATCGTCACCGGGTGAGACATGGAACTGTCCAGCAGCTTCAACTCTACTTCTCGACGATCGGCATTTTCCCGGAGTCGTGCCTCCTGGGCAGTAATCTTGTCTTCATGTTCCCGATAGAAACGATAGGCCAATGCCGCATTGAGAATAAATACTTCCAGGGCCGACCCCATCTGCATACCGTATTCAGTAATAAAACTAGCCGGCAGAAACCCATGTTTGCTCATGGCTGTGACCGTTGCCCCAAACATGAAGGTTCCCCAAGCCACGGTATACACCCAGGCGATCCGATTGCCCATCAACGCCAACGTTGGCCCCATCAGCAAAAGCAAAAATGTACCGGGAACGGCCGCCAATACCGAGAGCTTCAGGGACGTTTGTGCGTCCAGAATAAAGACGCCGGCGATACAGGCCAGCGCGACGGCGATAATGCCATTGGTCAGATAACTGAGCGCGGGACTATACTCGCGAATAGACAGAAACTCTCGCGTAAACAAGGTCGCAAACAGCAAGCATGATGGCGGTAACAGAAGTAGCAGGAGATGATGAAACTCCGGTAAATCGGAGAAGAAATATGGATAAAGCTTCGCCCTCATGATCGCGAAAAACAGCATGAACAGGAAAGTCGACACCGAGTAATACAGATAGAGACGTTCTCGGAGCGCAAGAAAAATCAGTAAATTAAAGAACACGATGACCAGCACAATTCCGAAATAAATGGCATGTAACTCGTCTTCCTTCATCAGTTTGATGAAAAGCGGTACATCCTCCCACAAATTAATCGGTACCAATTGGGAGCCCGCGGTGGCAACGCGGAGATAAATGGTATTGCTTTCGCCCGCGCGAAGTTGCACCGGAAACAGGAAATGGGGGTGATCAACAATTCGATTGCTGTAAGGAACGCGATCTCCGGTATGGATCTTGGCGATCAGTTCGCCTTTGCGAAGTCGATAAAAGTCCACGGAATCCAACAGCGGATACGCTATTTCAAGAATCTGACTAACATCCTCATTACCTGGGTTGGAAATCACGAAACGATACCAGTAGGGATGAGGCTGATAGCCAAAATTCGCATAGTCTTCCAGAACAGGAGACCACTCACGCGACTCGCTGCGCGCTCGCAGCTCATCTAGCGTCAATGTAGCACTCTGATCAGGCAGGAATTCTGCTTTGACAACAACGGAGCTCTGTCCTTTGGGCAAAAATGTTTCCAGTTCCGCCTCGGCAGACACGGTCGTGCTTGCCAATAACAAGCACAACAACGCACTGATCATGCGGAAAAGGAAGATATTTTTTCGTTGCACCTTGCTCTCTTGGTTTCCCATTGGATTGGATGTTGCGTCCACGCGCTTGCACACCATACGCCGTAAATGCGCGAAACTCACTTGCGGAGGTCGAAGCCGCTGCACAAGACGAACCTAGCGTGTTCAGACCCTTTATAAAGACTAGCAGTTTGTGTGGAACTTGCCCGATATGTCATTGTTTCAAAACGTGAACCCGCCCCCACAAATACGCGCTTGCTTTCCCCGCTTTTAGGGGCAATGATAGATGACAGTTCAATAGAAAAGAGGTAGTACTTGATGCATAGTGCAGAAGAGAGCCGACAGGCAAAAATCATCAGCGAATTACGTGTGTTTATTCGCAAGGTGCTCAGCGATCCGACAGTCGCCACCAAATGTATGGAAATCGCCAGACGCCTGCAAAATGAACCCGATGCCAACAAACTGATTGCCGAAGAAATCAGTGCGTCAACGATCGTTCGCATCCCCGAAGAACACAGCGATGCTGACAAAATGTTCCTTGAGATCATTCACGAGGTCTTGGACGACGAGGCGGCCCTCTACTGAGCCGTCAGGGAATAGGTGTCAGGTCTTAAGCTGGCACATGGAGCGCAGAGAGGTCATGGCCTTGTGGATGGCCTCATCTGTCTCGGCAATTTCCTTCTGCTCCGCGAGGATGTCTTTCAGGATATCCAATGTCGTCAAAGGATTGGCAAGTACCACACGAAAAACCACACAGGGCCGTCCATGATATTTTTTCGGTTCAAGCCGTGTCCGGGACACAAATGACAGCCCCCTTTCCCGTTGTGCCTTCTGAATATGTTTGGTGATGCGATCGAGCACACCATTGATCTTGTCCATCTTTACGTCATCAACCTGCAAAAGCGCCTGCTGCGCATAATCGGGACAAAAGCGATAGGTGATGATATTCAGCTCGGGATAGGAAATGATTTCAAAGTCTCTGTCTGCATCAATCAGCTCGGCAAATTCTCGGGCTTTACTAATGCCCTGATCGATCAGAATCTCATAACCTTCCCGAGCAATGATCTTCAGGCCGGAATGAACCAGCATGGCCATACCGGGCCGCGACCCCTCCAATGTGGTGCTCCCCAGGTCTTTGGATCCGCGCCGGATCACGTATTGCGCGTGATGCTCAATGGCTTTGAGCTTGGCAGGATCCTTGAAAATCACCAATCCGCTTCCCATCGGTACATACAGCTGCTTGTGGGCATCCAGTGTTACCGAGTCTGCCTTTTCGATACCGCGAAGCAGATGCTTGTGGCGGTGGGAGAACAGGGTGGGACCACCCCAGGCCGCATCAATATGAAAGTGGGCCCGAAACTCGCGGGCAATTTCTGCCATTTCTTCCAGGGGATCCACATTACCGGTTTCGGTGGTACCGGCAATACCCACAATGGCAAGAATACAGATGCGCCGCTCCTGCAAATCTACACAGGTACTTCGCAAGGCATCCAAATCAACTTTGTTGTTATCGTCGGTATCGATTGCTATCAGGTAATCTCGACCAATGCCCAGTACGTCTGCCGCTTTAGACAGGGAATAATGACCTCGTTTCGATACAACGATCGCGGCGCCTTCATAGCCATAATACTTCAGCGCACGGAACAGCCCCTCCTGCGCAACACCCTTGAACTTGCCTTCCGGCGGCAAGGAAAGATTACGTGCTGCCCACAGTGCCGTCACATTGGCAATGGTGCCACCTGAACACATGGAGCCCAGGGCATGTTCCGCATCATGCATCCATTTACTGTAAAACTCTGAGTCTTCACCATATACCAGCCGATGCAGCATACCGATCACCTGCCGCTCAAGGGGAGTGAACGCTTTTGAGGTTTCGGTTTTAACCAGATTCTGGTTCAGGGCGATCATGATTTTTGACAGCGGCAACATGAAGTAAGGCAAGGCTGATGTCATGTGGCCGACAAAACTAGGCGAAGCGGTATGAACTGACTGGGCAACCAGCTTGTCCAAGAGAAACTGGGTATGCTCAGAAACAAAAATTGGTTTCTCGGGAATTTTGGAGTCGCTGAAATCCTTCTCCATATCCTGCAGATCATGTTCTACCGCAACAATATGATCCTGAAGAAAGCCTGCAAGATTACTGGAGACATGCTGATCGATTCGACCAAGTGTGGAGTCGGGCGCCTCGGGTACCGTAAACACGCGGTACATGCTCTCGATACTGGCCTGTGCATATTTTTTTTTCGGATCAAGCTTTTCCGACATAACCCAACTACTGCAATATTCCTGGAAATTAAGATTCGCGAATCGCCAAGCTAAATGCGGCGACAGGCGCAAAAGGCCCGTAAGTATAGTCGCTTGGTCAAAGGATAACCAGACGGAAGCAATTGGCGGATTCCGCGCTTAAACTTGAGTATGATAACCAGCACTTTTCCCATTTTATTCAGCGGTATCCAGCGTTTGAACAACAGGACGACAAGCCCAGCTGACCATTGCAGTCATCTCTACCACGCCCAATTGAGATCTGTACTGATTCGCGTCGCCGGTTTATTGCTTGTAGTTCTGACAAGTGCCTGCTCCGGTCTCAAACCCTACCCGCAGACGGCACAGGATTTCATGTATGACTGGCGTCACGGCGACCAGAGTGCGCTGCCCGCTCTTGCCAACACCAACCAACGGGATCGCTTTTTGTATCAGGCGGAACTGGCCCGCCTCCAGCAAATAGATCAGGGCTTTGATGCAAGCCGTGCCGCTTTTGACGAAGTAATTGACCACTTTCGTGAAGAAGAGCGACGGGCACGTTTTCGACTCGGTGAAGGTTTGTATTCAAGCGCATCGCTGTTATCGAACGAAACACTGATGCCCTATGAGTTCGCTCCCTATGAACATACTTTCGTTTACCTGTCTCAGGCTTTCAATTTTCTGGCAATGGGTAACATTGAAGCGGCCGGCGTTGAGTTGCGCCGCGCCCGTCTGGAACAGGACTACATCGCTCAACAATACGAATCCGACCTGGAAGCGGCCTATGCCCAGGCCGAGGAAGAGGGCGTGAACGTCCGTGCCATCGGCACCGGCATCGACCGCGTTGGCGGCGAAATCAAGAAAGCATTCCAGGACGCCTACACCTTTTATCTATCTGCGGTGTTCTGGGAAGCTACGGGCGATCTCAATGCTGCCTTAGTGGATTACAAAAAAGCACTGGAACTGAATCCGGACAATCCCGAGTTACGACGGGCCGTCGATCGACTGGAGCGACGACAGGCAGAGCCCTCACCCAACCTGTGGATTTTTTACGAACAGGGTCAGATTCAGGCCAAACGCGCAATTGAAATGACGGTACCGAACTACCATGGCGAATTTATCTCCGTAGCGATGCCAGATTATCCCGACGCGCCACCCGCCCGGTCTCTGCTTCAAATCGAGCTGCCATCGGAGACGCGCCGCGCCCAATCAATCGCTGATTTCTCCAATCTGGCCAGGCAACATCTCGACGCAAAGTTACCCATACTAATGGCACGCCAGGTATTGCGAGCCCTGGCCAAGTATCAATTGCAACAACGTGTTGGTGACAAGATGGGTGATGGCGCTCGGTTGCTGGCAGCGATCTACAGTATCGTCACTGAACGAGCCGATTTACGTAGTTGGTTGAGCTTGCCGGATAATGTCCAGGTGCTGCCACTCTATGTTGCTGAAGGGCAACATTCACTAAATTTATCAAGCGCCACGATTAGTGAACAAATTGACATCCAAGTGAAGCCCGGGGAACGTAAAATCCTGCGTATAATTGATACTCTGGGCTATCCACACATTCATCTCTATTCTTTACCCCCCAGCTGATTTTGGAGGCACATATGCGATGCTATCGTTTTGCTCTAACACTTTTTTTTCTGGCCTTTCTTGGCGCCTGCAGCGAGAAGGTGCAGTACGGAGATGCGCAAGCAGAGGAAACAACCACCATTGACTTCGGCTCGACCGACCTGCAACGCATTGCAGAAAAAATGGTTGATGAGCTGCTTGAATTCAAGCCGGTGCTGGATTCAATCGGCGACACCCGTCCGGTCGTTTTCATTGACCGTATCGTTAACAAAACTACCGAGCATATCGATACCGAGTCCATTACTGATACGATTCAAAGCCGCTTGCTTCGTTCCGGTAAATTCCGCTTTGTCGATATGACTGCGGTGGAAGCCGTGAAGGCCCAGTTTCAATACCAGACACAAAGCGGGCTGGTCGATCCCGCCAAAGCGGTTGCCATCGGCCAACACACCGGTGCGCGCCTGATGCTCTACGGCAACATGGCCAGTATCGTTAAGCGCAAGAGCGACAATAAAGACGTCTATTACAAATTTACTCTCAAACTCCTCGACCTGAAGACCGGTTTCGTCGAATGGAGTGGCGAGAAAGAAATCCGCAAGACCGCTGAAAACACACTGTTTGGCTATTGAAAGCTTAACTGCGGGCTTTGTTTATGTGGTGAATCCGGATACAGAATCATGTCCCCTTTAGCAGCCAGTTGCTGAAGTTTTTCGAAGCGGGCTTTGCGGGCGGCCATTTGCTGTAACTGCTTACGGATGTCACCTTCAACCTGATAAAAAGGCTTGTCGATTGTCTTGGCGTGACGCTGGTAGTAGTCATTCACCATCGCATCGTCAATGGGAACGAGTGCGAAGAGTTTGTCAGCTGCCTGCTCGAATGAGATCCTCTTTTCGATAGCATAATCACTGACATATTGTTCAAGCGCAAACGAATGCAGCAGCGCTGACTGCTGCTTCGCTGCATCTGCTTCAATGTCCTGATACCGCTGAGCCAAGGGCTCGGGAAGGTCTTCCAGGTAAAAATCGATCCCCCGAAGCGTGATCAGAACATCGCGGTTTTTTCCTGAACCGGCATCATCATGGCGGGCCTGGCCGATGAGGTTTGACAAGATCATTCCAAAGGCAAAAGCGAAAAAAATGAAAATGAACTGATTTCGATTACGTGCACTTGAATTCAAGGCGGATCCTTAAGGCAGTGTTTATGTCAGCAAATCTGGCAAGCAGCGGTATACAGGTTATCGTGTTCGTTACAATATCAGTATAGTGGCCAATTCACTAAGCAATCGGGCTTACCCAGCACATCATCATGACCAGTTATTGCGACTCAAACTATTCGTCAGAGGAAGTGGCGGAACAGCTTCAAAACCTCCATCAGTTCGTACAAGCCGGATTTGAAAGACGTATCGTCGCGTTGTTTGGCGAGATCAGCTGGTCCAGGCGGGCACTTGAGCACTTCCTCACACATCTGCCGGATACTTCGGCCTTGTGCGTGGGTAAGGCCGTGCATGCCCTGAAGGGCGAGCAGATTGAAGGCCATCAGCTTACGGAGCGCTTGGGTGACGAAGTTGATCTGCTGATTTGGAGCGGATTTGACGGCCTCAATCCAGATGGACTCGCTGCGGCCTCAGGACTCATCCGGGGCGGGGGGCTATTATTGCTGCTGCTCCCCAATGCAGATGACTTCATTTCGCAAGCCGATGCCGACTATACGAGAATGTGCCGGGAAGAAGAGGACCTTCAGACATTTGGCACACGCTTTCTAAAACACCTGCGCGGTCTGCTCAGTTCGCATCCAGGGGCTGTAGAAATCCATCAACAGATTAAGCACGGGGCTTTGCCCGCTTTTACTCATAATCCTGATATCAATCCAGCGCATTCCGGTCTTATTACGCTTTCGACCAAGGATCAGGAGCGTGCTATTCAAGCAATTCTTCGTGTCGCCAAGGGACACGCCAAAAGACCTTTGATTCTTCAGGCCAACCGCGGTCGGGGCAAAAGCAGTGCCCTTGGCATTGCGGCAGCAAATTTATCTGCATTCGACGGCAAACACGTAATTTTGACCGCACCGTCTACCCTCGCCAGCAAAATCTGCCTGATGCACTACGACAGGGAATTCAAACGTCTCAGTAAAAAGTCCGATTCATTGAAAGCTGGGAGAACGGGTTCGTTGCGCTTCATGTCTCCGGACGCATTACTGCAAGAACTGCCGGCCTGTGATGTGCTATTGGTCGATGAAGCTGCAAGTTTGCCGGTTCCTCTTCTTGAAGATCTTTGCAAGCATTACACCCGGCTTGTGTTTTCGACAACCATACACGGCTATGAAGGCACGGGACGAGGATTTACTCTGCGTTTTGAACCCCGCCTGCGTTCACGTTTTCCCAGCACTCAATGCGTCGAACTACTGCAACCGATACGCTGGGCTAGTGATGACCCGCTGGAAGCATTCATGTTTAGGACGCTCTTTCTTGATAGTGAGTTATCACTTACTTCGAATACCGTGGACGTCAGAAACGACTCTGCCAAGGTACACTGGGTCTCTCAGGACACGCTGGTACGAAACGACCGATTGCTTGAGCAAACAATCGCACTGCTGACGCTGGCACACTATCAAACCCGGCCTTCCGATATCCGACTGCTGCTGGACCACCCTGCGGTAAAACTGGCCCTCGCAATGGTCAACGACCAGGTGGTCGGCGCCCTACTTGTCATCGAAGAAGGCAAGATCCTCACAAACGAACTGGCACAAGGGCTCGTTGAGGGTAGACGCCGGCCGAGAGGCCACCTGATTCCCCAATCACTGACCACATATAGCTGTGATGCCAGATGGCTGGAGTGGTCCGGCATTCGTATTGTCCGCGTAGCCGTGACACCCCAGCTGCATTCTCAGGGCATTGGTTCAAAACTGGTGGGAGCCTGCGTCGATTTTGCAACAAACCAGGGGAAGGATTACGTCGCTACCAGCTTTGGCCTGTACAACCCCCTGGTCTCTTTCTGGCGTAGCAATGGCTTTCGCTGTCTCAGGATTGGATATCATCGCGACGCCTCCAGTGGCGAGCACTCGGCAGTTATGCTGAAGCCTCTAGCGAATGCTCTCGACAGCGCCTGTAGTGCCGTGCAACAACGGTTTCTGCATCAATTTCTGACGCAACTTCCGACCTTGTTTAGGAATCTTCCCTGGCCGGAGGCGACCACAATGCTGGAAGACTTGATTCCGGCACCCGCTGACGCTTTACCGCGTAATTTACTGGCGGAAGTCAGAGCCTATGCAGAACACTATCGGAGCCTCGACGATACGCTACTCTCGCTGCACACATTTTTGCTCTACTGTATCTCGACAAAGGTATTCCAGCGATTAGATGCGCGCGCTCAGAAGCTTTGCATCAGCTTGATTTTTCAGCAAAAAGAGTGGGCGGAAATAGGCAAGATCGAAGGAGGTGGCACTGGTAAAAAAGCGCTATCCCGAGACTGCAGGGGAGCTATCAGAACACTTATCCAGACAATCAATGAAAAAACCAGCTGAATCCAAGCTTAAGGGATATGGCATCGCTGCTTTTTATCGTGGCATCAAAACCACTGGAAACAATACGTTTCTCTTCAAGCATGGCATAGCTCAGGTTGGCATCGACTGCCAGATCCTCAGCCAGGAGATACTGGCTACCTAAAGTCAGGGTATGTCGACGTCCCTGCGGATCACGCAAATTGTCACTATCAACTCCTGCGGGTAAGCTGGAGCCACCCAACTTCTTTCCCGAAGCATAACTCAAACCGGCAGCCCAGGAATCCGATACCTTGTGAACTACTCCCACATCGTAATCGAGAGTGTTATTGCTATAGAGACCAAGCTCCGGGTTCCCCACCTGGTCCTGCACTTCGATTCGGTCAACCCGGCGCCACTCAGACCAGCGGAAACTGCCGAACACCAGCCAATTCTCTGTAATACCCGTTTGCCAGGTCATGGCAATGGACTTTGGCGTCCGGGTTTTTGAGCGCGCCTCCGAAACCAAACGGGGGGTATTGATCCCTGTGGGTGTATAGGATTTTCCGGAGAGTTCGTAATCAATTTCACTATGAAAGAACAGCGCAATACGGGCACCAATCTCAGGCTTTTCATAAGCCAGGCCCCAGATTGAACCAAACTCGCTGCCACCCGTTAATTTCACCTCGAGATTGTCCCCGGAACCACTAGCTGCGGATGTCAGATCCGAGCTAAACGCGCCTTCTATGTGCTGGTGTTTCACACCTGCAATGACGAACCAGAGGCCCGTCGACGTTTGCCAACCCAGACGGCAAGCACTGGTGAGGGATTTGCTGTTGTAATGTGACTCGAGTGGAGCCACCACTTCTGCGCCATCATCGTTGCGATAGCTAAGCGCGTCGTCGGGATAGATAACCTCTGCGCGATAGGGAGTCTCATATCTCATGGCACAGGTGATCCGATCACTGAACCTCACCCTCAATGCCCATTCATGATCTGAATAATCCGGCACGAGGCCCTGAATTGAATCGGACTCCGCTGCGCTCTGCTGTGTGCCAAGGATATTGCCCTGAATATTCGGCATCACGCGAGCTGAGGTAACCCGCAGTTCATTAGCCTGCTGACGGCTATCAAAGATGATACCGAAGGGCAAACCGGAGTTATCGAAACCACCAGCCTGAACCGGAGAGACGCAGCAAAGAACTAAAAACAGAAACAGGGATCGTTTCAAAAGAACTACAGCCATTTTTATACTTGTTATATTCGCAGGCTGACAGCAGTGCCAGCCTTTTTGTTAATAGCCTGTCGAAAACCTGCGCAGCAATCCCTGACGATGGCCGGTGTTAACGGAGTTCCATTGTGCTGGCAAACGTCCTTGCTGAAAACCGCATTTAGATACTGAACGAGGAGCCACAACCACAGGTCGTTGTGGCATTCGGGTTGTTCACCACGAACTGCGACCCTTTGAGATCCTCAGTATAATCGACCGTAGACCCTACCAGATATTGGTAACTCATTGGGTCAACGACCAATTGCACGCCATCATTATCAATAACGGTATCGTCATCAGCCTGAGACTCATCGAAGGTAAAGCCGTACTGAAATCCTGAGCAGCCGCCTCCTGTGACATACACCCGTAGTTTCAAATCAGGGTTGCCCTCTTCCTCAACCAACGCTTTCACCTTGCGTGCGGCGGCATCGGTAAATACCAGTGGGCTGGGAATATGGGACGCAACTACAGTCATCAGGACTCTCGATGTTTATTGAAAAACGGTCGACAATTATCCACTTAACCAAGTAAAACAGTCAACTATTGCCATTTGAAGTCTGAACGGCCTTGAGCGAAAGCTGTTCACCCTCAACACTGGTTTCTTCACCAGGTTCGTCGTGACCACTGATTGGCACGGGTTCCTTGTGATGCACCAGGTTGCCATTTACCTCAGCCCCCATGGCCATCTCAATCAGGTGATAATAAACATTACCTTTTATGGACGCATTTTCCGCCAGCTCAATATGCTTTGAAGCATAAACGTCGCCATGCACAGTCCCATTCACGATGATATGCGGCGCAATGACATCGCCATCAATTTCTCCGATATCGCTGATACGAACGATGGCTTCGCTATCCTCTTCGGCCCGGATGGTACCGCGTACCAGCCCATCAATATGGAGACCTCCCGAAAACTGCAAATCCCCCTGAATCTGGGTCTTGGCAGATATCAGGGTATCAAAATGGGCCGTCACACCCCGCGTCTGTTTACCCTTGCGTTTGGATTTACCCCACATACCTCTTACCTCAATAATTCAATGTCTTTGCCAGGCTGCTATTGCCCTAGCCCTGACCACCTACCAATACATCCCATTCAAACGACTGCTCCAGCCGGGAAGCCCGCTTCCCCTTGGATTGCGCCACCACCTGCAAACGCTCGGGATCAAAGCCGTCAGGAAGTACTAACTCTCCCTGTATATCCTGAAAGTATCTAAACCGGAACTTAATACCCAGGTCTTCCACTTCGGAAATATCACGCAATGGCAATACCTCCAGCTCATCATTTTTAAGACCAATCACATTCACGGCAACGACACCACTAACATATGCTTTGTTATCTGCTACCTGCGTTAACACGATCTTGTAGGCAAAACGATTGGTGCCTGGCGCCGGATTTATTTCCACACTTTGCAGCTGTAGCCCTTTGGCATTGTCAGACGGCGCCATAATGTTCTTATAGAAAGAGACATCTTTCTTCAACTGCGACACACTGGTTTTCAAGCCCTGAATCGTGTCTTTGATCTCCTGCTTGGCCAAGTCATCAATGGCGCGGCCACTCTCGAGATTTGCCACTTGCTGACGCAAGGTTCGTTCATTGGTTTTTGCTTCCTGATACTGCAAGGATAGCTGATCAAGACGCTCTACGACGCGATCATGACGAATTTTAATGCCATAAATGCCAACCAGATAACCAACGGCAAAACTAACGACGGCAATCGTAATGATCATTAAGCGTTGTTTGCGTCGCAAACCCGGTTGATGTTTCACAAGAATCAGTCTATCGCTAGCCTGGTGCTTACCCATCTGACAGATATCCTCAAATCAATCTTTCAACAAAGCGATTGTTGTCATGGTCCCTTGAATGACCTGCGACAATGTTACCAATGTCCAGCCTGCTTTCAGCTCTGATTAAATTGGCGGAATGCTGAAGGGCGCGCATTGTAGCACGCACTCTCTGAGGTCGTCCTTTTGCATTGGCAATATTGCGGATAGAATGCAAAAGCCTAACCAACAATTTACCAGTGACTGTATAACAAACGGTTCAAGGCTTTATCATGCCATTTCGTGCCTCGCTCGAATCCTACAAACGCGTTTTCCGGCAACGACTATCCGGTGCCGATGCCCTGCCTCAGCTGGCGTTCTTAGGCCTGTTGTCAGGTACGTTGACGGCATTGGTGATTTTGCTGTTTCGTTTGCTTATCGAGTGGCCTTTGTCTGCTTTTTTGCCACAGGGCGATCCGGAAAACTTTGAGGGTTTGTCCCACCTGCTTAGAGTGAGCCTGCCATTAGGTGGGGCCGTCATTATCGGTGTGGTGTGGTACCGCCTGCAGATAAGTCAACGCAAAGTTGGTGTCGCCTTTGTCATGGAACGGCTCAACTATCATCAGGGCTATATTTCCTTCAAAAGCATGCTCACACAGTTTTTCGGTGGCATTTTGACCATGCTAAGTGGTCAATCTGCCGGTCGCGAAGGCCCCGCCGTACATCTGGGATCGGCCTGCGCCAGTCTCCTCGGGCAGTACATGAAGCTCCCCAACAACAGCATTCGCACCCTCATTAGTTGTGGCACTGCGGCGGCGATATCTGCTTCTTTCAACACCCCCATTGCCGGTGTCATTTTCGCAATGGAAGTCGTCATGATGGAATACACCATCAGCGGCTTTACACCGGTCATCCTGGCCTCCGTTGCCGCAGCCATTATTACTCAGGCTGTCTATGGTGCCGATCCGGCTTTCCTGGTTCCCCAACTGGAAATGAATTCTCTGGTTGAGGTGCCTTTCATTGTTATCTGTGGCGTCATTATCGGCTGCACCTCTGCCGGATTTGTGCGCTTGCTCCAGGCATCCATGCGTTTCAATGAGCATAGTATCTTTTATCGCATCCTCGCCGCTGGCCTCATCACTGCGATTGGAGCATTGATATTCCCTGAAATTATGGGCATCGGCTATGACACGGTAAACCAGACACTGTTGGGCGAGTATGGTTTTATGCTGTTGTGTGGCATTGCGTTGTGCAAGATTGTGGTCACCGCAACCAGCGTCGGACTGGGCATGCCGAACGGCCTGGTCGGTCCAACGCTGTTTATGGGAGCGACCGTGGGAGGCGCCCTTGGCCTGATCGCTGAATGGCTGATGCCCAGCTTGTCTTCAACACCCGGCTTCTACGCCATGATCGGAATGGGAGCAATGATGGGATCAATTCTACAGGCTCCCCTGGCTGCACTGATGGCCTTGCTGGAACTGACGCAAAACCCCAACATCATCCTTCCCGGTATGCTGATTATCGTTGTGTCGAGTATGGTCGCCAGTGAATTTTTTGGTCAAAAATCCGTATTCATCACTATTCTTAACGCTCAGGGTCTGAACTACCAGAACAGTCCAGTCACCCAGGCTTTGCGCCGCGTCAGCGTGGGTGCCATTATGGAGCGCAAATTCTGTCAATCAGAGAAACAGATCTCATTTGATGATGCCAAGGACATGCTCCGACAAGAGCCCAAATGGATACTGGTGAACAACAGCTCCGGCAAGCCGGTTTCTCTGCTTCCTACCGTTGATCTGGCCCGATTCCTCGAGGAGAATGAGGCTGCCTTTGTCGATGCTGAACAGGATCCTCTGAAAGAGCGCATACTGGTTGATTTGCTGGAGATCCCCGCGCAAAGGAAAGATGTCTCGGACTTGTATTTTCAGGCGACCTTGCAGGAAGCACTGGATCGCTTCAACGAAACCAAAACTGAAGCATTGTACGTTGAGCGAATGAGTGCCCCGATGATCACCCGTGTCCTCGGTGTCGTGACACGCTCAGACATCGAAAACTACTACCAATACAAGAGATATTGAAGCTGCCATGTTGTGGATTAAAGCCTTTCATATTGTCGCAGTCGTCTGCTGGTTCGCCGCCTTGTTTTATTTGCCGCGGCTGTTCGTGTATCACGCCCAGACAGACGATCGGCCCGGTGTAGAGCGTTTCAAAATCATGGAGCGCAAGCTCTATCGCGGCATTGCTACTCCCTCCATGATTGCCACAGTCGTACTGGGCGCATGGCTGCTGCATTTCAACCTTGAAGGCTATCTACAGCTGCCCTGGATGCATGCGAAACTCACACTGGTTGCTATTCTGGTGGTTTATCACCTTTATTGTGGAGTTTTACTGAAGCGCTTTGCCCGCGATGAAAACGATAAATCCCATATCTTTTACCGGTGGTTCAACGAATTCCCGGTGTTGTTACTCCTTGGGATTGTCATCCTGGTCGTCGTCAAACCGAACTTTGCCTGAACTCTCTGCATCCATGCGACACATCAACAACCTGAATGGATTGTACGGCATTACCGACCCTGCTTTGTTGGCACAAGGACAACTCATCGAGGCTGTCGAAGCGGCACTCAGGGGAGGCCTGCGACTCCTGCAGTATCGCAACAAAGGTGCCCCCTTTGCTGATCAGCGCAAGGAATGTGAGAACTTACTGGCGCTTTGCCAGCAATATGGTGCCACACTGCTCATCAACGATGACCCCCTCCTCTGCAAAATCGTGAATGCCCATGGCGTACACCTCGGTCAATCGGATGCCAATCTCAGTGAAGCGCGCCAACTACTCGGCCCCGAAGCCATTATAGGTGTCACCTGTCACAACCAATTCGACTATGCCATCAAAGCAAGCACACAGGGTGCCGACTATTGTGCCTTTGGACGATGCTTCCCTTCCCTGACCAAACCCGAAGCACCTCCTTGTGAACTCTCTGTATTGCAGCAAGCTCGCGAAGAGGGGCTCAGAGTAGTCGCCATCGGCGGCATTACGCTGGATAATGTCGATCAGGTACTGGCGCATGGCGCCCAGATGGTGGCCGTCATCCACGGTCTGTTTGGACAGACCGATATCGAAACTACAAGCCGTCAATTTCAATCCAAGTTCCAACGGAGTCAACATGTCTAGATCTGAAACCCTTTTTGAAGCAGCAGCACGCGTCATACCCGGCGGAGTCAATTCACCGGTGCGAGCATTCAAAGGCGTCGGTGGCGCCCCGCTGTTCTTCGAGCGGGGCGAAGGCGCCTATCTATTTGACGCCGATGGCAAATCCTACGTTGACTATGTGGGCTCATGGGGCCCCATGATACTGGGGCATGCCAATCCGGTGGTCCTGGATGCTGTGCGCAAACAGCTCGATCAAGGACTGGGCTACGGGGCGCCCACGGAAATCGAGACACATATGGCCCTCAAGGTTTGCGAGTTAGTGCCATCAATCGAGATGGTTCGGATGGTGAGTTCCGGTACCGAAGCCACTATGAGCGCTATTCGTTTGGCCCGCGGGTATACCGGGCGCGACAAGATCGTTAAGTTTGAAGGCTGCTATCACGGTCATGCTGATTCACTGCTGGTGAAAGCCGGATCCGGCGCCCTCACTCTCGGTGTACCAAATTCACCAGGGGTGCCGGCCAGTGTCGCCGAACACACCCTGACCCTGACCTACAACGACAGCGAAGGCGTGAGACAGTGTTTTGAACAATTGGGCGAAGAAATTGCCGCTATCATTGTTGAACCTGTAGCTGGCAATATGAACTGTATTCCACCCGTACCAGGCTTTCTCGAGACCCTGCGTGAAGTGTGCTCTGCTCATGGCAGTGTGTTGATTTTTGATGAGGTCATGACCGGCTTTCGCACTGCCATTGGTGGCGCCCAGTCTGTCTACAAAGTGAAACCGGACCTGACTACGCTAGGCAAAGTCATTGGCGGTGGTCTGCCAGTGGGTGCCTTTGGTGGCAAACGCGAGATTATGGAAGCGATCGCTCCAACCGGCCCGGTATACCAGGCCGGGACCTTGTCGGGGAATCCCCTGGCCATGGCAGCGGGGCTGGCCATGCTTAACGAAATATCCCAACCCGGTTTTTATGATGCGCTGACTGCCAGAACCGAAACTCTGGTGAATGGTCTGGAAGACAGGGCCAGGGCCAGCGGGATCGATCTGACAACCAATCAGGTTGGCAGCATGTTCGGCTTCTTTTTTACCAGTGACGCCGAAGTCAGCCGCTATGAGCAAGTGATGGCATGTGACATCGAACGCTTCAAACGCTTTTATCACTTCATGCTGGACGAAGGCGTTTACCTGGCACCCTCAGCGTTCGAGGCGGGATTCATGTCCAGTGCTCATGGCGAGACCGAAATTTCGAAAACCCTGGATGCAGCAGAAAAAGCCTTCGGCTCACTTTAATAGCGTCATTTCATTCGCCGGACTCAACCGGCTCGTTCGACAGTAAATAACGAAAACGCGGGTTCAGGATATAACAATGTGCCCGCTGTTTCTGACCACTCGACAGTTCAACCCTTAATTCTGCACGGCGATATTCCCGACCTTCAAAAACATCGAGACGTTTCCAATGTCTCCGAAGCAGGGGGCTGAAGAGCACCCAACCCTGAATCCAATCCGAATCCTTTTCATCTGGCAGCAGTACTGGGTAGTCTCGATTCGGCCCACGTGCAAACTGACGAATTTGACCCCTCGCCCGCGCCCTTACCCAATGACCTTTGATATCCGCCAGCTCGCTGGCATTTCCGGCGCCGGGTTGCAATGAACCGTATACGAACAAGGCCTCTGCGACTCGCTTCATACCGTAACGAAGCGCTCCAGAATTGAGTCCAGATACTGCTTACCCAGAGGCGTTGCCTGTAATCGATCAGCCTCAATCAGGCCTTGAGCACGAAGTCCTGTCAAAGGTTCCTCAATGGCCTGCATTGGCAAACCGGTTCGTTCGGTGAATAAGGCCTCTGCCACGCCTTCATTCAGTCGCAAGGCATTCATCAAAAACTCGAAAGCCAAATCACTCTCTTCGATGTGTAACTCGCCCACCCGGAAATGAGGTTTAGGTTTCATATAGTCCTTCGGAGAGCGGGATTTTCGATAACGTACAATACTCCCCTCTGCGAGCGTAATCTTGGAGTGGGCGCCCGCACCGATGCCAATATAGTCGCCAAACTGCCAGTAATTGAGATTATGCCTGGCCCTGTGTTCGGGTTGCGCATAGGCTGACACCTCGTATTGGGTATAGCCCTGCCGCGACAGAAAGGCCTGCCCCTGCTGCTGAATCGTACTGAGTTGCTCATCAGCTGGCAGCACCGGAGGGCGTGAATAGAATTCCGTATTTGCTTCAATCGTCAATTGATACCAGGAAAGATGATTGGGACCAAGCTCGCAGGCCTGCTCCAGATCATCCAGCGCCATGGCAGGAGTCTGGTCCGGTAAACCATGCATCAAATCAATATTGATATTGGAAAAGCCCACGTCTCGCGCAGCCGCCACGGCACGTCGTGCTTCACCAGAAGAATGAATACGACCCAAGGCTTTGAGCATATGGTCATCAAAACTTTGGACACCCAGAGACAATCGATTGATTCCGGATTCGGAAAAGCCACCAAAACGCTTCAGTTCGAAGGTACCGGGATTAGCTTCCAGAGTGATTTCAATATCGTCGGCAAACACCAGCTTTTGCCGGAGTGCAGGTAACAGTTGACGGTAGAAGTCTGGGCTCATCAAGCTGGGTGTGCCACCACCAAAAAACACACTGCCAATCGTCCGATTCTGCGCAAAAGCACTATCCTGACCCAAATCGTTCAGCAGCGTTTGCAGATAGAGCGTCTCTGGTATCACATCACTGACGTGGGAATTAAAATCACAATACGGGCATTTTCGAACACACCAGGGAATGTGCACATACAGGCTGAGCGGCGGCAGTGTTTGCAAAGCCTTATCCGTTGACTGGTTCAGCGTCTTCTCGCAAGCGCGTGAACAGTTTCTGTAGCGCTTTGCCACGATGACTGACGGCGTTTTTTTCTTCTTTGCTTAACTGAGCTGCACTGCAGTCGAATTCGGGAGACCAGAAAATCGGGTCGTAACCAAATCCCTGCTCTCCCAGTTTTGTCTCAAGAATACGACCCTGCCAGATGCCCTGACATATCACAGGTACCGGATCTTCGGCATGACGCAGATACACCAGCACGCAATGGAATGCGGCGTCGCGTTGTTGCTTCGGAACACCCTTTAACTGTGTCAGCACCTTATCGATATTGTCTGAATCCGTGGCATCGGCCCCGGCGAAGCGCGCTGAAAAAATACCCGGTTGTCCATTCAGATAATCAATAGCAATGCCCGAATCGTCAGCAATCGCCGGCAAACCGGACATTCTTGAAGCATGACGCGCCTTAATCAGTGCGTTCTCGACAAAAGTGAGGCCGGTTTCTTCTGCCGATTCAATCCCGAATTCGGATTGTGCCAGGATGTCCATACCAAACTCGGCAAGCTTAGTGCTCAACTCGCGAACCTTGCCAGGGTTAGAAGTAGCCAAGACCACCTTGTTCATCATTGTCGTTCACTCGTTATAGAAGGTATGGCTAAAGCGAAGTTTAAGAGGATCAACAATGCCCTCTGGATAAACCGTCAGATCAAAGGTCAGGATTTCTCCTTCCCGGTATTGTACCTGCGCGAGATAATAGATGGCTGGCTGTTCCACCACTTGTTTGACGGCCAGGTTTTGCTGCTGCTGTATATCATTGGTTGAGCGAATCTCTACCACCGCACCCACGGGGTTTCGGGCACCACTTTCATCAACTTTAATAATACTGACGTTGAGCAATCCCAGGGCTCGGGAGCGTACCAGATCATATTGCTGTGCTATCCGGGCATCAAGGAAGGTACTGCTCAGTGCATTGTAATGCACCTCATACTCGGAGCCGTCGGGACCATCGAATACCTGCTTCTGTTCTGCCTGGACAGGGGATACCAAAAAGCTTAGCAGCAGGAAAATCTTACATACCAATACTATGGGTTTCATAACCTTTCTCCGGAAAGCGCCAAAACACAGGAAAGACCTTTCCTGTCCTGTCGTTGCGACTTTTATAGACGAGCAATTCGGTAAACAGCAAACTCCGCGAGCAAATTTGGCCACATGAGGGCATAACGATTTTGCTCAAATTGCGCATTTACCACTGTTCGATTGAGTATACGGATGTTTTTCTGCCGACACAGGGCTTCAAAATCCTTGAATGTACACAAATGAATATTGGGCGTGTTGTACCATGTGTGCGGCAGGGATTTTGACATGGGCATCTTGCCCTTCCACAACAGGTAGTGGCGGCAACGCCAGTGCCCAAAATTCGGGAAAGTAACAATGCCCTGTCGCCCCAGTCTGAGCATTTCTTCAAGCATCACATCGGGACGACGCACTGCCTGCAGAGCCTGGGTCATGATGACCGTATCGAATTGCTGGTCGGCAAATTTGCCGAGGCCTTTGGAATCGAGGTTATGCTCAATAACATTCACACCTTTGCGAACACAGGCGTTAATCTGCGCTTCATCGATCTCCAAACCATAACCTAGGACATCTTTGGTGTCCCGTAAATGAGCCAGCAAGGTACCGTCACCACAACCCAAATCCAGCACCTGTGTATTAGCTTTGATCCAGGGTTCAATGACTTTGAGGTCAGCTCGCATGGATTCCCTCCTCGTCCGCAATCCTGTTCATGTAGGCTGAAAACATAGCCGTGTAACGTGGCGTCGGAATCAGGAATGCGTCGTGTCCATGGGGTGCATCAATCTCAGCATAGCTAACCGGCTTCCCTGCTTTCACCATGGCCTCCACCAATTGCTCCGAACGTTCAGGCGAAAAGCGCCAGTCAGTGCTGAATGACAGCACCAGGTAACGACAGGAAGCGCGGGCCAGCGCTTGTTCAAGTGAGCCTCCAAAATCGGCCGCCGGATCAAAATAATCCAGCGCCCGAGTCATCAACAGATAAGTATTGGCATCAAAAGTCCGGGAGAAACGCTTACCCTGATAGTTCAGATAACTTTCAACTTCAAACTCCACGCCATAACTGAAATTGAATTCAGGCGACTTTAAATCTCGCCCAAACTTTTCCCCCATGGAGGCATCCGAAAGATAGGTAATATGGCCAATCATTCGTGCCAGCATCAACCCTTTGGCTGGCACAGTACCATGACGATAATAGTAGCCATCGTGAAATTCCGGATCCGAGGTGATTGCTTTTCGGGCGATCTCATTGAAGGCAATGTTCTGGGCACTCAATTTCGGTGTTGATGCAATCACCACCGCATGCTTGAGGCGATCAGGAAAGTCCAAAGACCAGCGCAGTGCCTGCATGCCACCGAGACTTCCTCCGACGACCGCAGCCCAGCAGTCAATCCCCAGTTCGTCAGCCAACCGGGCCTGACTCTCCACCCAGTCCTGAACCGTTACGATAGGAAAATCGGGCCCATAGAGTTCGCCCGACTCCGGATTCACAGTGTTGGGACCTGTACTGCCATTGCATCCACCCAGATTGTTCAAGCTCACTACAAAGAAACGACGTGTATCAATTGGCTTGCCCGGGCCTATGCAGCTGTCCCACCAGCCCGGTTTTTTATCCTCCATGGAATGAAAGCCCGCAGCGTGATGATCACCACTCAGGGCATGACAAATCAAAATGGCATTGCTGCGCTCTGAATTGAGTTCGCCATAGGTTTCATATACCAGGTCGTAAGACGGCAGTGTCTTGCCACAAACAAGCTTAAGCGCTTTGGGAAAATGCAGGGTTTTTGGTTCGACAATGCCGACGGAATCGTCAGGAAGGGTCTCAGGCATTCAGGGCGTTTCGCGTTCGCTGAAAATGAAAACGGAGTGTAAACGCCCCTATGATGATTGGCAACCAAGTGCTTACTGAGTCTAGCCTCAGGTGGCTACATCCTGGAAGCCAGCATCCAAATCGGGGGGTGGTTGTTCCAGATGTTTTTGTATTTGCTCAGCTTTGTTCAATTGCGTGTGCGTTTTGTCGATCATCTGTTTGAGCGCTTTTTGCTGTTCGCGCGCGCCGCGCGTCGAGCTGGCCATGTTTTTCAACTCAGCCACCTGTTTTTCCAGCATCTTTTTCTGTTCAAGAGTGTACTGCATCAAGGGCAATAGGGCCTCATCGGGCCAACGCTGGGCTTCCTTCAGAATATTCTGGTGAATTTCTTTGGCTTCAGCGACAAAGGTAGCGAAGAAACGTTTAATCAAGAGCGTTTGCTCTGTCATGATCATCTTCGGGTTGCGCCTGAATCGTATGGATCGTGTTTTCAATTCCTTCAAGCGCTTGCGTTCTTTCACAATATTGAAGGTACGCGGGTGCAAGTGCTTGGCTGCAATATCAGCCGTAAAACGCTGGTAAATCGCTGCAACCATTTTATCCGCCAATTTTGCTTCCAGCACAACGTTTTCGATAGCCCGCTCAAAGTCCCGGAAGAACTCACTCATTGCCCGATTCATGCCGAGCGTACTCCAGCTGTCTTCCAGATTATTGCGCGTGGTTTCCAGTAGATTCGCAAAGTTTGCCGGGCTGATCAGTTGCTGCAGTATGTCTCCCTGGGACTGCATCAGACGGCGACTTGATTTCAAAGTAATCAGCTTTTTGTAATACAGATCATGGTCGGCATGGGTTTTGGTCGCCAGATTCTGTAAAACCTCAGTACTTACCGCCTCGCCGGCCAGTTCATCGTAACGATCATATAGATTGGCAAGCCGCTCATTCAGTATTGCCTGACTGCTATGAAGCATCGCCAGTACATCGTGGACCAGAGCGTCATGAATGAGTCCTTCCTTTTGTGTCAGAATACGTCTTGATATAAGGCGCTCGAGTTTCAACAGAGCACTTTTCTGCAACAGCAAATCGTCTTTGCGAATACGTGCGATCAAGCCCTGTTTTGCTGACAAAGGAATGACGTCTTCAGATTCAATCTCCAGATGATCTGCCGTGGTTTGGCGCACCCGTTCGATTGATGCAGCGGTATGCGTCTCACCCTGAATGTCGTCCCACAGCACATCAATTTTATTCAAAACAGCGAATCGGCCCGCTCGATGATCAGCATCGTCCGTATTGATATATTCGCTCCATATGGACAAATCGCTCGCCGTCACACCTGCATCCGCACTTAGCAAAAAAATCACCGCTTGTGCTTTCGGAATCATGCTGATAGTCAGCTCGGGCTCGGACCCCAGAGCATTTAATCCTGGCGTATCGAGGACTCGCAAACCTTTGCGTAATAAGGGACTATCCAGACTGATTAATGCATGTCGCCAGACCGGTATGATCACTCTACCTGCCTGGGCGCTGTCGTGCTCCAGCATACTTTCATCGAAACCCAGTGAACGCGCTTCGGCCACGGTGGCAGATCGGGTCGACGCAACCTGCTGCAAACTGAAACTCATTTTTTCGGGGTCAGAGATATCAATGGGAATCTCATGCCACGCATCACGCTCAAACTTGAGTTCACAAATGGACTTGTTCTGCAGGCGGGTTTCAATGGGAAGCAAACGCAGATAGCATTCGCTACGATCAAAATCGTAAAAGATTTCAGTTGGACACATGGTGGTACGCCCTGCCTGAGAGGGCAGCATGCGCTGTCCAAACTCAGCAAAGATCAGGGCATTGATAAGCTCAGTTTTGCCACGGGAATATTCTCCCACAAAGGCAATCGTAAGCTGATCTTCCTGCAAAAGGTTGAGGCCACGAACCAAACGCTGGTTGATATCATCTGATATCAGTTCGTTTTCTGTCAGCCACTGCTGGTATTGTCCGATCTCGGACTTAAGACCGTTTTTCCATGCGTTGTACGCATCAACCTGGTTCGACAAGCCAGTGTTTGCCATAGGTTCGCCCTGCTTTGGATAAGCTGAATTAGCTTGATTATAGGCAGAGTAGGCAAAAACAAATGTGAATTGGTTTGGTGGTGTCAGTGGAAACGTGCTTTTGGCACGGGATCCGAAGCGAGAGAAAACAACGAAGGCTTATGAATCAATCACTTAACTCTCAAGTCCTGGTGAAAGCGTCTCATTGTTTTTTTATGTTAAATGTTGTTATTTCAACAACTTAGAGCTTTTGACTGCAAAATTACATTAGCGAAAAACTCAATCCAACCTGATGTGCCAAATGGGACACAACGACCGAGAGCACCTGCAGTACCAGAAATACCAGAATCGGAGACAGATCCAGCCCCCCCATCGGCGGCAACAGGTTACGAAAGGGCTTCATAATCGGCTCGCAGAGCTGGTTGATCAGTACCAGTGCAGGATGACCACTGCCCGGTGCAATCCAGCTGGCGACAATCATGATCAAAAGCGACCAGAAGTAGATCTTCAGAATCATGCCCAGCACCATGACCAATGACATCACCAGGACTCCTATGGGATTTGGCACACCTAAACCCAGTACAGATATCTTGATGCCGACAACTACCGCCTGAAATACTACCGCCAACACCAGTGAAGCCACATCGACCCTAGCAAGCCCGGGAATGATACGTCTAAAAGGAACAACCAGAGGATTCGTAGCTTTCACCACAAATTGGGATATGGGGTTATAAAAGTCTGCTCGTGAAAGCTGCAACAGAAAACGCAGTAAGATGATCATCAGGTATAACGAGGACAAAGTATCGATAATCAAGCTGAAAATATCTGCGAACATGCAAGCTCCTTATGGCGTATTGGTGTCAGCCTCGGACTCCGGATGATAAGGGTTTTATTTGAAAAAACCACCCTGAATCGAACTCCCTGCCTCAAGATTAAGGGAACATTCACTGGCAGGTAATAAGTTTAATCAGGAAATGGATTCCAGATAATCGAGGACTTTGCCTTCTGTAATTGGCTTGGCGATGAAAGTTAACCCCTGGTCCAGCGCCTTGGTTTTCACCCGAGACTGGAAATTGGCGGTCAACAATGCGATATCGGCGTTGGGGCAGGCCTGTTGCAACTCCGGCGCAACTGTTAGTCCGTCTCGCCCCGGCATGTTCATATCCAAAGTGATACAGTCATAATCCGCTCCCTGAGCCTTGCCTAAAGCTTCTTCAGCATTCTCGGCCTCATCGATCTGCCATTGGGGATATTCGTGTTCAATGATGGCTCTTAGCATCAAGCGAGAAATACGACTGTCGTCAATTATGAGTACCCGCTTCAATTTGCACCTTTATATTTCAATTTCTGAATCATCAGACAACCAGTATAGTGTATGACGCTCAGCACACTGGAAATTTCGCTCTCTAAAACCAACATGACCCACACGCTTCGCTTATGCCATATCGAATCCCTTAAACAAGCCAAGAGTCTTGGCTTTGAGCTTGATAGCTGCCAGCTATTTGCCGTTTTTGTTGAAGAATCCATAGCGGTGTATCGAAATAGCTGTCCGCATCTGGGGCTACCTCTTGAGTTTATGCCCGATCGGTTTCTCAATGTCGATAACAGTCTGATTCAATGTGCGACCCACGGAGCCTTGTTTCTACCTGAAACCGGTGAATGCATTTCCGGCCCCTGTCATGGTCAGTTTTTGCAGCCGGTACCGCATCAAATAGTTGATGACTATCTGTGCATCTCTTCTGCTGCATTGCCCGCTACCCGCTAGAGGATAATTGGTACCTCAGCAATCAACTTGATCTCATCCGGAGATATTGAACTTCGGTAGGCCATCAATTCCACTCCCGCTGCGCGCGCTTCAGCGAGCAAGTCAGCATAATCGAGCTGTACCTTTTTAGCCGGATACAGGCGTCGGATAGCGGTATGATTAACACAAAAAACCACTGCGGCCCGATAACCTTGGTCGACCATGCGCATCAGTTCTCTCAGATGTTTCAAGGCACGGGTACTCACCGCGTCGGGAAAGTAACCCTTCTCGCCTTCGCATAGCGTGACATTCTTCACCTCTACATAGCATTCCGGCCTGGCATTACTATGGTCACTTAATAGCCAATCAATGCGACTACCTTCAGCGCCATATTTTTTCTCCGGCAACATGGTTCGATAGCCTTGCAATGGTTCGATCAAACCGCTTTCTACGGCTTCCTTTACCAGGTAATTTGGTCTTTGGGTATTGATGCATGCCCGATGCCCATTGGCGAATTCCAACCAGTCGAGTGTGTCGGGATATTTGCGCTTGGGATTGCTAGCCCGACTGCAATAGGCTTCCGCGCCGTGTTCCAGACAACCTGTCATAGCCCCCGTGTTGGGGCAGTGCACGGTCACTTCCTCTCCAGATTCAAGGGCTAGATCAACCAGAAAGCGTTTACGCCGTCTTAAAAACGAACCCGTCGCGCGAGTTTCAACTAACATAATAGATAAATCTCTTATTTTAATGCTTTAGTCCGGGTGGCAAATCCTGCGATCCACACGCAGCGCCAGGCCAGAGATACAGATCAAATGGCTCCCAATAAAAATTGGCTTATTCAGAAATATTCTGCTAATTTTCGCTGGCTGAGCTAACTCAGCAGAAGTTCCCTTGCTGTCCCGGCTAGCCAGCGAGATGTGTACAGTCAGAAACATGAGATTAACTTTATGCCGGTAAATCAACAAAAAACAGACGCATTTTCAGCATTCACGCCCTACGAAACCAAGAAGGGTGAGGAATACATGAATGATGCCCAGCTAGAGCATTTCAAACAGATTCTTTTTGCCTGGAAACAGGAACTGATGGAAGAAGTCGACCGCACGGTGCATCATATGAAAGAAGATGCGTCAAACTTTGCAGATCCTAGCGACCGAGCCACGCAGGAAGAGGAATTCAGCCTTGAGCTGCGCACAAGAGACCGGGAACGAAAACTGATTAAAAAAATTGATAAAACCATCGATCGCATTGAAAAGGATGACTACGGTTTTTGCGATTCCTGTGGAGTAGAGATCGGTATTCGTCGCCTGGAAGCAAGACCTACCGCTACCATGTGTATCGACTGCAAAACCCTTGCAGAAATCAAAGAAAAGCAAACAGGTATCTAATTAGTCGGGGGGATTCACCCCCGCTTTACTTTGAAGCCAATGACCCCCTATACAGGTCGATTCGCTCCCTCTCCCACCGGCCCTTTGCATTTGGGCTCACTGTTTGCAGCCATCGTCAGTTATATCGACGCAAAAGTACATCATGGCCGCTGGATCGTCAGGATTGAAGATCTGGATCCACCAAGGGAACCTCCTGCCGCACGCGCTTCCATTTTGGAAACCCTGAACCTTCATGGTCTTAAATCGGACGATGCCATCCTGAGCCAGTCGAAACGCAGTCAGGCCTATGAAAAGGCCTTATCCAAACTTTATGAAAAAGGCCTGATTTACCCTTGCCCTTGTAGTCGCAAGCAGTTGCAGGATCGGCATGGCATCCACACTCCCGAATGCCTCGCGGGCAACACCCAGTCTCTTAAATGCGCCCTGCGTTATCGCAGTAAAAATCAGTATTTCAGCTGGCCAGACCGATTCATGGGAAAGCAAACTTTGATGCAAAATGAAGACGTCGTACTCAAACGCAAGGATGGCTTGTATGCCTATCAGCTGGCGGTTGTGGTTGACGATATTGCCCAGGGCATCACAGATGTGGTCAGGGGCATTGATCTGCTCGATAGTACCCCCGTACAGTTGGCGTTATACCAGGATCTCGATGGCAAGCCTCCGCGCTTTGCCCATTTCCCTTTGATCGTCGATCAAAGTGGTCAGAAATTGAGTAAACAAAGCTTTGCTACCCCTGTCGATAATCGTAACCCCCTCGACAACCTTATTTGCATTGCGACACTGCTAAATATGCCCGTTGATCACAAGATCACAAAAGTCGAAGAAATGCTGCGCTTTATGATACAAAACTGGACTGATTCACGATTACATCAACCACTGCCCATTATTGAAGACAGTTTTGCCCTGTGACTGGCCAATACCAGTCAGAGTTCGTTATTATCGTTCGAAGCAAGCGATATCCATCCTTCATTTATTTGCCTTTTGTTTGAGCGGGAAATGCATCGAATTCTTGTCATCGAAGATGAGTCGGCCAATCGGTCCAATCTTAAAGAAGTTCTTGAAGCGAATGCATTTCAAGTTGAGACAGCAAACTCAATTAGCGAAGCCACGGAAAACTTCGCACTACCCACGTTCAATCTGATCATCACAGATTTGCGTTTACCCGGTCAGCCAGGAACTGACATTATTCAACTGGCCCAGGGGGTTCCCGTACTGGTTATGACCAGCTACGCCAGTTTGCGATCTGCAGTAGACGCAATGAAACTGGGAGCGGTCGACTACATCGCAAAGCCCTTCGACCATGATGATATTGTGGAAATCGTCGGGAATATTCTTGCCAAAGAGCCTGGCTCAATAACAGATATTGGTAAAAAACGCAGCGAGCAGGAAATAGGCGACCTTATTTATGGCAAATGCCAAGCCATGAAGAAGGTATTCAAATTGATGAAGAAGGTGGCGCCCACCGAAGCAACAGTCCTGATTCAGGGAGAAACCGGGAGCGGCAAAGAACTTGCCGCCAGAGCAATTCATAAACTCAGCCAACGGAAAAACCAGGAATATGTGTGCATAAACTGCGCAGCCATTCCTGAATCCCTGATCGAGTCCGAACTGTTCGGCCACGAGAAAGGCGCCTTTACAGGCGCGGTCAGTGCGCGCAATGGTCTGATTGAGGCTGCAGATGGCGGCACATTATTTCTCGACGAAATTGGCGAACTGCCTCTGGAGGCACAAGCGCGCTTGTTGCGCGTGCTACAGGAGGGAGAAATACGGCGCGTTGGTTCAACCCAGTCCAGGCAGGTTGACGTTCGTCTGATTGCCGCCACCCACCGCAATCTAAAAGCCCTGTCACGAACAGGCCAGTTCCGTGAAGATCTCTATTACCGTCTTAATGTTGTGCAGTTGAAGCTTCCACCACTGAGGGAAAGAGGCGCCGACATTCTCGGACTGGCAGAAACCCTGTTAAAGAAATGCTGTAAAAAAATGGGGATCGGACCCGTACAGTTCAGCGACGATGCGCTGAGGGCAATCAAAGACTATCATTGGCCGGGCAACGTTCGGGAGCTGGAAAACGCCATTGAACGTGGCACTATTTTATGTGAACAAAATCTGATTACAGCTGATCTCCTGGATATCGAGTCTGAAGTCGACGACATCAATATTCCACAAGGACTGATTGCTCCAAATCAGCCGAATCCCGGTTACCAGATTAACCAGCCGGCGAAATCATTGTCCATGGAAGACTACTTTCAACAATTTGTCCTTGAAAACGAAAGCCGCATGAGTGAAACCGAACTTGCACAACGGCTTGGCATCAGTCGAAAAAGCCTTTGGGAGAGAAGGCAGAAACTCGGTATTCCCAGAAAACGAAATTCCTAAGCCCAACCCTCCCCAATATGTGAGTTCCCTCACACTTCCAGCATTCTGTTCGAAGCATCCCATTCTATGGGATACGTTACCTTGCCGATTTTTGTTACCTGGTGTTACCATCCGAAACGATGTTACACATCTTTCATACCTTCGAAAGATTATTGTTAGCCATGATAGTCCAAAGGGCGTAAAGCAAATAGGTAATCAACTGATCTATATGATTTTTTTTCTACCTGGTACAGGCTTAGCTAACTAGGAAACGTAATAACAACAAGAAAAGATAGCTGTAGATATAAAAACAAAAATAAAAACAGAAGTTGGTTACAGCTGAAAACCGCTCAAATAAAAATAAAAAACGCGGGGCGAACTGATTATTTTGAACGCCTGGCTTTTTAGCGGCAGACCACTTGGCTTGAGTGGTGTTAATAACCAATAAGAACTACAAAAATGTAGCGACGGTTTTTAACACAACGCTTTCGTCAAACATTCCGCTCTGAGTGTTCAAAGTAGTCCGTTTGCAGGCATCGGCCTAGCCGCTGCATTTGGTATAGACAAGGATCCACAATAACAATAAATGACGGTCTTGCTCTCTTGAGCATGAAAAGATCAGAAACGGAGTGCTTTTGGTCTTTTCATGCAAAGTCATTTTCTCCAACGTGGTGTTCAATCACTGAACGCGTTAAACTCGCGCCCTCCAGGTAGTAAGTCACAGTGCTACGGGAGAAGAGTTCCCTCACCTAATCATGGCCAACCACACATCCTGAAATGACTGACATGTATCCCGTCGTGATCCCAAGAGATCAGCATCCGGTATCCCGTAAACTTATTAGCGACAATGCGTTGAAGGTTATCCATCGCTTGAATATCAGCGGCCATGAGGCTTATCTGGTTGGTGGTGGCGTACGAGATATTTTATTGGGACAGGCCCCAAAGGACTTTGATATCGCGACCAGCGCTCATCCTGAAGAAGTTCACGCCTTATTTAAAAACTCACGGTTGATTGGCCGGCGCTTCAAACTCGTACATATTTTGTTTGGCCGCGAAATGATTGAAGTCGCTACATTTCGCGGGAAAGCCGAATCCGAAGATCCCATTTCAGACACCCACCAAAAAGAAAGCGAGCATGGCATGTTACTGCGGGACAACGTCTACGGCTCAATTGAAGAAGATGCTGCCAGAAGGGACTTCACTGCCAATGCCCTGTATTACAGTCCAAAAGATTTTTGCATATACGATTATGTTGGCGGCCTTCAGGACATAGAATCCCGTACCCTCAGACTGATTGGCGAACCGGAAGCACGCTACCGGGAGGATCCCGTTCGTATGTTGCGAGCGATTCGCTTCGCGTCGAAACTTGATTTTGATTTGGCCGAAGATGCAGCCAATACCATTCGACCACTGGCACCTCTGCTGAACAATGTCGCCCCTGCCCGCTTGTTTGACGAAGTATTAAAGCTGTTTTTATCCGGTTCCGCCTGCACTACGTTCAGACAACTCCGTCACTACGACTTGTTTGTCACCCTCTTTCCAGCAGTTGATCACACCTTAAATCGCAATCCGGATGCTGACTATTATAAAGAATTTATTGAGAACGCCCTGAGCAACACCGACAAGCGTATTCAACAGGAAAAACCCGTCACGCCGGCTTTTTTGTATGCAGCATTACTATGGCCGGAAGTCCATCGTCGCTGGAAGCATATTGAAAGCAACAACGTTCCGAGCTTTCCCGCGCTTCAACAAGCCTACTCGCATACCCTGCAAGAACAGTTAAAACACATATCTATTCCCAAACGTTTCAGTTTGATGATGAAAGAGATTTGGGAATACCAGATTCGACTCAGCAAGACTCGTGGACGCGGCCCCAAACAATTGGTGCAGCAACCTCGTTTCCGTGCCGCCTATGATTTTCTGCTTTTACGCGAACAGTCAGGCGAGCAACTCAACGGTTTAGGTGGCTGGTGGACTCAATTTCAAAAAGACAATCCAGCTCCAGTTAAATCCCACTCAAAGCCAAACCGAAGCGGGCTTCAAAGTCCGCGTTCCAGACGTCGTCGACCCGGTCCTCAATAATAGTCATGCACTGTATTGTTGGTTTAGGCAGCAATCTCGATGATCCTGTTAAACAGGTTTGTCTGGCTCTGGAGTCGCTTTCGGAGTTAGAAAAAACGGTTTTAATCAGACAATCCGGATTCTACCGAAGCAGACCACAGGGACCACAGGATCAACCTGATTTTGTGAATGCCTCTGCGCTGATAGATACCCAACTTCAACCTCTCGATTTGCTGGACGCCTTGCAACATATCGAAGCAACACAAGGCCGCGTAAAAACCAGACGTTGGGGTGAACGCAGTATTGATATGGATATCATTTTCTATGGTCAACTGCAGATGGATCATCCCAGGTTGAACATCCCGCATCCCTATGCACTGCAACGAGATTTCGTTGTCATCCCGACACTCGAAATTGTTCCAGACTGGCTGCTTCCTGATGGCAGTAAACTTGAGAACCACCGCAATAACTCGAAACAGTTTATCCTTCCCGTTCGCTGACTCAGCCGCTTGTCAGCAAGCAGCCTTACCGCTAACCTTGCTATCGCACTTCACCTTGAATTAGGAAAGCTAATATGGGCGTTACAACGCAAAGTCTTAAATCGAAAAAGCTCGAAGGCCAGAAATTTTCATGTGTCACCGCATATGATGCGACCTTCGCAGGGATAGCCTGTGCGGCGGGTATAGATGTGCTTTTGGTAGGCGATTCACTGGGCATGGTGCTTCAAGGTCAGGACAGTACACTCCCTGTTTCCATGAATGACATGGTATATCACACCCGATGCGTCAAGAACGGAACGCAGGGCGCACTAATTATGGCAGACATGCCTTTCATGTCGAACAATACCGTTGCGAGTACCCTGGATAATGCCGGTCGACTGATGCAGGCAGGTGCACATATTGTAAAACTGGAAGGTGGCGAATGGCTGGCCGAATCCATAGAAGCTCTGAGTGACCGAGGCATTCCGGTTTGCGCCCATTTGGGTCTGACGCCACAGTCAGTCAATAAGCTCGGTGGCTACAAGGTTCAGGGTAAAGAAGCAGAAAAAGCAAACGCCATGATCAATGCAGCCAAAGAGCTGGAAAAAGCCGGGGCCGATATTATCCTTCTTGAGTGCGTACCCACATCGCTCGCAGAGCTGGTTACCAAGAAGGTGAAGATTCCTGTAATCGGCATCGGCGCTGGCAATGTAACCGATGGTCAAGTTCTGGTCATGCATGATCTGTTGGGTGTTAGCGGTGGCCACAAACCCAAATTTGTTAAAAACTTCATGGCTGAGGCCAAGTCGATTCAGCAAGCCTTCGAATTATATGATCGAGACGTAAAGTCGGGTCAATTTCCCGGGCCCGAACATAGCTTTTCAGGATAGTCCAATGGAAACCCTTCATACCATAGACGATCTTCGTGCTCTTCTTGGCGAAAAACGACAGCAAGGTCTCCGTATCGGTTTTGTGCCAACCATGGGTAACCTCCATGAAGGTCATTTGTCCCTGATTGACAGTGCCAGGCGACATTCAGATTTCGTCGTTAGCAGTATCTTCGTCAATCCCATGCAATTTGGTGAAAACGAGGATCTTGATGCCTATCCCCGCACTCTTCAGGCAGATAGTGAGGGTTTGAAGGCACGAGGCTGCAATGCCTTGTTTGCGCCCAGCGTTAATGAGGTGTATCCAAATGGATTAGCAGAAGAAACCCGCATTCACGTGCCCCAGGTTAGTGCGCATTTTTGTGGTGCCAGTCGACCCGGTCATTTCGAAGGCGTTGCTACAGTGGTTAGCAAACTCTTCAATATGGTGCAGCCCGACGTCGCTGTCTTCGGTCAAAAGGACTTTCAACAGCTCGCGGTTATCCGAAAAATGGTGCGCGACCTCTGCTTTCCCATTGAGATTATCGGGGAGCCCACCTCGCGGGAGGCCAGTGGCCTGGCCCGAAGTTCCCGAAATGGTTATCTCTCGGAATCGGAAAAACAACAAGCTGCTCAGATATACACATGTTTGAAACACATTGGTGATGAGCTACGCAATGGCTCAAAGGATATTTCAGGCTTGGAACAGCGCTTGCAGAAAGACCTAAGTCAAGCGGGCTTTAGAATAGACTATGCACAAATCGCTAACGGCGATACGCTGGAACCGGCAAAAAATGACGATGATTATCTGGTCGTTCTTGTTGCGGTATGGCTGGGAAGCACTCGCTTGATTGATAACATCGAAATTGATCTGCGCAGTGCATAAGGGCCTGAATGCACTGCGCTTGAACGATACCAGTATTCAGGGAGACGATTGAAACTATGTTCAGTAGCCGTGCATCCGCCATCGTTAAAGAACTAACGACACACTACAACACAATAAATCAAACACATATGCGCGCGCTGTTTCAGGAAGACCCTGAACGCGCCCTCCGATTCTCCGTCCAGGGGCCGCATATTTTTCTAGATTATTCCAAGAATCGCATTTCTGCTGAGTCGCTCAACCTACTTTTAAAACTTACAGAGTCCCTTGAGCTTCGAAAGCAAATAGAAGCTCTGTTTTCAGGCGAGCATATTAATAACACGGAGGATCGACCGGCCCTTCATAGCGCCTTACGCATGGGTCCGGATCAAACTCTCTTGGTTGATGGCGTCAATATTGTAGAAGAAGTGCATCAAACTCGACGACGCATGGCAGAGTTCGTTGAGCAGATTCATAGCGGTAAAGTGACAGGCTATTCCGGAAAATCAATCAATACTCTCATCAGTATTGGCATCGGAGGATCCTATCTCGGCCCTAAGACTGTGACCGAGGCTCTCAAACCTTTTGCTATTCCAGGCCTGTCAGTCGAATATATCGCCAATATTGACGGCGCCGATTTAAGCGAGGTACTTGCAGCCATTGATCCGGAACGCAGTCTGTTCCTGATTCAGTCCAAGTCGTTTTCGACACTGGAAACCCTGGAAAATGCACACGGCGTTGTCGATTGGCTGCAGAATCGAGGGCTCAGTGAAAATGATATAAGTAAGCACTTGCTCGCTGTAAGCTCCAATGTAAACAAGGCGGGAGAATTTGGGATCACGCCTGATCGAGTATTCCCGATGTGGGACTGGGTAGGAGGGCGCTACTCGCTTTGGTCGGCCATAGGACTTCCTATCATGTTTCTGCTGGGTCCAGAATCATTTGATGATTTGCTTCAGGGTGCCCAGGATATGGATCGTCACTTTCAGCAGGCAGACTTCAAGAATAACCTGCCCGTGTTGATGGCGCTGCTTGGCGTCTGGTACAACAATTTTTTTGGCGCTGAAACCCACGCGATTCTGCCCTATTCACATTCATTGCGCTATTTCCCCTCGCACCTTCAGCAACTGGACATGGAAAGCAACGGTAAATCCGTTAGCAAAAATGGCGAGCAGATTCATTACCAAAGTGGCGCTATCATTTGGGGCGGCGCCGGGACCAACGGCCAGCATGCGTATCACCAACTGATTCACCAGGGCACACGCCTGATACCTGCAGATTTTATTGTCGCAATGAAGAGCCAATATCAGGTGGGGCGCCACCATACCCATTTAATATCCAACTGCCTGAGCCAGGCCCAGGCGATGATGCAAGGTATTAACATAGAGGAAGTTCTGGCTGAGCTTGGCGCAGCGGGACTCTCCCTCGAAAAGGCAACTGCACTGGCTCCCCATAAGGTGATTCGGGGCAATCAGCCCAGTAATATGCTGGTTCTCGAAACACTTTCTCCAGCAGCTCTGGGTGCGCTTATAGCGCTTTATGAACACAAGGTATTTGTTCAGGGTGTGATCTGGAATGTCAATTCATTCGACCAATGGGGTGTTGAGCTTGGAAAAGCTATGAGCTCCAAACTCACTTCGGCATTGGAAGATGACCACGTTAATCCCGAATGCGACAGTTCAACAGCCCAGTTAATCAAGCGCTTTCACACAGCACAAACATCAAACTAGTTGGCATTCACCGGTCAGTCGTCGAGGTCATTCGGAGTAGGAGATCCTACGGTTCTTCCAGAGAAAGTCGATAGGCCAGAGAACCTGTTTGGTTTCAAGCTTTTCTGCCAATGTGCGGTAGTCCTCGCCATAGATGGGATCAATTTCTGCTGGAATCAGATCTGCCATCGGAAGCAAAACAAAAGCATTGTAATAGAGCTCTGGTCGGGGTAATTCAATTCCCTGATGGAAACCAACCAGTCTGTTGAAACAGACAATATCGATATCCAGAGTTCTCGAACCGAACTTCGCACCGCTTCGGTCCCTGCCGTGTTGATCCTCTATTCGCTTCAGTGTTTTGGAGAGCGATTCCAAGTCAAGCTGACAACGGATACCAACGACAAGGTTGAAGAATGCTTCCCCTTTAAAGCCAACAGCTTCACTCTCATAGACCCTGGATACAGAGATCTCGCCGAATGCGTGTTCCAAGCAGTCGAGAGCAGAACCTATATTGCGTTCACGATCGATGTTGCTGCCGAGGCTGAGATATACCTGATTCAATGATTGAGAGTGCATTAAACTTGGCTTGTCGGTGTGTTGCGAGTATTGCTTGAACGGGTAATACGAATTCCCACTGCTTGGGCTTCTTTCACTGCCCCTGGTTTGGATATTTGTAAACAAAATCCAAGAACAGCAAATTTGTCCAGTAACATTGTTTCGATATCCAGTGCCAGGGCTTCAAGCAGGTCGTAATGCTTGGCTTCAACGATCAAACGGATTTCATCACAGACATCAGCATAGTTTACGGTGTACCCCAGGGTATCGGTCTCTGCGGCCAGTGAAAAATCAATTTCCAGGTCCAGATCAAATACCAGGTTCTGGCGGACTTTTTTCTCCCAGTCAAAAACGCCAATGGATGCTGCCAGTTCCAACTGCTTTACAAAGACGGTTTCTGTTCGCATGTGCACTCTCGAATTACCCAGACTGACCAGACAAGGGAGGCAATTCATCCATTGGCCAACGGGGGCGAACCCTAATCTCTCCGGTGTTTTGCTGCCCAGCGCTTAGCCTCTGAAATCCGGCGAATGCAATCATAGCCCCGTTATCCGTACAGAATTCCTGCCTGGCATAAAACACTCGCGCCCCCAGTTTTTCGACCATCGCTTCCAGTTGAGTGCGTAAATGCTGATTTGCACTGACTCCCCCGGCAATTACCAAGGTTCGGTAACCCGTTTGTTTAAGCCCTCGCTGACATTTGATCCGCAAGGTATCCGCAACGGCATCCTCAAAGGCCATCGCAATTTCCGCGCGATGGCGTTCACTCAAGCCTCCCTCATCAGACAGCGATTGAGTCGTATTGAGCGTGTAGGTTTTTAAGCCACTGAAACTGAAATCGAGCCCAGGCCGATCTGTCATCGGTCTGGGAAAGTGCAGATCACTCGATTCGCCCGAAAGACGGGATTGCTGCGCCAAAGCCGCTATTCTGGGTCCGCCCGGGTAATCCAGGCCGAGCATTTTCGCTGCCTTGTCAAAAGCTTCTCCCGCCGCATCGTCAATGGATTCACCCAGAATTTCATACTCACCAATCGCCTTGACCGCCACTAACTGTGTATGCCCTCCAGATACCAGTAATCCCAGAAACGGAAATTCCGGTGGTTCAGATTCAAGCATGGGTGCCAGCAAGTGACCTTCCATGTGGTGAACAGCAATAGCAGGTATATTGAGTGACAGTGCCAGCGACTGGCCGATCGTTGCCCCGACCAACAAGGCTCCCACTAGTCCTGGTCCTGCTGTGTAAGCTATGGCATTGATGTCCTTTTTTACCAAGCCGGCTTCAGACAGCACTTGTTCTATCAAAGGGAGGGTCTTGCGAATATGATCACGTGACGCCAGTTCAGGAACAACACCGCCATAATCCACATGCAGCGCTATCTGGGAATATAACTGGTGAGCGAGTAATCCTTTGGATCCATCATATATGGCAACGCCCGTTTCATCGCAGGATGTTTCAATACCTAGCACTATCATCGCGGATACTTGTGGTTTCCAGTGTCTCGAAATTAATGGGCGCAAAAGACTAGCAGATAAACGCCGACTCGCACAGAACGCTTGCGGGATTTCTATTCAATATCTAATCAATCATTTCAAGCGGAGCTCAAAGCCCTGTTTCTTCAGGTAGTCCTGCTCCGCCTCCAGATTGGCAAGGGTTAGGGGTCTGGACTCCAACCAACCCTCGCCCATGTTGAGACAGAGAACATTCCCCTTGGCTTTTAGCTTGAATTCTGTCTCGCTTGAGTTGCGCGCGGCGGTGAGGATAACCGCCAGTCTGAACAAAACACACAACTTTGGCAGGAACTGGAATTCCTGGTCACTCAATTCGCAAAAAAGTTCTTCCGAAAATTTACGTCTGTGAGTCCTTACTATTAAAGAAAGATAGAGCTGATATAGCCTGGTGAAGCCCGGAAGATCTGAATGCTTAATAAGATATGCGCCATGCTTGTGGTACTGGGTATGGGAAATGGCGAGACCTATCTCATAGACCCTGCTCGCCCAACGTAACAACAACTCATAGTCCAAATGGCACAATTGCCATTTTTTAGCGACTTGCTGATAAGCATGCATGACCGTCTGTTCAACGTATTCGGATTGTTGCGTATCGACTCCATAGCGCAATTGCATGGAATTGATGGTCCGTTCGCGGACATCTTCATGACGAATACGACCGATAATATCGTAGAGCAGGCCCTCCCGAAGTGCCCCGCTGGTATACAGCATGCTTTTGATATTAAAAACGTCGAAACAGGCATAAAGAATGGCGAATCCACCCGGAAAAATCGACGCTCGCTCTTTTTTCACCCCGAGCTTGGCAAGCTGATGAACATCCCCGAGCTCAATCAGAGATTTTTTCAACTGCTTCAAAGATCCCAAAGTAATTTCTTCATGCGCGATATCGAGGAAGGCCAAGGCCTGAAACACTGACTTGATCGATCCCGAAGAGCCCACGCAACTCTCCCAGCCCAAGCTCGTATACTGGTGCTTGATATTGAACAGTTCCCGTGATGCCTGAGTAATCGCCTTGTCAAAGCCGGAGGCTGTCATCTTGCCGCTGGAAAAATACTTGTCTCGAAAGGACACACAACCCATGTGCATGCTTTCCAGCGCCTTGGTTTCAAAGCGCTCTCCGATAATCAGTTCCGTGCTTCCACCACCGATATCGATAACCAGGCGATTACCCTCATCGTCGGACAAAGTATGCGCAACCCCAAGATATATCAGACGCGCTTCTTCCCTGCCGGATATGATTTCGATAGGAAATCCCATTACTCTTTGGGCCTCTCGCAAAAATGTTTTGCGGTTTTTTGCGACCCGCAGGGCATTGGTGCCGACTATCTGAACAGACGAACTGTCCAACTCACGGATACGTTGATGGAATCGGCTTAAACATTCCATTGCCCTTGTCAGTGAGTCGTCGTCCAAATTTCCTTCACTGGTCAATCCGGCGCCTAGCTGCACTTTTTCACCGAGTCGATCAAGGATACGTACTTCACCATGATCGATTCTGGCAACTACCATATGAAAGCTGTTTGAGCCCAGATCGATCGCTGCGATATGGTGTGGGGGGGATTCTTGTTCTTCAGCTGAAATGGGGGGCGATAACACGTCCTTGAAATCCTCTGCTAAGACTATATATTACTCGTTATCGAGATCATTCTAGGTCATTGGTCGTGATTAGGATACCCGGTCACGTCCCACAACAGTTACACTCTTTTTGGAATTAGTATCATGAGCGATAGCATTATCAATGTAACAGACGCTTCTTTTGAGCAAGAAGTCCTTAACTCTGACATTCCTGTTCTGGTTGATTACTGGGCGGAATGGTGTGGTCCCTGCAAAATGATTGCGCCTGTGCTCGAGGAAATCGCTGATGATTACGCGGGCAAGATCAAAATCTGTAAACTCAACATTGACGAGAACGACCAAACTCCACCCAAGTTTAACATACGCGGTATCCCTACTCTGATGCTGTTCAAAAATGGCAATGTGGATGCAACCAAGGTAGGTGCTTTATCAAAATCCCAGCTTACTGCTTTCGTCGATAGCAACCTTTAAAGCGTCAGCATTTATCAAAAGCGCCCTATAAATAGGGCGCTTTTTTATTGCGCGTCAGAAGATTGAAATCTCTTGCCTCTACCCTTCGTATTGACGCTGGCGTACTCGCCGGGGGACTATCCAGTCGTATGGATGGCAAGGAGAAAGCCTTCCAGATAGTTCGCGACCAGCCGATGATCACTTGGATTCTCAACGCGCTAACAAGTGATCAAATTGAACATGTATGGATCAATTGCAATCGTAATATTGATCAGTACAAGCACTACAGTCGCTATATTTGCCAAGATCGGAATCAGAGTTTTCAGGGCCCCCTTGAGGGCATTCTCAGTTTGATGTCTGCATCCAGCGCTGATTATTTGGTGCTCAGCCCCTGCGATACACCCTTTATTCCGAAAGACTATGCATCAGTAATGCTGGACTTTCTGTTTCGGAATGCCTCTTCTACCAACCTACCTCTATGCATCGCCGCTGAGTCTGGAGGCCGCCAACACCCTTTACATTGTTGCCTGGCAACCTCATTGGAATCTAACCTGCTTCGTTATCTGAATGCCGGCAACAACCGTGTTTTTCCGTGGATAGAGTCTCTGAATCCTCTTTGGATTGAATATGACCAAAACCCCGATCCCTTCCAAAACATCAATACATCTGAAGAGCTCCTGAAAGCAAACCAGGCCAGTTGATGCGGTTTAAACATAGTCGAATGCTTTATGCGTCACGGTTATAACAAATTGTGACAAATTACTTTTGATCATAAATTGATCTTCCGCCTCGCTCTGTGTATCCTTCCCGAAAATTTTCAAACAGTCGTTTTAAAGGCAAATAAATCATGATTTTAGACGTACATGTGGCGTTTTTGGTAGCGGCCCTGGCCGTTTTGTTTGGCCTGACCTACAGCATTGGACAGTTCTTTGATTACCGCATCCGTGAGATGCAAAAACAAAAGGATTTGGCAGATTCATCGGACGGTACTACCAGCGAAGCGCTAAACGCGTAGACCATATTTCGAGATAAAAAAAGCCCGGGGCGATGGCCAACCCCGGGCTTTTTTGTGTTTTTGGCGGTTAAAACCAGTAAATTAATGCTGGAGTATTTGACTGAGGAACAGTTGCAGACGATCTGTCTCCGGATTGTCGAAAAACTCATGGGGTGTATTCTGCTCAACAATCTCACCACCATCCATAAAAATGACTCGGTCAGCCACTTTCTTAGCGAATCCCATCTCATGTGTTACACACAACATCGTCATGCCCTCTTCTGCCAGCTCAACCATGACATCGAGAACTTCTTTTATCATCTCCGGGTCCAGCGCTGAAGTTGGCTCGTCAAACAACATGATCTGCGGCGCCATACACAATGACCTGGCAATCGCTACCCGTTGTTGCTGACCACCTGACAACTGACCAGGAAATTTAAAGGCCTGATCCGGGATCTTAACCCGTTCTAGGTATTTCATTGCCGTTGCTTCCGCTTCATCCTTTGGCTTCTTCTGAACCCAAATGGGCCCGAGCGTCAGGTTTTCCATAATCGTCAGATGAGGAAACAGATTAAAATGCTGAAATACCATCCCTACTTCCCGACGAATCGCTTCGATGTTTTTGACGTCCTCGATCATCTCAACACCGTTAACAATTAGCGAACCTCGCTGAAACTCCTCGAGACGATTGATACAACGGATCATCGTTGATTTGCCGGATCCCGAGGGTCCACAAACGACAATACGCTCGCCGCGCTTAACTGTCAGATTAATATCCTTCAGTACGTGGAAATTACCATACCACTTGTTCAAATCCTTGATAACAATGACATCTTGCTCTGATGTAGCGGTAGATACTTGTTCGTTTGACACGCGCATTCTCCTCCAGGTTAGGATTTATGGCTGGTATCCAGCTTACGTTCAATGTTCGCACTGATGAGTGACATACCAAAACAGCATACCCAGAACACAATCGCCACGAACAGATAACCCTCTGCAGCATGCCCTTCAAGCCAGTTTGAATTAACCAGTGCTGTTTGGGTTGTACTCAGGATCTCAAAAATCCCAATGATCAACAGGAAAGTGGTATTTTTGAACAGCATAATGAAGGTCGCCAGGATATTGGGCATCGATACTTTGATAACCTGTGGCAGAATAATGAGTAAGGTTTTCTGCCAATAGCTTAACCCAAGCGAATCCGCTGCTTCATACTGCCCTTGAGGAATCGCCTGAAAGCCGCCGCGAAATACCTCTGCCATATAACCTGACATAAACAGGATCAGTACAATCCAGACCCGAAGTAACTTATCCACATTCGTGCCTTCCGGAAAAAACAGGGGCAACATCACGGAGCCCATAAAAAATAGGGCCAGAACCGGGACGCCACGGAAGAATTCTATGAGTAAGATACACACACTCTTGATGAAGGGCATATCGGAGCGTCGACCCAAGGCCCAAAGGAAACTGAGAGGAAAAGCAATAATGATACTGGCGGCTGCCAAAAATATGTTGAGAGAAAATCCGCCCCAATAGTCAGTGCTTACAAACTCCAACCCGAATAAACGGCCATCCAGAAACGCGGCGCAGATAAAGGGGAACAGCAGAAACAACGGCACGCCAACCTTGTTTTTTAAATCCTTTGGCAACATATATGGTGCCGCTATGACACCACCTAGTAGTACCAGAGACAAATTGATACGCCACAATTCTTCGGTGGGGTAACTTCCATATATGAACTGCTGGGACCAAGCCGAGACAAACACCCAGCAGGCCCCCTCAGAGGTACACGCATCCTGTGTTTCACCCTGCCAATCTGCCTCCCAGAACAACCAGGCGAATAGATCTGGAATAACCGCTACCAGGAATCCGATAATTACTATTGTCACCAATGAGTTTAATGGCGTGGGGAAAAGGTTTCCCCTGATCCATGCTATGGGTCCAGCTGTTTGAACAGGAGCTGGCTGACTGGGCAAAGGTTTGAACTCTTTCATGGCCGTCTCCTATTTCCGTTCAACCAGGGCAACGCTGGCATTAAAACGATTCATCAGGAAAGATATGATCATATTGATAACCAGATAAACCGCCATCGTCATAAAAACGATCTCTATCGCCTGTCCGGTTTGATTCAATGAAGTCCCAACAAATACGGTGAAAAGATCCGGATATCCAATCGCCGTTGCCAGAGTTGAGTTCTTAACAAGGCTCTGATATTCGCTATTTAGCAAAGGAACAATGACGCGCATAGCCTGGGGCACGATAATCAGGCTCATGATCCTGCTTTCCTTGAGGCCCAGACTTCGAGCCGCTTCGGTTTGACCATGTGGCACCGACTGAACACCTGCCCGAACCGCCTCTGCGATAAAGGTACCTGTGTAAACGCTTAACGCGACAGCCAAAGCCATTAATTCGGGAATGACTGTTATACCGCCACGAAAACTGAATCCTTTCAGTTCCGGATATTCAAAGTGAAACGGAATACCGGTGACTAATAACATCAACAAAGGTAAACCAATGATGATTCCCAAGCCGGTCAAAAATGTCGGGAATTGTTGTCCTGTTTCATCCTGACGTTTCTTTGCCCAACGCCTGATAAACCAGGTAGCGATGATCGCCACTACGAAAGAGCCATAGACAATATTTGAACCTTCTTCGCCGATCAGCTCCGGGACAAACAAGCCTCGAACATTCAGGAATATTGAATCCCCTAAGTTCATACTCTCTCTGGGGCTCGGCAGGGCTGCCAATACAGCAAAGTACCAAAAGAACACTTGGAGCAGTAAGGGTATGTTTCGGAAGGTTTCCACGTAAACAATGGAAAGACGATTCACCAACCAGTTTCTGGAAAAGTAGGCGACGCCCATGATGAAGCCCAGTACGGTAGCGAAGAATATGCCTACGATCGAAACTAGAATCGTATTTAAAAGCCCGACGAAAAAGGTTCGACCATAGGTTGAGGTCGCGTCGTAAGGAATTAGTGTCATCAATATGTCAAAACCCGAAGCCGTGAATAAAAAGTCGAATCCGCTTTTTATTCCGCGAGCTTCCATATTGGCGAGAGTGTTGGAAATTATGGTGTAAAAGAAATAGCCTAGCCCCAGCAAAAGCAGAAGCTGATAGATCAATGATCTATTTCGGGGATTGTTAAAAAAGGATCGCTTGGTGCTTGTCTGAACCTTGTTGCTTTGTTCCAACGACATAGGCTAGTCCTGCGTTTATTTTACTTATGAGAATGAAGGGGGATCGAGGATCCCCCGCATACATCAGGTACTAGCGAATAGGTGGTGAGTAAAGGATGCCTCCATTGTTCCACTGGGCATTCAGGCCGCGGCTGATTTGCAAAGGTGAGTCCTTACCTACGTTGCGTTCAAACATCTCACCATAGTTACCCACCTGCTTAACAATGTTGTGGGCCCAATCTGCGCTCAATCCCAGCTTTTCGCCCGCATCACCTTCGCTACCGAGCAAACGTTTTTGGCCAGGCTTCCCAGAAGTTTTCAGTTCATCTGCGTTTGCACTGTTCACACCAAGAAATTCAGCTTCAATCAGCGCATTCATGCTCCATTTGACGATGTTAAACCACTCATCATCGCCCTGACGAACAACAGGACCTAGGGGTTCCTTGGAAATAACTTCTGGCAAAACGATCGCTGAGTTAGGATCTTTGAGGCCGATGCGAATCGCATATAGTTGGGACTGGTCGGAGGTGAGAACGTCACAACGACCACTTTCAAAACCCGCGCGAGTTTGATCAGAGGTATCGAAGGTGACAGCGGTATACTTCATGTTGTGTGCCCGAAAGTAATCCGCCAGATTGAGTTCTGTAGTCGTACCGGCCTGAATACACGCCGCTGCACCATCTAGCTCGAGTGCGCTTTTAACACCAAGCTTTTTGGATACCATAAAGCCCTGGCCGTCATAGTAGTTCACACCTGCGAAATTCAAACCCAGTGATGTATCTCGAGTGTGGGTCCAGGTAGTGTTACGCGAAAGCACATCTACCTCGCCTGACTGCAAAGCCGTAAAGCGCTCTTTTGCCGTCAGAGGTTTGTATTGCACTTTCCCGGCATCACCCAGTACTGCAGCTGCGACAGCACGACAGACATCAACGTCCAATCCACTCCACTGGCCTTTCTCATCTTTTTGAGAGAAGCCCGCCAATCCGGTACTGACTCCGCACGATAAAGTTCCGCGCTTTTTAACCGTCTCCAAGGTAGACTCGGCGACCGCAGTTGTAGCGGAAAATGCTATCCCGACTGCCGCTAATACTGATACCAGTTTTCTTATTTTCATATCCAAAACCCCTTTTGGTTAATGATGACAGTGTGGTTACACCAAAATCAGACTAGCATAGCCATAACTGTTTGTTGAGCTATTCTTCAAGGTTATCAATGCTGATTACTAATGGCTCGCAGTGCTCCTTTGCTGACCTTCCCTTCCTGCTTTGATTCGTATGTAGGTTTCCTGAATGTGTTTGGCATCGATACTGGCTCGATGCCTGAACGACCGACAAGAATGCAGTATGGAATCGTAAGTTTGACTCCATTGATCTTTTTCGGTTTCAGCAAGCAAAGTCTGAATAGATTCAATACGAAAGCACTGCGGCAAATCACAGGCCTCGAACAAGCGGGCTAGCCAACACATATCATTGGCCCAAGCATCTGAATAAACGGTTTCTCCACGGAGATGATGATTCAACCATCCGCATACTAAGAACGGATCTTTTCCATGGTCCATTAAAACCGAACGGGAGATGCCATGAAGTTTTTCAGCCTTGCGATCCCAATGTTGCCAGTCGTCCAAAGGTTTAATCAAGGTGCAGTGAGTTTGAGACCTTGATGTAATGAATCCCACTTCAATGGGATAACTCCCTGATCCAAAACCTGACGCTTCCACATCAATAACGCAAGGTATAAACATCCTTATTCATCTCTTAGGTAGCGCAAACAAAGGCGGTTAAATAGTTCCGGTTTCTCCACATGAAGATAGTGACTCGCTTCAGGTACTATCTGAAGTTTGGCATTGGGAAAAAGCGCCATGGTTTCTTCTCTATGTTTTTTCAAAATATAGTCCGAGTTTTGGCCTGCTACAAATAATACCTTGCCTTTGAATGGTTGTTTGGATCTGGGTGCTCGCAAAAGGTTTTGATAGTTCTTCTCTATAGACGCCAGATTAATAACCCAATCAAATATCCCCTCCCGGTTTTTTCTAAGGTTTTTTAGAAGAAATTGACGAGTAAATGGATCGGATTCAAATTCTTTAAATATGGCATCTGCTTGAGTGCGAGTGGTTGGCCTTGCTTCTGCAACGCTTTTCATCCCCTCAATGATGTCCTGATGGTGAGGGGGGTAACTAACAGGCGCAATGTCGACCACAATTAGTTTTTCCAAATGAATTGGGTAATCCAGTGCAAATTGCATTGCCACTTTTCCACCCAGTGAGTGACCAATTAACGAAGCGGTGGATAATTCTTGATCAAACATATACTCGTGGACATCTAGCGCCATCGCGTCCAGATCCATGTCCTCAAAATGAGGAGAGGATCCGTGGTTTCTCAAATCAATCGCATGAACCTGAAAATATTTGGACAGGGCATTTGCAAGACGCGAGAGGCTGTCTTTAGACCCGAACAGGCCATGTAAAAGCAACACCGGTGCTCCTTCACCAAGTATTTTCGAAACGAGTTTTTGAGCCATATTTACTCCCTCTTTTTGTGTTTGCCACCATATTTTTATCTATATCTCATTTTCGACCTTTTGTCGCTCACAGGTAATTCCCGAGCCTCGCAAAACGGCAATAACTGTCCTAGTCTAACTATTCAATTTGATTTGATCGGAGAGTAACAATGTCCAGTGCTACTGATGGGCGTGATCGAAGACGGTATAGACGGTATCCCGCCGCAAAATTAAAAGCCCTGTTAAAAACAAAAAAACTGATGCGTACACAATGGGTGGACGTGGCCGTTGCTGACTATAACTCACACGGCATGGCTATCTTCGTTGAACAGCCTGAGAAGGAAAACACACAACTAACGCTAAACCTCGAGCTCGAAATGGACATGGGAACAATCAAGGTTGAGAAAATCGTAGCGACAGTCAAAAACCGTGTTGATCACAAGTCTTACTGGCGTTTGGGTCTGGCATTCAATGAAGACAGTGTTGGAAAAAACTCTGTTGTTGAAGAAAAGTTAGAGAGAATCGCCAATATTTTGGAACAAAGCAGTCAGTTAAACGAACGGCTTAAGGATCAAATGGAACAGCGTTAGAACCGCGGGCAAATATGCGATTAGTACAAATGGGCAATACGATAGGAAAAGGAAAGTTCAATAAAAAAGCCCCAAATATAAGGGGCTTTTTTTTAGATTTAACCGGACAGGCTATTGCGCGATAACTAGATACTCATAGATAGCTGCCTTGCGCAACACTAGAACCCTGTTTCGTAACTCGTAGGTTCTAGCAGAAAAACATATTATTCAGATAATCTTCCAGAGCCTCACAATTTTCCTGTTCCATTTTACTGTGTGGTACAAAGATCTCACTGTTCATTAAACACTCCTGGTACATTGCTCTCAATGTTTGACTGGAAATCGTTCCCAGCCGACAACTAAATAGTAAAATAGTGTGAAATAGGCGTCTTGACAGTTTGTCGCATTGGTTTGACTATTTGTCGCAGCATTCTGTTAAACGAGTGCTTTATTCAAGCTCTTCTCTATCGGATTCTGGTGATGCATAGAACGAGACCCAACAATGCAATCTATGTCAGCCCCTCATCGCCTAAATCAATAGCCGAGCACCTTGAAAAAGAAGGCATCGCACTCGATAAAATCGAATCCACAATCGGTTGCTCTATTGAAGACCTTTCCACTATCGATTATCGCGTCCCCATTCAAAACTATCACGCCCTTTGGGATCTCGCTATTGAATCAACCAGCGAGCCTGCGATTGGACTGGCAATAGGAAGCCAAGTACACAAAGACGACATGGGCTTACTGGGGCATATATTTTTTAACTGTGCAACTCTCGGCGAAGCTCTTTTGCAATATGAACGCTATTACTCTGTGATCAACGAGGGGATGCATGTTGAAGTGATAGAATCTGACGACCTGGTCCACTTAAACTATTGCTGCGATGATGTCGATGCGTACCACATAGCCGATATGGAGCGAACACTGGCTGTATCTGTTACGCGAGCCCGTCAATGGATCAGTAAAAACCTGAAGATCGAGTATGTGGGGTTCCAACACCCTCGCCCGAAACATGTCCAGCGTTATGAAGATGTGTTTCCCTGCCCGGTGTATTTCGAACAAACAAACAGTTGCTTGGTGTTTCAACGGCGGTTTTTGCAATTTCGTTTACCAAACCGAAGTTCTTACCTTTACAAGGTTTTGATCAAACATGTTGACGGTATATTGGGACGAATCAACCCAAGACGCCCTATTTCTCAAAGAGTGAGGAAGCTTGTTCGCAGTCGATTGGCAAGGGACGGCGTCGAATCTGAAAAAATTGCCAACAAACTAAATATGAGTCGCAATACTCTCTACCGACGTTTAAAACATGAGGGAACTTCCTTCCATGATCTGGTCGATGAAGTCAGGAAAGATCAGGCTCAGCGGTATTTGATCGAAGGCAAACACAACCTTAGTGAAATTGCTTTTTTGCTAGGTTTTTCCGAACTCAGCGCTTTTTCACGAGCTTTTAAACGTTGGCATGGATGCGCACCCGGAAATTATTTGAACTCATTAAAAAATGATGAATAACACCAAAGCCATGTGTAATAAAGAGAAAGGTTTTAGGTTTTTATCAGCAAGTCGTTTCCTCTTGGGAAGCACCCTGCTTTTTTGTACCCTGATCCTTACGAGCGCGTGCAGCATACTTGAAAAAGTGAGTGAAGACTCACAAACTAAAATGAAAGACATTTGCCAATATAGGGTAGTTAAAGGCATTGCTGAACTACAACAAACTCACAGCGAAAGGCTGACCTTTATGTTTTTTCCTGGCGATATTGTGTTCCAGATCGATAAATCGGAACTTCCTGAACACATAGGAGGCTCTAGCTTTTCACCTGAAGTTGGCAACGAATACAAGGCTGAAAAGCTGGAATTAACCAATGCCGAAGCCAACAACTGCAAATTGGTATTATTTCGAATTATTAAATAGCTACTGCTAACCGCCTTTATCTCAGAAAATATAAAGGTTTTGTGGGCCTGTAAAACATTCTGTTTCTATTTTGCCAAATCCCCTGACGAGTAAAGATAAGAAAAGGGCCGGAATCAGTTCCGGCCCTATACTCATCTCATCAATTATTGATCGCTGAGGAAATCAGACATCAAGATTGGTAACTTCCAACGCGTTGGTTTGAATAAACTCTCTTCTCGGCTCGACTTCATCACCCATCAATGTCGTGAAGATTATATCTGCAGCGACCGCGTCTTCAACGGTAACTTTCATCATCCGTCTTGAATCCGGATCCATCGTGGTTTCCCATAACTGGTCCGGATTCATTTCGCCTAGACCCTTGTACCGCTGGATAGATAATCCCCTTTGTGCCTCTTTCATCATCCATTCCAACACCTGTTTAAACTCGAAAACCGGATACTCTTTCTCTCCACGCTTAACATAAGCACCGTCCTCAAATAAACCATCGAGTGTCTGACTCAGTTTGGAAATACTCTGGTATGCAGGTGAATCGAAAAAGTCATGGGAGAAAACATACTCTGTTGAAATACCGTGTACGTATACGTTTACAACAGGAAGAAACAGTTTACGTTCCGTATCTTCTTTTACTGAGAACACATAATTCATGCCTGTTCGGGTATCAATGCCTAACAGGGCTCCCATTTTCTCAACCCAGGAATCAACGGCTTCTTTTGACTTTAAGTCTTCCACTTTCAAAGGCGGGACTTTGATCATCGTTTCCAATACAAGCTCTGGATACGCCCGAGAACGCTTGGAAATTGTATCTTCGACAGAACGATACTGGCTAACGAGCGTTTCCAATGCGGATCCTGCGAGTGGTGGTGCTTCGGGATTCACGTAAAGCTGTGTACCATCCAATGCGTTCTGGGTTAGATAGTTCTCCAATGCCCTCTCATCTTTCAAATATTGTTCCTGCTTACCTTTTTTGACTTTATACAGTGGAGGCATAGCAATGAAAACATGCCCACGCTCAATCACTTCCCGCATTTGGCGAAAAAAGAAAGTAAGCAGCAATGTTCTGATGTGAGAGCCGTCTACATCAGCATCCGTCATAATTATGATGTTGTGATAGCGCAGCTTCTCGATGTTATATTCTTCTCTACCGATTCCGCATCCCAAAGCCGTAATTAAGGTCCCAACTTCGGCTGAAGAGAGCATTTTATCGAAACGCGCCTTCTCCACATTCAGAATTTTTCCTTTCAAAGGAAGAATAGCCTGAGTTTTACGATCTCTTCCCTGTTTAGCAGATCCTCCTGCTGAATCACCCTCCACAATATACAACTCTGACAAGGCAGGATCTTTTTCCTGACAGTCCGCCAATTTACCGGGTAACCCTGCAATATCGAGCGCTCCTTTACGTCGCGTCATTTCCCTTGCCTTTCTTGCAGCTTCCCTGGCGCGAGCAGCCTCCATCATTTTCCCAACAACTGCTTTAGCTTCCTGTGGATACTCTGCCAGATATTCTGACATCGACGAATTCATCTCTTGTTCAACAGCTGACTTAACTTCAGAAGAGACTAGTTTGTCTTTGGTTTGAGAACTGAATTTTGGATCCGGAACTTTGACAGAAATTATAGCCGTGAGACCTTCCCTGGCATCATCGCCAGAAGTACTCACTTTTGAATTTTTTGCCAAACCTTCTTTTTCAATATATGAGTTCAAACTACGAGTTAAAGAGGCCCTGAATCCGGCAAGGTGTGTACCGCCATCTCGTTGAGGGATATTGTTGGTAAAACAAAAAATATTTTCCTGAAACGAGTCATTCCACTGTAACGCTACTTCTACGCCAACTCCGTCTTCTTCGCGAAATGTAGAGAAGTAAAACACCCGATTAATTGTATTTTTGTTGGTATTAAGATATTCAACAAAGGCTTTTAATCCACCCTCATACTCGAAAACCTCTTCTTTTCCCGAGCGTTCATCTTTCAAAACTATACGCACGCCGGAGTTTAGAAATGCCAGTTCCCGAATGCGTTTGGCCAATATGTCATAGTGAAATTCGATATTTGAGAAGGTGTCTTGGGAAGGAATAAAGTGGACTTCTGTTCCTGTCTTGTCAGTGTCTCCAACAATTTCCAATGCCTTTTCCGGAACACCATTATGGTAAGTCTGTTCGTGAACTTTACCAGCACGTCTAATCGTAAGCTTTAACGTGCTTGATAGCGCATTAACAACGGAGACACCAACGCCATGCAATCCGCCAGACACCTTATACGTGTTGTCATCGAATTTACCACCGGCATGTAGCACCGTCATGATAACTTCTGCCGCGGATTTACCCTCTTCCTCGTGGATATCCGTCGGGATGCCCCTGCCATCATCTGAAACAGTTATTGATTCGTCCGGATGGATGGTGATCTTAATTTCCGAGCAGAAGCCCGCCAATGCTTCGTCTATGGAGTTGTCTACAACCTCAAATACCATGTGATGGAGCCCGGTTCCGTCATCCGTATCACCGATATACATACCCGGGCGTTTTCGTACCGCATCAAGACCTTTAAGAACCTTTATGCTTGAAGAGTCATAGTTATTTTGGTTTTCACTCATTCGATTTTGCTCCATAACTTCACGCAGTGCTTGTAAACAGATCGATACCTAAACCTATACGCGTTCACTGCCAATAAGATTCAATTAATTTGTCACAATGTCTCTGATATTTCAGAAACATCACCATGTTCCACGTGGAACAATTTGCAATTTCTTCCAGGTTCAATACCCAGATTAGCCACGTCTAAAGCCAAGGCAGTACATACAACTTGGGACCGCAGTTCTTTCAGATATCCAAATACTCTATTAATATTATCCTTATCCAGCTCGGCATAGATATCATCAATCAGAACCGTAGCTCCGACACCACGAGCTCGAAGTAAGACCTGAACATGAGCCAAGTGGAGAGCCAGAACCACTAGTTTTTGTTGACCTCTAGAAAGCACCTCAGCAGCGTTAACCCGACCAAGCCTAATCCTTAAATCGGCTCTTTGCGGCCCGTAACTCGTAACGCCTTTATCGCGATCACTATTAACGTGCGTTCCAAGTATTGACTCTAGTGGTAGATCCTTATCCCAGCCTCTGTAGTACGAAATGCGGATTTCATCAGTTATGCCAAATTCTTTTAGGTTGGCTATGAATTTTTCTTCGAAATCATTTAAATATTTACCACGCAATGCGCTTAGTTGCTCACCATAGTGCGCTAATTTCGTAGACCAGATATTCAAAAGATTATCGTCAATTCTACCACTTCGAAGAACGCTATTCCGCTGTTTTAGGCATTGTGAGAAGGATTTCCAGATGTATGGAAAATCCTGTTCCACGTGGAACACTCCCCAATCCAAAAATTTTCTTCTTACTTTTGGTCCCCCAACTAACAGGTCGAAACTCCTTGGTTCAATCACTATAACTGGCAAGGTGCGAGCCAGCTCTGCTGAACTTTTGAGGCTTTCACCATTCATCCTTATGGAGGTTTGGCCATCTATAGATTTTTTAACGCCCTGTTTATCCTGTCCTTCTTTTGAACCCGAGCCAGTACTTCCGAAAACCAGAACTTCGCGTACTTCCGAATCATCGGTCTTTTTGAAAATATTCTGTATTTTATGTGTACGAAAAGACTTGGCAGAAGAAAGGAAATATATCGCCTCTAAAAAACTTGTTTTTCCGGATGCATTCGCCCCAAACAAAAAATTTAGATGTGGATGCAGCTCGATAGTTTTTGGGGACAGATTTCTAAAGTTGTCAGCACGGACAGAAAAAATAGGCATCGAATGCTCGAGACAAATTACCAGCCAATTCCAGGCTTGCCAAAAATAATCAAGACAATGTGCATAGATAACTTCACTAAATTATGGAAAGTGTGACGACAAATCTGGCTGGTACAAATCTGATTGGCAAACAAGACTGACTGATCAACAGGAAGCGAGAGTAGAACGAAAATAACCCCACAGTTACTAATGGAGCATATTTAGTCTTTCATCAACGAACATATCCAGTTCCGGGGCAAGAACGTGCACGTACCGGTCGAAATACAAAAACTGTTTCAACAGTAACGCAAACTCGCGAGGAAAATGAATACCATTGTCTTCCCCTACTTTCACCATATCCATCAAAATATTATTGATGTCATCTTCCCCTTTAAAATCCATAAGTGCGTCATCAGGAACCATTACATCTAGCCTGTTGAACAAGCGTCGTAAATCATTCGCTAAAGATTCAACGTTGACGTCCTTGTCTGTAATTCCTATACGCACCATGGAGTCCGCCATCCCATGAAAATTACCGATCATAATTGCTGAAATAAAATCTGATACTGCCTCCCAGGTTCCCGGACTAATCCTTCCAACAATACCAAAATCAATAAACCCTACTTTACCGTTCTCCAACACCATCAAATTTCCTGCATGTACGTCTGCATGGAAAAACTCACATTGTGTCAAACTGGAGAACCAGGTATTCATCGCTGTAATCAAGGTTCTTTCCGGGTCCGAGCAATAACGGCGAATAGTATCTAGATCAGTCAAAGACACTCCATAAAACCTTTCCATCGTCAGCACTTTCCGAGAACTCGCTTGCTCAAAAACTTTCGGAACCAGAACATCTTCGTTATCCGTTCGTCTCAGAAACTCAGCGAAGTCTTTCAGGTTCTGAGCTTCTTTTAAAAAGTCACACTCTTCCATCATGGTTTTCTGAATTTCCTCGACGACTCCAGAAAGAGATGTCCAAGATAGTTTAGGAGCGAGATACTCCAGTATTCTGGCAGAGGCGTAGAGGAAATTTAGATCAGTAAGCAAGATATTTTCTACACCAGGCTTCTGTATTTTTATTACAACGTCTTCACCTGTAATCAATCTGGCCGCATGTACCTGAGCGATGGAAGCAGATGCAAGGGCTTTTGGATCAACGAACGAATACACCTCCTCAAGAGGCTTCCCAAGATCCGATTCAATAATATTTTTGGCAACAGAAAATTCGAATGGGCTTGTTCGATCCAGACAATGCTGAAATTCTTCTACATATTCCTTTGGAAAAAACGTTGGCGAGCTAGCGATAAATTGCCCAAGCTTAATATAGGTAGCACCAAGCTCTTCAAATACTTTTCTCAACAGCTGTGGATTAGGTGGGCGATCACCAGCGAGCCAGGATGTACCATTTTTTACCAGAACAAATGCGGTTTGACCCAATCTTAGTGAGCCTTTCAATGAATTGAGAAATAAGCTCATATAGCGTGTCCCTCTCCCTATTAACTGCTCTTGCTTCTTGTTACCGAAACTCAAATCGTTTTACCCAATACTACAAACGCATGGGCATAATGACGTACACGCTATCCTGATTATCAGTAGACTCAATCAATGCCGATGAACTTGCATTGGACAGCGTCAACTTAACGCTGTCGTCTGAAATCACATTCATGACATCAATCAGATAACTTACATTGAAACCAATCTGCAAGTCGTCTCCTTCATAGATAACATCCAAACAATCTTCAGCCTGTTCATGTTCCGGATTGTTTGCAAATACCTGCAACTGGTTAGTCGTTAATTGAAGCTGAACGCCTCGAATATTTTCGTGTGACAAAATACTTGCGCGCGCAAACATATCTTTCAAGGCTTCTCTATCAGCAACCAGAATTTTATCACCACCTTTTGGTATCACCCGGTTGTAATCTGGAAACTTCCCGTCTATCAACTTCGATGTAAACCTGTAATTGTTGATCTGTGAAAATATGTGGTTTTCGCCAATGGAGACCACTATCTCATCATCAACATCAGACAACAGGCGACCAAACTCTAGTACGCCCTTTCGGGGCACAATAATCTGTCGCGCCTGGTCCACACTTAGATCAGTATCTAATGTTGTCATTGCCAAGCGGTGTCCATCAGTCGCTACCGTACGCACGTAACGATCACCCAGCTCTAGCAACATACCATTCAAGTAATAACGGACATCCTGCTGTGCCATAGCAAAGGCAGTAGAATCCAACATGGATTTGAAATCTTTCTGAGAGAAACTTACCGCAATATCGTGCTGCCCTTCTTCTATATTGGGAAACTGATCGGCCGGTAAGGTAGACAAAGTAAAATGACTCTTACCTGACCTCAAATGAAGCTTGTCACCTTCCAGTGATAAATCGATTTCGCTATCTGTTGGAAGTGAACGACATATATCAGACAGTTTTCTGGCAGGAATGGTGATTTCGCCTGTCTCTTGGACAGATACACCTTGGAGCTGACATACCAGTTCCACCTCCATGTTTGTTCCAGTTAATGTCACTTTATCGGACTCTGCGATGACCAAGATATTCGAGAGAACTGGCATCGTTTGTTTTCGTTCTACAACACCTGAAATAATCTGTAGCGGTGTCAGTATTTCATCTCTCGCAATGCTCAATTTCATTTCTTTTGACTCGCCTTTTATGTCGTTAGAGTTTTCATAAAATTATGGTGATCTTCTCTGATTCCCGGGTCACTGTCACGCAATTCAACAATCTTTTTACAGGCATGCAAAACGGTTGTATGGTCACGTCCACCAAACGCATCACCTATCTCTGGTAAGCTGTGGTTGGTCAACTCTTTAGCCAGAGCCATTGCCATTTGTCGAGGTCGGGTCACTGATCGAGTACGACGTTTTGACAGCAAATCAGCAACCTTGATCTTGTAATATTCCGCTACAGTACGCTGGATATTTTCAATACTCACTTGCTTGTCATGAAGTGCCAACAAATCCTTCAAACACTCGCGAATAAATACCGGAGTAATCTCCTGACCGGTAAAGTGAGCATTTGCTGCGACCAACTTTAATGCTCCTTCCAACTCTCGTACATTCGAACGAATTTTTTGAGCAATAAAAAATGCGGCTTCACTACTTAGCGCAACGTTATTTTGTTCTGCTTTCTTCATAAGTATTGCTACCCTGGTTTCCAGCTCGGGCGGCTCTACCATGACTGTTAAGCCCCAACCAAAGCGGGATTTAAGTCGCTCCTCCATGTTATCGATTTCCTTTGGATAGCGATCGCAGGTCAGAATCATTTGCTGACCACCTTCCAACAAGGCATTGAAGGTATGAAAAAACTCTTCTTGTGAACGTTCTTTTCGGGCAAAAAACTGAATGTCATCAATCAACAGAGCATCAACTGACCGGTAGTAGCGCTTAAAATCGTTGATAGCGTTAATCTGCAACGCCTTGACCATATCGGCGACAAAGCGTTCAGAATGCAAATAGACAACTTTTGCGTTTGGATTTCGTTTAACAATTTCATTGCCGACAGAATGCATTAGATGGGTTTTACCCAATCCCACCCCACCATACAAAAACAAAGGGTTGTATGCTCCACCTGGATTTTCCGCAACCTGCACAGACGCAGCACGGGCTAATTGGTTTGACTTGCCTTCAACGAAAGTTTCAAACGTGAAACCAGGGTTCAAAAAACTTTGGTGCTTGATAGACCCTTCAACTTCCACTCGCCTATCAACTGTCTTAGGCTTGGATCCTTCATTAACTATGCTTGAGAGTGTCTCTTTATTGTTCCGACGTCGATCTTCTTGTTTTCCAACGGGGGCGTCAGGCTTGCTTGCAGCTACTGAACCAATTTTAAGCGATACCTTAGGCACCGAATCATGACCATTCGCTTGCTTGGCCAACTCTTCTATCCGCCCCAAAAATTTCTCACCCACCCAATCAAGTACAAACTTGTTCGGAGCATAGAGGACAAGCTTATTATTGGAGTTTTCTCCCTGAAGCGGACGAATCCAGGTATTAAACTGCTGGGCCGGTAATTCTTCTTTTAATTTACTGAGGCACTCAGTCCACAAAGATGTAGTCACTTAAACACTCTACAAAAGGTATCAATATTAAGAACCGTACAAGTCGTATTTCATTTGGCCCGTATCAACGATCCAGACACGTAGAAAATCACCAGATGAGAATTGATAGCACGACTGATTTCAGGGTGCTGATTTTATACACAAACACGCCTATGTACCAGCCGAAAAATAAGTTACCCCTCTACCTGTGTATATTATTTCTAATATTAATCATTATGTTACGAACTTATACACACCCTTGTGCACAAAAATAGTTTTTTTTTTGAACGCTCCTTACTATTCCATTCGAAAACATGATTACAGCGGGATAAACATGTGGAAAACCACAAGGAAATCCCTTTGGATAACTTTTCTCCAAACTTATCCAAGATTCGTTCACCCTTTCTCCAGCCAGTTTTCAGCACTTATTCTTATAGATATAAAATAGCTAGACCACTGTAATTCATAGAATATTTAGAACTATCTACAGATTTTCGTTTATATATAAATCATTCATTACAAGAAAGATCTATATAAACTTCTTATTAAAAGACCCTTGGATCGCGTCAAAACAAAGTTTCAAAAAAGCGTTGAAATTTTTGAAAAAAAAACCTAGAATCGCGCTCCCAATTTTGTCACCCCATATATATGGATCAGAGCTATGAAAAGAACATTTCAACCAAGCGTGCTGAAGCGCAAGCGTACTCATGGTTTTAGAGCGCGCATGGCTACGAAAAGTGGTCGACAGATCCTTAACCGCCGACGTGCGAAAGGCAGAAAAGTCCTAAGCGCATAATGTGACGGGGTCACAAGGATTTCCGAAAGACGCTCGCTTGCTTGATGCCAAGCAATACAGCGGCGTCTTTAATCACGTCGATCTTCGCATTTCTAGCCGCCACTTTTTGCTTCTAACAAGCGCCCGTCAACAGGATACTGCCCGGTTAGGCATTATTGTCGCCAAAAAGCATGTCAAACTAGCTGTTCAGAGAAACCGTATCAAGCGGCTACTTAGAGAAAGTTTTCGACATAAGAAAGGCGTGTTACCCTCATGGGACTTTGTTTGTCTTGCCAAACAGAACGTCAGTCGACTCGATAATGACGAGTGTCATTCTGAAATCAATTCGCTTTGGACCAAGTTCAAAAAAAAATATGAACAAAAACATGGTGCGTGAGGCGAATTGACAATAGGAATAGAGAGAGGTCCTCATGCGCTGGCTAGCAATAAAGTTAATTCGGATATATCAGCTTTTTATTAGTCCTCTCATTGGTCCTCGCTGCCGTTTCCATCCTACTTGTTCCCAATATGCTATCGAATCGATTCAGCGATGGGGAATCTTCAAAGGGTGCTTTTTTGCTGCCCGACGTGTGCTAAGATGCCATCCCGGAAACCCAGGGGGTTATGATCCGGTTCCCGGTTCGTCGACACTCCCTGACAAAGAAACACAAAACGGCTAACGAATAGCCCTTCTTATCTTCAGACTCAGGTATTTCATCACTATGGATTTCAGACGCGGAATCATCTTCTTGGGCCTGGCTGTGGTCTCATATCTTCTTGTTCTCGCTTGGAATGAAGATTATGGTCAACCGGGCGGTCAAGCAATAGTCGACACTGCTACAAACACGAACGTGCCTTCTCTTAGCCAGAGCTCGACTGTCACCGAGCAGACCGGGTCAGATAGTGAATTTGCTACCCCTGAAGAACAAGCGTCTGCTTCCATTCCGGAGCAGAAAGTCCAATCGGGTTCAGAGTTCATTAGCGTCGAAACCGATGTACTTCAATTAAAGATAGATTTACTTGGTGGCAATATTGTTTCGGCACTGTTGCCGGATTACAAGACCAGTCTGGGATCGCAGGAACCCCTGGCGCTGCTGGAAAGTAACCAGAATCGTCATTACGTAGTAGAAAGCGGGCTTTTTGGGAGAAACGGTTTTGATTCTTCAAAGAACGGTCCAACACCTCGTTATACTGTTGCAAAACGCGACTTCAAACTTAACGATTCAGATGACTCTCTGATCGTCGACTTGGTCTATACACACGAATCCGGTGTGTCGATTACCAAACGCTATGAGTTTGCCAGAAACGATTATCTGGTTTCCGTCCGTTACCTCATCAATAACCAATCTTCAGAAGTTTGGGAAGCGAATCTGTCAGGTAAAATAGTGCGAGATCGTTCAACCGATCCGTCACAGCAAAACAGTTTAGGTATGCAGTCGTTTCTTGGCATGGTGCTCTCAAGTGCGGACGAGCCTTATGAAAAAATCGATTTTGAGGACATGCAGGAAGAGTCAGTCAATCGTCAGGTTCAAGGCGGATGGGTTGCCTTTATTCAACACTATTTCCTCAGTGCATGGATTCCCCATGAAGAAGTAACTCATACCTACCAAAGCCGAGTGCGCAATGGTCTTTACCTTATGGGCTTTATCAGTCCGGCTACCCGTGTAGAGAGTGGAAATCAGGCTGAAGTGTCAGCGAAACTCTACATCGGCCCCAAGATTATCGAACGTCTCGAGGCAGCAGCGCCTAGACTGGACCTGACAGTCGACTATGGCTGGTTGTTTTTCATTGCTTACCCTTTATTTTTACTACTGGATTTTCTTTATGGTCTGGTGCAGAACTGGGGCATTGCCATTATTTTGGTGACGGTTGTTGTCAAGGCTGCATTTTTCAAGTTGTCAGCCGCCAGTTATCGATCCATGGCCAATATGCGTCGTGTTGCTCCCAAGCTGCAATCGCTTAAAGATCAGTACGGCGATGACCGGCAGAAGATGTCCCAGGCGATGATGGAGTTGTACAAAAAGGAGAAAATCAATCCTCTGGGCGGCTGTTTACCCATTCTAGTGCAAATGCCGGTATTCATCGCGCTTTATTGGGTGTTGATGGAAAGCGTTCAACTTCGTCATGCCCCTTTCTTCTTCTGGATTCACGATCTGTCGGTGAAAGACCCCTATTTCTTGCTTCCGATCTTGATGGGCGCAAGTATGTTTATCCAGATGCAACTGAACCCGACGCCGCCAGATCCTATGCAGGCGCGTATAATGAAGATTATGCCTGTGATGATGACGGTCTTCTTTCTTTGGTTCCCGGCGGGTCTTGTACTCTACTGGCTGGTCAACAATATCCTGTCGATTGCACAACAATGGGTGATTACACGACAGATAGAGCGCGATAACGCCTGACCAATCTAAGTGTAAGCCATGAATTTGGGTGATTCCGATACCATTGCAGCAATCGCCACTGCTTCAGGCCGGGGCAGTGTCGGAATCATTCGAGTCTCCGGCCCACTCACTGCAAGCATAGCCGAGCGTATTCTGGGATTTTGTCCACAAGCTCGTCATGCCCACTTCTGTGATTTTCTGGATGAATCGGGCCAGCAGTTGGATCAGGGAATCGCCCTGTTTTTCAAAGGTCCGCATTCATTTACTGGCGAAGACGTGCTTGAACTGCAAGCTCATGGTGGTCCAGTCGTTATGGATATGCTACTTCGCTCGGTGATCCGTTTGGGGTGTCGTCCAGCAGAACCTGGTGAGTTTTCACAACGCGCTTTTCTGAACGACAAACTCGATCTGGCCCAGGCAGAAGCTATTTCGGATTTGATCAACAGTACCTCGGAACATGCTGCACGTAGCGCTTTGCGATCCATGCAGGGAGAGTTTTCACATCGGGTCAATGACATTGTTGAATCTCTCATTGCCCTGCGAACCTACGTTGAAGCAGCCATCGATTTCCCGGAAGAAGAAGTCGACTTTCTATGCGATTCAGCACTAACCAATCGACTGGACCAGATCCAAACGTCATTGTCTGAACTGTTAGATGGCGCAAGTCAGGGTGCTTTGCTAACTGAGGGAATGCGGGTTGTGATTGCCGGTAGACCCAATGCTGGAAAATCCAGTTTGCTGAACGCCCTTGCAGGTAAAGAATCTGCCATCGTGACGGATATTGAAGGTACCACTCGCGATGTTTTAAGAGAGCAAATTACCATTGATGGAATGCCACTGCATATTATCGATACGGCAGGATTAAGAGACAGCCATGATGTAGTGGAAAAGATTGGCATTGATCGCGCCTGGCAGGAAATTGATCAGGCAGATCGAATACTGTGGGTATTTGATGCCACACAAACAGACGAAGTGGATCCACATTTGGAATGGCCGGAACTTTTCAAAGTGATCGACAGGGATGATCATATTACCTTGATTCGAAATAAGGTCGACGCGATAGGGGAAGTGGATCGATCAAACATGGCCGGAAACTATCCGATGATATCTCTATCCGCGAGACAGGGAGTTGGAATAGATTTATTACGAGAGCACTTAAAACAGTGTGTCGGATACTCTCAGTCGAATGAAGGTATGTTTTCCGCCAGACGTCGACATCTTCATTCTCTGGAACGAGCTGACCAGGCTATCCATCGGGGTCATGAGCAACTGCATGTTTATCGGGCAGGAGAGCTTTTGGCGGAGGAGCTTCGCATAGCGCAGGATGCCCTTAGTGAGATTACTGGAAAATTCAGTTCGGATGACTTGTTGGGGGAAATCTTTAGCAGCTTTTGTATAGGCAAGTGACCTCTCGCTATACCTTCTGTTTTCGAGCCTGTATTCTTATTCGAACCGATTAGCTAGTAGCACCTACCACTGGGGTATCAAGGATGAGTCAGTCTGCATTACTTAAATCAAAGCGTTTTGCACCCTTCTTCGCAACACAGTTTCTTGGGGCTTTCAACGACAATATTTATAAAAATACGCTGATGCTCCTGATCGCGTTTAGTGCATCCAATGCACTTGAAATTGATATCAATATTATTCTGAATTTTGCCGCTCTGCTTTTTATCCTGCCGTTTTTCCTGTTTTCAGCTATTGCTGGTCAGCTTACTGACAAATACGAAAAGTCTTTCCTGATAAGAAAAATCAAGTTGCTTGAAATTGGCATTATGGCCTGTGCAGTCATCGGTTTGCTGTTTGAACTGTATTTTCTCTTGCTTGCTTTGCTGTTCCTGATGGGAACCCAGTCTACGTTCTTTGGGCCGGCAAAATATGCAATTTTGCCCCAGCATTTAAAAACAGAAGAACTGGTGGGTGGTAATGCCTTGGTTGAGATGGGTACTTTTGTGGCGATTCTATTGGGGACAATTGGAGCAGGGATCATTATGCAGTTTGACGCCAAATCCCTTATCACAGCTTGTTTTGTATTAAGTTTGGCGATTATAGGATATCTGGCCAGCCGCAAAATACCTGAGGCCCCCTCCTCTATCCCGGAATTGAAGCTCTCTTATAATCCCGTTTCGACCACATGGGAGCTGATTCAGACGGTTCGAGAAAACCGGGCGATTTACCTGGCTATCATGGCTATCTCCTGGTTTTGGTTTCTCGGTGCTGCGTATCTGACTCAGTTTCCCAATTTTTCCAAGGAAGTTTTGAATGGTGACGCTTCCCTGGTGACATTGTTGCTCGCGCTTTTCACTTTGGGAATCGGAACGGGCTCAATGATTTGTGAGAAGCTGTCCTCATCAAGGGTCGAAATCGGTATTGTGCCTATCGGAGCCTTGGGACTTTCAATTTTTGGCCTGGATTTATTTTTAGCCATCCCTCAGCAAGGCGATACTGTATACAACTGGTTATCCTTTCTGAGCGACCTTGGCACAACCCGCTTATTGCTGGATTTATTCTTTATCGGTTTTTTCGGCGGCGTTTTTATCGTTCCACTCTACGCGTTTGTGCAGCATAGAGCGGAAGAAAGCTATCGGGCTCGGACTATTGCAGTAATCAATATTATGAATGCATTGTTTATGGTGGGCAGTGCGCTGGCGGGGATGCTGTATCTCGGGGTGATGGCACTTGGCATTCCCGATTTCTTTGCTGTGCTAGCAGTCATGAACCTAGTCGTGTGTTGTTATATCTTCTACCAGGTAGATGAGTTTGCGATTCGATTTGTTGTCTGGATGTTGTCTCATACGATTTATCGAGTGAGCCACAAAAACCTGGATCAAATTCCTGAAGAAGGAGCGGCAGTACTGGTTTGTAATCATGTGAGCTATGCGGATGCCATGTTGATTGCCGGAGCATGCCCACGACCCATTCGATTTGTTATGGATTCAGGCATCTTCAAAATGCCAGCGCTTGGTTGGTTTTTTCGTCTCGCTAAAGCCATTCCCATTGCGCCTCAGCACAAAGATAAAGAAACCTATGAAGCGGCTTTTAAATCGATAGATGAAGCTTTGTCCCAGGGCGAGCTGGTTTGCATATTTCCGGAAGGAAAACTCACCCATAGCGGTGAACTGAACGAATTCAAAAAAGGTATTGAGCAGATAATAGATAACCGGCCGGTTCCCGTGGTACCCCTTGCACTGGATGGTTTGTGGGGAAGTGTGTTTAGTCATAAAGATGGACAGGCGTTGACCAAGTTGCCCAAACGATTCTGGTCGAAAGTCGTTCTCAGTGCCGGAAAAGTCGTGTTACCAGAAAATGTTAGTGCAGAACGTTTGCAGTCGGAGATAGAGCGCTTGTTGAATCAATCAAAAACCGATGCATCTTCCTGTGGATAAGTTTAATAACCAGATTAATTAAGAATATAACAAATAATTTTTATTATATATATCATGTATATATAGATACTTGTTAAAGTAAAAAATTATTTTTGCTGTGGATAACTTTATTAATAACTTTTTCACATAAAGCCTCTAAGTTGTTGTTTTCAAATAAAATGAATTTAATTTCACTTTTTTGCTTGTGATAACGAAGAAATTGGTTAAATTTTAATCTTTCATGCTGAAATTGCATTTCTGAATACGTATAATGCGCTCCCATTTTTTCTCCATTTGAGGTTAGGTTGTGGACTTTCCAACGGACTACGACGTCATTGTTATTGGTGGTGGTCATGCTGGCACAGAGGCTGCGCTCGCTGCCGCCAGGATGGGGGTTCGTGTTCTCCTGCTCACTCACAATATTGAAACCTTGGGACAAATGTCCTGCAACCCGGCAATTGGCGGGATAGGCAAAAGCCATTTAGTGAAAGAGATAGATGCTCTCGATGGCGCCATGGCAAAAGCGACGGATCTAGCTGGCATTCAGTTTCGTGTATTGAATAGTCGTAAGGGACCTGCGGTGAGAGCAACTCGCGCCCAGGCCGATCGAGCCCTGTACAAAGCTGCAGTAAGAAAAATGCTGGAATCCCAGGTGGGTTTGGATATTTTTCAGCAAGCTGCGGATGACCTCATTGTCAATGGAGGTCGGGTAGAAGGCGTCAAAACCAATATGGGTGTGACCTTTCGGGCAAAAACAGTGGTCTTGACGACCGGTACGTTCCTCGGTGGTGTCATCCATATAGGGCTCGAACAGCATTCCGGTGGTCGTGCCGGAGATCCACCTTCCATAGCGCTCGCTGAACGATTAAGAGCCTTACCCTTTAGAGTGGGTCGCTTAAAAACAGGTACCCCCCCACGAATCGATGCCCGCAGCGTGGATTTCAGCAAAATGCTCGTGCAGCCGGGAGACACACCAACACCTGTTATGTCTTACTTGGGGGGTGTTGAACAACACCCTGAACAAATCAGCTGTTATGTCACCAAAACCAATGCACATACCCATGACATCATTCGATCCGGTTTTGATCGATCACCAATGTATACCGGAGTGATTGAAGGGACGGGTCCAAGGTACTGTCCATCCATAGAAGACAAGATCAATCGTTTTGCTGATAAAGATAGCCACCAGATTTTTGTTGAACCCGAAGGGCTGAATACCAACGAGTTATATCCAAACGGAATCTCAACCAGTTTACCGTTTGATGTGCAGCTGCAACTGGTGCGCTCAATCGAAGGTTTCGAAAACGCGCATATTACTCGCCCGGGGTACGCGATTGAATACGATTATTTTAATCCACAGGATTTGAAACATAGCCTTGAAACCAAATTCATTGAAAACCTCTATTTCGCTGGCCAGATAAACGGTACAACCGGGTACGAAGAAGCTGGCGCACAAGGTCTTTTGGCGGGTATTAATGCGGCTTTGCGGGTGCAGGGAAAAGATTCCTGGTGTCCTCGTCGAGATGAGGCTTATATTGGAGTTTTGGTAGACGACCTGATCACTCTTGGCACCAGCGAGCCCTATCGTATGTTTACCAGTCGAGCGGAACACCGTTTATTGCTGCGGGAAGACAATGCGGATCTCAGACTGACACAGATCGGTCATCAGTTGGGTGTCGTTGGTGATGCAAGGTGGCAGGCATTTGAGGCAAAACAGGAAGCCATCGCAAGGGAAATGGACTTTGTGAACAAAACCTGGATTCAGCCTGATAGCAAGGAAGGCGAAAAAGCACGGGTTAAGTTGGGTCAGTCTTTGCAACGGGAGTATTCTCTGGCTGACCTGCTGCGTAGACCGGAAATCAGTTATCGGGATATTGCCGGTATTTCGGGACATGAAGCAGATTCGGCAGCGGTCGCGGAACAGGTGGAGATACAAATAAAGTATGCCGGCTATATTTCTCGACAACAGGACGAAATAGACAAAGTTAAGCGTAACGAAGGCAAACGCATACCAGAAGACTTTGACTACGAAGTGGTATCTGGTTTGTCCAATGAGATAAAGCAAAAGCTGATTCAGCAGAGACCAGAGACCATTGCTCATGCTTCCCGAATTCCAGGGGTCACTCCGGCGGCGGTTTCATTGGTTTTGGTATACCTGAAAAAGCGTGAATACAGTAAGCAGACAAGTAGCTCGAATACGCAAGCGAGTGCCTGAATAGATAATAATGCCAACACTATCCGAGAATGACCGCCTACAATTCAGGGAACGACTGATCTGGGCAGCTGACTGTCTTGAGCTGGAAATGAATAACCAGCAAGGTGAGCAGCTTTTGGACTATCTGACTCTGCTGGCAAAATGGAACTCGGCATTTAATCTTACCGCGGTGCGAGATCCTCGAGATATGTTGGATCGACATCTTATTGATTCACTTAGCGTAGTCTCCTATATCAAAGGGGATCGAATTCTCGATGTCGGTACGGGGCCAGGACTTCCCGGCATCCCTATGTCAATTCTGTTGCCGGCCAAACAGTTTGTGCTTTTGGACACGAACAGCAAAAAGACACGTTTTCTAACTCAGTGCCAAATCGAACTAGGTTTGGAAAACATTGAAGTGATTAATGCAAGGGTCGAAGACTGTGAGTTTGCAGAACCTTTTGATCAGATCGTCTCGAGAGCCTTTACGGCTTTGGGTAATATGGTCAGTCTGTGTGCCAAGCACTTGTCTCAACACGGTGAATTTCTGGCCATGAAGGGGCAGCTGCTCAAAGAGGAATTTTCCGAGCTTCCAGCAGACTATCCAGTTAAAAGCACGTTAGAATTGGAAGTTCCTGGTTGTACCGGACAGAGACATTTAATTATTATTGCGCCTTCAGGCGAAGGTCTCTCAGGTTCTTGATCAATCGATATACCCGCAGTTATCCGCTTCCAACAAAAGGGTCCTCAGGTGGCAAAAATATACGCAATTACCAATCAGAAAGGTGGTGTTGGAAAAACGACAACCTGCGTAAACCTCGCGGCATCATTGGCTGCTACCCGGCGTCGAATTCTGCTAATTGATCTTGATCCCCAGGGGAATGCAACCATGGGAAGCGGAATCAGCAAGAACGAAGTGGAATGTTCTGCTTATGAATTGCTGACAAAGAAAGCCGAGCTACAGGACATTATCGTTCGATCTGAAAAAGCAGCTTATGATGTCATACCAGCCAACGGTGATTTGGTTGCCGCAGAGGTAGAGCTGCTGAACGAAATCGGCAGAGAGCACCGTCTAAGGCTTGCACTCAATGATGTCCGCGAACAGTATGATTTCATACTCATTGATTGCCCCCCTTCCCTGAATATGTTGACCGTGAACGCCTTGTCTGCCTCAGAAGGCGTTATTATTCCCATGCAATGTGAGTACTATGCGCTGGAGGGTTTGGCTGCGCTAATGAACACCATCGAGCAGATTCGGGAAACGATCAACCCTTCCCTGAACATCGCAGGTATTCTGCGAACGATGTACGATCCCAGAAACAGCCTGACCAAAGACGTTTCAGACGAGCTGGAAGAATATTTCGGAGATCAGGTATATAAAGTGGCGATTCCCAGGAATGTCCGTCTTGCCGAAGCTCCGAGTCATGGCTTGCCGGTACTGCATTACGACAAGTCGTCAAAAGGGGCTATCGCTTATCTGGCATTGGCTGGTGAAATTGTGCGAAAAACAAAAAGCACGTCCAAACAAGCGCTTGAATCTGCATAAATACAATTAAAGGATACATCTGTGGTAAAGAAACGCGGCCTGGGTGAGAAAGGTTTAGGTGCATTGCTGAAAGGTTCCAATGTTGAACTTGAACAGCAATCTGAGCTTGATCGAGAGCTGCGGGAGCTCCCCATTGAATTAATCCAGCGTGGTAAATACCAACCTAGACGAGACATGGACCCGAATGCGCTGGAAGAGTTGGCGGAGTCGATTCGCGAACAAGGTATCATGCAACCCATCGTCGTTAGACCTATCGATGAAGGTCGCTATGAAATTATTGCTGGAGAGCGACGGTGGCGGGCGACACAACTGGCGGGGCTGGATCGAATTCCGGCATTGATTCGGGAAGTTCCCGACGAAGCGGCCGTTGCCATGGCTTTGATCGAGAATATCCAGCGGGAAAACCTGAATGCCATGGAAGAAGCTTTGGCATTGCAACGTTTGCAGGAAGAGTTTGATCTCACACAAGCTGAAGTGGCCAAAGCTGTGGGGAAAAACAGAGCAACAATCGCCAACCTGTTGCGACTGCTGCAGCTCACCGACGAAGTTAAATTGATGCTTGAGCATGGCGATCTTGAGATGGGTCACGGTAGGGCAATGATTAGTCTGTCGCCTGAACAACAGGTTTTGGTGGCACGTCAGGTTGAATCCAAATCTCTGTCTGTGCGTCAGACGGAAGCTTTGGTTCGAAAAATTCAGCAAGAAACTGAAGCGCCCGGCAAGAAAAAACCGAAAAAGCTGTCCAGTGATATCAAACGATTGCAAGATGATTTATCGGAAAAACTGGGTGCAGCGGTAGCGATTGATCATGGCAGTAAAGGAAAAGGCAAGCTGGTGATCAAATACAATTCACTTGATGAGTTAGACGGGATTCTGAATCATATTAAATAATCATGATTCCAAGCGCTTACCTACTGCACCCTACCTACTATATATAGTGGTTAAATATTGATCTAAACACTAGCAACAATGCGGGGAAAATTAGCAGGCAAAATTCTGTTATTTTTTTTTGCTTCCCAGCGTAAATATAAGGCTCGGCGCTGTTGAATGCGCCATGCAATCCCCATATAATCTGCGTCGCCTCAAAGCTGGGTACACAACTCATGCGGCGAGGGTGGTGGAAGGCTAGTTTGATATTCGAATTTGCCCGATCATTGAGACCAGAAAAATAAAAACCGGTTAGCAGTTAGCACAACTCAGTGATCGCAGCATCTGGATTGAGATGTTTGTTTTGGCAACAACACGTGTAAATCGAATTAAAAAACCACCAGTATTTACTTTTTTTATTTGGCAAGCGCTATTTACCGTTTTCGTGGCAGCGGTGTTTGCATGGATTTCGGGTCAAGTTGCAGGATATTCATCCCTTATGGGAGGAGCGATTTTTGCAATACCCCAGCTCTATTTCGGAGTCGTGGCTTTCCTCGAATCAGGCGCGCGTTCCGTAGATCGAGTAATACAGAATTTTTACAAAGGCGAATCAGCAAAGCTTATTCTGATCGCATCTGGATTTGGTATCGCGTTTTCTGTCGTTAAACCTTTGGATGTGTTTGCTTTGTTTTTTTCATTTGTCGCTGTGTTAGTGCTCAACATATTTTTGCCGGCGTTTGTTGATGGCAAAAATACGTCAGTCTAGACACCAACAGATTTCTAAATAGATAGTGTAGGCCCTAAAAACTATGGCAGGCGATAATCTTACGACCACTGGTTATATCCAGCATCACCTCACCAATCTTACCTACGGACAACTCCCTGCAGGATATGAGCGTTACGATGGCTCAGTCTTGTCTGAAGCGACCTGGACCATGGCTCATGGATCACAAGAAGCTGCGGCGATGGGCTTCTCGGCTATCCATGTAGACAGTCTCCTTTGGTCTTTTGGTTTGGGCTTGCTGTTTTGTTGGCTTTTCAGATCGGTTGCCAAGTCAGCCAGCAGTGATACCCCCCGCAAGTTTCAGAATCTGATAGAAATCATTGTAGAGTTTGTCGACAACAACGTGAAAGACATGTTCCACGGTCGCAATCCTCTTGTAGCGCCTCTTGCCCTGACGATTTTTGTTTGGGTTTTTCTTATGAACCTCATGGATCTGGTTCCGGTCGATTTGGTACCGGAACTGATGAAGCTTGCCGGAGTGGAATATCAGAAAATCGTTCCATCAACTGACCCGAATATCACATTGGGTATGGCGCTCGGTGTTTTCATTCTGATGCTCTACTACTCTATCAAAATCAAAGGAGTGGGCGGTTTTGTCAAAGAACTTACCATGCATCCTTTTAATCACTGGGCTTTTATCCCTGTGAATCTTTTCATGGAACTCGTTGGTTTGCTGGCGAAGCCTTTTTCACTTGGCTTGCGACTGTTCGGAAATATGTATGCCGGCGAGATGATCTTTATCCTGATTGCTGTCATGTACAGCGCCGGGCTGTTCTTCGGTTTGTTTGGTGGCTTGTTGCAAATCGGATGGGCAATTTTCCATATTCTGGTCATTACACTACAGGCGTTCATCTTTATGGTGCTGACGGTGGTATACCTGAGTATGGCGCACGAAGATCACTAACGTATTTGTATTGCATTTTTTAATTCAAATTTAACCATTAACTTCATTTTTAAAACGTAATAGGAGAAAGAAATGGAACTGGTAATCATTGCTGCAGCAATCATGCTTGGTTTGGGTGCACTGGGTGCAGCCGTAGGAATGGGTCTGCTGGGTGGTCGTCTTCTTGAAGGTACTGCTCGTCAGCCGGAATTGGGTCCAATGCTCCAAGGCAAAATGTTCCTGCTCGCTGGTCTGATCGACGCGATTCCCATCATCGGTGTTGGTATCGCTATGTACTTGATCTTCGTTGTTGCTCCTGGCGTTGGCGCATAATCAGTCTCGTAGATTAGGTTTGTTAACTAATTACGTAAACCGGCAACAAAAACGAGGTTTTTAGTGTGAATATTAATTACACACTTATAGGTCAAATGATCTTCTTCGCGGCGTTCGTGCTTTTTTGCATGAAATACGTCTGGCCCCCAATCCTGGCGGCTATGAATGAGCGCGAGAAGAAAATTTCTGACGGCTTAGCCGCTGCGGATCGTGCTTCAAAGGACCTTGAACTGGCTCAAAAGAAAGCTGTTCAGGAGTTAAAAGAAGCGAAAACACAAGCAGCTGAGTTGATAGAGCAAGCGAACAAGCGTTCCAGCCAGATTATTGATGAAGCGAAAGTGACCGCTCGTCAAGAAGGTGAGCGTTTGATTGCTGCAGCCAAAGCTGAAATCGAACAGGAAAAAAACCGAGTCAAAGAGGAGCTGCGCTCCGAAGTCTCTGCCATCGCTATTGCGGGTGCAGAGAAAATCTTGGGTTCATCCATCGATGCCAGCAAACATAGTGAGTTACTCGACCAGCTTGCTTCAGAAATTTAATTATTGAGAGTGGATGATGGCAGAATCAATTACGATTGCCCGACCCTACGCTAAAGCCGCTTTTCAGGCAGCGAAGGATAGTGACGCACTGGCCCAGTGGTCAGACATGCTGCACTATGCTTCTGCGGTTGCAGCGGATGAAACGATGAGCGTTGTTCTCGATCTCCCAGGCCTCACCAGTGAGCAAAAGGCAGAGATTTTTACCGATGCATGTGGTGAGAATCTCTCCCAGGATGGCAAAAATTTCATTGTTATTCTGGCTCAAAACAAACGTATTGGTCTTCTACCGGAAATCGCCAATCTGTTTGAGCACTTCAAAGCGCAGCTGGAAAAATCTGTCGATGTAGAAGTTGAGAGTGCTTTTGAACTGGGAAGTGAACAACAGGATAAGCTGGCACAAGCATTGAGTAAGAAACTGGATCGCCATGTCGTCATTTCATCGACTGTTAATCAGTCGCTAATTGGTGGCGCAATTATTCGAGCACATGATCTGGTTATCGACGCTTCTGTACGTGGCAAAATTGCAAAATTGGCCGAAGCGATTGGTGCTTAGGTAGCAGATTCAGATTTGAGGATTTAAAGCATGCAACAGCTAAACCCAGCTGAGATCAGCGAAATAATAAAGAAGCGCATTGCACAACTTGATGTGTCTTCTGAAGCCCAAAATGAGGGCACCATCGTCAGTGTATCTGACGGTATTGTATTGATTCATGGTCTTGCCGATGTAATGTACGGTGAGATGGTTGAATTTGAAACCGGCGTATATGGTATGGCATTGAACCTGGAACGCGACTCCGTAGGTGTCGTTGTTTTGGGTGATCCGAAAGGTTTGGCCGAAGGACAAAAGGCTAAATGTACAGGTCGTATCCTGGAAGTGCCGATTGGTGAAGCTTTGCTTGGCCGTGTCGTCGATGCCTTGGGTAACCCTATTGATGGTAAAGGCCCAATTGAAACCAACCTGACAGCTCCTCTCGAGAAAGTAGCTCCCGGTGTAATTGCTCGTCAGTCAGTTGATCAGCCTGTTCAGATTGGTCTGAAAGCGATCGACTCCATGGTACCAATTGGTCGTGGTCAGCGTGAGCTGATTATCGGTGACCGTCAAACTGGTAAAACCGCCATTGCGATTGATGCAATCATCAACCAGAAAGGTACGGGTGTTAAGTGTATCTATGTGGCAGTTGGTCAGAAACAATCTTCGATTGCTGCGGTAGTACGCAAGCTTGAAGAGCACGGCGCGATGGACCACACAATCGTCGTCGCAGCCGGCGCAGCTGATCCAGCAGCGATGCTGTTTTTGGCACCTTACGGTGGCACCACAATGGGTGAGTACTTCCGTGACCGTGGTGAAGATGCACTAATCGTTTTTGACGATCTGACCAAGCAAGCTTGGGCATACCGTCAGATTTCCCTGCTTCTGCGTCGACCACCTGGTCGAGAAGCCTACCCAGGTGACGTTTTCTACTTGCACTCTCGTCTGTTGGAGCGGGCGTCTCGTGTTAACGCCGACTACGTTGAACAGTTCACTAACGGTGAAGTGAAGGGCAAAACGGGTTCTTTGACTGCGTTGCCTATTATCGAAACCCAAGGTGGTGACGTTTCTGCCTTCGTACCTACCAACGTAATTTCGATTACCGATGGTCAGATCTTCCTTGAGACAAACCTGTTTAACGCGGGTATCCGTCCAGCCATGAACGCTGGTATATCGGTATCTCGTGTAGGTGGTGCTGCACAGACAAAGATTATCAAAAAGCTGGGTGGTAGCGTGCGTCTAGCACTGGCTCAGTATCGTGAGCTGGCGGCCTTTGCTCAGTTCGCATCTGATCTTGATGATGCAACCCGGAAGCAACTTGAGCACGGCCAACGTGTGACAGAGCTGATGAAACAGAAGCAATACAGTCCTCAAAGCGTTGCAGAAATGGGTATTGTTCTTTACGCAGCCAATGAAGGTTTCCTTGATGACGTACCCGTTAATAAAGTCGTCGATTTTGAAGCAGCCATGCTGTCTTACATGAACGCAGAACAATCTGCGCTGCTCGACAAAATCAACGAGAAAGGCGATTACAATGATGAGATCGCCAATGGTATCAAGTCAGCGCTGGAGACATTTAAGTCAACGCAAACTTGGTAAAATCGGTTTGGCGGACCGTAAAAGGTTCGCCATTCGATTTGTCTGCAAAGTGAACAAGACGTTATAGGCGATACACAATGGCCGTTGGTAAAGAGATACGAAACCAGATCTCAAGTATCAAGAGCACGCAGAAAATTACGAGCGCCATGGAAATGGTGGCGGCAAGTAAGATGCGTAAAGCTCAGGATCGGATGAGTCTGGGTAAACCTTATGCGGAAAAAATCAGATCTGTTGTTAGCCACTTGGCGAACGCCACACCGGAATATAATCACAAGTATCTGCAAGAACGTGATGTGAAGCGTGTTGGCTACATCATTGTGTCTACTGATCGGGGTCTGTGTGGCGGATTGAATGTCAATCTGTTCAAGAAAACGATCAAGGACATGAAAGAGTGGAGTGACAAGAATGTACAGGTAGATATTTGTGCAGTTGGTCAAAAAGCCATTTCTTTTTTCAAAAGCTATGGCGGCAATGTAGTTGCTGCTTTGAGTCACTTGGGAGATGAGCCGTCTGCGAATAAGTTGATCGGGTCGGTGAAAGTGATGTTGGATGCATACGATGAAGGCAAGATTGACCGTCTTTACGTGGTATACAACAAGTTTCTCAATACCATGACGCAGAGCCCGGATGTAGTGCAGTTGCTGCCCCTCCAGCCTTCCGAAGAAGAAGAGCTTAAGCATCATTGGGATTACATTTACGAGCCGGAAGCAAAAGATTTGCTTGATGGTCTGTTAACCCGATATATCGAGTCTCAGGTCTATCAGGGCGTTGTTGAGAATGTCGCTTGTGAGCAGGCAGCCCGAATGATTGCGATGAAGAGCGCGACAGACAACGCAGGCGAACTGATTAATGAGTTGCAACTTGTTTACAACAAAGCAAGGCAGGCAGCGATTACTCAGGAAATATCCGAAATTGTGGGTGGCGCAGCCGCTGTATAAACAAATACACAGTATTTAAGCGGAATATTCCGAATGTCCGCTTCACCCTTTAGATCCAGGGTTGAAAAGAATTTATAGATAACGAGGAACCGATCATGAGTAGCGGAAGTATCGTACAAATTATAGGAGCGGTAATCGACGTCGAATTTGCACGTGATTCCGTCCCTAATGTATATGATGCGTTGAATGTAGAAGGTGGTGAAACCACGCTGGAAGTTCAGCAGCAGCTTGGTGATGGCATTGTGCGTACCATTGCGATGGGAAGTACGGAAGGTTTAAAGCGTGGTTTGAGCGTCGCTAACACCGGAGCGCCGATTTCTGTACCCGTTGGTACCGAAACACTGGGACGGATTATGGATGTTTTGGGTCGACCCATCGATGAAAGGGGCGACATCGGCGAACAGGAGCGTATGCCTATTCACCGTAAAGCACCTACTTACTCTGAACAGGCAGCTTCTACCGAGTTGCTGGAAACAGGTATCAAGGTAATCGATCTGGTTTGTCCTTTTGCCAAAGGCGGTAAAGTCGGGCTGTTCGGTGGTGCAGGTGTTGGTAAAACGGTCAACATGATGGAGTTGATCAACAACATTGCATTAAAGCACTCTGGTCTGTCTGTATTTGCGGGTGTTGGTGAGCGTACTCGTGAAGGTAACGACTTCTATCATGAAATGCAGGAAGCAGGTGTTGTAAATCTTGAAACGCCAACAGATTCCAAAGTTGCGATGGTTTACGGTCAGATGAATGAGCCACCTGGAAACCGTCTTCGCGTGGCGTTGACAGGTTTGACCATGGCTGAAAAGTTCCGTGATGAAGGTAAGGACGTTCTGCTCTTCGTCGACAATATCTACCGTTACACCCTGGCAGGTACAGAAGTATCTGCACTATTGGGTCGTATGCCGTCTGCGGTAGGTTATCAGCCTACGCTAGCGGAAGAAATGGGTGTTCTTCAGGAACGTATTACCTCAACCAAAACCGGATCTATCACTTCTATCCAGGCGGTATATGTACCGGCAGATGACTTGACAGACCCATCGCCTGCGACCACGTTCTCGCACCTAGATGCGACTGTTGTTTTGAGCCGTGACATTGCCTCTAAGGGTATTTACCCGGCAATCGATCCTCTCGACTCAACATCACGTCAATTGGATCCTCTCGTCATTGGACAAGAGCACTATGATGTTGCTCGTGGCGTCCAGACTGTACTTCAGCGATATGCCGAGCTAAAAGACATTATCGCCATCCTGGGTATGGATGAACTTTCTGAAGAGGACAAGCAGACAGTAGCAAGAGCGCGAAAAATTGAACGCTTCCTGTCACAACCATTCCACGTTGCGGAAGTATTTACCGGGTCTCCAGGTAAATACGTGTCACTTAAAGATACGATTCGTGGGTTCCAGGGAATCCTCGACGGTGAATATGACGAACTGCCAGAGCAAGCGTTCTACATGGTTGGCTCAATTGACGAAGCGGTCGAAAAAGCCAAAAACATGTAAGTTTTCCTTGGGTAGAGTGCTCTGAAGAGCACTCTCTAGTACAAAGGATAAAATTATGGGTATTAGCGTGCATTGCGATATCGTTAGTGCAGAAAAATCGATATTTTCAGGCTTGGTTGAACTTGTCGTTGCAGCGGGTGAGTTAGGTGATTTGGGTATCGCGCCCGGTCATGCACCGTTGATGACTAAGCTCAATCCCGGTCCGGTTCGTGTTATCAAACAAGGTGGAGAAGAAGAGATCTTCTTTGTGACAGGAGGCTACCTGGAAGTTCAGCCTAATGTTGTTACCATTTTGTCTGATAGCGCTCAACGAGCAGATGATGTCGATGAAGCAGCGGCCTTGGAAGCCAAGCAGGAAGCTGAAAAAGCGCTTGCCAATCAGAGCGGTGAATTCGACTATTCGAAAGCGGCAGCTCAGTTGGCGGAAGCTTCAGCTCGTTTAAGGGTGATCCAACAGCTTCGCAAAAAGCACTAGTGATTTATGTATGTAAGTAAAAAGGCAGCTTTGGCTGCCTTTTTTGTTTAACAATCATTGAGCATCATTCTAGACTTATTTATAAACCCATACTGATGAGTTAAATCTATGGAATTAAGCGTGATTATTCTGGCTGCAGGAAAAGGAACCAGAATGAAGTCTTCTACACCAAAAGTCCTTCACCAGCTTGCGGGTAAGCCCTTACTTCATCACGTTTTTGACACCGCAGAATCTTTGGAACCCAATCTAGTTAAGATTGTGGTGGGTCACAGCGCAGAAGATGTTCAAAACTCTTTGGAAGAAACGAACCTGAAATGGGTCCTTCAGGAAGAACAATTGGGTACGGGCCATGCAGTTGAATTGGCCATGCCAGGTGTACCGGAGAATGACACAGTACTGATCCTGTATGGAGATGTTCCTCTAATTGCGCGTTCAACACTTCTCCGACTATTGGAATTGGTTTCCAAAGATTCAATGGCGTTGCTGACCGTTACGCTGGAAAATCCGGATGGTTATGGCCGTATCGTCCGCAGTTCAAGTGGAGATGTTACCTCAATAGTCGAGCAAAAAGACGCTTCAGAAAAAGAGCTCGGTATTAAAGAAGTGAACTCGGGCATTCTCGCAGCCAGAGCCTCGCACTTAAATAAATGGTTACCAAAACTGTCCAGTAATAATGCACAGGGTGAGTTTTATCTCACGGATATTATTGCAATGGCCATTGCTGACGGAATAAAGGTAAATGTTTCCCAGCCATCAAGAGTAGAAGAGGTTCAGGGTGTAAACAATCGTCTGCAGTTATCAGAGTTGGAAGTATACAAGCGAAAGCTTGATACAAAACAGCTCATGTTAGACGGAGTTACGCTATACGACCCGGATAGGGTATACATACGAGGTTCCCTTATACACGCTCAGGACGTGACGATTGATACTAATGTTATATTTGAAGGGCACGTTGAACTCGCTAATGGTGTTGTTATCGGACCAAATTGTGTGATCAGAAATACAGTTATAGGTGAAGGTACGCGTATTCATGCGAATAGCGTTCTGGAAGATACAGTAGTTGGAAAAAGCTGTGAGATCGGGCCCTTTGCGCGTACACGACCCGGTACCGTTCTCAAGGACCAATGCAAGCTTGGTAATTTTGTCGAAACTAAGAAATCGATTATAGGGAACGGCTCTAAGGTTAATCATCTGAGTTATATCGGAGACACAAGCGTTGGTGAAAACGCAAATATTGGAGCCGGTACGATCACTTGCAACTATGATGGCGCCAACAAATTCAAGACAGAAATTGGCAATGCAGTGTTTGTGGGTTCCAATAGTTCTCTGGTCGCTCCAGTTAAAATAGCTGATGGAGCGACAGTCGGCGCGGGTTCAGTGATAACGCGGGATATTGAAAGCGATCAGCTTGCAGTTGCTAGAGGAAAGCAGCGTAATATCGATGGCTGGAAAAAGCCGGAGAAAAATTAGTTTTCTGATAGAGTTGTTGTAACTAAACGACAGACGGAAGTGAAAGTATGTGTGGCATAGTGGGCGCAATCGCGCAAAGGGACGTTGCAGAGATCTTGTTGGAAGGGCTGAAACGCTTGGAATATCGTGGCTATGATTCTGCCGGAATCGCAGTGCTAAACAAGAACCGAGAACTTCAGCGACTCAGGCGTGTAGGCAAGGTTAAAGAGCTGGGGGATGCACTTTTCAATGAGCCATGTGTAGGAGGTACCGGTATCGCGCATACCCGCTGGGCGACTCATGGTGTACCCAGTGAAAAAAATGCCCATCCGCATGTTTCGGGCGAGCGTATAGTCGTTGTTCACAACGGCATCATTGAAAACCATAAAGTACTTCGCTGTGAGCTTGAGTCAAAAGGTTATGTGTTTACCTCGGATACTGACACCGAGGTCATTGCACACCTTGTTGCCAGTGAGCTTGAAAACCATGATGATGACTTATTTAAAGCTTTCCAGGCATCGATAAAGCGCCTGGAAGGTGCTTACGGTACTGTGATTCTTGATACGCATGATCCTGAAAGACTACTGGCGGCAAGATCGGGAAGCCCATTAGTAATTGGCTACGGGATTGGCGAAAATTTTCTCGCATCAGATCAACTCGCCTTATTACCGGTGACTCGTAAGTTTTCGTTCCTTGAGGAAGGTGATATTGCGGTTCTCACTCGTCAGCAAGTTGATATATATGACGCTAACGGCAAGTCAGTATCTCGCGCGGTTACTGAATCAGAATTAACTCATGATGCGGGAGATAAAGGGCCTTTCAAGCATTACATGTTGAAAGAAATATATGAGCAGCCGATTGCTCTTAAAAATACCCTGAAGAACCGAATCGATGAAGGCTTGGTATCCTCCACAGCATTTGGAAAGAACGCTGACGAGATTCTAAAAGGAATCGACCATATACAAATTATTGCATGCGGTACCAGTTATCATGCCGGGATGGTTGCACGATACTGGTTCGAGGAACTGGCAGGGGTTTCTTGTAACGTAGAAATTGCTTCTGAATTTCGTTACCGCAAATCCGTTGTCTATCCAAACTCACTTCTGGTAACTATCTCCCAGTCAGGGGAAACGGCTGATACTCTAGCCGCATTACGTTTGGCGAAAGAACTGGGCTATGCAGCAAGTCTTACCATCTGTAATGTGCCAGGTTCCTCACTGGTTCGTGAATCTGATTTGTCTTATATGATGGAAGCTGGCGCCGAAATCGGGGTTGCTTCGACCAAGGCGTTCACCGTACAACTGGCTGGTTTGTTGCTTCTGGTTGCTGCGGTCGGAAAACACAAATCATTGGCCTCTTCAGAAGAAACCAAGATTGTTTCCGCACTGCAGTCCTTGCCGACCAAAATTGAGCAGGTTTTGGATATGAACTCGGCAATAAAACTGTTGGCGGAAGATTTCGCCGACAAGCACCATAGCCTGTTTTTAGGCCGCGGGGATCAGTACCCGATCGCTATGGAAGGTGCGCTTAAACTGAAAGAAATTTCATATATCCATGCAGAAGCCTACGCGGCTGGTGAACTTAAACATGGACCTTTGGCATTAATCGACGCTGAAATGCCCGTTATCGTTGTTGCACCCAATAATGAGCTGTTGGAAAAACTGCATTCGAATGTGGAAGAAGTCAGAGCGCGAGGGGGCTTGATGTATGTTTTTGCTGATGCAGATGCGTCTTTTGAAAGCGACGCAACGATGAAAGTTCTAGCGATACCGCATTGCGACAAGATCATCGCTCCCATTCTCTATACCATTCCTCTGCAGCTGCTGAGTTATCATGTTGCATTGATTAAAGGTACAGACGTTGATCAACCGCGTAACCTGGCCAAATCCGTTACGGTCGAGTAAGAGCTCTGGGTGCCTAAGGTCGCTCAAACGCGGTGTTGTTTAACTGTCCGTAGGTGCGGCCATTGGGTATAACCAATGGTCCTTGGGAATACGGTATAGGCTCTGGAACACCCTGACTAAATCTCAACAAATCATCTGCTGTAACCGCTTCCGGTTCCAGATCAAGCTCACTCTTTTTCTGGCGATTAGATCTTTCATTCTGTTCTTCGAAGGCGGGTTTTCCGCTCGCTCCTGCCAGTCCTGAGCTGGTAGCTTGCAGTGCACCACCTATTGCAGCATCAGATAATTCTTCTTGACCAATTTCCTGCATCGGGAAGTCCTCAATTGTCGACTTTCTCTCTATATTGAAATCAAGTTCCCAGTCGAGTTCTTCCTCTGCACCGGCAGTCGCAATTACAGCAAAACATGTAAGTGTGATTAAAAAACGCGGGATCATGGAGGATTCCTGAACAAGAAGTTGATCACATAATATACCACAGTACCAAAAATCTACTCTGCGCCTGATCACAGAGATTCATCTGATTTGCTGTAATGGATTTGAAGAATTTCGTAGATGACATCGCCTGAAGGCAAATTCACCAGTACTTCATCTCCAACGCTTTTTGTGAGTAAGGCACGACTTAAGGGTGAATCGATGCTAATAAGGCCTGATTTTAAGTCAAACTCGTCAGGACCGACAATTCGATAGTCAAATACTTCTCCTTCTTCATTTTCAAGTTTAATATACGCGCCAAAGAATACCTTCGAGGTATCTTCCGGTAACCTTTCAACGATGGTCATATCGTCCAGTCGTTTTCTCAAAAAGCGAATACGGCTATCAATTTCTCTTAACTGCTTTTTGCCATAGATATACTCTGCGTTCTCTGAACGATCGCCTAATGCAGCGGCTTCAGATACTGCTTGAGTAACTTCTGGTCTTTTTTTTCGCCAAAGATAATCCAGCTCGTCTTTGAGTTTTTTCGCACCTTGAGGAGTAATGACTTTGGTTCCTGGCTTTGTTGGCGCTCTATATCGACCCATTACAATTTCTGATCCTGGCTTGGTTGATTAAAGTAGGTTGCAAAACCTAAGAATAGCTCGTAAATTTGCGCGCAATGATCGGAGGAAATGTTCATGAACATTAATAAGCAAGTGAATGTAATTGCAAATCGTCTGTTAGAGCAGATCGACTCAGTTGGTTATCAGTTAGATGCAATCGGCGTTGAGAACCAGATTAACCGCCACACTTTGATTGCAGCCATTATGTTTTCACAAAAGCGATTTGAAGGAGAGATGGATAGTCTGAGCGCTCGAATCGAATCAGGAAAATCACGCGTAGATGCTGTTATCGATACGACAGAAAAGTACCTTAACAGCGGTTTTAATCTAGCGGTATTTCCCGCGAAGTACGCTTACGATCGCATCAAGTCTCAACTCTGATCCTTGTGTTCCAACCCTGGAGATTGCGGCAGATAAGGAATTTTTAGCTCTACTCGCAAACCAGGGTTGTTGTCCGCCAAGGTAATGCTGCCGTGATGAAGTTCCATCACGGCCAATACCAGACTCAAACCAAGACCATTCCCAGGTAAAGATCGGCTTTTTGCAACGCGATAGAAGCGTTCAAATACCTTTTTCCGTTCATCTTCCGGAATCCCAATTCCTGAATCACCTACAATTAAATAAACATCGTCCTTTGACTTGCTGAGAGATAAATCGATTTCTCCCCCTTCAGGTGTGTATTTGATCGCATTATCCACCAGGTTGCTCAAAGTTTGAAACAGCAGGTCTCTATCCGCTGTCACATGGACATCCGGTTCTATTAGCAATGACAGTTTCTGGCGCTTGTCTTCGGCCAGGGCTTCATATAATTCGGCAGCGTCCTGAACCAGTTCTGACAAATTGAATTCAGCAAAATTAGTGGAGCGACCGCCCATCTCCAGTCGTGCTATACGAAGCAGTGCATTGAAAGTTGCCAGGAGTTGATCCGCTTCCGCAACCGCATTTGCAACCTGCTCTCTGTCTTCTTCTTTCTCAACTTTTAACAAGGTATTTTCGAGTTGGTTTCTGAGCCTCGTAAGTGGAGTTCTGAGATCGTGAGCGATGTTGTCAGAAACGTGACGAATGCCCTCCATAAGCTGAACAATGCGATCAAGCATTTGATTCAGATTTCGGGCAAGTTGATCGAAATCGTCATTTGTTCCGCGATCCGGAATACGCAGCGAAAGATTACCTGTCATGATTTTCTGACTGGTTTGGTTGATCAACTCTACACGTTTAGCGGTGCTTCGACTCATCATGATGCCACCAAGCAAGGCTAAGGCAATCGTAATCCCCATTCCCCAATTGATAGCGCGTTCTACAAGTTGTTTGACCGCCATAAACTCATTGACGTCGCGGCCTACCAAGAGTCGAAGTCCACCGGGGACAATAAATACTCTGGCCCGTGCGGGACGGGCATCTTCGGTGGGCCAACCCAAACTGTCATCAAGAGTGAAATTTAACCATCCATCCTGAACTTCACCGTCTTCGGGCCACTTACTGATATTCCCTGCCAACTTGATAAAATCCCGTGCCGTAAACAGGTAGATCGCTTTGCCATTTGGGTCTCGCGCAACCCGTTCGCGTATAACGCTGATAAGTCCATTTAAACCCTGACGCTGGTATTGCTCTGCAAGCCCAACGATTTCCGCTTCGATGGTTTCATCTGTTTGGCTGGACATATACCCGGCCGTAGCCCAGTAAATAAAGCCCATCAATATAAATACAGACGTGGCGAACAATACCATGTACATGATCGCCAGTTGGAAAGTAGAGGTTCGAAGGAGGCTAAGAATCTTCACTCAGAATATAACCTGCGCCGCGAACGGTCTGTAGCAGCTGTTTGGGAAAATCTTTGTCGATCTTGGAGCGTAGGCGACTTATGTGTACGTCTATGACATTGGTTTGGGGGTCGAAATGATAATCCCATACTTTTTCCAAAAGCATGGTCCTTGTAACGACCTGGCCTGCGTGCTTCATGAGGAATTCCAACAATCGAAACTCCCGGGGTTGAAGGTCAATTTTTTCATTGCCCCGTTTAACGGTTCGTGCCAGTAAATCCATTTCCAGATCCGCAACCTGAAGATGAGTTACTTGCTCTGAACCTGAGCTGGCGATACGTCTTGCCAGTGCTTCAAGTCGGGCTAAAAGTTCTGTAAATGAAAAGGGTTTGGTCAGATAGTCATCACCACCGCCCCGAAGCCCTTCAACGCGATCATCCACATCACCGAGTGCACTGAGTATCAAGACGGGTGTTTGGTTTCCGGTCGCTCGAATGGTTTTGATAATGGACAAGCCATCCATCCCCGGAAGCATCCGGTCAATAATCATCACATCATAGTTTTCGCTGGCAGCCAGCAATAAACCTTCCTTGCCATCATCGGTATGGTCGACAACATTGTCACTTTCCTTCAGACCATTGACCAGATACGCGGCTACATCTTTATCATCTTCGATTACCAGTACGCGCATATTTACCTCGACTATTTTGATCGATTTTTCTTAATCAACTCGTAAGCTTCTTTAATTTCACGAGTTTTTTCCGTTGCCATTCTCATCATCTCTTCAGGCAAACCCTTGGACACAAGCTTATCTGGATGATGTTGGCTGATCTGTCTGCGATAGGCTCGTTTTAGCTCGGCGTCACTGCAATTCGAATCGAGCCCCAAGACACGGTAAGCCTGCGTCAGATGCTGGTTTGAATCCGCCGAGCGTTTAGCATGATGCTGACTAGAGTCATGTGCGAATTGCTGTTGTGCTACCACGAGCGCCAGTAACTTTTCAAACTGGGTTCGGGAAACCCCAAGAATTCGGCTTATCTCCAGCAAAGTGGCCTGTTCTTCGGTGTGGAGATCTCCATCAGCCAAGGCTGTTGCTATTTGTATCTCCAGAAATATCTGAATGAGATTAGAACGACGACCGCATACCTGTTTGAACTGAGCCGCCACTTCTGCGACATCGAAGTGTTCTGACTTACCCTCATTAAATAATTCTTTGGCGGCTTTGGTTTGTTCTTCATTGAGCTGCATTCTCGCCATAGTCGCTTTGGCGAGGTTAATTTCGTCTCGTGTAACCTGTCCATCGGCTTTGGCTATGCGACCCATTAACGAAAAAGTGGCTGCAAAAAATGCGGCCTGTATTTTTTCGTTTTCTGCAGGGGAAGCAAACGCCTCAGACTGATCAATTCCCGATAATCCTTTGTCGAAGCTGTGACCAAGTGCGGCACCTAACATTGCGCCTAGCGGGCCGCCGAGGGCAAAACCAAATGTCCCTCCAATTACTTTACCCCACCAACTCATAGCGCTAAGAATTCCACGAAGAAATAGAAATGATGATCCAAGCCAGAGCTTGGGGTTGTAACATAGCGACAAAAGCCGGAACCAGTTAAAAGTTCGTAAGGGGTCAGCCCCGAATTACTTGGTGTGCCTGCTATTTCTGGTAAACCAGGAAAGTGAATCCGGGGTGGATTTGGCGGGTCGATATTCAGCGCTAACCCAACCTGAATAGGGGCTGTTGTCTATCGCCGCAAATATATTGTCGTAGTTGAGTTCTCCGGTTTCAGGTTCGTGTCTTCCAGGATTGTCCGCGAACTGGATGTGGGCAATCTGTTCCTGGTGAGTTTGAAAGAGCCGGATCACATCACCATGCATGATCTGCATATGATAAAAGTCAAATTGTAGTCTGAGGTTATCGTTTCCGAGTTTGGATAGTAAAGAGAATGCTTTATCCATGGTGTCGAGGAAAAATCCAGGCATATCAATGCGACTATTGATAGGTTCAATTAACAGTCTAATATCCTCTTTGGCTAATTGATCGGCTGCAAAATTGAGATTCTCGAGTAGTGTTTGATTGGCCTCTTCACTGGATACGTTCTCGGGCTTCAAACCGGCCAAACAGTTGATTTGATGAACTCCGAGGTCGTGAGCATAGCGAATCGCCAAATCGACGCCTTTTTTAAACTCTTCAGAACGGTCTGGATGACATGCGATGCCCCGTTCACCCTTAGCCCAGTTTCCAGGCGGCAAGTTGAATAGCACCTGCTGTAAAGAAAATTCGTCCAAGTGCTTTCGGAGCACATCACTCGGCCACTCATAGGGAAAAAGGAACTCGACATAATCGAACCCGTGTTCTTTGGCTTTTCTGAAACGTTCCAAAAAGGAAACTTCCGTGAAGAGCATTGTTAGGTTGGCAGCGAACCTTGGCATTTGTGCTTGTCTCAGTTTAATTGAACTTGATTAAGGTGCTCCAATTCCAATAGAAGGCCGCTATGGTCGACATCCTCATGGCCATTGGCAATAAGAGAAAGGTAGGCTTCATACGTTCTTTGAGCCAAAGGCAGTGTTAACCCCGAATCATTTGCTTCATTGAGAATAGTGCGCATGTCTTTGAGTTGAACGCGACTGGTGGCCCCGGGTTTGAAGTTCCGTTCGATCATTCTCTGACCATGTAGGTCGAGTATTCTGCTTGCTGCGAAACCTCCCAAAAGAGCCTGCCTGACGGCATTCAGATCTGCCCCCCCCTGGGCGGCCAACAGTAATGCTTCAGATATGGCGCCTATGGTGATACCCACGATAGCCTGGTTGGCGAGCTTTGTGAGCTGACCGCAACCTGTTTCTCCAATGTAGGTGGGTGTTCCCAATAAACCGAAAATGGATTTCGCATCGTCGAAATCGTCTTTGCTGCCCCCAACCATGATGGATAATGAGCCCTCAGTTGCCCCGACAGTACCACCGGAAACCGGGGCATCGAGATAGCGCACGCCTTGTTCTTTAAGCGTTTCAGCATGTGATCGGGCAATGCTGGGTGGGATAGAACTCATATCGATGAATAAAGAACCGGACCGCAACTGTTTATAGGCGCTAGAGCGAAAAATGAGTTCATCAACTACCTGAGCGTTTTCTAACATTGTGATAACTATGTCCGCTTGGTTTAGAGCATCTTCTACGCTTTTGGCAATGGCCGCATGGTGTTCAAATTGTTTGGCCTTGGATACCGTTCTGTTCCAAAGTACAAGTGATTGCTTGCCATCAATGAGGCGTTGGACCATAGGTGCGCCCATCAATCCTATACCAACAAAAGCAATGTTTATGTCCGAGCTCATGTTTATCCCCCACACAAAAAAAAACCGCCTCACCGGCGGTTTCTTATTCAATATTCAGTCGTTTTGCTTATGCTTCCATCAAGCCCTTGACCTTCTTCATCGCGTTCTTTTCCAGCTGGCGAATGCGTTCTGCCGACACGCCATACTGCGCTGCCAAGTCATGTAAGGTAGATTTATTTTCGCTCAACCAGCGTTTGGTCAGGATATCCAGGCTACGCTCATCAAGCGTCTTCAAGGCAGCATGTAGACGCGCATTAGAATCCTGAGTCCAATCCAGTTTTTCCAAGCGTTTCGCAGGGTCATGACTGTGATCTTCAAGATAGTTCACGGGCGCCTGATAGGCTGAATCATCATCGTCATCAACCGCCATATCAAAAGATGCGTCGTGTGAACTCAGACGACCTTCCATTTCGCGCACCACCTTGGGTTCGACACCCAGGTCTTTCGCAACGGACTGAATTTCGTCATGGGTAAACCATGCCAGTTTTTTCTTGGCACTACGCAGATTAAAGAACATCTTGCGCTGAGCTTTCGTCGTCGCGATTTTGACGATACGCCAGTTTTTCAGGATAAACTCGTGTATTTCGGCCTTGATCCAATGCACTGCAAAGGAAACCAGACGCACACCAAACTCTGGATTGAAACGTTTGACGGCCTTCATCAGGCCAACATTACCTTCCTGAATCAAGTCGGCTTGAGATAAACCATATCCCGAATAGCTTCGAGCGATATGAACCACAAAGCGTAAATGAGACATTACCATGCGGCGGGCGGCTTCAAGGTCCTGTTCATCGTGAAGACGCTCGGCCAATTCACGTTCTTCTTCGACGCTGAGTATGGGGATTCCATTCACGGCCTGAATATACGACTCCAGATTCGCACCAGGAACCAGCATATCGACGGGCTGTAAGCTTGTACCCATGTAAAGACCTCCAAATTTCAGGGATCGAAATTTTATCACTTATAAACTTTGACCCACAATAGGGCCAAAAGTTCAAAATTCAAGCAAGTTTAGATTAAAAAATAGCCAGCAAGCTCTACTAACTTGGTTCGATCTCGATAAGATGTTTGCGTACAGCTAACCATGAACCAAGCCAGCCGAGGGACATACCCAAAAGTAGAATCAACAGTGTAGAGTCAAAGCCCAAACCTGACAAATTAAAGTGGCTTTGATAAGAACTGGCCAGTGCGCGCACCGGGCCGTTCAGTGCAACGAGTATAGACTGGGTAAGAATGATCGCGATAATGCTTCCCCCGAGCCCATACAGTACGCCCATATATAAAAAAGGTCTGCACACAAAAGCATCCGTTCCACCTACCATCTTTAATACGATAATTTCTTCTTTGCGGTTCTCTATTGCCAAGCGAATAGTATTACCAAGAATCAGCACGACAGCGATCCCCAACATAAGCGCAATGATCCACACTGATCTTTCCAGAAAGAGCGTAATGGATTGCAAACGCTGAACCCACATAACATCCAACAGGGCGGAGTCAACCAATTGCTCGGCTTCCAGTTTGGCTTTTAGGTTATTGAGTCGTTCGATAGTGCTCAATGAAGCGTGCGGGGACACGAGAATGGTATGAGGTAGAGGGTTTTCATCCAGATAGGAAACGACGTCCTCCAGCTCAAACAGGGTTTGAAATTCACCGAGAGCCTGATCTTTGGAAACGAACACCGATTTTTCGATGTTCCCTCTCTGCGACAATGATTCGGCTAATGCGAGCCCTTCTTCATTTGAAACGGATTTTGTCAAAAACAGTGTTATTTGTGCTTTTCCGTCCCAGCCAATATCAACAGATTGCAGGTTAGCCAACATGATGGCCAAAAGACTGGGCAAGACAAAGGCAATGCCAATGACTGAACACGTAAAAAATGACGCTAGTGGTCGGTCTGTGTATTCCTTAAAAGACGAGCGCAGTGTTTTCTTGTGGTTATCCAGATAGCTTCGATATGGATTGTTTGGCTGGGAGGGCTTTGCACCGGATGCCCGGGTCTTCGTTGCCGCTTTGCCTTTGCTTCCTTCGGATTGATGGCGAGTATCTCGCATGGATTGTTTGTTCACGCGGGATCTCCCAGGCTCGCGGTGCTTTGCAAGCGTCCGTGGCTTAGCTGAATTACCCGACGGTTCATGTGATGTATCAATGCAAGGTCGTGACTGGCAATGAGCACTGTAACTCCGACTCCATTGAAGTCGGAGAAAAGTTTCATGATTTCTGCAGAAAGACCCGGATCCAGGTTTCCGGTCGGTTCGTCGGCGAGCAATACAGGGGGCTTGTTGACCACAGCTCTGGCTATACCAACACGTTGTTGCTCACCGCCTGACAATTGAATGGGCGTCAGCTTTTCCTTGCTCAGCAAGCCGACCTTATCCAGTGCCGCGCGGACTCGCCTGCCGATATCTCTTGGATGAACGCCTGACACTTCCAGAGGCAGTGCGACGTTATCATATATGCTCCGATCAAAAAGCAGCCGATGGTTTTGAAAAACCACCCCAATGTGACGACGAAAATACGGAATCTGACGCCGATGAATGCGTGATAGGTTTTGGCCTCCCACGACCACCTGACCTTTCGTGGCGCGCTCCATCAGCATGATCAGTTTAAGCAAGGTACTTTTTCCAGCGCCAGAATGACCTGTCAGGAATGCCATTTCACCACGCTGTAGCGAAAAACTGACATCTGCCAGTGCCTCGTGACCGTCTTCATAGCGTTTGTCGACGTTAGTGAAATGTATCATCTTGGAATAGTAATCCGGTTTTGCATCAATGCGCTAATCGGCAAACAGGGCTTCAATAAATTCCTGAGACTCGAAGGGGCGCAGGTCATCAATTTTTTCGCCAACACCAATAAAGCGGATTGGTAAACCCAGCTGTTTGGCAATCGCAAAAATGATGCCCCCTTTCGCTGTGCCATCCAGCTTGGTTAGACTTATGCCGGTTACTCCCACAGCCTGCTGGAATACCTGTGCCTGGCTGAGGGCATTCTGTCCCGTCCCCGCGTCCAGAACAAGCATGACCTCGTGCGGTGCGGAGGTATCAAGTTTCTGCATTACCCTGACGACTTTTTCCAACTCGCTCATCAGGTTGTCTTTATTTTGTAGGCGTCCAGCAGTGTCAGCGATGACAATATCGATATTTCTGGATTTCGCGGATTCGACGGCATCATAGATCACCGACGCACTATCGGCACCCGTATGTTGAGCAACAACAGGAACCTGGTTGCGTTCTCCCCATACTTGCAACTGTTCGACCGCTGCTGCTCGAAAAGTGTCTCCGGCGGCGAGCATGACCGAGTGACCCTGACTCTGGAAGTGCTTGGCCATCTTACCGATGGTCGTCGTTTTACCGACACCATTCACACCAACCACCAAGATAACAAATGGCGCCTTGCTGGTATCTATTTGCAAAGGCAGCTGACTGTCCGACAACAGGGCTGTCAGCTCCTGTTTGAGAGCTTGTCTGATCGCATTGGCATCCTTCAGCTCAGCGCGCTTGGCAGCTTCGGTAATATTCCCAATAACTTGCGTTGTCGCTTCGATCCCCATGTCGGCGGTGAGAAGCTGGGTTTCTATTTCTTCGAGCAGATCCTCGTCCAAAGCTTTTTTGCCCAACAGCAGGTTGCCCAGGCCGCTTGTCAGTTGGCTTCGGGTTTTGCTCAGACCACTCTTTATTCGACCAAAAAAGTTTTCGGGAACAACCTCCTCCGGGCTAATCTCAGGAGCAGGAGCAGGAGCAGGAGCAGGAGCAGGAGCAGGAGCAGGAGCAGGAGCAGGAGCAGGAGCAGGAGCAGGAGCAGGTTTTGCTTCAACATCTGCCGTAATTGAGGCTGGTGTTGCAGGAGATTCTCTGTTTAGCGCTGTCGCTTCGGTTTTTTTGTGGGGTATTTGTTCGACAGCTTTGGGAGCACTGCGATTGGATTTGGCTCGCAACAAGTCGATGATAATGATGAGTCCTATCAGGACGAGCGAAGCCAGTGATAATAAAAATTCTGTTTGCATGAGTTAGTTCGTTTGTCAGTATAAAATGGAGGTGCTAGGGTTCGTTTGCTCTACGACTTGTGCTGTAAAGTCAGGCAGACATACATATGTTGGACAAACGGTACATGTGTGCCTAAGCCCTGCGTTTGTTCTTTGGTGCGAGAAGTTTAATGCCAGTGCGATCCAAAAAAAACCGCGGTAGTCAAAAAAAAGCCCAGGGCTCTTATCGAATTATTGCCGGCAAGTGGCGGGGAAGACGACTGGCATTTCCTGACGCCCCAGGACTGAGACCAACGACAGATCGAGTCAGAGAGACCGTATTCAATTGGTTAACACCGTTACTCCCGGGCGCATCTGTACTGGACCTCTTTGCCGGCAGCGGTGCTCTGGGCCTGGAAGCCTTGTCCCGAGGAGCAGGCAGCTTGACCAGTATTGATTGTAATGTTTTGGTGACAAACTCGATTAAACAAAACCTCAAACTGTTGGATACCGATGCCGAGCTTATCACCCAGGATGCAATTGCATGGTTAGATAACTTTCAGGGGCAGGGATTTGACGTTATTTTTGTTGATCCCCCATTTCGTCAAGGCTTGACGGTTTCAATTTTGACCAAGCTGAATGAATGCGGCGTGGTCAAACCTGGCGGGCGAATCTATCTCGAGCAGGAGAACGAACTGGAAATGCCGCCTTTGCCCGAGGGTTGGCGGCTTTTGAAAGAGAAACAGGCGGGTCAACTAAGCTATCGATTGTTTGCCGCGGCCAGTGAATAGCTGCGCAAACTCAAAGCGAACGCTTCCAGATTGTCTATGCCGCTCTGCTCAGCCTCCTTACACCATTCTACCAGTTCATGCAGTTTCTCCTGCAGACGACTTCCCGGGTGTCGTTTCCAAATGGCTTGAAGGTCCTGACATTTATCATAAATAACCTTGAGCATGGGATTGTCATCCAGAATTTTCTCCAGACGATCCAGTTCTTTTTCCTTGATCAGTTTAGGTTCGCGGATCATGAGGCGTCGTGCTTTGCGCAGCAATCTGCGTTCACCGTCGACCAAGGAAGCTTTTTGCTCGCGAATCGCAGGCAGCATAACGCTGCGATGATATTCGGATAAGACATGAAAGCGGTTGTGGATAATGGCCATGAGTGAGTCGTCATCCAGTTGCTCTTTCGTTGAATCGAGTTTGGCGACCGGTGCAATGTGTCTGGCGCGCGCCAACTTCAGCGATGACAAAATTCTTATCCATAACCAGCCAATGTCGAATTCCCATGGTTTGATAGAGAGTTTGGCAGAATTCGGATAGGTGTGGTGATTATTGTGCAGCTCTTCCCCCCCGATGAAAAATCCCCAGGGCGTGATATTGGTCGCAGCATCTTTACATTCAAAGTTGCGATAGCCCCATGCGTGTCCGAGCCCATTGATCACGCCGGCAGCAAAAAACGGGATCCAGAGCATTTGAATGGCCCAAATAGTGATACCGGCGACACCGAACAGCATGAGATCAAGCACGGCCATCAAGGCGATACCCTTGAGTTTGTGTGGTGTGTAGATGCGCGTCTCAATCCAGTCCTGTGGTGTGCGTTGCCCAAAGCGTTTCAGTGTTTCATCATTACCGGCTTCTTCCTTGTATAGTTCTGCTCCTTGCCAAAGCACAGTGGATAAACCTTTGACTACCGGGCTATGGGGATCATCCTCGGTTTCACATTTGGCGTGATGCTTGCGGTGGATGGCTGTCCATTCCTTTGTGTTCTGGCCGGTCGTTAGCCATAACCAGAACCGAAAAAAGTGAGCGACAACGGGGTGTAGATCAAGTGAATTGTGAGCAGAGTGGCGGTGCAGGTAGAGGGTGACACTGGCTATGGTAATCTGGGTCATGATGAGGGTGGCGATTACTTTTTGCCAAACGGTCAGGTCAAGGATACCGTTAATCCACCAGTCGAATTGCATGTCTTCTATCTTCCAAAAGGTTAAATGTCTGAAGTAATGATACTGAGGAAAGCGCTTTACAATTGGATGACCGGAAAGCAATTTTCAGCGTACACGTGCAGGCTGAATGATAACAAGCTGAGAAGAATCACGAAACTCCATTACGTATTCTGTTGAAAGTGATTGCGTAACGGTTCGATAAGTACATGCTATTGCTGCAACGGTGCGTAACATTTGCTTTTGCCCATTGCTCTGGTAGTGGCTGAGCCTTATACCTCTTGCTTGAGAATCAGATTGCCAAATTCGTCCACAAAAAGAGACCAGCCCGGTTTCAGCCAGGTCGTAGACACTTTTTCCGTTATGATTGCCGGTCCTTTGATTTTTTGTTTGTAGTGTAAGCAATGTCTTTCGAATACCCGCACGTCTTCAGTGATTTCTGGTAATCGTACGCGTCGTGGTGGGGAGGAGGCGCTGATGTTTTCTATAACAGGAAGTTCGGATGAAATTGTCGCCGGCGCGTGGGCATTCAGGGCAATATTCACAACCTCAATGGGCCGATCCAGACAGTGCCCATAAAGTTTCAGATGGCGCTGGCGAAATTCGGATTCCGGGTCATCGCACAGGGGCACGGCAATGTTGAAACTTTGGCCCTCAAAACGCATTTGCAGCTCACGATCATATTGAATCTGTGAAGCGGCTACTCCCTCAGATTCCAGCTCTTTACGTGCTCGTTCTTCAAGAACCTGAAATGCGCGATCACGCTCCTGTTCGTCTAGCCTTGGCCAGACCCCGCGGAAAGTCATTTGAAGTTGACGTTTTTTCGGTGCAGTCAACATGCCATAGGCTGAAAGCACGCCGCTATGAGTGGGGACAATTGCCGTTTTCATGTTCAACATTTCTGCCAAGGAACAAACATGCATCCCCCCGGCACCACCAAAACAGCAAAGAACGAAGTGCTGGGGATCGTGACCTTTCTGGATAGAAATGCTTCTGAGAGCGTTAGCCATTTCCTGTTCAGCAACCGAAACAATACCTTGAGCCACTTCGATCACCGGAAGAGCCAGGCGATCTGCCAGATTTGATACGGCCTTGATGGCTTTATCAGCATTCAATTGGAGTGAACCGCCAAGAAAGGCATCTGCTATGAGGCGTCCAAGTACGACGTTGGCATCCGTCACAGTGGGCATGTTACCGCCTTGGTCGTAACATGCCGGGCCTGGACTGGCGCCCGCAGACTGCGGCCCGACATGCAAGAGACCGCCGTCATCAACCCAGGCGATCGAACCACCGCCGGCGCCAATGGTTTCCATATCGACCATGGGTATGGCGATTGGCCAACCGGCAATTGTGCCTTCATCGGTGAGCTTAAAATCCTGATCCATTAAAGCGACATCGGTGGATGTGCCTCCCATATCAAAACTGATTACACGGGAAAACCCGCAGATTCGAGCGATAGATCGCACCGCCGAAAGCCCGCCTGCCGGGCCCGACAAAAGCAGGTTTGCAGCCCGATCGGCAGCTTGTTCAATAGCGATGGTGCCGCCCGAACTTTGCATGACCGATATACTGGATCCCTTGAGTGCTTGCATCAGATTGTGCATGTAATCTCTGATTTTTGGAGCCAGGCTGGCGTTGAGCCAAGTGGCGATACCTCTCTCATACTCTTTGTAGGTCGGAAGTACGAAGGATGAGCGCGATATCGGGTAGTGCGGCTTCAATGCCTTTTCAATCGCTTCCTCATCTTCACTATTCAGATAGGAAAACAGGAGATTAATCGCTATGGCTTCAGGCTTGAGTTCCTTTGCTTTTTCTACGAGTGCACTGATCGCGGCGTCGGTAAGGGGTGTCACAACGCTTCCACTGGCGTCGCGACGACAATCGATCTCAAGGCAGAGTGTCTCTGGGACCGGTGGTTCAATGGGCTTGGGACATAGATTGTATAGTTCACGACGTTTTTGTCGGCCAATTGTCAGTACATCCTTGAAACCCTGGTTAGTGATATACAGCGTACGCGCTTCTTTGCGCTCCAGGACCGCGTTGGTTGCAACGGTGCTACCATGCACGATTTGCAGACACTGCAGCTGTTCTTCGAGGCCAAGTTCACGAATTCCTTGCAGGATCGCCTGGGCGGGATCCTGCGGTGTTGAGAGTACTTTGTGAATCGTCCACTGGCTTTCCTTCAGTAAAACGAAATCGGTGAAGGTGCCTCCGGCATCGATGCCAAGATATTTGATTTTCTCTGATTCTTTGGATGACAATCGCGTGTCCCCGATATGGATTTGGAAGGCCTTATTGTGCCGGAATTACCTGAAGTTGAAACCACGAGGCGCGGTGTTGCGCCATATCTTGAAAATCGTCGTATCCTATCGATTAAGGTCCATAATGCCAACTTACGTTGGGAGGTGCCGGAGCGTTTAATGGCTTTGTCGGGCGAAATGGTTCGCTCGTTGTCTCGTCGTGGCAAGTACCTTATTTTGTCCTTTGATTCCGGGGCGACTTTGATTCACTTGGGGATGTCTGGAAGCCTGAGAATCGTAGCCAATGGTGAGAGGCTGCGAAAACATGACCATATTGAGTGGATATTAGACGGCGGGCATACTATGCGATTCCATGATCCCAGGCGTTTTGGCTGCGTGCTTTGGTCGGAGAACTGGAGAGAGCACGACTTAATTCGCCATCTTGGACCCGAGCCCTTGTCTGATGATTTTGATGCCTCCTATCTTTACAGCCTGGCGAAAGGCAGAAAAACACCCATCAAGTCATTGATTATGAATGCTCAGGTGGTGGTTGGCGTTGGCAATATCTACGCCAATGAGGCCTTGTTTCTCAGTGGTATACACCCCGGACGTCAGGCTGGTCGTATTTCGAGGAAGCGCTTCGGCCGTTTAGTGGGCGAGATCAAAGCGGTTTTGAATGCTGCCATCACCCAAGGAGGAACGACACTACGGGATTTTGTCGACAGTGACGGAAATCCGGGCTATTTCAAACAGCAATTGTATGTTTATGGGCGCGGGGGGCTTGCCTGCAAGCAATGCGGCTCAACATTAAGGGAAATGCGTCAAAATCAGCGCGCGACGGTGTTTTGCAGTCGGTGTCAACGCTAGCGTGTGAAATAGGAAGCCAAACTGTCCTTTGAATTAGTTATCAATATGAGGGTATTTGCTCTCTGTTTTCCCATTAGACAGTGTGAATATACCCGCTATAGTTAAAGCATAGGTCCCTGAATCCTTGGGACAATCAGAGTAGTAGGTATACGTGCGCGTTGGGAGATAGAGTATGCACAAGTCATTCACAAAAATCATGAATTCGTTGTTGTTGGGCCTTTGTTTAATGATTCCAGCAACAGGCTGGACTAACACCATCGAAGAAAAGCCAGGTGCCCTGGCGATGAGTACTGATGCCATTGTGGTCAGACCCGCCATGCTGGTTACCACCTTACTGGGAGCAGGCGTTTTTATCGTATCGTCACCCTTCTCTGCTCTGGGCGGCAATATTGGAGAAGCCTGGGAAGTACTGGTGGAGGGGCCTTTTGAAACAACTTTCGTGCGCTGTCTGGGCTGTACGATGAATGGCCGCAAAGTCTCAGCCGTCGTTGAGCAAAAAGAAGAAAGCGAAGCTGAAGCTGAATAAGTAGAGACTCTTGCACGCAGGCTGAACCGTGCTCAGCCTGCTTCTTTCCTGCCATATCCCTTTGCTATTTTCCTCTTATCAGTCCCGGCCAATCAAAGTTTTTATCTCCCACCCCATGGAAGAATGGATTGAGAATGTCCGCTTTTTGGTTGTAGCGCAGAACTTCCATATTTTCGTCCATAATTTCGCCACCGGCACCCAGTAGAACAGCGTGAGCAGCCGCGGTATCCCATTCACTGGTCAAAGCCAGCCGCGGATACCAGTCAGCGGAGCCTTCGGCAAGGGCACATATCTTGAGCGAGCTACCCATACTGACAAGTTCCGTGCCGGCGAACTTCGGTGCAATGCGCTCCAGCAGAGATTCAAGGGCTTCAGCACCATGCCGGCGGCTGCCGACCACTTTTAATTCGTGGTCGAACTCTACCGGACGTGCCTTGATGGGCTCCGGTTCGCCGTCATTTTGTTTCCAGGCCCCAATTGCTGGCCCGCCATAATACAGCGTGTCTTTCACCGGTACGTAAACCAAGCCGAGGATCGCTGTGCCGCCCTCAATCAAAGCGATATTAACCGTGAATTCGCCGTTTTTATTGATGAATTCCTTAGTGCCGTCGAGAGGGTCCACCAGCCAGTATCGTTCCCATTGATTTCGTTCTTCGAAGTCAGGCATGCCGCCTTCTTCTGATAAGATGGGATATTGCGTGTCGAGTTGTCTTAACCCGGATTCAATCACCAGATGGGCTGCGTGATCAGCCTGCGTGACGGGCGAGTTGTCAGCTTTGCTCTCTACGGTGATAGGCGTGTCTGCCTGGTAAACTTTGAGAATGGCTTCGCCGGCATCTTGCATTATCTTTTTCAGCGGATCGATGAGAGCTACTAAATCTGGCATGGGGTCCTCAAAGTGAAGGTGGTGTTGTTATAGGGCAGGACTAGGGTAGCGTGGAATGCTTTCACCCGGCTTTTGATCATTGATACACTATCGTCCCGCAAAACCAAGCATTATAGAGAGATTCATGATCGACTGGAAACAGATAGAGACCGTGTTCCTGGATATGGATGGGACCCTGCTTGACCTTCATTACGACAACTATTTCTGGTTGACCTATCTGCCTCGGCGCTATGCGGAAATTAAACACCTTAGCGAGGCGGATTGCCGAGAAATCCTGCACCCGATGTTTACGGAGCACGCAGGATCGCTAAATTGGTATTGTCTGGATTTTTGGGCTGCGCAGTTGGATATTGACATTGTCGCATTGAAGCGCGAGGTGGCCGGCAAGATTGCTTTTCGTCCCAATGCGCGGGCTTTTCTGGAGTTTATTCACGGTCAGGGGCTGGACGTTGCTTTGGTCACCAATGCTCATCGGGGCAGTATAGAGCTCAAGCTTGAGTATACGGATTTGGGTGACCTGATTGATGAAATTATTTGCTCACATGATTTCAATTTGGCTAAAGAGGAGTCTGGTTTTTGGGACGCTCTGCGAGAGAAACGCCATTTTGATCCGGAGCGAACGGTTTTTTTCGATGACAACGAAACGGTACTGCGTTCAGCCAAGATGAGCGGGATTCGTTATCTGTTTTCAATTGCTCAACCTGATAGCCAGTATCCGCCGAGAACGCCAGGCGAGTTTCCGATGATTGAAAACTTCGCCCAGATAATGCTTGTCCAATGAGTGAAGCGGCGCAAAAAGTAAGGCTCGACAAATGGTTGTGGGCTGCTCGCTTCTTTAAAACAAGAGGCTTGGCTAAAGAGGCGATCGAAGGCGGAAAAGTGCATTACAATGGCCAGCGGACCAAACCCGGCAAAACGGTAGACGTGGGTGCCATGGTGCTGGTCAGACAAGGTTGGCAGGAAAAACTGGTAGAAATACTGGTTCTGAGCGACAAGCGTCAGGCCGCGAGTATTGCGCAATCGCTGTATCGAGAGACGGAAGAGAGCGTGCTCAAGCGCGAACAACTGATCGAAGAACGGCGAGCATTGCGTGCATCCCAACCTGTACCTTTCAAACGTCCCAGCAAACGCGATCGACGTCGGATTCATCGCTTTAAAGATATCAACTCAGAGTAGACAGTAGATGGCAGATACATTTCAGAAGTTCCTGTTTGAGACCTTGCAGATACGTGGTGAATGGGTTCGGCTTAGTGACAGTTGGTTGCAGTGCCGTGGTGATCACGATTATCCGGCTGGCGTGTTGTCCTTACTTGGTGAAGCGGCGATGGCCACAGTTCTGATGACGGGAACATTGAAATTTGAGGGTCGTCTTTCGCTTCATGCGCGAGGTGGTGGCGTCATTTCGTTGTTGATGGCAGAGGCAACGAACAAGCGGACCTATCGCTGCATTGCGGATTATGATGAGTCAATACCGTCATTAGTGGAAACAACAGGGCATACATTAAAAGAAATGCTGGGCGAAGCTCGGCTGGCTATAACCATCGAGCCAAACAGAGGCTCACGTTACCAGGGTATTGTGCCCATGGAGCGTGCATCCATTGCCGATTGTCTCGCGCATTATTTTGAGCTCTCAGAACAGCTTGATACCCAGTTCATGTTTTGGGTTTCGGATTCACAGTGTATCGGTTTGATGTTGCAGAAACTGCCCGACTACCGAGAGATTGATGATCAGGATGCCTGGGACCGTATTCTTCACCTGACAAGTACTTTGAGTCAGGACGAGGTCTTCAGTCATGACAACGCCAGCTTACTGCATCGTCTTTTCCATCAGGAGCGGGTCCAACTGTTCGATGAAGAACCGGTGACCTTCAGTTGTTCATGTTCACGTGAGCGCTCGGCTGCCTCCATAGAAGCCTTGGGTGAACAAGAGGCTCTGAATATCCTTGAGGAGGAAAGGGTGATTGCAGTGGATTGCCAGTTTTGTCGTCGCCACTATGAATTTGACCGCCAGGCTGTTCAGGAAATCTTCGGTATGGGAGCACCCCACTGATAACACTTCTCAAATGTGAAATACTTCCATATCTTGTAGCGAAATAATATTAGTAGTCGTTTTTTGTACAACACTTTGTCATAATAGCGCCCCAATTTTTTCGAGGCCCCATAAGGGCCAAATCAAATTCCAAGTGAGGTCGAAGTGAGTAACACTTATGTTGATCTGAGTTCAGCGCAACTGGTTGAACACGCACTTGAGCGCAATGAAGGCAGACTAGCTGCCAACGGTTCGCTTGTCGTGACGACGGGAAAACGAACGGGACGCTCGCCAATGGACCGTTACATTGTGGACGAGCCTAGCACGTCTGATGCGATCAGCTGGGGTCCAATCAATCGGCCTTTTGATCCTGGCAAGTTTGATGCCCTATGGGAGCGTGTTGAAGCTTATCTTGCAGAAAAAGACAGCTACGTTTCGAATCTTCATGTGGGTGCGGACCCGGATCATTATCTAGCGGTAAAAGTAACGACCGAGACGGCTTGGCAAAACCTGTTTGGGCGCAATCTGTTCATTCGTCCCGAGCAATATAATCCTGCAGATAAACAGGAATGGGAAATATTGAATGTAGCCAGTTTTGAATGTGTGCCCGAGCGTGATGGTACCAACAGCGATGGTACGGTGATGATTAATTTCGCCAAACGTCGCGTGCTGCTCGCCGGAATGCGCTATGCCGGAGAGATGAAGAAAGCGATGTTCTCCGTTCAAAACTTCCTGTTACCGGAAAAGGACGTTCTGCCTATGCATTGCTCGGCAAACGTTGGTGAAGATGGAGAAACCACTCTGTTCTTTGGTCTTTCCGGCACTGGCAAGACAACACTGTCTGCCGATGAGAGTCGTTTCCTGATTGGTGATGACGAACATGGTTGGGGTAAAGGTACAGTCTTCAATCTTGAAGGTGGGTGCTACGCCAAAACAATCGATCTGTCGCAAAAAAATGAACCCATCATCTGGAATGCAATTCGTTTTGGCGCCATCGTAGAGAACGTTAAAATCGATGATGACACCCGCGTTCCAGACTACAGCGATACCAGTCTGACCGAAAATGGCCGGTGTGCATATCCTTTGGAACACGTTGATAAGCGCGTAGTGGAAAACCACGCTGGTGAGCCTAACGCTATCGTCTTTTTGACTTGCGACATGACTGGGGTTCTACCTCCGGTTTCCCTGTTGAGTAAAGAGAGCGCTGCCTACCACTTCCTGAGTGGATATACTGCGCTGGTTGGCTCCACCGAGATGGGTCAGGGCACAGGCTTGAAGTCTACTTTCTCAACTTGCTTTGGCGCACCTTTCTTCCCTCGTCCTGCGGGTGAATATGCTGAATTGTTGATGAAGCGTATGGAGGAGTTTGGCAGCAAGGTCTATCTGGTTAATACTGGCTGGACCGGTGGTCCTTATGGTGTTGGTCAGCGTTTCAGTATTCCAACCACGCGTGCAATTATCAGTGCGATTCAAAGTGGCGCTCTGATTGATGTGGAAACAGAGCATCTGGAACAATTGAATCTGAATGTACCGACGGATGTCCCGGGAGTGGATAGTAAACTGTTGAACCCGAAAAATACCTGGGAAGATCCAAAGGCTTACGATGCCAAGGCAAGGGATTTGATTAGCCAGTTTGTTGAAAACTTTAAGAAGTTTGATGTTTCCGAGGCTATTGTTGAGGCTGGCCCACAGCTTTCGTAGTTGGATTCGATAGATAAAAAACCCGGCAATGCCGGGTTTTTTTATGTCTGAAGAGCAGTTGTATCGAGCAATGCCAAAACCAAAAGTGTTGTTGAATCACAGTCCAACCCTGGAAAAAGTCTCTAAACGACCGAAATGCTCATACAAAAAAATCCCCGCTTGGGCGGGGAATTTGTGAGCTTTCTAATGTAATTAATACGCTACAAGCAGTGGTCCAAAGGCCACTATAAGCAATACGGTACCCATGGTGATCATTGGCATCAGAATCTTTTCATGACGTTGATAAAAGGTGCCATCTTTCACCTCGGCTTTCAGCACTTCCTCTTCGCCCACGACTTGACGGGTCAGCAGGTGATTCAGTGCGACAGGTGGGCTTAAGTATCCCAGCTCGAAAGCTACCAGTGTAACCATCCAGAAGTGTATAGGGTCGATGCCCGTTTGATAGGCGACGGTAGCGATGGTTGTACTGACGAGAATGACGGCACCAAAGGCCTCCATTACCATTCCCATTACTACCAGAACGCATACGATAAGACCCATTGCGCCCCAGACGCTGTCGAAAGAGCTAGGGAAGTACTCAATGACTCCGCTACGTTCTATCATGCCGCCAAAACAAATAGTACAGCCGATGAGCAGCAACAAGGCGCCGATTTCTGCGGTAGTCTGATTGGTCGCATGGCGAATACAGGTCTCGATGCCTTTATGGGGTTCCGTCGTCTTGCCATCTTCGCTGACAGATTCTTTCTTGGTGATATGTTCGTAGATCAGGATCACCAACATCATCACTGGCAGGATACGTGCGGCAGAGAACTCGTCGAGCTTCACATTCACCGCATAGCGATAGAAGAGGACCACGCCGACTACACAGATAATATAAGGAATCAGCGGTTTAAGTGAGCTGATCATTCCGGGGATTGCAGTGGCAGGGGACTCAATATGAATTTTGTGTTGACGATTTATCAACATGGCAACCAGGAAGAACATCAAGGCACTCAGGGCAAACACCCAGATCCCCCATCCAAACAGCTGATCAGTTGTCACTTCACGGTTCATAAACGCAATAACAACGACCAATAGACAGGGACGCAACACCACACCCATAGAACCGGACATTGCCGTTGCGGCAAGGGCCAGGTTGCGTCTTGCGCCGGCAGCTCGCAGTTCGTGATAGATTACCGCGCCGGCTGCGATAACAAAGATACCTGAGGCGCCGGTATAGGCCGTTGGAATTGCGGCAAGAATAACCACGAATACAGACAGCATTTCTGGAGGCATTTTCCAGGGTTTAAACAGACCCAGCACCAGATCCGCGAACCGGGTTTGTTTCAACATCATACCGGTCCAAACATACAAGCCAACATTCAGGAACATGTCGGAAAGGTCCATCAGCTTGTCGAGGTAAATACCTATGCCTGCGGTATGGCCGGCAGAGAAGAAAAAGATAGCCGAGACAATGGCCATGACGCAGTAAAGCGGTATCGCTAGACCGGCGCGTCCCGGATTACCGCCTGGAGCCAATCCTTTTGGAACTCGAACAAGGTTGATAATACTGACGATCAATAGCAATGCGAAACCATATACCCAGACTTCGTGAAGCATAGCCACGTCAGCGGTGAGTTTGGAGCCATCAGAATGGGCCAGCTCGCGGAAAGAGTAAGAAGAGATCAGCAGGATCGAATTGGCGATGACTTGGGCTGTTCCCGAAAAATAGTGGTCCAGTCTAGACATGACCGGCCGCATGGCAATGTGGTGTCGGGTCATGGTTGCGGTCATGGCGCACAACAAAACGGTGATGACGAGAATAAATTTCTGCGACACCAGCCCCACTCCAATGGCGTCAGACACAAACAGTTCAACGGAGCGGAAGGCTTCTACGGAAGGTGTGATTCTGGACTTGATTTCATCGTAACTTTGGAACTTGGCCTGACAATCTGTTTTGGCGTTTTCAATTGATTGTCGAATGAGATCCGGGTTGACGGGTTCCGCATCAAAAAGATCCAGTCCCAAGCCGTCATCTTCTGCGCTGATTGCAAGACGTTCCTGTAGTTTGGCTTCGACATCAATATTGGGATCACAGCTGGGAATTTCCGGATCAACACGTAGCTTGTAGTAACCAGCCCAGAAATGTTCGCCGACACGTAAAATCTGGTTGTGAATGTCACTGCTGGTGCTGAAGATGACGACCAACAGCAATAAAATACAGGCCGGTAGCGAGGATAACCACTCGATGGTGGATCGACTTTTTATAGTATTGGCAACCACGGAATTTCTTCCCCCAAAAGTTGTTAGATTCGAGAAGCGATTATTTTTTATGCAGGTAAAAAAATGCCGGTTATTATACCGGCACATTAGCTTAGCGTACTAGAGCAGGAAGAACTTTAATCGTTCCAATCGCGGCAATGAAGCTTTGCGTCACCGCGATAATGTTGAGGTGGCGGTCACACTTTAGAACAGGTCATCCAGCTCGACGGTTTCAATGTCGTCTGCAGCGTTTTCATCCCAAAAAGATCCGAGCTGCCCAACTGGCGTTCGGTGACCAACAGCTTCGGTCCACATCTTGTCCGAAATTCGGGTGATAACTTCTGTGGCCGTGGCATCAAACAGACGGTATTTTTCGTTGGCATCGTATTTTTCAACTTGCTCAGCGTGACGCTTGATGACTGCGCGAACCCGTTCCATATCCCCTTTTGAATATGCGGCAATCAAGTGGAAAACATGAGGCAGTCTGACGCGGGCTTTCTCACCCATAATGTCTGCTTGCTCCAGGCGTTCCCATTCGTTTTCACCTTCTGGCAACGCGCCTGGAAGCAATGACCAAACGGCTGCTTTCAGGGCCAGTGGCACACCAAACCATTTTTTGTTGTCGAGACAGCCGGCTCCACGTTCTGCCTGGGCAGCGATGTTTTTGGGTACACCAATACCAACGCCGGACAGAATATCGTTATTCAGCGCCAGCAGTCCGCCTGCAAGACCGGCAAGCCATACCAATTGGTCGAATTCCTGTTCCAGCTCCGGGCATTCTCCACCGATTTCCTGATCATCATTAAAGGCGATCAGTTGTTGCCATGCCGTGTAGTAGCGTTTAGCTGCTTTCAGGTGATGGTTCTTTTGTGTGATCAGAGAGTCTTGGGCCATGTCCGGTTGTTGAGAGCGAATAAAACGCAAGTAGGCCAGCTCGCTTTCAAAGGCGCGTGCCTCTTCACAGCCGCCTGCGCCCAAGTGCAACAAAACAGCCAGCTCATGAGGTTCTTCGGTAATTCGTCCCAAGGACATGACCATTGCTGAGAGGGCTTCCGCACCGGCACACCCTGCTTCCAAGTCATCCGTCGTAAGCAGGTATGGTGCGATGTGGGCTTCGCCCAGTAGCGTTACGGTATCGCCGGTAGGCTTAATAAAGGGTTTTACCAAAAACTGGTTGATGGCTTTACAGCCGCCAAGGAAAAACACAAAAAGCAGCGACAAAACGGTCCATTTAATACTGCTGTGACGGTGATTCGAATCCACTATTCACTCCTACATTGCTGCCAACACGGCTGTTTTTTGATGACAGACGTGGTCGTATTTTTCTGATTGAAAAAATACAGTTTTGAACCTGCGGATTATCCCTGACTCACCTGCCGGATTGTGAGATAGAGAACACAAAGCGAGCAATTACAATGCAATATTGTGTGAATTGACCGGAAATCGCCTTGTGGCAATGTGGTTGAAGGGTATTGATTTAGCCTGGATCTGGGCTATCTTTGCTGGTGACGCGGGGACCCAAAGGGACTCGGCTTTGATAAAAAAAATGATATTTTGAGGTACTAAGAATGAAAAAACCCGAACTCGCGGCGGCAATAGCATCACAAACAGAAGTGAGCAAGGAAAAGGCCGGAGAAATCCTTAATATCATCACTGACGAGATCACTAACGCGGTGAGTCAGGGTGAGGCAGTTACACTGATCGGATTTGGCACCTTTTCTACTAGAGAACGTGCCGCTCGCACAGGAAAAAACCCACAGACAGGTCAAGCCATCCAGATACCCGCCAGTAGAACAGTAGGTTTTAAGGCCGGCAAGGCGCTGAAAGACGCCGTTAACTAATTTACAGTGGGCTTTGCCGGATATTGGTATTCCAGCAAAGTCCCTCTTGATATCTTATCGATACAGCTAGATTCCCCCGACAGATATCTGGTTTCGTATCTTCTCGAACAAGTCCTGATTGAATCCTGCGATATTTGTCAGTTCTTCAGTATTTGTAAATGGCCTCGCATCGACTATTTTCTGCGCCATCGCTTTGCCGATGCCCGGGAGTGTCATCAGTTTGTTGACAGATGCTGAATTCAAATCAATTTTTTCAAGCGGCGTGCTGGCAGAGACTGCTTGACCCGATGAGTCCTCGAGCTGCTTATTGAGTCGCACCAGTTCGTTCTGGATGGACGTCTGTCTGTGTAACATATCTCCGGTATTTTGAGCGATTGTCCACAGAAGCCAAATAATGATGCCAAATGCGACTAAAATCAGAAACCACATATCTTTCCTCCCTCTGAAGAACATTTGCGGACATACTGATGTCCACGCAGATTAAAGCTTAGTGTATTTTTACCAATCTGACTGCTTGGGTGGCGTTATTTATACCTTGTGAACCACTTTTCCTTCGAGCAAGGTCATGACCACTCGTGCTTCAAGCTCTGTGTTAAATAATGGTGTGTTGTGACCGCGAGAGCAGTAGGTCTGGGAATTGACGGTCCACGAATGCTCGCCATTGAGCAGCACTAGATCCGCTGTTTGGCCAATGTCCAGAGTCGGCCGGGGTAAGCCAAGTACTTTAGCAGGGCCCGCGGTCATTGCATGGATGAATTTCTCAAGTGGCAGTTCATCAGCCGCTGCCAGTTTAGAGGCCAGTGGCAGAAGTAGTTCAACGCCGCTCATGCCAGGCTCTGTTTCGGCAAATGGCATTTGTTTGGCAGCCGCTTCATGGGGCTGATGCGCGCTAGTAATACAGTCTATGGTTCCATCCCGAACGCCTGCTAGCAGGGCTTGCCTGTCTGTCTCGCTTCGCAACGGCGGTTGGCAATGAAACATGCTATTGAAATTCAGCGTATTTCGGTCAGTAAAAATCAGGTTATGGATCGCGACATCTGCACTGATCGGCAGTCCCTTTAGCTTGGCTTCTCTGACCAGATCGACGGACGCTTCGGCGGACAGTTGAGAGAAATGCAGATGAACGCCCGTTGCCTGCGCAAGATGAATGAATTGGGAAACAGCGATACTTTCCGCAATACTCGGTATCCCCTGGAGCCCGATAGTCGTGCTGACATCTCCAGCATGAATCGAACCCTGATGCAATGATGGCTCCAGAGGGTTGAGAAAAACACTTAATTCATGGGTCTTGGCGTATTCAAAACAACGCTTGGCAATGGCCAAATTCTTGAGCGCGTTGAAGCCATTGCTTAAGGCGACACAGCCAGCGTTTTTGAGAGACGCATATTCAGCCAGTGCCTCACCGTTCAGTCCTCTCGTGAGAGCTCCCAAAGGCAGGACTCGGCACCGGCCTTCTCGATTGGCAACCTCTTCGATCAGGTTGGTGACCGCTTTGGAATCATTTACCGGTTGCGTATTGGGTGGACAGCAAAGTGTGGTCACGCCTCCCGCTGCGGCTGCTGCAGTTTCCGATGCGATGGTGCCTTTTTCATCATGCCCGGGTTCGCGCAGGGAAACGGATAGGTCAATCAAACCTGGTACTATATGGCACGAAGTGGCATCAACCGTTTCGTCAGGCCTGAAAGCGTCCAGGTTTCCATCGATTTCCCGGATTCGGCCCGACTCAATGAGAAGATTCTGGCAGGGTTTCCAGCCGCTTTCAGGATCTAGAATTTTGCCATTAGTGATCGCTATTTTCATGCTTTGTCTCAGAGGCTATAGCAGTTTACTTGGTGATTTGATTGGCTTCTGTCTGGCCGCTCATTGCCATGGATAACACGGCCATTCGAACAGCAATTCCGTTGGTGACCTGGTCGAGGATCACTGATTGGTTTCCGTCCGCTACTTCGGATTCAATCTCAACGCCCCGATTGATTGGTCCGGGATGCATGACAATAGCGTCTGGTTTTGCCCGTTGTAGTCGCTCCCGCGTCAGTCCGTATGAGTGATAGTATTCCTGTTCGCTCGGGAGCAGCGCTCCTTGCATGCGCTCTCGCTGCAGTCGAAGCATGATGATAACGTCGACATCGTCGAGTCCTGCGTCCATATCGTTGTAAACGGATACACCCAGGGCCTCTACCTTTTCAGGTAAAAGTGTATTGGGCGCGATCACCCTTACCTCTGCAACCCCCAGAGTATTGAGAGCACGGATTTGGGAGCGCGCGACACGCGAGTGCAGGATATCACCAACAATGCCAACTTTGAGGCCTTCAAACTGTCCTTTCTTTTGACGAATTGTCAACATGTCAAGCATGGCTTGCGTAGGATGGGCATGCCAGCCATCGCCCGCATTCACGATAGCGACACCAGGCGTAACACACTCGGCTATAAAATGTGCCGCGCCACTTTGTGAATGACGCACGATGAACATGTCGCTGGCCATGGCTTCCAGATTTCGCAGCATGTCTGACAGGGATTCCCCTTTTGATGTTGCGGACGTGCTGATATTGATGTTGAGAACGTCTGCCGACAAGCGTTTGGCAGCGAGCTCGAAGGTGCTACGAGTTCGGGTGCTGGCTTCGAAAAACAAATTGACGACGGTTTTTCCCCGAAGCAGTGGGACCTTTTTGATGTTGCGCTCCCCTACCTCGATGAATGAATCGGCGGTATCAAGAATTTCGGTGAGCAATTCGCGGCTAATCCCCGATACGGTCAGAAAATGCTTTAGGCGACCCGTTGAAGTAAGTTGAATACTGGATTCATTAGGTGTTTGCATGATGCGCCTATTATTCGTTTTCACTTGTGTTTATGTGTTCAATTTCCAGGCTCAAATCGTCCGGGCCGACAAGTTTAATGCGCTCGTGCGCCTGTAACGATAGATTGGCACCAACGATATTGGGGCGAATAGGCAGTTCAGGGCGATTGAGATCAATTAGCACCGCCAGAGTGATGCTTGCAGGTCGGCCGTAATCGAAGAGCTCGTTCATGGCGGCACGCACGGTTCGTCCTGACATCAGCACGTCATCAAACAGTACGAGATGCTTGCCTTCGGTCTCAAATGGCAGACTGGAAGGTGAAACGGTCGGATTTAGACCAATGCGAGTGAAATCGTCGCGGTAAAAGGAAATATCCAGTTCGCCCAAGGCCTGTTCATTATCCAGTAACTCTTGGATTGCTTTGGCCACCCAAACGCCGCCGGTACGAATACCGACAAATTCACAGTGATCAATCTTTTGGTGTGCAAGGTATTGCTTTAATTCTTCGGCCATCGAATGCAAAAGTGCTTCGACCGCTTGATTGTCATGCATGTTGAGTATCCTGGTTAGAGAGCCAAGTTTCGAGGATCAGGCAAGCCGCTACGCCATCAACAGAATGCTGGCCGAAATCGTGGATGCTCCGCTGGTTTTTCGCCTGTTGCTTGGCTTCAAAGCTGCTTAAGCGTTCATCGACCATGGCGACTTCTTTATTGAACCTTCCTTTAAGTCGTTTGCCAAACTTTCGAGCTCGCATGGACATATCACTTTCGCTGCCATCCATGTTTAAAGGTAGACCGACGACAAAACCGCTTGGTTTCCATTCCTCAACCAAGGCGGTGATTTTGTCCCAGTCGGGAATTCCATCTCTGGCGGGAATGGGATGGAGGTCACTTGCTGTACAAATCAGATCGTTGCCTACAGCGACACCAAAGCGCTTTAATCCGAAATCAAAGCTGAGATAGGTGTGACTCATTCAGGCGTGACCTGTTTGATTGCTCAATTGATTGGGCGTAATGCCCAGGATTGCGAGCGCTTTGGCCAGTTTGGCGTCATTGTCAGTATGGAACAGAACGTCCTCATTGGCTCGACATGTGAGCCAGGCGTTCTCGGACAACTCCTGTTCCAGTTGACCCGCACCCCAGCCGGCATATCCGAGTGCAATCAGGTAGTCGTCGGGGCCCTCTCCTGCAGCAATTGCAGCGAGAATATCCTTGGAAGTGGACAATCGAATCCCCTCAGCAATATCCAGAGTGGACTGCCAGTCTCGGGGGTCCGTATGAAGAATGAAACCGCGTTCGAGTTGGACAGGACCGCCCACATAGATGGCCTGATCGGGGGTATCGAGATCAATATCCAGTTGTTCGAGTATATCGCCGAGGGCAAATTCACTGGGGCGATTCACAATGATGCCCATGGCGCCCTGCTCGTTATGCTCACATAAATAGGTCAGTGTGCCACTGAAGTTTGGATCCAGCATCTGTGGCATCGCGATAAGGAAGTGGTGTTGCAGGTTTGCAAACTGGTCAGGCATGGGTACAAGTATCACTTTGCGCGTCAGCTTTGGCAAGTTGTGGCGAACAATTCATGCTATGCAAAGATTAAATTCAGCCCCAAAACCTTGATTCAGCTTTCAATAACTGGAAACGCCGCCTCGGTTGTAAGAAAACGTCCGGATAAGTTCCAGTACATCCCGCTCTTTGCGAACGTCCTTTGGAAATGGCGCGAATGGTGCAGCCCGACGCACAATATCAATGGTTTTCGAATCAAGCACGAGGTTGCCTGAACTTTGCAGAACTTTCACGTCGCGGATGCTGCCATCCGAATATATAGCGATGGACATGCGAGGCTTGCCATAGAGTTTCTTGTTGCCCTCCTGGGGGAAATATTGTTTGCCAATGCGTTCAATTTTTGCGACCACATTTTCAACATATCTTGCATCAACCGCCTTCATCGTCGAAGCGGCAGTTAAGCGAGTCACTCTTGGACGCTTCGCATAGTTTTGAATCTGATTATCGAGACTGGCCTCAAGCTGAGCAATTTCAAGGCTGCGTTCAAGGATAGATTGTTGAGGTTTGGGTTGTTCCAGTTGCCGCTTTTCCAGGGCTTTCTCGAACAGTGAAGGCCGCTTTCTTGTCGTTTCGCCCGCCGTTGTAACTACAGCACTGCGCTCTTGTTGGGGCGACTGGGTTTGAGGTGGTGGAGAAGAGGCTGCGGGCTGGGGAACGACACTTTGTTGCACAGATTGACTAGTCGCGGTGATTTTTGCTTGTTCTTCTAATGTCCCACTGCCCTGCTGATTACTTTGTGCTAGAAAATCTGCTTTTTCCGGTGCCTGTTCGTCATCGTGCCGCGCCAGCGTAATTTCCATCGTGAATGGCACCGGCTCTGGGTCCTCCTGGATGAAGTCTGTCAGCACCACCATCGTATGCAGGGCGATAGCAAGAAACACTGTAAAACTGAGCCGATCTCCCGCACTGACCCGGCTTTCAGCTATCAAAGACACGTCGTTATCCCCTGTCTTTTGTTATGTGTCGCGGCATTAGTGTTCGCCACTATCTGATCTTGAGCCGTTTTTCGATGGCATTCATTAAACTGCCCCCGATATCCAGGTTACAAGCACTATCCAGTTCCTGTATGCAGGTTGGACTGGTGACATTAATCTCGGTGAGGTAATCACCAATCACATCAATGCCCACGAACAGTAATCCTTTCATTATTAAGGTGTCGCGAATCTGGTCTACGATCCAACGGTCTCTATCCGTTAAGGGCTGTGCCTCGCCGCGACCTCCAGCTGCAAGATTGCCGCGATGTTCACCTTCGTTGGGAATCCGAGCCAAAGCATAGGGCACGGCTTCACCGTCGATAATCAGTATACGCTTGTCCCCAGCCTTGATCTCTGGCAAATAGCGTTGAGCCATAATCTGACGACTGCCATGATGAGTGAGCGTTTCGAGAATTACTCCAAGGTTTGCATCCCCATGCTTTACATGAAAAATCGACGCGCCACCCATTCCGTCCAGCGGTTTATATATCACGTTCCGATGTTGCTCCAAAAACGCCTTCAATCTCTCTGTATCGCGAGCCACAAGCCCTTCGGGGCAGCATTGGGGAAACTCTGTGGCAAAGAGTTTTTCGTTACAGTCTCGCAGGCTCTGGGGACGATTAATGATCAGGCTGCCTTCTCGCTCAGCCCGCTCCAGAATATAGGTAGTGGTTATAAACTCGGCGTCGACGGGAGGGTCTTTGCGCATGCAGATAACATCAAGTGAAGACAGATTAGCTTCGTAGCGCGGGCCCAGTTCAAACCAATTTTCCGGGTCTCGTTTTACCTTCAGCGTTCTCATGGAAGCCATGGCTCTGCCCTGATCCAGGAAAAGGTCATCCTGTTCAAGGTAAATGAGTTCCCAGCCGCGCTGTTGCGCAGCGAGTGCCATGGCAAAGCTACTGTCTTTCTTTATATTGATGGCCGCGATCGGGTCCATCACGATTCCGAATTTAATCGTCATTTAATTCCTGCTAAACAGAATATTTGTACTAGTCTTATGGTATTCAGGACCAAAAAAGGTGTTCGCATTGCCAATAGTTTTTGATTCACATTAATGTGGCGACAGACAGGCGAACAGATTCTAGACGATATTTACATTCATTACATTTTATATAAAACAATTTCTTTCCAAGATTTCGTGATTAAACTATAAATAATAGATGGTTATGATGTGAATCGTGAATCTGCATTAGAAAACACTGTTAACATATTGGTCTATAGTGAATTAATGTCCCTTAGTTTTTAGGTGGACAAGGTAGTGCGTAATGCTCGACTCAGGGGTTCGGGTTTGTGCGCTGAGTATGTCTTCAAGTGCCCCAGGCTGCTAGATAATGGAAGAGAATTTTGAAAATCTGAAAATAATGGTGATCGACGATAGTAAAACCATTCGTCGAACGGCTGAAACCCTCCTCAAGAAGGTAGGCTGCACTGTTATCACTGCGACGGATGGGTTTGATGCGCTGGCTAAAATCGCGGATTCACACCCGGACATCATATTTGTCGACATCATGATGCCGCGGCTCGATGGATATCAAACCTGTGCGTTGATAAAGAACAACAGTGCTTTCAAATCAACACCTGTCATTATGTTGTCCAGTAAGGACGGCTTGTTCGACAAGGCCAAGGGCCGAATCGTGGGATCAGATCAGTATTTGACCAAGCCCTTCAGCAAAGACGAATTGCTGAACACGATTCGCAATCACATGCCGGCGGCAACTTAAAAATTTATGAAACAAATTGCTCTCAGGAGTTATACAAGTATTTGCTTGGGGGAACCATGGCTCGAATTTTAATAGTGGATGATTCACCAACGGAGATTCGCAAGATTTCCACCATCCTTGAACGCAACAATCACGAAGTGATCACCGCTGATAACGGTGCCGACGGGGTTGCAGTTGCCCGTTCTGAAAAGCCCGACCTGATTTTGATGGACGTGGTGATGCCTGGCCTGAATGGTTTCCAGGCAACTCGGCAGCTCACTCGGGCGCCTGAAACAGCGGATATTCCGGTGATAATTGTCACTACAAAAGATCAGGAAACCGATCGGGTCTGGGGTACGCGTCAGGGTGCAAAAGGCTATCTGGTTAAGCCTGTTAGTGAGGAAAGCCTGACCAAGACCATCAATGAGCTTCTCAGTTAAGGTTTTATCAGCCCATTATGTCTTCTTCCGCCAACCCATTTGATGTTTTAAGTGACATAGCTCGCAAAAGCATCGAACTTGCGGCGGGCCTTCCCGAACAAGATCAGGCCGTTGAGTTGTGGAATGGTATCGGTTTTACCATCGCCGATACCCATTACGTTGCGGCCATGGGATCGGTCTCTGAAATTCTTCATGTTCCCAAATTTACTGCGGTACCTGGTGTGCAAAGCTGGATGCTGGGCGTTGCCAATGTGCGCGGCCGGCTTTTGCCCGTTATGGATTTGGGGCGTTTTTTCGGATTGGGGCACAGCTCAGCCAAAAGCCGTGACAAGCGGGTTCTGGTCATTGAGTACGAAGATATTTTAAGTGGGTTCATTGTAGACGGTGTTTTAGGGATGCAGTATTTCTCTGCGGACAGCTTTGAGAATGAAGTTTCTGATCGCTTGCCTGCGGCAATTCAGCCCTTTGTGAAAGGCAGATACATGAAGAATGACATTCAATGGAATGTCTTCGATACCTTTGTATTGACAGAGGATCCAAATTTTCTCGATGTTGCTGTCGGTTCAAGATAGCAATCGCAAATTAGAGATATCCGATAACCAACAATTAGTTTGTTAAGGCCGGGAGCCAGGAAATGAAAATCATATCTGGAAAATTCAGCGCAGATCAGGGCAACAACTCGCGCATCCTCATCTTGGGTGGTGTGCTGGTATTCCTGTTGCTCACACTCTTCTGGGTGTCCTACATGATTGTTCGTGATAGTAATTACGACAAGGAATATGCTGGCTACGCAGGGGATTTGCGGGTTCTTTCTCAGGAGGTTGCGAAAAACGCGACGGAGGCAGCTTCCGGTAAAGAAGAGGCCTTTGAGCAGTTGAAACGTTCCCGGGATGATTTTGAGCGCAAACTTGGATTGATCGTAAACGGCAACGAAGAGACCGGACTGCCCGCTTCGGATTTGCCTCAGGAGACGGGGGTGACCGAGACCTGGGAGATTGTAAAAACCAATGCTGACCGGATTCTCGACAACCAAGATACGGTCCTGACCCTTCACCAGATCGCCGCGACGCTCAATGAAACCATCCCCCAATTGCAGATTGAATACGAAGACGTTGTCATGATTCTGCTGGAAAATGATGCTCCGGCAGACCAGATCTCGGTTGCAGAGCGTCAGTCTCTGCGTGCTGAACGGATTGTACGAAGTGTCAACAACATCCTGACTGGTGATGAGGATGCGGCCATCGCCGCGAACCGTTTTGGTGAGGACGCCACACTCTTTGGACGCGTATTGAACTCCATGTTTGAAGGCAACGAAGCCATGGAGATCTCGCAGGTAACGGACGAAGATGCCATCTACGGTCTGGAAGCGATTGCCGAACTGTTCGAGTTTGTTAACTCCAACGTACAGGCGATTCTGGAAACCTCTCCTGAACTGTTCAAGGTACGCAACGCAGCCAATTCAATTTTCACAAACTCAATCACGCTGTTGAGTGAAACAACAACCCTGTCTACCAGTTTCCAGACTCAGGCTGACGAGCGCGCCGTGAGCCCGACCCTTGCATATTTCATACTGGCCCTGATCATCGGCATCATCGTCGTGATTGGCTGGATGCTTTATCAGGAGAGTCAGAACCGCCTCCGCTTGACGGAAGAACAGAATGAGCAGAATCAGAACGCTATCTTGCGATTGCTTGACGAACTTGCCGATCTCGCTGATGGTGACCTGACCACGGAAGCGACAGTAACCGAGGATTTCACGGGAGCCATTGCCGACTCTATCAACTTCGCGATCGACCAGATGCGCGGGCTGGTAAAAGCCATTCGGGATACGGCCTTGCAGGTTGCATCCTCTGCCCAGGAAACACAGAGTACAGCAATGCATCTTGCTGATTCTTCCGAGCATCAGGCACAGGAAATTGCGGGAGCTTCTGCAGCGGTTAATGAAATGGCTGTATCGATCGATCAGGTATCCTCTAACGCCGCAGAATCTGCCGCGGTTGCGGAGCGCTCGGTAACCATCGCCAAGAAAGGTGCCGAAGTGGTACAGAATACGATTCACGGCATGGATACAATCCGCGAACAGATTCAGGAAACTTCGAAGCGAATCAAGCGACTGGGTGAATCATCTCAGGAAATCGGGGATATCGTATCCTTGATCAACGACATTGCTGACCAGACCAACATTCTTTCCTTGAACGCGGCCATTCAGGCATCGATGGCCGGTGATGCCGGTCGAGGCTTCGCGGTTGTTGCGGACGAGGTACAGCGACTGGCGGAACGTTCCTCAGCAGCGACCAAACAGATCGAGGCGCTGGTGAAAACGACACAGACGGATACCAACGAAGCTGTTATTTCGATGGAACATACGACGGCGGAAGTGGTACGTGGAGCCCGATTGGCGCAAGACGCGGGTGTGGCACTGGAAGAAATCGAAACCGTATCCATGAACCTGGCAGACCTGATCCAGAACATTTCGAACGCATCACGTCAACAGTCTTTGTCGGCAGGCCATATTTCCAACACGATGAATGTTATCCAGGAAATTACCTCGCAAACTTCAGCGGGTACCAACGCCACTGCGAAATCGATCGGTAACCTTGCCGAAATGGCGAGTCAGTTGCGTGCGTCGGTATCAGGCTTCAAGCTGCCAGCCGATGATGCAGATGGTGAATTGCCTGCGACTGATGAAGCCAACGTCGCCTAGGCTTAAGCTCGCAGTGGCTAGTGTTGCAGGATAGTGAGGTGCAGCAGGTATTTGGCGAGCATCAGTTGGAAGGCTCGATTATGAACTGGGAGCAAGTGCCTTTTCCGGTACTCAGTGACGCACAGTTTTTAATGTGGCAGGCACTCCTGGAGGAGCGCACAGGCATGTATATCCCCATCGAGCGTAAATCGTTGCTGCAATCCAACCTTACGATTCGCATGCGGGAAATCAATTGCACCGATTACGATCAGTATCTGGCTAAAGTTCTGGCCAAGCCTGCTGGCATAGTTGAATGGACAACGCTGGTAGATCGACTGATGGTTCAGGAGACCCGCTTCTACCGGAATCCTGAATCACTCGCCTTGTTTGCACGCTTTCTGGAAGAGCGTATCGCGGAAAGTGAATCCTCACATGCAATCAACATCTGGAGTGTCGGCTGTTGTACTGGTGAGGAGCCATACACCTTGGCTATTCTGGCGCATGAGATTTTTGAGAGTCTGGAGCGAGCACCTTTGTACGGCGTTACCGCAACGGATATCAGTTTGCCTGCATTGCAGAAAGCCAGAGAGGGCATTTACAGCGCACGAAAGCTTTTGGATCTGAAACAAGAGTGGATTCTCAAGTACTTTGAGGGACTGGAAAAAGGCAGCGATAAGGTGACGCACAAAGCACCGGATTACCGAATCAGTGATCCCATTCGCCAGCGCGTTTGTTTCTCTATGGCAAACATGATTGATATTGAGAACAGTCCGTTGCGCAACATGGATGTGATTTATTGCCAGAATGTACTGATCTATTTTCGCAAAGAGCGCAAGCATGAAATCCTGGACTGTCTGGTTGATCGCCTGGCACCGGGTGGACTGCTGGTGATAGGTCAGGGGGAAGCTACGAACTGGCGACATGCACTCGTAGACCGTGTACCGGATAGTCAGACCCTGGCCTTCGTGCGCCGGGCCGAACAAACTCATTAACTGGAGAAGTTATGGCTGAAAACCATGACTACATAGCGCTCGACTGGGTAAGGGGTGAAATCGAACAAACCCTTTCCCAGGCTCGCATGGCACTGGAAAACTTTGTCGATAACCGCGAAGACACGACGCAGATTACCTTTTGTCTGAACCACGTTCATCAGGTTCATGGCACGCTGCAAATGGTCGAGTTTTATGGTGCCGCTTTGCTGGCAGAGGAAATGGAAAAACTCTGCCAAACGATTCTTGATGATCGTGTTGCAAGCGTAGAAGAAGCTCTGGAAGTGCTGATGGAAGCACTGCTTCAGTTAGAAAACTATCTCGAACATATCCAATCCGGTCAGCGTGATCTTCCAGTTATTCTGCTGCCGGTTCTCAATGATTTAAGGGCCCTTCAGGGGCAACCCCTGTTATCTGATACCTCGCTGTTTACGCCAAATTTGTCAGCAGCTCAGATTCCGATCAACCCGGCTAACAATGCGAGGATGCAGGATCCACAAGTGGTGGCAAACCTGCGAAAACTTCGCCAGATGTTTCAGTTCTCACTGGCTGGAGTCATTCGACAGCAGGATATGCCAACCAACATTGCTTACCTCTACAAGGTTCTGGCGCGTCTGGAGAAATTCTGCCATGACACGCCCATTGGTAAGATCTGGTGGGTAGCGGTTGGATATCTGGATGCGATACAGAGTCAGGAAGAAGGATTCGGTTCTGCAACCAAACAACTGTTACGTGAACTGGATCATCAGATCAAGCGCATGATTGATGAACACCAGACGATTCTGACTCAGGAACTCCCTGCTGACCTGCTTAAGAATATGTTGTATTACGTCGCGAAGTCAGGTCGCAGCAGCAAGCGCATTGATACTCTGATTGACGCCTTTGACCTCAAGCAAGCATTGCCGAGCGAGCAGGAGCTGATTGAGGAAAGACAGAAGTTGCAAGGACCAGGAAAAGCAACCATGTCATCCGTGGTCGAAGCTCTGAGTGATGAGCTTGGCCAGATAAAAGACCAGCTGGATTTATTTGTGCGTACTGAGGAACGCAGTCCGGAAACACTGAGTGCCATGTTGCCGGCACTGAATCAAATTGCCAATACCATGGCCATTCTGGGCTATGGTGTGGCCCGAAAGACGATTCTTGATCAGATCGCCTGGATTGAAGCCGTCGTATCGGGAGAAACCCCTATCGAAGATCAGGCGATCATGGATATGGCGGGTGATCTGCTGTCCGTGGAAGCCAGCCTTAACAGCCTTTCAGGTGAAGAACCTGAAGCGGTAGGGGATGACGATTTCCAGGTACCGCCCGAGCAGTTTGAAAGTGCCCATAATGCGGTAATTTATGAGTCGCGTAATGGTTTGGAGCAGGCGAAAAACAGCATTGTCAGTTTTATTGCCTCACAGTGGGATCACACAGAAATAGAGGATGTTCCGGACCTCCTGGATAGTATTCGGGGAGGCTTGCAGATTATCCCCTTGACTCGAGCTGCTCGCCTGCTTGAAGCATGCAGTCACTATATCCGGGACAAATTGCTGTCTGAGAAATCCGTGCCGGACTGGCAGCAACTGGATCGACTGGCCGATGCCATTACCAGTATCGAATATTACATGGAGCGTTTGTCGGACGGCGCCAAGGATAACGACCGTATCCTGCAGGTGGCGGAAGAGAGTGTCGCGGAACTGGGCTTCCCTACCTCCGAAGCCATGTCCTCTGCGGAGAAAAAAGAAGAACCGGCTGTTTCACGTCACCATACTTCAGAAGTCGCTTCGGAATCACCAGATGCCATTGTGAAGGAAAGCGATGAAGATCTGATCGATGAAGAGATTCTGGAAATTTTCATCGAGGAAGCGAAAGAAGTCATGAGCGAGATTGCCGCAGCGATGTCTCGTCTCTACGAAAATGCAGAGGACCTTGATGCCTTGCGTGAATTACGTCGAGCCTACCACACTCTAAAGGGTAGTGGTCGCCTGGTGGGCGCGCGGGTAATCAGTGAACTAGCCTGGTCAATTGAAAATCTGCTGAACAAGCACCTGGACAAAAGCATAACTCCCGCACCTGAAATCATGGATCTGCTGGACAACGTGGTTGAGCGTTTGCCTGAACTGATCAATGATTTTTCAGCGCAGCAAGCGTCATCCAGTTATGAGCACCTGATCGCCCGCGCTGAGAGTTTCCTTGAGCAATTCGGTGCTCAGGTACCCAGGGCCGATGAAACGGTGACATCTTCAATCCCAGAGCCAGAGCCAGAGCCAGAGCCAGAGCCAGAGCCAGAGCCAGAAGTTGCAGAAGAAGACGAAGATGACCTGATTGACGATGAGATACTCGAAATCTTTATCGAAGAGGCAGGGGAAGTTTCCGAAACCATTGATGACTATTTGCCGACATTTCTTCAGGAATTTGACAACAAGGAAGCCCTGACTGAATTGAGGCGCGCCTATCACACCCTGAAAGGCAGCGGCCGGATGGTTGGCGCCTCAGATATTGGTGAGACCGCCTGGGCCATAGAAAATATGCTCAATCGAGTGATTGATGGCACGATTCTGATGAACCAGGATATCGCTGATCTGGTTGAATACGTCTCCGGCCAGATTCCCGGCCTGGTTGAAAGCTTTAAACATCGCAAACAGCCAGATGTCGACACAGCAATGATAGAACGACAGGCAGAAGCGCTGGCCAAAGGCGAACTTGTCGACAAGCTTGATACCGCCAGTACACCGGAGGAGACCGAGGCAGTACAAGAAGACGGTCAGCTGCAAACCGATACGGCCAAGTTGGGTGTCGATGATGCCTTGCTTGAAATTTTTGAAACTGAAGCGGCTACGCATATTTCCACGGTAGAAGCATTTGCCCGATCAATAGGTGAAGAGTCAACTCAAGCCATAAACGATGACTTGTCGCGTGCTTTACATACCTTGAAAGGCAGTGCCAATACCGCAAACATCAAGCCCATTGCCGACATAGCTGTTCCTCTGGAAAAGCTGGTGAAAGAAGCCAGAGCGCGAAATATTGAAGTTGATAGTCGTTTCGCTGGTGCGATGTTGAACGCCATGACATTGATTCAGTCTGGAATCGCCCAGTTGCATGACCATCCGCAACGTGAATTGCCAGGTAGTGCAGAATTTCTGGAGCAACTTGCCAGTCTACAATCTGAAATTCTGGTGGAACAGGCTGAGGATGAGGAACTGCTTGAAGGTAGTGCTCAGGATCCACAGATTGTCAGCATCTTCCTGACGGAAGGTCTGGATATTTTACTTGATGCTGAAGGTATTCTGACCGAATGGAGTGAAAATCCGGTACCAGGTGAAAATCTGGGACAGCTGGTCAGTGAAGTCAAAACACTGCATCGCGGTGCCAAAGTGGCAGGTCTGGACAGTATCGCAGAGCTTTGTGACTGTCTCGAAGACTGCTATGCCAGTGTGGATATTGACAAGCCGGCTCCCAGCACAGCTTTCCTCAGCGACATTAAACGGGGTCACGATGCCCTGATTGACATGATGGACCAGGTAGCGGCAGGCCTGACTGCGGTGCCGGACAACAAGCTGCTGGCTGAGCTGCGGGAACACATCAATTACTATCAGGCTCAAACCAAGGCTGAGCCTTCCGAAGAGATCACGCAAGCAGAATCTCCGGCTGCGGACGATGAGCTCAACGAAAAACTCGATGAGCTTGAAAAAGAACTCGATGGCGTACTGCCTTCCTATACAACTGAAACAGAAAGTCCAGACGAGGCGAAGGTCGAAGCGCCAACAACTGAAGCCGATGATGAGCTGGATGAGGAATTGGCAGAGATTTTCCTCGAAGAAGCCAGAGAACTCATCGAAGCCTATGCACCGGCCATGGAGCAACTGCAGGGCGATCCGGCAAATCATTCTTTCCTGGTTCAATTGCAACGGGACTTGCACACTCTCAAGGGTGGCGCTCGTATGGCGGGTGTTGAGTCTGTGGGTGATTTGTCTTACGCGCTTGAAACCATCTTTGAAAAACTCGCAGAAAGAAAGCAGACACCCGGCGCACTCCTACTTTCCTTACTTCACGATGCCGGACCTGCTCTGAATTCTGCCCTGGAATGCATTGAGAAGCGCGAGCCGACACCTGAGTTTCAGGATTTGATTGATAAGCTGAATGCGGCTTACGACAACAACGATACGCTCGAAGAAGTTGCCGATTCAGAAGAACCGGTGTTAGTCGAATCCGAGCCTGAGCCAGCGGTGGAAGCGGTTGAGATCGAAACAGAATCTGAAGGCGAATCGGAATTTGGTCTGGATCCTGAGCTAGTCGAAATATTCATGGAAGAAGCCCGTGACATTATCGACTCATCGGCAAATCTGTTGCATCAATGGGAATCTGACACCAGCAATCTTGAGCTGGTGGCGGAGCTACAGCGTGAATTGCACACCCTTAAAGGTGGTGCACGCATGGCGGAAATTTCAGCAATTGGTGATTTGTCGCATGAACTGGAAACCCTGTTCGAAGCCATTGTTGAAAAAGGTTTCGACATTCGACCCGAGATGATTACCCTGTGTCTGAGCTGCCATGATGCATTGGCCAATATGGTTGATGAGATTGGATCGGGACACAATGTAAGCCCCGCAGATGATCTGCTGAATCAGGTAAAAGCCATTCTTAGTCCGGATGCTCTCCCTGAATCGGAACGTGTGAGTGCAGACGAAGTTCCGGATATCGAGTCAGTTGTCTCGGAAGTCCCAGCGGAAGAACCTGAAGAAGAGGAGTTGGATTCGGGAGTTTCCCATGAGGCTCTCGAAGGGGATTTGCTCCCCATGTTTCTGGATGAGAGCAAGGACATTTTGTCTGCGGCCGCGGATTACCTTGATCATTGGAGAGAAGATCAAAGTAGTCTGCACGGCGTGATAGAGCTGCAGCGGGAGATGCATACCCTGAAAGGCGGAGCCCGTCTCGCAGATGTGGATGCCATTGCCGACCTGGCGGAAATTGTAGAAAAACGTCTCGAGAGCTATGCCGAAGGTGATGGCTCCGATGGAAAAATACTGTTGCTCGCGGTAGCGAAAGCATACCAGGAGCTGACAGAGATGCTTGAGCGTCTGATCCATAATGAGACCGTCAAACCGGTTCCTGAATTGATTCAGGAAGTGTCCCTGGCAGGTAAACCTGATGCTGAACTTCCGGAAAAAACGGCGGTGTCTGAAAATAAGCCGGAATCATCCTCTCCCTTTTCGTTGGGAGAGGATGTCGATACGGAAGTTCTGGAAATGTTTGTGGAGGAGGCTCAGGAGTTAATCGAGTCTCTGGAAACACAAATTTCTGACTGGGCCAAGGAACCAGGGGAAGAACGGTTTAACCTCGAAATCCAGCGTATTTTGCACACCCTTAAAGGTGGTGCACGTTTGTCAAACCTCAGCCAGCTCGCTGATGTCAGTCATGATCTTGAAACCAGATTGATAAAGGCCCAATCAGATAGTGAGCCATTCGATGGCAGCCTGAAAGAGGATGTTATCGCGCAACAGGATGTGCTGCTGAAACTGGTGGATGAGTTAATCAAGTTCGTTCAGGCGCCTGAAGAAGATGCCGGTAAAATTTCTGCAGAACCAGACGCCGCTCCTGTCGAAACGAGTCAGAAGGAAAAAGAAAAAGCACCCGATGCTCGCAAATCAAAAACTGCAGCGCCGTCCAAACCAGCGCCCGCGCCTGCGGTCAAAAAATCGGTCGAAAAAGCCAAGGCAGCGGCTCAGGAAACCATACGTGTATCAGCGGGACTGCTTGAAGAGTTGGTAAATCTGGCGGGCGAAACCAGTATCTCGCGCGGACGTTTGGAACAGCAAATCAGTGATTTTGGATTTACCCTGGAAGAGATGTCGGCAACCATTGAGCGGCTTCGCGAGCAACTTCGCCGTATGGAGATGGAGACAGAAGCTCAGGTTCTGTTCCGGGCAGAGCAGGAAGGTTTTGGTGGTGCCGATTACGAGGACTTTGATCCATTGGAAATGGACCGCTACTCGTCCATTCAGCAGTTATCACGGGCCTTGACAGAAAGTACCACTGACTTGATGGAGTTGCGGGAAACGCTGGTGAACCGTTCTCGTGACGCCGAAACCATTTTGTTGCAGCAATCTCGCATTAATTCAGAGTTGCAAGAAGGACTGATGAAAACAAGGATGATTCCGTTTTCATCAATGGTGCCGCGACTACGCCGTATTGTTCGCCAAATCAGTGGTGAGCTGAATAAGCAAGTGGATTTTGACGTACTGAACGCCGAAGGTGAAATGGATCGATCAGTGCTGGAGCGCATGATCGCACCTTTGGAACACATGCTACGAAATGCTCTGGACCATGGTATTGAAGAAGCCGCTGATCGTAAGAAGGCGGGCAAGGCTGAAACCGGGACGATTCGATTGTCCCTGTCGCGCGAAGGCGGTGATGTCGTTCTCAAGATGAAGGATGACGGTGCCGGTATTAACGACAAACGTGTGCTTGAAAAAGCGATTAGCCAGGGTTTGGTGAAGAAGTCTGCTGACCCTTCTCGTCACGAGATCCTGCAGTTCATTATGCTGCCAGGGTTCAGTACAGCCGAGAAGGTCACCCAGATTTCAGGTCGCGGTGTTGGTATGGATGTGGTTGCCAGTGAAATTAAGCAGATGGGCGGTTCGATATCCATCGATTCCGAGTTGGGTGCCGGAACCGAATTTACGATTCGTCTGCCATTTACGGTATCTGTCAACCGGGCGTTGATGGTGAATACCGGTGAGGACTTTTATGCGATTCCGCTCAATACCATCGAAGGGATCGTACGTGTCAGCCCGTTTGAGCTGGAGGAATATTACAAGCCCGATGCGCCGATGTATGAATATGCCGGTCGACAATACAAATTACAGTACTTAAGTAAGCTCTTACATACCGGACATCAGCCAAAGTTGCAGGGGCAACCTTTGCCTTTGCCAGTTATTCTGGTGAGAGGTACTGATCAACCAATGGCCCTGCAAGTCGACAGCTTGATGGGAAGTCGTGAAATCGTTGTGAAAAGCATGGGGCCTCAATTTGGCAACGTGCACGGTGTTTCGGGCGCCACTATTCTTGGGGATGGTAGTGTAGTGGTCATCCTCGATCTACCTGCCTTGATTCGTGATGAATCTGCAGGCTTGCTCGACATGGCGGACGAAAAAGTGACCGCTGTCGTTGAAGAGCAGAAGACAAAACTGGTTATGGTAGTTGATGATTCTGTAACCGTGCGCAAGGTCACCACGCGGCTGTTGGAACGCAATGGTATGGATGTGATAACGGCGAAGGATGGGGTGGACGCCATTGCCCAGCTGCAGGATCACAAGCCGGATTGTATGTTGCTGGATATCGAAATGCCGCGCATGGACGGATTTGAAGTTGCCACACTCGTGCGTCACGATGAGCGTCTCCAAGATGTACCCATTATCATGATTACTTCCCGGACCGGTTCCAAGCACCGCGACAGGGCCTTGTCGATCGGTGTTAACGAGTACCTTGGCAAGCCCTTCCAGGAGCAGGACTTGCTGAAAACCATTGAGGAGCTGACGCGCTGAACCAGCCCGGTGATGATGCGAGACCGCCAATAGGCGTTATTTCGGATTGCCCTTTGCAGCGTCATGAGCTCCAAAAGGCATTGCGAAGTTATGGTTTGGAGCCATCAGTTAACTGTGATCCGGAGCGATTGCATGATCTTCCGACGGAACGCTTACAGAGTATTGCCTGTTGGGTGGTGGTTCTTGACGATGAAGAGGCGGAGTGTGAGGCTCTGAGCCGATTAATCGAAGAATCGGATACGCCCATTTTGTTTGGGCTTGGAAAAGCCCCTCAACAACACGATGAGAGTTATATTTCCTGGGAACGTCGATTACTGGGAAAACTGGAGGAACAACTGGGCCGCCTGGAAATACTGGATTCGGAAGACTCGCTGGTCGCACTTGAGGCCTTATCGGATATTGATTCTGAGCCGAAAGCGCTCAAGGACGTTGCGTCTCTCTCTCCCGTTGCAGATCAGGTTTGGGTGCTGGCCGCCTCACTCGGGGGGCCTGCGGCAGTAAAGGAGTTTCTGGATGCCGTGCCAGAGGGGATTAAGGCTGGTTTTTTGTACGCCCAGCACATTGATGCTCACTTTTCGAAAGTGTTAACACGGGTACTCGGCAGGGATTCGGCTCTGAATCTTAGAGCAATTCAGACGGGAGATCGTATCCACGAGGGTGAGGTTCTGGTTGTCCCGGTAGACAATGAGACAAGCTTTGGATCGTCGGGTGCGCATATACGCGAGAACGCATGGTCTGGCCCCTACGGTCCTTCGATTGATCATCTGTTGGCGAATTTGCATGCGTACTACGGTGATCGATGCCATGTGATCGTTTTTAGCGGTATGGGGAATGATGGCGCGCTGACGGCGCCTAAAATGCGTCGTTCAGGTTGTCATGTTTGGGCACAAACACCGGAAAGTTGCGCGAACGGTTCGATGCCCCAGTCCATCATTGACCTGGGTTGTGCTGAACGCTACGGAACGCCCAGCGAGCTAGCGCAGGCATTTATCACTATGGTTGGTTGCAGGGCTGAAAGCTGAGTGATGCAAGTGTTTGCAGCTAAATTACATCTGTTCAAGGCTTGGGTTGATCCTTGGCCAGAAAGAAGAGGATAAGCAGTGTCGGAAAATCTGGAAATTATTGCGAGCCTGTATTTGCCGGTAAGTAACAACAAACTGCTCTTACCCAACGTCAGTGTTGCGGAGGTCGTGGACTATCAGCAACCTGAAAAGCACGACGACACGCCAGATTATTATCTGGGAAAAGTGAAGTGGCGGGGTATACAGGTACCAGTGCTTTCTTATGAGTTGGCAAATGGTGCTGACAAGGTCAGGCGTTCGCGACAAGCTCGAATTGCGGTCATCAACAACATTGGTGAACATGCTCGTGAGATGCCTTTTTTTGCAGTGATGACGCAAGGCATACCGCGTTTGGTCAAAATCAGTGAGGATCTGATAAAAACTTCGCGAAAGAAAACAGGGCCGGCGGATGCAGCCTTGGTCAGAGTGGATGGCGAAGATGCTGTTATTCCCAATGTCACCTATCTGGAGTCACTCGTTTACCCTCACCTCAATGCTTAGAGACTGAAGATGGGTTTGCTTGCAGAGGTTTCTGGATCCCGGTTTACCGTTGCAAGTGTGACCTATGGCCTCGGCATATTGCTGTTTTTTTCCTGTTATCAGGCGGTGCTGCACTTTCAGCGATCCTATCTTTGGCTGGGAATCGGATTTTCGATAACTGCTCTGGGTCTGGCTCTAAGTATTGTCTCACGACGTTCGGTCGAGTTGCGTGATCCGCAGTCTGGCGCAAAAGGCAGGCAGTTCCTTCCTCACCTTGTTTTTCCCTGGTTTTTGGTGGTTGCCGCCTATCCGGAATTGGCGTCTGCCGGCGCCTGGCTTGCCGTGTTGATTGTGTGCACTTTGCTTCTATTAGATACACGTGCCGCAAACATATTGGTATTGCTTGCACTGGCGGCCATCCTGCTGAGAGGTATCTGGGCCTCGGGGACAATGCTTACGGCCATGGATCTGATTCCTTTGTTGCTGGTATTGCATGCAGGGAACCTGATTAGCAAGCATATTGAGTTTCTGGGCGACAAGCTGGCGCAACTGATGAATCTGGATGTCGATACGGGATGTGGAAACAGTCTCGGATTGAGAGATGAGATGGCCTGTGCCCTGGAATTCAAGCAACGGCATAGTATCGATACGGCGCTGGTGGTACTAGAAATCAAAGATTACTCACAGTACTTGGCGGATTCGGGCGCTCAAAAAACCATAGCCTTGTTACAAGATACCGTTGCGGTGCTAAAGAGCCGCTTGCGTCGGACCGATTCTTTGTTTCGATATTCTGAACAAGTATTTGTCTGTGTATTGCCGAGTACGACGGAAAGCAATGCCCTAGCGGTTGCTGAAGATCTGGTCCGCGCCTGCAGTGCTTACGACTATACCTCGGGTAAAGGATTCACTCTCAGCTCACGGTTGGTATGTTGTCATGCATCCATGACAACGGATCAGCTGGAATCACAGATTGGTGGCACCACTAATTAGCTATGGTTTTGATGCGCCTGCTATTCAGGATTTACGAAGTGCCGCCGATAAATAACACAGTTATATTCTCCTGTTGCATCGCTGAGCAGCTGCAAGTTCAACAGGAAAGAACAATAAATACAGCACCCTGCAACTGAAACATAATAATCAGGTAGACACATGTTTGGATTAGGAAAAAGTGCACTTCAAGTCAATGAAGTGGCGATTGATAAAGTCACTTTGGCGAACCTGGAACGAAAAGCCCAGTTACTGGATAGCTTATTGGAGCAGAATCCGGCAGGACTGGCTCAACAGGTGGCGACCGCTGTGGCAGATAATAAGACTTCCGTCTCCGGGCTTTTCTCCAGGCTTGAAGATACGGTAAGGAACATTGAGGCGCAGATAGAACAGGCCGAGACAGTGCTGGGTTCTGCTGAGCAGGCGGGAGAGACAGCCAGTCAAACGGCCGAGGTTTCCAGACAGTGCAATGCCGATATGCGGCAGTTGTCAGATAATGTTGAAACGTCCTCCCGCTATATCGGCGAGTTCACCTCCTTGCTTGAGAACCTCGATGAGAGCAACAAAACCATCAGTAAGCTGCTGGAATCCATCAAGGCGATAGCAGATCAAACCAACTTGCTTGCGCTCAACGCTGCAATCGAGGCGGCTCGTGCGGGTGAACACGGACGGGGGTTTGCGGTGGTGGCGGACGAGGTGAGGCAACTTGCCAATACGTCTAATGAGTCAGCGGAAGAAATTCAGGGTGAAATCACCAAGATTACCGAAATATCCAACGCAGTGATTGCCAAACAACAGGAGGTTGCGGAAGTCATAAACAGTAGCGTATCGATTGCCGGTGAAACACTCAACAATCTCTCTGGAATGGAAGCGTCAGCCAGTAGCAGCGCTGATGCCGCGAATACCCTGAAATCCGAGCTAAATAAACAGAAAACCAGCGGTGAACTTTTGGGGAGTTCCATCCGTTCTATAGTGGATGGTCTGGAATCTGCTGGACAGGATAGTGATGCGATTGTGGAAATGTCCCAGCGATTACGCGATCAGATTAACGCGCTTTCCTGATTTCTAACATTCACTTCCTGGCATTGAACAGACGGCAAATGTTTGCCATCTGTTCAATTCGTTTACACTTTTTTCCGCCTGTTTTCCCTTGCACAATCCCTGCTTCAGAAGATCATTTTAAGTCTTTGAAATGCAAGCATTATTTCTGAGTTCTGATATTCGAAAAATAGTGGCAAGTATATTGCTGCAAATCAAATAGCCATTGACGCCCCGTGATCTTTTAAAAGTTGTCGTAAACTTTGAGTTTTCGGAGCCGATACATGTAGTAAGAGCAGTAAAGCAGCCGGAGTTTCCGCAGAGGAGGTAAGGCTCATGACGTGTGAACAACAAATGCGAGTCAAAGTGTTAAGTAAACTTTACGATGTGAAGTGCGAGCAACTGGAAAAAACAAAGCAGTTGGCGAATCCTCTTCGACATCTTATTCTTATGGCTGAGTTAGAGGCGTTGAAAGCCGAGATCATGGTGGACGATATCTCTCCTGACCAAGCGGTCTGATTTTCAGCCACTGGTTTTACATTTCTGAAATGGGGAAGGGGCATAGGGCCCTCTTCCTTGATCAAAAAAATTTCTCCAATGCTTGGCGAGCATGTTAGATTGTCCGGCTTTATGATTTGAAGCGGGTTATCAAGCAATATGCTCGACGCAATCTCCAAACACTATCAGGCAATCATCGAAGCACTTGGCGAGGACAGTAGCCGGGAAGGACTGGTCGATACGCCGATGCGTGCAGCCAAAGCCATGAGCTTTCTGACTCAAGGGTATGCACAGAATCTAGATGACATAGTAAACGGTGCAATCTTCCAATCTGACAATGATGAAATGGTGATCGTGAAGGATATTGAGCTGTATTCGTTGTGCGAGCATCACCTGCTTCCTTTCATCGGAAAGTGTCATATCGCTTACCTGCCAAAAGGTAAAGTGCTGGGTTTGTCCAAGTTTGCTCGCATTGTCGATATGTTTGCGAGACGCCTGCAGATTCAGGAAAACCTGACGCGTCAGATTGCGGATGCGGTGTTATCGGTTACTGATGCCCGCGGTGTAGCTGTGGTCATCGAGTCGCAACACATGTGCATGATGATGCGAGGTGTGCAAAAGCAAAACTCTGTGATGAACACTTCCGTGATGCTCGGGGCTTTTCGGCAATCTCAGGCCACCCGTGGTGAGTTTCTAACGCTTATAAACAAATAAGGCTATTCATACCAGGCGATTGATTGAGTGTTGGCTCATCATCGATCTGTTCAGGATCTATTCATGCTAAAAAGTGATGCCCTCAGTCAGCTAAAGCAGCTGAAACAAGATATTAAGGCCAGTCGCAATCTGCAGTATGGCACCGTAAAAGGAACGGGAAACAAGTTTGGTTTTGTAACTCTGGATGCGGGTCGGGACGTCTATCTGCCGCCTGATGAGATGCAGAAAGTCATTCCCGGTGATCGTGTCGAAGTTGAAGTGAAAAAGGACGACAAGAAAAAGACCATTGCTGTGATCGAGAGGCTACTGGAATCTTCCGTCAAAGTTTTTTACGGAAAATATGTCACTCGGGGTAAGGCGCATTTCGTCGAGGCAGATATTCCAGGTATGACCCAATGGTTCTTTATTCCACCTGCCAAGCGGGGTGGGGCCAAGGCCCATGACCTTGTGAAGTGTCGAGTGACCCAGCATCCTTTGCGATCGGGAAAGGCACAGGCGGCAATTAACGCGATCATTGGTAACGAAAAAGAGCCAGGCATTGAATGGGCTTACGCGATCAGCAAATTTGATATCAAGGAGTCTTGGGATCAGCAAGTTGAGCAAGAGCTGTCCTCAATCGATGCCGGATTGATCAGCGCGGCTGCGCCACAGCGAGAGGATCTGCGAGAGCTGGCCTTTGTTACGATCGACTCGCGCTCAACTACCGATATGGATGATGCCTTGTGGGCAGAGAAGAATGACGAGGGCTGGTTGTTAAGAGTGGCCATTGCGGATCCTTGTGCACTGGTTCCGGCAGGGTCTGCCATTGAGCGCGCGGTTTATGAACGAGCCACCTCAATATATATGCCCGGTCAACATATTCCAATGTTGCCCACCAGGCTCGCAGCAGATCTGGGATCGCTGGTAGAGGGAGAAGATCGGCTGGTAAAGGTGGTAGAGCTGCAAGTGCGGGCAGATGGTTCACTTGGTAATCAGCGGGTATTCAATGGCATCATCAATTCCAGGCGCAAGCTGTCTTATGGCGAAGTCGCTTCAGTGTTGAATGATGAAGAAAGTGATCTGGATGAGGCGCTCAGGCAAGAACTGAAATGCCTGAAATCCCTGGCTGATCAATTGCGTCAGTGGCGAGCAGAATATGCTCTCCTGCACGAAGGTCGAACTGAATTTTTTATTGAAATTGGCGAGAACCGCAAGATTTCGGCGATCAAGGAAAAAATTCTGACACCAGCACACATGCTCGTAGAAGAGTGTATGGTGGCCGCCAACCGCTGTGTTGCACAGTTTCTTATTGATAATCAGATTCCCGCCGTGTTTGTGAGGCATCAAGGCTTGCGGGAAGATCGAATCAAAGAGGCTGAATCCCTGTTGGAAGACACCTTTGAAGATTCTTCCGCAAGGGCTATGGATACGCTGGAAGCATATCAGGCCTGTTTTCGTCGTCTTAACGAGAGTCCTGAGTACAGATCGACTTTGGTCGCACTTAGCAAGCAGCTTGAAAAAAGTTATGTTGCCGGGGAACCGGGGCCTCACTTTGGTATGGGGCTTCCCTACTACACGACCTTCACTTCCCCATTGAGAAAGGCCAATGATTTCCTGCTACACCGTCAAGTTGATAACTGGTTGAGCTCACAGGCACAGGTTGATGGTATTGATGAGAACTTGTTAAGCAGACTCGACGAGCGCTGGTTGGCTGCAAGAAATGCGTCCAACGAAGTGGAGCAGTGGTTAAAGTGCCAATTCATGGCCAATAATAGTGACGTTCATGAAGCAGAAATTGTACGCTGCTTTGCCACCGGTTTTCAGGTCAGATTGTTAGCAAATGGAATTGAAGGCTTTGTTTCGACCAAGGAAATGGAAGGCAAGTTCAGCTTCGACCAGTTGCGATTACGTATTCAGGGCAAACAGCATACCTTTGAGCTGGAGCAGAAGGTCAAAGTGTGTCTGAAGCAGATTGATTGGCGACGGAAGCAGATTCAATTTGCATTGGCTGATCAATAATCCAGAAATGTAAGTGATCTCGCACAGCAAGTGGGGGAATTATCCACTTCAGCGTGTCAGGCTGCGCAATTAACATGGGCAATGTATGGATGCACAAGACGCTAGGATTGCGTAGCAGGATGCCCATGGAAGACGATAGCAAAAGGAAATGCAAGGGATGCGTTATTTCGGGAGTTGCATGGACAGCAACTCCCGCTTCATTTTTCCCCGTCTACAAAAGCAAATGTATCATGCGATGCAGTTTTCGCCTGCGTTTGCGTGTTTGAGACCTACCAGTCCCGCTAGCATATACTCGCTGATGATATTGACGTAATTTTCCTGGTCCTCAGCCTGCTGGTAACTGATATCACCGTTCCATATCATACTGATGGCACCATCGAATGTGGCTTCAAGCCCCATCATCAATTGCTCGATGGGGCGGTTAGGAAACAGACCGCTATCAATCCCTGATTGCAACAGTTCTCCAATCAAGGCATCAAATTCGTCATCCAGTGCTTCAAATGCACACTTGAGCTGCTCGTTGAGTCGCTCCCGGTAATCGACACGCTTGCAGTAGAAAGAGACCCGTGCTTCGGCGGTATGATTGATAAACATGTTGAATGCAATGCGGATGATTTCCTTGAGCTTGTCCAAGACTTCGCCATTTTGAGTTGCTAGCTGAAAAGCTTCGAGCAGTTTTTGTGTAAATGAAATGGTGATGTGGGCGTATATCTCTTCCTTACAGGTGAAATGCTTGTAAACGGTGCCCTTGCCAATGTCCGCTTTACGGGCTATCTGCTCTACCGTTACCTGTTCCCAGTGCGGATTTTCAAACAAACCCAACGCAGCCTGCAGAATCTGATTCTCGCGTTTTGCGAATTCTTGTTGTTTTCGGGTCATCGGCTCGATGCCTACAGCTGGCATGAAAGGCTCCTCAAGTTGGTTTGATCAATTTGTGACCAAAAGTCACGGAATTCTAGCGATTCGCATGCCTTAAATCTACCTATTGATCGCAGTTGTATTAAAATTGCGGGCGCCGTTACTGGCGTGTCTTTGATATGTCGACTAAAAGTTTGAGCGAAATGAATACTTCTTCTTTGCAAGCTACATTTTTACGGATTCGCAGTCACAAAGTGTTTGAACTCTTTGTTGTATGCGTCATTGTTTTTTCAGCGCTGATTATTGGAGCAAAAACCTATCAGATTCCAGAAAACCTGATGACCCTGATGCTTTGGCTGGATTGGGGTATCACGATCATATTTTTAGTCGAGATTATTATCCGTTTTCTTGGTGAAGAAAAAAAATTGCATTTCTTTCGAAACGGCTGGAATGTTTTTGATACCTTGATAGTTGTTGTGAGTCTGATACCCATTGATAACAGTGACCTGGCTTTGATTGGGCGCCTGGTCAGAATTTTCAGGGTTTTGAGGATGGTTTCAATCATTCCAGAGTTGCGTCTGCTGCTGAACTCACTGCTCAAAGCCATGCCTCAACTGGGCTATGTGGTGTTGCTGATGTTTATTATTTTTTATATCTATGCAGCCATTGGTACGACGTTTTTTGCTCAGATTAATGCCACCTTATGGGGCGATATCTCCATCTCCATGCTGACCTTGTTTCGGGTCATGACCTTTGAGGATTGGACCGATGTCATGTATGAAACCATGCAGCATTACAGCTTGAGCTGGATTTTTTATATCACCTTTATATTTTTTACCGCATTCGCATTCTTGAATATGGTAATCGGAATTGTGGTGAGTGTGCTGGAAGAGGAGAACCAACGCATAAAGGATGAGAAGGATATGCAAGAAGGCAGGGTCAATCTGGAAACGCTGTATGCCGAGATAAGACAGTTGCGTGCGGAAATTTCCGAAACCAGAAACGAAAAAGCCCGCTAATGCGGGCTTCTTTTATTGATGTGGAGTGAGCTAACTCACATATACTGGACCGATACCAACGCTCCAGATGACTACGCTGATCGCAAGCAATCCAACCAGCATCACCAAGCCCACAGTGAGAACAGACGAGGCAAACATAAAGCCTCTCTCTTCGGGGATTTTCATCAGGATTGGTAATCCTTCATAAAGCAGATATACAGACCAGCAGACCGCAATGATCCCTGCGACCATATTAACCCAAAGCACCGGATATACCGCGATAATCCCCAGCAGGAATAGTGGTGTGGCTGTGTAAGCAGCCAGGACAATGCCTTTGTGGTCAGATGCATCAACCCCATAGGTCATGGAAAAAAAGTCGATAAATTTGCCGATTAGATAGATGCCTGACAGCATTGCGGCATAAAACAATACGCAAAGCTGTATGGCGCTTTCACTGCTTAATTTGACGACTTCAGAGCCGCCAACCTGCCAGCCCACCTGGGTGGTGCCGTAGTAAGCCGCCGCTGCAGGAATCGCAGCGAGTAACAGAACGTGACTGAGATATAACTTGGTTGTGGACTCGTGGTCCTCGCGAATGGACTCCCATTCCTTATCAGGATGGGTCAGGATACCAACGGTGTGCAGTAGACTCATGGTGCCTCCAATGATTGTTATTTTTGGGCTGCGCTTTAAGTTTTGTTGCTTTGCTGAGTCGAGTCAAGACATTGCTTAATACTTGATGTTTGTACAAACTATTTTTTATTCTTTCTACTTATATAGCGCTCCCAAAACCTCAATGCCTCTCGCTCAGCCTGGATCAAGGTATGCTGAATTCAGCATGCAAGCCAGCAAAAACTTGTGAATTAACGTAACGGTTTTCAAAGAACATGGCTTACGATTGGCATTGTTTGCATAGACCGCGGAACTCCAAATAAGGCGCTCGCAATTGAAATTCACTATCTTTTGCCATGGCTTGTAGATAGCTTCTCTCGTTCGCGGCGAGGTGGCGCTCCTGCACTTTCCCACACCTATCGCAGATTAAAAATTGTCGTTCTTCTTCGTGGTGTGAATGGTCACAGCAGATAAATTTCTGCTGTGACTCAATACGGTGAATGCGATTAGATTCAATCAAGTAATTCAGCGCACGATATACGGTCGCGGGTTTCCATTTGCTGTCTTTTTCATGCAAGCGATCCAATATGTCATAGGCGCTCAGAGCTGAAACACTCCCCGAAAGCACATCGAGCACCGCCTGCCTGTTTTGCGTGAGTTTTTCCGGCATTCACCAACATCCTCTGAACGAATTGCTTTTAGCATTGTTATAACATAACATTTTCGCCTTTCGAACTCTTTTAATTGATATGTCGACGCGTACCCTATTGGAAATCGGAATTACACAGCGTTTATTGCTGGCAAGCGGGATCAGTGCGCTCATCTGGTTTGTCGTCTGGTACGTGGGTACTTGATAAATATGATTCTGGAGCTTGATAACGTTACCCTTGGCTATGAGTTGCACCCTGCCGTTCATCATCTATCTGCACAAATTGAGCGTGGGAGTCTGCTGGCCCTGGTGGGGCCAAACGGTGCCGGCAAGTCAACCTTGCTCAAAGGCATTATGGGACAGGTTCAGCCCCTGGAAGGCCACATTCGTCTGCCGGAAGTAGACCGCAGGGATATTGCATATTTGCCACAACAAAGCCAGGTGGATCGAAGCTTTCCGATTACCGTCGAAGAAATGGTAGGGCTTGGTGCCTGGGGTCAGATCGGCGCGTTTGGGCGATTACGCTCCCGCCATAAACGTAGCGTGAGCTCAGCGTTGGCGCAGCTGGGACTGAAAGGATTTGAGAAACGTCTGATCGGTTCCCTGTCTGGTGGCCAGATGCAGCGAGTGTTGTTTGCACGACTGTTGGTGCAACAAGCCGACCTGATTCTGTTGGATGAGCCTTTTACCGGTATTGATAGCCGCACTACCACAGACCTGCTTGCGTTGATCAAAACCTGGAACAAGGATGGCAGGACTATAATTGCGGTCTTGCACGATCTGGATCAGGTGCGACAGCATTTTCCCCTCTGTCTTCTGCTTTCCAGACAACCCATTGCAATTGGACGCACTGATGAAGTGCTGACTCAGAAAAACCTGAATCGTGCCCGCCAGCTTAATGAGGCCTTTGATGAGCACGCCACCTTGTGCGCGCATGAATAAGCGGGGTGTTGGCGGTGTTTGAGTGGTTGATACAGCCTTTTGTCGAGTTTTCGTTTATGCAGCGAGCATTGGCGGGCTGCTTTGCGATCTCCATGAGCGCCGCGCCGGTTGGCGTTTTTCTCATGCTTCGACGCATGAGCCTGACGGGTGATGCGATGGCACATGCGATTCTGCCCGGCGCCGCAGTAGGGTATCTGTTTGCCGGATTATCCATTGGTGCCATGACCATTGGTGGCATTGTGGCGGGCTGTCTAGTGGCCTTGTTATCGGGATTAGTCTCTCGCTTAACGGCCGTTGGAGAAGACTCTAGTATGGCTGCTTTTTACCTCATATCACTTGCCAGCGGCGTCATGATTATCAGCGTTAATGGCAGTCAGGTAGATTTGTTGCACGTGCTGTTTGGTTCAGCACTCGCATTGAACGACGAGGCTCTGACGCTACTCGCATCGATTGCCACCCTGACCCTTTTGTCACTCGCTGTACTTTTCAGGCCTCTAGTGCTGGAGTGTATGGACAGTCCATTTTTGCAGTCAGTTAGCCTTTTAAGTTTACCCACGCATTTGTGCTTTCTGGTGTTGGTGGTGTTGAATCTGGTGGCAGGATTCAATGCACTCGGTACCCTGATGTCGGTGGGTATGATGATTCTGCCACCGGCAGTGGCCCGATACTGGGTGCGCCGCCTGGATCAGCTGATATTGCTCTCTTGTATCATAGCGTTCAGCAGTTGTTATTTTGGTCTCTTGTTGTCCTATCATTTTGGCTGGCCGACAAGTCCTGCGATTATTCTTAGTCTTGGGGCTGTCTACGCCGTGTCGTTTATCGGTGGCTTTAATGGCGGACTGGTTTCAAGAATGGCCAAACCGAAACATTTAAGCGCATAAGCCTCAAAGGAAAATTGATGAAAGCCTGGTTCAAATCAATCGAGAATCTTCCAGAGGGAACAACCTTTCCTGTCGAAAAAGTGCTTGAGGAACTCAATTTTGATGACAAGGATCTGATACCTGTTATTGCTCAGGATCATGAATCGCTGGAAGTGTTGATGTTTGCCTGGATGAACAGGGACGCGTTGGCAGAAACCATCGCTACTCAATGTATGTGTTATTGGTCCCGATCCCGACAGAGTTTGTGGCGCAAAGGAGAAAGTTCCGGACACTGGCAAAGGCTGAAAAGCCTCAGTATCGACTGTGATGGAGATGTGTTGCTAGCCAAGATTGAGCAGCAGGATGCGGCTTGTCACACCAATCGTCGCTCGTGTTTTTACCTTCAGCTTGAAGGTGACAAGGTAGTGTTGGCCTCATCATAAGCCTGGGCGCGCTCATAGAGGTCGGTGAGGTTATCGTATTTCTTGAAAATGGCCTCATACTTGCCGTTCTGCTTTAGTGTCTTTAAGCCAGTGTTAAAAGCATCGCGGATGCGCTCTTCTTTGAAAATGAAGTGGTAGACGGTCGGTTCGAACAGATAGTGAAAACGAACGGGCTGGAAATAGCGCGCTCTTATTTCGGGATTGGTTTGACTATGCACAGCCTGATCCCAGTAATACCCGAATATACTTTTATCCAGAACGATAAAGTCGGTTTCGCGAATAAACAACAGATTAATCTGTAGGCTCTGCTTGGCGATTTCCTGATAGCCGGTATTTATGTTTGCCATACTGGCAAACTCCTCTCCCAGCAGTTGGCGGGCTTTTTGAAAAGCAACGACGAACTTGTTCTGCAAAAAATCCATCGATATATCTTCCGGATACCCCTTCTTCCGCAGACTGACGGCGACATTCTGAAATGTCACGACAGGGTCTGAGAGAAAGCCTGATTGGGTGACGCCGGCTTTGGCATTGATGACACCATCCAGACGTCCGGCATCAAACAATTTGAACGCCTGAGCAAAGGGAACGTAATTGGGTTTCACTATATATTTTTGGGAGTCCAGCGCGGCATAGAGAAGATCCAGCTCGATACCGGAATTGTTGTCCTTGATAACCCAAGGGGGGATAGAAAAACTGATGCCAATGTTGAGCAACTGAGGTGCAGTCTCATTTGCCTTCGCTTTTTGAAGAAACACGAAACCAAGCATCGTGATCGTTGTGACCAAGCACAGGGCCCTGAAAATAAAAGGGAGATGAGTTGACCGGATGGCGAGACGAAAAATCACGTAGTCACACAACCTGCAGGAAAGTCAGTTTCTGAAGTTTGGCAACAAAGCCGCGAATATACAAGCGAGGTCTGAAGTACCCCGCTTGCATAAGAGAAAAAACGAGAATTGATTAGTGGGCTTCGATTTCCCGGACTCGAAGAGGCTTTTTCAGCACGCGATCATAAAAAAACAATAGTGCTTCTCTTGCCTGATTCAGTCTTGCCCGCGACAGAGACATGCTCTTGATCAGATAACGCAAAAATTCCTTAACGTTCTTTTCTGAGAGTGTTTTGGGGTTTTTCATTTCGAAGTAGGCCAAATACTGGGTAATCCAGTGCTGGTAGGTTTGAATCGTTCGCGCACTAAGTTGTTGATTGCGAACCGCTTCTGCTAAAGCATATGACAAGCCCGGATGGCTTTCATCAATGGCTAATAGTGGACTCATAACAATATCCTGACTGCTTTATAGTTATTGTTCGGCGCCGTTCCTGGCTGAAAGGCATAGTAGCGCTGGCGCGCTACCCTATGCATTCGAGTATTCTAATTAGTTGTTTTTCAATTCTTCAATGGCATCGATGTACGCTTGCATGGCGTCTTCAGAGCTTGTGCCCTTGAGTTCTTCCCAAGCTGTATATTTGGCACGGGCGACGAAGTCCATCATCCCGGGCTTTTTGCCTGTGACATCACCTTCAGTAGCCTGCTTGTACAAAGAGTACATTTTGAGTTTCAGCTCATTGGAAGGCTGGAAGTCACCTTCAGCATTTTGAACATAATCCACTGTGGCTTCGAATTTTTGTTTCAGGTCACTCATGCCTGTCTCCTGATGGGTTCCAAAAATTTGGCGAATTATAGCCTGCAAATTGTGCATTCGACAGCGCCAATTTAGTAACCAATGTCTCATTTATGGGTATAATCTCGGGCTTCAAACCTCGGACAGAAATGTCCGAATAAATTTTTTTGGAGTCGTTTGTAGAGGGCACAATGTCAACACCGAACCAACTTAACCGAATTGTTACTCAAATTAATCGCCTGCCAAAGATGGTTCGAAGCACTGCTTTGAGCACCTTTTTTGGGAAAATGGTTAAGTTTACCGGTACGGCAGGTATTCGTATCGAAAGCCTCGAAGAGAACAAGGCTGTCATTACGCTCAAGAATAAAAAGTCGGTACAGAATCACATTGGATCCGTCCATGCGGTGGCGAGTATTTTGATTGCCGAATCGGCAACCGGGTATGTAGTTGGCATGAATATACCGGACACTTCGGTTCCGGTGATAAAGACCATTCGCGCGGACTATGTCAAGAGAGCCAAAGGCGATATGCGTGCGGAAGCGACCTTAAGTGCTGAACAGATCAGCGCAATGCACACCCAGGAAAAGGGTGAAACCGTCGTGCCGGTAACGGTTACTGATGCCGATGGTAAAGAGCCAATCCTTATGGAAATGACCTGGGCCTGGACACCTAAAAAACGTTAGGCGTTGCCGGTTTTCGCCAGTTTTCCAAGTTTGGCGATAGCTTGCTCACGTTCAGCGGTCCATTCACTGGCGTAGCTGATACGAATGGAATGCTGATACTTATTGGCGCTCGAAGAGAATATTTCACCGGGCGCGATTATGATTCCCTGAGTTCTGGCATCCAGATAAAGCTGTGTGGCATTGACCTGTTCCGGAAGTTGCAGCCAGGCAACGAAGCCGCCTTGTGGATTTGAGACACGAGTGCCGTCGGGAAAGTACTGGGCGATCAGATCGAATAATTGATCGCGACGCAGCCTGTAGGTTTCTCTGGCGAGCCGCAAGTGGCGATCATAACTGCCCCGTGCAAGCAACCCGGCAACGGCCATTTGCGGTAAGCGAAAATGACTGGAGCTGCTCAGAAAGCGCTGGTACTCAACCTTTTCCAGATAGCGTCCTGGCATCACCCACCCCATACCCAGTTGGGGCTCCAACACTTTCGATACAGATGAGCAAAGCAATACCCTGTCTTCGCTGTCGAAGGCCTTGACTGCCTTGGGACGAAACTCCGAATAACTGAGGTCGGCATAGATATCGTCTTCTATAAGCGGTATCTCGTAGTCGTTGATCAGCGACACCAGACGCCGCTTGTTTTCATCCGGCATACGGGTTCCCAGTGGATTACTGAAATTAGGTACCGATAGAATCGCTTTGATGGGCCACTGTTCCAAAGCCAGTTTGAGCGCCTCGATACTCATTCCTGAACTGGGGTCGGATGGAATTTCGATGACCTTGAGACCCAATGATTCCACCAGCTGTAACAATCCATAATAGGCAGGGCTTTCAATAGCTACGATATCACCGGCGCAGCAAAGTGATTGTAAACACAAGCTGATCGCTCCCTGGCATCCGGCGGTAACGACGATCTCATCAGCACTGAGATGCACGCCTGCGTCAACGGCTCGACGGGCGAGCTGACGGCGAAGCTGGTCGTTACCTTTTGTCGAGTCATAGCCAATACCGAGAAAACGTTCGTTGCGCACCAGCTGGGCAAAGCTCTTGCGAAGTTGCGCCAGAATCGGGAAATCATTTGCCGGGATGGCTGCGCCCAGGCTGAGATAATTCGGATTACTGGAGTCGCGCATGACATCCATCACCATTTGTGAAGTGGTGACCTGACGAGGGCTTTGATCATGCTGCTGGCGGATATTCGGTGGCGCGAACGCTTGAGTGGTGTTGATCTTGACGTAGTAACCGGATTTCGGCCGAACCTCAACAAGATGCCAATCCTCCAACAGATTGTAGCTCATCAATACCGTCGAAATACTCACTTGCTGCTGTTTGGCGAAGCCCCTAACCGAAGGCAATTTGTCACCTTGCTTGTAGTTGCCTCCACGAATCTGTTCCGCCAAAGAAAGGGCTAATTGATGATAAAGAGGTGAGTCCATAACAGATGGGTATCCTGATCACTATGTACCATAACAGATTGCTCAATTATGACCATAACAGAGCATATTTGGCAATTCTGTACTGGTATAAATAATTTAAAACTGAATCTGTTATGCATCATGGTAAATCTTTAAAGTAGTGTTATGTGCTCGATTCAATGCTTGTAGTAGAGGAGAAAAATCAAATGACAGATCAGGCTATTCGTACTTTGGAATTCGCATTGTTCCGGAGGCCTGCTTTATCGTGGAAGAAGCTGTGCCTTGTTGGTCAGGTGTGGCTCGTCCGATCAAGACAGCGCCGCCAGTTACTGCAGCTTACAGATCAACAGCTTAACGATATCGGCATCAGCCGCTATGATGCCTTGCAGGAAGCGTCCAAACCCATGTGGAGAGCCTAACTGACAGGCTATACATCCTGTGATAACTGGGTTAAGTTGATGCCACACCTGTAGCCAGAAACCAATACCCGGGTTATCCATGCACGCGCACATCATAAAAACAATTGCTCGTCACTCGATTGCTTCCGTATGTATCGCCCTGGTTTGTATCGGCGTATTTCTCTTGTGTTCCTTTCACGACCGGCCACTCAAGGCCCAACTCTTCGAGATTTATGAGGAATCGGGCCTGCTGGATCTGGAGGCTCCGCTTTATCTCGAATTTCTGCAGCGGCGTTTCAACATTGAACAGCTTGGTTCCGCCAAAAAAATTGATCAGGTCAGTCACTGGATTGAAGCAGACAAGGTCGCGCCGCTGGTATTGGATATTCTGCGAAACGATGCCTTCCGGGAATATATACAGGCGGAAGGGAATCTGTTTCTCAGCCCGGAGCAGTTCGATCAGTGGAGAGACTGGCGTCTTGGGAAGGCGCAGGCAATCTATGTTGAGTTGCTAAGCCACAAAATGGTGTTGTTGCCCGATGACAACAGCATTGCAGACCTGGTGACCTACACGTTTGTGCAACCAACGACATTTGCTCTGATTATTGCCCTCGCTTTTTTACTGCTGTTGGGCTGGTCGGTCGAGCAACGCCTTGGCGCCTTGGGGGCTATCCAGCTCGGTATTTTAAGTACGGTCTTCTTGGGCTTGTTGTACCGTCTTTTTGCTTCTGACGCTGCGCCCTATATTTATGGTATCAGTTTCTTTGTTTTGCCCTGGTTCGCGGTCATCATCGGGTCTTCATGCCGAGACCTTTATGACGCTTTGGCGGGAGAAGGCTTCTCCAGGCGCGCGCTGATGAAGTGCATAGGTGCCGTGCTCGGAAGTCTGTTATTCGCCATCCATGTGGCGGTGAATGTTTTCCTGTTGGATCAGGGCTCTGAAAGCCAATGGCTGTTAGGTGTGGGCTTGCTCGCCATGACTATTTTGTTTGCGCTGACCGGAATAAATATGTTCGAAACCTCTGGCCAGGAACAAGACGGCGAACCTGATGACGAAATCAACAAGGAGTGGGAGTACCGGGTCGCGCTCGCCGAGGCGATGGATTTGATCTCGAGCCTGGATTTTGAGGCAGCAAAACAACAGCTGAGAAAAATGATCCAGCTATATCCGACCGATCCCGAGGTTCTCAAGCAACTTTACCTTGTCGAAAAGCTACAACCCGATGGACTGTCTTACTGGGCGTGTATGGTGGATCTGATTCAATTGGGGATCAGAAATAAGGATTACGCTTTGATGCGTATGCTCTTTGCCGATATTCAAAAAAACGCCTCATCCAAAGCACTTGCGCGTGAGCGGCTTAAACCCGAGCACTACCACAAGATGATGGCCGTGTTTGTTGAGCATGATGATATGGAAAAAGCGGAACAGTCCTTCCTGTTTCTGGAGCTTGCCGGTCAACAAAATATCATTAAAGATGCCTGTTTGTTGCTGAAACAGGAATTCAGGAATCGACGCAATATCGACAAGGAGCAGCAATATCAGATGTTACTGGAGAGGCTTTAGCTTCCAATGACTCTGTTCAGTTACGAATGAAAGTCGTTACCTACTCTCCTTCTTTAAATAACGAATAACAAAGACAGCCCAGGCATCACAATGTTTCGAATTTTTCTTGCAGTTTTCATCGCTCTACTTCTAATTCAATCCTACCGCGTGGTGAATGATTCCGGCTTATTGAGGGATGTCGCTCAGAAGGACTATGGCAGCTCATGCGAGCAACTCTCGGGGCCGGTTGGTGCCGAGGATATCACCATCGATTTTGCCAACAGAATTGCCTATATCGGCGCCGATGATCGGCGGGCTTATTTGCTGGATGGCAATATGGAGCAGGCAAAAAATGGCGGACTCTGGATTCTGGATTTGTCGGACAAAAATAGCCAGCCTATTCCCCTGAAGTATGAAATTGATGGCCCCTTTCATCCCCATGGTATCGCGCTCTATCAGCAAGGTGGTATTAATGAGCTGTATGTTCTTAACCACTTAAGTCCCACCGAGCATGAAGTTGATGTGTTTAGTATTAAAGCTGGTGGACACCTTGAGCTCAGAGTCAGGCATAAAGCTCCACTGATGATCTCACCCAATGATCTGGTGGTACTGGCCCAGGATCAGTTTTTCTTCAGCAACGACCATGCTAATCCTCGTCATACTTTGATGGAAAAAGTAGAGGATTTTGCGGGTTTGCCCCTGGCCTCGGTTGTATTTTTTGACGGCAAACAATCCCATACTGTGGTGAAGGGGCTGCGCTACCCCAATGGACTTGCTTTGTCTGCTGATGGTCAGGAACTCATTATTGCCGAAACCACTGGTCGCGGGATCAAGCGTTATCGTCGCGGTGCTGACATCACCGAATGGGTTGAGGCCGATTCAATCAATCTCGACTCAGGTGTCGATAATCTGGAATGGGATCAACAGGGCCACCTGCTGACAGGTGCCCACCCAAAATTGTTCGCTTTCATGAAGCATATGCGCGATGGCAATGCGCGGTCACCTTCAGAGGTGATTCGCATCAAAGTGTCGGCGGATGCGATGAGTGCTGAGACTTTGATGCTCGATATGGGTGAGCAGATATCCGGTTCGAGCGTTGCTGCAATGCTGGATGATACCTTGCTGGTGGGATCGGTATTTGAACCTCATATCCTGCGCTGTCAGCCCTGATCAACGGGTCATCGTGAAAATCCCCTGGGCGTTACGGCTGTCGAAACGCAGGTCCATGCGGGTTTCGCCAGTATCCGGGTCGAGTACCTTGCCCCGCTCAATAAATTCAAAAAATGATCCCGGCACGCTGCGTTCCAGAATGTGTTGACCGTCTGTGAATGGGCGTTGAACCACACTGGCCCGGTAGGCAGTCTGACGGATATTGGCGTGTTTACCAACTTCGATAACTGGTTTCATGGGCCGGCCTTTCGAGCGTTCTTCGTGTTCAAGTTTGTCGAGGTCATCGACACGGTCAGTGGCATGGTTGAAGGCATTGCCTTCGGTGGAAATCCAGGCCATTTCTGCGCTTTCAGCGAGAAAAATACGATACTGGTCTATTGACGGAGGGGAATGCTGGCGCTCAAAACAGGTTGGCAGGTTTTGCAGCAGCATTCGTGTGCTCTCAAAGTCGAGAGCACCTTCTTCAGACAAACGTTGCAAGCTTTGTTTGCTGGTATCGCTCAGTGGATCCCTGGATTCATAAACCAGAGAGTGGACAGCTGACTGAAACTGATCACTAAATCGCTCGGGATATAACTCGCTCACAAAGTATTGGGCGATCTGTTCCGGAAACTGCCGATGGGTATAGACGAAGCCACACATGTTGAGTGAGTCCAGAGGATAACGACCATTCTCTTCATAACCCAGTGCCTCAAAAATTCGCGCGAAGGCCTGTTTGCCACTTGGCAGCTTTTCCATATCACAGGCCAGGGTTCGCAAGGCGCCATGATCAAAAAATATTTGCCGACCGATGGCGAGCTGTTCTTTAGCATATTGATCGGCTTCCGGTACACGTTTGAGCAAATCTTCGAACAGCAGCATATTCAGCGTTTGGGCGATATCAGGTTGTGTGGCATGGCTTCGGCGTTGGCACAAAGTCGGATCCACCTGAACCAGTTTGAACAACCTGGCAGATCGCTCCTGGCCGATCAGTGCAGTCAATAAATCACAAATGACATTGTCCATAAACATCCTCCTGTCAGATATCGAACTGAACACCCTGTGCCAGTGGCATTTCTGAACTGTAATTGACCGTCGCAGTCATACGGCGCATATAACTTTTCCAGGCATCGGATCCGCTTTCGCGACCACCTCCGGTGTGTTTCTCGCCGCCAAAGGCGCCGCCGATTTCGGCACCACTGGTTCCCACGTTGATATTGGCAATCCCGCAGTCACTGCCCTGAGCTGACAAAAAGTATTCGGCTTCGCGAATATCCATCGTAAACAAGGCTGAGGAAAGGCCTTGATCCACTGCGTTCTGTCGCCTGATGGCATCGTCCAGGTCTGAATAGCGAAAACAATATAGAACCGGCGCAAACACTTCGCTGAGGTGATTCCCCGCAGGATCACCGGCTTCTACAAGAGCGGGCTCAACATAATAAGCCCGGGGGTATTGATCACTGAGAACCCGCTTGCCGCCAATAATGCTTGAGCCATCAGCACGAGCCAGCTCCAGTGCATTCTGCATTTGTTCAAACGCGCTCTGGTCAATCATAGGCCCCACCAGGGTATCGCTATTCCTGGGATCACCGACACGCAGCTTCGGATACACGCTGCGGAGACGATTCATGAGTGTTTCATACACATCGTCATGGATAAACAGGCGTCGCGTCGTTGTGCAACGTTGGCCCGCCGTACCTGCGGCCCCAAACACAATGGCTCGCAGCGCCATGTCAAGGTCGGCGGTATTGGAGACGATCAGAGCGTTGTTACCACCGAGTTCGAGAATGGAGCGGCCGAAGCGAGCGGCGACTTCACTACCGACTTTGCGGCCCATCGCGCAGCTTCCCGTTGCACTGACCAAAGGGAAGTCAGAGCGGGCGACCAGTGCTTCACCCAGCTCCTGCTCGCCAATGACAAGCTGACTGAGATGAGGCGGGGTGCTTTCAAATTCCCGGAGTACCTGCTCCAGCAGACCCTGGCAGGCCCAGGCACACAGGCTGGCTTTTTCGGAAGGCTTCCAGACAAGACTATTGCCACACACCAGAGCGATACTTGCGTTCCAGGCCCATACCGCCATGGGAAAATTAAACGCGGTAATGATCAGTGTGGGGCCATAGGGTTGCCAGATTTCCCTGAGGGCATGCCCGGGGCGCTCGGAGGCGATGCTCAAGCCATACAGTTGTCGAGACAGACCCACAGCGAAATCACAGATGTCTATCATCTCCTGAACCTCGCCTTCTCCCTCACTGATAATCTTGCCACACTCCAGGGTGATCAACTGCGCCAATTCGGATTTATGCAGTCGCAGCTTTTCGCCGAATCGTCGCACCAGTTCGCCTCTCACTGGCGCAGGAATATGCCGCCATGTATTGAAAGCATCCCTTGCGTTTGACGCAGTGGTGCCCACATGCGCCATACTTGTTGGGGGCATGGCATGCAGCTGGCTGCCATCGATTGGCGAACAGCTGTTCAAAGGCGTGTCACCGGGTTCCGGCAGGTGGACCTGGAGCTGATCAAAAAGGCTGGTTAGTTTCATGCTTATGCCTCCTTTATTGAACGGGGAGATGCGCTGGCAGGCGAAACAACAAGGGGCTCGTTATTGAATATTCGACCAAACCGATTACCAATATAGCGATCGAATGGAATCGCTTCCTGTCTGATAAATCCTTGCTGTGGCAAATCTCCGGAAACCAGCAGGTCCAGTACCGCGCAGACACTGGCCGAAGTAGTGAGCTGGATGGCACTTCGCATGCGCCCGAGTACTTCCTGACTGTATATTTTGCGAACAAAGGTTTCCTGGACCAGAGAGCTCTCGGTCGCGTCCCGATAGCCACTTACCGTGACAAAAATCAATACGACATCCTGTTGGGTGCCGGGAATGGCCCGCTCCAGAATTCGACAGCATTGTTCGGGATCATCGCCCAGACGAAGGTCCTGAAGCAGCAGTTTCATGGCATCACGGTGGCCGGGATAGCGCACCGTACGGTAATTCAGATTCGTAACTTTACCGGCAAGTGTCTGACTCAGCGTTCCCAATCCCCCGGAGGTATTAAAGGCTTCGTAATCGTCGCCATCCAGTGAAAAATGCTCCAGCTCTTCCAGCGGGCGTACTTCCCTTAGCTCACCATTGACGATGGCTTCACAGGGTTGCAGGTACTCGTTGATCAGTCCTGCTGTGCTCCAGGTCAGGTTGTACTTCAGACGGTTGTTCGGAAACTGTGGCAGCGCCCCCACGCGTAAATGCACGTTTTGCAGGCTCGAAAAACCGCACGCCAGGTGATGCGCAATAATGGAGATAAAGCCCGGTGCCAATCCGCATTGGGGAATTAGCGCCGTTGTCGCATTGGCGGCGAGAGACTGGATATATTGGGTACTGGCCAGATCTTCGGTCAGGTCCAGATAGTGTGTTGCGCTGTCGACCGCTGCTTCAGCCAAACGTTTGCTGAGCTGGAAGGGACCCGCATTAATTAGAACATCAACATCGTGCAGCGCCGAGCGCAGTGCAAACGCATCATCGACGAACACTTGTTGGATTTGAATACCGGGGCAACGCTCAAGCCGCTGACGAAGTGCGAGTTCCTGGGAGTCAAAAACGGTGAGTTCATAGTCGCCGGTCGCCGCCAGCAGGTCGCAGATCATCGATCCGATTTTTCCTGCGCCAAACAGTGCTATTCGAGCCATAGAATCCTCCACGCATTGCTAAGCTTCTCAATTGAGCTTAGAACCCGTAGAGCCAGAAAGGCACTTATGATCTCACTGAATATTGTCTATACTCATGACGTTTTGTCTAAAAATCCGACATTATGTAAAGCGCTGCTGTCAGAGGGCTGTTATAGATGGATAAGAAGAATCAACATCTCGTCCAGTTGTTGCAGAAAAATGCCCGTGAGGCGATCTCGTCCCTGGCAAAAAAGCTCAATCTTTCGCGAACCGCGGTTCACGAAAGACTGCGTAAACTGGAACTTCAAGGCGTTATTCAGGGCTATACGGTGCGGCTGAATCCGGAACTGGGCCTGAATCAGGTGCGTGCCCATGTCATGATTGAAGTTGCTCCGCAATCCAACATACAGGTTGCAGCAACCTTGCAGAAAGTTCCGGAGATTCTGTCCCTGCATACGGTAAGTGGCAGTTTTGATTTGCTCGCCATGGTGCGCGCTGAGAATACCTCAGCCATTGATGACGTGCTTGATCAAATTGGCAGCGTGCCCGGCGTCAGCCGCACGCAGTCTGCGATCATTCTTTCCACCAAGTTTGAAAGATAAATAGAGGCGTGTTATTTCAGCAGCACTCTATGCTTCGGTGCTCGCTGTTGTTGGCTTGGTCGCAGAGGCCGTTTGACCTGCTGTGGCGGATGAACCGGGCTTGCCGATGGCATCCAGATCCTTGCCGGACAGGGCGGAACGAATGGATTGATTGAGCTGATCGATATCTTTCCCAAAAGTGGTTTGGGATGAGTTCGATCCAGATTCCCGGGCCAGTGCATCATTCTCAAGCTGACGATCAAGTTCGCTGGACCATTTGCCGATTACCCGCTTGGCGTGACCCAGCCACTTGCCGGTTTTGTATAGCACCCTGGGCATGCGCTCGGGGCCCAGTATCAGAAGGGCCACGGTGGCAACGATCAGCATTTCGAGCATACCGATATCGAACATGTAAGCTCTCTACGTCAAACAGTCTGTGATGCTTGGACTGACGATTTGTTATCTTGCGATGAAGACGAGTTGGCTTCTGAGGCAGACCGATTCTGTGTGAGAACCTTGCTCTGCTCGTCTTCGTTCATCGCCTTCTTGAATCCGCGCACCGCTCCACCCAGGTCACCTCCCATATTGCGAAGCTTCTTGGTGCCAAACAACAGTGCAACAATGACCAAAATAATAATAAGTTGAGTAGGACTGATTCCCATAGTGATCTCCAATTGTATCGAGTAAATAGCGATTTCGGGAGCAGGGGCTGGTGCCCCATACTCCCGAATTCAGTGGGCCGTCCTGGCCCGGACATTCCCTGTCCAGGGATCCCTTAAACGGATCAGGATCCGATAATGCCACCATCCTTACGGGTAATGACCAGCGTACAATCACGTGGGATCGTGACGCCATCAGTGGGCGCGGGGAAGTTGGTCGCGCTGGGGTCACCATTGCCAGGATGTTGGATATTGACGAATGCGGTGCGCTGATCCGGTGTAATGGTAAAACCGGTGATTTCATCGCTGTTAACGCCAACCAGCAGACGCTTGGGCTCTGGAGTATCCTTTGTGGTATCGAATACGACCAGTTGATCCTGGAGACCATCCGGCTGACCACCGTCAGTACCGATGAACAGGCGACCATAGGGATCTGCCCAGGCTGCATCAGGATCGGTGAACACGCCTTCCGTTCCGCGCGTAGACGATGCCAGCAGGTAAATATCCCAGGTGAAGGTATTGCCCATGTAGTCATCGGCATCGTAGGTACGAATGATGTGACCATCGCTGTTGGGCGCTTCAGGATTGGCTGCGTTGGCTTCGCTGCGATTGGTATTGTTGGTCAACGTCCAGAAGACTTCGCCATTCTTGCCAATGGTTGTCCATTCGGGGCGGTCCATTGGGGTTGCACCCAACAGATCAGCTGCGACACGAGCATAGATGAGGACTTCCGCCTGGGAGTCAAAACGTGCGGCCAGTACAGGATTGTCGATGGTCAATTCCATCCACTCGCCGGTGCCGTCATCATTGAATTTGGCGACAAAGAGCTTACCGTTGTCGAGAGGGCTTTCACCGTCTGCAATGGCATGTTCCCAGGCCTTATCGGAAACGTACTTGTAGCAGTAGTCGAAACGCTGGTCATCACCCATGTAGGCGGCGATGCGTCCATCGGAGCTCTCGGCAATGGCGATGGCTTCGTGCTTGAAACGACCCAGGGCCGTGCGCTTGACAGGCTTCTGCGTGCCATCGAAGGGATCGATTTCAACAATCCAGCCGAAACGGTGTTGCTCGTTGCGGTAGTCGTCATCGGTGAGATCAAAACGCTTGTCGAACAGGTGCCAGCCGTAGCCAAAACCGCCGCTGCTGAAACCGTAGCGATCCTGTTCTTCTGTAGGACTGAAGTCTCCGTTGGCTCCGAAATAACCATTGAAGTTTTCTTCACAAGTCAGGTAAGTACCCCAGGGCGTGGCACCCGAGCCACAGTTATTGACTGTACCCAAAGCAATGTTACCGTTCGGGTTTTGCAGCAATTCAGACTCGGCCGCAGGACCGGAGAAAGCAACCGGTGTATTGACGGTAATGCGACGTGAGTTCGCGCTACTGACGACTTTCCAACCATGATAGCTGTTGCGAATCTTAACAACCGAAACGCCGTGAATATTTTGTGACAGACGCACGTCTTCAAGGCTTTCAGGAGAGCTTTTTCCAAGGGCGTGGCTGTTGCCACCGTATTCGTGGTTAACACACAGCATGCCGGCATCGTTGCGGAAGTGGTAGCCGAACTTGCGATAACCCAGACCGTGGCGCTGATCCATGGGGAAGAACCACATGCCATCGTGTCCCAAACCTGTCTGCAGAGCAGCTTCTGCTGAGGTGGGGCGAGTGTTCGGATCACCTTCGTAAGCTGTCGTTGCGCCAGGCTCGATGGGGGTTCCCCATGGAATCAGAACCTGATACTGATAATCATCAGAAATGGTGGGTACAGTGGTGTCTACCACGTCACTGATCTTGACCGGCTTAAAATCGACCAGGTCATGCTTGGGTCGTTTGCCCCAATTACCCCAGCGTCCCCAACCGGCATAAGCAGATGGCGCAAGAAACGCACCTGCAGCGGCGGTCAGACTGCCTGCCATGACCTTACGGCGGCTCATGTTAGCTTCCAGTACTGATTGAAAAGGGCGGTTGCCGGATTTATTGGATGGGATGTTTTCCATGTCGTCGTGCAACTGATCGTTGCTGACGACCATATTTTTTTCATTGCTCATGATTTTCTCACCTAGTCTCGTTGTGCAAAGCGTGTTGGGTCTTCAGGCACGAATATTGTTTTTATTTCGTGCTGTCTTCGCAGACAAACCCGAAACTAGCGAGGATGTGTTTCAGCAGCGTTGCAAAAATATGTCATTACTTTGATGACTTACTTTGCGGAAAAAGCAGGAGGGAGTTTTGGGCGTGTCGAATAAAAACTAGTCGGTACAAATGCCCTGCATGGCGAGCCAGTCGCGAACCGCCGGACCGGTTCCCAATAACCAGGGTTTTAGAGCGTTTCTGTCCAGCAGCTTGTAGCGATCCAGCTCTTCATTGAGTTGAATGTGGCCTGAACACAGGGCGTGGTAGGCCAGAATAATCTGGTTTTGTTCGGCGAAGGGATAATGGCCGAGGAAGCTAAGCTTGTCCGTGTGCAGATTGGTTTCCTCAAGAATTTCCCGCACGATGCCTTCGTCAGGATGTTCGCGGGCTTCGAGGAAGCCACTGACCAGTCCCAGCATTTTGGGAGGCCATCCGACATTGTGTACCAGGAGTATCTGGCTATCGTATTCGATGATGGCGGCGACCACGGGAGTCGGGTTGATCCAATGGATATAGTGGCAGGCTTCGCTGGAACAGACGAAGCGTAGGCGTCCGTCATTGGTTTGTTTGTTGAGAGGAGCAGTACATTGGGGGCAAAACTTCACGCTAATACCTTACAGGCCAAACCAGCCGGGCTGGAGCAAAAGGATCAGAACCACCGCACCCTGGAGCGCAATAAAAGGCATCACGCCGCGGTAGATATCGGCGGTACGAATACCGGGCGGTGCAACGCCTTTCAGATAAAAAAGACTGAAGCCGAAAGGTGGCGTGAGGAAACTTGTTTGCAGGTTCATGGCAATCAGGATGGCAAACCACACCATGCTGATTCCCAGGGCCTCAGCAACGGGAGCCAGCACCGGTACGATAATAAAGGAGATTTCCACAAAATCGATGAAGAAGCCCAGAACCAGAATCACCAGCATGGTCAGAATCAGGAAACCCCATTTTTCTCCTGGAAGCTGCAACAGCCACTCTTCCAGCAGCGAGTCTCCACCGGTGTAACTGAAAGTCATGGAAAAGGCCGTCGCACCGAGCAAAATGGCGAAAACCATGGCTGTCACCACAACGGTTTCGCGGGCACTGTCCCACAACATCTTCATGCTGAATTGGCGATAAGCCAGCGCCAGCAGCAAGGCGCCAACACCTCCCAGGGCAGAGCTTTCTGTTGGCGTCGCAATGCCCGCGAAAATGGAGCCGAGGACCACAGCAATCAGCGCAAGTGGTGGCACGATGGCGATCACGGCGTCACGTATCTGAGTAGCGGCGGGCGCATCGCTGACCGGCATGGGTGGCGCTTTTTCGGGATCACGCAAGGTGACCCAGAGAATGTAGCCGATGTACAGAGCAATCAGTAAGAGTCCGGGAGCCATTGCGGCTTTGAACAGATCACCCACAGGCAAACCCAGGACGTCACCCAGAATAATCAGGATTATGGAAGGTGGAATGATCTGACCAAGGGTCCCGGAAGCGCAAATCGTGCCGCAGGCGAGGGCTTTATCGTATTGATATTTCAGCATGCAAGGCAGGGATATCAGACCCATGGCAACAACACTGGCTCCTACCACACCCGTTGATGCCGCTAGCAGCGCCCCAACCAGGATAGTCGAAATGGCGATACCCCCGCTGACCCGGCCAAACAATTGCGCCATGGACTCCAGCAGCTGTTCGGCCAGTTTTGTTTTCTGTAGCACCACTCCCATAAAAATGAACAGGGGTATGGCCATCAGAATGGTGTTTTGCATGATGGACTGGATGCGGTACGGCATAAAGGCGAACAATTCGAAGCCTTCGGCCAGGACACCGAAGATCAGCGCAACGCCGGCAAAGGTGAAGGCAACCGGAAAGCCCAGCATCAGCATAATCAGCGCGACAGCGAACATGATAATGCCGATCATGAGAGATGCTCTTTTGCGGCTTTGGGATAGCTTTCTCCACCGATAAGAACGCGGAGAGCCTGGGTGACCATGCCCAATCCGGCGAGTGCCATCATAGCGAAAGAAAGAGGAATCAGAGCCTTGATAATCCAACGGTGCGGCAGACCACCGGGATCGCCACTGCCTTCGCCAATGACATAAGCCTGGTGGGCGAAATCAGTACCGTAATAGGCGACCAGAACTGTAAATGGCAGGATAAAGATTATCGCTCCCAAGAGGTTGATCCAGGCTTTGCGTTGATCGTTCCAGTTTTCATAGAAGATGTCGACACGGACGTGCCCGTCCCGCTGCAAAGCAAACGGAGTCCCCAACAGAAATACCGTGGCGAAGAGGTGCCATTCCAGCTCCTGCATGCCAATGGAGACATCATTGAAGGCATAGCGCATCACCACGTCATAAAACACATTGAGCAGCAGCAGTATCATGGCGACACAGGCAAGTGTCCCGCATAGCTGAGAAATCTGTTTGAAAAATGTGTCGAGCGTTTTGATCAGGTGCATGAGAGGCATGACTCTGTATTCGCCAAAGCCGGCGAATACAGAGCAGTCTTACTTAGTTGCTGGTGCTGTCGAGATAGGCTTTGTCCGACATGTTGGTCCATTGACGGATGTTGTCCATATAGGATTTTTGTGAGGCCAGCACGCGCGCTGCAAAGGGGTCAGCCTCGGCATTGCTTTCCAGAAGGGAGTCGTTGGCTTCACGAATTGCGCTCATCACTTCATCCGGGAAGGTTTTGACCTGAATATTCGGATATTCAGTGGTCATGGTTGACCAGTTTTTTCCGCTTTCATGCATGGACTGGGCATACATATCGTAGGCTGCCGCTTTCATTGCAACCTTCAGGATTTCCTGCAGATCAGCAGGCAGACCTTCAAAGGTTTTCTTGTTGACGAGGAATTGCAGCTCAGCACCGGGTTCATGCCATCCGGTATAGTAGTAAGGCGCGATTTTGTGAAAGCCCATGCGAAGATCCAGTGAGGGGCCTACCCACTCCAGTGCGTCGATGGTGCCGCGTTCCAGCGCAGTGTAAAGCTCGCCCGGCGGAATATTCGTCGGCTTTGCGCCCAGCTGTGCCAGGACTTCGCCGGCAAAACCCGGGATTCGCATTTTCAGGCCCTGAAGATCTTCGATGCTGTTGATTTCTTTCTGGAACCATCCACCCATCTGGTTTGAGGTATTGCCACCAGGAAATGACAAGAGATTATGTTCGGCGTAAAGCTCATTCATCAGCTCCATGCCGCCACCGTAGTAGAACCAGGCATATTGTTCCGGGGCGATCATGCCAAAGGGCATGGTGGTGAAGTACATGGTGGCCGGAACCTTGCCTTTCCAATAATAGGACGCCGAATGACCCATGTCGTACTGGCCGGATTTCACCATGTCAAAAATGCCGAATGGCGATTTATGTTTGTTGGAAGAATGGATAACGATTTTGAGTCGACCGTCCGACATTTTCTCTGCCATGGCGGCCATATTCTTGGAGGCGTCACCGAAGATCGGGAAGTTGGGTCCCCATGTTTCGGCCAGTTTTAGAGTAAAAGTCTGCTTTGGTTCCGCTTGCTGAACAGCTTGTTGTTCCTTGCTGCAGCCGCTTAATAATGTGAGGCTGCCAAGCACCGTCAATAAGGAAAGTAGGGTTCTTCGTTTCATGGTGATTCCTTTGTTCTTGTTCATTGTTGTTAGAAGGGAGGATGGGTTATTCCGAGTAGCTTCCTGTACAACCGCGCATACGGTAGCAGAACTTCTTGATAGCTGCACCTATGAGGGTTTCAACTGTTGAGAGACCGTCGCGTGAATCAGGCTCGATACTTCTTCGACAGTGTTTTGAATCTCCGGCTCTTCAAACTGCTCGCGTACAAAGTTCAGATAAATGCGTGCCTTTTTGGCCTGCTTGAACTGTAACAGCAGGGTTTTCGCTGTTAGCAAATAGAGTTCTGCTACATTGGCATCGACATCAAATCGCTTGTGCGCGTCCTGAGCCAGCCACAGTACCAGTTTATGTTCCCCAAGGCGGCTGCACTGCTTAGCGAGATCGAGGCTGAGCTGTGCATCGAAAAGCCGGAACTGCTGGTTATATTGGCGGCGTTGCCTCAGGAATTGAACTGCCTCCGGAATTCTGCCCCGTCCCAACATGAGCCACAGGAACAATTGGGCGTTGCGCTCCAATCCTTCCTGGTCATCCATTGCCAGCATCAGTTTCAGCAGCTGTTCGCGTCTTAAATCTGAAAAACTGTGCCGCTTAAGTTCTTTTTCCAACAATTCAATGGCACGTCGGTATTCGCCATCTTTAAGCGCCATATCGAGAGAAGCATTCAGTTGTACGGTGGTCATGCTGCCTTGATAAGGATCGGGGCCATGCTGGGCGCTGTTATCTTCTTCTGCTTCCTCCAGACCATATTGAGCGATGACATAGCCACATATTTCAAACATCAGCAACATGGCAATCGCAGGAGCGACAAACACCAGGACGACATGAAGCAATGATGGAAGGTACTGGGCGCCGAAATCGGCCAGAAACAGCACAGCAAAGACGGTAGTCAGCAGGTAGAGTACCAGTAAGCCATAGGCTGAACTCAGCTGCGCTATGGTTTGCAGCAGGGCATTGATGGACAGAGCGTCTGACAGTTCGTCATGCTGCAGATGAACGATCAGAAGTGCGGGTCCGATCAACGTCAGTAGCAAGGCCAGAATGACGGCGAACAATGCACCGGCAAACAGGTAAATACCCGCACATAGCAGCACGGGTACGGCTACAATAGAGGTGCTAAGCAGGCCCACCCTTATGATGTCAGATGGACTGAGGCCCAGGGATTTGGGATCAGCTTGCTCCCGGAACCGGGCGATTGCCCTGAAGCGGCCATGAGCGCTGCAAATGAATAGCGCGAGACCCATGCAAGTGAAGGCCAGATAGCCCGGCCCCAGTTGTCCAAACGAAAGGGCAAGGACAAGTGTCAGCACCAGCAATGTTCTGGAATCGAATAGCGAGCCGGCAAAAAGCGATGCCTGAGTCCAGAAGGGGGGCAGATCGGAATAACGACTCACGGCTTTGAGCGTGTGGTGGCAATGGGGGCAGGGATTGCGACTGTCAACGATGCATTGTTGACAGTAGTCGTGATGACAGGCGTCGCAGTGCCACTTGGCACTGGCAATGGGGTGGTAATTGCAATAGCGTTTCACGATCGATCAATGATCCTGATTTGAGCAGCGCTGTTGTACGATTAAAAATAAATTCTGATCTTCAAGCATAGCTTATATGCGGCGCGTGGTGCACTCAACCTGGCTAATCATGCCAGCAGCCGATGGTGTTGCTCGGGTATCTGTAAACTAGCGTAAAACTCGTTGCCGATCGCTCTGACCGCAGGCTCTTCTTCGCTACACTCTGTACATGTATTGGGAATGTCTCAAAAAAACACATGGGAGTGCGATAATGAAGCAGACTTTACAAAGCCTTATCCTGTTTGTCGCCCTGGGCTTTATCGCGTTGGCGAGTGAAGCGGATGAACTGGGTGAACTCCTGCAATCTCATTTTCAGGGCAGCGAAGAATTTCAACTGATGGGCTATGAAAAGGTGGAGCAGTTGCATGCCGATGAGTACGGTGCCATGCGCTACCTGGTAATGGACTTTGATCCCCGTCTGGCAAGTCGGGTCGGAGTGCAGCAGAGCGTGCATTCTATTTGTTCGAGTTTGTTGTCGGATATGCAGTTAATTCAACGATTATCCCATGCCGGCTTCGACATGCTGTCCGTATCTTTCGATAGACAATCCCAATACGATTGCCTGTGAACGATTGTTTCGCCTGAGTCGTTGCGTAGCGCACCAGCTACCGGTCTGATAGTTCTGAAAACAAAGACAGTAGTGCCTGACCCGGTTTATCTGTACGCATAAACGCCTCACCCACCAGGAAACTGTTCACTCCCCGAGCTTGCATGGCTTCGACGTCGGCTCGTGTGTTGATGCCGCTCTCGGTCACCACTATGCGGTCCGAGGGGATCAAGTCCAGCAGGCGATAAGTGTTTTCCAGCGATACTTCAAAACTGTGCAGATCACGGTTGTTGATTCCCAACAGCGGTGTTGAGAGCGTGAGCGCGTGTTGCAACTCCTGCTCATTATGTACTTCAACCAGCACATCCAAACCAAGTTCTACGGCGATGCCTGCTAACTCCTGCATCTGATCCTTGGTGAGGCAGGCGGCAATCAACAGAACACAATCGGCACCAATGACCCGACTTTCATATATTTGATAGGGCGCGACCATAAAATCCTTGCGTATCACCGGAATACGAACGCTTGAGCGAGCTGCTTGCAGATAGCTTTCGTCACCCTGAAAGAAGTCCCGATCTGTCAGCACGGAAAGGCAGGCGGCGCCGGCTTCCTCATACTCGGCGGCGATCCGCGCCGGTTCAAAATTCTGGCAAATAATGCCTTTGCTTGGTGAGGCCTTCTTGATCTCGGCAATCACTGCCGGCAGGGATGCTTCCAATTTCGACTGGATGCCGGCACAAAAGCCTCGGCAGTCTTCCTGATCAAATGCGCGGGATTTGAGTTCAGCCTGTGTCTGTTTACGTTGACGCGCTTCGATCTCCTGCCATTTTCTTTCCACAATGGTTTTCAGGATCGTTGGCGTATCCGGGTTGGATGGGCTTGGACTCATGACTTGATTGCTCCGCGTTTGAAAGAAGGAATAGACATCACGGCTGTTATTCCTCAGCAAATACCTGGGTGAAATTGGCGAGATCCGTCAGTTTGCTCAGAGCGAGACCACTTCCGATCGCATCACCTGCGCGCTGGATTCCTTCATCCAGTGATGCGGCCAAACCGGAAACGTAGATGGCGGCACCGGCATTCAGAATGATGATTTGACGGGCCTTGTTCGCGAGCTCGTTATCATCCTTTCCAAGTGCCTGCCGAATCAGCTCAAGGCTTTGCCTGGCATCGCTGACTTCAAGGCCGATCAGGCTCTGACTGGCGATGCCGAAATCCTCGGGTTTAATGGTGTATTCCGAAACACTGCCGTCTTTCAATTCAGCAACATGCGTGGGCGTCGCCAAACTGATTTCATCCAGGCCATCGTTGGCATGAACGACCATGACATGGGTGCTGCCAAGGCGTTTCAAAACTTCGGCCATGGGTCGACACAAGTCTTTATTGAAAACGCCGATGATCTGTTTGCTCACAGTCGCCGGGTTGGTCATGGGACCGAGCATATTGAAGATGGTTCGAATCGCCATTTCCTTGCGCGGTCCAATGGCGTGTTTCATGGCACTGTGGTGGGCGGGTGCGAACATAAAGCCCACGCCGAGAGACTCAATGCAGCGCCCGACCTGTTCGGCGCTTAGGTTCAGGTTAAGCCCTGCTGCTTCCAGTACATCGGCACTGCCGGTGCTACTTGATACACTGCGATTACCATGCTTGGCGACCTGTGCCCCGGCTGCCGCGACCACGAAAGCACTGGCAGTGGAAATATTAAACAGGTTGGCACCATCACCACCGGTGCCACAGGTATCGACCAGATAGTCGCCGGTAATGGCTACCTTGGTGGAAAGCTCGCGCATCACCTGGGCTGCCCCGGTGATTTCATCAATGCTCTCGCCTTTCATTCTCAGGCCTACCAGGAAGCCTCCAATCTGGGCGTCTGTCGCCTGTCCGGTCATGATTTGTCGCATCACGTCCTGCATTGCTTCAGTGCTGAGATCCTGACGCTCAACGACGGTAGCAATTGCCGTTTTAATGTCCATAGCAGGGCTCCAGTTTGTTGTTATGGTTTATCGGTCGAGAAAGTTTTTAAGTAGATCATGGCCGTGTTGGGTCAGTATCGATTCCGGATGGAACTGTACGCCTTCGATATCCAGCTCTTTGTGACGTACGCCCATGATTTCTTCCATTTCCCCGGAATCCGTTTGTGTCCACGCGGTAATTTCCAGACATTCGGGCAAGCTCGCCTGCTCGATCACCAGTGAATGATAACGGGTTGCTGTAAGGGGATTGGGCAAACCTTTGAAGACACCGGTGTCAGCGTGATACACCGCCGAGGTTTTGCCGTGCATTACCTGACGGGCACGCACAATTTTGCCACCAAATGCCTGACCGATACTCTGGTGTCCGAGACAGATGCCCAGAAGGGGAATCTTTCCCTTGAAGTGTTCGATTATTTGCAAAGAGATGCCGGCTTCATTGGGAGTACAGGGGCCGGGAGAAATGACTATTTTCTCAGGCGCCATGGCTTCTATCTGCTCAAGGGTGATCTCATCATTGCGGAACACGTGAACATCTGCACCGAGTTCACCCAGATACTGAACCACGTTGTAAGTAAATGAATCGTAGTTGTCGATCATTAATAACATCTGTGCTTCCTCACTCATCCAGGCCTTTCGACGCCATCGACACGGCGCGGAATACAGCGCGCCCCTTGTTCATGGTTTCATCCCACTCGTTACGCGGTACTGAATCGGCGACAACACCGGCCCCAGCCTGAATATGCAGAATCTTGTCCTTGATTACAGCGGTACGAATGGCAATGGCGGTATCCATGTTGCCATTCCAGGACAGATAGCCTACAGCGCCGCCGTAAACTCCCCGTTTGACGGGTTCGAGTTCATCAATGATTTCCATGGCCCGGATCTTCGGAGCGCCACTGAGTGTGCCCGCAGGAAAGGTCGCCCGGAGTACATCAATGGCACTGCATCCCGGTTTCAGCTCGCCAACCACATTGGAGACGATGTGCATGACGTGGGAGTAGCGTTCAATCACCATTTTGTCGGTGAGTTCGACGGTGCCGATACGACTGACACGTCCGGCATCATTGCGGCCCAGGTCGATCAGCATCAGATGTTCTGCGAGCTCCTTGGGATCGGCAAGCAGGTCTTTCTCCAGAGCCAGATCTTCGGCTTCGCTGGCACCGCGTTTGCGGGTGCCGGCGATGGGCCTTACCGTGACCTGACCGTCTTCCACGCGAGCGAGAATTTCAGGGGAAGAACCGACAATGTGGAAATCCTTCAGGTCCAGATAGTACATGTAGGGAGAAGGATTCAAACACCGCAGTGATCGATACAGGTCGAGAGGTTCCGCTTCAAAGGGAATGGACATGCGCTGGGACAACACGGTTTGCATCACATCACCAGCCAGAACGTAGTCCTTGATGGTATCCACTGCCGCTTCAAAGCGCTGTTGTGAGAACCCGGAGACGAAATCGGATTCGGCGATCGGGGTTTCCGAGATGGTCTTCTCGGGAGCGGTATAGCTGCTGTTGCGAAGGCGATGCACCAGGACATCCAGCACGGTCTGAGCCAGCTGGAAGGCATCGTCTTCCTCTGGCTTGGCATGATAGATCAATGATAGTTTGCCGCTGAGATTATCAAATACCACCAGTTGATCAGATATCATCAGCAGAATGTCGGGTGTACCCAGGGGATCTTCCGGGCAGGTGTTCTCTAGCCTGGGCTCGATATAGCGTACAGTGTCGTAGCCGAAGTAGCCCACGAGACCGCCATTGAAGCGAGGCAGGTTTGGCAGTTCCGGTACCCTGAATTGCTGCTGGAACCGCTCGACAAAGGCCAGAGGGTCAGTGCATTCGTGGGTTTCAATGATGTTGCCATCGCGTTCCAGCGTAACAATGTTGCCATGAACCTTGAGCACGTCTCTGCAAGGCAAACCAATGATGGAATAACGGCCCCATTTTTCGCCTCCCTGAACTGACTCCAGCAGATAGGAGTATGGGCCGTTTGCCAGCTTCAGATAGGTGCTCAAGGGCGTGTCGAGATCAGCAAGTACTTCGCGTACAACCGGAATACGGTTGTAGCCTTCGCTTGCCAGCTGTGAAAATTGTTCGGGTGTCATACTTGTTCCTGTTTACCGCATTGGCGTACGGCATCCTTGTATTTGTTTTGGTATCAGCGCTGACTTGATGAACGCGCAAGGGAGCGAGGTGCACATGCCACTCGCCGTTGACGAAGCAATGCTAAATTCGCCAGCGACAGGAACCTGAATGGTCACGCGAAGGATCAAACTTGTGGAGTAATGCAGACACTGAGCCGTCTCATTATGGGTCAATAACAGGTGGGCTAGATTAACCCAGCTCCCAAAGTGAATCAATAATCAGATCGGGTGAGCACTGCTCGACAGGAACGCCATGGTTATAGCCATAGCTTACCGCGATGCTCCTGACATTTGCCGCACGCGCCGCGTTGACGTCGCTAATGGAATCTCCAATCATCAGGGCACGTTCCGGATTCACTCCGAAATACGCCATGCAATGTTCTAGAGGCAGTGGATGTGGTTTCTTGTTCGTCAAGCTGTCACCGGACAAAACCAGGTCCACTTCAAGTGACAGTTTTCTTAGCAAAGGCAGGGTGAACTGCTCGGGTTTGTTCGTGATGATGGCGCTTGTAATACCCTTTCGGCGCAGGCCGGACAGGAACTCCTGTGCGCCCGGATAGCAGATTGCCTGCAAACCATTGAGATGATGATAGTGCTTCAGGAAGCTGGTATAGGCCTGGTCAAATTGCTCTATCGGGTCATTTTCCCCAATACTGGTATTGCCACATAGCGCACGCTTGACGAGCATGGCTGCGCCATTCCCTACCCAGCTTCTTACCTGACCGGCTTTGCTTGGAGGTCTATCCAGGTCTTCGAGCATGGCGTCAATGGCCGCCTGTAAATCCGGAACACTGTCCACCAGAGTGCCGTCAAGATCCAGCATCACCAATTCGAGAGGCGCTGACAGAATAGTGTTGAGTTTGTTCACTTTTAGCTGCGTGCCAGCGCCAGTTGCTCCCGCATGCCCGCAATTGTGGCCCGATAGTCGGGCGTATTGAAAATAGCGGATCCGGCGACGAAGGTGTCTGCGCCTGCCTCGGCAATCTCGCGGATATTGTCCAGTTTGACTCCGCCGTCAATTTCGAGACGGATGTCGAATCCACTGGCATCAATGCGCTGGCGCGCCTGACGCAACTTTTCCAGAGTGCCCGGGATAAAAGACTGGCCACCGAAGCCGGGATTCACTGACATCAACAGAATCATATCGAGCTTGTCCATTACGTAGTCCAGATGAGACAGTGGGGTGGCGGGATTGAACACCAGGCCGGCTTTGCAGCCACCGTCCTTGATCAGTTGCAGGGAGCGATCGATGTGCTCTGAAGCTTCCGGGTGAAAGGTGATGTAGCTTGCCCCGGCATCGATAAAACTGCGAATCATGTTATCGACAGGTTTGACCATCAGGTGCACATCAATCGGTGCCGTGACACCATGATTCCGTAAGGCTTGGCAGACCATCGGGCCGATGGTCAGATTCGGCACATAATGGTTGTCCATTACGTCAAAATGGACGATATCTGCACCGGCATCCAGAACGGCATCAACTTCCTCTCCAAGTCGGGCAAAATCAGCCGATAGTATTGATGGGGCGATGTGGTAATCTTTCATAGCAGCCTCGGTCGGGGTCCGATTGAAAATGTGGGTTGTGCAGTCAAAGCGGGCGCTATTCTAGCGTATTCCATAGCTGGGATTCGAGTGAGAATCACTGCTAATCCCTGAGTTATTCAGTAAACCATTGCAGCTGGGAAACCATGAAAAAAATCGAGTTTCGTATCCATGGCAAGTTCCTGCTGGCGTCGGCAGTTTTGTCGCTGATGCTGGCACCGGGTTTGACAACACAGTTAACGGTCGCGGAAGAGGCTGAAAGTGAGGCGGCTTCCCAGAGTTCTGATGATGCGAAGCAAACCGATCGCGTGGGTGCCTTGAATACGGAGCAGCTTGCGCAATTGGCATTGGCGGGTGAGGCGCGCGAATCGGAGCGGGTCTGGCTGGAAGTCACCTATGATGAAACCGGTAGCCGACATGATGTTCTCGCCCTTGAGCAGCGACCGAGGACCGCGCAGGCACAAGGAGGTGTGCTGATTCTGCATGACAAAGAGCAACATGCCGATTGGCCAGAACTGATTCGGACCTTGCGCATGGGGCTGCCTGATTTTGGGTGGTATACGTTGACGGTTAATTTGCCCTATGACGAGGTGCGACGGGTTCCGGATCGTGAGTTGGAACCTAAACAGTTTGATTCGGTTGAGCTGAATGCTGACTTGCGCCAGTCACTGGCAAATCCGGATCGAAGCGCCCGAGCAGCCGAAAAGGCGGCGTCGTCGAATGAAGGAGAAATGGAAGGGGCTGCGCAAAACAGTGAAACCGGAGCTCAGGCGCAGACAGGTGATGCAATCCAAAGCGACGCGGAAACCGGAGGCAATGTGGATATTGATCTGGCGGACCGGGAGGCAAAGGAAACGCCGGCACTGCCGTATCGAACCCGGGCCCAGTATCACCTGCGCGAGGCGATGAATCATCTTCAGTCCAAGGGGTATCAGAATATTGTTGTGATAGGTGTCCGCTCAGGAGCCGATTTGGCACTGGAGTACATTAAACCCCTGGCCGCACAGATTCCGAAACAAGGGTTTGCTTTGGTGATGGTTGATCCCGTCTTGCGATTTGGCTTTCAGGTTGATCTGCAGCAGGCATTCGGTAAGCGATTTCAGGCACCGGTGCTCGATATCGTCAACAGTGCGGATCTGGAAGCTCGCGCCGAAGCATCAGAGAGGGAAGCGGGAGCCAGAATTGCTGACATTGGAAACTATCAACAGATACGTTTGGTGACCAATGAGGGTGGCATGTACCAGGAAACCCTGATGCGTCGCATCAGGGCCTGGATGGAAAAATATGCGCCGGGTATGGCAGCGAAGAGATTGTCGGCACCTTAGCCTGTTAGGCCGTTTGCAGTCTTTCGTTTATCAGTTTTTCTCTCTTATCCATGTCCGCTGTCAGGTAGCCCATTGAACGCATTTGTGCCAGATAGGGCAGGGCTTTTCCCGCGGTGAAGTAGCTTGAGAAGGCATGCTTGCGCACATACTGGTCCAGAATCGAAGCGGCAAACCAGGCTCGGGGATTGGCGCCTGAATCCATAGTCTGAAATACCGGGCTGACCGGTAAGAAAGGTTCATTCAATTCGAAAGGGCGTCCGGTCCGGAAAAAATTCTCGATGGTATAGCCGAGAATCTGCAGACCGAAATCCCGTTTGCCAGCATCCATGGCAATGCGCGCATAACTGGCGAGGCGGCCGATGCGGGTCTCATTGTTATTCATTGCGTTGCGGGCTATCTCAAAGGCCTGGTTCAAATACTGCACGCGCCTTGACGGGGAGACCGTGCTGTCTTGTGCCGCGACAAAAGCACGCAGAGCCCGCGCGTAGGTTTCATCCGTTTTTAAGCTGAACGAGATGGTCTTCATGGCGGGTAGCGATTTAAGAAAGTCGTCGACCTTGACATCCTCAGGAGCATCCATGGCTTCGGTGTCTCTTGCCAGCAGACCCCTTTCCTCCAGCTTGGAAACCAGGTCTGGTTTACAACAGAAAAGATTGAGCTGATAGCCATCCAGTTCAGCATTTTCATCAAACGGTGCAAGAATGTTCAGACCAGGGATCAAAATGTAGCTGTCAAAACCGAGCTCGCGGAATGCGTTAATCAGCGGCATGTTGATTTTGTCCAGATGCTTCAACTCAAACATCACCAGGGGCGAGCAGTGTTCAAAGGTTTTGCTTGCCGACTTGAGTATATTCAGCTCCTCTCCTTCCGCATCCAGCTTGATAAAGTCGAGTTGCGGCCACTGGAATTCTTCAAAGCAGTTATCCAGTGTTCGTAGAGCAATGGTCTGCTTTTCTCCTGTCAGGCTGTCTGCTGCGCTCAGTGAATTAAGCTCGGCATTGGGAGACGTGTAGAAAGTGGCTTCGCCTTCATGGTCTGACAGGCCCGCTTCAATGACCTGGATATCGGCAGCGAAGTTGTTCGCCGAGATGGTGTTGCGCAAGGCAGAGGCAGTGTCTGGCGTTGGCTCAAAACACCAAAGCTTGCCCTGCTCTCCCAATTGTTTCGCCATCGCGGTGGTGTAGAGACCGTAGTTGGCACCAATATCCAGGGCGTGCATGCCCGGCTGGATATATTCACGTACAAAGTCAATTTCATCTTCAAACCAATCGCCCTGCTCGCGCAGGACAAAATTGGTCATCAGCTGGATATCGGCAGGCGCACAAATTTGTGTGCCATCGTTCAGTTCAATGAGAGTGGTGTCTAAAGCCATGGATTTTCACGATTCAGGCAGTTTCAAGAGGGGCTTGATCATACCGCGACACTAAACAAAGAAAAGACAGAAAGTGTTCTGCTGTGAACTGGTTTTCGTTATTGTTCGGATTCTGCAGTCGGAGCTTCGATCTCGGGATGGAGTTTCTCAAGCAATTTGGGGTAATCGCTGGCGGCTCTTTTCGTCAGCATTTCAAGGCGTTTTATCTTGGCGTCAAATTCACTAATGACCTTTTCACGCTCTTGTTGTAATTCCTGTATATCTGCTTCTGCGTTGGTAATATCGCTGCGCAGCAGCTTGATCTTCTGCAGAATCCTGTCAGGAACCGGCAGGCCTTTACGCTGGATGTCAGCGGCATCAGTTTCCTGGTCGAGTATCTGGTTGTTCGCTGATTCAATCTGTCCGCGCTTAAGCTGAATTACCGCATCGATATCCTGGATGCGTCGCTCCAACACGCGTACCGCGTCGTTAGGATGGCTGTAAAGTTGCCGAAGCTCGTTGTCATACGCAGCCTGGCGGGCTTTCTCCTCTTCGGCGATACGTTGACGCTCCCTTTCGGCGTCCCGAGCCGCTATCTGTTCCGGGGTAAGTGCGGGCGGTACCCTTTCGATAACCCGGCCTTTGTCATTGAGAATATCGTATCCATTGGGTACATATTTGGGAGGAATGGTTCGGTTCAACACGACATTACCGCTATCGTCTTTATAACGATACACCTGCGCCATGGCAGTGGCATTCAAGCACAGGCCGAGAATACAGCTGACCAGGACGGGGACACTAATGTTGAACGCGAACTGTCGCATATTGGTGTGATGTACTTACTCGTTTAATGACGATTCAGCATGAATCGGGATAGTGAATCAAATTTATGGCTTGTTTTGCCATTCTAGTTCTTTTTACCGACCTCTCAAAGGTATTATCCCGTCCTTTCAATTATTTAATACCTGTTCCGGAGGTGTCTTGGACGCTTTGCTCGAGTTCCTGTTGTTGTTTGTCGTGTCGATCGTCGCCAATGGGCTGAGTGCATTAGCCGGTGGAGGCGCGGGGCTCCTGCAATTTCCGGCCTTGCTGTTTTTGGGGCTGACTTTTGCGACCGCGCTGGCTACCCACAAGGTGGCGAGTGTTGCGCTGGGAGTTGGCGCCAGCATTCGTCATATGCGGGAGCGTCGGCTTGATCTGCGATTTGCCCTGTTTATTCTGGGGGCCGGTGTTCCGGGTGTCATAGTGGGAGCATTGCTGATTCTTGAAGTGCCAGACTTGCTGGCTCGCCGGGCCCTTGGCGTACTGACCGTATCTTTGGGGGTCTATTCCTGGTTGTCACCCGGCCTGGGGATGCAGGCTCGCCAGAAGGTTCGCTCATCCAGGTATTGGCTGGTGGGTGGTTTCGGGCTTTTCCTGATTGGCGTGCTCAATGGTTCCATTACCTCTGGTACCGGTCTTTTTGTCACGATGTGGCTGGTGCTGTGGTTCGGGCTCGATTATCAACGAGCGGTGGCTTACACCCTGATTCTCGTTGGACTTGTCTGGAACGGAACCGGGGCCTGGACTTTGGCAGTGCAGACTCAGGTGAAGTGGGAATGGGTGTTGCCTCTCGTGTTAGGGGCGCTGGCAGGCGGATATATGGGAGCCCACTTGTCCATCGCCAAAGGCAATCGGCTGGTCAAACGATGTTTTGAAGTGGTGACAATTCTGGTGGGATTGTCTCTTCTCTGGGTTTGACCAGCGGGACTAAGTTCAGGGATTTCCTAAATACCGTATTGTTTTCGATACGCCGCCACTGCGGATGCGTAGCCGGACAAACTTGCGTCATCCACAATGTAATTCAATACTTGCTCTAGGTTAACGATGCTGGTGACCGGGATATTGAAATCGCGTTCGACTTCCTGAATGGCTGACAGCTCGCCACGACCTTTCTCTTGTCGATCCAGAGCGATCACGACACCCGCGGGCTCAGCGCCCGAGGCCTTGATCACCTGGATGACTTCACGAATGGCCGTTCCAGCGGTGATCACATCATCGATAATCATAACTTTTCCACGCAAGGGGGCGCCAACGATCATGCCACCTTCGCCGTGATCCTTTGCTTCCTTGCGATTGAAGGCATAGGGAGTATTGATCTGGTGGATTGACGACAGGCTGACGGCGGTAGCGGCTGCCAGGGGAATTCCCTTGTAGGCCGGACCAAACAGAACATCATAGTCAACATTGGACTCGACAAGTGTTTGCGCATAAAAACGACCGAGCTGCGCCAGAGAGTAACCATCGTCGAAGAGTCCTGCGTTAAAAAAATAGGGGCTTGTGCGTCCCGACTTAAGGGTGAACTCGCCAAATTTAAGGACGTTTTTTTCGATGGCAAATTGTATGAATTGTTCTTGGTGAGGTTTGAGCGAGGAGCTACCTAGCATTGAATGTGCCTAAATGTAAGTTGTTACAGAGTTTTTCTTTTCAAAAAGTGTGAAATAAGTATCATACCACGCAAATAAATTGAGGGGCAGTTATGCGCGTAGTATCAATAAGTGTCAATGGCCTGAAACAGGCTGCTGAGAATGGCTTTTATGACTGGATGAAAGAGATCGATGCCGATGTCGTTTGCGTCCAGGATCTTCAGGGTAAAGTTTACGATTTTGACGATGCGATTTACCATCCTGAAGGTTATGAGGCCTATTTTATTGATGCTGAGGATCCGACGGACGGTGGCGTCGGTATTTATACCCGCCACTTTCCAAAAGCCATCATGTATGGCTTTGCCTATGAGCCTGCCGATCGACAGGGACGATTTATCCAGGCCGATTTTGAAAACGTCAGTGTTGCTTCAATGCTCGTCCCTTGCGCCCTGGGTGATGATAGCAAACAGGGTGAGAAAGATGCGTTTCAGGAAGCCTTCAAATTGCATCTGGAAAAAACTCTACGCAAGCGCCGTCAGTTTATCTTTGCTGGAAATTTTCAATCCGCACATCTGGTGCTTGATGCCAGTAAAAAGTACCACGAAATGGAAGTCAGCGGATTTCTGCCCCACGAGCGTGAATGGTTTGACTGCGTGTTTGACGACTTGGGATATATTGATGCTTTTCGTCAGGTTAATGTACAGAAGAATCAGTATACCTGGTGGCCTGAGTGGGCAAAAGGCTGGCGCAAACAGGCTGGTTGGCGAACCGACTATCAGATTACCAGTGCTAGCGTAAAAAAGCTGATCACTGATGGATTCATTGATTTTGATACCCGCTTTTCGGACCATGCGCCCTTGGTTATGGACTACGACATCTTTATGTAGTGTTAGTCCTTGATTGATAACATCTTGCAATAAAAAAAGGATGGTCTGGCCATCCTTTTTTATTGGGTTTGCGGGCTTCCAGTCCGGTTTAGCTGTCGGATTCGAGCGCTGACTGTTGCAGTGCGAACAGCTCGTTGATGCCTTTGCGGGCCAGTGCCAGCATGTTGTCGAATTCCTCCTGTTGGAACGCCTCGCCTTCAGCCGTGCCCTGCACCTCGATGAAACCGCCCTTATCGGTCATGATCACGTTCATGTCAGTTTCGGCTGCCGAGTCTTCGGGATAGTCCAGATCCAGAACCGGATGCCCCTGATAAATCCCGACCGAAATGGCGGCGACTTTTTGCTTGAGAGGAAGCTGCTTGAGTTTACCTTTATCAACCAGGGTTTGCAGAGCATCGATCAACGCCACACAGCCACCTGTGATGGACGCTGTGCGGGTTCCACCGTCGGCTTGTATGACATCACAGTCGATGGTGATGCTGCGCTCGCCGAGCGCTTTCAGATCAACGGCTGCGCGCAATGAACGGCCAATCAGGCGTTGAATTTCGACGGTTCGACCGCCCTGCTTTCCGCGTGCTGCCTCTCGGCCCATGCGTGAACCGGTAGACCTCGGCAGCATTCCATACTCCGCCGTGATCCAGCCTTGGCCTTCGCCTTTCAGAAAACGAGGAACGCTTTCGTCGACTGAGGCGTTGCAGATAACCTTCGTGTCGCCAAATTCGATCAGGACGGATCCTTCGGCATGTTTGGTGTACTGGCGGGTGATTTTAATATCGCGTGCCTGGTCGGCGAGTCTACCGCTTGGTCTCATGAAAAATCCTGTTGCTGTTGAGTTTGAGGCTGGGAATTGAATCGGGACATGGGCCCGTTTGGGGCGCGAGTTTAGCATTTGTGTTGGGGAAAGGTCATCCTCACGCAGGTATGGGCAGTAGGCTTACGGCGTCCGACACCGTAGAATAGACGACACTGAATTGGCCGCAGCGGAGGCGCACCCTGTCGCCGCGGGTTTAGACTTTTTGAGGAGAATCGAATGCTGAAAAGCATGACTGCATTTGCCCGACAGGCTTGTTCTGTCGAGACCGGAACGCTGACCTGGGAAATTCGCAGCGTGAATCATCGCTACCTGGAGCCGACATTCCGTTTGCCTGAAAATTTTCGAGAACTTGAACCCGGGCTCAGGGAAAGTTTGCGAAAACGCCTCGCTCGCGGCAAAGTAGAATGCAGTCTCAAGTGGCAGGCGGAATCCTCCGGTAGTGGCAGTCTGAAAACCCATGGAGATACCTTGAAGGCTCTCAATGATGCCTTGTCGGATGTTCGCCAGCATGTGGAACACCTAGCACTTGCCGACCCCATTGCCGTGTTGCAGTGGCCGGGCGTGATTGACAACGAGCCTGCAGACCGTGAGGCCTTGTTAAAGGCAGTTACGTCAACCTTCGATTCAGCGCTCGATACTCTGATTGAACATCGCCTGCGCGAGGGTGCGCAAATTGATCCTATGCTGAGTCAGCGCCTGGATGCCATTGAGGCGATTGTAGCTTCCGTGAGGGAGCAACTACCCGGCATTCTGCAGCGCCAGAGTGATCTGGTGCGGCAACGTTTTGAGGAAGCCAGAGTCGAACTGGATAAGGAACGTTTGGAGCAGGAAATGGTGTTGCTGGCACAGAAATCCGATGTCGCCGAAGAGCTTGATCGGCTGGAGGCACATGTGAATGAAGTTCGTGCGGTTTTGCAGCGCAATGAACCCGTGGGACGCAGGTTGGATTTTCTGATGCAGGAGTTGAACCGCGAAGCCAACACCCTGTCATCCAAATCCATTGTTACAGATACGACGAAAGCGGCAGTTGAACTGAAAGTTCTGATCGAGCAGATGCGCGAACAGGTCCAAAACATTGAATAGACAAGCAGGCGAGTGGCGAAAAGCATGCAGCATAATCGGGTAAAAGGCTCCTTATACATTGTGTCGGCACCTTCTGGTGCTGGCAAAACCAGTTTGGTCGCGGCGCTGCTGGAGCGGGACGCGAGTATCGAAGTGTCGGTTTCCCATACCACCCGGGCGCCACGTCCAGGTGAAACAGATGGCGTGAATTACAACTTCGTTTCGGTGGATGCCTTTGAGCATCGCGTTGAGCGTGGTGACTTTCTTGAGCATGCCAAGGTCTTTGGGAACTACTATGGGACCTCTCAGTCATGGGTTGAGGAGCGTCTGCTTAGTGGCAAGGATGTGATTCTGGAAATCGATTGGCAGGGAGCGCGACAAATACGTGAATTGGTGCCGGAGGCGCGCAGCATATTCATTCTGCCTCCATCCAAGCAGGCCTTGCGTCAGCGTCTGGAGTCACGAGGACAAGATGATCAGGAAACCATTGATAGACGCATGGCTGAGGCTGAGTCGGAAAGTAGCCATTACCCGGAATACGATTATCTGGTCATCAATGACCAGTTTGACCAGGCGCTTAGTGAGCTGTCGGCAATTTTTCTGGCCAATCGTGTGACCACGGAAGTGCAAAGCCAGAGATGCCAGGATATTTTGGCAGATCTGTTGTCATAGGCGGTCGGGACGAGTACAATCGCCGGTCGTTTTGGCTGTTGCCACGTGCAACCGCCGCCTATCTTGTTCCTCAAAGGTGAAATTGAATGGCTAGAGTGACCGTTGAAGACTGTTTGGACAACGTTGATAACCGTTTTGAATTGGTGATGGTTGCGACCAAACGGGCGCGCCAGATAGCAAATAGTGGCAAAGAGCCTTTGGTCGATTGGGAAAATGATAAGCCAACTGTTGTCGCTTTGCGTGAGATAGCAGAAGGCCTGGTCAATCCTGGTGTTCTTGACGAAACAGAAGCGGAGTAATTTCTTCGCACGGGGAGGTCTTCGTCTCGCTTGCGCCAAGTGAACTTAGCGCTTGAAAAATCCTCGGCTACTTCCTTAATATAGGAAGTAGAACGGAAAGCTGAATGGGTGTCGTTCAGCTTTTTTTTTGCCTGCTCTCTATCGCTTTTTTTCAGGATTACTGTGCCCACAATACAAGCCTTGGCCGAACGCTTACGCACCTATCTGGATGAGGATGAGGTTGCGCTGGTTGAAGAAGCCTACGAGGTGGCCAAAGAGGCGCATGAAGGCCAGTATCGACGCAGTGGCGATCCCTACATAGTTCATCCTCTGGCTGTGGCCAATATTCTGGCTAACCTGCACATGGACCATCAAACGTTGATGGCGGCTTTATTGCACGATGTGATTGAAGATACGCCGGTCACCAAGAAGGAATTGGCCGGACTGTTCGGAGAGCCCGTTGCCGAACTGGTGGACGGCGTCAGCAAACTGACTCAGATCGAGTTCAAATCCAAGGCCGAAGCCCAGGCCCGTAACTTCCAGAAAATGACCTTGGCGATGGCCAAGGATATTCGTGTCATTCTGGTGAAACTGGCGGATCGCCTGCATAACATGCGCACCCTGGGGCCTTTACATCATGAAAAGCGGCGGCGTATCGCCACGGAAACCCTGGATATTTATGCTCCCATTGCCAATCGTTTGGGAATTAACAGTATCCGGGTAGAACTGGAAGACCTAGGTTTTGCAGCCCTGTATCCCATGCGGGCAAAATACATTCGCAAAGCGGTGAAAAAACTGCGTGGCAACCACAATGAAATTATCGCAGACATTCAAACCAGGCTGGAGGCCTGTCTTGAAGAGCGGGGCCTGAAAGGCGAGATTGTCGGGCGTGAGAAGCACTTGAACAGCATCTATAAAAAGATGAAGTACAAGCACAAGTCCTTTCACGAGATCATGGATGTATACGCCTTCCGGATCATTACCGAAACGGAGGATGACTGTTATCGTATCCTGGGTGCGGTGCACAGCCTGTATAAACCGCTGCCGTTTCGATTCAAAGATTACATCGCGGTTCCCAAGGTCAACGGCTATCAGTCGCTGCATACCACCTTGTTCGGTATGCATGTGAATATTGAAATTCAGATCCGAACCAAGGAAATGGAAGAACTGGCCAATTACGGCATTGCTGCTCACTGGCAATACAAGGATGAATCCAGTATCGCTATAGCCAACCAGCACCGTATTGATCGTTGGCTAAGCGGCCTGAAGGAAATGCGGGAACGGGCAGATGACTCAATGGAGTTCATCGAGCACGTCAAGATCGACCTTTTTCCCGACGAGATTTACGTATTTACACCTAAGGGATCCATTCTTGAGTTGCCGGCCGGCGCTACCCCCATTGATTTTGCCTACAGTATTCATACGGACATCGGTAATGCCTGCGTGGCCTGTCGTATTAACAAGCAGCTCGCCTCACTCAGCGAACCCTTACAAAGTGGTCAGACCGTTGAGATCATCACCGCTCCGGGTGCAAAACCCAGCCGGGCATGGCTCAACATCGTGGTATCAGGTAAGGCAAAAAGCAGTATCCGACACTTCCTCAAGCAGCAACAGCAAAGTGAAAGCTATGAGCTTGGACGTCAGCTGCTGGATAAATCGTTGGCGGGGATCAAGAAGAGCTGGGACGATATCTCAGACGAACAAATCGATAAAGTGCTGGCTCATAACCAGGTGGACTCCATTGAAGAGTTGGTGCGCAATGTCGGGCTGGGTCTGCGGATGCCATATATTATTGCCAGACAATTGGTGTCGGAGGATGGACCTGCAGATGTCGCGGTAGAAGAAGCCCACATCGCCGGAGACCAGAAAGTCATGATAAAAGGTACCGAAGGTATGCAGGTATCTTTTGCTCACTGCTGCTACCCGATTCCCGGCGATCCCATTGTGGGTGTACCTGATGCAGAGACAGGATTGGTCATTCATTCTGAAGGCTGCATAAAAGCCATGAAGGTCGCAGCGGAAAAAACCCGCATGCACTTGTCATGGGTAAAAGACATCACGGATGAGTTTGTCGTCGAGTTGCGCGTGGAGTTGGAGCGTCAGCGGGGTATTATTGCGGAGCTCGCTACGGCCATTACCCGTGCCGAGTCCAATATCGAGCGCATTAATGTCGAAGAACAAAATGCCAGAATGAGTGTCGTCAGTGTTGTTTTACACGTCCAGGGACGTCGCCATCTGGCGCGGGTTATGCGCCGTATTCGAACCATCAAGGCGGTGATAAGTCTTCATCGCATCGTACATTGAATAACAAACACTGATATCCAAGGAATCATCATGAGTAACAAGTCCATCATTCAGACTGAACACGCTCCTCAAGCCATTGGCACCTACTCTCAGGCTGTCAAAGTGGGTGATACGGTGTATTTGTCAGGGCAGATTCCCCTGGATCCGGAAACCATGGAACTGGTCACGGGCAAAATCGAAAATCAGATCAAGCGAGTGTTTGAAAACCTGAAGGCGGTATGCGAGGCGGCGGGAGGTTCGCTGCAGGATATCGTTAAACTGAATATTTATTTGACCGACCTGGGGCACTTCAACAGCGTTAATGAAATCATGTCGACTTATTTCCAGTCGCCGTTTCCTGCGCGTGCAGCAATTGGTGTCGCGGCGCTGCCAAAAGGCGCCGAAGTCGAAATGGACGCTGTGTTGGTGCTCAACTAGCCATTCGTATCGTCGTTACCCAGCTGCGCCGCATAGCCGGCGCGGTAGTCCGGATATCTGAGGCGATAGCCGCTTGCCAGCATCTGGCGATTGCTGCATCGCTTGTTTCCTCCGCGCCGAGTTGAGGGCGTCTCCGAACTTTCCTGCAACTCGACGCCCAGTTTCTCTGCCAAAAAACCGAGCACTTCATTGAGATCCACAGGGCAGGAGTCGCTTGCCAGGTAGCGAGGCAAGTTTTTTTCGCCGGCACATTCCTGCTGAATCAGATGCTCAATAAATCCGACACAGTCATCCTGGTGGATTCGATTGCTCAACCTGGTTTTGGGGCTGTAACCGGCCTGTCTGTTTTTGACCTGGTCAATCAGACGTCGGCGATCGCCACCATAGATACCGCTAAAGCGGATCACTGTAGCCGGTTGCCCGCTATTTTCGGCGACTGACTCAGCTTCCAGTAACAGCCGGCCCGAATAGCTGGTGGCTTCAGCAGGACTGTTTTCATCGACCCAGCTGTGGTCGTTCTGGTGGTAGACGCTGGTACTGGAGATAAAGTACAGGCGCTGTAAATGCGTTTCCTCCGGCAGGGCTTGAAGAGTATTGGCCAGGCCTTCGGGATAGATATTCCTGTAGGCTTCTTCAGAGCGTGAGCCGGGACTGAGGCAATAGACAATAAAATCCAGCTTCGACGGAATGTTTTCGTGTAAAGACACTATGTCAGTGACATCGGCGCCAATGCTGTGAATACCTTGCACCTCCTCGTTTGGGTGGCGGTGAAGTGTCCAGACCTCATGGTGTTTGGCCAGGTTTTGAGCGAGGGGCTTGCCCAATTTGCCGAATCCCACTATCAGGATGCGTTTGCGTGAAACGGGCTGTTTCAGGGTTGTATTCAGGGTAAACTCCACCTAAGCAAACAATACGGACTGCTAGTGTAACGTAAATGATCGCTCTGGAAGAGCTCGAGCTGACGCAATTAAAAGGCGTGGGCAGCAAGCTCGCTCAAACACTTGAAAAACTGGATATTCACAACCTTCAGGATCTGCTGTTTCACCTTCCTTTTCGCTATGAGGACAGAACCCGAGTGCTGCCGTTAACGGCTTTCAGGCCAGGTGTTCAGGGCGTTTTCGATGTGACGGTTATTGGCAATCGGGTGGCGCATGGCAAACGTCGAAGTCTGGAAGTGCATGTCCGTGATGATCATGGTGAAGTAACGCTAAGATTTTATCATTTCTCGGCGGCGCAAGCACGACAACTGGCGGCCGGCAGCCAACTCAGGTGCTACGGTGAAGCGCGGATGGGGCGAAACGGAATTGAATTCTACCATCCGGAGTATCAGCACAGGGACAGCGAGAAAATTCCGGATGCGCCAGACAGCCTGACACCTGTTTACCCTTTGACCGAAGGTATTCAGCAGCCGCGGATGCGGGCTCTGTGCCGACAAGCCCTGCAATGGCTGGATCGCGCCCATGTGCGTGACCTGCTGCCAGACAAACTCCTGCAAGACTACCAGCTGCCCGACCTGAACACCGCCTTGCGTTATCTGCATGCGCCACCTGTTGATGCAGACCAGCTGGCTTTGCTTGAAGGGCGGCACCCCTGTCAACAGCGCCTGATTGTTGAAGAATTACTGGCTCACCATCTGAGTTTGATGAAGTTGCGTCAGCGTCAACAGGCTCATCCTGCCATGGCCTGTGCCATGGAGAAGGACGAACTGATCGAGCAGTTATTATCAGCCTTGCCTTTTGCCCTGACTGGCGCTCAACAGCGGGTATACCAAGAAGTTGCCCATGATCTGGCGCAGCCATATCCCATGCTGAGATTGGTGCAGGGGGACGTGGGTTCGGGAAAAACCATTGTCGCTGCACTTGCAGCCTTGCAGGTGATTGCAGCCGGTGCCCAGGTCGCGGTGATGGCTCCAACTGAAATTCTGGCAGAGCAGCATCTGCGTAACTTCGAATCCTGGTTACTGCCCCTCGGGATCAATTTGGCCTGGCTTAGCGGGAAGTCAAAAGGCAAGGCTCGAAGTGATACCCTCGATAGTATTGCCGGGGGCGAAGCCCAGGTTGTGATTGGCACCCACGCCTTGTTTCAGGAAGATGTAAAATTCAATCGTCTGGCTCTGGCCATCATCGATGAGCAGCACCGTTTCGGGGTCCATCAGCGGCTCTCCCTGAAAAACAAAGGGCTGCAATCCGGAGTGGTTCCCCATCAGCTCATCATGACGGCGACGCCGATTCCACGAACACTCGCCATGAGCGTCTATGCCGATCTCGATACATCGATCATTGATGAACTGCCGCCGGGAAGGCAGCAGATCGACACGGTCGCGATTGCAGATTCGCGTCGCGAAGAAGTGGTACAGAGGATTCGTCAGGCCTGTTTATCCGGTTCGCAGGCCTATTGGGTGTGCACCTTGATTGAGGAGTCTGAAAGTCTGCAATGTCAGGCGGCCGAAGACGCGCATCAGTGGCTTCAGGAGCAGCTCGGTGATTTGCTGGTTGGTCTGGTGCATGGTCGTATGAAGGCAGCTGACAAGAGTCAGATCATGGAAGCCTTCAAAGAGGGCAGGATTGATGTGCTGGTTGCGACGACGGTTATTGAGGTGGGCGTGGATGTGCCCAATGCCAGCCTGATAGTCATCGAAAACCCCGAACGACTTGGCCTGGCTCAGTTACATCAGTTGCGGGGTCGCGTGGGACGAGGCAGCACCAAGAGTTACTGTGTATTGATGTATCACCCGCCGCTGTCCCAAAATGGACGTGAGCGTCTGCAGGTCATGCGCGATAGTAACGATGGTTTTGTCATCGCCGAAAAGGATCTGGAGATTCGAGGCCCCGGTGAAGTTTTGGGCACCCGGCAGACTGGTATGATCGAATTCAAGCTGGCCGATTTGCAACGGGATCAGTCCTGGCTGCCCGAAATCAAGCGCATGGCACAGGTGCTTCTGGATCAGCCTCACTACTGTGAGCCGCTGATTAATCGTTGGCTGGGTAGCCGAAGCCAATATGGAGAAGTTTAAGAAGGAGAGGGTTGGAGCACGTTTTTATGCGAAATTTGAACGATGCACGAATTATTTCAACTACACTGATACTAAGTTTGTTTGAATGCCTGTCTCGATTCTTTTTGCCCGGTCTACGCTTTCCAAATCCCATTCGGGCTTGCAGGAAAAACCATGTCGACGCAGCAGGTAAGATGCAGTCAGGCGGTCGAGTAAGTGATGAGGCAAGTAAACGCAAGAGCGGCGGTTAACAATAACCGCTTACCCACATAGATGCAGTCAGTGGGATGACCTACCATGGACAACACAGAGTCAAGTAATATGATACCTTCGGCAGTTAGCAAGTTGATCGAGCAATACCAGAGCGCAGAGGAAATCTCTGATGGTGCGGTGTTGCAACCGGAACTGGTAGAGCGCAATAGCGTCCCGGCGAGTCAGATGGTGAAACTCATTTTAATGAGTGATGCCCTGGGGCGTGTCCAGGTTCTGGTGCCGGGCGATTGCTTGCTGGATGTGGATGCCCTCAATGCCTCTCAGGGCCGTTCGCTGGTGGCACTTCCCCATGAAGATGTGAGTTCGCTGAGTCAGCGTTACGCACTGGATGAGTTACCTGCCATTCCGGATATCACAGGCTTGCCGGCGATTATTGATCAGCGCGTGACTGAAACCGAGGCAGTCTATGTTGAGTCGGGACAGCCTGATACGGCCTTGAAACTCAGTAAAGAACTGTTCGCTTTGACATCGCGCAATGCAAAAATTGCCTCGTTTGCCGTGCCGATCAACCAGATTCCCAGCAATGAAGCCAGCCCTTCTCAGGATGCCGCGCAGATTGAGCAAGCGATTGAAAAATTCACTTCCTTACGGATCAAGCAGCGGCTCGAAGACACGCTGGAACTGCCGCCATTGCCGCAAAGTGCCCAGGATATAATCAAGCTGCGGTCAAACCCCGATGCGGGCTCTGATGAGTTGGCAGACATTATAGAAAGGGACCCAAGCCTTTCAGCACAGGTGGTGAGCTGGGCTTCCAGTTCCTTCTACAACGCCCCTGGGAAAATCAAGTCAGTCCACGATGCCATCATTCGGGTACTGGGTTTTGATATGGTCATGAATCTGTCGATGGGCCTGTCACTTGGCAGAACACTCAATGTCCCCAAGGACGAGCCCAAGGGCTATGCACCCTACTGGCACCATGCCATGTGGATGGCGCTGGGCACCACCTCCATTATCAGCAAGATCGAGCCAGCTTATCGTCCTGGCTTCGGGCTTTCCTATCTATCAGGCCTTTTGCACAATTTTGGTTATCTGGTGCTGGCACACGTTTTTCCTCCCCACTTTTCACTGATCTGTCGATATATTGAAGCCAATCCCCATATCGACTCGGCCGTGATCGAGCACCATTTGCTTGGTATTACCCGGGAGCAGGTGGGCAGCCAGTTGATGTCAATCTGGAACATGCCCGCGGAAGTGATCACGGCGCTGCGGCATCAGAAAGATGCCGGCTACGATGGCCCTAACTCGGAATATGCCAATTTGTTGAGCCTCACCCATCACTGGTTTGCTAAAAAAGGTGTGCTGAAGGCGCCAGTACAGGCCCTGGATGAAGCGCTTTACGAGCGTCTGCACCTGACGCCGGAGCAGGTTGAGGAAGCCATTGACCGCATGTTGGAAAATCGCGATGAAGTCGCAGCAATGGCAAACCTAATGGGACGCTAGTTGCTGTCCTTGAGTTGTGCGTTCCTGCTGGAGATGGCCTGAAAAAAAGCGTTTTCCAGGTTTTTGACGAAGCCTTCCGGGTTCATGAGTTGGCAGGCACGCATTCTGTCTCTGAGTTGTTCTCGAAGTGCAACGAGTTGGGACGGCTCAGAGCTAATTGAAACGGCTTTTTCAACATACTCTTCCGTCGTGCTTGCAATAAACCTGTCCAAGCCTGCTTGCTTCAGTATACTGCCGCTCACGCGCGAGCGGTGATTTGGTCCCGACAGCGTAATGCTGGGTACACCCATGTACAAAGCGTCACAAGTGGTTGTGGTGCCATTGTAGGGGTAGGTATCCAGATGCACGTCGATTTTTCCAAAGGTTTTGAGATGAGACCGGATATCCGGATCCATCACCGCGAAACTAATGCGCTTATCGTCCACATTTGCCCGCCTGAACCGGGAAATGATGTTTTCCCGCAATGCCTGGCTTTTATAGGCGCGATTCTTGAAGAGCATACGTGACCCCGGTATTCGTTGCAGAATCTGGCACCAAATATCGAGCATCTCTTGTCGTACTTTCTGATGCACATTGAATGAGCCGAAAGTAACGTAGCCATTGGTCGTATGGGGCGCGTTATCGACCTCCGGCACTGAAGCATCCGGTTCGTAACACAAAAAACCGTCTTTGATGCGAATCAGATTTTCCGTATGTAATGACTCGGTCGTATTCGGCGGATCGCTGTATTCGTCCGTGAAGCGAAAATCCATTTGCGATAGCCCGGTTGTATTGGCATAACCCAGATAAGATATTTGAACAGGCGCTGCCCGGCGGCTGAACACATCCATGCGCGAATGACCCGCGTAGCCAACGAGGTCCACCAGAACGTCTATCTTGTCGTTTAAGATTTTTTTGGTAAGTGCTTCATTGTCCAGATCATGCACCGGGTGCCAGCATTCACAGTGAGACTTTATGGTGGCTGTAATGTCATCTTCTATGTTGTGATCGTAGTAACAGTGGATCTCGAAGCGATCTCGGTTTGCGTGCTTGATAATCGGCAGGAAAAAGGAGGCAACAGCATGGCGACGAAAATCCCTGGACAGGTATCCCAGACGAATACGGTCCGGGTCTTTGCGCAGGCTTGGTTTATGTTGTGGATGCCGTTTCTCCAGCTGCTCGCCGAATTCCCGGTGTGCCGAAAAGATGCGCTCATCATCGAAGTCCCAGAGATAGTTCAGGTTGAACAGTCTGCGAAACTGTACGGATTCTGATTCAGGATTCAAACTTGCCGCTTTCTCGTAGTGCTGGTCCGCCTCTTGTACCTGACCAAAATACGCCAGAGCATCTGCGAGCGCGCTTTGATGGGAGAAATTTTCTGCTTCGAGATTCACGGCGTTTTGGAAAAACGGTAGCGCCTCATCTTCTTTTTTGATCTGCCAGCAGAAGTATCCGGCCAGAAACTGAAAGGCGGCACGGCGTGGAAACAGAGCAGCCACTTTTTTACCCAGAGCATAACCCTGATCAAATTCACCGACTTGTCGCAGTAGTCGCAAACTCGCGTTGAAAGCGGGTGCCTGGCATGGTCCGGGTTGGGCAGCGGCTTGCTGATAGGAAGCAAATGCTGGCTGGAACTTGGCGTTTGCCTGTTGCAGCTGTCCTAATACCAGCCAGGTTTCAGCATCTTGCTTTGATGATAGGGCCAACTGTTGGGCCAGCCGTTCTGCTTCCGCGTAGCGACCTTGTTGGCTCAAAAGCGTAATCTGTTGTTTGACGCGAATAGTGGACATGGCTGTTTAGGGTATTTGCGTACTTCCAAATGAGTCGAGCAGGGTAGCATATCGCCCGGTGGCGGGGATTCACATCATAAAGTTATGCGACCAGGTTCACGATGCCTTCCAGTTGCTGAGTGCGCAATACTGTTTAACGCTCAGGTTTTCCGGACGCAATCCTGGATCGATTTCGAGTGCTTCCAATGCTTCTTCGTCAACGACACCGGCAAGTGCGTTGCGCAGGGTCTTGCGACGTTTGGTGAAGGCCGTTTTAACGATGGTCTGCAGGCGGTTGATTGATTCTACCGGGTACGGCAGCACTTTGTGGGGAACCAGGCGGACGATGGCAGACTCGACTTTCGGTGCCGGCTGAAAGGCTTCTGGGCCCACAATGAACAGGGGCTGAACCCGGCAGTAGTACTGGGTCATGATACCCAATCGACCGTAGTGGGAGTCGCCCGGCATGGCAGCCATACGTTCGACTACTTCTTTTTGGAGCATAAAATGCATGTCTTGCAGATGCTCGATGTTGTCTAGCAAATGGAAGATCAGCGGCGTTGAAATATTGTAGGGCAGATTGCCGACGACTCTGAGAGGATGCTCAGCATCGCACAGCTGATTGAAATCGAATTTCAATGCATCCGCTTCATGGATCGCGAAATCCGGATAGTTGAAAAACTTGGTCCGAAGCACTGGCACTAGATCACGGTCCAGCTCGACAACATTCAGCTTGCCGTCCAGGCTTTCCAACAACGGTTCCGTCAGTGCTCCCAATCCGGGACCAATTTCTACCATGCGATCCCCGGGTCTGGGGTTGATACCGCTGACTATGCGATCAATGACGGCTTCATCGCTCAGAAAGTTCTGACCAAAGCGCTTGCGTGCCTGATGTCCGGCTTGCCGGGATGACTTACTCATGGTGATGTGGATGCTCGTTTCAAATGTGTGGCCTGGACCATTTCTGAGGCGGTTTCAATCGCATAAGCAAGACTTCCCGAATCCGCTTTACCGGTACCTGCCAGATCAAGTGCGGTGCCATGATCGACCGAGGTACGAATCATGGGTAGCCCTAAAGTAATGTTGACGGCTTCACCGAAGCCACTGTATTTCAATACCGGTAAACCCTGGTCGTGATACATGGCGAGAGCCGCATCGGCTTGCTCCAGGTGTCGTGGCGTAAAAAGCGTATCAGCAGGCAGCGGGCCAATAAATTCCGCATTCTCATCCTTCAGGCTTTCCAGAGCAGGGATAATGTAATCGATTTCTTCGCGCCCCATATGCCCGCCTTCTCCCGCATGAGGGTTCAGACCCGCGACCAGAATGCGTGGCCTGGCTATACCAAATTTCTGCCTCAGATCTTTCGCCAGGATGCGACAAACCGCCTGCAAGCTTTCAACCGTGATGGCCTGTGGTACCTGTGACAGCGGCAGATGCGTGGTGGCGAGAGCGACGCGCATGCTTGAGCATGCCAGCATCATCACAACTTTGTCGACGCCACACCGATGCTGGAGGTGTTCGGTGTGTCCGGTAAATGGAATACCGGTATCGTTGATAATGCCCTTGTGCAGCGGACCGGTGACCAGTGCTGAAAAACGTCCCTGCAGACAGCCGTCAATGGCTTCATCCAGACACTTCAGCACATACGCTGCGTTGCTGGTGTGCAATGCGCCAGGTTCAACTTTGTTTGCACCTGGTACGTTGTGAATGTACAGGCTGCCGGGAGAAGATGCGCTGATCCGTTCGCCCTGCCAGTCAATCAATTTGAGAGGCAGGCCTAGACACTGTGCCCGCTGAGCCATTAATTCGCTGCTGACGAGCGCGACAAGGGGCTGATCAAATCCGGATTGGGCCAGCTGGATCAGCAGGTCGGGACCAATGCCTGCGGGTTCACCCGGTGTTACCACCAGGGGCGACGAAGGTGTATCGACAGGGCTTGCCATCAGCTGGTTTCGCCCGCCAGTTCTTTAAAGCGTTCATCCTTGATATCAATAAAGGCTTCATCCTTGATTTCCAGTAACCAGTTCGCCAGCTCTTCTTCGTATTTTCGACGATGAATCACTTGTCGGGCTTCGTTGGTTTGAACCAGTGCGCCGATGTCCTGATTTCGGCGTTCCTGTACTTGCAGAATGTGCCAGCCGAAATTGGAGCGGAAGGGTTCACTGAGCCCGCCAACGGGAGTTGCCTGCATGGTTTGTTCAAATTCAGGAACCATCTGTCCCGGACTGACCCAGCCCAGATCACCGCCATCAATGGCAGATACAGGATCGTCCGAGTTTGAACGCGCCAGGACGGCAAAATCATCACCACCCTGGATACGGGCATAAAGTTTGTCGATGATTTCCCTGGCTTCAGCATCGGTGCGCAATTCATCAGGGGCAACGAGAATATGGCGAACCTTGGCTTGTTCGACAATCTGCTCCTGTCCGCCGCGCTTGTCGAGTACAGTCAAAATATGAAAACCGCTGCCTGTGCGAATTAATTCAGAAGGCTCTCGAATATCCAGATGTGGAATTACATTGGCTGCAATGGATGGCAGCTCATTTTCCTTGCGCCAGCCGATGACGCCACCATTGAGCGCCTGGCGTCCGTCTGAGCGGGCCACCGCCATCTGTTGAAAGTCGGCACCCGCTGCCAGCTCATCCAGAATCGACTGGGCTCGGGCTTGCGCCGCCTTTTCCTGAGCGTCGGAGGCATTTTCGGGGACGGCGATCAGAATATGGCCAATGTAATACTCTGCGCCTGAACGGGTACGGCCCTCTTTGGAATCCAGAAAGTTCTCAATTTCCTGTTCAGTAACGCGTACCCTTCGATCCACTTCGCGCTGTTGCAAGCGAGTAACGACCATTTCCCGTCGAATCTGTTCCCGCGCACTGGCGAAAGTTTCACCTTCCCGCTGCAATTGGGACTCAAACTCTTCCAGACTCATTTGATTCGAGCTGGCTATGTTACTGATCGTCTTGTTCAGCTGATTGTCACTGATACGAATGCCCTGTTGTTCAGCTCTTTGCAGCTGGATACTTTCCAGAATCAGTTGCTCCAGCACTCGCTGTTCCATAACGGAATGGGGCGGCAGGGGCGTACCCTGTGCGCGTAGTCGGTTATTGACTGAACGAACCCGCTGGTTTAACTCTGACTGCATGACAATATCGTCGTTAACGATGGCGATGACCTTGTCCAGCAATACCGATTCTTTGGCGTGCAGGTTAAGACTGATCAACACACTGGTCAGCAGTATCCAGAAGGCCTGTAGGCGAATGCTCATGATAAATTCCTAGTTAAATGTTGCTTCTCTGGCGGCATAGCCCGGAATGAGCTTATCCATCTTGCCGTCTTTTTCTCCGATTCCACCCAAACCATGAAGGACAAAGCGGAATAGTATGCCATGGTCGATTTCCGAATCACTGGTCAGATATCGCTGGGTCAGCACCTGGAAGCGCCAGCAACAGCTTTGATACTCGATGCCGGCCAGTGTACCGATGGTACGATTGGTCTCCAAGTCATATTGCCAGCGACCCAGCAAGCTGGCGCTTTCACCGACAGGGATAATTGAGGACAACTCTCCCTGTTCATGCAATTCAGACAGGTAGCGGTAATTCAGATTAACAATGGTGTCATAGTTTTCGTCCCGATAGCTGATGCGAGCAACTGATTCCTGAGTAGCCTTGCGGCTTTGATCATAGAGTCCTGCTGCGCTGAGCCGCAGAGCCTTTGTCGGACGCAGGATGAATTCCGAGGCGATAAAGCGATCACTCTCTGCGCTTTTTCCCAGAGGCTCAAATTTGAGATCTTCCAGCAGGACTTCCCTGTTTTCAAAATGCAGCAACTGGGCAATGCTCAGACTGGCCCGCTCGCGACCGTTGTCGTCATCAATCCAGCGCGAGGTGAATCCGACGCTGATGCGGTTATTGTCGCCGATACGATCATCGCCGCTGAAACGCTTGGCTGAAAATACACGACTGTAGTCAAAGCTGGGTAGTGAGGTGTCAAAGTTCGGGATATCATCCTGGTTCTTGGCAGGTGTATAGACATAGTAAGCGCGAGGTTCCCAGGTCAGGCGGTAGGCATGATTGAACCAGCGGCTGGGGCGATCAAAGTAGAGACCACTGTCGATTTCGTAGGTGGGAATGGTGCGCTGCAAATGGTTTTCCTGAGGCGGATAGTCCTCCAGCAAATAGTCCGCGTGGTTGACGCTTATGCCCGCTTCGGCAAAGCCCCAGGTTCGGGAAAGTGGCAGTCTCAGTGCCAGCTCATGGCGGATTCGCGAGCCATGGGTGCGGTCCTGTGCCAGCAGATTATCCGGATCCCGATAAAAATACACATACTGGGTGCGCCAGTCAGCGTCGAAGTGGTCGTACCAGGACATCGGGGCGTGGTCAGAGCGGAAAAACTGGTGGTAGTTGATTTCGGGCAGACGCTGGTATGCCTGTTCATTGGGGTCCAGATCTTCGTCGAGACTCTTGTACTGTTGAAGCAACACGCCCAGTCGCCAGTTATCCTGTGCTACGCGCATGTCCAGTCGACGATCCAGCGAATCCGTATTAACGATTTGCAGGCCCTGATCCAGATCGTCGAGATAATCATTGTCGCTAACGGCTGCATATTCAATCGCCCCATCCCAACCTGTCACCCAGTCTTCCAGATCAAGTTTTTGTTCAAAGCTCAATCCCCAGCGCTCACCATCGTCGACATTGGTGTTTTCAGACAGATAATAATCATCTGACTCAATGTAGCTAACTGTCAGGTTGCTGCGGGTCATAGAGCCAAGGTGGCGTCCCTCGACTTCCGTATGCAAACCGCGCTTATTAATATAGGTGGGAGTGATGGTGGCGTCTGCCTGGGGTGCGATATTCCAGTAAAAGGGTGTCGATACAAAGGCGCCTCTACCGGTGTTGGCACTACCAAAGGAAGGGTAAAGGAAGCCGGATTTGCGCCGGTCATCAATGGGAAAGGTGAACCAGGGTACGTAGAGAATGGGTGTATCGTTTACCTCAAAGCGGGTATGTCTGGCCACGCCGAAACCAGTCTCCCGATCGAGCTCAATCTCATCAGCCAGAAAAGCCCAATCAGGATCTTCGGGTTCGCAAGTGGTAAAGCTGCCCTCTTGAATGATCAGTTTATCAGAAGATTTTCTAACCAGCGCTTTGGCATTGCCGCGTAAACCGGTCATGGGCATGTGAAACTTGGCGTCTGTAATCTCCGCTTCGCCATTGCGCAGGTTTAAATCGGCTTGATTGCCGCTGAATTCGAGTTCGGGACCGACGATATCAATGCCGCCATCCAGTCGTGCCTGATCGGCCGATTGATCGATCAGGGCATGTTGTCCCCTGGCGGTGTAGTCGCCCTGTTGAATCTCGACGTTCCCTTTTAGTTCAAGGCGCTGGTTATCAAGATACTCGGCTTCATCGGAGAAAATGACAACGTCATCTTTATTGGATTGATCGAGGGCGGCCGGTTCCTGGGCTTGGGCACCACTGGCACCAAGCCAAATAGCCAGGCCCCAGATTGCGAAAGTGGGGCTTGGGCATCGGAAATAACCATGCACTGGCATTGCGACCCTCTGTACGAAACAGCACTGAATTCGGGGGATGAGACGTGGGAACGAATGATAAACGGTGCATACTTTGATGTCATTTAACTTTTTGATTAGGATGCCCGCTGCCCTTCTCTTTTCCTCAGGATTTTTTAGCCAGATGGACAATCGACAAACCGACCTGCTCGCATGGTGTCAGCAACAGTTGCTGGCAAATGATCTGCTGATGGAGCCGGTTTCCGGCGATGCCAGTTTTCGACGCTATTTTCGCGTCCATAGCTCAGACGGACAAACTGACCCCAAGTGCTGGATTGCCATGGATGCCCCACCCGAAAAAGAAGATAGCCATAGCTTTGTTGCCCTGGCTCGGTTTTGGCGGGAGCGTGGCATAAACGTGCCTGAGCTGATAGCGGTTGATTTACCGCGGGGCTTTATTTTACTTGAGGATTTTGGCGATCACTTGTTGCTATCGTCCCTGAAGCCTGATTGTCCCGATGTCGTCGCGGGCGATCGCTATTATAACAAGGCCATTTCGACGCTCTTGGACATTCAGAGCCTGCCAGCCGACGGCGAGTATGATTTACCGCCCTATGACCGGGCCTTGTTGTCACGGGAGCTGGAACTGTTTCGTCATTGGCTGCTGGAAAAAAAGCTGGGGATGCAACTTGGTGATGCGGAACAGGCAATGCTGGACGAGGTGTTCGAGTCGCTGATCCGGAATGCACTTGAGCAGGAGCAGGTGCCGGTGCATCGGGATTACCATTCGCGTAATCTGATGATTGCAAGGGATGATCAGCTCGGGGTGCTGGATTTTCAGGATGCGGTGCTGGGGCCTGTTACCTATGATCTGGTGTCTCTACTGAGAGATTGTTATATCGCCTGGCCCCAACAGCAGCTAGAGGGCTGGATGCGTGGTTATTTCGATCAGGCAAAGACGAAAGGCCTGGTGAAAGTGGACTGGAACACTTTTTGTTGTCACTTTGATCGCATGGGAATGCAGCGACATATGAAAGCGGCTGGCATTTTTGCACGTCTGGCCTTGCGTGATGGCAAACTCGGGTATTTGCAGGATATTCCGCGAACGGTCCACTACATCTTGGAGGCTTGTTTTGACGATCCGGAATTTGCTGATTTTCGGGCGTTTCTGGTGGCGCGGGTACTACCGGCGCTGGTAGACCTGGATCGATCCGCATGAGAGCTATTGTGCTGGCTGCAGGGCTGGGTAAACGCATGCGGCCCCTGACAGCGACGACTCCCAAACCCTTGCTGGAGGTCGCAGGAAAACCTTTGATAGCCTATCACCTGGAAGCACTTAAACAGGCAGGTATTCGAGAGGCAGTCATCAATACGCACTGGTTGGCGCAACAGTTTCCGGATGTCCTGGGTCAGGGTGAAGAGTTGGGTATAACGCTGAACTTCTCTTATGAGCCGACGCTGCTGGAGACGGCGGGAGGCATTGCCAATAATCTGCAATGGCTCAGTCCCGACAATCAAAGCCCTTTCCTGGTAGTCAACAGTGACATCTATACGCGGCTTGATCTGAAGCATTGGCTCCAACGCGCTTTGCAAACCCTGGAAGCCCATCCAGCGTCATTGGCGTGCCTGGCCATGGTCGAAAATCCTGAGCACAATCCTGACGGCGATTTTTCCCTGATGTCCAGCGGACATGCTTTGACGTTGAAACAGCCAGACCTTGCGCCCTCCTTCACCTATTCGGGGATTGGCCTGTATCGACCAGGCTTTTTTGAAGGTTTGGCTGCCGGCCCACAGGCCTTGGGACCATTATTATGCGAGCACATCGCCAGGCAAAAAGTGCTCGGTATCCTGATTGAAGACTACTGGCTGGATGTGGGTACGCCTGAGCGCCTGAATGAGTTGAGTAAGTTTATATCCGCTCGTTAGCGGCAAATATCTTCCTGCATATGACCGCTAAAATCGATAAGTAACTGAAAAATATAAACTAATTTTTGAGATTTTCCAGGCCTGAATGTTGCATCAGCTCCACTGATACGTGCCCAGCAACGGGTATCATGATGTGAGGAGCATTGGCATGAAGTTGTCGAATTTTATTGGTGTGGTGGCAGGCATCCTGTTTCTGTCTCTGGCAATCGGCTTTGCCTCGGATAACCCAGCGGCCTTTGTCAACGTACCGGGTCTGCTGATCGTGCTGGGTGGCACGGTAACGGCGATTCTGGTGAGCTTTCCCCTTAAACAGACCCTCAATGCGATGAAGCAGGCACGGGTAATAACCCAGCCCCTGGAAAGCCACTCGCAGGAGCAGGTGGCCAGGCTGATGCTGTTTTCCAAACTTTGGTTTCGCAATCAGTTCAAACAGATCGATCAGGAAATCGAACGGCTTAATGATACCTACATGCAACGAGGGTTGCAGATGGTGCGGGACAAGCAAGCACCTGACGATGTATCCGCCGTGTTGAGCTGGAAAATTTCACAGTATCGCGCCAGGGAAAACGAGGTGATCAACCTGTTCCGCTCCATGGCCACCTTCGCCCCGGCTTTCGGCATGGTGGGGTCACTGGTAGGGCTGGTGAATATGCTGCAACAGGTCGAGGGTGGAGCAGTGAGCGCCATGACGGCTGATATGGCCATTGCTCTGGTCACTACCTTTTATGGGCTTTTGTTGGCCAATCTGGTCTTTAAACCCATCGCCAGTAAACTCGAGCAGCGTCGCAATATGCGCACAATGGAATTGACCATGATTGCCGAGGGGATAGCCATGATTCAGGAGCATCGTACGCCCTCAGCTATTTACGAGACGCTTCTGAGCTATCTTCAGGACAGCCCGGACAATCACGATGAACGCGGATCCGAGCGATCACTGTTTGGTCGGCTGACCGCCAAAGCCGGAGCTTGAACGGGGACAAAGGCATGACTCGACCTGTGATGCAATTGGAAGGCTTTGTTGAGGAAACAGAAGCGTCTGTTGAAGAAAACTGGATGATCAGTTATATCGACGTGTTTGTATTGATGACAACACTGTTTGTACTGCTGGTATTTATGCAGCAACCAGAGCTGGCACCGAGCTCGGCGGCTGAAGATGACGCTGATGTGTCAGCCGAATCAATCTTTGATGTGCTCAATCAGTTGCCAGCCAGTGAGGCCGGAATTCCCGAGATCAAGACTATTGAGAAAGAGGTATCCGGGCTCGAAATCGAGACCTTGTTACTGAATTCGATAGCGGAAAACGGGCTGGAGCATGTGGTCGAGATCAAGCAGAGTCCCGACAAAATGCAGTTGGAAATACAATCGCGCGTACTGTTTCATTCGGGGCATGCGGATTTGACTCGACCCGGTATTGATGTGCTTGAAAGCCTGCTGCCAATTTTACGGCAGAGCGCCGGGCTGATTCATATTGAGGGCCACACGGATGATCTGCCTATTGAGACGATCAAGTATCCTTCCAACTGGGAACTGGCTGCGGCGCGAGCCACCGAGGTGCTGAAATTTTTTGTACTGGAAGGAATGGAAGCCAAACGCTTTCGGGCCGTGAGTTTTGGTGATACCCAACCGCTCGTCCCCAATACCTCAGAATCCAATCGGCGGAAGAATCGCCGAGTCAGTCTGGTGATCGAAAGTGATAGTCAGGCTCTGGATCTAAACACTCACTAGCCAGCCTAAACGGTAAAACGACAGGTAAAAAAAATACCCGCCATAAAGGCGGGTATTGCGGGGGCTGTTAGCGGGTTTAGCTGTTCGGCAAAACTAACAGCGCCTCCCCACAAACTGAATCCTTGGATTCAAAAATCGAAATTAAGCTGTTGCTGATTCTGCAGCGGCTTTTGCTTTAGCAGCGGTGCTTTTGACTGCTTTGGTAGCAGTGCTTTTTGCTGCTGTAGTTTTCTTCTTGGCAGTGCTTGCCGCTTTCTTGGCAGTCGTTTTTACTGCTGGAGCTTCAGTTTTTTCGATCTTGGCAATCAGGTCAGAAGCGAAGTCAGCAACTTTCTTGTTGACGTCACGTGCTTTGTCGTAAGCCAGACCAGCATATTCGTCATGCTTGGTTTTAACAGTGTCCAGCTTGTACAGCTTTTCGGCATAACCGAAAGATGCTTCGGCCAGTGCTTTGTGTTGCTCTTGAACAGCATTGATTGCTTTCTCAACGATTTCCTGAACTTGTTCCTGATATGTCTTGATTGTTGACATTGATGCTTTCCTCTTGATTTTCGTTTCACGCTACAACACGAAATGTGCTGCGATTCGTAGTCTTCAAGACGGAAGATACGCCGCAAAATTAGAATGTTCATACTAAGTATCGTTTCAAGTTTTTGGGGGATGCTTTTGCGGGAGTCGGGAGTCGGGAGTCGGGAGTCGGGAGTCGGGAGTCGGCTCGTACATGTTCAGCGATCGCGGCGGATCGCTACCACTCGAACAGCACCCATTTAGGAATCAATACCTGAGAACGATCTTCGCGTATCCAGGCACCACCATCAGCGGGTACCAGATAATAGGCAGGACCAATGGAAGGTACCACTTTGATCTCTTTCAAAATACCGTTAACGCGATACTCATAGAAGGTCTTATCGTCGTCATGACGAATGGTAATCTGGGGTTCGACAGGTAACTGGCCTTCTTCAGCCTGGGCAGTGAAACTGGTCGCCAGCAAAACAACCACTAGCAGAGAGAAGAAAAGACGCATACAAGGTACCGATCAAGTGAAACAAAAGTGTGTAAGCAGTTTAAGCTTGGCATGAAATTCCCTACTATAGCAAGCCTCTTAAGCGACCCTAATTTGACACTCCTGAAAGACGTTCTTATGGATACAACAACAGCTCAACGCCCCACCGTTCTGGTGGATGGTTCGTCCTATCTTTTTAGGGCCTATCATGCCCTGCCGCCATTAAATAACTCCAAGGGGCAGCCGACCGGCGCCATCAAGGGCGTGATCAATATGATCCGCAAGCTGTTGCAGGATTATCCGGAATCCAAAGTGATCGTGGTCTTTGATGCCAAGGGTAAAAATTTCCGTCATGATCTGTATCCGGAATACAAGGCCAACCGACCGCCCATGCCCGATGATCTGCGTTGCCAGATCGAACCCATTCACCAGATTATCGAAGCCATGGGCTTACCGCTTCTGATCATACCGGAGGTGGAAGCCGATGATGTCATCGGTGTGCTGGCACGTCAGGCAACCGAGTCAAAGCATGATGTGGTGATCTCCACCGGCGATAAGGATATGGCACAGCTGGTGACCGAGCACGTCACACTGATCAACACCATGACTGGCGTGATCATGGATGAGCAGGGCGTTGAAGAAAAGTTTGGTGTGCGGCCTGATCAGATTATCGATTATCTGGCATTGGTGGGCGACTCGGTGGATAACATCCCGGGCGTGCCGAAATGCGGTCCGAAAACCGCAGTAAAATGGCTCAAAGAATATGAGTCGATGCAGGGTGTGATCGAACATGCGGACGAAGTCAAAGGCAAGATCGGAGAGAATCTGAGAAATAGCCTCGAGACCTTGCCTCTGTCCTATGAGTTGGCGACCATCAAAACGGACGTGCCCCTGCCTCAGGACTTGGGAGAGATTCAACATCAGGATCCGGACCATGACGCTCTGCTTTCCCTGTATCAGGAGTATGAATTCAAAACCTGGATTCGGGAGCTGGAGCAGACGCCGGAGGATGAACCGGTCAAACTCGATGATCCCGAAACGGATTACCAGACAGTGCTGGATAAAGAGGCCTTCGAGAGCTGGATCAACAAGATCAGGCAGGCCGATCTGATTGCCTTCGATACAGAAACAACAAGCCTCAATTACATGGAAGCGCGTGTGGTCGGGGTCTCCATCGCCTGTGAGCCGGGAGAAGCGGCTTACATACCTTTTGGCCATGATTATCTGGATGCGCCGGAACAACTGGATCAGGACTGGGTGCTCGCGCAACTGAAGCCCATTCTGGAAGATCCGGGCATCAAGAAGGTGGGGCAAAACCTGAAGTACGACAAGAATGTGCTGGTGAATCACGGCATCGCTCTTCAGGGCATTGCCCATGACACCATGGTGGAGTCTTATGTCCTGAACTCCACCGAGACGCGGCATGATATGGACAGCCTTGCCGAGAAATACCTCAATCGGCAAACCATCCATTTTGAAGACATTGCCGGCAAGGGCGCTAAGCAGCTTACCTTCAATCAGATTGCTCTGGAACAGGCTGCGCCCTATGCGGCGGAAGATGCCGATATCACCTTGCAACTGCATCAGGTCTTATATCCTCGATTGGAGCAAGAGGGGCGCTTGCTGCAGGTCTATGAAGAGATCGACAAGCCTCTGGTGCCGGTCCTGTCGCGGATGGAGCGGCGTGGTGCGAAAGTGGATGCCCATCTGCTTGGCAAGCAAAGTCAGGAACTGGCCGCCCGCATTGTTGAGCTGGAAAAAGAAGCCTACGACATTGCCGGTGAAGAATTTAATCTTGGTTCCCCCAAACAGTTGCAGGCAATCTTCTTCGAGAAACTGGGTTTGCCCGTGATCAAAAAGACACCCAAGGGTCAGCCCTCAACAGCGGAACCGGTGTTGCAGGAATTGGCGCTGGATTATCCGCTGCCAAAACTGATTCTGGAACATCGCAGTTTGGCCAAGCTCAAGTCTACTTACACAGACAAACTGCCGCAGTTGATTAATCCCTCCAGTGGGCGCATCCACACCTCCTATCATCAGGCGGTTACGGCCACCGGGCGTCTCTCATCCAGCGATCCCAACCTGCAGAATATTCCGATTCGTACCGAAGAAGGCCGCCGTATTCGCCAGGCCTTCATCGCAGAACCGGGTTACAAGTTGATTGCCGCTGACTACTCCCAGATAGAATTGCGCATCATGGCGCATCTGTCCCAGGATAAAGGCCTGCTGAAGGCCTTTGCCGAAGGGGCGGATGTGCACAAAGCGACGGCGGCGGAAGTGTTTGATGTGGCTGTCGATGAGGTCAATGACGAGCAGCGCCGCAAAGCCAAGGCCATCAACTTTGGTTTGATCTATGGCATGTCGGCGTTTGGTCTGGCACGTCAGATCAAAGTCGAACGAGGCGAGGCGCAGGCCTATATTGATCGTTACTTTGAGCGCTATCCCGGAGTCCTGGACTACATGGATCGCATTCGTGCCCAGGCCCACGATGACGGCTTCGTCGAAACCGTATTTGGTCGCCGCTTGTATCTGCCGGACATCAATGCGCGCAACAAGATGTTGCAGCAGGCTGCAGAACGTACCGCTATCAATGCACCCATGCAGGGAACCGCAGCAGACATCATCAAGCGCGCCATGTTAAAAGTCGATGCCTGGCTGGCCTCGGACTCAGTGGATGCTCAGATGATTATGCAGGTGCATGATGAATTGATTGTTGAAGTGAAGGCAGACCAGGCCGAAGCGGTTGCCCGGCAGTTGGGCGATACCATGATGGCCGCGGCGGATCTGGACGTCCCCTTGATCGTGGATGCCGGCATGGGTGACAGCTGGGATGAAGCGCATTAGCCAGCCGAAGCCATCTTGCCGTTTAGGGTCTTACATTAAATAAAAAAGGAAACAGATCATGAAGAAAGCGTTTGTTGTGTTGTTGGTTGTGGTGGCGGTTCTCGGTGGAGTGTCCTACTGGTTGATGAACAACCTTGATCGCATCGTCAAGGATCAGGTGGAGTATCAAGGTTCCCGAATCCTGAATGTGCCGGTGCGTTTGAATCAGGTGACGCTGAAACTGTTTGACGGCTTCGGCGAACTGCAAGGATTCTCGATTGCCAACCCCGAGGGTTTTAGCCAAAACACCTTGCTGGGCTTTGATACGGTGCGCCTGGATCTCGATACCGAGAACATGAGTGCGGAACATATCATTATTGAAGAAATTCTCGTTGCAGCGGCGGCAACGCGCTATGAAGTCAATGCCCAGGGCAAAGGTAATGTAAATGTGCTGCTGGATCAGTTGCAGCGCTTCAAACAATCTCAGGACTCGGCGAAACAGAGTGCTGAGGGAGAGCAGACGGGTACGCAAGAAAGCAGTGATCTGCGTATTTCCGTCAAGAAGATTACTATCGAGGATACCGGCCTGACACTGGATCTTTCTGCACTTGGTCAGAAGGTTTATGACGAGTCCCTGCCCACCTTTACCGCAACAGCCATAGGCGGAAGCAATGGTTTACCACCCGCCGAGCTAGGCGCCACTATCGCAGAAGTCATGTTGCGTAACGTGGCGAGGCAGGCGGCGAAGAAGCAACAGGAGCGCCTGAAAACCAAGGCTATAGACAAAGCCAAAGAAAAATTGTCCGAAGAACTCAAGGACAATGAAAAGGTAAAAGGCATTATGGACAAGCTCGGCCACAATTTTTGAGCCACTATTCCAGCGCCACCTATTCAGAGTGGCGCTCACACACATATTTGAGATGTGTGTTTAACATCAAAAAAACCACATGGTTTTAAAGGTTTATAGGAGCATTCCAGACTCCTTCTGGTTTTCAGTAACAAATAGTCAAAAATAATTCATACATTCCACTGGACGCTTTGTGACGGTCGTCTATCTTTTCTAGCTGTCGTCCGTGTTTTTCGGGTGTGATCCGAGGCGGATGAACAGGGAATTTCCAAAAGAATTAGAACCAGCTAGTTGCTAGAGGAATGTTATGGGCCGCTCCGCATTGCGTGTTTGTTCACGCGCTCTCTCCGTTTTATTTGTAGTTTGTACATCCATTATTCTGACTGCCTGCTTCGGTGGAAGTAGTGGCGGCGGAAGTAGCAGCGGAGGAGGCAGCGATGGTCCGTCCTCGCAGAACCTGTCGGGCGGCGGGATCAAAGGCCCGCTGGTGGATGCAATCGTCACGGTGTACGAGATCGATCCGACGGCAGAGGATTTCAAAGGCGCGCAGGTGGGCAGTCCTGGATCGACCGATGCCCAGGCTCGAATTACCGGCCTTTCCCTGCCCTTCCCGCTCAACCCTCCCTATCTGCTTGAATTTACATCCGATGACGACACGACCGATATTCTGACAGGTGTGGCCCCTGTCATTACGGAAATGCGCACGGTGATTACCCAGGCTCTGCTGGATGGCGGTGAGCAGATTTATGCCACGCCCCTGACCACCATGGCAGTGGATCTGGCCATCAAGAATGCGGATAACGATGGCGGCGGTGATAACACCAATCCCTGGCATCTGGATAACCGGGATTTCGATGTTGATGATGATGGTACCGATGATCTCATTGATATCGCGCTCGGCGATACGCTGAAAACCACTGACGAATTCCTCTCTGCCTTGCCCGTTGCGGCGGAGCAGGTCAAATCCACGCTGGGCTTTGGTATCCAGCAGGATATCGACATTTTTGATACCCCTCCCCTGATTGATGACACCACCGATGAAGCCGAAGAACAGGAGCAGGCAGCATCCTATCGAGCGGCCGTTGAGGCGGTGACCGCGGTGGTGAATCAGATTAATGATGCCACGGGAGCGGATAACCCCAACTCTGTTCTGAAAGCCATGTCGGATGACCTGGCGGACGGTGCCATTGATGGTGAAGTCGATGGCGAAACCAGCGAGATTTACGACAGTGACTCGGAAACCGCGGGCGCAGCCCTGCAGTTGCTGGATCAGGATCCCGCGTCCCTACCTATTCCCAACGATCCGCAGGGCCGTACGGTTGGCCAGATGAAAGAGATCGTCGACTCTGAGAAGAGTGATCTGGGTAACGATGACATCAATACCGAAATTGATACCGAAGAAGAAGTGGAGCTGAAACCGGCTAAGAAAGATCCGGATCTGGATGACGACGGTGTACCCAACGATCGTGATGCCTTCCCTGAAGATGACAGCGAGACCACGGATACCGACGGCGATGGTATTGGTAACAATGCCGATGGCGATGATGATAATGACGGCGTCGATGATGGCGACGATGCCTTCCCGCTGGATGCCTCTGAGCAAAAAGACAATGACAATGATGGTATTGGCAACAATGCCGATCCCGATGATGACAATGATGGTACACCCGACCAGAACGATGACTTCCCGTTTGATGCGACTCGCCAAAATGCGGAAGACCAGGACAATGACGGTTGGCCTCTAGGACAGGATACGGACGACAGTGACGACACCGTGCCCGCTGAGGCTTATGAAGACACTGATGGTGATGGCTTGGCCAACCAGGGTGGTCAGGCTCCTGATGATGACGATGACAACGATGGTGTACTCGATATCAATGATGCCTTCCCGGAAGATGCCTCAGAGCAGAAAGATTCTGATGGCGACAGTATTGGCGACAATGCGGATACCGACATTGATGGCGATGGTGTTGATAACGCCGATGATCGCTTTCCTCGCAATCCTTTTGAATCCCGGGATACCGACCGTGACGGCATCGGCAATAACGCAGATGACGACGATGATGGTGACGGCGTCAGCGATGCCCAGGAAGAGCAGGACGGTACCAATCCACTGAAACGTGATACTGACGGTGATGGTGTACTGGATAACGTGGATGAAGATCCGCTGGACCCGGAAGTACAGTTCGATTCCGACGGTGATGGTATCGATAATGCCGTGGATAACTGTCCGGTTACCTATAACCCCGGTGATCCGCAGACGGATTCAGACGGTGATGGTCGAGGCGATGCCTGTGACAAGGATCGTGACGGTGACGGTACGCTAAACGCAGATGATGCTTTCCCCGATGATCCGGATGAAACCAACGATAACGACAACGATGGCATCGGTGATGTCGCGGATGACGATGATGACAACGATGGCGTGCTGGATGACGATGATTTCGCACCAAATGATGCTGCTGAAACCACCGATACCGATGGCGATGGTGTGGGTGACAACAGCGACGATGACATAGACGGTGACGGTACGCCGAACGACCAGGATGACTTCCCGCGGGATGCCACGCGTCAAACGGCTGAAGATCAGGATAACGATGGCTGGCCCGTCGGTCAGGACAGCGATGACAGCGATGATACAGTTCCTGCTGAAGACTATGTCGATACCGATGGCGATGGCCTGGCGGACTCAGGAGGTCTGGCGCCGGATGCCGATGATGACAATGACGGCGTGCTCGATGGCAATGATGCCTTCCCGCTGGATGCGACCGAGCAGAAAGATACAGACAACGATGGCACCGGTAATAACGAAGATACCGACGATGACAATGACGGTACGCCAGATGCCCAGGATCGCTTCCCGCTGAATGCGGCAGAAGATACCGACACCGACAATGACGGCATCGGCAATAACACCGATACCGACGATGACAACGATGGTGTGAGCGATACCAATGAAGGCATTCGCGGTACCGACCCACTGGTGAAAGATACGGATGGAGACGGTCGTAGCGATGGTGCGGACAACTGCCCGGTCATTGCCAACCCTGATCAGCTTAATACCGATGGCGATGCCCAGGGCAATGCCTGTGATACCGACGACGATAACGATACGGTGCTGGATGATGCGCCGGACAATTGTCAATTTGTGCCGAACCTCAATCAGGATGATGAAGACACTGATGGTCTGGGTGACGCCTGTGACAGTGACAAGGATAACGATGGCGTTCTGAACACTGCAGACAACTGTCCTTTAGTGAGCAATGCCGCTCAAACTGATGACAATGGCAACGGCATTGGCGATGACTGTGAGCAAAATAGTGATGGCGATACGCTGATTGATGAGCTGGATAACTGTCCCAACGTGGACAATCAGGATCAGCTCAATACCGATGGTGATGCCTTCGGGGACGCCTGTGATAACGATGATGACAACGATGGTCTGAGCGATGTCGAGGAAAGTGAAGGTGAAACAGATCCATTGTTGGCAGACACAGATGGTGACGGCACCGATGACAAGTTCGATGTTTTCCCTCTGGATCCAAACGAATCACGTGATCCTGACGAAGACGGTGTTGGCAGCAATGCGGACAACTGTCCGGCCACACCCAACGAAGACCAGAATGATCTGGACGAAGATGGCACCGGCGATGCCTGTGATGACGACCGGGATGGCGACGGCCTCAGCAACGATGCTGAAGAGACGCTGGGTACCAACCCGGATCTGGCGGACACCGACGAAGATACGATTGGTGATGCGACAGACAATTGTCCTTTAGACAGCAACACCAATCAGAATGATCTGGATGAAGACGGTACGGGCGATACCTGTGATGCCGATCGTGATGGTGATGGTGTCGACAACGGCGAAGACGCCTTTCCGGATGATGCCTCGGAAACCGCGAATAGTGATGAAGACTCACTGGGTGACAATGCCGACAACTGTCCGCTGATTACCAACGAAGACCAGAATGATCTGGATGAAGACGGCACTGGTGACGCCTGTGACGACGACCGGGACGGCGATGGTGTCAGTAACTCGGAAGAAGAGGCTCAAGGCACAGACCCTGATCTCGTCGATACCGACGAAGATGGCAGCAATGACGACATCGATAACTGCCCCACCATTCCAAATGCCGACCAGGCTGATGGAAATGGCAACGGCATTGGTGACGCCTGTGATGAATTGGCGGATCTGGCCGGTTTCTGGCTCATTGAGCGCACGGTGACGGCGATCAACAACTCCGGTGATGACAGCTTCTGTGAGGCGGCCGTCAACGACAGCGAAGCCGCCGTCATCAACATCATGCAGGATGGTGCTAACCTGGATATCCGTTTTGCAGACAATGGCTTCGAATCCGAAGGCGATCTGGCGACGGTTAACTCTGCCGCCGAAGTGACCTGGAACTTTGAGGATGGCTTCGACGAATATGGCGCTTCGGGCTTCGAATTCAGCGTCAGTGAAAGCTGGACCTTCAACGGCTCACCGGATGATGCCGAAACGCCAACCGTTCTGACCGATACCGCTGCGACGGAGGTGGATACCTTCTTTGACGAAGAAGATCAGTCAGGCACGCAGTTGGCATCGTGTGGCACCACCTATACCGCCACAATGACACGCATCGATCAGGTGGATGCGAGTACCGTGGTCGATGCCCAGGGCACCGATGGTGGTTTCGGTTTTGCGGATGCCTGGAGTGATTATAACGAGGATACCGGCAACGAGATCTTCGAGTTTGAGTATGGGGTGATCAACGATACCGGTGAAACTTTCTATATCTGGGATGATACGGTTCCAGGATGGGTAGAAGACACCGACACACATCCAATTTATATGCTGGATGCGAACGGTTGGATGTCGCTGAACGATGTGGTTCAGCTCAACGGTGTTCCCGGAGAAACCGCTGACTTTGTGAGAGTGGCGGGCGAGACCATCTACTCAACTTTCCGACTCAAAACCTTTACTGCCAACATTAATGGCAAACGCTTTGAGAATTTCGCCAATGAGGAATTTGTCGAGCAATCGGCTGATCCCGAGGGTTCCTTCTCGGATGCGGATGCCAAGGCGGTAGCCATTGAACTGGAGAACGTGACCAACAGTTATGTGATCCCCTGTGACATCGATGACTGGAACTACAGCGATCTGGGACTGGCATGCGTGAATGCCTACATTCCCGATTGGAGTAACTATCCGGACTTCAGTCAATCGGATCTGGCAACCAGCTTGTCAGATGCACTGCATGGTGAAAGCGCTAGCAGCAGCGAAACCGACAAAGGTTTGTGGATTGGCCGAGGTTACGAAGGTTCTCAGATCTATGCCTTCCTGACTGGCGCGGATACGAGCGGTGCAGCGGGCACCAGTGGAACCGTCAGTTTCACCATGCATAACTTTGATGGTCAGGATTACACGGTGATGCCGATTCAGGATGGTGGCGTGCCGGTGACGGCAGACTGGAGCATCGAAGATGCCGAAGGCTCTGGTGAGAACGTGCTGCACTTTACCATTCCGGACTTCCTGTTCCAGGAGTTCGATATTGAATGGCGTGAAGAGCCACAGGTGATCATGGCCGTGGTCGATGGCTTCCTGCGCTTCGGTGGCTATCAGCCTGCCGGTGATATTCGGTACATTCAGGCACTCAACGTGCCCGCACTGGATGACCTGATTGCCGGTTTCGACTATACCCGTCCGGACTTTGATTCAGACGGCGTGCCGGATGATGAGGACAATTGTCCTGTGGATGCCAATCCGAATCAGGAAGATGCGGATGAAAACGGCATTGGGGATGCCTGTGATCAGGGCCCGGATGGCGATGGTGACGGTGTCACCGACGCCGAAGATAATTGCCCTGCGATCAGCAACCCGAATCAGGAAAACCTCGATGGTGATGCTTTCGGTGATGTCTGTGACGACGATATCGACGGTGACGGTACGCCCAATGAAACTGATGACTGCCCTTATGATGAAACCAATCAGTGCGGCGGCGATTCAGATGGTGATGGCTGGACCGATGACGTCGACAACTGCCCAGCCGTCTTCAATGACGATCAGAGCAACATAGATGGCGATCAGTTTGGGGATGCCTGTGATGATGATATCGATGGTGATGGCATTCCTAACGAAAGTGACGATTGTCCTCTCGATGACACCAATCAGTGTGGTGGACAGGGCTCTGCTGATTCTGACAGTGACGGCTTCCCGGATGACGAGGATGCATTCCCCAATGACGCTAGCGAGCAAAATGATGCAGATGGTGATGGTGTAGGTGACAACAGCGATAGCTGTCCTTATACCAGTGATGCAACCTGTGCTGATCCAGGTGTCGATATGGCCGGTGTTTATGTGATTGATTGGACAGCTTCAGGTCAGGAGTATGATGAAGATAGCGAAAGCTGTGTGTCCATCACTGAAACCAGCGGCACCGAACTTGTTCAGATTGAACAGATCGGTAATCAGGTGATTCTACGTGGCGAGGATCGCGACGGTGGATGGGAAGATCTTGGAACGGTCGATAGCGAAGGAGACTTTACTTTCAGCAACCAAGATGAAGAATCCAGTTTTACGATCACCGGTACATTCGTCGCAGCGAGCACATTCAATGCGACCTTTACCGAGGAAGAAAATGGTTGTTCCGAAACAGGCAATGCGACCTTCACGCCAGGGGCGGATACCTTCGAGGTCAATACTGGCCCACTGGCATGGTTCGAGAGCGATTCGGACGTCAACGGCAGTACTGGCCAGGAAAGTGTCTTCTTTGAATATGGCGTGATCAGCGACGGTGGTCCCGAGACCTTCCATGAGTTCAATCCTGCTTCTCAAGCGTGGGATGAAATTGATGAAGATGAACTGGAATACTTCATTACTCAGGCAAATGGTGTTGAAACGCCTGTATTGGATCGCTATCAAATCACCGGGTATGTGGATAGTGGCGATACGGCCATTGTGAATCCGCTGGAGCAGGATGGCACGACACCTTCTGATCTGGCTGAAATCCATGTGGAACTGCTGGAGTTTGACGTCAACGGCAAGCCCATGCTGCCTTTCCTGGGTGGTCAATTCGATCGGGGGCTGACCCGTGATGACGCTTTTGGTACCGGTGCTGCCGTGTATTTTGGAACAGTCACAGAACAGGTCTCTACATATGCCTTCTGGTGTGACGACGACTGGAATCCCTATGTCGAGGCAAATTACAACTGTGCAAATATAGTAGCGACCGACTGGCAGGATTTGGATGAGGATGGTCAATCGGATCCGGTAGCTGCCACGGCTCTTAATGACCTGATTTATACGCCTTCAGAGTACGACAGCGGTTCGATTACCAGCGGAGGTATGTGGGTTGGTGAAGGTTGGGATTCTGGTGGCAGCTTTAACGTGAACCTCTTCCTCTTGAGCGATGATGGCACCACAACCGGAGCCAATCCGACCGCAATTGTGGCCAAGTTCTATGATTCTGCTCAGGATTACTGGGGCGACAAAATCGAGATCGATGAAATTGATTTCAATGTTGCCAATGTTGGTGGTATTGATCTGATCGAATGGACTGTGCCAGATGTGACGGCGAAGATTACGGATCTCGATCCTTATGAGCGAACACCTTTCATTTTTGTGGAATCAACGCTGGATAGTACCAGTCTGGTTCGCAGGGGCGAACGTCTTGTTGCCGATACGGTGGAGCAGGTCATTCTCTTCAACGCAACGGCTCGGTCCCAGATTGAAGCCGCCTTCAGTACTTTGCCTGGAATTTTCGTGAATTCCTCTGAATCGGTATTGTTTGCAATGCTTCCGAATGGTGAATATTTCGGGGTGCAATGGGAAGAAGAAAACGATTTCATTGGTTTTGAACGTGGCGGGTATCAGCTCGAAGGTAATGAGCTCTATGCGTACACCGTTATCAACAATGATGGTGAGGCGCTGTTCTGTAACGAATCGGCGAACACCCAGTGTAATGATCTGATGTTTGATGTAGATGTAAGCAGTAGTTCTCTGACTTTCGATCCCGGAGGTTTGGAAGAGTTTGCACTGGACCGTGAAGCGCTTACATCGAGTGGTATTGTCGGTGCATGGCGTATTGAGGAGAATAATGTTCTATTGATGTTCCTGCCCGGAGGTGAGTATTTTGCAGTGCAATCCGAGGAAGAGAATGATTTCGTCGGATTTGAACGCGGTACCTACTCACTGGCAGGTGATACCTTGACAGTGACAGTTGATCAGAACCATGATGGAGAAGCGTTGATTTGTAATGACGCTGGGGATTCCTGTGCGGCTCAGGGTCTTCCCATATCCTTGTCTGACGACGAGTTGGTGGTAGATCCTGGTGGTGATAATGTGTTGTTCCACCGAGCTCTTTAGGAGCCGTTCTTAGAGCAATAAAAAAAGCCGGATCGTTTGATCCGGCTTTTTTGATCTCAGCTTACGCTGGTCCGACTTCCGACCTCAAAAACTAACATTCACCCGCACCAGCCCGGGTAGACCCAGCTGGTCGCCATCACTGAATACTACCGGAACCACGTCCAGAGTCAGACGTTCGTTATAGAGCCAGCGGCCACCAAAGGCGAAACTGTCATCACGGTCATCTTCGGAGGTAAACAGGGCTTCAACGCCTAAAGAGAACAGGCCAGATTGCGTATCGATAATCCCGACATACGCTCCCAGATCCACTTCCACAAAGGTATCGTCCTGCTTGCCGGTGCCAGGATTGTTGTCTTCGTAATCGCTATCGGCAATCACCAGTCGCGGTGCCAGGGTAAAGGTAGCTGCATCGGCATTGATGGTGGCGGCGGCACCGAGCTTGATATTGGTTTGTTCGAGGTAGGTATCACCATCGTCATTTTCCAGTTCGAGATGGGCCAGACCACCGACAAGCGACCAGTGAATGGAGGTGGTGGATTCCTCGCTGGATTTTATGTCCGGCATGGCGAATTTTACCATCGCTTCATTGACGTCGTAGCTGCGCAGACCACTGTTAAAAATCAGTTCGGCCTTACCAAGACCGAGTCGGACGCCGCCGCCGGAATCGATACCATCGCTGCCGCTGTGCAGATCAACTGAGCCTTTCTTGTTGCCGGCCACATTGGCATGCTCCAGGAAAAAACCGCGAGTCGGTTCATTATATTTGGCTTTTGGGGAGGGCGTTTCTTCGGCCTGCAAGGGGCTGGCCGAAACGATGGCAGCAATGGCTGCCGCCAACAGAGTCTGTTTGCGCATGAGCAAATCTCCTTGTGCTATTCGTTGATAAAACGAAGGCCGATGCCAATGGGTTCGGTACGCACTATTTCCAGTTTGAGAATAGGGCCTTCTTCGGCCATGCCCTGAACCTGCCCTTCGACGATGGTGCCGATCGGGGGCATCACGACATCTTCAGTGAGAAGGAAGATACCGCTATCCGAGATATCCCGGGTTTTAACAAACACTTCGCCAATGCTTTCATGGGTCACTTTTACGGTGACCTTCATTTCGGTGCGGGGTGACTGTCGGTGTTCAGTGGTCATGGTCTGGGTGCATCTTTCAGTAGGGTGGATGATGCTAAGGCGCTATTATTCATATTTTGACGGAGACTGCCTTTAACATTCGTTAAGGAACATCGGATTCATTATAGGTGAATTCTGGCCTATCGGCCCCTCTGATGCGAACCACTCTTGCATCAGGGTCGTGCTCAAGAATGCCTTTGCTGGCGCCGAGAGTCCAGCCCCGGCCCTTGAGACCTGAGTGATATTTGAAAGCCGCTTTGTTGCCACATTTTTCCGGTGATGGGAAATTGCAGAATCATGATGAGCGCAAAGCACCACTCGAAGGCGTTTTCAATGTCGTCATAGTGACTGTAAAAGGCAGATAAGAGACCGCTGGTCAGCCCCAAAGCAACCAAGAGATAGCTTATCGCTGTTTGTCGTCTCCAGCTGATATACAGATCGCTGCCGGGGAGTAGTTCCCGTTTGGATAAGCGATAAACCATTAGCAGATGGCCAAAGGCGGTAAATGCGAAGAACAGTGTGATACCGATTCGGCGCAGGCCCTTCAGATGGTACTCCGCAGTACCGAGCGTTGCACTGTAGAGTATCAAAGCCAGGGCGGCATAGGCGCCCATCAGTCCAAGGGTCGTCAGCACCTTGTCATTGTCATCTCCCATACGTCGCAACCATGCGGTGACCAGAAACCAGTAGGCCAGCATCAGCATGGCAGCGCAGATCATCATGGTTTTGAAAATAATGGAAGCCGGGTGTTTGCGGCCGGCGTTACTGATAGAGGTGCAGCTGTCCCAGTAGGGATTACACCAGTCGATCTGACCACTGTAGGCGGAAATCAGATAGCTCAGGTGCACTGCCACAAAGGGGAGTGCAGCGCACCACCAGGTGAGTGGGCGCAATGTCGGGCCGCTACTGAGGGAGTGGTCATCCGCTTTCATCAATCTGTTCTCTGGCCTTGCTGTTGATCAGCATAGCCTGCTGCATGATTAATGAAAATCCCGCGAGCGGCTGGATAAACCAGGCAATAGTGTGCTGCGGTCAGTGAGGCGGCCGGCGATCACGTGAATGACATCCCCTTCTTTTTCCAGAATGCCGCTAACTTCCAGTAATCTGGCCGTCAGATAAGCCTGTTTCTGGGCGCGGGCGGTAGCACGCCAGACCACAACATTGATATTGCCGGTGTCATCTTCCAGGGTAAAGAAGGTAACCCCGGCAGCCGTGCCCGGACTTTGTTTTCCGGTCACCACGCCTATGACCCGTATCCAGCTGCGATGTTCATGCTGATGCAGATCCCTGGCGGCGGTGATACCTTTGAAAGAGTAGTGTTGTCGCAGCAGCTGAATGGGATGGTGTTCCAGGCTCAGGCCGAGCGAGGCATAGTCTTCAAGCAGCTGATCATTGGTGCCCGGTGCCTTTAGGCGCTGCTTGCCGGAGGTGTCCTGTTTGCTGAAAAGCGGCAAATGATGGGTGTCATGCATCATGTCCCAGCGGGCCTGGTAGCGATGTCCCGACAAGGATGCCAGGGCATTGGCGCTGGCCAGTGCTTCCAGATCGCCCTTGTCGAGCCCGCTTTGCATCAACTGTCGCATCTCCGTGAAACCCTGTTCGGGACGTCGTGACAGCAGGCATTCAGCACCACGGCGGGATAGTCCGCGCACCAGTCGCAGCCCCAGGCGCAGAGCCAGAGCGCTGGATTCGTCTTTGGTACCTGAAGCCTCAGCGTATTGCAGGCAATGGTTCCATTGGCTGTGATTGACGCACACTGGCAGAACGTCAAGCTGATGCCGGCGGCCATCCTGAATCAGTTGCGAGGGGGAATAGAAGCCCATGGGCTGGCTGTTGAGCAGGCCGCAGTAGAAGGCCGCTGGATAGTAGGTTTTGAGCCAGGCGGAGACATAGGCGAGGACGGCGAAACTGGCGGAATGGCTTTCGGGAAAACCGTATTCGCCAAACCCACAGATCTGTTGGAAGATACGTTCGGCAAAGTCACTGTCATACCCGCGGGCCTGCATGCCGCGCACCAGCTTGCTGTGAAATTTCTTCAGCTGGCCGGTTTTCTTCCAGCTGGCCATGGCGCGACGCAATTGATCGGCTTCGCCGCCGGAAAAGCCGGCGGCCACCATGGCCAGTTGAATGACCTGCTCCTGAAAAATGGGTACGCCCAGAGTACGGGACAATACCTTTTCCACATCTTTGGACGGGTATTCCACGGCCTCCTTACCATCACGTCGACGCAGGTAAGGATGCACCATGTCCCCCTGTATCGGACCGGGACGGACAATGGCGATCTGAATGACCAGATCATAGTAGCAGGCAGGTTTCAGACGCGGCAGCATGCTCATCTGGGCGCGGGATTCAATCTGGAATACACCGATGCTGTCGGCTTTTTGCAGGCGCCCATAGACCTCCGGATCATCCTGTAAGCGGGTGATATCGGCGATTGTCAGCAGGCGTCCGTAATGGTGCCGGATGAGCTCAAAGCTCTTGCGGATGGCGCTGAGCATGCCCAGGGCAAGAATATCCACCTTCAACAGGCCCAGGCTTTCCAGATCGTCCTTGTCCCACTGGATGACCGTGCGATCGGCCATCGCTGCATTTTCCACCGGCACCAGTTCGGATAGGGAGGTTGCAGCAATCACAAAGCCGCCTACATGCTGGGACAGATGGCGTGGAAAGCCGATGATTTCGTGTGTCAGTGTCAGCAAGTGCCTGCCGGTTCGGGCCTGTCGATCCAGGCCCAGTTCTTCCAGCTGCTCTTCCCAGCCGAGCTCGCGGTCTCGGCGATTGATATTCTTGATGTAGTAGTCCAGTTGGGCTTCATGAATCCCCAGAGCCTTGCCGACACTGCGCAGGGCACTGCGGAACTTGAAACTGATGACCGTGGCAGCCAGTGCGGCCCGTTCACGGCCGTACTTCTGATAGATGTACTGAAAGATTTCTTCCCGACGCTCATGCTCGAAGTCCACATCGATATCCGGCGGTTCATCCCGTTCCTTGGAGATAAAGCGTTCAAACAGCACATTGATGTGTCGCGGGTCCACCGCGGTAATTTCAAGGCAATAGCAGACAATGGAATTGGCGGCAGAGCCCCGTCCCTGATAGAGAATGCCCTGGCGTTTGGCATACTGAACAATGTCGTGAATGGTGAGGAAAAAATACTCGTAGCCCTGCTCCTTTATCAGCTTCAGCTCCTTGCGAATGGTTGCCTGAATCGGCAGTGAGACGCCCTTGGGGAAGCGGCTCTGCATCCCCTGCTCCACCAGATGTCGTAGGTAGCTGCTGGCCGTAAAGGATGTCGGTACCAGCTCGGATGGATAGTCGTAGCGTAGTGAGCCCAGATCAAACTGGCAGCGCTCGGCAATATGCAGGCTTTCGTTCAGCCATGGCCGGGGGTAAAGCTTGCTTAGTTTATCCAGCGGCTGCAGGCAGTGTTCGGCATTGGGGAACAGCTCGAAACCCAGCTCATGAATGGGGCGGTTCAGGCGGATGGCAGTCAGGGTGTCCTGCAGGGGGTGACGTTCGGGGACATGCATATGGACATTGCCGCAAGCGACAACCGGTAACGCATATTGTTCGGACAGCGTCTGACAATACTGCTGACGTTTTTGCAGTGCCGCCAGCTCCCGGTGGTCCAGATGGCGTTCGCAGCAGATCCAGCTGCGTTCGGCATGACGGGCCTGCAGCCATTCGGCCATATAGCGGTTGGCTTCAGGGTCATGATCCGGTGGCCATAACAGAAACAGGTGTTTCACGGCCTCGAAGTCTTCCAGCCCGATCTGATAGTGACCTTTCTCACTACGCCGTCTTGCCCGGGTAATCAGCGTACAGAGTTCGGTATAGGCATCCCGGTCGGGACAGAGGGCTATCAGCGTGTGTTGATTGTCGAGTCGGAACGCACTGCCGACGATCAAACGGGTATGCAGTGCCTGTTGCTGTTTCAGGCTATGGGCGCGGACGACCCCCGCCACAGAGCATTCGTCGGTAATTGCCAGGGAGTGATAGCCCAGTATATCCGCTTGCAGTAGCAGTTCTTCCGGATGGGAGGCTCCCCTTAGAAAGGAGAAGTTGCTCAGACAATGTAGTTCAGCGTAGGACATGAGCTTGAATCCAGGTCTTCGTGCTAGCCGGTATCAGGCGAACAGGCCGTGAACGAACCAGTTCTGCTGCGGGTCACGGAACACCCAGAGCGTCTGGCCTTTGGCGTTGGTGGCGACAAAGTAGTCCCGACAAATGGCGTGTTCACTCCACCAGGCCGTTTGAATGCGCTCCGGTCCATGGATGATGCGAATGGTGTCACTCAGGCGCTCCGGCTTCTCCAGCAGCAGACTGGGACGCACGCAGTGTTCGAGCATGTGATGGGACGCCGGTGGGCTCTGCGTTGAATCAACACCGTGGTAGCTGAAAGCATGTTCGGGCCGATAGTCTTCCTGCACCTGAATGCGATGCAAGGCATCCTGACCCAGCTTGGCCTGTAGTCGACTGATGAGGTGCCCGGGTGATAGCCGCTGGCGTGCAGCGAACAGATCCGGATGCTGCGCCTGCTCGCTTAATAAGGGGCCGCTTTCCAGGCGCAGTTGAATCACCGGTGCCTGCAGGCGTACCCGTTCCAGTTTCAGTTGCAGAAGCTGGCGCCAGACAGCGCTTTGGCGTTCGGGTTCGGCGCTATGCAGCTCAAGACATTGTTCGCCTGCTTCCCTGAATCCGAGAATCAGCCGCAGACTCTGAATGCGGGCGGAGGCTATTTGCAGAAACTGTTGCAGTTGTTGCAGTAAACGCTGGCTTGGGAACAGCAGGGCATCACTGTGGCGAATTTCATATTCCAGTTGCATGCTGTGACTGAACACTTCCCGGGGCTGGTAGAAATGCAGGGGGGTCGGACGCTTTCCACGCAGCTGATCCAGTGAATGCAGCAATGACGCACCAAAACGCACCCCCAGTTCCTTGCGGGACAGGGCTTCAATATCTGTCAGGCGATGTAAGCCAAGGCGTCTGAGTTGCTCACGCTGACGGGAGGGCAATTCCAGGGCTTCAAGGGGCAGTACATCAAGCTGTCTGGATATGGCACTGCTATCCCGACTGAATGTACTGGACGCATGGCGTGCCAGTGTTCGTGCCGCCAGGGGGGTGTCGGCGAGCGCCAGTCTGGCACTTACGCCTTGCTGTTGTAACAGGGATTGAATGGCATCCAGATAGGCATCGAGCGTGCCGTACAGGTTCAGCATGGCATCCACCTCCAGCACCATGCCATCGGGCTCGAACAGGGCAATATCAGCGGTGATCTGATAAAGATGCTGGGCCAGTTCCTGCAAACGCTGGCGCTCAAAAGACGGGTCCAGGCGAATGATGGTCAGTGGATGGCAGAGCGCGGATGCGGTGGCCAGCCCCATTCCGATCTTAACTCCCTGATGGCGGGCCTGCTCATCCAGCTGACACACGCCATAGTGTTCGGGATGCACGATGATGCAGGCACTTGTTTGGGGCCGAGTTGCTGTATCGCCCATGTCGCCTGTGTCGCGCTGTCGATCCAGCGCGTCGAGCTGAAGCTGAGGGAAGTGCAGATACAACCAGCGCATGGCTAATTCCGGGAGAGGGGCGGAAAGTTGAGGATGTTGCCGGTGTCAGCTGGGGGTGAGGTCTTTACCGAAGTGGCGTCAACCGTAGAAAAGAGCCGTGGCCAGCGTGTAGACATATCCAGATTGAAGGCCGGCAGCGGCCAGGCATGCTGGCGCTTAAAGATATGCAATGTCAGGCCTCGCTCCCAGTATCCGACACGCATGCGCATGCTGAGCGCCAGGGAAGTGTCCTGAGCTGGCAGTGGGCTGATCACAAAGGCCAGGGTTTGGCTGTCCCGGGCGGCCAGTTGCAGGCGCTTGGCTTGTGAGGGGCTCAGGGTCTTGGACCATAGCACCATGGCAGAAAAGCAGCCACTCGTAAGTATTTGCTCACTTACCCATAAGCTCTGCTTTGGATTCGAGGGAGTGACGACCAGGGTACGAGACAGCGTGTCCGGCTCAAAACTATGGGGACACAGGCGTGCCGGTGGCTGAACCCAGGCCTGCCATTTGTCCTGAGAAGCCAGCTCTTGCAGCGCCGGTAGCAGCAGACGCAGCTCGCCAATACCGGACTGTTCTGTTTGGAGTTGAATCACGCCATGACAGGGCCAGCCGCCTTCCAGATATTCGTCCAGTTGGGAATAACCGGAACTGACTCGGGGAGTGCTTTGAGTCTGGGGTTTACCGGCTTGCCAGACTAACTGTCGATTCTTCAGATCCTGCAGAAAGTGTTTCATTGGCCTGTCCGTAAAAAATAATCGGACGAGAAAATATACTGTATGCATAAACAGTATTGCAAGTGGCGTGACATGGAATCTTGCCTATACTGCTAGCACACCTGCTCATGAGGGATGACCATGACGCTTTGCTATCAGCAGGATCCTGCTTTACCCTTTTCGTCGCCTCCTGAAACCCTTGATCCGCAAAAGCCCGGTATTTTATTGGAGCTGATCAGGCATCTTGAACAGGATTTCAGTATGTCCCTGACTTTACAATCCATGCCCTGGAAGCGTTGTCTGCTGATGCTGGAAGCTGGTGAAGTAGATGGCGCTTTTGCGGTGATATGGAGTTCGGAACGTGATAAACGTTACGCCTTCCCCAAAAACTCTGAGGGAAATGTCGATAGTCAGAAACGTTTCTGGCGTGTGAAGTATCCTGTTTTTGTCCGACAGGACGGCGAGTTGTTTTGGGATGGTAAAGACTTTCGTGGTCTTCGCTATGGTTTATCTGCGCCGGTGGGATATTTAGCACATCAAAAGTTACTGAAGCTTGGCGCGAATTATACTCATGAGCTGGATCTGGAGTTGGGCTTGCAGCTGGTGTCGTTGGGTCGCCTGGATGGTTACATCGTTGAACAGAATATCGGTATGCAGGCTGTACGAAAGTTAAAGCTGGACAACGTGCATACGCCCTTTGAAGAAGCCTTTATGTTTGCTGATTTGTATATTCCTTTGTCTAAATCGCTATTGCGCAGTCGAAGCCAGCTTGCCAAGACCTTCTGGGAATCGCTGGCGATTGTGCGAGAACGTTATCTGGACCAGCTGCTTCGTGCTTACGGCCTTGAGGATCAGTGATGAATCTACATTACTCCTCTTTTCCCTGTTGATGGCCATGCTATAGTGCGGCCTTTCATCCAGCGGTCATGCCATGCGGGCACGATACGAATCAGATAAGGGAGTGTGATGCAGACATCGAGTGGGTTTTCCAGCGCCGCGCGGGTGCTGTTTGTATTGGCGGCGTTTGTCATTGTGGTGGCGGGGATGCGCTCAGCTGAGTCGATTATGGTGACCTTCCTGCTGTCGAGCTTCTTCGCCATTATCTGTGCCCCGCCCTTCCTGTTCATGCTGGAGAAGGGCTTTCCGGCCTGGTTGTCGCTGGTGCTGGTGGTGGTTTTTGTGGTGTTGCTGCAGATTCTGTTTGTGTCGATTATCACCACCACCGTGGGCGATTTCTCCAAGGATCTGCCGGTGTATCAGGAACGTCTGCGGGGCTTGACCGGGCAACTGTTCAGCTGGCTGGCGTCCATTGGTATTGAGGTGCCAAGGGAGCGGATCATGCAGCACTTTGATCCTTCCACCATCTTCAAACTGGCGGCTAATGCCCTGGGTAACCTGGGCACGGTATTGTCCAATTCCTTCCTGATTATTCTGACCATCATCTTCATGCTGTTTGAAGGCGCTTCATTGCCGGCGAAACTGCAGGCAGCCTTTGGTGAAAACAGCGCGCACATGCGCCATGTGCATCGTTTTCTCGATACCGTAAAGCAGTACATGACCATTAAAACGGTCATCAGTCTGATTACGGGCGGGGTGATTTATCTGTGGTTATTGGTGCTGGGCGTGGACTATCCACTGCTGTGGGCGCTGGTCGCGTTTCTGTTCAACTTTGTGCCGAATATCGGTTCGATTATCGCGGCGGTGCCCACCGTCCTGTTGGCCTTGATTCAACTGGGGCCTTTGTATGCCTTGTTAACCGCAGCCGGTTATGTGTTTGTGAATACCGTGATGGGCAATGTGGTGGAGCCGCGCTATATGGGTAAAGGGCTGGGACTGTCGACGCTGGTGGTATTCCTGTCATTGGTATTCTGGGGCTGGGTACTGGGACCGGTCGGAATGCTCTTGTCGGTGCCGCTGACCATGCTGCTCAAAATTGCTTTTGAGAGCAGTAGTGATACCCAGTGGATTGCCATTCTAATGGGACCTGAGCCAAGTGAAGCTCAAGTGAAGTCATCAAGGACGGAATCCTGATAATGGGAGTCTGTATACGATGAGCAGCCGCTGTAAACGTTGTCGGATAATTCGCAGTGTGGTGATCTTGGGTGTGATGTGCCTGATTGTACTGCTGGCTAATCTGGAGCGTTTTAGCGCCGTATAAAGGTTTATCAATATACAGCGCATTGATGCATTTGGAGAGTGATGAGTCTGGTTTAAAACTCTTCGCCAAAGAAGGGATCACCCTTGGTGACCGGAACACTGGTCTGTAGCTGCTTTAGCTGTTCCACCCGCTTTTCACTCATTTCTACCGAACTGTCGATCTGAGTGCTGTAAAGCTCCAGCCAGGCCCGCGAACCGGGAACCATATGGGCGAGATCAAAGGTCGCTGAGCGCAGGGCCGTCAGAAAGCTTTGAATATCCTGTTCCTGTTGAATCAATACCTGCTGCATCACTGCGGCGCTGCTGTTGGTAATGCGGCCCTCCAGTTCCGGCAGGGTCAATGACACTTCAATCAGGCGCGCATCCATATCGGACAGTTTCTGATTCAGGGTTTCGAGCTCACTCTGCAAAGCCGTAATAGTTTCCTTGCTGGCAGCATCATTGTCTTTGAATACGAACAGGGATACGGCAGTGATGGATACCGAGATGATAATGATCAGGAACAAGGCAATCGCAAACAGGATCATCTTGCTGGTGCCCATTTTCTTTTCCAGTTGGGCAATGCGCTGCTCTTCGCTTAAGGGCTCCGGGGCATCGTTGTCTTTGTCGTCTGCCATGTCTGTCTCCGTCAATACTGCTATTCACCAGCGGGCGAATGTTGACTCGTCTGTTCCTGTATTTGGGTGAATAAAAGCGCCTTTACCGGCGGGTTCTGTACCAAGGGGTATCGGCCCGAAAACCGGCCGATACTTTTCAGTGTAGTACAGAATATCTATTAAAAAGAAAGAGCTAGGAAATAATCTTGAGGTGAGAGCTTAGCAAGCCTCATGGCCAGAACAATATGGCTAGGACTGGCCCGTTAATTTAAGGTATTTGCTCATCAACTGATCCTGCGTTTCCTCATGCTCCGGGTCGAGAGGAATGCAGTCTACCGGACAGACCTGCTGACATTGTGGCTCATCATAGTGGCCGACACATTCCGTGCACTTGTTAGGATCAATTACATAAATCTCGTCGCCCGGGGAAATGGCCTCGTTGGGGCATTCCGGCTCGCAAACATCACAGTTGATGCAGTCGTCAGTGATAATCAATGCCATACATACTACCTCTTGCTACAGCGTGTGCCCTATTGTCACTGGCTTTTGAAATGGGTGATCAGCGCCTGGTTGACTTCCGGACTGACAAACTCGCTGACCGGCCCGCCCAGCGATGCAATTTCGCGAATCAGTGTGGACGAAATATAGGACAGATGGTTGTCTGGCGTCAGAAAGATACTCTCTGCCTGGGGAACCAGACGTCGGTTCATATCGGCCAGCTGGAATTCGTATTCGAAGTCCGATACGGCCCGCAGGCCGCGCAGGATCACATTGGCGTCGTGTTCCTCGACAAATTCGGCGAGCAGGTTTTCAAAGCCAACGACCTCGACATTATCCAGATGAGACAGCACCTTCTGACAGAGGGCAACACGTTGCTCCAGAGGAAACAGTGGTTTCTTTTTGGGGCTTGCGGCAACGGCAATGATAATGCGATCAAACAGACGTGCAGCCCGTTCAACCAGGTTGGTGTGGCCGTTGGTAATGGGGTCGAAGGTTCCGGGATAAACAACCGTATTCATTGTGTGCTATGCCTGTAGGCTGCCTGAAAATGTCGGCCGCATAGTAACGGAATTGCTTCGGCAGCACAATTTCTGCTCACCGTCGACAAGGCCGTTTCAGGCGGTTAACTGCTTCGCCAAATGGGTCGCCAGTTTGGCAGCCAGCGCGTAGATAGACAATTGCGGGTTGGCACCGATACTGGTGGGGAAGCAGGCACCGTCAATGACATTCAGGTTATTGAGCTGATGATGTCGGCCCAGGCTGTTGACCACCGAATTCCTGGGGTTCTCACCCATGCCGCAGCCGCCCATCAAATGGGCAGAAAACAGCGCTGCACGCAGTGGTTTCATGGGCAATTCCCGGATAGCTTCCTGAGCCTGTGTCCAGGACTTCAGTTCTTTGGCGTCATGATGGCCGACCAGCAAGGAGCGGGCGCCGGCCGCAAACTGAATTTCAGCCATAGTCAGATAGGCCTTTCTAATGCCCCGCCAGATGTAGTCGCTGATGGGATAGTTGAGAACCGGGCTGCCATCATCGCGCAGTTTAACTGATCCGCCGGTCGACTCTTCATGAAAACCATCCCGGATCAGGGCGATCATGGAATTGGCATGACTCAGGGATTCAAGGCTGCGATACAGCTCGGGTCCGGAAACCGTTCCCTGTGCGGCCATGGCTCCCGGAAACACCGGTGCCACTTCCAGTTTGAAACCGGGCGTGTCGGCATCGTTGTTCCACAAAAAGTGGTCTGAATAAATACTTTGGGGAGCGCCTTCATAACCCTTTACGGCTTCCGGCATGATGGCGGTAATCGTATTGACCGGATGCACAAAGGTACGCTTGCCGAGTGTGTCATGGGGATCTGGCGCCTGTGAGCGCAGCAATACTGCCGGGCTGCCAATGGCCCCGGCTGCCAGCACCACATGGCGGCCGCGGATCTCAATACGACGACCGGTGTCGCGCTGGGCTTCCGCATCCAGTACAGAGCACTCGACGGCGCTGACTTTATCCCCCTGAATCTGTAAGCGTTCGACCCGGGCACAGCTGATCAGGGTGGCGCCCTGGTTCAACGCGTCGGGAATGGAGGTGACCAGCATGGATTGCTTGGCGTTAGTCGGGCATCCAAAACCGCAATAGCCCAGATTCCAGCAACCTTTGACATTACGCACCATGGTATGCGCTGTCAGGCCAAGAGCATCACAGCCTTTTTTCAGCACCGAGTTGTTGCCATTGGGGGGCATGAGCCATTCACTCATGTTCAGTTGACGCTCGCGCTCGGCAAACCAGGGTGCCATAGCCTCCGAGGTGAAGCCTTCGACGCCGTGATGCTGTTGCCAATGGTTGAGAGTTGCGTCGGGTGTCCGGAAGGTGGAGGTCCAGTTAACCGTTGTTGAGCCGCCGACTGTTCTCCCCTGATAAATGGCAATGGCACCGTCGGCAGTTTTGCGTGCAGTGCCTTCCTGGTACAGGGTCGAGAAGGCTTCCAGCTCGTCCATTTTGAAATCTTTCTGATAGCGCAGCTTGCCTTCTTCGAGCATGATCACGGACAAACCGGCTTTGCTCAGAATTTCGGCGCTGGTGGCACCGCCGGCACCGGTGCCGATAACGATGACATCCGCTTCCAGTATCTGCCTGTCGGCAAGGGTATGTGCCCCGGAGGCTTTCCAGCCTTGTTGCAAGCCTTGGGCGATGATGTCGGTCATGCGCTTTCTCCCGTTGCCATCTTGTCAGTCTTGAATTGGGGAAGACTGTCGATCACGTAAGCGGGAGGACCGCTGTATCCCATGGGGCCTGAATTGGCAGGCATGCTGTACCAGGCAAAGCCGATAATGTCGCTGAGTGCATTGTAGGCGCTGTTAAAGAGGGCAAAGCGGCTGAACTTCCAGTCTTGGAGAAAACGATGGACCTCTTCCCTGTCGGTTTCATTCCAGTCGCGCCAGATGCCAGTGGTTAAACCACGCATAAACCCTGAGTTCAGCAAATCAAACAACTTGCGCATTTCTCGAATATTAAAATCCCCCAGGCGCATGATGAAGCGATCGATACGCGGTGCCAGTGTATTCATGGCGTCGATATGAGCAGTTTCGGTTTGCGGCCAATGCTGATCCATAATGGCTGGAGCCAGGGCGGCGAGTAGCACAATGTCGTCTTTGCGCAAAAAGCGATAGACAGTTTGACCCGATTGCGCGCTGATCGGGGTGGGTGTTGAGGTACAGCCACTCAGGCTGGCGCTCAGACTTGCTGTCGAAAGCAGCGCGGATCCCAACAGACCTCGCTGCAGTAACTGTCGACGAGACAGGGAGGTTGTCGGCTCGGAAAAAGACGTGTTCATGAGATGCTCGTGCAGAGTGGAATCTGTGTTACATATTTTTATAGGAATTAAATGGTTATCGACGTGGCCGGAAGGTACGGATACCTCCGGCCACTCACTTTACAAGTGATGCTATAAGCGGCTATCTCAGGAAGATGGAGAACAACGCTTTGTGGATCGGACCGCCATAGGGAGGATAGGCAAACTTGGTACTGTTGAACAATCCCTTGGTAAACACAGATTTGGCATGAGAGAAGGTCAGGAAGCCGTGTTCGCCGTGATAGGCGCCCATACCGGACTCGCCGACACCGCCAAAGTGCAGGTCTTCCTGGGCGAAGTGCGACAGTGTGTCGTTGATGCACACTCCGCCGGCGCGGACCTGATCCAGAACATGTTGCTGTTCTTTCTTGTCAGAACCGAAGTAGTAAAGCGCCAGTGGTGAAGGGCGATCGTTGATAAAGTCCAGCGCATCGTCCAGCGACTTGGTGCCGATGATGGGCAGAATTGGCCCAAAGATTTCGTCCTGCATGACGCGCATTTCTTCAGTGGCATCGAGCACCAGATAGATCGGCATCTTGCGTGTACCGGTACTCATATCCTCATCGGCATGGTTGCATGCGATAACCCGAGCACCTTTGGCTTCGGCATCTTTGAGATAGCCTTGCAAACGTTGATACTGGCCATCATTGATGACGGCAGTGAAGTCATCATTCTGTTTGAGTGTGGGGTACATCTGCGCGAAAAAGTGCTGGAAACGCTCAACGAAATGTTCGACCCGGTTTTCAGGGCAAAGTATGTAGTCGGGAGCAATACAGGTTTGCCCGGCGTTGAAGGCTTTACCGAATACGATGGGTTGAACGGCCGCATCCATGTTGACGTCGTCTGACAGAATGGTGGGCGACTTGCCTCCAAGCTCGAGTGTTACCGGGGTAAGGTTGTTCGCTGCGGCACGCATGACGTGACGACCAACCGCCGTGGAACCCGTGAACAACAGGTGATTCCAGGGAATGCTGGAAAATTCTGTGGCGACTTCTGCATCGCCATTGATCACTGCCACCAGATCACTGGGGAAGGTCTTGTCGATCATTTCTTCTATGTAGGCAGAGGTTGCCGGTGTAAATTCCGACATCTTGATCATCGCCCGGTTACCTGCAGCCAGAGCTGCCACCAACGGTCCCATAGATAGGGAAATGGTGTAGTTCCAGGGTGAAATAATGCCGATGACTCCTAGTGGTTGATATTGCACCTGGCCGGACGCAGGCTGGAACAGCGTGGAGATCTTCTTCTTGACCGGAGCCATCCAGCTTTTCAGATTTTTGATGGAGTAATCGATGGTGTGAATGACCGTCATGAGATCTGCAAGTTTGGTTTCCTCTGCAGAGCGAGAAGAGAAATCAGCGGCAATGGTGTTGATCAGAGTGTCCTGATTATCCATCAGTACCTTGCGCAGCTTCTTGAGGTTAGCGACGCGTTCATCATAGGAAGGCATGGGGTTCTTGCGGAATGCGCTTTGTTGCTCCCTGAACAGTTGATGCAAGCGTTGTATTTGTTTTTTGCTTTCGGTGATAGCTACGACATCCGCGACCATGGTTGTGTCCTCCAGTGATGATTTGTGCTGTTTAAAAAGTGGTCAGCACGCTGTTTTTCGCATTATTAGAGTATATACTCTAGAAGTCAATGGGCGAAAAGCAAAAAATGACTGGCGGTCACGTATTCGAAAAAGCGACTTGCCGACAGTGTTTTGCAACGACATTGCAGCATGCGACCTGGTTCCTTGAAGAGATGCTTGCGATGCATATGATGGCGCCCTGATTTGTATCTCCCGAAGCCTGAGGAGCCCCGGGCTTCAAATACTTGCGATAACTAAGGCAACCATGAAAACCAAAGACCGCATTATTCTCTCCAGTCTCGACCTCTTCAATGAACAGGGGGAGCGCAATGTCTCCACCAATCATATTGCTGCACATCTGGGTATGTCGCCGGGTAATCTCTATTACCACTTTCGCAACAAAAGCGACATCATCTACGAGATCTTCAAGAACTATGAGTTGATGGTGGATACCTATTTACAGGTTCCGGGGAATCGCGCCATTCATATTCATGATCTGATTGCCTACCTTGACGCGGTTTTCAACGGACTTTGGGCCTATCGTTTTTTACATCGGGATCTGGAGCACCTGCTGGCGGCAGACGAGCGTTTGAGGAATGACTATCGGCAGTTTACCCTGCGCTGTCTTGACAGTATCAAGCGAATTATTCAAGCCATGGAGCAGAGCGAAATCTACAAGCCCTTGCCGGAAAGCCAGCTTCAGTCAAAAGCGCTTAATGTCTGGTTGATTGTGACGAACTGGATGACCTTTTTGAAAACCGTGCATGAGGATAACAATGCGGTGAATCGCGAGGCGATCAAGCACGGAGTTTACCTGATTCTGGATTATGTCCTTCCCTACCTTCGTGAGGATAAGGTTGATACGGTCAAGGAACTGCAGGCGTCTTATTGTTTTGAGAATATTATGCCGAGTCCTGAGACAGTCGATCGGCAATCATTTGGTTGAGGGCTGTTTCGACGGCATCGACGCCTTCTTTTTTCAGGCTGGAGAGCAGCAATACATCCACCAGCGCGCTATGCTCTGACAATTGCTTGCGCACCTGAAAAACGACCTGTTTGGCCGGACCTCTCTTTAACTTGTCGGCTTTGGTCAGCAGGATCAGGGTAGGCATGCCCACCTGACTGGTCCAATCCAGCAGCATATGATCGAAGTCAGTAAGTGGTTTGCGGATGTCCATTATCAACACCAGGCCGGCGAGGGATTCCCGATTGCGCAGATAGTCATCCAGGTGCTTACCCCAGTCTTCTTTCAGATCCAGCGATACTTTGGCAAATCCATAGCCAGGCAGATCAACCAGACGGATGCCGGGCTGACTGAGCGAAAAGAAGTTGATGAGCTGGGTTCGCCCAGGCGTTTTACTGGTGCGGGCGAGTTTCCGGTTGTTGGTGATGGCGTTGATCGCCGAAGACTTACCGGCATTTGAACGTCCGGCAAACGCAATTTCGACGCCATTATCTGGCGGACAATTATTCAATTTGGAAGCGCTTTGAAGAAAGCGTGCGCTATTGAAAGACAGCTTGTTGGTGGATGGTTTTTCGCTCATTTCAGATGTGCAATATAGGGCTCAAAGCTGAGTGCGTGAAAGACTTTTATCAAAGGGGGCTTAGTGTATAATAGCCAACCGAATTTTGCCTGATCTTTCTTGTCGCCAGCATGCTCCACGTTGGCCAGGAATTAAAGATGGTTTCCGGTTTGACATGCCAGATGGTGTTGCCAGAGTTTGAGGCAATATGTAGTGAACAAAAAAACACACTGTTCAGCTACAGTGAATGACCGAATGAAGTGAATAGAAACCGCAATAATAATGCCGGAAATGGCTCAGGACTAATGCAAACCTCAGGGGTTGATAATCAAAGATGAGAGTGAGTGCGACAACTATGAACAAGTTTTTGATGAGTATGCTGGTGGTGTTTGGTGTTGGCTCAGCGCTAACGGCCAGTGCTCAAACGCTAGGTGATGCCGAGGCAGGGAAGGAAAAAAGTGCGGTTTGCGCAGCATGTCATGGTCCGGACGGCAATAGCGCAGCGCCAAACTTTCCCAAGCTGGCGGGTCAGGGTGCAAAATATCTGGTCAAGCAGATGCAGGATGTGAAAAGTGGCGCGCGCCCTGTTCTTGAAATGACGGGTATTCTGGATGGCCTCAACGAAAAAGATTTTCAGGATATTGCAGCCTATTACGCTTCTCAATCCATTGTTGTCAGTCAGGCTAATCCTGAATTAGTGGAGCTCGGTGAAAAAATTTACCGTGCCGGTAACCCGGCAACAAAAGTGGCAGCCTGTATGGCCTGTCATGGTCCCGCCGGTGCAGGTATGGATCTGGCGGCATTTCCTGCTTTGGCAGGTCAGCACGCCGACTATACGGCCAAGCAGTTGAAAATGTTCCGTACCGGAGAGCGTGCCAATGATGGCGATGCGCGCATCATGCGTTCTGTGGCAGCTCGCTTGAGTGATCGGGAAATTGAAGCGGTTGCCAGCTACATTTCCGGTTTGTATCAGTAATTCGATACACAGCTCGACTCCCAAAAGCCCTCCACTGTGAGGGCTTTTTTGTGCCCGAAAGTTAATCGATGCGGTTAACCAAATAGTCATGTTCCATGGCTTGAGGGCCCCTGGGGACATGGCTATGATGAGCCTCTTTCGTAAACAAGATGTGACCCCGGAGATTCGCAATGCGTCCGTTAAAGTTATCTGTTCTGGTTTTCGCGTACCTAATGGCAGTATTGAGTCAGGCTGCCATCGCTCAGGAAATGTGGGAAAAAGGTGAGCACTATAAGGAATTGCCATTTCCGGTGAAAACCCGCGATGCCTCCAAAATCGAAGTGGTGGAAGTGTTCTGGTATGGCTGCCCTCACTGCTACGAATTCAATAACGATTATCTGCCGGGCTGGAAAAAACAGATGGCAGAAGACGTGGATTTCTGGATGCTCCCGGCCACCTTTCCGGGATGGAAAGAGCACGCACGGGCATTTTATGCAGCGGAGTATCTGGGGGTGATGGATACGCTGCATCAGCCGCTGTTTGATGCCATTGTTGCCAACCCGCGTAAGTTCAAGGAAGACGAAGATTTCGAGGAAATTTTTACGGCAAATGGCGTCAGCAAAGAAGACTACTACAAGATTTTCGAAGCCAGCGGCTTTCGCAAAATCTCGAAAGTGGAAGAAGCCATTCAAAAGGCTGAAGACCGTATCAAAACCTATCGTATTTCGGGTGTCCCGGCCCTGATAGTGAATGGCAAGTACAAAATTGGCGTACGTGACGCGGGCTCCTTTGCTAATATGGTCAAGATAGCCAATTTTCTTATCAGCAAAGAGCGCGAACAGATGGCGGCCGAGACTAACCCGGATGCCTGATTGGGGCGCTGATGATGTACCGGTTGAACTATGTACCAGCGTTTGAAATACCGGTTAAACCGGATCCTTTCACCTTTGGATGCCAGCTCCCAGACCGCCAATCAGGCGGTTCTGGATGGTATCCCTTATCTTGACGCATCCAAGACTCTGCGCCTGCTCACCTTCAATATTCAGGTAGGCATTTCCACTTCTTCTTACCGCCATTATCTGACGCGCAGCTGGCAGCATTTTCTTCCCCATAAAAACCGAAACGATAATCTCGATAAGATCGCTAACCTGCTCAAGGACTATGACATCGTTGCACTACAGGAAGTGGATGGTGGTAGCTTGCGCAGTGGCTTTGTCAATCAGGTGGAGTATCTGGCAAATGCTGCCGGCTTTCCCTACTGGTATCAGCAGTTGAATCGGAATTTCGGCCCATTGGCCAAGCACAGCAATGGTATGTTGAGCCGTTTTCGACCGTTGCAGGTGGATGAATATGGTTTGCCCGGACGTATTCCCGGTCGTGGTGTCATCGTGGCGCAATACGGACTCAAAGAAGATCCGATTGTACTGGTGATCATGCATTTATCGCTCAGCGATGCAGCGCAGAAAGAGCAGTTGCGATTTGTGCGGGATTTGATCGACGACTATGAGCATGTGGTATTGATGGGAGATATGAATACGCATGCGGACAAGATTCTGCACGATTCTCCCCTAAAAACTGCGGGCTTGGTGGCTTTACCAGGGGTGACCCATACCTTCCCCAGCTGGCGTCCGGAGAAAGCGCTGGACCATATTTTGGTCAGTCGATCTCTTGAGGTGAAAAAAGCGGGCGTGCTGAGTTTTCCAGTCTCCGATCACTTGCCTATTGCCTTGGAAGTTCGAGTCCCGGACGGTTATCACAAATAGTTGCTGGCAGAAGAGTTTGGTAGCGGGCAGTAAATGCTCTACAAAAAACAGGCAAATAAAAACCCGGCATCTGCCGGGTTTTTACTGGAAGCCGATTGTGAATCAGCTGTGACACGAAGTCTCGCTGATCAAAAGCGCTTACTTGATTTTCGCTTCCTTGTAGATCACATGCTTGCGAACAACGGGATCGTACTTTTTGATTTCCATTTTCTCAGGCATGTTGCGCTTGTTTTTGTCAGTCGTGTAGAAATGACCGGTGCCCGCGCTGGAAACTAATCGGATTTTTTCTCTCATGTCGGCTTCCCCTTACACTTTTTCGCCGCGAGCTCGCAGCTCACTCAGGACAGTATCAATGCCCTTTTTATCAATGATACGCATCCCTTTTGTGGAAACGCGCAGTTTAACGAAGCGCTTCTCGCTCTCAACCCAAAAGCGGTGAGATTGCAGGTTTGGCAAAAAACGACGCTTGGTGTGGTTTTTTGCGTGGGATACATTGTTTCCAGTTACCGGGCGCTTGCCTGTAACCTGACATACTCTAGCCATGTTAATCGTGCCTCCAAGTTCCAAGCGCTTGATATAAAAGAGTTATTAGCGCCCAAGAAAGTAATTCGTGTGACCTGTTCGGGGCTGCTTGTTTGAGCCCCTAACCAAAGAGCCCGCCTTTATACCAGAAAGCGATATTCAGCGCAAAGAAAAATGCGTGAATTGCCTCCGTACGGAGCTAATGCAACAAGCCCAGCTCGGCGAGACTGGTGATCCGGTGATGGGCAACTATCAAATGATCCAGTATGCGCACATCAATAAGTGACAAAGCCTCCTGAAGACGGTGGGTGATCTGGATATCGGCCTGGCTCGGATCGGGAGAGCCGGAAGGGTGGTTATGACAGAGAATCACGGCGCTTGCCTTTTGTTCGATGACTTTGCGCACTACTTCCCGCGGATAGACGGATGCACTGTCAATGGTGCCCTCGAACAGCTCTTCAAACGCAATGATGTGATGACGGGTGTCGAGATACAGGCAAGCGAAGGTTTCGGTTTGTCGGTTGGCAAGGGCCTGACGAACAAACTGTTTGCAGCTGGCCGGGTTATCGATGACCGTTTGCTCGTGGAGTTCATCGCGGAAATAACGGGTACTGATTTCCAGCGCCGCCTGTAATTGGGCGTATTTGGCGACACCCATCCCCGGTTGTTGGCAAAAGGTATCGGCATTGGCGAGCATCAGCTTTTTCAGGCTACCGAATTGGAGCAGTAATTCCCGTGCCAGATCTACGGCGCTTTTCCCAGGGATTCCGACGCGAAGAAAAATCGCCAGTAGCTCCGAATCGCTGAGGTGGCTGGCACCGAACCGCAGGAGTTTTTCGCGGGGCCGCTCGTCCTGCGGCCAGTGTTGAATCGACATACCAAATCCTTTTGGTGAGAGTGTTGGGCTTGATTATCGACCATTCATTAGCCGAAAACTCACACCTGGTTCAAGCTTTCAGGGCTTGCCAGGCAGCCTCTGCATACAGTTCCCGATAATCGGAGAGCGCGCCTTTGGTTTTGCCGGCCAGCCAACGCAAGGCGAAATCCTGCGCCGGACCAATGATCAGGGAGTGATACACCTCAAAGGGGAGTTTCTGAATGTCACCGGATTCAATATGTGGCGCGAACCAGGCTTTCAGGCGTTTAAAGTGCTCGCGCTTTTGGGATTCATTACGCTCGGCCAGGTCGCTGTTCTCGACCAGGCTGCGATAACGGAATACGAAGCGCGCCCAGTCAGGGTGCGCGGCAATCCAGTCGATGTAGCAAGTCACGATGGCATAGATACCCTCTTTCGCGCCCTGGGCTTTGCTCAGCGCAAGTTCCTGATTGCGGGAATGGTCTTGCATACCACTGAGAAACAGGGCCACGACAATCCCGTCCTTATTGCCGAAGTGATGATAGATGCTGCCAACGCTGATACCTGAGCGATCGCGGATATCAGCAATGCTGCTTTGTTCAACGCCTTTTTCCATGAAACAGGACAGGGCGCTGGAAAGAATGGTTTCTTTTGTCGAGCTCATAGTTCCAGTGTACTAAGCAAAAAATAAAACTAGAATAATATTCTAGAATGTGATTCTATATTTGTGAGTTTAGACAAAAGCCGCTGTAAATACGAGCGATATTTGCAGCGAGTGAAGCGTTTTCCTGTTGCGTGTATACAGACATGAGGTTATCAAGATGAGTCAGATTTTATCCGCCTTTGAACAATTTGGTCCGCAGAAATTTGGAGAGATGGTCTGTGGTATGGCGCCCTATTTCTCCACCATCAATCCGGAATTTGTCGATCTTCGCCCCGGCTACTCGGAAGCGAAAGTGAAAAAGGTGCGATCCATCGAAAATCATCTGGGTACCGTTCACGCAATCGCCATGTGCAATGCGGCTGAACTTGTGGGTGGGACCTTAACTGATGCCTCACTGCCGGAGGGCTACCGCTGGATACCCAAAGCCATGAATGTGCAGTATCTGGCAAAGGCAAAAACGGATATTCGCGCGGTGGCCACTGCTGAGGGGATCGATTTCTCAGAGCCCGGAGACAAAAGCGTCGCGGTGGATATCTATGATGACCACGATACCAAGGTTTTCCACGCAGACATCATTATGGATGTACGCCAATCCTGAGGGGGTGGTATGACGACCGTTCCAGAGGAATTTGCTCCCCTGTTTCGTTCCAGTCCCTATCTGGATCTGATCGGGCCCATTTATTATCGCGCTGATACGCAGCCCTGGAGCCTTGGGCTGAGGGTGCAAGAGAAACACTGCAATCAGCGCGGTCAATTGCACGGCGGCGTGATCAGTACACTGGCTGATGTGGCGCTCGGTTACAACGTCGCTTTTGCCGGGGAGGCCCCCTTACCAGTGGTGACTGTGCAGCTCAGTGTGGACTTTGCAGGCAGCGCCTCTCTGGGGGACTGGCTGGAGGTTCGCACTGATGTGCAGAAAACCGGTAAAAACCTGGCGTTTGCCAATGCGTTTTTCTTTGTTGAAGATGAGCGTATTGCGCGAGCCAGCGCGGTCTTCAAGCTTGTTTCCCCTCCCTAGTCTCGCCTACACTGCCGTCTTTCTATCAGGTTCCAGGAGTAACGAGAATGAGCGATGTTGATAACCGGCAATCCATGGGCGCGGAAACAGAAACCGAAATAGAGGCGGCGGTGTTCAGACGTTTTCTGGCCCATTTGGATGCCCACAAGGAAGTGCAGAATATAGACTTGATGATCCTCGCAGATTTCTGCCGTAATTGTCTGTCCAAATGGTATATGGCCGAAGCTGAAAGCCGCGGGGTTGAGGTGGACTATGATCAGGCGCGGGAACGCATTTACGGTATGCCGTATTCGGAATGGAAAGAGAAGCATCAGAAAGAAGCGACCCCGGAGCAGATGGCAGCCTTCGAAGCTCGCAGAAAATCCTGACTAACTGGCCAAACCGGCACTGCGTCGGCGCTGAATGACGCTTTCCGTGGTGAATATCAGCAGTCCAGCCCAGATCAGTACGAAGGTCAGAAGCTGGCGCAAGTCGAAGGGCTCCTGATACACAAATATCGCCAGCAGAAAGGTCATACTCGGTGTGGTGTACTGGGTGAATCCGAGTACAGTCAGGCTGAGTCGTCTGGCACCAGCGGCAAACAGAAGCAGGGGAATGGTGGTCACCAAGCCTGCGGCCATTAAGAGAACATCCATACCGGCGGAGCGGTGCCCGAACACCAGAGTGTCGTTAAATCCCAGCCAGCTCATATAGGCCATCGCCAGCGGGAACAGTACCAGTGTTTCGACGAACAGTCCGTTGATAGGATCGATATCTACCTGCTTTCGAATCAGGCCATAAAATCCGAAACTAAAAGCCAGCACCAGCGTGACCCAAGGTAAATATCCGACCCAGGCAATCTGGTTGCCGATACCAGCAGCCGCCAGTCCGATCGCCAGCCATTGTATTGGCCGCAAACGTTCCTGAAGAAACAGCATGCCCAACAACACACTAATCAATGGGTTGATGAAGTAGCCCATGCTGGTTTCCAGCACCCTGTCCTGCGTCACGGCCCAGATAAAGGTCAGCCAGTTGGTTGAGATCAACAAGGCGGAAGCGATCAGTGCTCGCAGCGTAGGCCAGCGCAGTGATCCAAGTCGCTGCCAGCCACTTTTCAGAGAGACAACCACCGCAAGAATCACCACCGACCAGACGATTCGGTGAGAAAGCACCTCAAACGCGGAAGCAGCTTCAACAAGCTTGAAGTACACCGGCGCCAGCCCCCAGAGCAAAAATGCCGAAAGGGCATATACGAGTCCGAGGTGGGAATCGCGAGGAGTGGTCATAAAGGTGTGGTAAAGACTGTCATCATGGAAGTGCTTTCAGGCGAGGGTAACAAAACAGACGCCAAGTCTAATTAGCCGGGTAAGGTGAGTACAACCCTGTGTTATTTCGGAAGCTCTTGGTCGGGTTTGCAGCTTACTTCTTCAGTGGCCTGATCAACGACTCCAGCCCTTCGATTTTAATTTCCAGAGTGGCGGCCATGAGCTGGCCGAGCTTGCCATGGGGAAAGCCTTTCTTCTGGAACCAGAGCAAGTATTCTTCAGGCAGATCGATCAGTGCCCTGCCCTGGTATTTACCGAAGGGCATGGGCGTGTTGGCTATATCGAGCAGGTGCTGTTTTTCCAGCATGCACTAGTTTTCCTGAGCTTCAAACAGCGCCAGGTACTCACCATAACCCTGGTCCGCCAGCTCGGCCTTGGGAATAAACCTGAGTGCGGCTGAATTTATGCAGTAGCGCAGGCCGGTGGGAGCGGGGCCGTCTGGGAATACATGTCCCAGATGTGAATCAGCCTTGCCGCTGCGCACTTCTGTTCGCGTCATAAACAGCTTCTGATCCTTGTGTTCGGTTAATGAATCCGAATCGATCGCTTGATAAAAACTGGGCCAGCCGGTTCCGGAATCATATTTATGCGCTGAACAGAACAGGGGTTCACCGGAGACGACATCCACGTAGATGCCTTCCGCCTTGTTATCCCAGTACTCGTTGTCAAAGGGCGGTTCGGTACCATCGCATTGGGTGATCTGGTACTGGCGATCATTCAGTCGTTGCTTCAGCGTGTCGGCATCGGGTTTTTGGTAGTCGGCCATGGCTGTCTCCGGGTTTCGCAATGGGTTCAGGTATTGATGACAATACGCATGGAACGAAGTTCCAGACCGGTGCGATCAATGTAATTCAGACATTGGGCTTTCCGTTCTCGCAGGCTTTCGATTTCCTCGTCGCGAATCAGCGGGTTGCGCGCTTGTAGTGTCACTAGGCGCTGGATTTCCCCATCCAGTTGCGCTGACAAGTGTTGTCGTGCGCTATCAAGGAGATTGGGAAGTTCCGGTTCGACAAGGGCTTTGGCCTGATCCAGGAGCTTGGGCATGTCGTCGCGGATTTCCCGCACGACCGCCGGTGCCATTTTACGTTTGACGCCGGAGCAGAGTTCATTGAGCTTGTCGTGGGGCAGAACTTCGCTTAGATCACGTCCCCCCAGGTTGACCACGACCCGTTTCGGGGACAGAGGTAAATAACGATCCAGCTGCAGTGCTTTCGGCGCCATACTGTTAAGGGTGAAAATGGCTTCGAGGAACAGCGTACCCGCCGGGACACCTTTGACCGACATGGTGGCCAGCGCCGCATTACCGAGTTCTCCGCCGACCGTTTGCTCCATCACTTCGGCAACCATGGGGTGCTCCCAGGTGACAAACTCCACGTCTTCGCGCACCAGAGCCTTGAGTCGATGATAGCTTAGGGTACAACCCTCTTCGGTCAATTGTGGGAAATCCTGGGTCAGCATGTGCTCGCCTGGATGCAGGATCACGGTACCGTCGGATTGCTGTTCCTGATTGACGCCATAGAGGTTGTAAACACGGTCCATGTAGCCGGCGAGAGTTTGGCTTTCTTCTTCCCACTCCACCTTTTCAATCAGTTGAGCAGCTACTTCAGGATTGCATGAATTCAGCTCTAGCAGTGGATCGCGCCCTTTTTTCAGGGCGTCCATGGCCAGGTCCCGCTCTCGACGCACCGTTGCTATAAACTGCTGGGCGCTGTCGTCGTGGTAATAGCCCTGATCAAGATAGGCGCGGAGTTCATCCTGAAAACGCTCAAAGAGTGCAAAACCCGCGGCACAGCTGTGCTCGAATGCGTCCAGCCCCTCGTGATACCAGTAGAACAGACCTTCCTGCTCGCTGTCTTCCAGGAAGGGGACGTGAATTTGAATGTCGTGCGTCTGACCTATCCGATCCAGACGGCCAATGCGTTGCTCCAATAGATCCGGATTGTCTGGCAGGTCGAATAACACCAGGTGGTGGGCAAACTGGAAATTACGCCCTTCGCTGCCAATTTCGGAACAGATCAGTACCTGCGCGCCCTCCTCGCGATCGGCAAAATAGGCCGCCGCTCGATCGCGCTCAACAATGCTCAGTCCTTCATGGAAGGCACAGCTGCGAATTCCCTGACGCAGTCGCAAATAGGACTCAAGTGCCAATGCCCGTTCGGCGGAATGGCAGATGAGCAAGACCTTTTCCCTGTCCGTCTGTGACAGAAAATCCAGCAACCACAGAGTACGGGGATCGCTGCTTAAATCGTCAGTGCCGTCACCGCCAAGGGGGTGGGCATTGAGCACCCGCTTCGGAAATCCCTGTACGCTTTGACGGGTGTTGCGAAACAGAATCCGTCCGGTGCCATGTTGATCGAGCAGTTGTTGGACGACCGCAGGTACCACATCGCAGCTTGGGCCTTGCAGATCAATACCGCAGTCCTCGCCCAGTAAGGACTCGATCTCGGCAATTTTCGTTTCCGATAATGGCTTCTCGTCCTGCTGCGACTGGAGTTCACCAACTAGACGGGAAATATCTGCGTAGCCCTGTTCCTGCTCAATAAATTCGGTGAGTGAGTGAAAACGGTCGGGATCCAGCAACCTCAAGCGGGCAAAATGGCTGGCAACACCCGCCTGTTCCGGCGTGGCGGTCAGCAGCAGCACCCCTCGACTTTTTGCGGAAAGCGCTTCGACACATTGGTATTCCGGACTACTGGCTTCCTCCGACCAGTGCAGATGATGGGCCTCGTCCACAACCAGAAGATCCCAGTCAGACTGACATGCCTGTTGTTGAACATCCGGATCCTGATACAGGAAATCCATATCGCACAACACCAGCTGTTCGGATTCAAAGGGGTTATCCAGACCTTCCTCTTTCAGGGACTGATAGCGTTCCTGATCGAATATGGAAAAGCGCAGGTTAAAACGGCGCAGCATTTCGACCAGCCACTGGTGAACCAGTGTCGGAGGTACCGCGATGAGTACCCGGCTGGCCAAACCCTTGTGAAGCTGGGCATGCAGAATCATGCCGGCTTCGATGGTTTTACCCAAACCAACCTCATCGGCCAGCAGCACACGCGGAGCAAAACGATTGGCAACCTTATCGGCAATATAGAGCTGGTGTGGCAGTAGACTGGTACGCGAACCGATCAGTCCCTGAACGTCTGATTGCTGCAGTCGATGCAGGTGTTGAAGAGTCTCATAACGCAGTCGGAAGGCCCGGTTGCGGTCATAATGACCGCTCATCAAGCGCTGTAAAGGTGAGGTAAATTGAATGAAGCAATTCAGCTCCACTTCGCTCAGGGTTTGGCTTTGCCCTTCACTGTTAATGACGCTGTATTGAATCAGTTCCTGTTGGTCATCGACGGATTCAACGGTAAAGGCTTCGTCTTCGTGATTAAAAATCTGGTCGCCGGCTTTGTATGTCACCCGGCTGATGGGCGCATTGTCGAGAGCATAGGTGCGGGTTTCGCCCACCGCCGGATAGGTGATGGAAATACGACGACTCTCTATTTCCGAAACAATTCCCAAACCGAGCTTGGGCTCTGCCTGACTAACCCAACGTTGACCAACAGTGTAAGACATTAAAACGGCGAATCCTCATTATAGTGATTGATGAATCCCATGGCGCTTTGACCTTTGCGTTCTGGTCACGGGACAATGGCGGCAGATTCTAACATGTCCTTATGAATAAACACTGCCCGGGAGCAATGCCATGTCCGATGAGCGAGAACACAGCCACGTGGCACAAGATAGTACAGACCTGCCAGGCTCGCGAGAGCAAACTGGCGTCTGGCATACATTAGAAGCCTCTGAATACTATTTTAAGGAGGGTTGCCATATCCTTGAATACCATAATCGCGATGAAGATGAGGCCGTCTCAATTGCCCGAGCCAGAGTCGAGGCGGGAAAGCGAACGCGAAAACATGCCCTGACCGACACAACTGAGCGCTACCTGATACTGAAGGGAGCAGGCCGGGTTCTGCTAAATGATGAAGAAGAGGTAGTGAGCGTGGGCAGCGTGGTGCTGATTCCGCCAGGTGTGGTTCAGTGTATCGAAAACACCGGGGAATCAGACCTGGAATTTCTCGCTATCTGTTCCCCGCGTTTTCAAGAGGAAGTGTACCAGGACAAAGAATGAAGCCAGACTGGCTAGCGGGTCGGTCCGTAGTCGTAGTCACCACCCCGCTCCAGCGCTCGCAGATACGCAGGCCTTTCCTGAAAGGCTCTGACATGGCGCTGGATATTGGGATAACGATCGTCCACCAGCCCCCGGGCAACGCCGGCCTCAAGGGGGAAACTCATTTGAAAATCCGCGCCGCTCAAGTCGTCACCGGCAAACCAGGCATTTGATTCCAGGTGCTGCTCGACAAAAGCCAGCATGGACCGTATTTCCGGATTGACGAATGTGCTCATTACCTTGTCAGCAATCATTTTTGCGACTGGCTTGATGAAGAATGGCATGGGGCTGGTTTTCATTTTTTCGAACACCAGTCGCATCACCAAGGGAGGCATCAGGGAGCCTTCAGCAAAGTGCAGCCAGTAGGTGAACTCGCGGTATTCCGCCGAATCTTCTGCGGGAAGCAAAGTGTCCCGGCCATAGCGACGAATCAGGTAATCGATAATAGCACCGGATTCGGCGACTGTTACCTCGCCATCACTGATCACCGGTGATTTCCCGAGAGGGTGTATTTGTTTCAGACTCTCGGGAGCTCGAATCGTGACGGGGTCACGTTCATAGCGCACGATCTCATAGTCCAGTTCCAGTTCTTCCAGAAGCCAAAGGATGCGTTGCGAGCGTGAATTGTTTAGATGATGGACGCGTATCAAAGTCAGATCCTTGTGTGGGTGAATGTTGCTGAAATCTCTGCCTACTTTACGCGTGATCAGGGAATTTGGATTTTGCTGCCCGCATCACCACCGCCCGGCACCATGATCTGCGAGGCTTGCTGACGGCGCATTTCCTGCAGTTCCTGCATGGTGTCTTCCAGAGCCTTGCTGGCGGCATCGCCGTAGGCCGCGATCGCGTCAGCCAGGTTGCTCGCTTCGATCTCGAAGGTCAGTGGCAGAGCGCCGGCCGGTGTCATCATCTGTGCCTGGCCAACAAACTGTACGTCGCGGTTGTTATCCGGTTCACCGTGCGCAGTGACGGGCGTCATGCGACGAATGGTGCCGACGCGCTGATCTGTGAAAACTTCTTCCAGATACAGGGCATCTGCATCCATTTTGATTTCCGGAGCATTGGGATCGGTCATGGTTTTACCTCGTTTTGACTGTCCTGGCCACGAGTCGCTTGCAAAGGACTCACGCGGCCGATGTGATTCTTACCGCGCATTACCGGAGACAGGGAGGTCTAGTGTGAAGAACTAGAGGCCTGTGTTGCCGTGCTGCGATTTATATCGCGCACTATCTTAAGGAAATTGGGACGACTTTGCAGCAGTTCCCGAATCGATTGCAGAAATGCCTCGATGTTCTGTCCGTTTTTTTCGGATTGGAGCTGGTAGAGAAGCTCTGCGGCTTGCTGATCACTTTTGTGTCGTTCCTGACCCAGGAGTTCCTGAATCGCTTTTTCAATCAGCCGGATACGCGCCGAAACATGCGGACTGCTATCAAGTCTGCTAATCAGTCTTAGCCGCAATTCAAGGGGTAGTTCGTGCAAGACAGGTAACGCGAGAATCTCGTCTATTCGATCAAGTTTCAACAGAAGTTCGGCCAAGAGAGTGCTTGCGTCGGGATGTGCTTGATGTTTTAAGAGCTGGATGCAATTGTCCAGCAGCGTCTCTCTAGCAGACGGAGAAACATCGGTGTCATCCAGTGCGTCCAGTAAAAACGGGGCGCTGTCGATGGGGAATTGTGCAAACAATTCCTGCAAGCGTTGCAACTGCTCTTCCTTATTCTGGCAACACTGCAACAAGGCCTGAATCAGGGTCGGGCGATTACCCGGTTTGCACCGGGGAAAGTAGGACTCCAGCGTTTGTAGGGCATTTTCTCGCTTGTCGGCTTCCTGCCAAAGCTCGGCGATGCGTATCCAGTCGCCGTCGGCTTCGGCAAGGATCGTGCGCAAGTTCTGGCGCTTTGCCAAATCCAGATCCGGGTCGTCGACCAGCAATCTGGCGGTCCGCTTGCGCACTGCTTGTAAAAGATCTGAATCGGATTCAAGGGCCTTCATGGCCTCAGTTTTGAAAACGACTAGCTCGCTGCTTTCCAGAAGATCGCCGGGAGTAATTGTTAGCAGGCCATGACGGTCTTCGAACCAGAATTTAAGCAGGCGTTTCGCTCGAGTCGCAGCTCGGCCTTCAAACTGTCGAAAGCTGGTCTGGTACAAGTGATTGAGATGGGCAACGCATTCCGAGCGTTGGCCGCTGGTATCATCGACCTGATCCAGCACTGCACTGACGCGCTGCCACGCATATTCCACCAGTTTCAGAAAACGTTCGGCTTCGGTTCCCGTATCGGCATGAGTGAGAGCAGAGAGAAACCGTTCGATCCGGGCAAAGTAATGTTTGACCTGTCGTTGGCTGAACAACTTTTCCGAGATCCGGGTGATGCGTGTCAACTCACGCCGGAGTTCGGCAAAGTCGATCTCCGGGCCCTCGATCTGGGTCTTTAACAAGTAAGTTTGTACTTGCTCCGGGTCCTGTTCAATCAGTTGCAAGCATTGCTTGGCGAGTGCCTGTTTGTCCAGTGAGAGCAGGTAGGCCATGATGCGACTTTTTTCCGGACCTCGCGCCAGGGAACGTATGTGCTGCTGGCTGAGGTTGCTATGCATGGCGAGCAGGGCACAGTGGCGACAGAAATCGAAGCCATCGGATTCTTCACAGTTGCAGTGGCCACCGAGATTACCATTGTGAAAATAAATTTCGGTGTTGTAGCCGTCGATGTGCGCGCTGGCCTTATGGCTGCTTGTCTGAAAGGCTTTCAGCACCGCGTCAGTCTGGGCCTGTTGGGCCCACTCAAAGGCTGAAGATCCCGCTTTGGTTTTAATCAATTCGGGGGGGATACGCTCCAGACTCATGTATCCACCTGCAAATCGTCGGCAGCAATAAGCTGGGCTGTTTCGTGCAATTCACTGTAAAGCACCACCAGCTTGCCGTTTCTGATCGCGTGTCTTACCTGGTCCATACGCGAATTCAGAGGCGTTTCCACTTCGTTGAGGCCCCAGTCACGGAGACAATATTCCTTGATGAGATTGTCCAGCGCTTCGCTGCTGAGTGCGTCGTGGGGAATGATCATGCCAAAAAACGGTTTCCGGAAAATCGAGACAGACCGGAAAGCTTACCATGCCGGCGAGAAGGCGAGAAGGCGAGAAGGCGAGAAGGCGAGAAGCGGGAGACGGCTCTCCCGCGGTCTCTGACGGGTGGCTAACTTGCTTTGGCGCGAGCCGGTGCTTTTTTGGCGCTGCTTCGTGAGCGATTGGCTTTCGTCGCTGACTTCGCGGGCTGGCGGTGGCCAGCTTGCGCTGGGGTCGTGCTTGTCTTGCTTGCACCGGGTGTCACCTTGGTCACAGTGACGGGTACACCATTGAGGGCAGAGGTGCCACCAAGCCGGTCGACGAAGCTGTCATCCGTGAGGTCATTGACGCTGACGCCCGGGCGCTTACTGGCAACAGACAGCTGAATCGCTTCACGCTGATGTCCCCAGCCATGGGGAATGCTGATCACGCCGGGCATCATGGTATCGCTGAGTTCTGCTTCGATACGAATCTTGCCGACCCGACTTTGCACGTCAGCCTGATCGCCATCGGCTAGTTTCAGCGCTTTGGCATCATCAGGATGAATCAGCATGGTGCAACGGTTCTTACCCTTCACCAGACGTTGGCTGTTATGCATCCAGGAATTGTTGGAACGCACGTCCCGGCGGCCAATCAACAGCAATCCACCGGCCTTCGCCTCGCTCAGTTCTTCGGCGCGTTTGCGCAAACGACTCATGTCCTTCAAAAACGCGGCGGGAGCGAGTTTGATGTGTTTGTTGTGGGTGTAGAGCCGGTCTGGCAGGGCCGATTGCAGGGAGCCCAGGTCGATGCCATGGGGGTAATTCAACAGCGAAGCGGTGCATAGACCTTTGCTCAAGCTTCTATTTGGCGAGCCATAAGGACCCAGATCGAGCAGCTTGCGCAGAGGGTGACCTGGACGGAACAGGTCCTGAACTGCATCAATGAGGAAGGCGCCAATTTGGGTGGTCCCCGGTATCTGCGTGCCATAAGGTCCGGTGCGCAAAATGATGTCGAGAATACCGTCCGGCCCCAGACGTTTCAGCACCTGATACGCGGCTTCGGTTTGCAGTTTGGATTTGAGATCCGAGTGTGCCAGTCGGCGTGTCAGTTGCAGCAGGATCTGCCAGTCGTGACGGGCGAAGCGAGGCGGTTCAAACAGGGGCGGGGAGAATTTGGCAACATTGCGAACGCTCACCAGATTCAGAGCCAGATCATAGTGGCTTTGTTCCAGTTGCGAGGTGGGTGGCAGGATGATGTCCGCATGTCGCGAAGTCTCATTCAGATAACTATCGAGGGAGACCATAAAATCCAGCGACTCAAAAGCCTTGTCGAGGCGTTGGCCATTGGGGCTGCTCAATACTGGATTGCCGGCAATCACGAACATTGCGCGAATCTTGTCGGGTCCATCCTGTTCAATCTGGTCGGCCATGGCGCTGGCGGGCAATTCACCGCCGAATTCCGGTAACCCGGAACGGGTCTGATAGCGATCGGCGTGACCTTTCTGGCCGATCATGGCGCCAATCTCGACCATGTCCGCGGCAGGTTTGGTGAACATCAATCCGCCACGCTCGTCGAGATGATTTGTGAGCGTATTTAATACGTAAATCAGCCAGGTGGCCAAGGTGCCGAATTCCTGTGTTGATGTGCCCATGCGACCGAATATGGCACCACGTGGGGTTGTCGCTAGCTTGCGCGCGAGAGTGCGAATGGTTTCGGCGTCAATACCTGTCAGAGGCGCGACGGTTTCGGCACTGTAATCGGAACAGATCAACTGGATTTGCGCGATTCCATCGATGCGCGACTGCAGTCGGCCGGTTTCCACCAGACCCTCATCAAACAGACAATTCAGCATGCCCAGCAGCATCAAGGCATCGGTGCCGGGGCGAACAGGAATGTGTCGATCCACCACTCGTGCGGTTTCGGTTTTACGCGGGTCGATCAGAATGACTTCACCGCCACGTTTGCGGATGGACTTCAGTCGGCCCAGATAGTCCGGTGCCGACATCAGGCTGCCATTGGACGCGGCGGGATTACTCCCGATCAGGATAAACAAATCGGTGTGGTCAATGTCCGGTACCGGAAACAATAGTTGATGCCCGAACATTTCCAGATTGGCACGCATGTGCGGTAGCTGGTCATTGGAGGTTGCCGAAAAACGGTTGCGCGTTTGCAATGCTTCAAGAAAACCAATGCCGAACAGCAGGTTGCCATGATGATGCACATTGGGATTTCCCAGATAAGCACCAATGGCATTGTTGCCATGGGTCTTGCGCAGGCTTCTGACTTTGGAGGCAATCAGATCGAAGGCTTTGTTCCAGGAAATGTCCTGCCAGCCGTCCGCGGTCTTCAGCTGTGGTACCCGTAAGCGATCCGGGTCTTCATGGAAGTCCTTCAGGCCAAGCGCTTTCGGACAAATATGACCCTTGCTGAGCGGATCGTTGGGATCTCCCTTGATGGAGATAATCTGTTGTTCCTCGACCTGAATGGCGACGCCACACATGGCTTCGCAGAGATTACAGGTTCGGTAGTGCATCGTAGGATTGGCTTGTTTCATAGCGGCACCTTTGGCAAGAAGCGAGCGGACGTTGTTATTGTTGTGTTAGCTGGAATGTTACGAAGCATTCCTTTGATCCGATTATATTCAGGTTTGTTTTCGCAAGTCCATGATCAGGCCGGGTACTTGATGTATGATCCGCAAGCATCCCGTATTCATGAACTCGTGCTTCAGGAGATCTGCATGTCCCGTCCTACTATCGCGATAACAGGCGCCAGCGATGGCATTGGTAAAGCCCTCGCCTTCGAAATGGCTGCGCGCGGCTACAACCTGGGTTTAACGGCCCGACGCCTGGAATTGCTGGAAGCGCTGAAGCAGGATCTCCAGCAGCAGTTTACGCAATGTCAGGTTGAGATCGAGGCGCTGGACGTGACGGAATATGATCAGGTCGCGCCAAGTTTGGAACGCCTGTGTGAGAAGCTGGGCAAGCTCGATATTGTGCTGGCCAATGCTGGTATCGCCAAGGCGGGTGTTGTGGGTAAAAAGCCGCTTGAGCAGCATCTTCAGGTTATCGATACCAATGTGAATGGCGCCATTGCCACCCTCTCGGCTGCGCTGGTGATTTTTCGTCGTCAGGGTTTCGGTCACCTGGTAGGCACCTCGTCCATTGCAGCGTATCGGGGGCTGCCTCGCAACGCCGCCTATTCGGCATCGAAAGCCGCTCTGTCGACTTTTATGGAAGCGCTTCGGGCGGAAACCCTGCGGGACAATATCGATGTAACGGTGTTGCATCCCGGCTATATCGACACAGCCATCAACAGGGATCTCGCCAGCCGGCCCTTCGTCATTGACGTCAAGCAGGGCGCGCGCTGTTTTGCAGATCTCATTGAAAAACGGGTGAAACGTTCTACTGTGCCACGCATGCCCTGGGCATTGGTCGGCCCCCTGTTGCGCTGTTTGCCCACATCCATCATCGCAAGAATGTAGCGGCGGTGTCCCTGTAAGAGGTTGCTTAGATGGCTTCTGCCCGATTGCGCTCGTCGCTGGCTCGCAGTTGTTCCCGAATCACCTTCAGGAAATTCGCGATCTCCAAGGGCTTGCTGAGGAAGGCTTGCATGCCTGCATCGAGGCATTTTTTGCGTGTGCGGCTGAGCGCATCGGCGCTCAAGGCAATGACCTTGCTAGACGCCAGTAGGCCTTGCTCCCTCAGGCGAATGTACAATTCCAGCCCATTGCCGTCGGGGAGATCCAGAATGATCAGATCATAGGCTGTCGACTCAATCGACTTCCCTGCGCTGGCGCAATCGTCAGCAATATCCACCTGATGAGCCTCGTAGCGCTGCAGAATCGTGGTAACCAGATGCACATTAGTACGGTTATCTTCGACGTAGAGAATACGTTTCGAAGCGGCTGTGCCGTCGGTTGGTTTTGAAAAGTCTACGGTGGGCAGGCTTTTTCGGCTGGCCTTGCGGATGGGCTGAAGGCTGTTGGCGATGATGGGGATTTTGATCCAGAACTCTGAGCCTTCGTCTTCGCGAGAGTAAAAACCAATGTCTCCGTTTAGGTAATGCATGAGCTCTCTGGAAAGTGCCAAACCAATGCCGACGCCTTCGGTATTCGACTGCTCATCGAGCCGGTGAAAAGCCTTGAAAACCTGGTTTTTCTGTTCCTCCCGAATGCCCCGGCCATTGTCCCGTACCGATATCGTCAGAATCTCCGCAACGGTTGTGACTTCGATGATCACGCTACCGCCACGCCTGGTGTACTTGATGGCATTGGATATCAGGTTGAGCAGAACCTGCTTGAGGCGCATGGCATTGCTGATGGCCATGGGCAGGCTGTCGGGCAGGGATATCTCCAGATCGATACCCGCCTGATTAGCTATGCTGCTGGCCCAGGCATGGCATTCCTGAATGCAGGCACCGATATCCGTTTCGCGCATGGGAACATCGAGCACACCGGCTTCGATTTTGGTGAGGTCAAGGATGTCGTTGACCAGTTGCAGCAGATGATCCCCGGAGTCATGGACCATTTGCACAGATTCTCGCTGGGTGGCTCCGAGCGCCTTATCATCCAGCAGTAACTGGGTAAATCCTAGAATGCTGTTCAGAGGTGTGCGAAATTCGTGACTCACCTTTGATAGAAACGAGGACTTTGACTGACTGGCTTTTTCCGCCCGGTCTTTGGTCAGTAGCAGCTCGGATTCGATTTGTTTGTGCGAGGTGACGTCACGCAGGCAGATGGCGGTACTGTCGGTCAGACCCTGACGATCTTTCAGTGGATACCAGTACAATTCAAACCAGCGTTGATCTATCTGAATTTCTTCCTTGAACGACTTGCTGGACCGCAGGGTCTGGTAGTGTCGGTCTGCTTCCAGTCCCGGATAACCCTGTACGCTAAGATCCAGAATATGTTTGCCTTTAAGTCTTTGTTCGCTTGCGCCGATCAGTTCCTCGGCGGCACTGTTGGCGAAGAGACATTTTCCCCCGTGGTCGAAGATCAGTACGCATTCATCACTGGCCTGAACGAAAGCAGAGAGAATACGCTCGTGTTCCCGTAGCTGTTGTTCCTGTTCGACGCGTTCCGATACGTCACGCACCGCAGCGCTATACAAGCGCTCACGACCGTCTTGATGATGGCTGATGGCAATCTCAATGGGAAACTCGCTGCCGTCTTTTCTGAGTCCGGTAACAATACGGTGTTTACCGATCACCAGCGGCAAGACCTGGCGGTTTTTATTGGCAAATTTATGCTGATGTTCGCTGCGTAAATTTCGGGGAATCAGGCATTCGATATTTTTGTTGAGCAACTCTCCCGTTCGATAGGCGAACAACTGTTCACAGGCAGGATTGCAATACACAACCGTGCCTTCGGCATTGATAGTAATCATGCCACTGGGGCTGTTTTGCAGAATGCTTTGATATATTCCCTTGGGGGCTAAAGTGTGTCGCGATGAGTGTTGGCGTCGACGCAGAAGCAGTGCGGTAGTCAATGCAGACACCAGAGCGATGAGGAGCCATAGAACGGGCCATGTTGTTGTGCCGCTCAGGGTGTTCGCATGGCAATCCATACTTAGCAGTAATGCCAGCAACAGGCCATAGCACTGCGGTGCCATCGCGCCCCTTGTTCCCCTCGCCAGAGCCATCAAAGCAGGGTGGCTTCAATGATGGCGGCTTCCAGGCCGAGAAAACGGTTTTCGACGTCCTGACTGTGATCCTGCAAGTCCTGTAGTTTCTGACTGCCGTCTTTTAGTGTTTCCAGTAATTCCTGTTCCTGCTGGGAGCTTAAGCCAAGTGTCATCAGTCGACACTCGGCTTCCATCATAATTTCCTCACTGATGGACTGAATGCGTTTAAACAGATCGCCAAAATGCTCGTCCAGATCACGCATGTGATCCCGTAACTGATAAATCACATGTTCCAGTTTCTCGTTTCGGGTCAGACGATTGCTTTCCTCCAAACGCAGGGTTTTCATGCGTGCATCAATGCCTTTCATGGCCAGGGCGAGATTGTCGCGCATACGGCCATTGAGTTCGCTGTCCTCCACCGGCATGTTCTTGATCAAAAGGGTGCTGTGGTCTTCATTAAACAGGGTCTTGTTGCGGACGGTGACGATATGTTTAGCTTGCGCACCCTGCTCCAGGAGCTGATCTTCCAAAGGGGAGGGGCTTGTGTTGGAGCAGCTGTTGATGGACTCCTGGTAGCCTCTGAGCTGCAGGCAGCCCTTGAGACCAAACTGTGCCAGAAACTCGAAAGTGCAGGTGGCCAGCGCCTGATAGTCCCTACAGTGATAGGTGTCGATGGTGAAGTTGAGAACGGCACCGGTTTCGCCATTGGTCGTCATGGCCAGCATGGCGGTGGACGAGGCGTTAGCCAGTTGATCCTGAAGCTCGCCTTGTTCGCGTTTACGATTCAGCAGTACCGTGATTTTCGATTTGAGTTCGTCAATCACCAGCGGTTTACACACATAGTCATCGCCGCCGGCACGGTAACCGCAGAGTCGGTCTTCCAGCGAAGTCATGCCGGAGACAAACACCACGGGGATGTGGCGGGTTTCTTCGGCCTCTCGGATCTGTTCGCACAGTGCATAACCGTTTGCATCCGGTAAACAGGTATCCAGCAATATCAGATCCGGTCGTGCTTCGATGGCTTTGTGGTAGCCATCAGCGGAATTATCGGCAAGTAGGATGGTGTATTCTGAAGATAGGCTTGTTGCAATTAATTGCTGACTTTCAGCATTGTCTTCGACGTACAAGATCGTTGCAGGCACATTTCCCTCGGCGCAATTCACCCATAAAATACAAGGATATTAGTCGGCTTCCCAGGTCTTTGCTATCCGGATAGTGCAAGTACGCCGAAATAATGATCCGGATCATTTTTGTAACAAAAATAGGTATTTAAATAGTCACCAAGAGAGTAAGGTGCTGCTCCGCTGATGGTCTCGAATGATCCCTCAACGCCGCATCCGAGACTCACCACAGTGATTAGATAGGTTGTTATTCACACGTGCGTCCTCATGAATATCCATCATGCATAATTTGCCACTATTTCAGTTCTCCAAGTGTATCAGCGCGTCTCTGGATGAATTTTTGCCGGCAATAACCCATGCCTTCCAAGGATTGATGCTGAAACCCTCAGCAAGCACCACATCGACGGAAAAAGCCTGTTTCTGCCATGCCGAAGCGAATCTGTTATCGGTCAGCGCGGTCTCCTACGGGCGTCCGCTCGAAGCCTTCTATGATATGCCCACTGGCATGCCGGTGATTTCTGTGGTCACGCAGGGGCGGGCCAGTTATCGCTGGGGGCATGGTGCACACGCGAGTATTGCCCGTGTGAATTTCCTACCCGCCAATACGCACCTGAGCATGCGCTTTAGTCCGGATTGTTGCCAGATTCTGATTCGCCTGAACCCCATTGAAGAACTGAAGAATGTCTATCACGCCGTGCTACAGCAAGGGCCTCAAAACCGCCTGTTGCAGCAGGTGATTCAGTATCGGGTTAACAAGCTGGTGCGTAATGTTCATTTTGCCACCAGTTTTGTCCAGTCTCGCGAGATTATGAAAAGCTTCGAGCATCAGATGTTTGATCTGCTGATGAACCACAGCGAGGGGCTGGTTTCGGAAGAGCACAAAGAAGACCCTCATCTGCGTGACGACGATATTCTGAAAACCATCGACTACATGCATCAGCATCCCCAATGGGAGTTCGATATCGCTGAGCTGGCACGGGAAGTCCATGCCAGCGTGCGCTCCTATTATTCACACTTCAAGCGCATGACCGGTTCAACACCTTACCAGTATTATCTCGCTCTGCATCTGTCTCGCGTGCGTGTCGCCCTG